>NZ_CP063813.1:2475325-3712988 GCF_015277815.1 Microbacterium atlanticum
CGGGACCGTCTCCAGCACCGGACGCACCATCTTCACCGCCGCGATCGTGCTCGCCGTGATGGTGGTGCCGATCATCACGGCCATCTGCCGCGAGATCTTCCTGCAGACGCCCGTGCTCCACGAGGAGGCCGCGCTGGCCCTCGGCGCCACCCGCTGGGAGATGATCCGCATGGCCGTCTTCCCGTTCGGCCGGAGCGGCATCGTGTCGGCCTCGATGCTGGGCCTCGGCCGCGCCCTCGGCGAGACGATGGCCGTGGCCATGGTGCTCTCGGCGACCGGCGTGGTGACCTTCCGGCTGTTCACGTCCGAGAACCCCAGCACGATCCCCGCGAACATCGCGCTGACCTTCCCCGAGGCGTACGGCACGAACATCAACGTGCTGATCGCGACGGGCCTCATCCTCTTCATCGTCACCTTCGCGGTCAACGCCATCGCTCGATGGATCGTCAGCCGCCGCAAGGAATTCTCGGGAGCGAACTGACAATGACCGCCACCATCGCTCCTCCCCGGCCGCCGCAGCAGGCGCCCGTGCGCGAGACCCCTCGCCTGACCAGCGGCCATCTGCCGGCGTGGGCGCCGTGGGCGATCCTCGCCGGCAGCCTCGCCATCAGCGCCGTCCTCTTCGGCATCCTCGCCATCGGCTCCGGCGAGGACTTCAGCCTCGCTGGCTGGGCGGTCGTGGCCGGGCTCGTCTATCTCGTGCTGATCACCGCGACCTCCTCGCTCGTGGAGGGGCGCCGCAAGGGCGTGGACCGCCTGGTGACCGGCATCGTGACCATCGCCTTCCTCGTGGCCATGGTGCCGCTGGTGTCGCTGGCGATCACCGTGGTCGTGAACGGCGTCGCGGGCCTGTCGGCGGAGTTCTTCACCAACTCCATGCGCAACGTCGTGGGCGAGGGCGGCGGCGCCCTGCACGCGATCGTCGGCACGCTGCTGATCACCCTGGCCGCCGCGGTGATCTCGATCCCGATCGGCATCTTCACCGCGATCTACCTCGTCGAGTACGGCGCGGGCAGCCGGCTGGGTCGCGGCATCACCTTCCTCGTCGACGTCATGACCGGCATCCCCTCGATCGTCGCGGGCCTGTTCGCGTACGCCGTGTTCGCCCTGTTCTTCGGACCCGGCATCCGCATGGGCATCATGGGGTCGATCGCGCTGTCGGTGCTGATGATCCCCGTGGTGGTCCGCTCCACCGAGGAGATGCTGCGGCTCGTGCCCAACGAGCTGCGCGAGGCCTCGTACGCGCTCGGTGTTCCCAAGTGGCGCACGATCGTGAAGGTCGTGCTGCCGACGTCGGTCGCCGGCATCACCACCGGCGTCATGCTCTCGATCTCGCGCGTGATCGGCGAGACCGCACCCCTTCTCCTCACCGCGGGTGTCGCGACCTCGATGAACTACAACCTCTTCGAGGGCCGGATGATGACGCTTCCGGTGTTCGTGTACACGCAGTACATGAACGCCGGCATCCCGGTCGAGGCGTACCACAACCGCGCATGGGCCGCCGCGCTCGTGCTGATCGTCATCGTGATGCTGCTGAACCTCATCGCGCGCATCGTCGCGAAGGTGTTCTCGCCCAAGCTCGGCCGCTGAGCCCCCCTCCCACCCGAAAGCACTGCCACGAATCATGTCCAAGAGCATCGAAGTCAACGACCTGAACGTCTACTACGGCGACTTCCTCGCTGTCGAGGGCGTCTCCCTCGACATCGAGCCGCGCAGCGTCACGGCCTTCATCGGCCCATCCGGCTGCGGCAAGTCGACGTTCCTGCGCACCCTCAACCGCATGCACGAGGTCATCCCCGGTGCCCGCGTCGAGGGCGAGGTGCTGCTGGACGGCGACAACCTCTATGCGCCCAACGTGGACCCGGTCCTGGTGCGCCGCCAGGTCGGCATGGTGTTCCAGCGCCCCAACCCGTTCCCGACGATGTCGATCAAGGAGAACGTGCTGGCCGGGGTCAAGCTCAACAACAAGAAGATGTCGAAGTCCGACGCCGACGCCCTGGTCGAGAAGTCGCTTCGCGGCGCGAACCTCTGGAACGAGGTCAAGGACCGCCTCGACAAGCCCGGCTCCGGACTCTCCGGCGGTCAGCAGCAGCGGCTGTGCATCGCGCGCGCGATCGCCGTGTCGCCGGAGGTCATCCTGATGGACGAGCCCTGCTCGGCTCTCGACCCGATCTCGACGTACGCGATCGAGGAGCTGATCGGCGAGCTCAAGAACGACTACACCGTCGTCATCGTCACGCACAACATGCAGCAGGCCTCGCGGGTCAGCGACAAGACGGCGTTCTTCAACATCGCCGGCACCGGGAAGCCGGGCAAGCTCATCGAGTACGACGAGACGAGGACCATCTTCACCACGCCATCCGTGCAGGCGACCGAGGACTACGTCTCCGGCCGGTTCGGCTGAGTCGGAGTCAGCCGTCGCGCCGCTCGCCGGCGCGACGCGCCGCACTAGTCCCGAGGCGTCAGCAGGTAGCCGTTGAAGGATGCCGTCAGCTCGCCGTCGACCGCGAGCTCGCGGCCGTCGATCGCGCGGATGGGCGCGGCCAGTCGCACGCTCGACACCAGCCATGCGGCATCCGCCTGCGCCAGCGCCGACAGGGGGATGGTCTCGTACGCCGTCTGGGCCCCCTGCTCCTCGAGGTGGGCGAACAGGCTCAGCTGCGTCGTGCCGTGCAGGATCCCGCCGTTGGGTGCAGGAGTCACGAAGCGCCCGGCGATGCGCAGGATCAGCGACGCCGTCGGCGCCTCGAGCACGAAGCCGTCCGACGTGACGAAGACCGCGTCGTCGGCGCCGCGGCGCTTCGCCTCGCGGATCGCCGCCATGTTCACCGCGTACGACAGCGTCTTCGCGCCGAGCAGCAGCCAGGGCGCTCGTGCGGGGGTGTCGATGCCGTACCCCCGGTCGAGGGTGACGACCTTGATGCCGCGCTCGCGCGCCGCGGAGTTGTCGGGGGCTTCCGCCGCCGTCACCCACGCGGTCGGCGTCGGTCCGTGCTCGACGCCCCGGCTGAGGATGAGCTTGATGACCCCCTCGCCCCTGGGCGGGCAGTGCTCCTCGGCGACCGCGATCGCCTGCCGCCACTGCTCGAGGTGCGGCGCGGGAAGGTCGCAGAGCCTCGCCGAGTGCGCCAGACGCTCGAGGTGAGGCCCGACCTCCTGGGCGTGGCGATCGACCACGCCGATGGACTCGAAGATGCCGTCGCCGCGCTGCGTGCTCATCTCGCCGACGCTCAGCGCGGGCGCGGTCACGTCGATCGGCGTGAGGGTGCCGGAGAAGTCGGTGCGGGGATCGTCGGATGCCGCGGGGTCGATCACGAGGGCGAAGCGCCAGGCCATGTCAAGAGCTTAGGCCGGGGAATACCGTCTTCCCGGTTGCGGTTAGACTGTATCGGCCGGGCCGCAGTAACCCCGGGCTCCATCTTCTGCCGCTGCGAGCGGCCTTGCGCCGAGAGGCGTTCTGCGGCCCGGCACTTCTCAGCCGCTGGCCGCCGCCACCAGGTCGGAGATCTCCGCGCGGTCGGACCGAATCGAGGGTCGGCACCCGACGTGGCCTCGATCTCCGACGTTGCGGCGTCGCCAGGCAGGTGAAGAGGGCGGATGCCTCAGGTCAGGGCGTCGCGCCGCCACAGCGCCGCACACGCGGCCAGCTCTGCGGCGAAGTCCGAGAGCCGCAGCGCCCGCGTGGTGAATGCGGAGGCGCGCTGGGGCTCGGTGGCCTCGTAGTCGTCGGCGAGGTGCGTGGCACCGGATGCCTGAACGCGGCAGAACGCGGCCGCCCGGTCGAGCGCGACGGCGAAGTCGCCTTCGAACAGTCCCCGCAGGATCGTGTCGACGAGCGCGACGAGCTCCTCCGGTCCGGCCGGTGACGGCGCGCCGGCCACGACGTCGTCGGCCGACGCCAGCTCGGCCCGTCCCCGCTCGTACAGCAGTGCGGCGGTGCGCGGATCGTCGTGGATCATCAGCTGAACCAGGTACAGCCGCCACAGCGCGCCCGGCAGGGTCTTGGCGGGCGACCGCGACCAGAGCTCGGCGATGTCGTCGATGCCGTGCTCGTCGGTGAACGCCACCAGACGGTCGATGATCGCGCCGTCGGCGTCGGCGCGAACGCGCGCGAGCAGCGCATGCGCGGTGGTGTGGGCGACGCGGGACACCTCGGCCGGATCCTCGGCGGAGAACAGCCGGTCGAAGAGCTCGGCCGGTCGTCGGACGGGCTTGTGGAATTCCCGGGACGCATCGCTCATCCGGTCCAGGCTACTCGCCGCGATGAGCATCGGCTCCGGCACTGCGCGCTCACGCAGCGCCGCGGCGGTCCACGGCAGGCACACGGGTGCCGACCTCAGCCCTGATTGATGCGGATGTGGTTGCCGGCGGGGTCGCGGAAGGCGGCATCCCGCTGTCCCCAGCCCTGCTCCTTCGGCTCCTGCAGGACCTCGGCTCCGAACGCGCGCAGCCTCTCGAACGTTGCGTCGAGGTCGCTCGAGGTGAACACGTACGGCCCGGGCCCCGATCCCTTCACGATCAGCCGCTCCAGCGCTTCGCCGTCATCCGGCGAGCGTCCGGCCGTCGGGTCGGACACGACCAGCGCCAGGCCGGGCTGCCCGGGGAAGCCGAAGCTCACCCAGCGATGACCGTCGTACGACACGTCGGCTACGATCTCGAGGCCGAGGCCGTCCCGGTAGAAGGGAATGGCGGCGTCGACGTCGTCGACCGTGACGGGGCTGTACGCGAGCAAGATGTTCGTCATGCCACCACGGTAGGACCCTTCCCGGGCAGCCGCTTCTTCGATCCTGCTCGACCCTGCGCACGTCCGTCCCGACGCGCTCAGGCGTAGCGGGTGGGGCGGGTGAGGATCTTCGCGACGCACAGCGGCATGGCCTCCGCCGCGTCGTGCGGGCGGGACCGGTACGCGCTCGGAGTCTCACCCACGATCTGGGTGAACGTCGAGCTGAACGAACCGAGGGAGGTCGCCCCGACAGCGGTGCAGGCATCGGTCACCGACATCCCCTCGCGCAGGAGAGCCATCGCGCGCTCGATGCGACGGGTCATCAGGTACGCGTACGGCGTCTCTCCGTACGCGGCCTTGAACTCGCGGGAGAAGTGCGCAGGCGACATCAGCGCCTTCGCGGCCATCGTCGGCACGTCCAGCGGCTCGGCGTAGTCGCGGTCCATCAGGTCGCGCGCGCGGCGCAGGTGCGCGAGCGTCTGGATCGTCTGCCGGGCGGAGGCCACGGCATCACGGTACCGGCTCAGGTGCGCGCCCGCGCCGGCGGATCACGCGGTCGGGATCGACACGATCGGGTCCGTCGACGGCTCCCCGGTCGGCGAGCCACCCTGCGGCTCGACGGTGATCGCGATCACGTCGCCCGGCTCGACGGCCCCATCCAGCAGCGCGGTGGTGGTGAGCCCGGCGGGGTCGAAGGTCCCCGCCGACTCGGCGGCGCCGTCGCGCACGAACCACATCTCGTAGGTCTCGTCGTCCGCGATCTGCGGCAGCCCCTGCGACACGAGCACCGCCTTGCCGACCGACTCGGACCAGTGCGCGGTCGCCGAGCCGCCGTCGATCACATCGACGGTCGCAGACTGCGCGTCGGGAGCGTCCTCGATCTGCTGCAGCGCGACGACGGCCGGGGGGCGGTTCAGGTAGTCGTTGATCATCGCCGCTCCGAGTCCCAGCGCCACGAGCAGCACCATCGACGCGGCGAGCGCCAGGATGCCGCGCGTCCAGTTGCGGCGGGACACCGCCTGGATCGTGGCGGTGTTGGGCGGCGGCTCCGCGGGCGGGGCGGATGCCGCGGCATCCGCTGACTGCGCCGCCGCGGACCCGTCCGCGGGCGCGTCCATGGAGGCGCCGGTGACCGGTGGCTCCGGCGAGGATGCGTCGGCGGGAGACTGCGTCCATGCGGTCAGTGGTGCGGCGGCCGCGGCGACCGACGCGTCCATGGCGGGCAGCTGCGGAGTGGTCGCGATCCGCGCGAGCAGCGTGGACCGCGAGGTGAGCGGCGGAAGGGCGGTGGGCACGTCCTCGCCGAGGGCGGCGGCGGTGGCGACGTCCGCCCGCACCCAGTGGTCCCACTCGGGATGATCGCGGCGCGCCGCCTCGAACAGCGCGCGATCGGCCGGCGACAGCGCGTTCAGCGCGGCGCCTGCAGCCAGTTCGGCGAACTCCTGCTCGTCCATCACGCGGTCACCCCCATCTCGACCCTCAGGCGGGACAGGCCGTCCCGCATCCTCGTCTTCACCGTCCCCAGCGGCGCCCCCACCAGTGCGGCGATCTCGCTCTGACTGTATCCCCCGTAGTAGGCCAGGATCAGTGCCTCCTGCTGCGCTTCCGGGAGAGCCGAGAGCGCGTGTGCGACCCGCTCACCCTCGATCCGCAGCTCCGCCTGTTCAGAGACCCCGTCGTGGGCGACGTCGAGGTCCCGGAAGCCCGCGCGCACATCACGATCCGTGCTCGCCTGCGACGACCGCACACGGTCGACCGCCCGCCGGTGCGCGATCGTGAGCACCCACGCCCTTCCCTGTCCTCTGTTCGGAGCGAAACGCGAAGCGGATTGCCACACCTCGAGGAAGACGTCCTGCAGCACCTCCTCGCTCTGCGCCCGGTCCACGAGCACCCGCAGGATCAGGCCGAAGACGCGCGGAGACATCAGGTCGTACACACGGGCGAAGGCCGCCTGGTCGCCGACGGCGACCAGCTGCAGGAGTGCGCCCACGCGATCGACGGGCTGAGTGCCGTCCTCCGGCACGTCGATTCCGTCGATCACCACGTCCACCAGCATGCCGCACTCCCCCGGCTTTGTCGGTGCGCGCGCTCACCCGAAGGTGAACGAGTACACTTCCACCCCCGGTGACACCTCGACCTCCAACTCGTGGTCACCGCCGTCCGCGCCGGAGACGACGCCGTACGAGCGAGGGGTTCCCGACACCTCGACGGCCCGCTCCTCACCGCCGTCGAGGCGCACCCGCACCTCGCCCTCTCCGGCCAGCACCATGCGCACCTCCTGTGCGCGGAACAGCAGACGGATGCCGCCACCTGCGCCGCCCGCCGGCGTCGCGTACTGCGTCTCGATGCGCCACCGGCCGTCCAGGGCGAAGCTGTCGGCGGGCTGGCGCTCCGGCAGCTCGTACTCCCCCACGCCGGCGCGGTACGGCCGCTCGCCGCCGAAGTTGACGTCCTTCGAAGAGCCGAGGAAGGTCTCGCGGGTGCGGGAGCCGGTCTCGGGCGTGTCGTCGTCCACGTCTGTGACCCCCGGCAGCGTGACGGCGGGATCGGCGTCTTCCAGCAGCTGCCGGATGAGCTTCTCGGTCGCGGCGTAGTTCCCCTCGCCGAAGGCGATATGCCGGACGGTCCCCTCGGCGTCGATGAGGTAGTGCGCGGGCCAGTAGCGGTTGCGGTAGTTGGTCCACGTCGCGAGGCTGTTGTCGAGTGCGACGGGGTACGTGATGCCGAAGTCGCGCGCGCCGGCTGCGACGTTCGCGGCGTCCTTCTCGAACGCGTACTCCGGAGAATGGATGCCGATCACCTGCAGGCCCGCGTCGCGATACGCGTCGTCCCACGCCACCACATGGGGGATGCTGCGCTGGCAGTTGATGCAGGAGTACGCCCAGAAGTCGATGAGCACGACCTGGCCGCGCAGGTCCGCGAGATCCAGCGCGCCGCCGCCCGGGGTGTTGAGCCACGCCTCGATGCCGCGGATGCTCGGGGCGGTGCCGCACGACTCGAGCTCCGGCGCGCCGTTGGTGCACTGGTCGAGCTCGCGGTTCTCGTCGGTGACGAGTCCGCCGAGGTCGAGAGCGCGACGTGCCTCGGGGTTGTCGGTGAGCTCGCGCTGGACGCCGGCGGTGTAGTCGGGCACCAGGCGCTGAAGCGCCTGGGGCGCGTTGAAGACCAGGCCGACGGCGAGCGCGAGCATGGCGACGCCGGCCGCGATGCGAAGACCCCGCTCGCGCCGGCGGAACGCACGGATCCGCTCCACCAGGCCTCGGCCGGCGAGCGCGAAGAACAGCAGCGGGATCGCGACGCCGAGGGCGAACGACACCGTCAGCACCACCGTGCCCGCGTCGATGCGCCCGGTGGAGCCGGCCACGATGATCGCGGCCAGCACCGGACCGGCGCAGGGCACGAACACGGTGCCCAGCGCGAGCCCGACGCCGTATCCGCTGCCGCCGTTGCGCACCTCCGAGCGGCGGGCGAGCCGCTGGAACGGCTTCTCGAGCAGCTGCTCGAATCGCGGCACGAGCAGCCCGACGCCGATGAGTACGAGAACCGCGATGCCCGCCCAGCGCAGCACGTCCTGCGGGAGCCCGAGCGCGCCGAGCGCGAGGGAGCCGAGCAGCGTCACGAGGGTGAAGCTGGTGACCAGTCCCGCGATCACCAGGTAGGGACGCCGTCGGGACGCGGGCGCGGCATCGGAACCGCCGTCGAACCGGGCCGACTGCGCGCCGCCGGTGAGGAAGATGACCGGAAGCACCGGCAGGATGCACGGCGAGATGCCGGTGATGAGTCCGCCCAGCAGACCGATGATGACGAGCTCCACGGCGCCCCCTTTGCGTGTCGCGGGTTGTTCGCGCCGGGTGCCGGTTCGGATTGGTCACGCGGTGGCGGATGGCGAGGCATCCGATCTCCTCCAATCCGATCCCGGCCGCCCTCCGAACAGTCCGTGAAGCCGCTCCTGCGGCACGCCCCACCGGGGCCCCACCACATCGCGGTCACGACGGCCGCACGGAGGAGGAACACATGTCTCGCATCACCAGGAAGCGCGTCTCGGCCGGGCTCGCCCTCGCGGTCGCCGCCACCTTCACGCTGTCGGCGTGCTCGATGGGCGCCGCGACGGAGGCCGAGCCGTCGGCCGAGCCGTCCATGCCCGCCATGGAGGAGACGGAGGAGCCGATGATGGCCGACCCCGCCGCGAACCTCGTCGGACCCGGCTGCGCCGACTACGCCGAGGCGGTGCCGGACGGCGACGGGTCGATCGAGGGCATGTCGGCCGATCCCGTCGCGGTGGCCGCATCCAACAACCCGCTGCTGACCACGCTGGTGTCGGCGGTCAGCGGGCAGCTCAACCCCGAGGTCGACCTCGTCGACACGCTCAACGGCGACGAGTTCACGGTCTTCGCGCCCGTCGACGAGGCGTTCGCGGCGATCGACCCGGCCACGATCGAGTCGCTGAAGACCGATACGGCGACGCTGTCGTCGATCCTGACCTACCACGTGGTGCCGGGCCAGATCGAGCCGGCCGACATCGCCGGCACGCACACCACGGTGCAGGGCGCCGACCTCGAGGTGACCGGTGAGGGCGACATGTGGATGGTGAACGACGCGAACGTGATCTGCGGCGGCGTGCAGACCGCCAACGCCACCGTCTACCTCATCGACGCGGTCCTGATGCCTCCGGCACAGTGACCCACCGCCGGTCGCGGACCGGCGCATGACAGCCGGTTCACGGACCGGCGCACGGGGGTCTCGAACGGCGCCGTCGTCTGGGGCGACGGCTCCTCGGCCAGGATCCCCGGGGGGCACGAGGCCGCCGACGATGCGTCGGCGGCCTCGTGGTGCGTTATCGCACGGCGTGACGCATCCGTCAAGTCCTTATCGGCATTCTCCGAGCCCGCCTAGCCTGAGAGCAGCCCGAAGTCGCGCCGGAGGGGTGCGGGCGTCGGGCGGGAGGGGCATGTGACTGACCTGCGCGAGTCGGGCGAAGTCTCGACAGGCGAACTGCTGGACAACCGCTACGTCCTGCAGGAGCGCATCGGCGAGGGCGGAATGGCGCGCGTCTACCGCGCGGAAGACACGCACCTCCAGCGCTCCGTCGCGGTCAAGGTGTTCCGCGAACCCACCGACGGCATCGACTCGGTGCAGCGCGCGCTGTCGGAGACCACCCTCCTCGCCTCGCTCAGCCACCACTCCCTCGTCACGGTGTTCGACGCGCGCGTCGGCTCGAACGAGGCCAGCTACCTCGTGATGGAGCACGTCGACGGCATCACGCTGCGCGATCTCATCGCGGAGGGGCCCGTCGACCCGCGGATCGTCGCCTCGGTCGCGATCGACATCGCGGAGGGCCTGCACGTCGCGCACGAGCACGGCGTGGTGCACCGCGACATCAAGCCGTCCAACGTTCTGCTGTGGGAATCCCCTCGACCCGGCTGGGAGTGGCGCGCGAAGCTCGCCGACTTCGGCATCGCGTACCTCATGGACTCGGCACGTGTGACGACGCCCGGCGTCATCGTCGGCACGATGGCCTACGTCGCGCCGGAGCAGGCGCAGGGTGCGCCGCCCGCGCCCGCCGCCGACATCTACGCCTTCGGCCTCCTGCTGATCGAGGCCCTCACCGGTGAGCGCCCGTTCGGCGACGCGGAGGGCATCGGCACCGTCATCGCGCGGCTGTCGGCGGCGCCGCGCATCCCCGAATCCCTCCACCCGTCGTGGCAGGGCCTCCTCCGCGGCATGACCGCCATCCGCCCGGACGACCGGCCCTCCGCGCTCGATGTCGTCGCGGCGGCGTCCCGTCTCGCCGCGATGGAGAACACCATCGCCCGCGAGAACGCCGACCCTTCCACGGCCCCGATCGCCACGCCCGTCGTCACCGCGTCCGATACCGACACTCCGACCGTCGCCGCCGGTGCCGTCGCGGCAAGCGGTACGGCAGCGGCCGGTGCGGGCGCTGCCGCCGGTGCGGGTGCTGCCCCCGCTGCGACTCCCGCCGGCGTCACCGGGCCGACGACGGGCCCGACGCAGGCCTTCCCGCAGACGGCAGCCCCCGCCGAGCGGGGAGCCCTCCGCCGCGATGCGCGCGCGCCGGCCGCCGCGGCCACTCTCGCGGGCGGGCAGGCCGCGGCATCCACTCTCCCGTCCGTCCCGGACGAGCAGCGCCGGCCGACCCGGAGAGCCGTGGTGATCGGCGCGATCGTCGCAGCGCTGATCGCCCTCGTCCTCTTCATCGGGGCGCTGTTCCTGTCCACGGCGTGGTCGGCGCAGCCCGAGCCCGCCCCGACGTCGCCGGTCGACGAGCAGCCCGCACCGGCCCCGACCGAGAACCCGGTCGTCGAGGAGACGACGCCTGCGGAGGAACAGCCGGTCGAGGCTCCCGTGGAGCAGGCGCCCGCGCAGGATGTGCAGCCGGCCGACACGGGCGGCGGGGGCAGCAGCAACAGCGGCCCGGGCAACAGCAACGGCAACGGCAACGGCAACGGCAACGGCAACGGGCCGGGGAGCAACAGCGGCAACGGCAAGGGCAACCGCTGACGGAAGAAGCTCCCCCATCCGGCAAGTAGGCTTGTTGATGAGGGCCTCTAGCTCAGTCGGTAGAGCATCGGACTTTTAATCCGCGGGTCGTGGGTTCGAGCCCCACGGGGCCCACCGCGTTTCAGACCGTCGGCAAGCGGCATCCCGCCTCTCTGGCGCAGCCCCGCGACCATTCGCTATGGTCCGTGGCATGACGCCCCAGATCGGTGTGGACGGGCCGGCTTCCGATGCTCTGCTGTCTGCGGGGCGCTTCTTCACCCGCTGGGACCAGACCGCCGATCATCGGGCGGCGTTCCTCGAAGGCGGCCGCGAGGGCGATGCGTTCTACCGCGACCGGTGGAGCCACGACAAGGTCGTGCGGTCCACCCACGGCGTCAACTGCACCGGCTCGTGCTCGTGGAAGGTCTACGTCAAGGACGGCATCATCACGTGGGAGGCCCAGGAGACCGACTACCCGAGCGTCGGTCCCGACCGCCCCGAGTACGAGCCCCGCGGCTGCCCCCGCGGCGCCGCGTTCTCGTGGTACACCTACTCCCCCACCCGCGTGCGCTACCCGTACGTGCGCGGCGTGCTGCTCGAGGAGTACCGCGCTGCGAAGGCGCGCGGTAACGACCCGGTCGAGGCGTTCGGCGAGATCTCGCAGAATCCCGAGAGCCGTCGGCGCTACCAGCAGGCGCGCGGCAAGGGCGGGCTCGTGCGCGCCTCGTGGCGCGAGGCGGTCGAACTCGTCGCGGCCGGGTACGTCCACACCATCAAGGAGTACGGCCCCGACCGGGTCGCGGGGTTCTCGCCGATCCCCGCGATGTCGATGGTGTCGCACTGCATCGGCACCCGGTTCACGCAGCTCGTCGGCGGCGTGATGACGTCGTTCTACGACTGGTACGCCGATCTGCCGGTCGCGAGCCCGCAGGTGTTCGGCGATCAGACCGACGTTCCCGAGTCGGGCGACTGGTGGGATGCCACCTACCTCATGATGTGGGGGTCGAACGTGCCGGTCACCCGCACTCCCGACGCCCACTGGATGGCCGAGGTGCGCTACCGCGGCACCAAGGTCGTCACGGTGAGCCCGGACTACGCCGACAACACGAAGTTTGCCGACGAATGGCTGCCGTGCCAGGCCGGGACCGACGCCGCGCTCGCGATGGCCATGGGGCACGTCGTGCTCAAGGAGAGCTACGTCGACCGCCGCGTGCCCTTCTTCGCCGAGTTCGCCCGTCAGTACACCGACCTCCCCCACCTCGTGCGCCTCACCGAGCGCGACGGGGCGTTCGTGCCCGGGACGTTCCTCACCGCGAAGGATCTCGGCGGAGGCGCGCCCGAGGACGAATGGAAGACGGTGGTGCTGGATGCCGCGACCGGCGCTCCACGGGTGCCCAACGGCTCGATGGGGTTCCGGTACGCCGCCTCGGGCGAGGGCCGGTGGAACCTCGACCTCGAGGGCGTCGAGCCCGCCCTCTCGATCGCAGACCTGGCGGCGGAACAGCAGTCCGTCGAGGTGCTCCTTCCCCGGTTCGACTCGGCCGATGGCTCGGGCGGCGTGCTTCGCCGGGGCGTCCCCGCCACCCGCGTGGGCGGCATCCTGGTCACCACCGTCCTCGACCTGATGCTCGCCCAGTACGGTGTCGCGCGGAACGGGCTGCCGGGCGAGTGGCCGGCCGGGTATGACGACGCCGCCGCCCCGTACACGCCGGCCTGGCAGGAGGAGATCACCGGCGTCCCGGCGCAGGCGTGCACGCGCATCGCGCGCGAGTTCGCCGCGAACGCGGTCGAGTCGAACGGCCGCTCGATGATCATCATGGGCGCCGGCATCTGCCAGTGGTTCCACGGGGATGCCACGTACCGGGCGATCCTCGCCCTCCTGATCCTCACCGGGTCGATGGGGCGCAACGGCGGCGGCTGGGCGCACTACGTAGGGCAGGAGAAGTGCCGCCCGATCACGGGGTGGCTCTCGCTCGCGAACGCGCTCGACTGGTCCCGCCCGCCCCGCACGATGATCGGTACCGCGTATTGGTACATGCACACCGACCAGTGGCGCTTCGACGGGTACTCGGCCGATGCCCTCGCGTCCCCGCTCGCCGAGGGCAACCTCGCCGGCATGCACACGGCTGACACGATCGCGCAGTCCGCGCGGCTCGGCTGGATGCCGTTCTACCCGCAGTTCGACGTCAACCCGCTCGATCTCGCCGACCAGGCGGACGCGGCGGTGGCGAGCGGAGAGGCCGCCGACGCGGCATCCTACGTCGCGGCCCGTCTGCAGGCCGGCGACCTGCAGCCCGCGATCGCCGACGTCGACGCTCCCGAGAACTGGCCGCGGCTGCTGACGCTGTGGCGCTCGAACCTCATGGGGTCGAGCGCGAAGGGAAACGAGTACTTTCTCAAGCACCTGCTCGGCACGCACAGCAATGTGATGGCGTCCGACGAGGCGAGCGTGCGCCCGAACGACGTGAAGTGGCGGGACGAGATTCCCGAGGGCAAGCTCGACCTGCTCGTGTCGGCCGACTTCCGCATGACCTCGACGACGCTGCTGTCGGACGTCGTCTTCCCGGCCGCGACCTGGTACGAGAAACACGACCTGTCGTCGACCGACATGCATCCGTTCGTGCACGCCTTCACTCCGGCGATCGATCCGCCGTGGGAGGCCCGGAGCGACTTCGACCTGTTCCACGCGATCGCGGTGGAGTTCTCGGCACAGGCACGCACGCACCTCGGCACACGCCGCGACCTGGTCTCGGTGCCGATGCAGCACGACACGCCGGGTGAGACGTCGCAGCCAGGGGGCGTGGTGCGGGACTGGGCGCGCGGCGACGTCCCGGGCGTCCCCGGCAGGACGATGCCGCAGTTCACCGTCGTCGAGCGCGACTACACCGCGATCGCCGACAAGCTCGCCGCCGTCGGGCCGCTGGCGGACACGCTCGGGTTCACAATCAAGAACGTGACGTACGACGTGTCGCACGAGGTCGAGCGGCTCGCGCAGAAGAACGGGGTGATGCTCGGCGGCGCGGCCGACGGGCGCCCCGCCATGGATACCGACGTCAAGATGGCCGAGGCGATCCTGGCGTTGTCGGGCACGACGAACGGCGAGCTCGCCGCGCAGGGCTTCCGCACGCTCGAGAAGCGGGTGGGCAAGCCGCTGGCCGACCTCGCCGAGGGCTCGGAGGAGAAGCGCATCACGTTCGCGATGACGCAGGCGGCGCCCGTGCCGGTGATCACCTCGCCCGAGTGGTCGGGGTCCGAGACCGGCGGGCGCCGGTATGCGCCCTTCACGGTGAACATCGAGCGTCTGAAGCCCTTCCACACGCTCACGGGACGCATGCACTTCTACCTCGACCACGCATGGATGCGCGACCTGGGTGAGGCGCTCCCCATCTACCGCCCGCCGCTGGACCTGCATCGCCTCTTCGGCGAGCCCAGGCTCGGCCCCGACGGCGCGCAGCAGGTGGTCGTGCGGTATCTCACGCCCCACTCGAAGTGGTCGATCCACTCCGAATACCAGGACAACCTCTTCATGCTCTCGCTCTCACGAGGCGGTCCCACCGTGTGGATGAGTCCCGCCGACGCCGCCGCCATCGGCGCCGCCGACAACGACTGGGTGGAGTGCGTGAACTCCAATGGCGTGCTCGTGGCGCGGGCGATCGTGTCGCACCGCATGCCCACGGGCGTTGTGTACGTGCACCACGCGCAGGAGCGCACGATCGACGTGCCGAAGTCCGAGGCGACGGGCCGGCGCGGCGGCATCCACAACTCCGTCACGAGACTGCTGGTCAAGCCCACCCACCTGATCGGCGGCTACGCGCAGCTGTCGTACGCCTTCAACTATCTCGGCCCGACAGGCAACCAGCGCGACATGGTGGCGACGGTGCGCCGCCGGTCGCAGGAGGTGACGTACTGATGCGTGTGATGGCCCAGATGGGCATGGTGATGAACCTCGACAAGTGCATCGGATGCCACACCTGCTCGGTCACGTGCAAGCAGGCGTGGACGAACCGGGCCGGCACCGAGTACGTGTGGTTCAACAACGTCGAGACCCGGCCGGGTCAGGGCTATCCGCGCCGCTACGAGGACCAGGAGCAGTGGCGAGGAGGCTGGACGCTCAACAAGCGGGGGCGGTTGGCACTCCGCACCGGCAGCCGGCTGAAGCGCCTGCTCACGATCTTCTCGTCACCGGTGCAGCCGAAGCTCGAGGACTACTACGAGCCGTGGACCTACGACTACGAGACGCTGATCGACGCCCCGCTCGCAGACGACTTCCCGGTGGCGCGGCCCAAGTCGCTCATCACCGGCGAAGACACGAAGATCACGTGGTCGGCGAACTGGGACGACGATCTGGGCGGCGCCTCGGAGATGGGGCACCTCGACCCGATCGTGCAGCGCGTGCGGCGCGAGTCGGAAGACGCGATCAAGCTGCAGTTCGAGAAGACGTTCATGTTCTACCTGCCGCGCATCTGCGAGCACTGCCTGAATCCGTCGTGCATGGCGTCCTGCCCGTCGGGCGCGATCTACAAGCGCGCCGAGGACGGCATCGTGCTCGTCGACCAGGATCGCTGCCGTGGCTGGCGCCAGTGCATCACCGGCTGCCCGTACAAGAAGATCTACTTCAACCACAAGACGGGCAAAGCGGAGAAGTGCACGCTGTGCTACCCGCGCCTCGAGGTCGGCATCCCGACGGTGTGCTCCGAGACGTGCGTGGGGCGCCTGCGCTACCTCGGGCTGTTCCTCTACGACGCCGACCGGGTCACCGAAGCGGCGTCGACGCCCGATCCGAAGGACCTCTACGAGGCGCAGCTCGACCTGATGCTCGACCCCGACGACCCCGAGGTGATCGCGGCGGTCAGGGCGCAGGGCGACATCCCCGACGACTGGATGGATGCCGCGCGCCGCTCCCCCGTCTACGCCCTCGCGAAGACCTACCGGGTGGCGCTGCCGCTGCACCCCGAGTACCGCACGATGCCGATGGTCTGGTACATCCCGCCGCTGTCCCCGATCGTCGACCTGCTGCGCGATCAGGGCCACGACGCGGAGGCCGCGGGCACCCTGTTCGGTGCGATCGAGGCGCTGCGCATCCCGGTCGAGTACCTCGCCGAGCTCTTCACCGCGGGCGACACCGACATCATCACCGGGGTGCTGTGGCGGCTCGCGGCGATGCGGTCCTATCTGCGCGACATCACCCTCGACCGCGAGCGCGACGAGTCGATCCCCCGGGCGGTGGGCATGACGGGCGAGTCGCTCTACGCGATGTACCGGCTCCTCGCGATCGCCAAGTACGAAGAGCGCTACGTGATCCCGACCGCGCACTATGAGCGGGCGCACGAGCTCGAGGAGCTGGGCTGCTCGCTCGACTTCGACGGCGGCCCGTACGGCAATGAGGCGGGCATGTTCGGCGAGGCGAGCGGTCGTCCCGTGCCGGTGGCGGTCGAGACGTTCCACGCCCTCAAGGAGCGCCAGACCTCCGACGCTCCCGCCGGCGGGGAGTCGCTGCGGGGCCGGGTGAACCTCCTGAACTGGGACGGCAACGGCGCCCCGCCGGGGCTGTTCCCGCCGCGGGAGACCGGAGGCGGCGCGGATGCCGCGCCGGGAGGATCCTCGTGAACGCCCGGGTGGTCCATCAGGCGGCGTCGCTCTGCCTGAGCTACCCCGACGACGCGGTGCTGGGCTCCGCGCCGATGATCGGGCGGGCGCTGGAGGAGGCGGCGCCGCGGGCCGCGGCATCCTTCGCCCCTCTTCTCGCCTGGTGGGCGGAGACGCCCGCCGCGCAGGTGCAGTCGGTGTACGTCGACACGTTCGACATGTCGCGCCGGCACGCCCTGTACCTGAGCTACTGGACCGACGGTGACACCCGCCGGAGGGGCGCGGTGCTCGCCGACCTCAAGCGCCGGTACCGCGAGGCCGGGCTCGCGATCGACGGCACCGGCGAGCTGCCCGACTTCCTCCCGGTCGTGCTCGAGTTCGCCCGGCATGCGCCCCGCGAGGGGACGGCCCTGCTGCAGGAGTACCGCCCGAGCCTCGAGCTCATCCGCATCGCACTCGGCGAGCGCGGCTCGCCGTACGCCGGCGTGGTCGCCGCCGTGTGCGACACGCTTCCCGGCCGCTCGCCCGCAGACCGCCAGCAGGCCATGGCGATGGCCGCGGCCGGCCCGCCGCGCGAGTCGGTCGGGCTCGACGCACACGACCCGCGGCTCCTGCCGCTCCAGCCGGCCGGGAGACGGTGATGGAGCTGTTCCTGTGGGGGATCCTGCCGTACGTCATGGTGGCGGTGCTCGTCGGCGGCACGATCTGGCGCTACCGCTACGACCAGTTCGGGTGGACCACGCGCTCTTCGCAGCTCTACGAGTCACGGCTGCTGCGGATCGGCTCGCCGCTGTTCCACTTCGGCATCCTCGTCGTGGTGATCGGGCACGTCGTCGGCCTCGTCATCCCACGGGCCTGGACCGACGCGCTGGGCGTCTCGGAAGACATGTACCACCTCGCCGCGCTCGGCCTGGGTACGGTCGCGGGCTTCGCGACGCTCGTCGGCGTCGGCATCCTGATCTACCGCCGCCGCACCACCGGACCCGTGTTCATGGCCACGACGAAGAACGACAAGACGATGTACGTGGTGCTGGTCGCCGCGATCGTCGCGGGCCTCGCCACGACCGTCCTGAGCGTCATCGGGCCGCCGCACGAGACGACCTACCGCGAGACGGTGGCGCCGTGGTTCCGCTCGCTGTTCGTGTTCCAGCCCGACATCGCCGCGATGAGTGAGGCGTCGCTCGACTTCCAGATCCACACCGTGATCGGCATGGTGCTGTTCATGATCTGGCCGTTCACACGGCTGGTGCACGCGTTCACGGCGCCGGTCCACTACCTGTTCCGTCCGTACATCGTCTACCGCTCGCGCGACGGGCGGCCGACGACAGCCCGTGGCATCCGCCGCGGCTGGGCGCCCGTCGGCACCAGCGACCGCACCCCGGACCGCCGCGCTGCCGGGCCGGGACCGACCACCCGCAAGACAGGAGGCACCAGACGATGACGCAGGATGCCACTACTCCGGCCGCGACCCGGACGGAGGAACTGCCCGGGCGCACCAAGAACCTGCTGCTGGCGCTCCTCGCTTTCGCGATCACGTTCTGGGCGTGGAACCTCGTCGCCCCGCTCGGCGTGCAGTACACGGCGGAGATGGGCCTCAACCCGACACAGGCGTCGCTGCTCATCGCGACGCCGGTGCTCGTGGGATCGCTCGGCCGAATCCTCACCGGGGCCTTCACCGACCGCTTCGGCGGGCGGCTGATGTTCACCATCCTCACCGCGGCCTCCGCCGTGCCCGTCGTCCTCGTCGCCCTCGCCGGCGTGTGGGGGTCCTATGCGCTGATGCTCGCGTTCGGCTTCCTGCTCGGCATCGCGGGCACGACCTTCGCCATCGGCATCCCGTTCGTCAACGCATGGTACGAGCCGGCGAAGCGGGGCTTCGCGACCGGCCTGTTCGGCGCCGGCATGGGCGGCACCGCGCTGTCGGCGTTCTTCACGCCGCGCATGGTGGCGTGGTTCGGCTACGTGCCCACGCACCTCATCATGGCCGGGGCGCTGCTCGTCGTCGCGCTCATCGTGTGGCTCTTCATGAGGGACTCGCCGCGATGGAAGCCCAACACCGCACCGGTCGCGCCGAAGCTGGCCGCAGCCTCGAAGCTCGCGGTGACCTGGCAGATGGCGTTCCTCTACGCTGTGACGTTCGGCGGGTTCGTCGCCTTCTCGACCTACCTCCCCACCTACCTCAAGGAGGTCTACGGGTACGACCTCGCCGACGCCGGCGCCCGCACCGCGGGCTTCGCGATCGCCGCGGTGATCGCCCGGCCGATCGGCGGATGGCTGTCGGACCGCATCGGCCCGGCGACCGTGCTCAGCATCTCGCTCGGCGGCGCGGCGGTGATGGCGGTCGTGATCGCGCTGAAACCGCCACCCGAGCTGGCGGCCGGCACTGCGTTCGTTCTCATGGCGCTCGCGCTGGGTCTCGGCACCGGTGCAGTCTTCACCTGGGTCGCCCAGCGCGCACCGGCGGAGAAGGTCGGCACGGTGACGGGGATCGTCGGTGCGGCCGGAGGGCTCGGCGGCTACTTCCCACCGCTCGTCATGGGCGCCACCTACAACGCCGAGACCCACAGCTACACGATCGGACTCGGCCTGCTGTGTCTCACGGCGCTCGTGGCGCTCGGATTCACGATCTTCCTCGCGCGGCGGGGACAGCGCCCCGCCTCATAGGCTGTGCGCCGTCAGGACCGGACGGCGATCTCGTAATGCACGAACCCGGTGTGCGTCGCGACCCGGTCGTAGAGCGCACGCGCGGTCGTGTTCGTCTCCTGCGTGAGCCAGTACACCTTCGCCGCGTCGTGCTCCTGCGCCCACTGCTCGACGTGCGCGATGAGCGCGCGTCCGGCGCCGGCACCGCGCGTGGCGGGAGCGACGTAGAGGTCCTCGAGATACACGTAGGGCGCCGCCGACCAGGTGGCCGGGTGCGTCAGCCAGTGGACGAAGCCGACGAGGAGCCCGGCGTCGTCCTCGGCGACCGCGCCGTGGAGAGCGAACTGCGGATCCAGCAGCCGGTGCCACGTCAGCGCGGTCTGCTCGGCCGAGAGCTCGGACTCGTAGAAGTCGACGTACCCACGCCAGAGGGGCAGCCAGGCGTCGTGGTCGGCGGGTGCGATCGGTCGTATCCGGGTCACGAGTCCCGAGGGTACCCGTTGCGGCACCCGGAGCGCGCCCGGGCGGCCCGGTGCTCCGGGTGGCCGCCGTCAGGGTGCGGCGAGTCCCGACTCGATGAGCTCGGCGCCGGCGTGGGCGACTTCGGCGAGCGCGGCCTCGCTCGATTCCACGGCCACCCCGGCGACGAGGTCTGTGAGGATGCGCACGTGCCGGCCGTGCTCGATCGCGTCCAGCGCCGACGCTCGCACGCAGTAGTCGGTCGCGATGCCGGCGATGTCGACGTCCACGACGCCGTGTTCCTCCAGCAGGCGGGCGACCGTCTCGCCCTCGTCTGTGGTGCCCTCGAACAGCGAGTACGCGGGCGCTCCCTGACCCTTCTTCACGTGATGCGTCACGGCCGAGGTGTCCAGCTCCGGGTGATACTCCGCGCCTTCCGTGCCGCTGAGGCAGTGCACGGGCCACGTGTCGACGAAGTCCGGCTCGGGATGGAAGTGGCCGCCGTTGTCACCCTCGGCGTGATGCCAGTCGCGGGACGCGACGATCACGGCGTACTCCTCGGCATGGGTGACGAGGTACTCCGAGATGCGTCGGGCGACGGCATCCCCGCCCTGAACGCCGAGGGCCCCACCCTCGGTGAAGTCGTTCTGGACATCCACGATGAACAGCGCCTTGCTCATGCGTCGAGCGTACGCCGGTATTCGCCTCGGGTGAGAGCGTGTCCGTCGTCGGTGATCAGCTCGGGGTCGGTCTGAGCGGGAAGCACCTCGTCGGCGTCGGCCGCCCCAGGACCCCGCTCGGCTGCGGGCATCCCGCTGCCGTCCATGGGAGTGACGGATGCCTCCGCCGCGGTCTCCGGTCCCCTCCGCCACAGCTTCGACGGCCACCAGATCGCCCGGCCGATGTCGTACGAGAGCGCGGGGACCAGCAGCGAGCGCACCACGAAGGTGTCCAGCAGCACGCCGAATGCGACGATGAACGCGATCTGCGCGAGGAAGAGGATCGGGATGACCCCGAGCGCCGCGAACGTCGCCGCGAGCACCAGCCCGGCAGACGTGATGACGCCGCCGGTCGCCACCAGCCCCCGCAGGATGCCGGGGCGCGTGCCGTGCACGAGGGACTCCTCTCTCACGCGGGACATCAGGAAGATGTTGTAGTCCACGCCCAGCGCCACGAGGAACACGAAGCCGAACAGCGGCACGGCCGGGTCTGCGCCGGGGAACCCGAAGACGCTGTTGAAGACGAGCGCGCTCACGCCGAGCGCCGTCGCGAAGGACAGGATCACGGTGCCGATGAGCAGCACCGGCGCCAGGATGGAGCGCAGCAGCAGCATCAGGATCAGCAGGATGACCGCCAGCACGACGGGGATGATGACGGTGCGGTCCCGCGTGGAGGTGTCGTTGGTGTCGATGTCGGTGGCCGTCTCGCCGCCGACGATCGCCGTCCCCGCGCCGAGGGCGTCGTCGAGGTCAGCGCGGAGCTCCCGCACCCGGTCCTCGGCGGCGACGGAGTCCGCAGCATCCGACAGCGTCCCGATCACGAGCACGTCGCCGTTCGCGACGGTCGCCTGCGGGGCGGCGGTTCCCGGGGGCCCGACCGCCGTGAGCACGGCCTCGCCGTCCTCGACCGCGACCGCGGCCTGACCGGTCGGCGAATCCTCGGAGGCGACCGCCACGGAGTCGATGCCGTCCGACTCCTCGAGCACCTGCACGGTGTCGGCCAGGTCGGCGCCGGAGACGATGACGTAGACGGGCGAGCCGGAGCCGGCCGGGAAGTGCTCGGCGAGCACCTCCTGGCCATCGCGGGCCTGGGACTCTCCCAGCACAAGCTCGCTGGTCGAGACCCCGTCGGCCTGAAGCTGCGTGATTCCGAACGCGCCGGCCAGCAGAGCGATCGTGCAGGCGATCCACACCGTGCGGGCGTGGCGCGCGACGAAACGAGCCTGACGCGGCCAGAGCCCCCGCACCGGCTGCGTGAGGTCGTCGGGGATCATCGCCAGCGGCTGCTTCGGAATGAACGGCCAGAACGCCGCACGTCCGCACAGCGCAAGGAGCGCCGGAAGGAAGGTCAGCGCCGACAGCACCGAGAAGGCGATGCCGATCGAGGCGATCGGGCCGAGAGCGCGATTGGTGGCCAGATCCGACAGCAGCAGGCACAGCAGGCCGGCGATCACGGTGCCGCCGGAGGCGAGAATCGGCTCGACCGATCCGCGCCACGCCGCCAGCGCGGCATCCCACTTCTGCATCCCGTCCGCGATCGCCTCGCGGAAGCGGGCGACGTAGAGCAGCGCATAGTCGGTCGCGGCGCCGATCACCAGGATGAAGAGGATGCCCTGCACCTGGCCGTTGAGGACCACGATGCCGGCGTACGCGAGCCACCAGACGGTCAGCAGCGCCGCGCACAGTGCGAAGACGGAGGTCGACAGCACCAGGATCGGGAGCAGAGGAGACCGGTACACCACGACGAGGATGAGGAAGACCGCGATGAGGGCGACGGCCAGAAGCAGCCCGTCGATGCCCAGGAAGCCCTCCACGAGATCGGCGGTGAAGCCCGCAGGGCCGGTGACCCATCCCTCCAGGCCCTCGGGCAGGTCTTCGGCCAGGAGCGTCCGGATCTCTGCGACCACCTCGCCCACCTCGGCCGACGAGTCGATCGGCACGAAGACCTGCACCGCCTCGCCGTCCTCGGACGGCACCGGCGGCGAGACCTCGCCGGCGACCGCGTCGAGCTGGGCGACCTCTTCCACGACGGACTGGACCTCGGCGACGTCGTCCTCGCTCAGCTCGCCGTCACCGGTGACGACGACCACGGCGGGGATGCTCTCCTCGCCCAGGAAGTCGGCGAGCCGCTCGTTGACCTTGGTGGCGTCCGCGCTCTCGGGCAGAAAGGTCGAGCGGTCGTTCGACGACACCTCATCGACCTTGCCGAAGTACGGGCCGCCCACCGACCCGGCGGCCAGCCAGATGAGGGTGAGGACAACCGGGATGCCGATACGCAGCCAACGGGAGGGACCGCGGCGAGCCGCCTTCTTCGCGTGCATGTCGCTAGCTTATCTAGCGAAATGCCGATCCGGCGACTTCGGACGGATGTGACACCTAAGCTGATTCGCGATGATCGCCGCCGCCGTCGCCCTGGTGGGCGCGTTGACCTACGGTGCGGCCGACTTCCTCGGCGGGCTCGCCGCGCGACGAATCAGGCCGGTGGTCGTCACCGCCGTCGCCGCCTCCACCGGCCTGGTCGCGCTGTCACTCATCCATCCTTTGATCGGCGGGGAGGCCACGAGCGTCGACGTGGCGTGGGGTGTCGCTGCCGGCGTGCTGAGCGCCATCGGGATCGGACTGCTGTACGCGTGCCTCGCGATCGGCCCCATGAGCATCCTCTCGCCGCTGACGGCCGTCGTCTCGGCTGTGGCGCCCATGCTGTGGGGACTGCTCGTCAAGGGCGACGCGCTCGCACCGGCCGGCTACGCCGGACTGGCGGTCGCCCTCGTCGCCGTGGTGCTGGTGGGCTTCGTCCCCGGCGAGCGGATCGTGCGGCCGAGCACCCGCGGACTTGCGATGGCGATCGGCTCGGGGCTCGGAATCGGCGGGTTCCTCATCGCGGTCGATCAGACCTCGACCGGCAGCGGTCTGGTGCCGCTGCTCGCCGGCCGGGCGACCACCGCCGTGATCGCCGGCGCGGCGATCGGCCTCCTGGCCGTCGCGGCAGCACACCGAGGGGCGACGACGCGCCTTCTCATCGCACCCGCGGGCGCGAGCGCCCCGAGCAGACCCCGGGCGTGGCTGCTCGCGCTGGCCTGCGGCGTCGCCGACGCAGCCGCCAACGCGCTCATCCTGCTCGCGCTGAGGACGGGCGAACTCGCCGTGGTCTCCGCGCTGACCGCCCTGTATCCGGCGGGGACCATCCTCCTGGCGTCGGTCGTGCTGCGCGAGCGGGTCGCGGCGATCCAGTGGGCTGGATTGACTCTGGCGCTGGTGGCCGGGGGCCTGCTCGCCGTCGCCTGACCGCCCGCCATCGCCGCCCGCCGGCCCGCCGCGGGACTCAGCCGCGGAGGAAGAGCGCGATGAGCGAGGTGGCCACCGCGACCACACCCAGCGCGAGCAGGCCCATGGCCAGCCGAGCGACCGCGCGGACCGCGGGCGAGCCCTGGGTCAGGCGCATCCGGTCGAGGGTGCCCCGCCGCACGAAGACGTCCGCCGTGTCGGCGTCGCCGATCGCGTGCTCCTGCTCGTGGGTGAGGTGCGCCACGCCGACTCCCCCCTCGTCGTCGAACCAGCGCGCGACACGACCGTGCGGCGAGTCCTCGAGGACGGCCCGGGCAGGCACCCAGGTTCCATCGAGGAGATACATGATCAGCGCCACGCCGGCCAGAAGGGCGCCCAGGCCGAATCCGATCCACGAGAAGATCTCGGCGAGCGCGTCGATCGCCTGGGGCACCGCACCACCGTCCTTCGGAGACGGAAAACGGCCGCCGTGGCGGCCGCTTCCGGTTCTGAGCCACCTAAGGGAATCGAACCCTTGACCTATTCATTACGAGTGAATCGCTCTGCCGACTGAGCTAAGGTGGCGCGCCTCGCTTGCGCGATGCACAAGCAACGATCTTACAGGGTCGCGCGAGTGGTCGCGAACCATGCCCCTGCCGCGCCGCGGGACCCTGCAGGGGTGATCGGCGGGTGAGAGACCTGCCGGCGGACGGATGCCGCGGCGCACGGCATCCGCTCTCGTCCGGTCACTCGCAGCGCAGCCCGTCCTGTGGCGGCGTGCCGTCCAGGAGGTACGTCTCGACCGCGGCGTCCACGCACGGGTTGCCCTTGTTGTAGCCGGTGTGCCCCTCGCCCACGCGGGTCACCAGCACGCCCGAAGACAGCTGGTCCGCCATCGACACCGACCACTCGTACGGCGTCGCCGGATCGTTGGTGGTGCCGACCACCACGATCGGCGCGGCGCCCTCGGCGGGGATCGGCTCGCGGACGCCGGTGGCCGGGAACGGCCACACCTCGCACGGGTCGGGACCCTCCCAGTAGGGCGCGATGGTCGGCGCTTCCGCTGCGAGCAGCGCCTCTGCCTCGGCCTCGGCCTCGGGCGTCGCGTCGAGCGGGTAGTCCATGCAGTTGTATGCGCGGAAGGCCTCGGTCTGGTTGTTGAGGTAGACGCCCTCCTGCCGGTCGTAGTAGAAATCGACGAGCTGGAATGCCGAGGCCGGATCGCCGGCGAGCGCGTCGGTCAGCGCCACCGTCAGGAAGCCCCAGCTGTCAGCCGAGTACAGCGCCGCCACGATCGCCGTCATCAGCGAGTCGGCGCCCAGCAGGCGACCATCGGCGTTGCGCAGCGGATCGCGGTCGACTCCGGCCAGCAGCGTGCCGAGATCCGCCATCGCCTCGTCGACGGAGCCGCGGAACGGGCACCCGTCGTCCTGCACGCAGTCGGCCATGTACGCCCGCAGCGCGGACTCGAAGCCCAGCGCCTGGGTGATGCCGACGTCGATGCCGGGGATCGCCGGGTCGATGGCGCCGTCGAGCACGAGGCGCCCCACCTTCTCGGGGAACAGCTTCGCGTAGGTGGCACCGAGGAAGGTGCCGTAGGAGTAGCCGAGGAAGTTCAGCTGCGTGTCGCCGAGCACCGCCCGCAGGAGATCCATGTCGCGCGCGGAGTTCTCGGTCGTGATGTACGGCAGGATGCCGTCGCTGTTCGCCTCGCAGGCGTCGGCGAAGTCCGCATGGGCGGCCAGCAGTTCATCGGTCCAGCCGGCGCTGCCGCGCTCCCCCTCGGGGATGTCGAACAGGTAGGCGTCCATGTCGGCGGGTTCGAAGCAGGTCACGGCCGTCGACTCGCCGACCCCTCGCGGATCGAAGCCGATGGTGTGGAACCGCTGACGAACCGGATCGCCGACGGCGAACGTCACCGAGTCGCGCACGAAGCTCACGCCGCTCGCCCCCGGGCCGCCGGGATTGGTCAGCAGCGAACCGATCGGTTCGCCGGCCCCTTCGGCGCGACTGCGGATGATCGCCAGCTCGATCTCGCCCGTGGCCGGCTGCGTCCAGTCCAGCGGCGCCGTCACCGTGGCGCAGTCGAACTGCCCGCACGTGGTCCAGTCGAGGGTCTGCGAGTAGAACGGCAGCAGCTCGGGCGACACCCCCGCGACGTCGGGCGTCGCGCTCGCTGCCGGCCGCGGCGCCGCATCCGGGATCGCCGCATACAGGCAGCCGCTCAGCGTGAGGGTGAGGGCTGTCATGCCGGCGAGCGCGGCGAGGGCTCGCGACACGCTCGGCATTCGACGGCTTCGGCGGGGGTGAGGGCGGGTCACGGCGTCCTTCCGCTGGCGACGGTGATGAGCATGCTCTCGAGCGCGAGGACGGGGGCGGCGTTGAGCTCGAGGTTCTCCCGCGTCGCGGCGATCCGGTCGACCACGGCGAGCGTGCGCTCCGGCGACCAGGCCGATGCGAGCGCGCGGAGCTCGGCGTCCAGTTCGCGGTTGATGAGGTCGCCCTCCCGCCCGAACTGCAGCATGAGCGTGTCGCGGAACATCGATTCGAGATCGGTGAGCACGCGGTCGATGCCGTCGCGGAGACTGCGGGTCGCGCGGCGCTTCTGCTCGTCCTCGAGCGCGGAGAGCTGCGAGCGGACCGCCGACGGGACGGCGGCCCCGTCGGCGATGCCGAGTGTGCGCAGCAGCGTCGCCCGCTCGGCCTCGTCGCGTTCGGACGTCAGCGCCCTGGCGTCGTCGGTGGCCGCCGCGACGATCGCGCCCGCCACCTCGACGGCGTCCCCCACGCCGCGCACTCCCAGCACACCGCGGAGCGTGGCGTCCCGGCGAGCGCGGGCCGCGGCATCCGTCGCCAGCCGCTGCGCCATGCCGATGTGACGCTGGGCATGGCGCGCCGACTGCTCGGCGACGGCCTGGTCGACGCCGCTGCGGCGGACGATGAGCTCGGCGACGTCGACGGCGTCGGGCTCGCGCAGTCGCAGCGTGCGCACGCGGGAGCGGATCGTGGGAAGCAGGTCGGCATCGCTCGGGGCGCACAGCACCCACACGGTCCGCTCGGGCGGCTCTTCGAGGGCCTTGAGCAGCACGTTGGAGGTGCGCTCCGTCATGCGGTCGGCATCCTCCATGACGATGACGCGGTAGCGGCCGAGCGACGGAGCGAAGTACGACCGCTCCACGAGCGCACGGGCGTCCTTGATGGAGATGATGACGCCCTCGGTCCGCAGCGCCGTGATATCGGGGTGGGTGCCGGCGAGCACCTGCGCCATCGCGCGCTCGTCGCCGGGCTGTGCGATGAGCGCGGCCGCGAAGGCGTGGGCGAGGATCGATCGGCCGGATCCCGGCGGGCCGGTGATGAGCCACGCGTGGGTCATCGCGGCGGGGTCGGATGCCGCCTCCCGCAGCGTCGCGACCGCGGCGTCCTGCCCCCACACCTCTGCCCACGGCAGGCCGAGGGCGGCGGCGTCGCGCGCCTCGGGTGCACCCGCGACGGCGGGCGTGGTCGCGGCTTCCATCCCGCCCAGCCTAACCGCCGCCTCCGACGCGGGACGCGACGGCCGACCGGGCCGTCATGCCAGCAGCGGCTCGACGCGACCGCGCACGGCGGCCGCGAGCTCGGCCGGCGGGCGCGCGGCGTCGAGCACGAGGTACCGCACCGGTTCGGCCGCGGCCAAGCTGAGGAACTCGTCGCGCACCCGCGCGTGGAAGTGCTCCTTCTCGGCCTCCAGCCGGTCGAACGGCTTGTCGTCGGCGTCCAGGCGCGTCCGCGCGGCCGCGGGGTCGAGGTCGAGGAGCACCGTCACGTCGGGCAGGAGTCCCTGTGTGGCCCACAGCGACAGCCGGCGCACCTCGTCGCTGCCGAGCACCCGGCCGGCGCCCTGGTACGCGACCGATGAGTCGAGGTAGCGGTCCTGGATGACGATCTCCCCGCGCGCGAGAGCGGGCCGCACAAGGGTGTCGATGTGATGGGCGCGGTCCGCCGCGTACAGCAGGGCCTCGGCGCGCGGGGACACCTCGCCGCGGTGGTGGAGCACGATGTCGCGGATCAGCACGCCCACCTCGGTGCCGCCCGGCTCGCGGGTGCGGACGACGGTGCGGCCCTGCTGGGTGAGCCACTCCTCCAGGAGCGCCGCCTGCGTGGTCTTGCCGACGCCGTCGCCCCCCTCGAACGTGACGAAGAGACCTCTCCCCGGCCCGCCCGCGACCGGAGGCGCGGACGGTGCGTCCGCGTGCTCGGCCCTCACTTCTTCGCCGCGGTCTTGCGCGTCGCAGTCCGACGTGCCGGACCCTTGGCACGCTTGTCGGCGAGAAGCTGCACGGCGCGTTCGAACGTGATCTCCATCGCGTCCTCGCCGCGCGGGATCGTCGCGTTCGTCTCGCCGTCGGTGACGTAGGGGCCGAAACGGCCGTCCTTCAGCTTGATGGGCTTGCCGCTGGTCGGGTCGTTCTCGAACTCCTTCAGCGCCGAGCTGGCGCCGCGGGCGCCGTACTTGGGCTGGGCGTAGACGGCGAGCGCCTCTTCCAGCGTGATGTCGAAGATCTGCTGCTCGTTCTGCAGGGTGCGCGAGTCGGTGCCCTTCTTCAGGTAGGGACCGTAGCGCCCGTTCTGGGCGGTGATCTCGGCGCCGGTCTCGGGGTCGGCGCCGACCACGCGCGGCAGATCGAGGAGCTTGAGCGCCGTGTCGAGGTCGATGGTGTCGACCGACATCGACTTGAACAGCGATGCCGTGCGCGGCTTGGGAGCCGCCTCCTTCTTCGCACCGCGCTTTTTCGGCGCCGGCTCCGGCTCTGCCGCCACGACCTCCCCCGTCTGCTCGTCGACCTCTTCGAGTGCGGGCGGGTCGGTCTCCTGCACGTACGGACCGAAGCGTCCGTCCTTGACCACGACGAGCTTCCCGGTGGCCGGGTTCTCCCCCAGCACGCGGTCGCCGGCGACGGGAGCGTCGATGAGCTCCTGCGCCTTCGCGGGGGTCAGCTCGTCGGGTGCGAGATCCTCGGGGATGTTGACCCGGCGGGGCTCGGCATCCGGATTCTCTTTGTCGGGCACCTCCAGGTACGGGCCGTACTTGCCGAACCTCAGCGTGGCGACCTCGCCGATCGGCGTGGAGTTCAGTGCGCGGGCGTCGATCTCGCCGAGGTTGTCGACGATGTTGCGCAGGCCAACGTGCTCGTCCGAGCCGAAGTAGAACTCCCTCAGCCAGTCCTGGCGCTTCTGCTCGCCGCGCGCGATCGCATCGAGATCGTCTTCGAGGGCGGCCGTGAAGTCGTAGTCGACGAGGTCCGCGAAGTGCTGCTCGAGCAGTCGGACGACGCTGAACGCCAGCCAGCTCGGGATGAGGGCCTGCCCCCGCTTGGTGACGTAGCCGCGATTGAGGATCACGTCGATGATGCTGGCGAAGGTCGAGGGGCGGCCGATCCCCTTCTCCTCGAGCGCCTTGACGAGGCTCGCCTCGGTGTAGCGGGGCTTGGGGCTGGTCGCGTGGCCCTTCGGCTCCACGTCCCGAAGCCGCAGCACGTCACCCACCGCCATGGCCGGCAGCGACTGGTCGTCGGACTTGTCGGCGTCGCTGCGCTTCTCGTCCCTGCCCTCCTCGTACGCCTCGAGGAACCCCTTGAAGGTGTACACGGTGCCGGATGCCGTGAACTCGGCGCGACGCGCACCGGCCGCGACCGCGAGGGTCACGGTGGTGGTCTCGTACTTGGCGTCCGACATCTGGCTGGCCATCGTGCGCTTCCAGATGAGGTCGTACAGCCGCAGCTCGTCGCGGTCGAGCTGGGCGGACACCTCGGCCGGCGTGCGGAAGACGTCCCCCGAGGGGCGGATGGCCTCGTGCGCCTCCTGCGCGTTCTTGCTGTTGTTGCGGTACGTGCGCGGGTTCAGCGGCACGGCCGCCGCGCCGTACAGCGCGACCGCCTGCTCGCGGGCGGCCTGCACGGCCTGCGTCGACAGCGCCGTCGAGTCGGTGCGCATATAGGTGATGTACCCCTTCTCGTAAAGACGCTGCGCGACGCCCATGGCGTGCTTGGCGCTCATCGAGAGCTTGCGGCCGGCCTCCTGCTGGAGCGTGGAGGTCGTGAAGGGGGGCTTGGGGCTGCGGGTTCCCGGCTTGGACTCCAGGGCGGTGACGGATGCCTCGCCCGCGGCCTCGATCGCCGCGGCGAGGTCACGCACCTGCGCCTCGTCGAGGACGAGGACGGCCTTCTTCAGCTCGCCGCGGTCGTCGAAGTCGGTGCCGCGGGCCAGCACCGCGCCGTCGACGCGGGCAAGACGGGCGGAGAAGGCCTCGTCGATCCCCTGCGGGCGGTTCGGTGCGGCGAGCGCCTCGATGTCCCAGTAGGACGCCGACACGAAGGCCATGCGCTCGCGCTCGCGGTCGACGACGAGGCGGGTCGCTGCCGACTGGACCCGCCCGGCGGACGTCCCCTGCTGCACCTTGTACCAGAGCACGGGGCTGACGTCCCAGCCGTACAGGCGATCGAGGATGCGACGGGTCTCCTGCGCGTCGACGAGCGCGAGGTCCAGCTCGCGCGTGTTGCCGACGGCGGCCTGGATCGCGTCCTTGGTGATCTCGTGGAACACCATGCGCTTGACCGGCACCTTGGGCTTGAGGGTCTGCAGCAGGTGCCACGCGATGGCCTCGCCCTCGCGGTCCTCATCGGTGGCGAGCAGGAGCTCGTCCGCCCCCTTCAGCGCGCGCTTGAGCTCGGCGACCGTCTTCTTGCCGCGCTCGCTCTCGACGTAGTAAGGGTCGAAGCCGTTGTCGATGTCGATCGAGTACTTCCCGTACGCCTGCTTCTTCTCTGCGGGGATGTCCCTCTTGTCCGCGAGATCGCGGATGTGGCCGACCGAGCTGAGCACCTCGTAACCGTCTCCGAGGTAGCCCTGGATCGACCTCATCTTCGTCGGTGACTCGACGATGACGAGCTTCTTGCCTTCTGCCAACGGGGGCGTCCTTTCTTCGACGCAAACCATACACGCCGCTTCCCGGTGCGGGCGCTGTGAGTCGTCAGGGCGGCGGCCCCGCTCGCGCGGCCGCGTGCGCCGTGAGCGGTCCCACCCGGAGCGAGACCGAGACCGTCGCGACGAGCTCGTCCACGGCGCAGGTCTCCAGCACCGCCCCGAAACTGCCGACCACCTCGGCCGCCCGCTCGCACGGCGCGCCGGGCACGGCCCCGGAGGCGGCGTCGGCGGCGGCGAGTGCTCCGCCGTCGGCCGCGGCGGCGAGGCGCTGCCCCGCGACCGACGCCGCGCCGACCGTCGCAAGGCCACCGGTCAGCAGGGCGGCGCCGGCCACGAGAGCCGCGGCCGCGAGGGTCCCGGCCATCAGCCGCCGCCGGCAGGACGCCGCCGACCCGGACGCGCGACGTGCGGGCCGGTCACAGCCCGCCCGCCAGCGCACATCCTTCGGCCGTGACGCGAAGACCCAGCAGCGCGGGAGCGGAGGCCGCCACGCAGACCAGGTCCCCTCGCGACGCCACCTCGACCGAGGCCCCGGCAACCGCTGCCCCGACCGCCTCGTGTGCCCGCGACGCGGACTCGCCGCGCGCGCTCAGGCGCGCGGCATCCGCCACCGCATCCTGCAGCCGCACCTGCCTCGAGGACGCCGCGAGCGCCCCGACGCCTACGAGGAGCACGATGACCACGGCAGGAAGGGCGACCGCGAACTCGGCTGCGACCGATCCCCGGTCGTCGCCGTGCCGCCGTCGCATCAGGCGACCGTCAGCGCTCGCCGCACGAGATCGGTGAGGATGCCGCGGACCTCGTCCGAGCGCATGATGACGACCAGCAGCCCCGCGAAGGCGACAGCCGCCATGGTGGCGATGGCGTACTCCGCTGTCGCGGCGCCGGTGTCATCCGCGTCGCGAGGCAGGAACAGCCGCTCGGCCCGGCGCGTGGTGAGGCGCGGCAGGGCGGGCGTGGTGCGGGAGGTGAACATAGGGTTCTCCGTTCGTTGTCGGTGGTGCGGGCATGGTCGGAAGGAGGGCCGCCCGGCTGGCCGGGCATCGGCTCACAGCGTGAGCGACATCGTGGACATGACGCTGAGCAGCATGGGCGCGACACCCAGCAGCAGGAACGCGGGAAGGATGCAGACGCCGAGCGGGATCAGGAGCCGCGACGACAGGCGCGCCGCCCGGAGGCGGCCGTCGATGCGCGCGCGGTGGCGGGCGTGGGCAGCGGATGCGCGCAGGAGCTCGACAGCCGGCACGCCCGCCGCACGCGACAGCGCCAGCATCCGCGTCACCTCCGCCGACGCGGCTTGAGGTCGTCCGCCGGCACCCGCACCGGCGGCCGCCGCTGCGTCGGCATCGTCCCGGCCGGTGCGCCGGGCGTCCCGCACGACCGACTGTGCCCGGTCGATCGACACGCCGCCGCTCAAGGCGATCGCGACGAGTTCGGCGTCGAGCCCGGGAAGATCGCCGCCGGCGCGCGCACGGGCGACCAGCCGTCCCGTCCATCGTCGGGCGAGCACGAGCAGCACCGCCCCCGTGACGAGGCTCGCGATGCCGAGCGGATCGGTCAGCAGGGCGCCGACCATGTCGAAGCCCAGCAGGCCGCCGAGGCCGACGGCCACGAGCGGCAGCCAGGCCATGAGACGCGCCGTGCCGGCAGGCTCGGCGAGCGCGACGCGGACATCGTCGGCCGCCTCGTGGGCGTCGCGCAGCGCGACGGCGATCCCGCGGAGCGATTCGGCCAGCGGCGCCCCGACGACCGAGGCCACCTTGTACGCCGCCGCGATCTCGGACCACACCGAGGGACCGATCCCCGCGATGGCGTCGGGGAGGGGCGCACCGTCGCGATGCGCCGCAACGACGTGGGCGGCCGCCCGATCGCCGGTGCGGGCCAGGTGCGCCCACGCCCCGGCGGGCGCGAGGCCGGCCTGCAGCAGCACGGCCAGCTGCAGCACCGTCTCCGCCGCCGCAGCCGCGTCCGGGCCGGCCTCGCGACCCCCGTCCGTGCCACTCCGGCCCGCGCGCGCAGGACGCGCACGACGTCCCCACGGTCGCGTGCTCGTCATCCGTCCGCGTCCCATGCCTGCTCCTCGATGCCCAACCGCCCCGCCGAGTCGACGACCGGGCGGCCCGCCCCGGCGATGCGGCGCTTGCCGTCGGCGTCGCGCTCGACGTGGACGATGAGACCGATCGCACTGGCGGTCTGCCGCGCCAGTGCCTGGTCGTCGAGCCCGGCCAGGGCGCCGAGCGCCTCGAGGCGCGCCGGCACATCGCCGAGGCTGTTGGCGTGGACGGTGCCCGCGCCGCCGTCGTGGCCGGTGTTCAGCGCCGACAGCAGCTCGCGCACCTCCTCGCCCCGGCACTCCCCCACGACGAGGCGGTCCGGACGCATGCGCAGTGCTTCGCGCACCAGCCGCGCCAGCCCGATGGCTCCGCTTCCCTCGATGTTCGGCTGCCTGGCCTCGAGCCGGACATGGTGCGGGTGAGCGATGCGCAGCTCGGCGACGTCCTCGATGGTGACGATCCGCTCGTGCGCGGGGGTCTCGGCCAGAAGCGCCGCGAGCAGCGTCGTCTTCCCTGCGCCCGCCGCTCCGGTGACCAGCAGGTTCACCCGGTGGGCGATGGCCTGCTCCAGGCGCCGCCGGACCGGCGGTGCGAACATGCCGGCACCCTCCAGCGCGTCGAGCGTCGGGCGTCCGATCCGCGGCACGCGGATCGAGATCATCGTGCCCTCCGGGGCGACCGGAGGCAGCACCGCGTGCACACGGACGCCGCCGTCCAGGCGCACATCGACGCACGGCGCCGCATCGTCGAGGTGGCGTCCGCCGGCGCCGATGAGGTCGACCGCGAGGGTGCGCACCTCTTCTTCCGTGGCATGCCAGCCGCGCGCGGCGACGGCCCCCGCTCCTCGGTCGACGAACATCCCCGCCGCTCCGTTGACGAAGATGTCGGTGACCTGCGGATCTGCGAGGCAGGCCGCGAAGGGCGTCAGCGCCGGGTGCCACTGCGCACACGGCTCTTCGGCTGCCGGGCGGGCGACGTCCGGCGAGGGCGTTGCTGCTCGGGACGGGCCGGCATGCTCAGCGCTCCGGCGCCGCTCCGGGACCCACGCGCTCGCGGCCGGGACCGCGGCGGCAGCCTCCGGCGCCCGCTCGTGCGAGAACGGCACCGGCACGCGGGGAGCTGCCGATGACGCGGGCGGGACCGGCCTGGACGCGGCATCCGTGGATTTTCCCGGCACCGCCGCTGCCGCGCGGCGGGGACGGACCACGAAGGAAGCTGACATGCCGTCGACCGTAGGCAGACGCCGGGCGTGAGCGGGACCAGGGCACGACATCGGTGGACGACGGTGCCCGGCGGCCCGGTGGGGAGGAACCGTCGGACCGTCGCGGGACGCCCCGGTTCAGCCCCGAAAATGAGGGCGGCATCCCATGGGGGGAATGGGATGCCGCCGTGCGCGGGCCCGCACTTTCGGGGGGTGACGTCGGGCGCCGCAATGCCAGAATCGAATGTTCGGCCACCGGTCAGCATAGGCGAGGCCTGGGCGGCGACCAAACGAAAAGGAGAGGATTCTCACCGATATATCGGTCGGCGACCTCCGGCGGCCGCCACCTACTATCGGGGGTGGTCGGCCGGGATCGGCGTCGGTACATTTCCTGGCAGACTCGCCGGCACCCCGTCGGCCTCCCTCAAGCCCGCAAAGGAGCGCGCTCCCATGAGCGAACAGATCCCGGTCACCCACGCCCCCAGCAGCCAGATCGACCATCTGCTGAACGAGGATCGGCGCTTCCGCCCGAGCCCGGAGTTCGCCGACAACGCCATCGCGACCGCTGCCCTCTACGAGCGGGCGAAGGCCGACCGGCTCGGCTTCTGGGCGGAGCAGGCCCGCGACCTGCACTGGCACACGCCGTTCACGCGGGTGCTCGACTGGTCGAACCCGCCGTTCGCGAAGTGGTTCGACGACGGCGAGCTGAACGTGGCCTACAACTGCCTGGACCGCCACGTCGAGGCCGGCAACGGCGAGCGCGTCGCGCTGCTGTGGGAGGGTGAGCCCGGCGATGAGCGCCGCGTCACCTACGCCGAGCTCACCGACGAGGTCAAGCGGCTCGCCAACGTGCTGGAGGGGCTCGGCATCGGCGCCGGCGACCGTGTCGCCATCTACATGCCGATGATCCCCGAGGCGATCGCCGCCATGCTGGCCGTCGCCCGCATCGGCGCCATCCACTCCGTGGTCTTCGGCGGGTTCTCCGCCGACAGCCTCCGCGCCCGCATCGACGACGCCGGCGCCAAGCTCGTCATCACGGCCGACGGCGGCTACCGCAAGGGCAAGGTGTCTCCCCTGAAGCCGGCCGTCGACCTGGCGCTCGGCGACCGTGGCGCAGGCGCGCAGGAGACCGTCGAGCATGTGCTGGTCGTCAAGCGCGGCCAGAACGACGTCGACTGGACCGAGGGCCGCGACCTGTGGTGGCACGAGGCCGTGCCGGCCGCGTCGGCCGAGCACCAGGCGCAGGCGTTCCCCGCCGAGAACCCGCTCTTCATCCTCTACACCTCGGGCACGACCGGCAAGCCGAAGGGCATCCTCCACACCTCCGGCGGGTACCTCACGCAGTCGGCCTTCACCCACAAGGTGGTGCACGACATCCACCCCGAGACGGACGTGTACTGGTGCACCGCCGACATCGGATGGGTCACCGGCCACAGCTACGTCACGTACGGTCCCCTCGCGAACGGCGCGACGCAGGTGCTGTACGAGGGCACCCCCGACACCCCGCACCCGGGGCGCTGGTGGGAGATCGTTCAGAAGTACGGCGTCACGGTGCTGTACACGGCGCCGACCGCGATCCGCTCCTTCATGAAGCTGGGGCGCGCGATACCCAAGCAGTTCGACCTCTCGTCGCTGCGTCTGCTCGGATCCGTCGGCGAGCCCATCAACCCCGAAGCGTGGATGTGGTACCGCAAGATCATCGGCGGCAAGACCGCGCCCATCGTCGACACGTGGTGGCAGACCGAGACCGGCTCCATCATGATCTCCGCGCTACCCGGGGTGACCGAGACCAAGCCGGGCTCGGCTCAGGTACCGCTGCCGGGGATCTCGATCGATGTCGTCGACGAGGACGGCTCGCACGTCGGCAACGGGAACGGCGGGCTGCTGGTCGTGACCGAGCCGTGGCCGTCGATGCTGCGCGGCATCTGGGGCGACCCGGAGCGCTTCGTCGAGACCTACTGGGAGAAGTTCCGGGCGCAGGGCTACTACTTCGCCGGTGACGGTGCGCGTCTGGACGACGATGGCGACGTGTGGCTCCTCGGCCGCGTCGACGACGTCATGAACGTGTCGGGCCACCGCCTGTCGACGACCGAGATCGAATCAGCGCTGGTCGGCAACGAGGCCGTCGCCGAGGCGGCCGTGGTGGGCGCGTCGGACGAGACGACCGGTCAGGCGGTCGTGGCGTTCGTGATCATCAAGCAGTCCTACCTCGCCGAGCACTCGCCCGACGGTCTCGCGCAGAGCCTTCGGGGGTGGGTCGGCGAGCAGATCGGTCCGATCGCCCGCCCGCGCGACGTCTACATCGTCGGCGAGCTTCCCAAGACGCGCTCGGGCAAGATCATGCGGCGCCTCCTGCGCGACGTGGCGGAGGGGCGCGAGGTCGGCGACACCACGACGCTCGCCGACACCGCCGTCATGTCGGTGATCTCGGCGCAGGTGCGGTAGGTACGAGAGCGGATGCCGCCGCGCGGGGCTGCGGCATCCGCTCTCCGTCCTCGCGGCTCGCGAGCAGGTCAGGCGTACGAGAAGACGACCTCGACCTCGACCGGCGCATCCAGCGGCAGCACCGGAACGCCCACCGCGGAGCGGGCGTGCCTGCCGGCCTCGCCGAAGATCTCGCCGAGGACCTCGCTCGCGCCGTTGATGACGCCGGGCTGGCCGGTGAACTCGGGAACGGATGCCACGAACCCCGTCACCTTCACGACCCCGGTGAGGCGGTCGACCCCGCCCACGGCCGCCGCGGCGGCGGCGATCGCATTGAGGGCGCTCTGACGCGCGTAGTCCTTGGCGTCCGAGGCGGGCACGAGCCCGTGGCCCTCGCCCACCTTCCCGTTCGCCGGGAGCGCTCCGGAGATCATCGGCAGCTGCCCGGCGGTGAAGACGAGATCGCCGTATGCCTTCGCGGGCACATAAGCCGCCACGGGGGGAACGACGTCCGGCAGGTCGATGCCGAGCTCGGCGAGACGATCGCTGACGGCCATGCTCACGCCCCCTCGAACTGCCTGGCGGCCTGGGCGGCGGCATCCAGCCCGGCGTTCTGCTGCCCGCCGCCGGAGGGACGCTTGAAGTAGGCCACGAGGCCCCCCTCCGGTCCCGGCACCACCTGCACGAGCTCCCAGCCCTGCTTGCCCCAGTTGTTGAGGATCGCGGCGGTGTTGTGGATCAGAAGGGGCGTGGTGAGGTATTCCCACGTCGTCATCGCGACTCCTCGGTCGGGGAAAGTGACGGCTGATGAAGGCTGGGAAACATCTCCGCGGGCGCACGTCCGTCAGGGAATCGCCCAGGTATGTCCCCTACGATCAAGCCTATGCCTGATACCAAACGCACGGCCACCGGTGTGCTCGGCGGACTCGCCGGCCTCGTCGGTCTGAGTGCCGCAGCCGGTGTCCTCATCGCCGCGACGGTCACTCCCGCGGTCGCTATCACGAGCACCGCGGCAGAGCGCGCGATCACGATGTTCGACAATCTTCCGAGCGTCCTCGAGATCGACAAGCTCATGCTCCCGAGCAACTTCTACTACACCGACCCCAATTCGGGCCAGCCGGTGCTGATGACGCAGTTCCTCGAGCAGGACCGCACGCCCGTCGGGTTCGACCAGATCTCCCCCGTCATGTACGACGCGCTGCTGTCCAGCGAGGACCCCCGCTACTACCAGCACGGCGGCATCGACCTCATCGGCACCACCCGCGCGCTGCTGTCCAACGCCCAGGGCGCCTCCGAGACGCAGGGCGGCTCGTCGATCAGCCAGCAGTACGTCAAGAACGTGCTCATCCAGAAGTGCGAGCAGAACGCCGAGACCGAGTACGAGACCGACGAGGCCGGCGAGGTCGTCCTCGACGAGACCGGCGCACCGAAGGTCAAGACGAGCCGCGACGACGCCCTGCGCAACTGCTGGGTCGAGGCCACGACCGCCGAGGGCACCGAGGGCTACACCCGCAAGCTGCAGGAGATGCGCTACGCCATCGCGCTGGAGCAGAAGTACTCCAAGAACGACATCCTGCTCGGCTACCTGAACATCGCCAACTTCGGCGGGATCACGTACGGCATCGAGGCCGCCGCCCGCTACTACTTCAGCACCAACGCCGCCAGCCTGACCGTCGCGCAGGCGGCCACCCTCGCCGGCATGGTGCAGAACCCGAACAACTACCGCATCGACCGCCCCGGCGGCTCGATCTTCGGCTCTGACGGCACGACCTTCAACAAGGCGGCCGACGGCGTGATCGACGAAGGCGCGAACCTCACCGTGCTGGACGACCTGGTCGCCTCGGGTGAGATCACCGAGGAGCAGAAGCTCGCCGCCGCGGACGGGTATACCTCGACGAAGGTGCGCCAGCTCTACGTGCTCAACCGCATGCTCGAGGACGGCAAGATCACGCGCGCGCAGTTCGTCGAGGCAGCCGCGTGGCCGATCACGCCGGCCATCAACCCGCCCAAGACCGGATGCGCCGCTGCCGGCCGTGCCGCGTACTTCTGCCAGTACGTGAAGTACGTCATCCTCAAGGACCCGGCCTTCGGCGAGACGGCCGAGGACCGGCAGGAGACGCTGCAGCGCGGTGGACTGAACGTGTACACCACGCTCGACCCCCGCATCCAGACTCCGGCCGAAGAGGCCGTCGCCACCTACGCGCCGACCTCGATCGAGATGCCCATCTCCCCCGACATCGGGATCCCGGGCCGCTTCGGCTCGACCACGGTGAGCGTGGAGGCGACCACCGGACGGATCCTCGCGATGGCGCAGAACACGACGTTCAGCGAGGACGCGGCCGTGGCCGGCGACCCCAACTTCTCGTCGCTCGTCTTCGCCGGAGACAAGCAGTTCGGCAACTCGACCGGCTTCAATGCCGGGTCGACGTTCAAGCTGTTCACGCTCATCGACTGGCTCGAGAAGGGCCACTCCGTGAACGAGAGCCTCAACGGCTCGTCCCGCGTCTTCAAGCGGATGACCAACTCCTGCCAGGGCGATTGGGTCAACCAGTCCAACACCCTCGTGAACAACTTCAACCGTCAGCGCGGCTACACCGGCACGCCGATGCAGTTCACCCGCGACTCGCTCAACACCGGCTACTTCGCCATGGCCGAGAAGCTGGACCTCTGCGACATCGGCAAGGTCGCGACGAAGATGGGCGTCTTGAACGGCCGGGGCGGCGAGATCGCCATGAGCACCCTGACCTCCGTCATCGGCGTCGATGCCGTCTCACCGCTCGCCATGGCCGAGGCCTATGCGACGGTCGCCAACAACGGCGTGTACTGCCAGCCGCAGGTGATCGACCGCGTGACGGACTCGGACGGCAACGAACTGCCCAAGCCCGAGCGCGCGTGCAGCCAGGTGCTGGACCCCGCGGTCGCCGCCACGGCCGCGTATGCGCTGCAGGGCGTCATGAACGGCGGCACCGGCGCGCAGGGCAACCCGCGCGACGGCGTACCGCTCATCGGCAAGACCGGCACGCACGAGTCGATCCAGTCCTGGCTCATCACCTCCAGCACGAAGGTCGCCACGGCGACCTGGGCGGGCAACATCGAAGGCGGCGGTGACATCTTCAAGACCTGGTTCAACGACCGGCGTCTGTCCGACATCCGCTACGCCATCACACGCTGGGTGCAGGGCGCTGCGAACGAGGCCTACGGCGGTGACCGGTTCGCGAACCCTTCGGCCGAGCTCACCAAGCAGGTGCTCCGCGATCTCCCGAACGTCGTGGGCAGGTCGATCGATGAGGCGACCGGCATCCTCCAGGGCGCAGGGTTCGGCGTGGCCGTCGGAGACCCCGTCGACTCCGATCAGCCCGAGGGTCTGGTCGCCGCGCAGAACCCGGGCGCCGGCCGCGTCGCTGCCGGGACGACGGTGACGCTGAGCCCCAGCAACGGTCAGGGCATCGCCGTTCCGGATGTGTCGGGTCGCACGCTGGAGGACGCCAAGCGCGCGCTCCGCAGCGCCGGGTTCGGCAACGTGAGCGACGGCAACTGCACGCAGGACGCCTCCCTCGGCGACCAGTCGCGCACGGCCGGCACGAATCCGGCCGCCGGCACCGTCGTCAACCGCAACGCGGGCATCGCCGTCGACTACAGCGCGGCGAACTGCGGCGGCGGCGGCCGTGGCAACAACGGCAACGGCGACGGATAGTGCCGTCCTCTCCGGCTCGCACCGCCCTCACCGCGCTCGGCACGGTGGGGGCGGTCGGCGTGGGCGCGGCGGTGTGGGGCGTGGGCATCGAGCGCTACCTGTTCACCGTCCGGTTCCATGAGCTCGCGGTGCTCCCCGGCGGGGCGCGACCGATCCGGGTGCTGCACGTGTCGGACGCGCACATGGCTCCGTGGCAGCGTCGCAAACAGCAGTGGATGGCGGCCCTCGCGGAACTGCAGCCGGATCTCGTGGTCAACACGGGCGACAACATGGGTCACACCGGGGGCCTGCGGGGGCTGCGGACGGCGTTCGACCCGCTGCGGGGCGTGCCGGGCGTCTTCGTCCACGGGTCCAACGATCACGCGGCGCCGTCACCGCGCAACCCGCTCCGCTATTTCACCGGTCCGTCCCGCGTGAAGCACACGGCCGAGCCGCTGGACACAGACGCCCTGGACGGCTACCTCGCCGATGAGCTGGGCTGGCTCGACCTCAACAACGCGGCAGGGGCGCTGGAAGCCGGAGGGGTGCGCATCGCGGCCTTCGGTGTCAGTGACGCGCATCGCGGCTGGGACAGCCTGGAAGTCCTGCCCGAGCTGGTCTCCGATCTGCGCGCTCAGGGTTCGTTCGACCTCACGATCGGCGTGACGCATGCGCCGTACCGGAAGGTGCTCGACGACTTCGTCGACCTCGGAGCGGACGCGGTGTTCGCGGGGCACACGCACGGCGGACAGGTGCGCGTGCCGGGGATCGGGGCCCTCGTCGCCAACTGCGACATCCCCCTCCGACAGGCGCGCGGCTTGAGCGAGTGGACCCACGCCGGCCGGTCCGCACCGCTGAACGTCAGCGCCGGGATCGGGCATTCCATCTACGCGCCCGTGCGTTTCGCCTGTCGTCCCGAGGCGTCGCTCATCACCCTCCTTCCCCGCGCCTGACGGCTGCCGGCGCGATCCGGCCGTCGGCCGTTGCGGGTCGCGGGCGCGTCGCCTCCTCCCCAGGTGCGCAGTCCGCTCGCCCGTCCACGGATTCACTCTCCCGCGATTACGGGCCGGCGCACCGCGGTCAGGATCGAGGGGTGCCGATCACCTCCCCGCCCCGCCCCGTGATGTACGACCCACGTCCGCCCCGGGTGGTGCGCCTGCTGCATGCCCGCCGGCGGGGCCTTCCACCCGTGGTGTCAGCCATCGCGGTGACCGTGTCCCTCATCGCGCATCTGCTGGTGGCGCTGCTCGCCCCGGCGCCCGCCCACGCCGCATCGCAGGGGAGCGGCTTCGGCAGCTGGGCGCCGGTCTCGCGGTATGGCTGGCACGGATCGATGCTGGTCGAGGGGGTGCACACGTACTGCATCACCCCCGGAGCCCCCGCTCCGACCGGCCCCACCACCGACCTCGGCGTCAGCGCGACCGCCGCCGGACTCTCGCCGCAGCAGCTCGCGGGCATCAATCTCCTGGTCACCGAGTACGGCCAGACCGACGACCCGGTAACGGCCGCGGCCGTCGGGTGGGCGGTGAAGGCGATCGCGGACTGGGATGAGACCCTCGGCGCCTTCGGTTATCCCGGAGACTCGCTGGCGGGTGCGATTCACTGGACCATGTCGGCGCTCGCGCCGGAGCACAGTGCCGCCGTGCAGCGGCTCGCGCTGGCGTACGTCGACGAAGCGCGTGCCGCGACCGCGCCGCCGGCGGCGATCGGGTCGTTGGTCTTCACAACCGATCTCGTCGACCCGCGCGGCGGGAGCGTGCGGGTCGAGGCCACCGTCCCCTCGGCGACGGGGTCGCTGTCGCTCGTGAACGCCGTCTTCGCCGACAGCGGCACATCGACCCGCGACGGCGTCGTTCCGGGTGTGGACCTTGCGATCATCGCCACCCCGCCCGCCGAGGGGCGGCCGTTCACCGTGAGCGGCACGGGCCGGTTCTCGGCCCCGGTCGGAGCAGCCGTGCGCCACTTCACGACGCCGGGCGGTCAGGACACCGCGGGCCCGGGCGGCGACGTCGCCTTCGAGGTGAACGGGGCGGATGCTGCGCCTCGCGCACTCTCGTTCGCCCCGACGATCACCACGCAGGTCGCCGATCGCTACGTTCGGGGCGGGAGCTTCGTCGACGACGTGACGTTCCACGCCGACGAAGGGACCTGGCCGCGGGCGGAGGACGGCTCGCATCTTCCGGTCACCGCCCGAGCATCGATCTACCTGACGGACGCCGAGCCGGCGCCGGGCGACTCACCTCCGGATGCCGCGCCGGTCGCGACGCTCACGTTGACCAGCGACACCGCCACCGGACCCAGCGGGGCGTACCGCGTCACCTCGCCCGAAGAGATGTCCGAGCCGGGCTTCTACACGGCCGTGTGGAGCATCGCCGGCGCCGACCAGACCGCCGAGGTGGCCGGCCGTACCGGCGCGGACTACCGCTGGAGCGAGGCGTTCGGCGTACGCAGCCAGGTGACGATGGTCCCGGCGATCACCACCACCGCGCTGCCCGTCGCCGTGCCCGGCGAGCGCCTCAGCGACACCGTCCACGTCGGACATCCCCTCCCGGCTGACGGACTGCGCGTCACGTCGGCGGTCTACCGCGCCGTCGAAGGCACTCCCGTCGAGCAGACGTGCGTCGAGGAGAACCTCGTCTGGCAGAGCGAGGAGGTCGTCGTCACCCACCCCGGCGATCACACCGTGACCTCTCCGCCGGTCGAGGCCGCCGGCACGTACTACTGGCAGGAGCGGGCGCTCGACGCCGCCGGCGAGGTGGTCCATGTGGGCGTCTGCGGAGTGGAGAACGAGACGACGCGGGTGATCCAGCCGACGCCGGCAGCGGCTGCGCGCACCCCGCAGCTGCCGGCGACCGGTGCCGACCTGGACGCCCTGCGCGCGCCCGGGGCGATCGCGGTGGCGCTGCTGGCTGCCGGCGGCGCCGTCCTGGCGTGCCGCCGCTCGCGGTTCGGAGCACCGCTCGACATCGGTTAGACTCGGAGGGTTGCAAAACGGGGTGTGGCGCAGCTTGGTAGCGCGCTTCGTTCGGGACGAAGAGGCCGCAGGTTCAAATCCTGTCACCCCGACAGCAGAGAGGCTCCGCCGGAAGGCGGAGCCTCTCGCGCGAAAGGACGGACTTGTGACCGACAGCGCCCCGCCCCGCCTCGTCGCCTTCGACCTCGACGACACGCTCGCTCCGAGCAAGAGCCGCATCGACCCCCGCATCGGCGACCTCCTCGTGGCGCTCGCCGAACGCGTCGACGTGGCGATCATCTCCGGGGGCCAGCTCGCGCAGTTCACCACGCAGGTGGTCGACCGACTGCCGGATGCCTCTCCCGAGGCGCGATCCCGTCTGCACCTGCTGCCCACCTGCGGCACCCAGTACTACCGTCTCTCGGACGACGGCATCGTCACGGTCTACCGGCGCTCGCTGACCGACGACCAGAAGTCCCGCGCGCTCGCGGCGGTCGAGGGCGAGGCGCGGCGCCTCGGCCTCTGGGAAAGTGAGACCTGGGGCGACATCCTGGAGGACCGCGGCTCGCAGATCACGTTCTCCGCCCTCGGGCAGCAGGCACCCGTGACCGAGAAGATGTCCTGGGACCCGAGCGGCGAGAAGAAGAACGCCCTCCGAGCAGCCGTCGCGGCGCTGCTCCCCGACCTCGAGGTGCGCTCCGGCGGATCGACCTCGGTCGACATCACCGAGCGCGGCATCGACAAGGCGTACGGCATGCGGCAGCTCTCCGAGCAGACCGGCATCGCCCTCGACGACATGCTGTTCGTCGGTGACCGCCTCGACCCCGACGGCAACGACTACCCGGTGCTCGCGATGGGCGTCCGCTGCCACGCGGTGGAAGGGTGGGAGGACACCGCCGACTACCTCGAGACCCTCATCCCGACGCTTCCCGTCCGCGTCTGAGGCGCCCCCTCCGCGCAGGGATGCCGGCCGCCGCGCGGCGAGGGCGCCTCCGCGTGGGCGACCACGTGCCCGCGGGTCGTCTGGGTGTCACGCCTTCGGCCGCGACGCCGGCGCCGTCACGGGCCGCGACGCGTCGGCATCCGCCTTCCCGCCCGCCGTGCTCTTCGCCGCCCGGGCAGATCCACCCGAGCCGACGCGCACGCGCGGTGCTCCCCCGCCCGCAGCCTCCGCCGGGGCACCGGCGAGCGGCATCAAGCGCGTGAGCTGGGTGACGTGCCGCGGCTCGAGCTCCGCGAGCGTCGACACCCCCAGCAGCTTCATCGTGCGCTCGATCTCGCTGCGCAGGATCGTGATGGTGCGGTCGACGCCCTCGCGCCCGCCGGCCATCAGCCCGTACAGGTAGGCGCGGCCGATCAGGGTGAACTTGGCGCCGAGCGCGACCGAGGCGACGATGTCGGCCCCGTTCATGATCCCGGTGTCGATCATGACCGTCGCATCCTTGCCGACCTCCCGCACCACCTCGGGAAGCAGCCGGAACGGTATCGGTGCGCGATCCAGCTGACGTCCGCCGTGGTTGGAGAGGATGATGCCGTCGACCCCGGCGTCGATCAGGCGCTTGGAGTCCTCGATGTTCTGCACCCCCTTGACCACGATCTTGCCGGGCCAGATGTCACGGATGATCGCGAGGTCGTCGTAGCTGATCGTCGGGTCCATGGCGGAGTTGAGCAGCTCGCCGACGGTGCCGCCGGTGGTCGAGAGCGACGCGAACTCGAGCTTCGGGGTGGTGAGGAAGTCGATCCACCACCACGGCCGCGGGATGGCGTTGATGATCGTGCCGAGCGTGAGCTGCGGCGGGATTGAGAATCCGTTGCGCTTGTCGCGCAGGCGCGCCCCGGCGACGGGTGTGTCGACCGTGAACTGGAGGGTGTCGAAGCCCGCCGCCGCGGCCCGACGCGCGAGCCCGTACGAGATCTCGCGATCGCGCATCACGTACAGCTGGAACCAGTTGCGTCCGTGCGGGTTGGCCTTCTTCACGTCCTCGATCGACGTCGTGCCGAGCGTAGAGAGCGTGAAGGGGATGCCGGCGGCACCGGCCGCGCCGGCGCCGGCGATCTCGCCCTCCGTCTGCATCAGCCGCGTGAAGCCGGTCGGCGCGATGCCGAACGGAAGCGCCGACGGACCGCCGAGGATCTGCGTGGACATGTCCACGTTCTCCGCCGGGCGGAGGATGTCGGGGTGGAACTCGACATCCTCGAACGCCTGGCGGGCGCGCGACAGCGACAGCTCGCCCTCGGCCGCTCCGTCGGTGTAGTCGAACGCGGCCCTGGGAGTGCGTCGCTTGGCGATCGTGCGGAGGTCGCTGATCGTGAGCGCGGCCTCCAGGCGGCGCTTCTTGCCGTTGAGCTCGGGCTTCTTGAACTGCATGAGTTCGAGCAGCTCGGCGGGGCGCGGAAGCTGGCGGGTGACCATGGGGTCCCTTTCGGTTCTCGGTTCTCAGTCGGTGGTGCGGGCGAGGCCCGCCTGTGCGTAGTAGCCGGTGATGTGGTCGCGCACGAGCGTGCGCGCGCGGACGGCCTCCCCGCCTCGACGGCCTCGAGGATCGCGCGGTGCTCGCTGCGCAGACGCTCCACAGTGCCCTTCCAGTCGGGGATACGGGCAGCGCCGGCCTGCACGTACGACTCGATCGCCGTGCGCAGCCCCGCCATCATCGCCACGATGACGACGTTGCCCGATGCCTCGGCCAGCGCAAGGTGCAGCTGCGCATCGAGGGCGAGGAACTCGGGAGGCGTGAGATCGTCCGCCTCCATCGCCGCCACGATAGAGCGCGCCGGGGCCGTCGAGCGGGCAGCGTCTGTCGCGAGCGCCTCGACGACGGCCGACTCGAGGGCGAGCCGCGTGGCGACGACGTCGTCCAGGGGAAACCCCTGCGCCGCGACCTGGAGCCGCAGGAGCGCCGACATGCCGCCCTGCGGCGTCGCGATGATGATCGCGCCGGAGGTCGGGCCGGAGCCGGTGCCGGTGCGGATGAGTCCCATGACCTCGAGCACGCGCAGCGCTTCTCGCACACTAGAGCGGCCCACCCCGAGCGTCGAGGCGAGCTCCCGCTCGGGCGCGAGGCGGTCGCCGGGCCGGAGCGTGCCGTCCAGCAGATCCGCCTCGATCTTCTCGAGGACCACGCGCCACGCGCGCGCAGGGGCGATCGCCGTCGGTGACATCGGGGTGCCTGCCACGGATCTCCTCGTCGGTGTCGGATCCGGCGCCCTCCCCATTGAAGGGCACGGTGTGGTCTGACCACGATACCTTGTGGTCCGACCACAGACAAGCCGGGTGCCCTCCGGCTACTCCAGCCGCCCCCCGGACGCACGCAGGTAGTCCTCCGCGCACAGCGACTCGTACGTGACCCGATCGGCCGAGAGCTCGTCGATCGCGACCTGGTCCCCGTCGAAGACGAAGCGCCCCCCGACGAGGCGGGCGTTGAACAGCGCCTTGCGCCCGCATCGGCAGATCGTCTTCAGCTCTTCCAGGCTGTGGGCGAGCTCCAGCAGGCGAGCGGAGCCGGGGAAGGCCTGCGTCTGGAAGTCCGTGCGGATGCCGAACGCCAGCACCGGCACGCCATCCAGCACGACGATGCGCAGCAGGTCGTCCACCTGCACCCGCGTGAGGAACTGCGCCTCGTCGATCAAGAGGCAGGCGACGTCGACCTCGTGCTCATCGGACTCCGGCACGAGGGCGGAGGCGGCATCCCGCTTCACGCGCTCACGATGCTCGGCGAACAGCGCCCTCAGGTCGGCGTCGGGCGCGATCAGGAAGTCGACCGTGCGCTTGACGCCGAGCCGGCTGTCGATCTGGTCGGCGCCCTTCGTGTCGATCGCCGGCTTGGCCAGCAGGACGTGCTGGCCGCGCTCCTCGTAGTTGTACGCGGCCTGCAGAAGGGATGTCGACTTGCCGGAGTTCATCGCCCCGTAGCGGAAGTACAGCTTGGCCACGGATCGAGCGTAGTCGGTGCGCGGTCGCCCTTCCGGGCGCTCACCGTCCGCCGAACCCGCCGCCGCCTCCTCCGCCGCCGGAGGATCCGCCACCCGACGAGCCGCCCGAGGAGGACCAGCCGGAGCCGGACGAGGATCTCGAGCAGGATCCCGGCCTCGACACCGGGGTGGCCGCGAGCCGGCCGATCGACGACGACGCGTCGGACAGCGAGCGGGAGGTGACCGCGTCGAACAGCGCGACCCGCGCCGCCGCTTCGGTACCCGCCGCCGCCCGCACCACCCGCACCCACTCCCGCTCCATGCCCAGCAGCACGGCGTAGGGCAGCAGCCGCTCGTACAGGTTGACGACATCCGCCCCGGGCGCACCCGGCGCCTCGCCGTAAGGCCGCCTCCCCGACGACACGAGGTCGGCCGTCTGCGGAGCCTGCGCGGCCCGCAACCGCTCCTCCTCGGCGAGGGCCAGGTAGTCGCGGATGCCGTCGAGGTAGGTGCGATGCATGCCGCCGGCCAGCGTGAGGGTCGACGACGGAAGCGACACGAACGGCAGTCCGAGGAATGCGAAGAACGCGCTCCCCACTGCCGTGACGTAGATCACGTCACCCAGCGTCCCGAGCGGAGCGAGCACGGCGAAGGCGCCGTCGGCGAAGAAGATCAGCAGCAGGGCGAGCGGCATGCCCGACATCTGGACATACCCCCGCACCCGTCCGATCCACGCGGGGAGCTTGCTGCGGTAGCCGCGCTGCACCGTGAACTCGTCGATGCGTCGCACATAGCTCACCGCGCGCGCCGGAGGCTTCGCGGCGAACGCACCGAGGTCGACCTCGGCGCCGGGCTCGGCCGCGCGACCGAACAGGGTGTCGACGACCCGCCGCTCGTCCGCATCCAGGCCGACCCTGTCACGCAGCACCACCGCGAAATCGTCGGCGACCTGGCGGTCGCCGGTGGCACGCAGCTCCACCGCATCCTTGACGGCGAGGTCGACGACGTGGGCGGCCAGCGCACGCTCGAGCACGCCGAGCACGCCCGCCGACAGAGTCAGGGACTCATCCGTGGGCGGCGTGTACTGCACGATCACCGGCGACGGGTCGGGGTTGCGGCGGGCCGCCGCCCTGACCACCAGCAGGAACGTCAGGCCGCCGATGCCCGACGCGAGGGCGAGCAGCGGGAGGATCCACAGCCACCACGGGTACGGCGGAGGCGGCGGCGCGGTGGGCGCGGCGAAGGTGCCGCGCTCGAAGCCGATCGCGACCGACACGTTCTCATGAGGGCCGAGCCCCTCGTCGCGGGCACGGAACGAGACCGCGGTGGTCGCCGACGAGCCGGACGCCATGGCCCACCACGAGACGTCGTCCGGCAGCGGCACGGGTGCGTCCGCCCGCTCGATGTCGCATCGGTCGGTGGACCCGGCCGGGCCGGTGTAGCAGAACACGCGCCCGTCGAGGACGGCGGCCGCGGCATCCGTCGCCACCCGCACGTCGACGTCGACGACGTCGAACGGCTGGGCGTGGTCCGTGCCCACCGTGTCCCAGAAGAACTCGTCGGCCGCGGTGTCGTCGTAGCGCAGCACGACGTCGCTCATCTCGTAGGTGAGGACGTACGTCTGCGCACCGTGGACGTAGCTGTCGTCGCCGGTGAGGATGTGGATCCAGTCGCCGTCCCGCTCGGTCCACCACGGGATCGCGGCGCCGTCCGCTCCCGTGACGCCCAGCACGACGGTGCCGAGGTCGATGCCGCTGTCGACCACCGGAAGCGCACGCACGATCCCCTTGTTCTGATCGAACTCGGGGAACCGGGCGACGATGGTCTCGGTCGTCAGCAGCCGGCTGCGGTCGCCCGCGCCGCGGACGAGCCAGTAGTCGGCGGCGAACGAGTCGAACGAGAAGTCGTCGACGGATGCCGCGACCAGCGCCCCGATCACCGGCGGCCGCTCCGCTCCGCGCGCCGAGAATGCAGCGGGCGCGCGGTCGCTGGTCGCCAGCGCGACACCGCCCGCCGCGAGCAGCGCGACGACGGATGCCACGGCGACCCCCCAGCGACGCCACGCGCGTCCGGACACCGGCATGACCCCACCCTAGGGGTCGACCGCCCCGCGCTCCCAGGACTGGATGCCGCCAGGCATCTCGACGAAGCTCGGCGCCGGGAGCGCGACCGCGGGAAGGCGGGGTAGCCACGAGGCGTCCCGCACCGCCGCCTTGGCGCGAAGATGGGTCAACTCGAACGCGAGCTGACCGGTGGTGACCGGGATGCCGGGGTTCGCAGCATCCGGCCGCATCACCTTCGTCCCGTCGAACGAGTAACCGCGCACGAGCGCTTCCGCGTGCAGCGCGAGGAGGTAGTGGCCGATCGCGTCCAGCGGGTCGGCGACGGCCTGGAACCGCTCCAGCTGCGGATGCCGCTTGTACCCCACCGTCGTGCCGGTGAGGACCCTCTGCGCGAGCAGACCTTCGCGCCAGCACGCGACCAGTCCGGTCCGGTCGAGGATCGACGGACGCAGCGACCACAGCCTCATCGGAGGATCACGCCGTGAGGGCCAGCGCCTCCGCGGTCTCGTCGAGGAGCTCGCGCGCGGCCTCGGGTCGCGCGTTGAGCGTCTCGCCGTAGCTCGGGATGAGCTCGCGCAGGCGCGGCTCCCACGACGCGATGCGGTCGGGGAAGCAGGTCTTGAGCAGCCCGAGCATGATCGAGACCGCCGTCGAGGCGCCGGGCGACGCGCCGAGAAGGCCGGCGATGGTCCCGTCCGCGCCGGTGACGACCTCCGTGCCGAACTGCAGAACGCCCCCCTTCTCGGGGTCCTTCTTCATCACCTGCGCACGCTGGCCGGCCTGCAGCAGCTCCCAGTCCTCGTCCTTGGCAGTGGGCATGAAGACCCGCAGGCTGTCGACCTTCTTCGCATGGTTCTTCAGCAGCTCGCCGACGAGGTACCGGATCAGGCTGGGGTTGTCCCAGGCGACCTTGAGCATGGGTCCGAGATTGCCGGGACGCACCTGAGTCACGATGTCGAGCATCGATCCGTTCTTGAGGAACTTGGGGCTGAACGTCGCGAACGGCCCGAAGAGCAGGGACGCCTCGCCGTCCACCACGCGCGTGTCGAGGTGCGGCACCGACATGGGCGGCGCTCCGACCGATGCCTGCGAGTACACCTTGGCCTTGTGCTGGGACACGATGGCGGGGTTGGTGGTCTTCAGCCACTGGCCGCCGATGGGGAACACGCCGTAGCCGGAGATCTCGGGGATGCCGGAGCGCTGCAGCAGCTTCAGCGCCCAGCCGCCCGCGCCCACGAACACGAACTTGGCGCGGATCTCGCCCGGGGTGCGTCCCACGGTGCGCCGGTACTTCACGCGCCACGAGCCGTCATCCAGTCGCTTCAGGCCGCGCACCTCGGTGTTGGTGCGGACGTCGGCACCGTTCTCGGCGAGCCGGTCGATGAGCTGGCGGGTGAGGGCGCCGAAGTCGACGTCGGTGCCGGCGGGAACGCGGGTGGCCGCGAACGGCTCGCCCTTGCGACGCTTCTGCATCAGCAGCGGCGCCCACTGGTTGATGACGCGCGAGTCCTCGCTGTACTCGATGCCCGCGAACAGCGGCTCGTCCTTGAGCGCCTCGTAGCGCTTCTTCAGGTAGGCGACATCCTTCTCGCCCCGCACGAAGGTCATGTGCGGGGTGGAGTTGATGAAGGTGGACGGGGCGTCGAGCACGCCCGCGTCGACCAGCGAAGACCAGAGCTGACGGCTCTGCTGGAACTGCTCGTTGATCGAGATCGCCTTGGCCGGGTCGACGGTGCCGTCCTTGCCCTCGGGCATGTAGTTCAGCTCGCAGAGGGCGGCGTGACCGGTGCCGGCGTTGTTCCAGGCGTTCGAGCTCTCCAGCGCGACATCACTGAGGCGCTCGAAGAGGGCGATCTTGAGGTCGGGCTGCACCTCCTGCAGCAGGGTGCCCAGCGTCGCGCTCATGATGCCGCCGCCGATCAGCAGGACGTCGACCGTTCCGGTGGGGAGGTCGCTGGCGTCGGGGCTGGGGAGGGCGTCGGAGGGCGTTTCGGTCACCAGACGATTCTAGTTCGCCGCGAAAGCGCCCCTCGCCGGGGGCGACGACCCGGCCGGAAAATCCGGCCCTTCTTGCCGGGACGGCAAGCGAGCGGATGCCTGCGGGCGGGGCATCCGCTCGCTCTGCACGTGTGCGCGCGAGGCGTCAGGCGTGCACGCCCAGGTTGGCCGCGACGACCTCGGCGATCTGCACCGCGTTGAGCGCCGCGCCCTTGCGGAGGTTGTCGTTGGAGATGAAGAGCACGAGGCCCTTGCCCTCGGGGGCGGACTGGTCGGCGCGGATGCGGCCGACGTAGCTGGGGTCGTTGCCGGCCGCCTGCAGCGGGGTCGGAACCTCCTCGAGCGCCACACCGGGTGCGTCGGCGAGGAGCTCGCGGGCGCGCTCGGGGGTGATGTCGCGCGCGAACTCGGCGTGGATCGACAGCGAGTGGCCGGTGAAGACCGGCACCCGCACGCAGGTGCCCGCGACACGGAGGTCCGGAAGCTCGAGGATCTTTCGGCTCTCGTTGCGGAGCTTCTTCTCCTCGTCGGTCTCGTTGAGACCGTCGTCGACGATGCTGCCGGCGAGCGGGATCACGTCGAACGCGATCGGAGCGACGTACTTCTGCGGCTCGGGGAAGTCCACGGCCGAACCGTCGTGCACGAGGTCCAGCGTGCGGCCCTGGGCCAGGACCCCCTCGACCTGGCCGAGCAGCTCCTGGGCACCTGCGAGTCCCGAGCCGGACACCGCCTGGTACGTCGAGACGATGAGGCGCTCCAGACCCGCCTCGGCATCGAGCACCTTCAGCACCGGCATCGCAGCCATGGTGGTGCAGTTGGGGTTGGCGATGATCCCCTTCGGCGGGTTCGCGATGGCGTGCGGGTTCACCTCGCTGACGACGAGCGGCACCTCGGGGTCCATGCGCCACGCGCTGGAGTTGTCGATGACGACGGCGCCGGCCTCGGCGAAGCGCGGCGCGTGCGCGCGGCTGCCGGTGGCGCCCGCTGAGAACAGCGCGACGTCGATGCCCGCGGGGTCGGCTGTCGCGACGTCTTCGATGACCACCGTCTGCCCGGCGAACTCGATGGCGGTGCCCGCCGAGCGGGCGGTCGCGAACAGACGCAGCTCGCGGATCGGGAAGTCGCGCTCGGCAAGGATCTCGCGCATGACCGTGCCGACCTGGCCGGTGGCGCCGACGACGGCGACGGAGAGTCCTGAATCGGAGATGCGGGTCATGGGGTTTCCTCAGCGTGGGACACGAGCGTGAAGCGGACGCGCGGGCACCGTCGGACGCGCGGGGTTTGGGCGATTCTACCGGCCCGCCCTGCACGGCGCCGCCGGTGTTACCGGCACCGGCGGACAGCGTGCGCGCGATTCCTGCCGTTCCGCGCCCTCGGCTGCGACATCGCGTGAGCGCACGGGTTTCCGGCGAGAGCACGACGTGACGGCGCCGGCGGCCCGTGCATTCGTGCGCGCGTCGTGCACTCGCGCGCCGCATCCGTCAATCCCGACGGGCGGGCTCTCAGCGGCCGGTGCCGGCGTAGACGGTCGCCTCGACGTCGCCGTCCAGGCCGTAGGCGGTGTGGACGACGCGGGCGGCCTCGGCGAGATCGTCGCCGCGGACGACGACCGAGATGCGGATCTCGGACGTCGAGATCATCTCGATGTTGATGCCGGCGACGCTGAGGGCTTCGAACAGGGTCGCCGACACGCCGGAGTGCGTGCGCATGCCGGCTCCGACGACCGACAGCTTGCCGATCTGGTCGTCGTGGACGAGGTTCTCGAAGCCGATCTCGGCCTGGTCACCGGCGAGAGCCTTGAGCGCGACGGCCGCGTCGGTCTTGGGCACGGTGAAGGAGATGTCGGTGCGTCCGGTGGCGGCCGCCGACACGTTCTGCACGATCATGTCGACGTTGGCGCCGGATTTCGCGACGACCTTGAAGATCTCAGCGGCCTTGCCGGGGACGTCGGGGACCCCGGTGATCGTGACCTTGGCCTGGCCGAGGTCGGTGGCGACTCCGGCGACGATGGGCTCTTCCATCTCTTCTCCCTCTTCGGCGTCGGGGACGCTCATCCCCGGACCGAGCACATAGGTCCCCACGCCCGAGCTGAACGTGGAGCGGGCGTGGATCAGCACGCCGTGGCGGCGCGCGTACTCCACCGCGCGGATGTACAGCACCTTCGCGCCGTTCGCAGCGAGTTCGAGCATCTCCTCGGCGGACACCGATCCGAGCTTGCGGGCCTTGGGCACGACGCGAGGGTCGGCGGTGAAGATGCCGTCGACGTCGCTGTAGATCTCGCACACGTCGGCCTCGAGCGCCGCCGCCAGTGCCACGGCGGTGGTGTCGGAGCCGCCCCGGCCGAGCGTCGTGATGTCGCGGGTGTCGCGGTTGAAGCCCTGGAAGCCCGCGACGATCACGATGGCGCCCTCGCCGAGGGCCTCGCGCAGCCGAACCGGCGTGACGTCGACGATCCGCGCCGACCCGTGGTCGGCTGTCGTGATCATGCCGGCCTGGCTGCCCGTGAACGAGCGGGCCTCGAAGCCCATCGAGTGGATCGCCATCGCCAGCAGGGCCATCGAGATGCGCTCGCCGCTGGACAGCAGCATGTCCAGCTCGCGCGGCGCGGGGATCGGGGCCACCTGACCGGCGAGGTCGAGCAGCTCGTCGGTGGTGTCGCCCATCGCGCTCACGGCGACGACGACGTCGTGACCGGCGCGGCGGGTGTCGACGATGCGCTTGGCGACGCGCTTGATGCTCTCGGCGTCTGCGACCGACGATCCGCCGTACTTCTGGACGATCAGCGCCACGATGAGTCTCCACGCGTGTCTCGAGGGGGCGGGACGGGGAACGGATGCCGCGCCCGACGTTCCATCTTACGGACGGGTCGATGCGCGCCCGGCCATGTGACGGCGGTGTACGCGGCGTGCCACGGCATTACCATCCGAGCATGGACCAGATCGAGGCGTGGTCGGAGTTCAACGTCGCGATGGTGGGCGCGACCGCCGCGCTCGCCGGACTCGTCATCGTGGCGGCGAGCGTCAACATCGGCGACATCATCAAGGAGTCCTCGCTCACCGCCCGGCTGGCGGCAGGGATCGCGGGGCTCGTGCTCGCCCTCGCCGGCTCCGCCATCGGCCTCATTCCGGGCATCGGCGCGCAGGGGTACGGCATCGCCATGATCGTCCTCGCCCTCGCCGCCGCCGTGTTCGCGGCGCAGGCGACGCGACGCATCTTCGAGAACCACCATCCGCGCAATCGACTGCGGACGGGCAAGGCGGCGGTCGGATTCATCGCGCCCGCGGCGTACCTCGTCGGCGGCGCGCTGCTCGTCGCCGGCCGGGATCAGGGGCTCGTGTGGTTCGCCGTCGGCTCGATCCTCGCCATCATGGCGGCGCTCATGGTCTCGTGGATCGTGCTGGTCGAAGTCCTGCGCTGAGCGCCCCTCGCGGCGCGCCCCTCGACGGACGTGGTCGCGACGGCCGACGTCACGGCGTGGGGACGGGCGGGAACTCCGCATCGGCCCGGGGAGCCCGCAGCCGCCCGCCGGTCGCGGCCAGCCAGCAGCCCACGATCACCAGCGGGAAGCCGACCAGCAGGCCGGGCGTGAGCGGCTCGCTGAGGATGATCGTGCCGAGCACGATGGCGACCACCGGGTTGACGTAGGTGAACAGCGGCGCCCGCACCGGACCGACGCGGGCGATCAGCGCGAAGAACGCGATGAACGCCACCGCCGTGCACAGCACGGCGAGCAGGACCAGCGACACCGTGCTCTCGAGCGTGGGCACCTCATGCTGGGTGAGGAACGCGATCGGCGTGTAGAAGATACCCACCGCGAGCAGAGCGAGCGTGATGGTGCCCAGTGCCGGCACGTCGCGAAGCTTCGTCGCGATGACGAACGGCGCGATCGCGTAGAGGAGCGCGACGAGCAGCACCTCCCCGACGGCGAAGAGACCGCCGCCGCCCTCGACGGCGAGACCCGGTCCGGCGACGATGACGAACACCCCGATGAACCCGACGATCAGCCCGATCGCCCGGGCGGGCCGCAGCACCGAGCGGTCGCCTCCGCCGAAGGCGATCAGCGCGGCGAACAGGGGGACGGTCGCGACGAGCAGGCCGGTGAGCCCGGAGGGGAGGGTCTGCTCGGCGTGGCCGAGGAGGAGGAACGGGCCCGCCATCTCGATCGCCCCGAACACGAGCACCCAGCCGATCTTCCCGAACGCCGGACGGAGGGCCCTCTGCTTCAGGGCGAACGGCAGCAGCAGCAGCGCCCCGAGCAGCGTGCGTCCCGCCACCACAGCCGCCGGCGAGTACGACTGGACCGCCACGCTGATGAAGAGATACGGGATGCCCCACAGCAGCGCCATCGCGGCGAAGAGGAGCCACGCCCGCGTGTCGAACCGCTGTGGGGAGTTCATGGGTGTCCCTCCGTGTCGGACGCCGCGGGCGGCAGGCACCGTCCCGGATCAAGAGTGGCCCGCGCGGTGGTCGCACGCGAGACGGACGACCGCCAATATACGGCGGACTCCCGACATCGGCGCTAGACCGAGCGGCGGCCTTCGAACGCCCGCCCGAGGGTGACCTCGTCGGCGTACTCGAGGTCGCCGCCGACGGGAAGACCCGAGGCGAGACGGGTGACGGTGATCTCGAGGGTGTGGAGCAGGCGGCTGAGGTACGTGGCGGTCGCCTCACCCTCGAGGTTCGGGTTCGTGGCGAGGATGACCTCCTGCACGGTGCCGTCCGCGAGGCGCTGCATGAGCTGCGTGATCCGGAGGTCGTCGGGACCGATGCCGGCGATGGGGCTGATGGCGCCCCCCAGCACGTGGTACAGACCACGGAACTCTCGGGTGCGTTCGATCGCGGCGACGTCCTTCGCGTCTTCGACGACGCAGACCAGCGTCCGATTGCGACGGGGGTCGCGGCAGATCGAGCACCGCTCCTGCTCGGAGACGTTGCCGCACACCTCGCAGAAGCGCACCTTGTCGCGCACCTCGCTCAGCAGCGCGGCGAGGTGGGACACGTCGAAGTCGGGGGTCTGCAGGATGTGGAAGGCGATGCGCTGCGCCGACTTGGGGCCGATGCCGGGAAGGCGGCCGAACTCGTCGATGAGGTCTTGGACGATGCCGTCGTACATGGGCTAGCTGAACCTCGTGGGCGGCTCGTAGGGCTCCTCGCGCACGAACCGGGCACCCAGGACCTGGCGGACCACGGCCTCGCCGTACCGCTGCACGCCCCCGTTGCGCGTGCGCAACGCCGGAGCAAGCGGAGGTGCCACGGTGGGTGGCACCGGAGGATCGACGACCGCATCGACCGCGTCGACATCGGTCTCGTCGGCGTCGTCGTCGCTCTCGATCGAAGGTGCGACCTCGGACGGGGGCAGGACGTCGCCCTCCCGTGCGGGCGCGAGCGTGGCGACGCGGCTGGGCGCCGTCGCCGCGGCGTCTTCGGGCTCATCGTCGACGGCGAGCTGGCCGGCAGCGACGACGGGAAACGCTGCGGGGCCCGGATCGGGCGGCGGCGCATCGGCGTCGGAGGGGATCGGCGCGACCGCCCACTCGGTGACGGGCGCCGCCGCAGCCGGGGCGGAGTGGCCGCCGCCGGACGCCCGCGGTGACGCCGACGCCCGCGGAGTGGTCGCGACCGGTGCATCCCGGGACGGCGGCGCGTGATCGGGGGCCGGCGGCACGGGGCGCACGTCCGCCCGGCCTCCGGGCGACGCCGGGGCCGGCACCTCGGGGGCGCCGGAATCGCCGGCGCCGGGTCCGCCGGCGCCGCCGGGACCGCGCGGATCCCCCGGACCTCCTGGTCCGCCGGCGGGGTCGTGCCGTGCGATGTACTTCACGCGGATGCCGAGCTCGGCCAGGATCGCCTGGCGAAGGTCTTCGCTCGGCCCCTTGCCGGCGGCGAGGTGCTTGAACTTGCCGACGTCGGTCTGGCTCGTGAACGCGAGGGTGAGCACGTCGCCGTCCAACGCGAGGATGCGGGCGCCCGAGGCGAGCATCCACGAGGACCTGCTGATCTCCTCCAGTCGCCCGAGCACCCGCGGCCACGCGTCCTTCATGCGCTCCACCGTCACCGGACCGGCGGGGAGCGGCGGCGGGGCGTCGGCCGGCGGGATCGGAGGGGAACCCGCCGCGGGAGCCGCCTGCTCCGGCCGGCGCAAGCTTGCGCCCTCGACAGGGCCGACCGGGGACCCGCCCGCGGTGCCGGGCGCGCCGGCACTCGCGGCGGCCGCCACGGGCGCGCCGGCACTCGCAGGGGTCGCTGCGGTCGCCCCGGCGCTGGCGGTAGCCGCCGCGGGCGCGGCATCCGTACCCCGGGCGAGCACGCGGGCGACCATGAGCTCGAGCTGCAGCCGGGGCGATGTGGCGCCGGTCATGTCGTCCAGCGTGCCGACGACGAGGTCGGCGATGCGCGACAGACGTGCCGCGCCGAAGGCGTCCGCCTGCCGTCGCATGCGGGTGAGGTCGTCGGCCGACACCCCGCGCAGCACCGCGGCGGCGTCCTGGCCCGTCGCTGCGACGACGATGAGATCGCGGAGGCGCTCGAGCAGGTCGTCGACGAAGCGACGGGGGTCCTGACCGGTCTGCACGACCCGATCGACGGCCCCGAAGGCCGCTGAGGCGTCGGAGGCGGCGAAGGCGTCGACGACCTCGTCGAGCAGCTCGGCGTGCGTGTACCCGAGGAGGGCGACGGCCCGCGCGTACCGCACCGTCAGCGCACCGGTGCCTGCCGTCGGGTCGGAGCCGGCGATGAGCTGGTCGAGCAGCGACAGCGTGTCGCGGGGTGAGCCGCCGCCGGCCCGCACGACGAGCGGAAGCACGCCCTGCTCGACCTCGACGCCCTCCTGCGCGCACAGCTGCTCGACGTACTCGAGCATGGCCGCCGGCGGAACGAGGCGGAAGGGGTAGTGGTGCGTGCGCGAGCGGATCGTGCCGATGACCTTCTCGGGCTCGGTCGTGGCGAAGATGAACTTGACGTGCTCGGGCGGCTCTTCGACGAGCTTGAGCAGGGCGTTGAAGCCCTGCGGCGTCACCATGTGCGCCTCGTCGAGGATGAAGATCTTGAAGCGGTCGCGCGCGGGGGCGAACACGGCCCGTTCGCGCAGATCGCGCGCGTCGTCGACGCCGTTGTGGCTGGCGGCGTCGATCTCGACGACGTCGAGCGAGCCGCCCCCGCCGCGACCCAGCTCGACGCAGCTCTCGCACGTGCCGCAGGGAGTGTCGGTGGGACCCTCGGCGCAGTTCAGGCAGCGTGCGAGGATGCGCGCCGACGTGGTCTTGCCGCAGCCGCGCGGGCCGGAGAAGAGATACGCGTGCCCGACCCGATCGCTGCGCAGTGCCGTCATGAGCGGTTCGGTGACCTGGGACTGGCCGATCATCTCGCCGAACGACTCAGGCCGGTAGCGGCGGTAGAGGGCGGTGGTCACGCCCCCAGCCTACGGCGTGGCGCCGACACCTCGCCCGCCCTCTCGGCCGCCGCGCCGGGGCCCCGCGAGATCCCTCCGGACCCAGCGCCTGGAGCACGATGCCGTCGGCCCCGGCAGCCGCGCTCGCGCGCCGAAGTCCGGTCCCGAGTTGTCAAACCGCCAGTCCGGTCGCGACCGGCGGCCCGGGGCATCCTCCGTCCGGGGGACTCAGACGTCGGCGCCCTGCTGGACGTCGGCGGCGCCGACGATGATGGGGATCGAGGACGTCACGGTCGGGACCGACGCCGACAGCAGCGAGCCGTCCTCGCGGCGGGCGTCGCCCAGCTCGCGCAGCGTGGGCCGCCCCGAGATCACCGGGCCCTGCCCTTCCAGCGGCACCACGACCTCTTCACCGGCGCCCACGACGTAGCCCACGCCCCGCACGCTGAAGCCGACGGGGTCGCCGGCGGCCGCGCGCACCCGCAGCTCGTCGCGCGTGACGGTGACGGTGAGCGGCGTGCCGTGCCAGTGCAGGACGAAGTCCAGCGAGGGCCAGGCCGCCGGCAGGCGAGGGTCGAACGACAGCTCGCCGAAGTGGTCGCGCATGCCGCCGAATCCCGAGACGAGCGCCGTCCACACGCCGCCCGCCGAGGCGACGTGCACGCCGTCGGCGGCGTTGTGGTGGAGGTCGCCGAGGTCGACGAAGATCGATTCCCGGAAGTACTCCAGTGCGAGGTCCTGGTAGCCGACCTCGGCGGCGAGGATCGCCTGCACCACGGCTGAGAGGGTGGAATCGCCGGTCGTCAGCGGGTCGTAGTACTCGAAGTCGGCGAGCTTGTCCTCCGGCGAGAAGTGGTTGCCCTGCAGGAACAGCGCGAGCACCACGTCGGCCTGCTTGAGCACCTGGTAGCGGTAGATCACCAGCGGGTGGAAGTGCAGCAGCAGCGGCCGCTTGTCGGGCGGGGTGTTCTCGAGATCCCAGATCTCGCGCTCGAGGAACACGTGGTCCTGGGGATGGATGCCGAGCGTCGGGCTGAACGGGATGTGCATGGCCTCTGCGGCACGCTCCCAGGCGTCCGGCTCGCCGGGCTCGAGCGACAGGCGGTCCACCATCTGGCGGTACACCTCGCCGTCGATCTCGGCCATCTCGCGCACCGTGCGGGCGGCGAACCGCAGGTTGAACCGGGCCATCACGTTCGTGAAGAGGTTGTCGTTGACGACCGTGGTGTACTCGTCTGGCCCGGTGACACCGTGGATGTGGAACGAGTCGCCCTCCCCGTCGATGACGCCGTCATTGGAGCGCCAGAATCCGAGCGTCGCCCACAGGCGCGCCGTCTCGACGGCGATGTCGACGCCCTCCCGGTAGAGGAACTCGTCGTCGCCCGTCGCCCGCACGTACTTCGCCAGCGCGTAGCTGACGTCGGCGTTGATGTGGTACTGCGCCGTGCCGGCGGCGTAGTAGGCGGATGCCTCTTCCCCGTTGATCGTCCGCCACGGGAACAGCGCCCCCGCCTCGTTCAGCTGGAAGGCGCGCCGACGGGCGGCCGGCAGCATGAGGTAGCGCATGCGCAGTGCGTTGCGCGCCCACAGCGGGGTCGTGTACGCGAGGAAGGGCAGCACGTAGATCTCGGTGTCCCAGAAGTAGTGGCCTGAGTAGCCGGATCCCGTCATGCCCTTCGCCGGCACGCCCTGACCGTCGGCGCGCGCCGCGGCCTGCGCCAGCTGGAACAGGCACCAGCGGGTCGCCTGCTGCAGGTCGTCGTGGCCGCCGATGCGCACGTCGGAGCGCTCCCAGAACGCGTCGAGCCAGGCGCGCTGCCGGGCGCGGATCTCATCGAGCCCTTCGGCGAGCGCCCGGTCGAGGGTGCGGCGGCAGCGGTCGACGAGCTCACGGGCCGGCACGCCGCGCGACGTGTGATAGCTGACCAGCTTGGTGATGCGGATGGGCACGCCCGCCCGCGCCTGCACCCGGAACACGTTCTTGGCGATGTCGGGCTCGATGAGGGTGCGAGAGGTGAAGTCGTTCGCGGTCTCGACCAGATGGTCGGCGACGATGGCGATGGTCATGCCCGACTCGGTGGCCCGGTACGACAGCGCCGAGCGGAGCCGGTCCTGCCAGTACTCCTGCGGCTGCAGCACGCGCTCCGGGAGCTTCTCCGTCTTGCGCGGGTCGAACCCCGCGCGCCGCGGCGCCGACGGGGTGCCGCCGTAGACGTCCTCGCCGTCCTGCCGGTTGATCATCTGGCAGCTCACCGTCACCGGGGCGTCGGCGTTGAGGACGGTCACGTCGATCGTCATCACGGCCAGGTGCTTCTCCTCGAACGGCACCATCCGCTCGAACTCGATCCGCACCTCCTTGCCCGACGGGGTCATCCAGACGAGGTGGCGTCGCAGCGCACCCTCGCGCATGTCGAGGACGCGCTCGTAGTCGCGCACGTCGGCCACGTCCAGCGACAGCGGCTCGTCATCGACGTACACGCGCATGATCTTCGCGTCCGGCGCGTTGACGATCGTCTGCCCCACCTCGGCGAAGCCGTAGGCCTGCTCGGCATGGCGGATCGGGAACGTCTCGTGGAAGCCGTTGATGAAGGTGCCGTGCTCGTGGGCGAAGCGACCCTCCGGGTGGTTGCCGCGCATGCCGAGATAGCCGTTGCCGACGGCGAACAGCGTCTCGGTGACGCCGGCGTCGTCGATGTCGAACGACTTCTCGACGAGGCGCCACGGGTCGACGGGGAAGCGGTCCCGGTTGATCATCGCGTGAACTCCTCGAGGTCCTTCACCACCACGTGCGCACCGGCGTCTGAGAGGTCCGCCGAGCCGGCACCCCGGTCGACGCCCACGACGAGCGCGAAGCCGCCCGCCACCGCCGAGCGCACGCCGCTGATCGCGTCCTCGACGGCGGCGCTCGCGGACGGCTCGACGCCCAGCATCCGGGCCGCCTCGACGAAGACGTCCGGCGCGGGCTTGGACGCCAGGTGCTCCCGCTCGGCGATCACGCCGTCCATGACGACGGCGAATCGGTCGCGGATGCCGGCGGCGGCCAGCACCTCCTCGGCGTTCTTCGAGCTCGAGACCACGGCCACCGGGGTGCCGGCATCCGCCAGCAGGTCGAGCACCCGCAGCGACCCGGGGTACGCGGTGATGCCCTCGGCCCGCAGCACGCGCTCGAAGACGGCGTTCTTGCGGTTGCCGATGCCGCACACGGTGTCGGCGGTCGGCGGATCGGAGGGATCGCCCCACGGAACCTCGACGTCGCGCGAGCGGAGCAGGCTCGCCACTCCGTCATACCGCTTCTTCCCGTCCAGGTGATCGAAGTAGTCGCGCTCCGTGTACGCCGGCGTGATGTCCCAGGCGGCGAAGAGCTCCTCGAACATGGTCCGCCACGCGTGCATGTGCACGTCGGCGGTCGGCGTGAGGACGCCGTCGAGGTCGAAGAGCACGGCGTCGAAGGACGTCAGATCGGGCAGGGCGTCGGGAGCCACAGAACCTCCGAGGGCGGGGTGAGGTGCATCGGCACCTGGGGGCGCCGTTCAGCAAGCGTAATGCGGGCGCAGGCCCGCTTCACACCCTCGGATCAGGGCCGTGCGGCACCCAAGGTCTGACGCGCGATCTCGAGCTCTTCGTCGGTCGGGACGACGAGGACCGTCACGGCCGAGGCATCCGTCGAGATGATCCGGATGCCGCGCTCCGGCGCCTCGTTGCGGACGGGGTCGATCTCCACGCCCGCGAAGCCCAGTGTCGCCAGCGCACCGGCTCGCACCGCCGGGGCGTTCTCGCCGACGCCGGCTGTGAAGGAGATGACGTCGGCGCCGCCCAGCTGCGCCAGATACGCCCCGGCGTACGAGCGCAGCCGGTGGACGTACACCTCGAACCCGAGCATGGCGCGCTCGTCGCCGCGCGCGATGGCGGCGCGGATGTCGCGCAGGTCGTTGGATCCGGCGAGCCCCAGCAGCCCGCTTCGCCTGTTCACCAGGTCGTCCAGCTCGTCGATCGACATCCCGGCACGTCGAGAGAGGTGGAACAGCGCGGCCGGGTCGATGTCGCCCGATCGGGTGCCCATGACCAGACCCTCGAGCGGCGTGAAGCCCATCGAGGTGTCGATGGATCGGCCGCCGTCGATCGCCGTCACCGAGGCCCCGTTGCCGAGGTGGAACACGATCTGCTTGAGCTCGCTCAGCGGGCGCCCCAGGAAGGCTGCCGCCGCGTCGCTCACGAACTTGTGGGAGGTGCCGTGGAATCCATAGCGGCGGATGCGGTGGGATGCCGCGATCTCGGCGTCGATCGCGTACGTGTAGGCGGCCGGTGAGAGGGTCTGGTGGAATGCCGTGTCGAAGACCGCCACGTGGGGCACGTCGGGGAACGCGGCCCGCGCCGCGCGGATGCCGGCGAGGTTGGCCGGGTTGTGCAGCGGCGCCAGCACCGCGAGCTCGTCGATGTTGATCTCGACGAGGGGGGTGATCAGCGTCGGCTCGAAGAACCGCGCGCCGCCGTGGACGACGCGGTGCCCGACGGCGCCGGGCGGCGAGTCGGTGAGCGACGGCCCATCCGACTCGAACGCTTCGAGCATGACGCCGAACCCTGCCGTGTGATCGGCGATCGGCAGCTCGCGCGTGCGGGTGGCGTCGAGGAACGCCGCCGCCGGGCCGTCCGTCGGCGCTGCGTACACGGTGTGCCGCGCAACCCCGAGAGCGTCGCCGATCCGCTCCACGAGCCCCGAGGCGAGCGTGCGCTCGGTGTCCATGTCGAGCAGCTGGTATTTGAACGAAGACGAGCCGCTGTTGATGACGAGCACCGGGGTCATGCGCTCACTCCCCCTGCGCCTGGATCGCGGTGATGGCGATGGTGTTGACGATGTCGTCCACCAGCGCACCGCGCGAGAGGTCGTTGATCGGCTTGTTCAGGCCCTGCAGCACCGGGCCGATCGCCACGGCGCCGGCCGAGCGCTGCACCGCCTTGTAGGTGTTGTTGCCGGTGTTGAGGTCGGGGAAGACGAACACCGTCGCGCGACCGGCCACCGCGGAGCCCGGCATCTTCGCCGCCGCAACGGCGGCGTCGGCTGCGGCGTCGTACTGGATGGGGCCCTCCACGGGCAGCTCGGGGGCGCGCGAGCGCACCAGGGCCGTGGCATCCCTCACCTTCTCGACATCCGCACCCGATCCCGACTCGCCGGTCGAGTACGACAGCATCGCGATGCGGGGGTCGATCCCGAACTGCGCCGCGGTCGCAGCCGACGAGATCGCAATGTCGGCGAGCTGCTCGGCGGTGGGGTCGGGGATCACGGCGCAGTCGCCGTAGACGAGCACGCGATCGGCGAGCGCCATCAGGAAGACGCTGGAGACGACAGAGACGCCGGGCTTGGTCTTGATCACCTCGAAGGCGGGCCGGATCGTGTGGGCGGTGGTGTGCGCCGCCCCCGACACCATGCCGTCGGCGAGGCCCAGGTGCACCATCATCGTGCCGAAGTACGACACGTCGGTGACCGTGTCCGCGGCCTGCGCGACGGTGACGCCCTTGTGAGCCCGCAGGCGGGCGTACTCCTCGGCGAACTTGTGGACGTGCACGGCGTCCAGCGGCGAGAGCACCTCGGCCGCCTGGATGTCGATTCCGAGCTCGATCGCCCGGGCGCGCACCTCGAACGGCTCACCGAGGATCACGAGGTCGGCGATGCCGCGCTTGAGGACCGTGGCCGCGGCTCGCAGCACGCGGTCGTCATCGCCCTCGGGCAGCACGATTTTCTTGCGCTGCGCGCGTGCCCGTTCGATGAGCTGGAACTCGAACATGAGCGGGGTGACCACGGTCGCGCGGGCCACCCCGAACGCGGCGAGCAGCTCGTCGGTGTCGACGCTCTGCTCGAAGAGGGTGAGCGCGGTGTCGTAGCGGCGCTGCGAGTCGGCGGCGAGGCGGCCGCGCGTGCCCATGATCCGCACCGACGTCTCGTAGGTGCCGAGCTCGGTGGTGATGATGGGGACGCTGGAGCCGAGGCCCTCCAGCAGCCGGGTCACCGGCTCGGGGATCTCGAAGCCGCCGTTGAGGACGATGCCCGAGATGGACGGGAAGGTGCCCGAGGCGTTGGCGAGCAGCGTCGCGAGCAGCACCTCGGATCGATCGGCCGGGATGACCACGACGGCCCCTTCGAGCAGGCGCGGCAGCACATTGACCATCGACATCCCCGCGACGACCACCGCGAGCGCCTCCCGCGTGAGGCGGTCCGCGTCGCCGCCGATCAGCTCGCCGTCGACGGACCGCATGATCCCGCGGATGGACGGGGCGACGAGGTAGCGGTCCTCGGGGATCGCCCACACCGGCACTGATTCAGCCGAGGGATCGCCGGATGCCTCGCGGGAATGGGTTCGCACCGACCGGCGCAGCGCCGCGATGGTCTCGTCGAGCCGCTCGGGGTCGGCGCGGTTCGCCACGACGGCGAAGAGCTTCGCGCGGCCGTGCTCGAGCTCGGCGAGCGCGAGGTCGGCGATCTGTCCCACCTCCTCCGGCGTGCGCGCCAGGGAGGAGCCCAGCTGCTCGGGCTGCGTCTGGTACTGCGCCGACCGGCCGCCCAGCACGAGCAGCACCGGGGCGCCGAGGTTGGCGGCGATCCGGGCGTTGTAGGCCAGCTCGGCGGGGCTGCCGACGTCCGTGTAGTCGCTGCCGACGATCACGACGGCGTCGCACTGCGCCTCGACCGCCTTGTAGCGCTCGACGATCGTCGCCAGAGCGGCATCCGGATCCCGGCGCACGTCGTCGTATGTGACGCCGAAGCAGTCGTCGTACGCCAGGTCGACGCCGTCGTGGTCCAGGAGCATCTCCAGGACGTAGTCCCGCTCGACCGTCGACCGTGCGATGGCACGGAACACCCCGACCCGCGGTGTCGCGTGGCTCAGCGCGTCGAGGACGCCGAGTGCGACCGTGGACTTCCCGGAGTGGCCTTCGGCCGACGTGATGTAGATGCTCTGCGCCACCGGTCCAGCCTATGGGCGGGCCGCGGCCGTCGGCCAGGAGCGGCCGCCCCGGAAAAGTAAGACTCTCCGCGAACCCGGCAGAGCCTGGTTACCCTTGCTACGTTTCCGTCCTGGGGGAGTTGGCCTGGATGCCGCCTCGCGGAGAGCTGCGAACAGTCTAACCCGCCCGCGCCCGGGCGCGAGCCACGTGGGGCCTTCCTCAGTCGGCGAGCGGCACCACCCGCGCCGCGCCACCAGGTTCGGCGAGGACCAGCACCCGCGGCGCAGCGACCTCCTCCAGCGCCGCGAGCACCGGTGCGGGATCCGGACCGAACGTCCCCTCCCCCTCCGCCGTGCGCCACACCGTCACCGCGGCCCCGGTCGCCGAGCGCACGGCTGCCCCCAGCGCCGACACGTCGCCGGCGGAGACGAGGATCACACGTCCGATCCGGCGTCTCGCCGCCCGCGGCGCCGCGGCGCGATCCCGTCGCCAGATCGCGAAATGGTAGGCGAACACGATCGCCGTCGCGCTGAGCACGCCCATCGGCGCGCGCAGGAACTCCAGCAGGCCGCCGCTCGCCCCTTCGCCCAGCGCGAACTCGAACAGTCGGTATCCGATCAGCAGGAGCGTCACCACCGCGGCGATCGCGCTCGCGCCGAAGACGACGACGAGGTAGACGCGGCGACCCGGGTCGGCGGCATCCGTCGTCTCCACCCGGTCGGGCCGCCAGGACGCCCACCACGCGACGCCGCCCACCACGAGGGCGCTGATCCCGCCGAGCAGGAGGTTCCCGCTCTCGTCGTCCGCGAGCACAGAGGCGACGCTGGCCAGCAGGGCGTTGACGATCACGCCGAACCCGCTCGCGGCCTGGATCAGTGCGATGGCCGAGACCACGAGGCGCCCTGCGCGACGGGCACCGTCGGCGCGCCCCCCGAGCACACCGGCGTGATACGCCCACACGACAGCTCCCACTGCGGCGCCGGCGACGGCGGTGTCCAGCGACGCCTGCACGTCAGCGCCGTCGCCCGATACGGCCAGCCGCAGCAGCAGGTGGAGTGCGTTCGCGAGCGAGACGAGCGTCGCGGCCGCCGCAGCGCCCACCACGACGACCACGACCACGTCCGCGAACGGGCCGGGCACCCGGCGCGCGCCCTCGCGGTGCCAATGCCACCACCAGATCACGGTGCCCAGCACGAACCACACGAGCGCCTGGAGAGCGGACTGCCACCAGGCCTGGCCGGCCACGAGCAGTCCCGGCCCGCCGGCGAGGGCTCGCGAGATGACGGTCGCGAGCGCCGCGACGGCTCCCAGCGCCCCGACGACGAGGCCCCAGACGGCGCTGAGCTCGACCGGCAGGTCGCCGAGGCGCGTCGGCGCGGTCCGCGGTCCCCGGCGCAGCTGGCGGTGCCACCACCACACCCCTGCCCACACCACGGCGGCAGCGGCGTCCCCGGGCCGCCATTCGCCGCTGATCCCGTCACCGGCCACCTGGCCGAGTGCGACCGTCGCGATCACCAGCGCCGTCAGCGTCATCGCGGTGAGGTAGAGGGTCCACACCAGCGATGCCTGCTCGCCGGGCTCGCCGAGACGGCGCCGCTGCCACCACCACAGCGCGGCGGCAAGCGGGGTGCCGACCACCGCGAAGGCCAGCGAGCGAGCCAGCGGAGCCTCGCCCTGGGCGATCACGCTCGCCGATCCGATCGCCCACTCCACGAGCCCCGCGATCCCGATCGCCGCCACGGTGACGAGCGCGAACAGCAGTGAGAGCAGGATGATCCGCCGCACGACCGCGCCGGCGCCCCCACCGGCGCGGGCGGCATCGGGCGCCGTGACGGATCGGCTGGCACCCGCGCTCGGCGTGTCCGTCACAGCCCCAGCTCCCTGCACAGTGACAGCTGCCAGGGCGCACGCTCGATGAGCCATTCCCCGTCCTGCTCGACGAGGAGGAAGCTGGCCTCGGATTCCGACTCGCCCGGTCCGAGCAGCCCCGAGTCGTAGACCGTGGTGATCAGGACGTCCACCGTCGCGCCCGACGCCCGCTCGGTCGTGCGCACGAGCGCCACGCGGTGGTCGTCGCCGCCGAACCACTCCCGCTCGCAGTCGTCGGCGACCTCGGGCACGACGTAGTCCAGCGCGGCGTCGACATCCCGGTCGATGACGGCTTGCGAGTAGCGCTGGACGACCCCTTCCGGCGTGTCGGACGGATAGTCCTGCGGACCACCCCGCACGACGATGACCACGATCGCGGTCACGACCACCAGACCGATCCCGATCAGGAGGGCCGGGAGCGCCCAGCGCCGGCGAGGGGCGTCATTGCTCATGCTCACATGATGACCGAGCGGGCGGCCTTTCCCCGCGGGTCCGCTCCGGCGCGTCGCACGCGGCGGGGTCTCGTCCAGGCTTCTCCCAGTGCCACCCCTCCTGCGCCGCGGATAGGATCGACGCGTGGGCGAGGGTGCCCGCGCTCACCCGCCGAACCGCTCACCGAGCGGACCAGGAGGCCGCGATGACGGATACCGCGATGACGGATGCCGCGCCCGGCGCGCACGAGGCCGGGCTGACGGCGGCGGGATTCGCCCGCATCACCGGCGCCATCCTGGACGCCGTCGGCACCGTGATCGACGGCAAGCCCGATGCGGTGCGCAGCGCCCTCGTCTGTCTGCTCGCCGAAGGGCACCTGCTCATCGAGGACGTGCCCGGCGTCGGGAAGACGATGCTCGCCCGCGCCCTGGCCACCTCGGTGGACGCGACCGTGCGGCGCATCCAGTTCACCCCCGACCTGCTGCCCGGCGATGTGACGGGGGTCAGCGTCTACAACCCGGTCGACCGGGAGTTCGAGTTCAAGCCGGGGGCGATCTTCGCCAGCATCGTGATCGCCGACGAGATCAACCGGTCCTCCCCCAAGACGCAGTCCGCTCTGCTCGAGGCGATGGAGGAGCGCCAGGTGACCGTGGACGGGCGCACCCACTTCGTGCCCGACCCGTTCCTCGTGGTGGCCACCCAGAACCCGCTGGAGATGGAGGGCACGTATGCCCTCCCGGAGGCGCAGCGGGACCGGTTCATGATGCGCATCTCGATGGGCTACCCCGACCCTCGCTCCGAGGCGCTCATGCTGCGCCAGCGCGACACCGTGAACCCGCTGGATCAGCTCGCGGCCGTGGTGTCGGCCGACGAGGTCTCGGACCTCATCGCGTGGGCCCGCGCGGTGCACGTGGCGCCGGCCATCGAGGACTACGCCGTCGCACTGGCGCAGGCGACGCGCGGCCACAGCGACCTGCGCCTGGGCGCGAGCCCGCGCGCGACGCTTCAGCTCGTCCGCGCCGCCAAGGTGTGGGCGGCCCTCGACGGGCGGGCGTTCGTCATCCCCGACGACATCACCGCGCTGCTGGCTCCGGTGTTCGCCCACCGCCTCATCCCGACACGTGCCGCCGGCGGGGCGCGCGGCGGGAATGCGGCCGACGCGATCGCCGTGATCCTGGAGCGCATCGCGGCGAGCGTGCGCGTGCCGATCGCCTCACGACAGTGACCCTCCGATGAGACGCGTGTGGCCGCTGACCGCCCGGGGCACGGGTGCGGTCGTGCTCGCGATCGTCTGCTTCATCGTGGCGAACGAGGCGAGCCTGAGCGAGCTGATGTACTTCGGCATCCTGCTGCTGGCGGCCGTCGCCGCCAGCGTCGGGGCGCTGTACGTCGGCCGCCGCACCGAGTCGGTCACCAGGTCGCTCTCGCCCGAGGTGGTCTCGGTCGGCCTCGAGGCGCGGGTGGCCGTGCGCGTGGGCGTGAGATCGGCCGTGCCCACCGCGCCCGGCATCTGGCGGGACACGCTGCCCCCGGGACTTCGCGGTAAAGCCACCGGCGTCTTCCCGGCGCTGGGGTCGGGCCTGCTGGGCGGAGAGCGCGGCGGTGCACGGAGCGTCGACCTCGTCTACACGGTCACCGGCGCCCGGCGGGGCGTCCACCCGCTCGGCCCACTCACCGTCCGGTCGTCCGACCCGTTCGGGCTCGCGCGGCGCACGGTGCTGTTCGGTGAGCGCACACCGGTCACGGTCGCCCCGGCCGTGATCGATCTCGCGCCGCTGGTGGACTACGCCGGTGCCGCCGGAGGCATGCTCCACACGACGAACGACCAGCTTGGACAGGGCGCCGACAACCTGGTGGCCCGGCCCTACGCGTCCGGCGACTCGATGCGCCGCATCCACTGGCGCGCGACCGCTCACCGCGACGAGCTCATGGTGCGTCAGGAGGAGCAGGAGTCCACGCCCGAGGCATCCGTCGTCATCGACCGCGCTGCGCGGCGATGGTCGCCCGAGGCCCTGCAGGCGCCGGGCACCGACCCCGGCTTCGAGGCGGCGGTCTCGGCCTGCGTGTCCGCGGTCGCGCGGCTGGTGCACGACGGCTACGCGGTGGAGGTGCTCGACACCGAGGGCACGGTGCTGATGGAACGCATCGACGGCGGCGACATGACGTCCGTCGACGGGCTGCTCGTCCAGCTCGCCACGCTCACGGCGCGCCGCGACGACGAGCTGCCGCGGCTGCCCCGGCTCTTCGCCGGCGTCTCGACCGGGCCGATCGTGCTCGTCGTCGGGCGGCTGGACGCCTCCGACGCGGCAGCGATCGGACCGGTCGCCCATCACAGCACACTGCCGATCCTGCTGGCCACCGCTCCCTTCGGTGCGGCTCTGGATCGCGCGGCCGACCACGGCTGGCACGTGGCATCCATCGATCCCGAACGCGACCTCGCACCGGCGTGGGCGAACGCGGTCGGCCGGGGGGTGCACCATGTCGTCGGGTGAGCCGGCCCGTGCTCGCGGAGGCGAGCGGCTGCTGACCTTCTCGATCCTCGCGGCGCTGGTGGCCGCGCTGCTCCCGGTCGTTCGCGTCATCGAGCCCGGCTGGTGGCTCCTGGCGGCACTGATGCTGGCCGCGCTCGTCCTCGCCGCCGGCTACACCGCCCGCCTCTACCGTCTTCCCGCCGTCGCGGTGACGCTCATCGAGATGGCGCTGTGGACCGTGTTCCTCACGTTCGTGTTCCTTCGCGACACCGCCCTCCTGTGGGTGATCCCCACCCTCGACACCCTCCGCAGCGTGCCCGTGGTCGTCGAGGCGGCGATGCAGGAGATCCAGCTCGGTGCGGCGCCCCTCGAGCCCACCCTTCCGCTCGCGTTCGTCGTGGTCGGCGCCATGGGACTGCTCACGATCATCGTGGACCACGTCGTGGTGACGGCACGGATGCCGCTGCTGGCCGCCGTCGGCATCGTCACGGTCTCGCTCATCCCGGCGATCGCCGCGCCCGCCGCCGTCGACGTCATCGGGTTCGTCTTCCTGGCGGTGACCATCCTCTTTCTGATCCGCTCCGAGACCCGCTCCCGCGAGAAGCCGCTGGAGCGCGAGGAGGAGCGCACGGCCGGCGTCCCGGCCACGGCGCTCGGCATCGGAGCCGTCGCCGTCCTGGTGGCCGTCGTCGTCACACCGGCCCTCCCGCAGCCGAGTGCGCGCCCGGGGGCCGGGCTCGGCCCGGGGCCGGGCATCGACGCGACGCTGCAGCTCGGGGACGACCTGCGTCGGCCCCAGGAGGTGGAGGTCATCCGGGTGCGCACGGACTCGCCCTCGGTGCCGTACCTGCGCGCCACGACGCTGAGCCGGTTCGAGGGCGGCGTGTGGGAGCCCGACCGCGCCCAGACCGTCTCCCTGGAGAGCGAGCGCGCGTTCGGCGAGATCGACCACACCGAGGACATCCGCATCTCGGAGTACACCACCAAGGTCGATGTGGTGAACCTCGACTCCCCGTGGGCGCCCGTGCCGTATCCCGCCGTCGGCATCACCGGCCTCCGCGGGCTGTGGGGGGCGGTGCCCTACAACCGCACCGTGGCCACGACGAGCGACTCCACCATGGGCCAGTCGTACGAGGTGACGACCGCCTACCCCCGGCCGACGCTGGAGCAGGTGCGTGCGGCGACCTCCGTCGGCTCGCAGGTGCGGGATGAGACGACCGAGCTCCCCGCCGACATCCCTCCGCTCATCGGTGAGCTGGCCGCGCAGGTGACAGCCGGCGCCACCACCGACTACGACAAGCTCACCCTCCTGCAGCGGTGGTTCCGTGGGGTCGAGTTCACCTACTCGCTCGACGCGCCGGTCGAGGAGGGCTTCGACGGCAGCGGCGCCGAGGCGGTGGCGAGATTCCTGGAGGTGCGGGAGGGCTACTGCGTTCACTTCGCGTCCGCCTTCGCGCTCATGGCCCGCACCCTCAACATGCCGTCGCGGATCGTGGTCGGCTACCTGCCCGGCACGCCCACGACCGAGAGCATCGACGGGCAGCCGGTGTACTCCGTGCTGAGCTCTCAGCTGCACGCGTGGCCCGAGGTCTACTTCGCGGGCATCGGCTGGATCCCCTTCGAGCCGACGTCGGGCCTCGGCACTCCGACGCTCTTCTCGGCCTCCTCGACGGCGCCCGGCGAGACGACCGATCCCGGAACCGTCGGGTCCCAGCCGACCGCGACGCCGTCGCTGCCGGCGGACGCCGGTCGCATCGACGCGGAGGAGCAGCAGGCCGCCGACGGACCGGGAACCTCTCGTGACGCCGTCGATCCGCTGCCGCTGGTCGGCATCGTGACGGGGGTGCTCGTGCTGCTGTCTGTGCCGTTGGTCGTGAGGGAGCTTCGCCGGCGGCAGCTGGACGCCGCCGCGCGTACCGGAGACGCCGCTGCCGCATGGCAGTCGGTGCAGGAGGCGGCGATCGACGTGGCCATCCCGGTCCCCGCGAGCGAGACACCGCGCGCGTTCGCGCGCAGGCTGGTCGAAGAGCACGGGGTGGAGGCATCCGACATCGAGACGGTCCTGACCGCCATCGAGCGCGTCAGCTACTCCAAGGCCGGGACCCGCTCCTATTGGATGGGGGATGCCGCGGCCGTCGCGGCCGCCGCGGTGCGGGCGTCGCTGCTGGCGTCGGTTCCGCCCTCGCGCCGGATCCTGGCGCTCGCAGCCCCCCGATCGCTCATCATCCGGCCGGGCAGCGTCTATGCCGGATCCGCCCCGGTTCGGGCGCGGTAGCCGGGCAGGGTAGGATGGTCGGCGGCCCTCCGGGGCCGCCTGGAGGATTCGCCTAGTGGCCTATGGCGCACGCTTGGAAAGCGTGTTGGGTGCAAGCCCTCGGGGGTTCGAATCCCCCATCCTCCGCACCTGTGATCCCAGTGTTTTCAAGGGATCGGGACTCCTCCGAAGTTTGGTGGCAAGTCGGTGACATAGTTGCGCGGTCTCCGACCCACACCGCCAGGGCGGCCTGCCCGGTCGCCGCGATCATGCCGCACTACGTGTCGGAAGAATCTCCGCAAGCAGCGCCTCCACCCGACCACGAATCTCATCGCGAATCGGACGCACCGCCTCGATCCCCTGACCAGCAGGATCATCGAGCTCCCAATCCTCGTAGCGCTTGCCCGGAAACATCGGGCAGGCGTCGCCGCAGCCCATGGTGATCACGACATCCGATTCCTTCACGGCGTCGACGGTCAGCACGGTGGGCGTGTTGCCCGCAATGTCGATACCCTCCTCAGCCATCGCCTCCACAGCGACCGGGTTGATGACATCTTTCGGGGCCGATCCTGCCGAGCGCACCTCGACGTCGTCTCCCCCGAGCGCACGGAGATAGCCTGCAGCCATCTGGGATCGGCCGGCATTGTGGACGCAGACGAACAGAACGGTCGGCTTGTCACTCATAGCGGTGCCTCTTTCTCTCAGGAGAAAGCATAGACGGCTATCTATCTATGCACGAGTTGCTGCAGGTAAACTTTCGGGGAACAGCTCAAGGAGCAGGCTGCGCACACGCCGTTCGATGTCGTCCCTGATGACACGAACCCGCTCGGGCGACTTGCCAACCGGGTCGTCGAGCTCCCAGTCCAGGTACCGGCGGCCGGGGTAGACCGGGCATGCGTCACCGCAACCCATCGTGACGACGACGTCGGCCGCGCGGACGGCTTCATCGGTGAGCGGCTTCGGGAACTCGCCCCCCAGCGAGACGCCGATCTCGTTGAGCGCTGTGACGATGCTCTGGCGCACATCGCCGACCGGCTGCGAGCCGGCTGTTCGCACCGCCACTCTGTCGCCGGCGAGTTGTCGGAGGATTCCGGCGGCGATCTGAGAGCGACCGGCGTTCTGCACGCAGACGAAGAGCACCGTGGGCACGGTCGGGGTGGGCGCGTCGTCACGATGGAGCGCCTCGAGCCGCGCAGCAGCGAACATGGCCGTGCGGCTGGTCAACATCGGGGACTGCGAGTGACCGGCCAGGCGTCGGTGACTGTCCAGGACGACCGCGTAAACGGTCTCGCGGCTGAACACACCGTGGAAGCGCACGGACAGGGCGTCGGCGATGCGCTCGAGGTCGGGCTCGTCCGCGGGTTCTCGGCCGCCGACGATCGAGCCGACGAGGTCGGCGTGGGCAGGGGCGATCGAGTACCAGACGCGGCGCCCGTCCGGCTCGCGCACGACAATACCGTCGTCGTGCAGCGCCTTCATGTGGTGACTGACCGTCGGCTGCCGAAGCTCCAGCGACTTCGCCAGATCCCCGACGAGGGCTCGCCCGTCCTGCGCGTCGCGGATCAGGCCGAGTATGCGCACGCGCGTCGGATCCCCCAATGAGGTGATACCCACCGCAGGTTTCATAGACGGAAGTCTATCGACCACCCCGGCCGGCGTCGCACGACCGCAGACGCCAGATCAAGGGCATGAACCCCCAGACTCGTCACGGATGGTCGCGTCATCCATGCTCAGTCGCCGTCCATTGCGCTACGACGCTCGATGAGGAGGGTGTCGCGCCAGCAGCCGGCGTGCGGGCCGGCACCCGATCGTGCGATGCGTTCGCGCCGCCCCACCACTCGGAAGCCCGCAGCGGCGTGGAGCCTGAGGCTCGCGGCGTTCTCCGGGAAGATGCTCGATTGGATCGTCCAGATGCCCGCGACCTCGGCGGCGTCGATGAACACGTCGAGCAGGCGGCGGCCGATGCCTTGTCCGCGGGCACTGCGAGAGACGTACACCGAGTGTTCGACGACTCCGCGGTACGCCGGACGGGAGGACACCGCGGACGCGGCGATCCAGCCGACCAGGGCGCCGCCCGCGTCGACAGCGACGAACCGCAGGGCCGGCAGCTTCGCCGCATCGAACGCCTCCCAGGTCGGGGTGGCGACCTCGAATGTCGCCTCCCCGTCCTCGATGCCATGTGCGTAGATCTCCTCGACCGCCGGCCAATCGGCCGGCGTCATCGCGCGCACTTCCGTCATCAGCAGCAGCCACCGCCGTTGCCTGCATCGGTGGAGCACACCCCGGTCACGGGAAGCACGAGCTCCACGTTCGACGCGGATGCGGTGTCGCCGGCGAGCCAGGCCGTCACCGAGCGCACCTGCTCGTAGCCGGTGGCGAGCAGGAACGTCGGCGCGCGCCCGTAGGACTTCATCCCCACGATGAAGAAGCCCTGCTCCGGATGCGTGAGCTCGCGGAAGCCGTGCGGCTCGACGGTGCCACAGGAGTGGACGTTCGGGTCGATCAGCGGCGCGAGGCGCTTGGGGGCTTCGACGATCTCGTCCAGCTCGAGGCGGATCTCTCGGAGGATGTCGAGGTTCGGCCGGAAGCCGGTGGCGTTCACGACGATGTCGGCCTGGTGGGTGACGACCTCTCCGTGGCGGTGGCCGACCAGCTCGACCACGTCACCCGCGCGGCGAGCACGGACGATCTCGAAGCCATCGACGAGCGCGACGTCGCCGCGTTCCACGGCTCGGTCGACCCGGTTGCCGAGATCTGCACGACCGATCAGCTCATCGTCCGGTGAGGAGGTGACCCGCACCGCCTTGGCGTTGCGGATCAGCCAGGTCACCGTGGTGCCCGACTCCTCCCGGGCGAGCTGCACCAGGGCCAGCAGGGTATTGGCGGCGGAGTGCCCCGCGCCGACCACGGTCACGCGACGGCCCGCGAACACAGCACGGTCCCGGCCGAGAACGTCGGGAAGCGCCGGAGTGACATTGTCACGGATGTCGGCCATCCCCAGGAGCTCCAGACCACTGGACGACAGCGAATTGGGGGATGTGTACGTGCCGGATGCGTCGATCACCGCGCGCGCGGGGATGTCCTCCACGTCGCCGTTCGCCGTCCGGACGCGTACCGCGAAGGGAGTGGCGGCGCGGCGGGCGGTGCGGGTCCGATCCATCCCCTCGCGGGTGACGCCGATGACTTCGACGCCAGTGCGGATGTGCGGGGCGATCTCGTCGAGCGCGGCGAGCGGCGCGACATACTTGTCGACCAGCTCCGTTCCCGTCGGCGCCCGCTCAGGGTCCGGCAGTTCCCAACCGCGCTCCTCCAGCAGCCGGCGCGATGCCGGGTCGACGAGGTGCTTCCACGGCGAGAACAGGCGGGTATGCCCCCACGCTCGGACACTCGCCGCAACCTCGTCGCCCGCTTCGAAGACCAGGAAGTCGATGCCACGCTCGAGCAGATGGGCAGCGGCGGCCAGGCCGATCGGGCCGGCGCCGATGATCGCGACGGGCAGCGTCGACAGCGGGCCGGCGTCGGCGACGCGGGGGGTCAGGTCGAGCAGGGTCACAACGTCCTCCAACGGATATCGATGAACTTCGATGCCACGATTCTGAACCCATCTATCGACGTCTGTCAATATCGACTAGTCTCAATATATGACCACGATGCTCGACGTGACCGACATCACCGCCGGCGTCTGCTGCACACCCCTCGTTCGCGAGCCACTGACCGCCGAAGAGGCCGAGCAGCTCGCCGTGACGATGAAGGCTCTCGCCGATCCGACCCGGCTCCGGCTCCTGTCCATCGTCGCTGCGTCAGACGACTCCGAAGCATGTGTCTGCGACCTGATCGAGCCGGTCGGGCTCAGCCAGCCGACCGTCTCGCACCACCTGAAGATCCTCACCACCGCGGGGTTCCTCACACGCAGCAAGCGCGGAACGTGGGCGTACTTCAAGCTCGTGCCCGGCGCGCTCGACCGCGTCTCACAGCTCCTCGTCGCCTCGTGAGCAACACTATTCGTGCCGCTGCCGGTGAGTTCCTCGGCAGCGCAGGCCTCGCCGCGGTCGTGATCGGATCGGGCATCGCCGCCCAGCGCCTCTCCCCCGGTGATGTCGGTCTCCAGCTCTTGGAAAACGCGTTCGCCACGGCGCTCGGGCTTGCCGTGCTGATCGTCGTCTTCGCGACGGTGTCGGGATCGCACTTCAACCCCGTGGTGACACTCGTAGACATCACCTTGCACCGAAGGTCGTGGACGACCGCCGGTGTCTACCTGCCCGTCCAAGTGATCGGATGCGTCGCGGGAGCAGTGCTCGCCAACGTCATGTTCGCTGCACCGGCGATCGCATGGAGCACGACCGACCGCTCTGCCTGGCCGCTGCTGCTCTCCGAGGTGGTGGCGACCGCCGGGCTCGTCCTGCTGATCTTCGCCCTCGTGCGAACGGGCCGGTCGAACCTTGCTGCTCCCGCCGTGGGCGCCTACATCGGCGCCGCATACTTCTTCACCTCGTCGACGAGCTTCGCCAACCCCGCCATCACAATCGGCCGCATGTTCAGCGACACATTCGCCGGCATCGCCCCCGCGTCGGTGCTGCCGTTCATCGGAGCGCAGCTCGTCGGCGCGGCGCTGGGATACTCGGCGGTCCGGGTGCTGTTCCCGGTAGGGGTGCCCGCGCCCGCCGTCGCGCGGAGCTGATGCAGAGATCTTCGCGCGGAGGCGCCCGCCTTGCAGCACTCGCGCTGGCCCAGGTCGTCGCGTGGGGAGTGCTCTACTACGCCGTCCTGGTCGCCGCCCCCGCGATCGCCAGCGACACGGGGTGGGACGACGGTGCCATCTTCATCGCCATCACACTGGGACTGCTGACCTCCGCCGTGTGCGCGATTCCCGTCGGGCGCTGGCTGGACCGACATCCACGACGCGTCATGGTCGCCGGTTCAATCCTGGCGACCGCCGCCCTCGTGGCGGCCGCAGCCTCCCCGACGATCTGGATCTTCATTGCGGCCTGGATCACCTGTGGCGCAGCACAGTCCGCTGTGCTCTACCAAGCTGCCTTCACCGTGATCACTCACCGCTACCGGTCAGCCCGACGTGGTCCGCTGACACTGGTGACGCTTGCGGGCGGCCTCGCATCCACGATCTTCGCGCCGCTCACGGGATGGCTCGTCCTGGCTGTCGGCTGGCGGACGGCGTTCGTCGCTCTGGCCGGGACCCTGCTCGTGGTCGTGATTCCGGTCTACGCATTGACCGTCGAGGCCCGGTGGCCTCCCTCAAGCGCACCTGCGATCGGCAACGGGGACGACGTGCGCGTGCTTCGATCCGCCCGCTTCTGGATCATCGCCGGCTCGTTCGCGCTCATGTCCTTCTCGCTCTATGCGGTCACGCTGTCCGCGGTCCCTTCGTCGGTCGAAAAGGGGGTGAACCTGCAGGTCGCGGCGTGGGTACTCGGGCTCATCGGCGCAGGCCAGGTACTCGGCCGCCTCCTGTACCTGGCGATCCCCCACACCGCGGCGCCCTGGATCGCGCCCGCAACGGTCGGCGCGCTCGGGGCGGCGGTGCTGACCGCCTACGGAATCGCTTCGGGCACGGCGGGTATCCTCGTCGCCGGGCTCGCAGCCGGCGCAATCCGTGGAGCCCTCACCCTCATCCAGGCGTCGGCCGTCGCCGATCGATGGGGCGCGGAGTCGTACGGCAGGCTCAACGGCGTCCTCGCCGCACCGGTCACCGCACTCACGGCACTGGCTCCGGGAGTCGCCGCCCTGTTGGCCGGGGCACTCGGATCCTATGCGTCGATGGCTTACGCGATGGCGTTCGTGTGTGCGTTGGGCGGGGTTGTCGCCATACGCCGATGATCGGTCAGGCGGCGCAACGACCCGGCTCGACCCACGCCGAGTGCGCTGTGGTCACGCGGCGCGTGCACCGCCGACGTGCGCCCTGCTTCCACTAGGAGTTGATCTGCTGGACGACGTCGTCCGCCGACTCCTCGATGGCCTTGCGCAGCTTCTCGTAGTCGTCGGCGTCGATCGCCTTGCTGATCCGCTTGTCGGCTCGGATGAGCGCCTTCTCGACGTTGTCGGCCCACCGGTCGTCCACGACGGCGACGAGCGCCGACGTGCCGGGCGCGAGGTACTCGTCGACATCGACGCCCAGCTTCTTCTCCTCGCGGTTCTTCTTGATCTTGCCGAGGATGGCGCCGATCCCCGCCCCCACCGCGGTGGCCGCCAGGAGCGGCGGCGCGAAGAGCCCCACCACGACACCCGCGCCGGCGCCCCAGGCGGCGCCGTGACCGACCGACTTGTCGCCGTGCTCCTTGACCTCGACCTTGCCGTCCTTGTCACGAACGAGGACGACGGCGCCGATGACCTCGTAGCCGCCGGAATCCTGCCCGCTCCGAAGCGCCTGGTAGTCGTCCGACGCCGCGGACGCGTCGTCGTACGACCCGACCACCAGTGCAAGGTTCTGCGTGCTCATCGAGATCTCCTTCGATACTCGTCCGGCCGGTCGCGCGGACTGCGGTGCTGTGATCGTACGACCTCGGCGCGGGACGCGCGAGGGGTCTGACACGACGCCGGTCGGGCGCGCCCGGAGCGAGCCTCAGGTGCTCGGATCGTTCGGCGTGAAGTCCGTGCCGGCGACGCGCAGACGGTCGACGTCCAGGCTGTCGACCCGCACTTCGCCGAGCGTCACATCGGCGCCGTCTTCTGCGCCGGTGGGAACGGGGCCGGTGTCGATGTTCTCCTCGACCAGGGTGATGCCGCCCGAGCTGTTCGCCGACGACGCGAGATCCTCGATCCACTTCCGGCTCAGCTCGGGCTGCTGCGGATCGTCGAAGACGAACCGCAGCGGGATGGAGGGGTGAAGCCAGATGGTGCTCCGCCCGCCGGGCTGGCCGTCCGGATGCTTCCACGACAGCGTGAAGCTCTCGCCGCGGCGCAGCTTCGTGGCGATGACGACCTTCAGGTGCGCCAGTGCCCGGTCCTCGATGTGGATCGGTGTCGCCGAGCCCCCGTAGAAGATCGTTCCCATGGCTCGAAGCATAGACCCGACGACGCGCTCAGCGCGGTGCGCGACGGAGGGAGGACCCACCGGCGAACGAGTCAGCCCTCGAAGTCCTCCGGCTCGACGTCGTCGAGGAACCGCTTGAACTCGTCGAGCCGCTCGGCCGCGTCGGTCTCGGTGAGCACATCCGGAACACCGGCATCGGCCATGACTTCCTCGGCCACCCAGATGGCGGCGCCCGTGCGGGACGCGAGTGCGATGGCATCCGAGGGCCGGGCGTCCACCACGCGGTCGCCCAGCGGCGTCGAGAGGACGATCTCGGCGTAGAAGGTTCCGTCATCGATGCGCGTGACCTCCACGCGTGCCACCGAGGCGTCCAGCGCGTCGAGCATCAGGCGCATCAGATCATGCGCGAGGGGACGCGGGACCTCGGCGTTCTCGACCGCGACGAGGATGGACGTCGCTTCGAGCTGCCCGATCCAGATCGGGAGCACCAGACCGTCGCCCGGGATCTGGTCGACCGGCTTGAGAAGGAGGACGTGCTGACCGGAGGCGTCCAGCGCGACGCCGGCCACCCGAACCTGGACCACGATCGTCACCTCTCTCCGCATCATCCGGCGGACGCCTCCCGGGGCATCCGAGGCCATCGTAGGCACGCCCCGTATGTCGGGGACAGGGGTTGCGCACCTACGCCTGCAACGCGTCGGCGGCCCGGACGGAAGCGTCCGAGCCCGCCGACGAGGCTGCGAGAGAGCGTCAGTCGATCAACCGCAGAGGCCGCGGGCGATCTCGTTCTTGCCCTGGCCGCCGAACGTCTTGACGACCTCGCCGACGCCGGTGAAGTTCAGCGCGCCCTCCGTGTTGATGGTCTTGTGGATCTGCCCGAAGCACGCGGCATCCGCGGGCGCGGCATGAGCGGTGCCGGCGAAGCCGAACACGGCGAGAGCGGCGATGGCTCCGGTGGCGAGAATGCGCTTCATTGGATATTCCCTCCTCATGGCGGGTGCGTGTTCACCCGATACGAGGTCTTTCCCGCTCGGACCCCCTCTTGGATGCACCCCGTCGGAGCTTCATCAACCCGCATACTTCATTCACCGGAATGGATGCCGCGGGCGTACCGTTGCATCCGACATGCAGCGCTTCGGAACCCTCTCGTTCGGACACTACGGACCGCTCGGCGGCGGGCGGCAGCTGACGGCCGCGGACTCGATGCTCCAGGCGATCGACCTCGCCGTGGGGATGGACGAGCTGGGCGTGAACGGGGCGTACTTCCGCGTGCATCACTTCGCGCGCCAGCAGGCGTCGCCCATGCCGCTCCTCGCTGCGATCGCCGCGCGCACCGAGCACATCGAGGTCGGCACGGGGGTCATCGACATGCGCTACGAGAACCCGCTCCACCTCGCGGAGGAGGCGGCCGCCGTCGACCTCATCTCGGGCGGCAGGCTCGCGCTGGGCGTCTCACGTGGGTCACCCGAGACCGTGGTGCGCGGCTACGAGGCCTTCGGCTACACCGGCTCTGAGGATCCCCGTGGCGCCGACATCGCGCGACGACACTTCGAGCTCTTCTTGCGCGCGATCGATGGGGAGGGTCTCGCGGAGCGCGACCCGTCGTCGCCGTTCGGCACCGGCGCCACCGGCCTGCAGCGCGTCGAGCCGCACTCCCCCGGTCTGCGCTCGCGCGTGTGGTGGGGAGCCGGAAACCGCGACAGCGCGGAGTGGGCCGGGCGCATCGGCGTGAACCTCATGTCGTCGACGCTGCTCACCGAGGCCGACGGGACCCCGTTCGACCTCCTCCAGGCCCAGCAGATCGATGCGTTCCGCACCGCTTGGCGTGAGGCCGGACACGCGGGTGAGCCGCGTGTCTCGGTGAGCCGCAGCATCTTCCCGATCACGACGACCGAGGATCGTCTGTACTTCGGCGGACGCCAGGACGGGGATCAGATCGGCGTCATCGACGGCATGCGCTCGACGTTCGGCAAGACGTACGCCGCCGAACCCGACGTGCTCGTCGAACAGCTGAGGGCCGACGCCGCGATCGCGTCAGCCGACACCCTGATGCTGACCATCCCGAGCCAGCTGGGCGTGGAGTTCAACCTGCGCGTCGTCGAGTCCTTCGCAACGCACGTCGCGCCCGCGCTGGGGTGGGAGCCCGCCCGCTGATCATCGACGGCGCCGTCACGTCAGCCTGTTGATCCGAGCACCGCCGGTGCGGGCGCGGGCGGGTTAGAGTGGCTCCACTGGCCGCGGCCATCGGCACGGGACTCGGCGAGGGAGGGGTGTTGGGGGAGGTTCTGACGCTGTCGTCGCGCGACATCGGAGTCGTGGAGGACACCTGGCGCCAGTTCGTGCCGTCGGCGGCCCTGCAGCGCGTCGACCCGCGGACGTTCGCGTTCTCCTGGTCCTCGGCCGCACTGCCGCATTTCTCGACCGTGCGGTACGAGCTGTCCGCGTCGGTGCAGTCGGCGATCGATCCCGAGGGCCAGCTGATGGCCTGCCGGGTGGCATCCCGGGGCAGCTGGGTCGGCACACCGCGGGGGGAGCTCAACGCGGGGCTCCCGTGGGTCGCGCTGGACGGCCCGACGTCAGCACGCTGGCGTGACCGCGCCGAGGTGCGGGCGTTCGTCTTCGATCGCGAGTGGGCGGAGACAGAGGTGCGGCGGCTCACCGGCGAGGACCGGTTTTCGCTGCGCCATCCGGGTGTGGGGTCCTCCCCCGTGAACCGCGACTTCGCAGCGCATTGGGAGCGGGTGTTCCTCCACATCGCCGGCTCGCTGTTCGCACCGGGCCCCCGCTCGCATCTCATCGAGGCCGAGCTGCGCCGACACGCGCTCCACGCCACGCTCGCCGCGTTCTCGCCGGAGTTCGGGCTCGCCCTCCAGCGGTCCGTCCAGCGGCGTGCCGCGCCGCGCAGCGTGCAGCGCGCGATCGCGTACCTCGAGGAGCACGCGCACGAGGCGATCACGATCGACGACGTGGCTGAAGCGGCGGGCATCTCCACCCGCGGACTCCAATACGCGTTCCGGCGCGCCCTGGACATGACCCCGACCGACTACCTCCGCCGCCGCAGGCTCGAGGGCGCACACGCCGAGATGCAGGCCGGCACCGCCTCTTCGGTCGGCGAGATCGCCCTCCGCTGGGGCTTTGCCAGTGCGTCCCGTTTCGCCAAGCACTACCGCGACGCGTACGGACGCACCCCGCGGCAGACGCTCCGCGGCGGGTGACGGTCACCCGTTCGTTTAGAGGGCCGCGCTTTCGCCGACCGAGCAGATGTCCGCCCGATGCGTGCTGGCTGTCGCAGAGTCTTGGTACGGGCATGCGCCCGTGCAGGGAGACAGTGTGGGCAAGTTCATCTACGAAAGCAGCATCCGGACGGACTTCGACGACCGGGTGCTCTCGCACCTCCAGGTGGCGATCGGGACGAAGCTCCGACGCAATGAGCCCTTCTTCTTCACCTGGCAGGGCGACCTCAGCACGGGCGGCGGCCGGACCACGGTGTGGGTGCACTCGGGAGCGAGCCTGGTCTTCAACTACTACGGCGGGCGCCCGGCGAGCATCAACCGCGCCTGGCTCGAGGCGCTGATGCGCACGGCCAACTCCCCGAGCGGGCTGTTCGTGGTCTCAGAACCGCCGGACGAAGGCGGCGCCGAGCCGATAGGGTGAGGCTGGTGCAGACCCGCGGAACCGCAGGTAGACTCCGGCCAGCGCAGGCGATGGAGGCGATGCACATGGACGGCACCGATCTGGCCGACCTGATCGACGAGCTGGCGGCCAAGGCGCGAAGCGCCTCGAGCGGCCGCGCGGCGCGCACCATCCGGGGCGGCCACGAGAACGCGCTGCGGGAGACCGTCATCGCGCTGCGGGCCGGACACGAGCTCGCCGAGCACGAGGCGCCCCACGAAGCGACGCTGCAGGTGCTCCGCGGGCGGGTGCGTCTCCTCGCCGGCGCCGACGCGTGGGAGGGCTCGGAAGGGGACCATCTCACCGTCCCGGCGGCACGGCACAGCCTCGAGGCGCTGGAGGACGCGGTGGTGCTGCTCACCGTGTCGAACCGCATCCCCTGAGCCGGTCCGCCGCGTGAGGCCGCGGCATCCGCCCTCCTTCATGCGAGTCCTGTCACCGAGACGCCGAGCCATTCCGCGAGCTCCCCGATCTCGGCGCGGACCATCTCGGACTCCTCCGGTTCGAGCGGCCAGAACCCGTGCACCGCGTCGACCCGCAGGACCGCGCGCTCGCGGTCGACCTCCGCATCCAGCATGCCGCCGAACCGATCGCCATCGCCGGCTGCTGTCCCGCTGGGGCCACCGGCGCATCGCCGGCAGCATGAGCGGCAGTACACTCGTCGGCCGGAAGGCCCCGTCGAACTCGAACAGGAGTCGGTCGTCCTCGACGGCCTTGCGAAGCTGAACCGGCTCGTACGACCAGCCGATCCGCGACCACAGCACGGTGTGTTCGCACGGCGCGATCGTCGACGTCGGGTCGATCTTGATATGGCCGAGCTGCTCGGCGACCTCCACGACGTCGCCGGGCCTGTCGGCGTCCAGCAGCTGCGCGCGCACGACGATCCGGCGCGCCTCCTCCCGGGTGAGGCGGTGAGGCGTCACGGTGTCGGCGGTCCCACGACCCGATAGCGCACGTGGGTGACGAGGGACGTGGACCGGCCGGCGATCTGCTCGAGCGCGATCGGGCCCACGCCTTCGAGCGGCCGAAGACCCGCCCCGATCACGCTCGGGGAGATCTGCAGCGCGAGCTCGTCGATGAGGCCGGCCGCGAGGTACGCGTTGGTCGTCGAGGGTCCGCCGGCGATATGGACCGGCAGGTCGCCCGCGGCCTCGCGGGCGCGAGTGAGCGCGGCGTGGATGCCGTCGGTGACGAAGTGGAAAGTCGTGCCGCCCTCCATCTCGAGCGGCTCGCGCGGGTAGTGGGTGAGCACGAACACGGGCCGGTGGTACGGGGGGTTCGGTCCCCACCACCCCCGCCAGTCGCGGTCCCACTCGCCGCGCACCGGACCGAACATGTTGCGGCCCATGACGTACGCGCCGGCGCCGAGGATCGCCTCGATCTCGGGTCGGTTCTCGTCGGGCGCCTCGAACATCCACCGGTGCAGCGCGTTCTCCGGCACATCGCCGAACGGCCGCTCCTCGGTCTGGTTGTGGCCGGCGCCGACCCCGTCCAGCGAGATCGACATGGTGGCGATGACGGGTGACATGCGGACCTCCGGATCGTGCGACGGGTTCCGGCCCCACGCTAGCGGCGGCGTCGACAGCCCGACACCCGATCAGGCATCGGTCAGCCCGCCCGCGCGATCAGCCGGTCGATGACCCGCGCGGTTGCCGCAGCCCCGTCCTCCTCCGCGAACGCCCGGCGCACGCGCGCGGCTGCCTCGCGGATGCCGCCGTCGGACAGCAGCCGACGCACGGCGCCCGCGAGCGCCGGCGTGCCCGCGTCACGCGGCGCCAGCGCCAGCGCGTTGCCCTGCGTCACGCACTGGTCCACATTCCACACCTGCTCGGGCTGGAGTCCCATGCCGACGAACGGGATGCCGGCGGCGCACGCGGTCTGCACCGTCCCCTGACCGCCGTGGAGGACTGCGGCATCGACGAGGCCCCCGAGGCGGTGCGCGGGAAGCAGCCCCGTCACGTGCACGTTGGGAGGCAGCTCGTCCCTGTCCTCGAGGTAGTGCGCCACCGGCGCGATGACGTTGACCGGCAGCTCTCCGAGCTGCCGGGCCACAGCGAGGGTCAGCTCCCGGCTCGCGGAAGAACCGAGGCCCACGTAGACGAGCGGCCGGTCCTGCGCGGCCAACTCCGCGACGATGGGCGGCAGGGGTGCATCGAGATGCGCGAAGATCGGCCCGACGCGCTCGTAGCCCGGCGGCAGGGTGTAGCCGTCGAGCTCCCACGGCATGACCGTGAGGAGGTTTTCGTCCGCCTCCAGCAGCGACACCACCGTCCTGAGCGGGCGGACGCCGTTGTCCTGGGCCGCGCGTGCGAATGCACGAGGCGCGAGCGGCGCGTGGTTGTAGGCCCACCGCAGCGCAGCCGTCGCAACGCGGTCCAGCAGACGCGCACCGCGGGAATCTCCGCGCACCAGGCCCAGGCGTCGCGTCTGCTCGACGTGGGGCCGCGTGAGGGCGAAGGGCACCGGGTAGACGAGCGGCACCTGCTCCGCCCGCGCCGAGATCATCGAGGTGGGGTTCGTGCCGTTGACCACCACCGCGGCATCCGTCGAGGAGATGAGAGCCCGTTCGACGGCGACCCGCGCGGAGACCAGCGACCGTGTGTACGGGCTTCGGAGCGTCCGTCCCTGGTCGTACTTGAGCGCCTGCGCCCGCTCCGGCGGGGTGAACGCCGGCCGGCAGGCGCGGTAGTCGAAGCCCGCCTCTCCGATCAGGTGCGCGAAGTCCTGCTCGTACCCCATGAAGACGGCGTCGTGCCGCGGGTCGAGCGCACGCGCGACTTCGATCCCTCGCGTGACCTCCGCCAGGTTGAACGTGATGGGGCAGAAGAGCACCGTCGCCATACCGCCACCTTGGCCGATGGGCGGCCCGCCCGGAAGCGGGTGGGTAGCACCCGCGCGCCGAGGCTGCAATCCCGCGACGGCGCGGCAGCGACCGACGTAGGGTCGCGCGCATGACACGATTCGGATACACGCTGATGGGCGAGCAGAGCGGGCCGCGCGAACTGGTCCGGTACGCGCAGGCGGCCGAGGACGCCGGCTTCGACTTCGAGGTCTCCAGCGACCACTACTCGCCCTGGCTGGTGAGCCAGGGGCACTCCCCGTACGCCTGGACGGTCCTCGGCGCCGTCGCGCAGGCCACGTCGCGCGTCGAGCTGATGACCTATGTGACCTGCCCGACCATGCGCTACCACCCGGCCGTCGTCGCACAGAAGGCGGCCACGCTGCAGCTGCTCAGCGAGGGGCGGTTCCTCCTCGGGGTCGGCTCGGGTGAGAGCCTCAACGAGCATGTGGTCGGTCAGGGCTGGCCGAGCGTCGACACCCGCCAGGACATGCTGGTGGAGGCCCTCGAGATCATCCGCGCACTGCACAGCGGCGACCTGGTCACCTACGTCGGCGAGCACTTCCGGGTGGACTCCGCCCGGATCTGGGATGTGCCCGATGAGCCGGTCGAGATCGGGGTCGCGGTGTCGGGTGAGGAGGGCGTGCGGGCCTTCGCACCGCTCGGCGATCACCTGATCGCTGTCGAGCCCAAGGCCGACCTCATCGCGCAGTGGGACGAGGCGCGCGAAGCCGAGGGCTCTCAGGCCTCTCGCAAGATCGGGCAGATCCCCGTCTCGTGGGATCCCGACAGGGATGCCGCGCTCGAGCGCGCGCACGAGCAGTTCCGCTGGTTCGCGGGCGGCTGGCCGGTCAACGCCGAGCTGCCGACGCCCGCCGGCTTCGCGGCGGCCAGCCAGTTCGTCCGGCCCGAGGACGTGGCGGAGTCGATCCCCTGCGGACCGGATCTGGATGAGCTGGCCGAGAGCGTCCGGCCGTTCCTCGACGCCGGCTTCACCGACATCGCGGTCGTCCAGATCGGTGACGAGCAGCAGGACCGCTTCCTCGCCGAGGCCGCCGGGCCGCTGCTGGAGAAGATGCGGGCTCTGCGCTGACCGCTCGGCCCGCCGGCTCGTGCCGGCGGGCCGAGGCCGGGCATGCCCGCGTCAGACCGGGTGCGCGGCGGCGAACGTGTCCTTCGGGTCGAGCCGGTGCTTCAGCTCCCGCATCCGCTCGCCGGCACTCCCGAAGCCGGCAGCCGGATCCACGCCGCCACCGTCGACGAACGTGAGCGCGAGGGCATCGGCGCGCCAGGAGTCGAGGGCGTCGATCCCGGCCCGCACGGCGGCATCCGCCCCCGGCAGGGCTTCGGGCACCGGCACGATCGCGACGGCGTGCATGAGGTACTCGCCCGCGATCGCTCCCACCGCCCCCGCGTGCGCGGGCCGACGGGCGATCATGCCGCCGAGGTGTCGCAGCTCCGCGAAGAAGAGACCGGGCACGGCGGCCGTCGCGAGGAAGGCCTCGACGGCCTCCGGCGGCAGCTCCGAGAGGATTGAGTGGCGCGAGACGGCGGGGGTCGGTCCGGGCGGATCCATGTGGACGGTGACCAGCGCCTCCGCCGGGATGCGGCCGAACGTGTCCATCTCCGGCGCGAGATCCCGCAGCGGCGCCAGCAGCGAATCGGCGGCGGCATCCGTCTCCAGGACCGCGCCGTCGACGACGACGACGGACCGCCCCGACAGGAAGGGGGGCAGTTCCGGCAGCGGCGGAAAGTTCATGATCCGCAGGGTCGTGGTGGCCGACTCGGGGGCAGAAGCCGTCCACGCCGCCCACGCGTGGGAGACCTCGGCGGCGCGCGAGGCATCCCACAGCAGCATGCCCGCGAAGACGTCGGCGTAGGGCAGCAGGTCGATCTCGAGCGAGACCACCACGCCGAACGCCCCGGATCCGCCGCGGACGGCCCAGAACAGCTCCGGATTCTCGTCGGCGCTCGCGCGCACCAGGCTGCCGTCGGCCGTCACGAGCTGCACCGCCCGCACGCTGTTGACCGCGAGGCCGTGCGCGCGTCCGTAGAACGACAGCCCACCGCTGAGACAGTAGCCGGCCACCGAGACGTCTCCGGCGCTGCCGTGCGGCGCGGTCAGGCCGTGGGCCGCGGTCGCGGCCAGCACGTCGTTCCACAGCGAGCCGCCCAGCACGCGGGCGGTACGCGTCTCGGCATGGACCGTGACGCCGCGGAGCCCCGCGAGGGAGAGGAGAACGGTCTCGGACAGATCCGTGTCGGCGAGGGCACCCGCTCCGTGCCCGGTGGACTGCGGCGCGACGCGCAGACCCGCCGCCGTGGCGGCACGGACGACGGCGACGACGTCCTCGGCGCTTCCGGGGCGCGCGATGGCGAACGGGCGCTGGTCGACCGCGACGTTCCACGGCAGGCGCGCGGCGTCGTAGCCGCTGTCGCCCTCAAGGATCACGCGGTCGCCCAGCGCCGCGCGGAGGCGATCGCCGCGCACGTCGGCGGTGATGTCGGAAAGGGTCATGAGTGCTCCCAGGTTCGTCTCGATGCCTCGGGTGAGGGCAACGTCCACTGTCCTCGCCCGAATCGGCGCGGACCATCCCAGATCCTGAGGGACTTCCCCTCCCCCAGATACCTGGGATGGTGCGATCGATCGGGCGGGTGCACACTTCATCCATGGCATCGGCTCTCGCCGTCGGACGTGCGCGCAGCGACATCGACGTCGTCTCGCGCGCGGGACTCCCGCTGCACAGCTTCGTGGACGAGGCGGCAGCCGCGCTCGAAGCCGTCGTGCCGTTCGTCGCCGCGTGCGTGTCGACGCTGGACCCCGCGACGACGATGGTCTCGAGCGCCCGCAAGATGGGCGAGCTCGACGGATGCAACGAGCAGGACGTCGCCTGGTCGCAGATCGAGTACGGCAGCGACGACCCCACCTCGATCTCGGAGCTGGTGAAGACCGGCCGGCTCGTGGTGGGCCTGCACGACGCGACGCGCGGCGTGCTCGATCGCTCGGTGCGGATGTCCGACCTGCTCGTGCCCCACTTCGGATTCCACGACGAGGCGCGCGTGGTCTTCGTGGACCGCACCGGCGCGTGGGGTCACATCTCGCTGTTCCGCGGAGATGACGACGCCGCCTTCGCAGAGGACGAGCTGGAGTTCCTCGCGGCGGTCGCGCCGGCCTTCACCCGCGGCATCCGCACCGGTCTGCTCGCTCAGCTGACGCGCAGCGCCGCCCCCACGCAGACCGGGCCCGCTGTCATCGTGGTCGACGCGCACGATCGCATCGTCCAGTCCACCCCGGCGGCCCTGGCGCATCTGGCGCGGATGTCGGCCGCCCCCGGCATGGGCGATCCGCTGACGTCGGTGCAGGCGCTCGTCAGCGGCGCCCGGCGCCTCGCCCGTGGGGAGGTCGAGCGGATGCCACGCATCCGGGCACGCACCGGCGACGGCGTGTGGCTCGTGCTGCACGCCGCGCCGCTCGGGGGAGCGGGCGACCGCGCGGGCGACGTGGTCGTCACGATCGAGGAGGCGAGGCCCCAGGAGGTGATCGATCTCGTCGCGGCAGCCTTCGAGCTCACCACCCGGGAACGCGAGGTGGTGGCGGTCGTGCTGCGGGGCGCCGACACCCGGGAGATCGCCGCCGAGCTGCACCTGTCGCCGTACACCGTGCAGGACCACCTCAAGTCGATCTTCGAGAAGGCCGGCGTCGCGAGCCGCCGGGAGCTGGTCGCCCGCGTCTACTTCGACCAGTACGTGCCGCGCATGGGCGGCGACATCGGCGCGAGCGGCTGGTACACCGCCTGAGAGCCGCGTGGGAGGCAGGTCCGCCGCGGGGGGACACGAACTACCCTCGGATCATGGCGACGCAGCCCGAACCGGGGTGGTACGACGACGGCACCGGCAGGCAGCGCTGGTGGGACGGAACGCGCTGGGGTGACCAGTACATCGACCTGCGCGAGCCCGACCCGCAGCTGCGGACGGATGCCGGGCCCGTCGCCGCCGCGGCGGCACAGGCCGGATGGTACGACGACCGCCGTGGGCGCACGCGGTGGTGGGACGGACGGCGATGGACCGGCAACGTGCGCTACAGCGGTCAGGAGCAGGACTTCGGCGGGATCGTGATCGACGGGCGCTGGGTGCACTTCGGCGAGTTGAGCGTCGCAGTAAGCGAGGTGGCGGCATCCGTGGAATCGGGTGACGTGCTGCTGCGGAGCCCGGCGTTCACCAAGGCGGCGGCCGAGCGCCGGCTGATCGGCCACGCCGGCCTCATCACGCCGCGCGTCCTCAACCGCGCGATCCACCGCGCCGCCCTCTACCTCGTCGTGCGCGGCGTGCAGGTGTGGGCGGTGCCCGTGGCCGCCGGACGCGAGGATGATGCCCGCCGATTCGCGTCGTGGGTCAACACCAGTGCGGAGCACTACCGCCACCGCTGAGCCCGGTCACTCGCCGGGGAGGGTGAGCGGGAGCTCACGCTCCCGATCCCACGCCTCGGCCCAGCCGAGGCGGTCGAAGAGGCCGTCCAGCAGCATGCCGGTGAACCCCCACACCAGGTGCCCACCCGGTCCGTCTCCCACCAGGAAGCCGGGCCCTCGCCACTCCTGCCCGTCGCGGCGGATGACCGTGACGCCGCGGTTCGCGGGATCGAGGAGGTCGGCGACGGGAGCACGGAAGACGTCGGCGGACTCGGCCTCGTCCATCACACGGACCGGTGACGGATGCCGCCACCATCCGAGCACCGGGGTGACGAGGTGCCGCGAGAAGGCCAGCGGCACCTCGGTGAGCTCGCCGAGCACGTCGACGCCGGCCGGATCGAGACCGGTCTCTTCACGGGCCTCGCGGAGCGCGGCCGCGACCGGTCCCGCGTCATCCGGGTCGATGCGGCCTCCCGGGAAGGCCACCTGGCCGGGGTGCGCGCGCAGCGTGACCGCGCGTGACAGCAGGAGCACGTCGAGGTCGCGCGAGACCGCGCAGCTCTCGGCGTCGCGGTCGCTCGGGAAGGAGTCGAGGACGCCGAAGAGCATCAGCACGGCGGCGGGACGCGCATCCGGCTCGGGCGGAAGCTCGATCAGCGGCCGCCGATCCCCCGTGGGGTCGGCGAGGGCAGCGAGCTGCTCCCGCGCGGTCCGGGTGGTCGGTTCGACGCGCACCCGTTCAGCGTACGCCGGAGCGCCGAGGCCCCGGTTCAGTCGGCCGCGCGGTGACGGCGTCGCGCCGGCAGCGCCACCGCCCGCACCAGCGAGAATGCGAGCGTGCCGACCACGAGCCACGGCCCCAGGACGATGATCGGATCCAGCCAGGCGTGCTTGAGGTCGGCTCTGCCGCGTCCGAACCGCGACGCGAGGGGGCGGTGACCGCGCTCACCGAGGATCCCCGACTGCGTGAAGGGATCGTCCGGCCGGCGCGAGATCAGCGACCGCGCGTGCGCCGTCGCCGAGTCGATCCGGTCACCGACGATGAGCAGCAGCCAGTGGGCCGTCTGGCCCTCGCTGTACCGGTCGTACGCGAACCGGCGGACGCGGCCGGCGAGCCCGTGCAGCGGCTGGGCGGTCCCGAAGACGGGGGTCAGGCGCTCGTGCTCGACGGACTTCTCCCGGCCTTCCCGCCGCGGCTGGTCCTCGGGCAGGTCCCAGTGCGCTCCTGTCGCGATGCCCGGCTGCTCGCGGGGAAAGGCGGGGCGATCGGCGGGATCGAGGTCGGCGCCCCAGCCCGGGATGCGGGCGCGCAGCTCATCCGCGGTGGGAGTGCTGCCGGGCTTGTCGGATGTGTACGGCATGGGGTTCTCCTTCGCGCGTCGTCAGGTCGCCGGGATGATGACGGGCTTGATGATGTCGTCGAGCTTCGACGCGAAGATGTGGTAGCCCTCGGCGATCTCGTCGAGCGGAATGCGGTGCGTGATGAGCTCGCTGGGGCGGACGTAGCCGGCGCGGATGTGCTCGAACAGACGGGGCCACTGGCGCTTCACCGGCGCTTGGTTCATCCGAAGCGTCAGACCCTTGTTCATCGCGTCGCCGAACCGCACGGCGCTGAACATCGGACCGTACGCGCCTATGACCGAGACGGTGCCGCCCTTGCGCACGGAGTCGATCGCCCAGTTGAGCGCCACCGGCGAGCCGCCCTGCATCTTGAGCTTGGCCGAGGTGACGTGCTGGATCACGTGGCCGTCGGCTTCGGCGCCGACCGCGTCGATGACGACATCGGCGCCCAGGCCGTCGGTCATCTTCTTCAGCTCCCGCACGATGTCCCCCACCTGCGCGAACGAGACGGTCTCCGCGAAGGCGAACTCCTCCGCCTTGCGCAGCCGGTAGTCGAGGTGGTCGACGACGATCACGCGGCCGGCGCCCATGAGCCAGCACGACCGCGCCGCCGCCAGGCCGACCGGCCCGGCGCCGAACACCACCGCGGTGTCGCCCTCCACGATGTCGGCCAGCTGGGCGCCGAAGTAGCCCGTCGAGAACGCGTCGGTGAGGAGGAGAGCGTCCTCGTCGGCGATGTCCTCCGGGATCACCGTCGGCCCGACATCGGCGAACGGCACCCTCACGAGCTCGGCCTGCCCGCCGTCGTAGCCGCCCGTCGAGTGCGAGTACCCGTAGATGCCGCCGATCGCCGTGGCGTTGGGATTGACGTTGTGGCAGTTCGAGTAGAGCCCTCGCGCGCAGAAGAAGCACGAGCCGCAGTAGATGTTGAACGGCACCATCACCCGATCGCCGACGCTCAGGGTCCGCACCGAGCCGCCGACCTGCTCGACCCGGCCGATGAACTCGTGGCCGAACGTGTGACCGATGCGGGTGTCGGGCATCATGCCGTGGTACAGGTGCAGGTCTGAGCCGCAGATCGCCGCGAGCTCCACCCGCACGATCGCATCGTTGGGGTGCTCGATCCTCGGCTCGGGCTTGTTCTCGACCCGCAGCTTGTACGGCCCGCGGTACGTCATCGCCTTCATTCACGCCTCCCGTGTCTCAAGACACCTTGCGCGACATCGGTGGGGCGGGCAGAGGGGGTTGCGTGGGCGGGCTCGTGCTGTATCGTGTGCCGGCCTCAGCCGCGGAAGAAGGCCTCCGCAACCCGGGCGAGGTCCCACAGGTCGCTCACGCCGGCCAGTTCGCGGGCGGAGTGCATGGAGAGGATCGGGATGCCGACGTCGACAGTGCGGATCCCGAGCCGGGTGGCGGTGATCGGCCCGATGGTCGAGCCGCAGGGCACCGCGTTGTTGGACACGAACTCCTGGCTGGTGACGCCGGCCGCGGCGCACCAGCCGTTCCACGCGGCGGCGCCGACCGCGTCGGTCGCGTACCGCTGGTTCGCGTTGATCTTCAGGATCGGGCCGGAGCCGAGCACCGGCTGCACGACGGGATCGTGCTTCTCGGCGTAGTTGGGGTGGATGGAGTGGCCCACGTCGCTCGAGACGCACCACGAGGCGGCCAGCGCCTGCAGCTGCTGCTCGCGGTCTGCCCCGAGCGAGAGCCACAGCCGCTCCAGGACATCCGCCAGGAACGGACCCGCGGCTCCCGAGCGAGTGCCGGACCCGACTTCCTCGTGATCGAACACCGCGAGCATGGCGATGTGATCCGCGGCGAGGTCGGAGGCGGCGCGTTCGAGAGCCACGACACCCGCATGGACGGAGGCGAGATCATCGAGGCGGCCGGAGGCGAAGAAGACGCCGTCGCGACCGAACGACGCACCGCGCGCGGCATCCGCCGTCACGATGTCGTAGCCGCGGATGCGCGCGGCGTCGACACCCGCCTCGGCCGCGAGCTCCGCCAGGATGTCGGCGGACTCGACGGAGCCCAGCCCCCACACCGGCTGGGTCTGGGACTGCTTGTCGAGCGCGAGGTGGTCGTTCGCCTCGCGGTCGAGGTGGATCGCCAGCTGCGGCAGACGCAGCAGCGCCCCCGTGGCGGCGAGGACCGTCGTGCCGTCGTCGAGCACGAGCCGGCCCGCGAGCCGGAGCTCCCGGTCCAGCCAGGAGTTCAGAAGCGGGCCGCCGTAGATCTCGACTGCCGCCTGAAGCCACCCGAGCCGCCCCGTCGTCGGCTTCGGCTTGAGCTTGAATCCCGGCGAGTCGCTGTGAGCACCGAAGACGCGCACCGGTGTGGCCGCCGTCGCCGTCGCGGGAACGACCCAGGCGATGGCTGCACCGTCGCGCACCACGACGAACCGGCCGCCGGGCTGCGCCGGCCACGAGCCGTCCTCGTCGACGCGGGTGAATCCGGCACCCTCGAGCCGCCGTGCGACCTCGGCCGCCGCGTGGAAGCTGGACGGCGATGCGGCGACGAAGTCCGCCAGATCGTCGGCATGGTGGAGGGCCTCCGCGGCTGCGGATGCGGTGGGTGACGGCACGGGACGAGCCTCCTGACAGAGCAGCGGCGGGACGGTCCGATCGTACCCAGCCGCCTCGCCGAGAGGTCCCGGTGCAGCGGAATCCGTGCCCGGCGATCAGGACTTTTCGGCCTCTTCCCTCACATGTAACGTTCAGGTAACGCACCGGAACCGCCCAGAAAGGGCGACCAGACTCGGGGACTTGTGCCCGCCCGAACGGTCACGACGCGCTTTCGCGGCGCGAATTCGCTATACGGAACCGGTTCTTCATGCGCTCTCCCTCCACTTCGCCCGCCCGCCGCACGCTCCGCCGCGCGGAGCGACGCAGCCGCCGCCGCCCCGTTCTCGTCGTCGCGTCGCTGGCGATCGGCGCCCTGGCGACGGCCGGCTTCACCACGGCCGCGCCGGCCGCCGAGGCCCAGGCGTCCGGCACGCTCGGCGGGTTCACCCTCGCGTCGTACCACACCGCCTCGTTCGACACGACCGCCGCGTCGGTGTCGGCATCGGCCGCTGAGGAAGCGATGACGGATGCCTCGACCGCCGTCGCCGCGGCGACCACCGTGGCCGCCGACATCGCCGCGTCGGGCCTCGACATCGGCACGGCCGACACGACGGTCGACACCGCGGCGCTCGAGACCGCCGTCGAGCAGCTCGAGCGCGCGCAGGCGCTCCCCGCGATGTACTCGGAGGAGTTCGCCGAGGCGGTGACCGCCGAGACGGCCACGGTCGCCGAGGAGACGCAGAGTTTGCGCGGGATGCTCGACGCAGCGCTCGCGCTCAAGGCGCAGCGCGAGGCCGAGGAGCGCGCCCGCAAGGAGGCGGAGGAGAAGGCCCGCCAGGAGGCTGAAGCCGCCGCCGCCGCTGCGGCTGCTGCTGCGAAGAAGCCGTCCGGCTCGGGCTCGGGCTCGTCGCCCGCTCCCCGTCCGGTCTACGCCACCGGCGGTGCTGTCGGGGGCACGAGCCCCGCGGACGCGCAGGCCACCGCCCGCGGCATGATCGGCGGCTACGGCTGGGGCGACGACCAGTTCGCGTGCCTGGTGTCGCTGTGGCACAAGGAGTCCGGCTGGAACTACCAGGCGTACAACCGCTCCAGCGGCGCGTTCGGCATTCCGCAGGCGCTGCCCGGAAGCAAGATGGGCAGCGCGGGAGCCGATTGGCAGACCAACCCCGCCACCCAGATCTCGTGGGGCCTCGGCTACATCGCGGGACGCTACGGCTCGCCGTGCGGCGCGTGGGGGCACTCGCAGTCCGTCGGCTGGTACTGAGCCGGCCGGCGCCGACCCGGCGCGCAGAGCAAGGATGGTCCCGGTGGGTAGCCCTCCCACCGGGACCATCGCGCGACTACGGGAGACTGGACGGCGACCCGAACGCCGAAGCTCGACCGCCCCGCGCTGTCTTGCTTGCCTGCCCTGCAAGCGTATGTTGCCGTGTGGGGTTCATCTTGCCCTTGACATCCGACACAGCGCACTGATATCGCATTCCGCCCGACGGAGACCTCGGCGCGCAGCCCCCCATCCGGCCGGCCGGGGTCAAGTCCCTTCTGGCCCCCGGCGCACTCCGATGGAATATGCGCATGTCGAACGCCCCACGCATCTCGGTCGTCATCCCGGTCAAGGACGATGACACCGAGCTGGCACGCTGCCTGCAAGCACTCGCGCGTCAGACCCTCGCACCCGACGAGGTCGTGGTCGTGGACAACGGATCGACGGATGCCTCTGCCGGCGTCGCACGCGCCTTCGGCGCCCGTCTGGAACGGTGCGCGACGCCGGGCATCCCCGCCGCGAGCGCGGCCGGGTACGACGCCGCCACGGGAGAGCTGATCCTGCGGCTCGACGCGGACTGCATCCCCGACCCCACCTGGGTGAGCGCGATGAGCGAGGCCTTCGCCGCACGCCCGGACGTGGTCGCCTTCACCGGCGGAGCCCGCTTCATCGACGGCCCGCCGAGACTGCGCCACCTGCTCGCCGCCGTCTACCTGGGAGCGTACGCCGCGGTCATGACGCCGACGCTCGGCCATCTCCCGCTGTTCGGATCGAACCTCGGCATGCGACGCGACGCGTGGTGCGGCATCCGTTCACGCGTCCACCGCGACGACGCGGAGCTGCACGACGACATGGATCTCGCTTTCCACCTGGGCGAGCGCGGACGCATCCGCTTCCTGCCGCGGGCGCGGATGGGGATGTCGATGCGGCCGTTCACGAGCGGTCGCGACTTCGCGCGCCGCGTGGGGCGCGGGCTGCGGACCGTGGTGGTCCACTTCCCTCGGGACTTCCCGCCCGTGCGGTGGTCCCGGCACGTCATGCGCGCCGTCCGCCCGGCGGGCTACGAGACCCGCCCGTCCCCCGGCCGCGACACCCGCAGCCACCGGTAGCCGTAGGCAGGGACCTCCAGCTCCACGCGGCCGCGGTCATCGAGGGGCATGCGGTCCGACCCGAGCAGATCCACCAGAGTCGCCCCTTCCGGCTCGTCGGCGAGAGCGAACCGGGTGGTGGCCGGGACGCCGGCGAAGTTGTGGATCGCGACCATCCGGCCGATGTCGGCCCGCAGCGAGTGCACGAGGATCGACGCGACCGGCTGATCCAGCACCTCGAAGTCGCCCCAGCCCAGCTCGGGCGAGATGCGGTAGCGCGAGATGAGATCTCGGAAGAAGTGCAGGAGCGACGCGCGATCCTCGATCTGATCGGCCACGTTGACGTGAGCGGGAGCGTAGCCGTCACCCGGAGGGCGAGCCACCAGGCGCGACGGAGCCGCCTGCGAGAACCCGCCGTTCTTCTCCGAGGTCCACTGCATCGGCGTGCGCACCGCGTTCCGGCCGGGGATGTCGATGTTCTCGCCCATGCCGATCTCTTCGCCGTAGAAGAGCACGGGAGTGCCGGGGAGGGTGAACATCAGGCTGTAGGCCATCCGGATGCGGCGCGGGTCGCCGAGCATCGGGGGCAGCCGCCTGGTGATCCCCCGTCCGTACACCCGCTGTCGCTCGTCGGGCGCGAACGCCTCGAACACCTCGTCCCGCTCCTCGTCCGACAGCTTGTCGAGGGTGAGCTCGTCGTGATTGCGCAGGAAGTTCGCCCACTGCACCTCGACCGGCAGGGACGGGCGTGACGACAGCGCCTCGACCAGCGGCGCGGGGTCCTCGCGGGCGAGCGAGAGGTAGAAGGCCTGCATCGCGACGAAGTCGAACTGCATCGACAGCTCGTTGGCGTCGTCGCCGCCGAAGTACGCCACCTGCTCCTCGTACGGCAGGTTGACCTCGCCGAGCAGGATGGCCTCGCTCGACCGGCGCTGCAGGAAGCGCCGGAAGTCTCGCAGCAGCTCATGCGGATCCTGGATCTGCGTGCCGGGGGGCATCTCGAGGAAGAACGGCACCGCGTCCACCCGGAACCCCGCCACGCCCAGTTGCAGCCAGAATCCGATCGCGCGGGCCAGCTCGTCGCGCACCGCGGGGTTGGCGATGTTCAGGTCGGGCTGGTGCTCGTAGAAGCTGTGCTGGTACCACTGACCGGACGCCTCGTCCTTCGTCCAGATCCCGTCCGCCTCACCCGGGAAGACCGCGTTCTTCTGCTCTTTGGGCGGGGCGTCGTCGCGCCAGATGTAGTAGTCGCGGTAGGGCGAGTTGACGCTCCGCTTGGCTGCGAGGAACCATGGATGCCGATCCGAGGTGTGGTTGACGACCAGGTCCACGATCACCCGCATCCCGCGGTCGTTCGCGGTGCGGATCATCTCGACGAACTCGCCGTGGTCACCCAGGCGCGGGTCGACGCCGTAGAAGTCGGTGACGTCATAGCCGTCGTCGCGGTCCGGCGACGGGTAGAAGGGCATGAGCCACAGGCAGGTCACCCCGAGCTGGGCGAGGTAGTCGATGCGCTGGGCGAGACCGCGCATGTCGCCCACCCCGTCGCCGTTCGCATCGAGGAAGGTCTCGACGTCGAGGCAGTAGATGACCGCGTTCTTCCACCACAGGTCGCTGGTGTCGGTGATCTTCATCGCATCTCCCGGAGTCGGGGAAGGATGCCGGACTCGGCGGCATCCAGGAAGGAGGACTGATCGCGGCCGACGTGGTGCACGTAGACGCGGTCGAACCCGATATCGACGAGGGCACCGATGCGCTCGGCGAGCGCGACCGGGTCAGGGTCGATCAGCACCGCCTGACGGAGCTTCGCCTCATCCACCTCCCCGACGGCGGCGTCGAAGTCCTCGGGCTGCTCGAGGTCCCACGCCAGCGGCGGAGATACCAGCCCGTTGCGCCACTGGTCCTTCGCGATGGCGTACGCCTCGGCATCCGTCTCGGCGATGCTCACGTGCACCTGCAGGACGCACGGGCCGGCTCCGCCACGGGAGCGGTACGCGTCGACGACCCGCTCGAGCGCATCCGGAGCCTGGGCGACGGTGGCGAGACCGTCCGCCCAGGAGGCCGCCCAGCCCGCCGTCTCGGGACTCACCGCCGTGGCCAGGAGCGGCGGCGGCGTCACCGGTCGGCTCCAGATGCGCGCACGGTGCACCGTGACGAGACCCTCATGGGTGACCTCTTCGCCGGCGAGAAGGCGGCGGATGACGTCGACGCTCTCGCCGAGGCGGGTCGTCCGCACGTCCTTGGGCGGCCAGGGGTCGCCGGTGACGTGCTCGTTCATCGCCTCACCGCTGCCGAGCGCCGCCCAGAAGCGGCCGGGGAACATCTCCTCGAGCGTCGCGAACGCCTGTGCGACGATCGCCGGGTGATAGCGCTGCCCGGGGGCGTTGACCATCCCGATGGAGAACTCCGTGCGGGCGAGCGCGGCGCCCAGCCAGCTCAGGGCGAAGCCCGACTCGCCCTGCCGGGGGTTCCACGGCGCGAGGTGGTCGGAGCACATCGCGCCGTCGAACCCGGCGGACTCTGCCCGCTGCACGGCGGTCAGCAGGTCGCTGGGAAGGATCTGCTCGTGGGACGCGTGGAAGCCGATGAAGACCATTCCGCGAGTCTGCCGTGCTTGTCCTCCGGTGGGGAGCCTCTTGAGATCGGGCCCGGTGTCGGATAGATCGACGGGACACGGCGATGTGCGGGGCTAGAGTCATGGAGGCTGCGCCTGTCCGCGGCATCCCGTTTCCGCAGACTTCCGGGCGCTCGCTCGTGCGCACGACGTGAGGAGCAGCCGTGGCCGCCGCCGAGTCCCCCGACCGCTACCGCATCGAGCCGACCGTGGGGCAGGCGCTGCGCCGGCCCCGCCTGCTCACGCGCGAGGTCGTCGCCGGGCTGGTGGTAGCGCTCGCCCTCATCCCGGAGGCGATCGCGTTCTCGGTGGTGGCGGGCGTGGATCCGCGCGTCGGACTCTTCTCGTCGTTCATCCTCGCCGTCGTGATCGCGTTCACCGGGGGTCGCCCGGCGATGATCACCGCGGCCGCCGGCGCTGTCGCGCTCGTGATCGCTCCGGTCGCGCGCGAGCACGGGCCCGATTACCTCATCGTGACGATCGTGCTGGCGGGTGTGATCCAGGTGCTGTTCGCGGTGCTGGGACTGGCGCGGCTGATGCGGTTCATCCCGCGCAGCGTCATGGTGGGCTTCGTCAACGCCCTCGCGATCCTCATCTTCCTCTCGCAGCTGCCGCAGCTGATCGACGTTCCGTGGGCGGTGTACGTCCTCGTCGGCGCCGGGATCGTGATCCTGGCGCTCTGGCCGCGGATCACCCGCGCGGTTCCGGCTCCCCTGATCGCGATCGTCGTGCTGACCGCCGCCGTGGTGGTCTTCGGCCTGTCTGCTGTCCCGAACGTCGCCGACCAGGGCGAGCTTCCCCGCAGCCTTCCCGAGCTGCTGATCCCCGACGTGCCGCTCACGATCGAGACCCTGCGGATCGTCGCGCCCTACGCGTTCGCCGCCGCGCTGGTGGGCCTGCTCGAGTCGCTCATGACCGCGAAGCTCGTCGACGACATCACCGACACCCACTCGCGCAAGACCCGAGAAGCGTGGGGCCTGGGGGTGGCCAACATCGCCGCCGCCTTCTTCGGCGGCACGGGTGGATGCGCGATGATCGGCCAGACCATGATCAACGTCAAGACGTCCGGAGGACGCACGCGCATCTCGACGTTCTTCGCCGGCGTGTGGGTGCTGGTGCTGGTCGTCGTGCTGGGCGACATCGTGGGGCTGATCCCGATGGCGGCGCTGGTGGCCGTCATGATCGCCGTCTCGGTGATGACGTTCGACTGGCACAGCGTTCAGCCGTCCACGTTGAAACGCATGCCGCTGAGCGAGACCGCTGTCATGCTCATCACTGTCATCGCGACCGTGTGGACGCACAACCTCGCCGTCGGCGTGATCCTCGGCGTGCTGGCGGCCATGGCGCTGTTCGCCCGGCGGGTGGCGCACTTCACGACCGTCACGCGCACCCTCGACGGCGACACCGCGCGCTACCGGGTCGACGGCGAGCTCTTCTTCGCGTCGAGCAACGACCTCACCACCCAGTTCGCCTACGCGTCCGATCCGCGACGCGTGGTCATCGACCTCTCGCGGACCCACGTGTGGGACGCCTCGACCGTCGCCGCGTTGGATGCCATCGTCACCAAGTACCAGCAGCGCGGCATCCACGTGCAGCTCGAGGGGATGAGCGACGCGGCCGCCTCGTTCCACGGACGGCTGAGCGGCGGGCTGGGCGGCGCCTGAGGGGCGCACGCCGGGGTGCGCAAGGACTTGCGTCGGGGAGGCCGGATCTGCCTACCGTGAGCGATGCAGAATCGACCGTCGACGCCCGCTGGACGGCGCGGGACCGGACCGCTGATCGGCCCGGTCGACGGCCCGGCGATCCACGTGATGACCTTCAACGTCCGCCGGCGGATGAACGGGACGTCGTGGCGGCGAGCCGATCGCTGGCGCCACCGCGCCGCGGCCGTCCGTGCTCTCCTGCGCACCGAGCAGCCGACGATCCTCGGCGCCCAGGAGGTGCTGCCGGATCAGGCCGCAGCGATGCGGGACGCCCTGGGCGGGCGCTACCGCTTCGTCGGTCGCGGGCACGGCCCGCGAGGCAGCGGTGAGGGGTGTCCGCTGTTCTTCGACGCCGAGCGGCTCGAGCTCGTCGAGTGGGAGCAGACGGCGCTGTCCGAGCGTTCCCGCGAGCCGGGCTCCCGGTCATGGGGCAACTTCATCCCGCGCATCGCGGTGGAGGCGCGCCTGCGCGACCGGGTCACCGGTCTCGCGTTCACGGCGGTCAACACCCACCTCGATCCGTTCTCGCCCCGATCGCGCATCCGCTCGGTCGAGGCCCTCCAGGCCATGCTCACCCGGGGCCCCGCGATCCTCACCGGCGACCTCAACGCCGGAGAGGGGTCGCGCACCCTTCGGGCGCTCCTCGCGGACGCGTCCCTCCGGGACGCCTGGACGGCCGCGGAGCAGCGCGTGACGGCATCCGTCGGCACCTTCGCGAACTACCGCGCCCCGCGACCGGACCGGCCGCGCATCGACTGGATCGTCGTGACCGCGGACGTCGCGGTGCAGCGGGCGGCGATCAACGACTTCCGCCACGAGGAGGTGTGGCCGTCCGACCACCTGCCGGTCCAGGCCGTGGTGGCCCTCCCCGCCACGGGCGGTGCGCAGTGATCCGCCGCTTCCTCCGGCGCCCGCAGGGCGCGGCGGAGTGGCTCGCCGACGCCGTCCGGGTGCTGGGACCGCTCAGCGTCATCGCGGGATTCGTCTGGTGGACGCCCGCCGCGGCCGGAGTGCTCGCCCTCACGCTCATCGGCCTCGTCCTGCCGCGCTTCGTCGGGGTGCGACCCGGCTTCGACATCGCGTTCTGCGTCACCGTGCTCGTCGCGGCCTGGAGCAACGTCCTCCTCCTCTACGAAACCGTGCCCGGGTGGGACCTGGTGGTCCACTTCGCGTGCACCGGCGTGCTCGCCGCCATGGGGTACCTGCTGCTGGCGCGGCTCGGCTTCGTGCCCCTGCCGGGCGACCCCGGGACGCGCCGCGGCACGCCCGTCCTCATCGTCACGACGCTGGGCCTCGCCCTCAGCGCGGTGTGGGAGATGCTGGAGTGGATCGGCTGGCGGTTCATCTCGGACGAGATCTTCGTCGCCTACCAGGACACCATCGGCGACATGGCCGCCGGCGGACTGGGAGGACTGACCGCCGGCCTCCTCGTGGCGCGGGTCAGGCTCCTCGAGGACTGATCTCCGCCAGCACCACCTCACCCACCGCGCCGGAATCCAGGGTCGCCGTCATCATGGTGTGCGCGGGCTGACGGCGACGGTCCGTCGGCGATCCGGGGTTGAGCAGCCGCATCCCACCCGGCGTCACGGTGTCCCAGGGGATGTGGCTGTGGCCGAACACCAGCACGTCGGCGCCGGCGAAGGCCGCGTCCATCCGCAGCTCCCGGCCGCGGGCATCCCCGGTCTCGTGGACGACCGCCACCCGCACGCCGTCGATCGTGCGGCGGGCGACCTCAGAGAGCCGGGCCCGCACGTCGGGGCCGTCGTTGTTGCCCCAGACGCCGAACACCTCCGCGTGCTGTGCGAGCTCGTCGAGGACGGATGCCGCCACCCAGTCGCCCGCGTGGATCACGAGGTCTGCGGCGTCCGCCGCCCGCAGCACCGCGTCGGGCAGACGGCGAGCCCGCCCCGGGATGTGGGTATCGGAGATGAGGAGGAGCCTGGTCGCCATCCCCCGATTCTCGCCCCGCCGCGCCAGGATGTCGGAGATCACCGCAACGTCGGACCGATGCGGCGCATCCGACCGCGTTTCCGGTGATCTCCGTCGTTGCGGCGACGCGACGGGGTGCCGGCCGGGGAACTCCTAGCCCGCTCCCAGGTTGGCGGGACCAAAACGGGCGCGGCATCCGTTCTCCTCAGTGACGCCGCAGCCAGCTGCGTCGCTTCAGGAGGAATCGTGAGCATCGAGTACCGCAGAACCCCCCGTCTTCCGCGACGGCCCCCGCCAGGCCGGCGGGCTGAGATACTGCATGAACTCGGCTGCACTGCGCTTCGTGCCCGCATCGTCACTCGAGGACGAGGGCTACGGGGCCTACCGACACCTCTTCACCACCGAGAACCAGGAGCACGCATCATGACCAGCGGTCCCTTCGACACCGGCGAGATCACCCGCACCCCGGGCACCGAGACGGCGGTCCTCGCCGGCGGCTGCTTCTGGGGCATGGAGGACCTCATCCGCCGCCAGCCCGGCGTGCTCGCCACCCGCGTCGGGTACACCGGCGGCGAGAACGCGCACGCGACCTACCGCAAGCACCCGGGTCACGCCGAGGCTGTCGAGATCGTCTTCGATCCCACGAAGACCTCGTATCGCGACATCCTCGCGTTCTTCTTCCAGATCCACGACCCGTCGACGCTGAACCGCCAGGGCAACGACATCGGCACGAGCTACCGCTCGGCCATCTTCCCCCTGACGCCCGAGCAGGAGCAGGTCGCGCGCGAGACCATCGCCGATGTCGACGCCTCGGGTCTGTGGCCCGGCAAGGCTGTCACCACAATCGAGCCCGCGGGGCCGTTCTGGGAGGCCGAGCCCGAGCACCAGGACTACCTGCTGCGCATCCCGAACGGGTACACCTGCCACTTCCCGCGGGCCGGGTGGGTGCTGCCCAAGCGCGCCGACGCCACCGCGTGACGTGACCGGGATCGGATGCCGCGGCCCGAGGCCGCGGCATCCGTCATGTCAGTGCGACGAAGCCCACGCCGTGAGCGTCGTGAGCGGGATCCCCGACTTGGAGTCCTTCGCACTCAGTCGCAGCGCCTTCGCGATCTGCAGCGTCGAGCAGCCGCCGGCGTCGACCACCGTCACGCCGGCGCTGCGGCCGGTTCCGTCGATGAACTGCCCCGCGCGGTCGGCGAAGTACCGGCCGGCGAGGGGCTTGCTGACCGCGTCGGGCAGGACGGTGCCCGGGCACGCGTCGGCGGTGTCCGGTGCGCCATCCCTGTCGGCATCGGACGGGACGGGTGTCGTGCCGCCGCCGGACGCGCTCGAACAGTCGAACGTCCACGTGACCGCCGCGGGCGCTGTGCCCGCCGGCAGCAGGCTCCAGCCCAGACTGTACGACCCGTTCGCGGGAGCCACGAAGGTGATGCCCTGCGATGCGTCCGCCGCGTAGAACGTGAACGACAGTCCGGTCGACATGCTAAGACTGATCTGGTCGCCTGCCCCGGCAGGCGACACCCGCGCGGTGATCGACTCCCCCGCCCGCAGCCCGACACCGCTGTAGACCACGGACGACTGCGTCGACGTCAGCCCTTCGAAGGTGGCGCACGAGTACGCCGTCGTGACGGCACCTCCGCCGCCGCCGGGCTTCGCGGCCGACGCTGGCGACACGGCCAGCGCGACCGCGATCGCCACTCCGGCGGCTGCCCCGATCGCGGCGATCTTCACTCGTCCTCGCATGCGCTCTCCCCACCCCAGAGGTCACGGAGCGGCCCTCCATCGGGCCGCTGACCACCAGCAGTACCAGAAGAGTGCGCACATCCGCCAGCTTTTCGGGCGCAGTCAGCGTCCGGCGACCCCATAGGGCGATGCCCGCCGTTCGTCAAGAGGGTGCGCCGCGTCGCGTGCGCCGCGCACGCTGGAACCATGACGCAGATCATCGAGACCATCGACGTCGACGTGCCCGTCACGATGGCGTACAACCAGTGGACCCAGTTCGAGAGCTTCCCGCACTTCCTGGAGGAGGTGGAGTCGATCACCCAGATCGACGACACCCACAACCGCTGGAAGGTGAAGATCGGACCCTTCGAGCGGGAGTTCGACACCGAGATCACCGAGCAGCATCCCGACGAGCGCGTCGCGTGGCGCAGCACCGGCGGCGAGACCGCCCACGCCGGCGTGGTGACGTTCCACAAGCTGGACGAGGACAAGACCCGCGTGACGGTGCAGATCGACTGGGAGCCGACCGATGCGATCGAGAAGCTCGGCTCTCTCGTCGGCGCCGGCAAGCACGCCGTGAAGAAGGATCTCGAGAACTTCAAGGAGTTCATCGAGAAGGCGCCGCGCGAGACGGGCGCCTGGCGCGGTGACGTTCCGCGCTGACGCCGGCGCGACGGACAGCGGATGCCGCACCCCGGCCGGGGTGCGGCATCCGCTCGTCTACGCCCCGTCGTCCGCGACCGGCTCGACCGGCACCGTCGGCTCGACGGGCTCGACCGGCTGACGCAGGATCGTGCGCAGCCGCTCCGGAGCCGACCGCCGCGGGTCGGCGAGGTAGATCTCGTGGTGACGTCCGGTCATGCGCAGTCCCCGCGACGGGATGAACCGGTCGTGCATCTCGGCCAGCACCGGCGCCTCGTCGTCGTACGAGCCGATGTGCAGCGTCTGGACGCACGTCCCCTCGGCGAGCTCTGCCAGCCGGAGCGAAGAGACGGCAGGCGTGCCGCCCTTGTCGGCCACGGACCGGCGGGCGCGCTCCACGTCGGCCTCGTCGATCCACTCGGGCACGAGGATCATCATCGTCCAGCTCCACCTCGACTTGTCGCGCGAGGTCGTGAACGTCTCCATGTCATCGGACCACCACAGCCCCTCGAGCGGCATGACGACGTAGTCGCGGTCGAGCTCTGACTTGCTGAGGAACTTGATGCGATACGACACGCCGTAGAGCGCGGCGACCGCGTCGGCATAGTCGGCGGAGGTGTTGGGATCGCCGTAGCCGTCGACCATGAGATACCGCAGCGCGGGCACCTCGACCACCTCGAACACGCCCCGGCGGGCGGTGTACGAGGGAATCGTCCGCTTCAGGTCGACCTTCGTCAAACCGCGTCCTCGGCTGTCTGCGACTGCCCATGCGCGGACGACTCGGACTTCCGCCCGCCCGCCTCGAGGACGTCGCCGGCCGGGAGCTCCTGGTGGCCGCCGAACTGCAGCCGCATGGCCGAGAGCACCTGGTTGGCGAAGCGGTCCTCGTCGCGCGAGGCGAACCTCTCGAACAGCGAGGCCGCGAGCACCGGGGCGGGGACGCCGGTGTCGACCGCCGCCTTGACCGTCCACCGGCCCTCACCCGAGTCCGACACACGGCCCGCGAGGCCGTCGAGCGTCGAATTCCCGTGCAGCGCGGCCGCCGTCAGATCCAGAAGCCACGAGGAGATCACCGAGCCCCGTCGCCACAGCTCGGCGACCCGGGGCGTGTCGATCGTGAACTGGTAGAACTCCGGCTCCTCCAGCGGCGCCACTTCGGCGGAGTGCTCCGCCTCCTGGACACCCGCATCGGCGTGCTCGAGGATGTTCAGCCCCTCCGCCAGGGCGGCCATGACGCCGTATTCGATGCCGTTGTGCACCATCTTCACGAAGTGCCCGGCCCCCGACGGTCCGCAGTGCAGATAGCCCAGCTCCTCGGGCGCGAAGTCGCCCTCGCGTCCGGGCGTGCGCGATGCCTCGCCGCTGCCCGGCGCGATGGTGCGCAGGATCGGCTCGATACGCTGGAACGCCTCGTCGGGCCCGCCCACCATGAGGCAGTAGCCGCGCTCCAGGCCGAACACGCCGCCGCTCGTGCCGACATCGACGTAGTGGACGCCGGTGGGCTGCAGCGCGACCGCGCGCCGTACGTCGTCGCGGTAGTTGGAGTTGCCGCCGTCGATGACGATGTCGCCCGGCTCGAGCAGGGCCGCCACCTCGTCGACGACCTTGCCCGTCAGTCCCGCCGGGATCATGAGCCACACCGCGCGGGGCGCGGCCAGCTTCGACACCAGGTCGGCAAGGCTTGCGGCCCCTACCGCCCCCTCGCCGGCGAGCGTCGCGACGGCATCAGGGCTGACGTCGTACACCACGCACTCGTGACCGTCGCGCATCAGACGCCGGACGATGTTCCCACCCATCCGGCCGAGGCCCACCATTCCCAGCTGCATCGCCGCTCCTCACTCGTCGGTCGGGCGCACCGCGGACGGATGCCCGTGGTCGAAGTCTAGGCAGGCCCCGGCCGTCGGGAGCGGGTTCGGGCAGAACGGCCGGGCGGGACCGGGTGCGTGCTTGACTGAGACCATGCGCGAAGTGGCGATGTTCCCGCTGGGAAGCGTGCTGTTCCCCCACACGCCGCTCCTCGTGCGCATCTTCGAGCCTCGCTACCTGACGATGCTCGGCAGGCTGCTGGACGAGGTGGACCCGCGTTTCGGGGTCGTGCTCATCGAGCGGGGGCGCGAGGTCGGGGGCGGCGACGTGCGCACCGGCATCGGGACGTTCGCGCGGCTGATCCGGGTGGAGGCGGCGAACGAGGCGATGTACGCCGTCGCTGTCGGGGGTGGTCGGTTCGAGGTCGCGGAATGGCTCGACGACGACCCGCATCCACGTGCCCGGGTCACCGGCGTGCCGGAGCTGGAGTGGGACGACGCCCTGACCGCGCTCCGCCGCGAGGCCGAGGCCATCGTGCGCCGCGTGGTGGCCCGGGCCAGCGATGCCGCGTCCGACAGCCTCGAGGCCGTGCGGTGGGATGCCGCGACCCCGCTGTCGGACGATCCGGTCGAGGCCGCCTGGCAGCTGGCCGCCCTCGCGCCCCTGGGCGAGCTGGACCGCCAGCTGCTGCTGCGCTCGACGACGATGGGCGGCCTCCTCCGCGCGATCATCGACCTGACGCTGGACATCGAACCGGTCATCACGGCGCGCCCGGCGGACGACGGAGGCTACTCGGCGGCCGGCTGAATCAGCCGTTGATGATCGTGCTGAAGGCGAGGACGATGATCAGCGCGTTCAGGAAGAAGCTCGTCACCGTGTGCCAGACCACCGTCCAGCGCATCCGCGTCGTCATGACCTGCACGTCCGAGACGGAGAAGTTCGTCGCGTTCGTGAACGAGAAGTAGACGAAGTCGGCGATCCGCGGCGCCGCCGTCCCCGGGAAGACCAGCGGCGGGGGCTTCGCGATCCGGTAGCGCCGGTGGTAGATGCGGGCGAACCCCCAGTGGTACAGCGCCCACGACAGCAGCATCGCCGAGATCGCCACCGGCTCGACCCAGCCGGCCCAGTTCGGATCGTCGCGGAGAATGAGGATCTCGGTCGCCGCGACGAGCCCCACGGTGCTCGCCAGGAACGTCGCCACGACGCTGACGACGGCGACCGCGGGGTGCAGGTCGAGCCGCCCGAGCCACCGGGGCGCCGCGATCTCGGACCGGCGCACGCTGATCGCCACCGCGATCACGGACGCCAGCCAGTACACGCCGCCGATGAGACACCACAGCGCCAACGCGTCCACGGTGTGATCCGGATCCTCCGCGAGGAGGATCGCGAGGCCGACGCCGATGAGGGCGAGCTGCACCAGCAGGTCCGCGACCCGCAGCACCACCGCTCCCACCACCAGGCCCCCCAAAGCGATCCTCGGTGCCACCGTAGCGGGTGGCCTCAGTCGCCGCGCCCCGGGCGCCCGGCGAAGCCGGCGAACAGCGTGTGCAGCAGCGGAATCACCGACCCGATCATCAACACCGTTCCCACGAACAGGTCCTCGGCGCGCAGCACCGCACCGCTGATCAGCAGGGCGGCGAAGAGCACGGCCGAGATCGCGCGTCGTCCCATGCGCTCCAGGCGTCGCAGCCGCTGGTCGAGTTTGGGCGCATCGGCGACGAGACGCCCGTTCTCCACGCGCGTGATCACGTCGTCGAGCCGTCGGGGCAGTCGCGCCATCACCACCGCGGTGGCGGCCGTCTCACGGGCGACGGCCTGAACCGCGTTGCCGCGCTCGTCGCGGATGAGGCGATCGGCGTACGGCTCGACGGCATCCCAGACGTTGAACGCCGGGTCGAGCGAGCTGCACATCCCGCTGGTGAGCGAGACGGCCCGGATGATGAGCAGGAAGTTCTCGGGCAGCTGGAACGGCAGCGATCGCACGACGTCGCCGAACTCCGTGGCGAAGGCCTGGAACTCCCGCGGGTCGACCTTCTGCAGCTCGGCGAAGCCCATGCCGCCGAAGCGGGCGAACAGCGCGGTCATCGCGCGCTCCAGCTCGCCGGTGTCGGCGGAGGGGAGGAGGACGCCGACGTCGCGGATGCTCTCGATCATCTTCGCGCTGTTGCGGGACGCGACCGCGATGATGAGCTGCTGCAGCCCGTGACGCAGCCGGTCGGGGACCTCACCCATCATCCCGAAGTCGATGAAGGTGAGGGTGAACCGCTGACCCGAGCCGCCGTCGGTACGCGGAAGGGGGGTGACGAAGATGTTCCCCGGATGCGGATCGGCGTGGAAGAAGCCGTGCGAGAACAGCTGATCGAACATGACGTTCGCGAACTCGACGGCCACCCGGGCGGGGTCGATGCCGGCGGCACGAAGCCCGTCGACGTCGTTGATCTTGATGGCGGTGACGTCCTGCAGCGTCAGCACGCGCCGCGTGGTCCGCTCCCACGCGACATCGGGCACGGCGACGCGCGCGTCGCCGGCGAAGTCCGCAGCGAACCGCTCCGCGTTCTGCGCCTCGTGGAGGTAGTCGATCTCCTCCCGGCTGGTGTGGGCGAACTCCTCCAGCAGCGCCGGCAGGTCGACGTGGTCGCGCACGACCTGCACCCGGTCGAGCCACGCCGCCACGCGACGCAGCGCCGCGAGATCGACGTCGACGATCGCCTCGATGCCCGGCCGCTGCACCTTCACGACGACGTCGCCGGATCCCGCCTGGGCGGCGTCCTCACTCGTCAGGCGGGCGCGATGCGCCTGCCCGAGGGATGCCGCCGCGACCGGCGTCTCGTCGACCCACGCGAAGGCCCGCTCCAGCGGCAGGCCCAGCTCGGCCTCGGCGAGCGCGCGGATGGCGGGGAAGGCGACGGGCGGCACCTCGTCCTGAAGGCCCTCGAGCTCCTTCGTGATCTCGGGGGGAAGGACGTCCAGCCGCGATGAGAGGAACTGGCCGACCTTGATCATGAGGCCGCCGTACTGCACGGCCAGGACATGGAACCGGCGCGCGATGTTCTGCAGGCGCCGGGCGCGCCCACGGGCGGCGAGCGCGCCCAGGCCGAGCCGCGGCAGGAACCGCTCGTACCACCACGCCTGGACCATGTAACGTCCGGCGAACCGCAGGATCCTGCGGTAGCGGGCGCGCGTGTTCCCGACGTCGGCCATCGAATCTCCTAGATCGCGGTGCCTGCGATCCCGATCGCCCGGGATCGCACGCCCCGTCGAACCCGCGGGCTCGGGCCGGCGTCGGTGCGCACGCCGCGGGCGGTCAGTCCTGGGCCAGGATCGAGTAGAGCTTACGCCGCGCCTCGTCCAGGACCTCGACGGCCTGGGCGACCTGCTGCGGCGTGCCGCTGCGGCCGACCTGTGCCGCCGCCTGAGCGAGCTTGGCGCCCGCCTTGGGAAGCGCCGACGTGCGACCCGTGTCGCGAGCGGTGAAGGACTCCCACGGCGCCGACCTGTCGCCGGCCGAAGACGACGCCTCGGCACGACCGGCCTCCGTCAGCGAGTAGGTCTTCTTGCCGTTGGACTCCTCCGCAGCCACCAGCCCCTCGTCGGCGAGCAGCTGGAGCGTCGGATACACCGAGCCGGGGCTGGGCTTCCACGCGCCGTCGCTGCGGGTCTCGATCTCCTGGATGATCTGGTAGCCGTGCATGGGCTTCTCCGCAAGGACGGCAAGCACCGCGGCGCGGACGTCACCCTTCGCGACGCGCGGCGAGAACCCCTTCTCGAAGGCATCGCGCAGCTGGTCCATCGCGTCCCAGAGGCTGCTGGGCAGTCCACCGCCCTGACCCTGACCTCCGGGACGGGAACCGAAATTGGGGAATGAAGCACTCATCGCCGTCTCCTCACGAGCGTCTGCCGATAGCCTGACGATACATACCGATATATCGCTGAACAAGGTGTGGAGCTGGGCGTTCGCTGTGCGATCGGGCGACGAACGCCCTCGACCCCGCACCGAGGGCGGGGAACCATCACCACCCCAGCGAACCGGGAGCCCCCTTGAAGGGCCCGACGATGTCGGGGGTGATCCAGCCGCCGTAGAAACGACCAGGCTGCGGCACGACCTCGACGCCGTCGACCGTGCAGCGATCCATGTCGCGCGCGTACACCGCCACCCGGTCGGCAAGCTGCTCGTACCCCGCCGCCGGGCGCGGATAGGTCCACGCGGCGCGCGGCCGGGTCTCGCCTCCGCCCCGGACGTCGAAGTAGCGTGCCCCGCCCTTGAACTCGCAGAACGACGAGCCCTCCCCCGGCGTCAGCGCGCCGGGGGCGAAGGCGGCGATCGGCAGGTAGTAGACGGGCGGGTGACTCGTCTCGAGGACTCGCACGATGTCGTGGGTGTCGACGATCACCTCGCCCCCGAGGTCGATCCGCACTTGCCGGGCGACCCGTTCCGCGCGCGGCGGTCTCGGATAGTCCCACACCGACTCCTGTCCTGGGCCGACGGGGTCGCGCTCGGGCTTCATGGGCGCCTCCTCTGCAGTGCGGTCAGGTTAACCCGGCCCGGAGGGTGGGAGGGCCGATCCGCCGCACTGTCAACCCCTCGCGGTCGAATCGAAGCCTTCGTAGGGTGCGAAGCGACGAAAGGACCCGTCCATGCTGCGCGCACTCGCCCTCAACTGCACCCTCAAGCCCTCTCCCGGCGAATCCAGCTGCGAGCTGCTCACCCGTCAGGTGCTCGACGCGCTGGCCGAGCACGACGTCTCGGGCGAGCAGATCCGCGTCGTCGACTTCGATGTGAAGCCGGGCGTGGAGGCCGACATGGGTGACGGGGATCAGTGGCCGTCGCTCCGCGAGAAGGTCCTCGCCAGCGACATCCTGGTGTTCGCCACGCCGACGTGGATGGGGCACATGTCCAGCGTCGCGCAGCGGGTGCTCGAACGCCTCGACAACGAGCTCTCCGAGACGGACGACGCGGGGCGGGTGATCCTCGCCGGCAAGGTCGCGGTCACCGTGGTCCTCGGAAACGAGGACGGCGCGCACAAGATCACCGCCGACCTGTACCAGGCGCTGGGTGACGTCGGCTACAGCATCCCGTCGCAGGGCGGCGTCTACTGGAACGGCGAGGCCATGCACACGACGGACTACAAGGACCTGCCCGAGACGCCGGAGAAGGTCGCCTCGGCGACGGCGACGCTGGCGCGCAACGCCGCGCACCTCGCGACGCTGCTCCGGGAGCGGCCGTACCCTGCGCCGCCGTCGGAGTGAGCACGGCGCCTCCGCGGCGCCCTCGTTGCCGCTCGGACGTCACCCGGTCGCGGTGTCGCGGCCGTATGCCTCCAGCCAGCGCAGCCACACCTCGCTGATCGTGGGGTACGCGGGCACGGCGTGCCACAGCCGGTCGATGGGCACCTCGCCCACCACGGCGATCGTCGCGGCCTGGAGCATCTCGGCCACGTCCTGGCCCACGAAGGTCGCTCCGACGATGACGCGGCGGTCCTCGTCGATGACGACGCGAGCGCGCCCACGGTAGTCGTCGGCGTGCTCGCTGGCACCTGCCAGCTGCGCCAGATCCTGATCGATGACGCGGATGCGGAGTCCCGCCGCCCGCGCGCGTTCCTCGGTGAGCCCCACCGCCGCCACCTCGGGGTCGCTGAAGACGACCTGCGGGACGGCCGCATGATCTGCCGTGGCCATATGGCCGCCCCACGGCGCGTCGTCGGGCACGCGACCTGCCGCGCGGGCGGCGATCACGTCGCCCGCCGCACGGGCCTGGTACTTGCCCTGGTGGGTGAGGAGGGCGCGATGGTTCACGTCCCCGACGCCGTACAGCCAGTCCACCCCGCGCACGCGGAGGCTGTCGTCGGTGTCCAGCCAGTCTCCGGGCGTCAGCCCGGCGGTCTCGATCCCCACGTCGCCGGTCCGTGGCACCCGCCCGGTGGCGACCAGCACCTCGGCGGCACGCACGTCGGAGCCGTCCGAGAGCACGAGGATGACACCGTCCGCATCGCGGCTCGCACGCTCGACCTCGACGCCCGCGCGCACGTCGGCACCGGCATCCGTCAGCGCCTGCGCCACCGCCTCACCGGCGAACGGCTCCAGGCCCCGCAGCAGGCCGGACCGGGCGATCACCGTCACGGCCGCGCCGAGGGAGGTGAAGAGCGTCGCCATCTCCGCGCCGACCACGCCGCCGCCGAGGATCGCGAGGGAGGCGGGGACCCGCTGCACGCCGGTCGCCTCCCGGCTCGTCCACGGGCGCACCTCGCGCAGGCCGGGGATGTCGGGCAGCAGCGCCGCCGAGCCCGTGCACACCGCGACGGCGTGGCGCGCCGACAGAACGGTCTCGGTGCCGTCGCCCCCGGCGACGGTGACCTTGCGCTCGCCGCTCAGGCGACCGTGCCCGCGCACCAGGTCGATGCCGGCCGACTGGAGCCACTCGACCTGTGAGGTGTCGTCCCAGTCGTGCACCAGCGCATCGCGCCGGCGCAGCGTCGCCGCCACGTCGACCGAGCCGGTGACGGCCTCCGCCGCGCCGCTCACGCCGCGGGCGGCCCGCAGCGCCGCCGCCGGGCGCAGCAGCGCCTTGGACGGGATGCACGCCCAGAACGAGCACTCCCCGCCGACCAGCTCGCTCTCGACCACCGCCACCGACAGGCCCCCCTGCGTCGCGCGGTCGGCCACGTTCTCTCCGACCGGTCCCGCGCCGATGACGATGAGGTCGTACTCCCGAGCAGTCATGCGCCTCACGGTAGTCCCGAGCGACCGGACGGGGGTTATCGCCCGCGCAGCACAGCCGGGTCGAAAAGGTCAAGATCCGGCATCATCGCGCCGGATGTCGGCGGGGTGTGGTTTTCTGGACTCCGCCGAAAGGACAGCATGGCGATCGAATTCCGCGCGGTTTCCAAGCGCTTCGCCGACGGCACCCTCGCCGTCGACGACTTCAGCCTGCTCATCCCCGCGCACCGGATCACGGTCCTCGTCGGCTCCTCCGGGAGCGGCAAGACCACGCTGCTGCGCATGATCAACCGGCTCGTCGAACCGACGAGCGGCGTGATCGCCATCGACGACGAGCCGATTGCGCGCCGCGACCCGGTGAAGCTGCGGCGCGGCATCGGCTATGTGCTGCAGAACGCGGGCCTTCTCCCCCACTTCACGGTGATCGACAACATCGCGACGGTGCCCGTGCTCAGCGGCGTCGCGCGCAGGACGGCGCGCGGGCGGGCGCTCGAGCTGATGGATGTCGTGGGGCTCGACCGGGCGCTGGCGGAGCGGTACCCGAGCCAGCTGTCGGGCGGGCAGCAGCAGCGCGTCGGCGTGGCCCGCGGCCTCGCGGTCGACCCGAACATCCTGCTGATGGACGAGCCCTTCGGGGCCGTCGACCCGATCGTGCGCAAGGAGCTGCAGACCGAGACGCTGCGGCTGCAGCGCGAGCTCGACAAGACGATCGTGTTCGTGACGCACGACATCGACGAGGCGTTCCTGCTCGGCGATCAGGTCGTCATCCTGCAGGAAGGCGCCCACATCGCCCAGGTCGGCACCCCCGACGAGATCATCGAGAACCCGGCGAGCGACTTCGTGGCGAGCTTCATCGGGGTGGAGAAGGGCGCCAGGGCGCTGCGCCGCAAAGAGACGCCCCGCGGTGCGGTCGTGGTCGACGAGTCCGGCCGCACGCAGGGGGTGCTGGTGGAGGACGCGCTGTGACCTGGGTGCTCGACAACCTCGACCTCATCTGGGGCCTGTCGCTCGATCACCTGAGGCAGAGCCTGATCGCGATCGTGCTCGGATTCGTCATCTCGGTGCCGATCGGCTGGGCGGCGTTCCGGTACACCGCGGTTCGCGGGCCCACGCTGGCCACGGTCGGCCTGCTCTACACCATCCCGTCGCTGGGCCTGTTCGCCGTCCTCGCGGCCGCGTTCGGCATCCCGCTCCTCTCCGAGGCCAACCTCGTCGTCGCGCTCACGATCTACGCGGTCGCCATCATGACGCGCTCGGTCACCGACGGGCTGGCATCGGTCGACCCGGTCACGCGCGAAGCCGCCGTCGCCGTGGGGTTCGGCACGTGGCGGCGCTTCTGGACCGTGGACTTCCCGCTCGCCGGACCCGTGCTGCTGGCAGGGCTCCGGGTGACGGCGTCATCCACCATCTCGCTGGCCACCATCGGCATCCTCATCGGCGTGCAGAACCTCGGCTACCTGTTCACCAACGGGTCCCAGCGACGCATCATCCCCGAGGTGCTCGCCGGCGTCGTGGCCGTGGTCGTGATCGCGGTGCTCATCGACCTGCTGCTCGTCGTCGCGGGCAGGCTGCTCATGCCCTGGAACCGGCGCCGGCCGACCCGTGCCCAGCGCGCTCTGCAGGCGGTGACGGTGTGAACTACTTCCTCGAGGCGTTCGCCTGGATCTTCTCGCCCGACCAGTGGCCGAACGGCCTGCCGCTGCCCACCGCGATCGCGCAGCATCTCGCCTTCACGTTCGGGTCCGTGCTCATCGCAGCCGTCATCGCGATCCCCGCGGGGTGGACCATCGGCCACACCGGCCGCGGCCGGGAGTTCGCGGTGTTCTTGTCGGGCGCCGCCCGCGCACTGCCCTCGCTCGGCCTCATCGTCCTGCTCTACCTCGTTCTCGGCGTCTCCCTCAAGACCGAGGCCGCCGTCACGGCCTTCGTGCTGCTGGCGATCCCGTCGATCCTGGCGGGGGCGTACGCCGGCTTCGAGGCGATCGACCGCACGGTGATCGACGCCGGTCGCGCGATGGGCATGACGCCATGGCAGGTCCTCTGGAAGATCGAGGTGCCGCTCGGACTGCCGCTGCTCATCGGCGGCCTCCGCATCGCGACGCTTCAAGTCGTCGCCACCGTGACGATCGCCGCCTACGTGGGCCTCGGCGGCCTGGGCTACTACATCATCCAGGGCATCCCGCTGCGGGACTTCCCCCAGATCCTCGGCGCCTCGATCGTCGTCATCGTCCTCGCGCTGGCGCTCGACGGCGCCTTCGCCGTGCTGCAGCGCCTCGTCGTGCCGCGCGGTGTCACCGCACGACTCCAGTCCCCCCAGCGATCCCCCGGGACGCGCACGCGAACCGTCGCGAGCACGCCCGCCTGACCCTCACCACAACCGGAGGTCCCACATGTCCACAGCACGCACCCGCCTGACGCTCGCCCTCAGCGCGACGGCGATCGCCGCCCTCGCGCTGGCCGGCTGCGCCTCAGGCGATCCCCTCACGGGCGACGACGGCACCGCCGACGAGACCGGCACGTCGGGCCCGATCGTCGTCGGCTCGCAGGCGTACTACTCGAACGAGATCATCGCCGAGATCTACGCGCAGGCGCTCGAGGGCGCGGGCTTCGAGGTCGAGCGCAACTTCAACATCGGCCAGCGGGACGCCTACATGCCCTCGATCGAGGACGGGTCGATCGACCTGTTCCCCGAGTACACCGGCAACCTGCTGCAGTTCTTCGACGCCGACACCACCGCCACGACCTCGGACGACGTCTACGCCGCGCTGCAGGAGGCGCTGCCCGAGGGCATCACCGTGCTCGACCAGTCGTCCGCGACCGACCAGGACTCGTACAACGTCACCGCGGCGTTCGCCGAGGAGAACGATCTCGTCTCGATCGCCGACCTCGCCGGCATCGACGGACTCGTGCTCGGCGGCGCGCCGGAGCTGGAGGAGCGCCCGTACGGTCCGTCGGGTCTCGAGGAGGTCTACGGCGTGACCGTCGCGTTCCAGGCGACCGGTGACACCACCGTGGACGAGCTCGTCGCCGGCAACATCCAGGTCGCGAACGTCTACAGCGCCGATCCGCTCATCGAGACGCAGAACCTCGTCACGCTCGAAGATCCCGAGGGCCTGTTCCTCGCCTCGAACGTCGTCCCGGTCGTGAGCGCCGACCTCGCCGACGAGATCGCCGACGTCATCAACGCGGTCAGCGCCGCCCTCACCCCCGAGGGCCTGGTCGCGCTCAACGTGCAGTCGACCGTCGACCAGATGTCCTCCGACGACATCGCGGCGGCCTGGCTCGCCGAGAACGGGCTCGACTGATCCGAGACGCGAGAAGGGCCGGGCGGTCCCCGGCTCTTCTCGCGTACCGCGGCGCGCCCGGCCGCGGGCGCAGCTCAGCGCGCGGTGATCCTCGTCATCCCGACGCCGTCGCGGTCATCCGCGGCCGCAGATCGGGGGTGAGGGCTTCGCGCCCGTCGAACACGAAGCAGTCCCCGCTCCAATGGGCCCCGCCCACGCGCTCGAAGTAGCCCAGGATGCCGCCGTCGAGCTGATACGCCTGGACGCCCGCCTCCCGCAGGTACAGCGCGGCCTTCTCACAGCGGATGCCGCCGGTGCAGTAGCTGACGACCGTCTTGCCCATGAGCTCGGACGCAGCCACGGCCGCGGCATCCGGGAACTGCGTGAACCGCTCGAGGCGCCAGTCGAGCGCGCCGTCGAACGCGCCGTAGTCGACCTCGAAGGCGTTCCTCGTGTCGAGCAGCACCACCTCACGCCCCGCGTCGTCGCGCCCTTCGTCCAGCCAGCGGCGCAGCGTCTCCGGCGCCACCGCGGGGGCGCGCTCGGCGCCGGGCCGGATCGTCGGGTGGTTCATCCGGATGATCTCGCGCTTGACCTTGACGATCATCTTCGCGAAGGGCTGCTCGTCGGACCAGCTCTCCTTGACACCCAGTCGCGCGAATCGGGGGTCGGCCCGCAGGTGCCCGACGAAGTCACGCACGTCGCCGGGATCGCCCGCGAGGAAGAGGTTGATGCCCTCCTCCGCCAGCAGGATCGTGCCTCTCAGCCCGGCGGCGACGGCGCGGTCGCGCAGCGCCGGCCGCAGGGCGCCGGGCTCGGCGATGCGCGTGAACAGGTACGCCGAGGTGTTGAGAACGGATGCCACACCTCCAGCCTACGGACGCACCCCGTTCGCTCCGCGCCCCTGACGCGGCCGGGGTACTCCGCCGACGCGGTGCGGTCAAGACCCTCCCTCGGGGCGGGCGCGCGAACGAGGGTGGGAGGACGACAGCGGTGACAACCGCCCTTCGAGCCGAGGAGCGACATGAGCGACCCCACCGTCCCCGAGCCCATGCCGGGTCAGGTTCCCCCCGGAGAGGCGCCGCCCGGCCCGCCGGCACCGGAGCGCGCCGACCCGTCGCCCGGCCGGCCCACCGAGCCGCCGGCACCGTGGCCCGACGAGCCGCTTGCCCCGAACCCGGCCGAGCCGACGTTGCCGCAGACGCCGGAGACGCCGTTCCCCTGACCCGTGCTTGCGCGCGGCGCGGCGGCCGTCAGGACGCGGGCGCGCGCCCGGTGAGCAGTCCCTCGGCGACGGTCCAGAGACGCGATCCGGCGATCGGATCGGCGAGGCGGCGGTACGGCCGCTGAGAGGCGGCGGGACCACCGAGGTGGAACGGACCCGCGGGCCCGAAGAAGCACGGGGGCGCAGCATCCGTCACCGCCGCCAGCAGAGCCGGCTGCGCGGCCGCGGCCGGCGTGTTGCCCCAGCGCTCTGCCAGGGCCGCCGCACGGCCGTCTCGGGCACGCTCGCGCAGCGCAGGGGCGATCCCGGTGCCGGGGACGATCCCCGGGTGACTGAGGTGCACGGTGAGCGGCCCGTGGTCCCCGGAGGTGCGGCGTGCCAGCTCGTAGCCGAAGAGCCCAAGCGCGACCTTGGAGGCCGCATAGGCGCGCAGCGGTGCGTACCGGCGCTCGCTCTGGAGGTCGCCCCACGCGACCCGGGCCGCACCCGCGGCCAGGCTGAGCTGCACCACGACCCGCGCCGCGCGTGCACGCAGCAACGGCAGAAGCGCGGTGGTGAGCGCGAAGTGCCCGAGGAAGTTCGTCTGGAAGTGCAGCTCGAACCCGTCGGCGCTCTCGCGACGGCGACGGTCACCGAGAAGCACGATGCCGGCGTTGAGCACGACGATGTCCAGCGGCGCGCGCTCGGAGGCGAGGTCGGCGGCGAGCGCTGCCACGGAGTCCAGCCGGGCGAGGTCCAGATCACGCAGCTCGATACGTCCGCCCGGCGCCGAGGCGCGCAGCTGCGCCACCGCGCGCTCACCCTTCGGGCGGCTGCGCACCGGGAGCACGAGGTCGGCACCTGCCGCGGCGAGACCGCGGGCGATCTCGACCCCGACGCCGTCACTCGCCCCGGTGATCAGCGCCGTGCGCCCGCGCAGATCGGGCAGCGCGACGGGCGCGGGAGGGGCGGGTGTCATGGGTTCTCCACTCGGCTCATCAGTCGGGAGAGACGACGGATGCCGCTGATACGACGCCCACCGGACTCACGCCGGCCTCCACCGCCCGCGCCGCGGCGAGGACCACCTCCTCGCCGTGCGGCGGGCCGATGAGCTGCACGCCGGCCGGCATGCCGTCGCCGCCCATTCCGGTGGGGAGCGCGATCGCCGGCAGCCCCAGGAAGTTGGCCGCCACCGTGAGCCACAGGGCCCGCCAGGCGTCGTCGGCGGCGGCCGGGCCGCCGAGGTCGTAGTCCGGCTCGCGCATCCGCGTGGTCGAGACCGGCCCGAGGATGAGGGGCACGTCGACCTGCAGGCGCCGCCATTCCGCCGCGATCACGGCGCGCCGAGCCCAGGCGTCGGCGTACTCCCGCGCCGTCTCGTAGGGCACCGCCGCCGCGGTGCTGTCGCGGAGGAAGCGTGTCGCCGAGCGTCCGAGGGGGAGGCCGAGCTCGGCCGGGTCGAGCGAGATGAGCATGTCGGTGCACGACAGCCGACGCCAGACGACGGCGGCCTCCTCGAGCAGGGGCGGGTCGAGCTCGACCGTCTCCCACCCGGAGGCGCGAGTGCCTCAGCGGCGCGTTCGATGCCGACCGCGACGTCGGGGTCGACCGGGATGCCCCCGGGCCGGCGAACCACCCCGACGCGGCGCGGAACGGCGTCGGCGCGCACGAGCGGAGCGTCGACCGACACCGGGTCGTCGGCATCCCACCCGCTCATGACACCGAGCGCAAGCGCGACGTCGTCGACCCGGCGGGCCAGCGGACCGTTGACCGAGAACTCCTGCAGCGTCAGCGCGACCGGGCGGCCCTGGACGGCGGCCCGTGGAACGCGCCCGCGCGACGGGCGCATCCCGACGGCCCCCGTCGCATACGCAGGGATGCGCAGCGAGCCGCCGAAGTCGTTTCCGAGCGCGATCGCGCTCATGCCGGTCGCCACGGCGACGGCGTCGCCGCCGCTGGAGCCGCCGACGCTGCGCCCGGGGTTCCACGGGTTGACCGTGCGACCGAACAGGTCGTTGTCGGTGTCCCACCGCATGCCGAAGTCCGGCATGTTGCCGCGCCCGACGGGAACGGCTCCGGCGGCACGCAGCCGCCGGACGACCGCAGCGTCGCGCGGCGGCACGGCGGCGGCGTGGCCGCGCCAGCCGTTCGTGGTCGCCGACCAGGTCAGGTCGATGTTCTCCTTCACCGAGAAGGGCACTCCCGCGAGCGGGCCGGGATCACGGCGTCCCGAGACCGCGGCATCAACCTCCGCGGCTGTCGCCCTGGCCTGCTCGGTGAAGACGACAGTGAGAGCGTTGAGGTCGGGGTTGCGGCGCGCGATGACTCGCAGATGCCGCTCGATGACGGCCACCGCGGTGGTCTCGCCGCGGCGCACGGCACCAGCGATGTCGGCGGCGGAAGGCAGGACAGGCGAAGTCATCGGCTCCATCCCACCACGCCACCGGCGGTGACGCGCCACTGCTAGCACGCCGCCACGCGAAGAGCAATCCCCGGGTGTGCGTGGCGACCGGTGGCTACCGTCGAGGAAGCATCCAGCGCGGCGGGGATCCCACTCGGCCGGTCCCCCGCGAGAGGCGATCACGAAACGGAGCGACAGTGGCGACCACGACCGCGAAGAAGAGCACGGACAAGACCAGCACGACCTCCTCCGGGGCCGCCCGCAGCAAGCGCCGGACGGCGCGTGGCGGAGCCGGCGCCGAGCTCACGCCCGAGCAGAACGCCGAGCGCGGCTTCACCGCCTCCGAGTCGCTCAGCGAGAACCTGCAGAAGGTGCTCGTGGACCTCATCGAGCTCTCCCTGCAGGGCAAGCAGGCGCACTGGAACGTCGTGGGCCGCAACTTCCGCGACACCCACCTGCAGCTCGACGAGATCATCGAGGCGGCCCGTGATTTCGCCGACACCGTCGCGGAGCGCATGCGCTCACTGCACGCCCTTCCCGACGGGCGCAGCGACGAGGTCGCGCAGACCACCACCCTGCCGGAGTTCCCACAGGGCGAGATCGCGACGACCGAGGTCGTCGACCTGATGACGGAGCGGTTGGATGCCGTGGCCTCGACGTGCCGCGATGTCCACGACGACGTCGACGACGAAGACCCCACGAGTGCCGACATCCTGCACGCCATCCTCGAGCGGGTGGAGCAGCTCTCGTGGATGGTGAGCGCGGAGAACCGCACCCCGCAGCGGTGATCCCAGGCGCCCTGACGCTGCCCGCCCGTCCCCAGACCGGCGGGCAGCGCCGTTTCCGGGCTCATCCGGCGGCGGTGGCGACGCAGTGCACTGCCGGCGGCCGCCTCGGGCTACGGGGTCAGTGATCGGGCGGAACAGGTCGACGCGACCGAGCAGGCACCCGAAGGCGCGCCCATCGAGATCGCGCCCGAGCGCCCGGAGGAGTTCTCCCCGGGAGCCGACGCGGAGCTGCGCGCCCTCATTGCGGCGACGGCGGAGATGGAGATGGCGGAGATGGAGCTGACCTTCGGCCGCCTCGGCTGACGGGCGTCCGGGCGTCCGCCGCGCGCGGAGGGGGCGCCGGCGGAAGCCTGGGAAGATGGGGGCATGGCCGGCGGATACAGCGCGATCTCGAGCTATTCGCGCGTCGAGATCATGCGGCTGCTGCAGGAGCGCCCCCGGCGCGCCGTCGCCGAGCTGGTCGAGGCGACCGGGCTGCACGCCAACACCGTCCGCGAGCACGTGCAGCGGCTGATGGACGCCGGCTACGTGATCGCCGAGACCGAACGGCGCACCACGCGCGGTCGCCCGCGCGTGCTGTACTCGGCGGCGACGGGCGCGGAGCAGGCGTCGAGTCCGGTGGCGATCCGCCGGGCCGAGGAGGCCGCGCGCCGCGGTGACCTCCTCCGCCGCGTGTACGGGGAGGACTCCGGTGCCGACCTCGGCACCGAAGCCCTGCACCAGCTGGACGCACTCGTGGAGGACCTGGGCGACGCGGGCTTCGACCCCCTCGTCGACGAGCGCGCGCTGACGGTCGACCTCACGCCCTGCCCGCACGCGGCCTCCGCCGCGCACCGCGGCGTGCTGTGCGGCGTGCACGTCGGCCTCATGGACAGCGTGCTCGCCCAGGCCGGCGGACCGCTGCGCGTCGGGGGGATCGCGCCCTCATGCGACCCGACGCGGTGCGTCGTGCAGCTCGCCGCGTCCGGCGCCTGAGGGTCAGGCCGGCGCCGCGTCCGGAACGACCATCCGGTCCGGTCGGGAGTACACGTTCATGGACGAGCCGCGGACGAACCCCACGAGTGTGAGCCCGGAGGCGGCGGCCAGCTCGACGGCGAGCGACGACGGAGCCGACACGGCGGACAGGATCGGGATGCCTGCCATCACCGCCTTCTGAACCAGCTCGAAGCTGGCCCGTCCCGACACCTGCAGCACCGAGCCCTCGAGCGGAAGGCGGTCCTCCAGGAGCGCCCACCCGACGACCTTGTCGACGGCGTTGTGGCGCCCCACGTCCTCGCGCAGCACCAGGAGCTCACCCGTCGTCGCGTCGAAGAGGGCGGCGGCGTGCAGGCCTCCGGTCTTCTCGAACACCGCCTGCCCCGCCCGCAGCGCGTCCGGGAGCGCTGCCACGGTCGCGGCGTGCACGGAGGCGGCATCCGTCGCCACGTCGTACCGGGACGACTTCTCGATCGCCTCGATCGAGGCCGTACCGCACACGCCGCACGAACTGGTGGTGTAGAAGTTCCGCGCGATGTCGGTGACGGGCGGCGCCACGCCAGGCGCGAGCGCGATGTCGAGGACGTTGTAGGTGTTCTCGCTCGCCGCGGCCGTGCCGGCGACGGCCGGCCCGATGTTAAGGGGCGGCGCTACGGCGGCGGGCGGGGGCACGGTTCCGGTGCCCGGACCGCCGCAGTGGATCGCAGACCGGATGTCGCGCCCCTGCCCGATGACGCCCTCCGAGACGAGGAAGCCGGCGGCGAGCTCGAGATCATGCCCGGGCGTGCGCATCGTGACGGTCAGCGGCTCGCCGCCGATGCGGATCTCGAGGGGCTCCTCGACGACCACGGTGTCCGCCCGGCGCCGGACCGCGGCGCCGCCGGCGCCCAGCGCGATCCGGGTCACCGGGGTCCGGGTGCTCAAGCGCCCCACGTCAGCCGCCGATCGCGTTCATGCCGCGCGCGGGCTGCAGGAACGACGGGTCGTTGATGGCGTGCCCCGGCATCTTCCCGCGCACGCAGGAGCGCAGCATCCCGTCGATCCGGGCATCGACGGCGTCATCGGCCGAGGAGGCGCGCAGGACCGGCAGCAGGTCGTACTCGGTCGTGGAGAACAGGCAGTTGCGCAGCTGGCCGTCGGCGGTCAGGCGCAGCCGGTCGCAGTCGCCGCAGAAGGGGGCGGTGACCGAGGCGATGACGCCCACCGAGTGCGGCCCGCCGTCGATCAGCCAGCGCGCGGCAGGGGCGCCGCCGCGTCCGGGCACGGGGGTGAGCGCCCACCGCGCCGAGAGGGCGTCGAGGATCTCGTCCTGAGTGACCATGCGCGAGCGGTCCCAGGTGTGGCCGGCGTCCAGCGGCATCTGCTCGATGAAGCGCATCTGCGCGTCGTGGCGCATCGCGAACTCCACGAGGTCCACCAGCTCGTCGTCGTTGACGTCGCGCATCGCCACGGCGTTGAGCTTGAGGGGACGAAGGCCGGATGCCTCGGCGGCGGCGATTCCCGCCAGCACGTCGTCGAGGCGGTCACGCCGGGTGAGTGCGCGGAAGCGGTCGCGGCGGAGGGTGTCGACCGAGACGTTCAGACGCTGCAGGCCTGCATCCACCAGCGCCGGAAGCAGGTCAGGGAGGCGGATGCCGTTCGTCGTCATCGCGATCTCGACACGGTCGCCGGAAGGGCCGGTGATCGCGGCGAGGCGCCGGACCACCTCGACGATGTCGGTCCGCAGCAGCGGCTCGCCGCCGGTGAGGCGGAACGTCGTGATGCCGTCGGCGGCGGCCACCCGCGCGATGCGCTCTATCTCGTCGAGCGTGAGGATGCTCGTCTTCGCGAGCCACTCGTTGCCCTGCTCGGGCATGCAGTAGGTGCAGCGCAGCGAGCACCGGTCCGTGAGCGAGATCCGCAGGTCCCGGTGCACGCGCCCGTGGGTGTCGACCAGCGGTGCGCCCAGCCCGACCGGCTCGGCAGCGGCGAGCGCGGATGCCGAGGGCAGCGGCATCCGTCGTCCGATCGTGACGGGGATCGCGCTCACGCGCACGACTCCGTTCGCCTCGCCCGACTCGCCATGGTTCGAGGGTAGCCGCGTTGTGCGACCCCGGCGCCCGCGGTACGCGCATTATTCACGGCGCGCGAGCCGTGCCGGTGCTCGCGTCTCTGCGACGCTGAGTCGTGACGGGCACTCTGCGGGGAGTGACGCCCGTGTGGTCTGACCACATGCTACTGTGGTCAGACCACGTTCTGAGCGATCGGAGAACGCATCGTGGATCTGCTGGACCCTCTCCTGCTGGCGCGCTGGCAGTTCGGCCTCACGACGCTGTACCACTTCCTCTTCGTGCCCCTGACGCTCGGCATGGCGCTGACCGTCGCGATCTTCCAGACCGCATGGTTCCGCACCGGAGATGTGAAGTGGCTCCACCTCACGCGCTTCTTCGGGAAGATCTTCCTCATCAACTTCGCGATGGGCGTCGTCACGGGCATCGTGCAGGAGTTCCAGTTCGGCATGAACTGGTCGGCGTACTCGCGGTTCGTCGGCGACGTCTTCGGCGCTCCGCTGGCCTTCGAGGGCCTCATGGCGTTCTTCTTCGAGGCGACCTTCATCGGCCTGTGGATCTTCGGCTGGGACAAGCTGCCTCGGGCCCTGCACCTGGCGAGCATCTGGATCGCGACGATCGGCGCCTGGTTCTCGGCCTACTTCATCCTCGCCGCCAACGCCTTCATGCAGAATCCCGTCGGCTTCCGCATGGCCGATGACGGTTCACGCGCCGAGATGATCGACTTCTTCGCGGTCCTCTCCAATCCGGTGGCGCTCGCGGCGCTCCCGCACACGCTGTTCGCGGCCTTCATGATGACCGCGGGCGTGATCATCTCGATCTCGGCCTGGCACCTCCTGCGCAAGCAGAACGTCGAGATGATGCGGTCGGCGCTCAAGTACGGGCTATGGGGCATGATCGTGGCCTTCGGCGGCGTCGCGATCTCGGGCGACCAGCTGAGTTTGGTGATGGTCGCCACGCAGCCGATGAAGATGGCGGCCGCCGAGGCCATGTTCGACGCTGCGTGCGGGGCGGATGCCTCGTTCTCGGTGTTCACACTCGGGACTCCGGACGGGTCGACCGAACTGTTCTCCATCCGCGTGCCGTACCTCCTCGCGCTGCTGTCGACGCACTCCCTGGACGGCTGCGTCGAGGGCATCAACGACTTGAACATGCAGTACACGACGGAGCTCTTCCCCGAGTTCGCCGACCGGGTCGACGGCAGCTTCGCGCCCATCCTCTGGGTCACCTACTGGTCGTTCCGCTGGATGATCGGCCTCGGCGGCATCGCGGCGCTGACCGCGGTCGTCGGGCTGTGGCTGACGCGCAAGAAGGCCAGGCGCGAGGTGCCGGCATGGGCGTGGAAGCTCGCCATCTGGGCGTGGCCCGCGTCGCTGTTCGCGATCCTCGTCGGCTGGGTCTTCACCGAGATGGGCCGGCAGCCCTGGATCGTGTTCGGCCTCATGCTCACCGAGGACGGCGTCTCGCCCTCGGTGCCCGGCTGGACGGTGCTCATCTCGCTCACCGCGTTCACCCTCATCTACGCCGCGCTGGCGATCGTGGAGGTCGGGCTCATCATGAAGACCGCGAAGAAGGGCCCCGAGCCCCTCCCCGGTCCGGATGCACCCGACCCGCGCACCCTGGCGGTCGAAGACACCCCGACGACGGTCTACTAGGAGCCCCGGAGCAACGTCATGGATCTCGCCTACCTCTGGTTCTGGATCGTCGGATTCCTCTTCGTCGGCTACTTCGTGCTCGACGGCTTCGACTTCGGCGTGGGCATGTCGCTGCCGTTCCTCGGCAAGGACGATGTCAGCCGCCGTCAGGTCATCAACACCATCGGCCCGGTGTGGGACCTCAACGAGACCTGGGTCATCGTCGCCGGGGCGTGCCTGTTTGCGGCGTTCCCGGAGTGGTACGCGACGCTGTTCAGCGGCTTCTACCTCGCCCTCCTGCTGATCCTGCTCGCGCTGATCCTCCGCGGGGTCTCGTTCGAGTACCGCCACCAGCGCGACTCGCTGCGATGGAAGGCCGGCTTCGACCGGATGATCGTCATCGGCTCGGCGGTGCCGGCGTTCCTCTGGGGTGTGGCCGTGGCGAACATCGTGCAGGGCGTGCCGCTGGACGCTGCCCACGAGTTCACCGGATCGCTGCTGACGCTCCTCAACCCGTACGGGCTCCTCGGCGGCCTGACGACGCTGCTGCTCTTCTTCACGCACGGCGTGTACTTCGTCGCCCTCAAGACCGACGGCCAGGTCGCCGCGGACGCGCGGCGGCTGGCGGGCCGCGCGGGCCTCCTCACGATCGTCGTCGCGGCGGTCTTCCTGGCGTGGACGGTCCTGCTGGCCTTCGGCGAGGACCGCGACTTCGCGGTCGTCACGACCGCCCTGGCGACGGTCGCCGCCGTGCTGCTGATCGCCTCGTGGCTCTCCAACGCGCGCGGGCGCGAGGGGTGGGCGTTCGGCTTCGGCGCGTTCACGATCGTGGGGGCGGTGCTGGCGGTGTGGTTCGCGCTGTTCCCGTACGCGATGCCCTCGACGACGGATGCCGCCGGCTCGCTCACCATCGAGAACGCCTCGAGCACCGACTACACCCTGACGATCATGTCGTGGGCCGCGCTCATCTTCCTGCCGCTCGTGCTGGCATATCAGGGATGGACGTACTGGATCTTCCGCAAGCGCATCACCCGCTCTCGCATCGAGGCGGCGGCGGTGGCACACTGACCGATCCCGCGTTCGAATCGCGCGAGTCGCAGCTGCCGTCAGGTCGCGGCGGGGACGTGCGCCCCTCGAAGCACGGTGGAGCGGGATCGGTAGGGTCGAAGCGCAATGAGTGAGACGGATGCCCCGCGTCGCGCCGGCGGCAAGCCCGTCGACCCGCGGCTGCTGAGGTACGCGCGCGCCTCACGGTGGTTCTTCGCCGCCGTCGCCGCGATCGCCCTCTGCCAGACAGCCGTGATCGTCGCGTTCGCCTGGCTTCTCACCCGCGCGGTGACGGCGGCGATCGACGGGATGCCTCCGGCCGCCCTCGCCCCCACCCTCAGCGCGCTCGCGGCCGTCGTCGTGGCGCGCGCGCTGCTGCTGTGGGCACGCGAGTCCGTCGCCGCGCGGGCGGCGGCGCGCGTGCAGACGCAGCTGCGGACGGCCGTGGTCGAGGCGGTCGGGGTGCTCGGAGCGGAATGGCTGGCGACGCGCAACTCGGCGGCCCTCGCGGTGATCGCCGGACGCGGGCTGGACGCGCTCGAGGCCTACTTCGGCCGCTATCTGCCGCAACTCGTGCAGACCGTCGTCGCGACGCCCTTGATCATCGCGGCGATGTGGTGGGCGGACTGGATCTCGGGGCTCACGGTGCTCCTGACCCTCCCCCTCATCCCGGTCTTCATGGTTCTCATCGGCCTCGCGACGCGCAGCGTGCAGCAGCGGCAGTGGCGCACCCTCCAGCGCCTCGCGGTGCGCTTCGCGGACACCGTGCAAGGTCTCGCGACCCTCAAGGTGTTCGGGCGGCAGCACCGCGCCGCGGCATCCGTCCAGCGCGTCACCGACGACTACCGCCGCGAGACCATGCGGGTGCTGCGGGTGTCGTTCCTGTCGGGCTTCGCGCTGGAGTTCCTGGCCTCGATTTCGGTGGCCATCGTCGCGGTCTCGATCGGCTTCCGCCTCATCGACGGCGCCCTCACCCTCGCCCTGGGCCTCTTCGTGCTGCTGCTGGCGCCGGAGGCCTACCTGCCGCTGCGCCAGGTGGGTGTCCAGTTCCACGCCGCCGCCGAGGGCGTCGCCGCCACCGACGACGTCTTCGACGTGCTCGACGCAGCGCGCACCACGCGGGCGGTGCGTGAACCGGTCTCATCCACCCCGGCCGCAGTCCCACCCGCGACCGACGCTTCCCCCGTCCTCCGCCTCGCGGGCGTGCGCGTGCGGCGCGGAGAGCGGATGCTGCCGCCCGTCGATCTCGTCGCCGCTGCGGGATCCGTCACCCTGATCGAGGGCCCGAGCGGCGCCGGCAAGTCGAGCCTGCTCGCCGCCCTCCGCGGCGTCGCCGCGTTCGACGGCGAGGCGACGTGGCGGGGCACGGACCTCCGGACGCTCGCATCGTCGGAGTGGCTGGCGTGGGCAGGGCAGCGTCCCGGCCTTCTGGCCGGGACGATCGGCGACAACGTGGCGCTCGGCGACGACACCCCCGACGCGGCCGTCGTCCGCCGCGCCCTCGACCTCGCCTGCGCCGGCGCGCTGGATCCGGCGTCCGAGCTGGGCGTGCAGGGCGCAGGACTCTCGGGAGGCCAGGCGCAGCGGGTGGCCGTCGCCCGGGCGTTCTACCGCCACCTGCGCGGCGCCGCACCGGTGATCGCGCTCGACGAGCCGAGCGCGGCGCTGGATCCCGACACCGAGGAGCGGCTGTGGCGCGGCCTGCGCCGACTCGCCGACGACGGGGCGACGGTGCTGCTGGTGTCCCACCGCACGTCGGCTCGAGGGATCGCGGACGCCGTGGTGCGGCTCGAGCCGAGCGAGGTGCCCGCATGACCACCGCCGGCGCGGTGCTGCGGGGCGCGATGCCGCCGGCGCGGCGGTTCTGGTGGACCCTCGCGGCGGGCTTCGCGTCGGAGGCATCCGCCGTCGCGCTGCTCGCCGTCAGCGCGTGGCTCATCGTGCGGGCGAGTGAGCAGCCGCCCGTGCTGTACCTGTCGTTCGCCGTCGTGGGTGTGCGATTCTTCGCCATCTCCCGTGCCGTGTTCCGCTATCTGGAGCGACTCACCGGGCATGACGCGGCGCTGGGTCAGCTGTCGTCGACGCGCGCGGACCTGGTGCGGCGCCTCGTGCCCCTGGCCCCCGACGGGCTCACCCGGACGCGGCGCGGCTCCGTCCTCGGCGCGCTCGTCGACGACGTGGACGAGCTCCAGGATCTGCCGCTGCGGGTGGTGCAGCCACTGGTGTCGTCGATGCTCGTCGCGCTGGGCGCGGTCGTGCTCGTCGCCCTCGTGTGGTGGCCGGCCGCGCTGACCCTGCTGGCCTGCCTCGCGTCGGCCGGCGCCGTCGCCACGCTGTGGGGCTGGGCGGCCGGTGCCCGCGCCGAGCGCACGATCGCCCCGCTGCGGGCAGACCTCGCCGACGCCATACTCGACCACCTGTCGAGCCTGGACGTGCTCGCGGCGTACGGAGCGGAGCAGCGCAGCCGTGCCCGCATCGCGCGCGCCGACGCCGCGCTGCGCCGCGCGGTCGTGCGGCGCGCCGGCGCCCAGGCCGGCACGGGAGCGCTCGTGTCGCTGCTGGCCGGCGCCGCGTCGATCGCCGCCGTGCTCGTGACGGCGCCGGCGGCGGCATCCGGAGCACTCGACGGCCCGTCGCTCGCGGTGGCCGTCCTCGTCCCCCTGGCGGTCTTCGAGGTGTTCGGCGCCGTCGCGCTGGCATCGGCGGCGTGGCGCCAGGTGCGGGCGGCCGCGGGCCGCATCGCGGACGCGCTCCCGACCGCGCCGCCCGAGCTCGCCCCGGAGTCGGTCGCCCCCACCGGTCGCGCACCGGAGCTGCGAGGAGGCCTGCGCCTGCGCGGCGCGAGCGTCCGCTGGCCCGGCGCGACGCGGGCCGCCCTCGAGGACGTGGAGCTGGACATCCGGCCGGGAGAACGGATCCTCGTGCTCGGGTCGAGCGGCGCGGGCAAGAGCACGCTCGCGCACGCCCTGGTGCGGTTCCTCGAGACCGACGGCGGCTACGAGATCGGCGGGGAATCGGTGCACGACCTGTCGCCGGACGACGTTCGGCTCACCGTCGGCCTGTGCGAGCAGCATCCGATGCTCTTCGACGAGGACATCCGCCAGAATCTGCTCTTCGCCCGCGACACCGCGACCGACGCGGAGCTCGAGGCGGTGCTCGAGCGCGTGGGACTCGGACCATGGCTGCGCGAGCGGGGCGGGCTCGGCGCGCGCGTCGGCGAGCGCGGCGCGCTGGTGTCGGGCGGCCAGGCGCAGCGCATCGCGCTGGCCCGCGCCCTGCTGCGCGGTTTCCCGGTGCTGGTGCTCGACGAGCCGACGGCGGGCGTCGACCCCGAGGCCTCCGATCGGCTGCTCGTGGACCTGCTGACGGCGGTGGGCGAGGATCAGTCCCTCGTGCTCATCTCGCACGTCGCCGTCCCCGAGGGGCTCGTGGACCGGGTGATCCGCATCGACGAAGGGCGTCTCGGCGAGCCGTCTCACATCGAGTCGATGCCTTTCGACCCAATCGACGCGTCCCGCACGCGCGGAACACCCCGCCTCGGTCGAAACGACGCGACGGGGCCCCCGGTCACGCGCTCGGGAGGGACTCGGCCGTCGCCGTGATGCGCCGCGCCATCCCGGCGAAGATGAAGCCGTGGAACGGCAGGACCGCCAGCCAGTAGAGGCGTCCCGCGAGCCCGCGCGGGAAGAACACCGCGCGCTGGTCGTACCGCGACCCACCCTCGTCGGCCGACGCGCGCAGCTCGAGCCAGGCCAGGCCCGGGACCTTCATCTCGGCCCGGAGGCGCAGCATCCGTCCCGGCTCCAGCGCCTCGACACGCCAGAAGTCCAGCGCATCGCCCACGGCCAGGCGGTCCCGGCTGCGACGACCCCGGGCCAGCCCGATCCCGCCGACGAGGCGATCCATCCAGCCGCGGATCGCCCACAGCACCGGTGAGGAGTACCAGCCGTTCTCGCCGCCGATCCCGACGATCACGCGCCACAGCGCGTCTGGCGACGCCGAGGTGTGCGTGGAGCGCACGTCGGTGAAGACGACGCGGCCCGCCCAGTCCGGGTCGTTGGGCAGCGGGTCGCTCGGCGCGCCCATCACCTCGGAGTCCTGCCAGCTCGTCTCGATGGCGTCGGCCTCCACGCGGCGCAGCGCCAGCCGCACCGCGGTGCGGTACGGCATGAGTCCGTCTGCCGGCGGCGGGATGAGCGCATCGACGTCGTGGTCCTTCATGATGCACTCGTTCTGCAGAGACTCCACGAGCGGCCGCGCGATGGAGCGCGGGATCGGGGTGACGAGGTTGACCCAGTGCGACGCGAGGCGCGGGGTCAGCACCGGGAGGGCGGCGATCGGGCGCTGCCGCAGGCCCGCCTCGACGGCGTAGCCGTTCATCATCTGGCCGTAGCGCAGCACGTCGGGGCCGCCGATGTCGACGGCCCGGTTCACGTCCGCGGGCACGCGCGCCGCCCCGAGAAGATAGTGCAGCACGTCCCGCACGGCGATCGGCTGGATGCGGTTGCGCACCCACTTCGGCGCGGGCATGTACGGCAGCACCTCGGTGAGGTGGCGCACCATCTCGAACGAGGCCGAGCCCGACCCGATGACGACGCCCGCCTGCAGCACCAGCGTGGGCACACCGCTGTCGAGGAACATCCGGCCGACCTCGACACGCGATCGCAGGTGCGGCGAGAGGGGGACGCCCTCGGGATGCAGTCCCCCGAGGTACACGATCCGTCCGACGTGCGCCTTCGCCGCCGCCCGCGCGACCGTCTCCGCGGCGCGGCGGTCGGCGTCGCGGAAGTCCTTTCCGCCCGACATCGAGTGGACGAGGTAGTAGAGCACGTCGACGTCTCGCACGGCGTCGGCGACGGATGCCTCGTCCGTGGCGTCGCCGCGGACCACCTCGACGCGATCGCCCCACGGGAAGGCGGCAGCCCGCACCGGGTCGCGCACCAGCACGCGTACGTCGTAGCCCGCGGCGAGCAGTCGCGGCACGAGGCGGCCGCCGATGTAGCCTGTCGCGCCCAGCACGAGGGCGCGGGGCGGCGAGCCGTCGGCGCGCGCGGCGGCCGCGAGCGCCGGCTCACGGCCGGTGGGCGCCGAGACATCCTCCACACCGGCAGGCTACGCTCCCCTGCCGGCCGCTCGCGCGTCTTGACGGCGGGCCCTCGGCGGCGTAGTCAGAGCCGCTTGGCGAAGACGCGGACGCCCTCAGGGGACGGGAGCGCGTCGAACCCGACACGCGGGTAGAACGCGACCGCGCCGACGTTGTCGGCGGACGCGACGAGGTGCAGCCCCGGGACGCCTGCCTCGCGCAGCGCCCGCTCGAGGGTCTCGATGAGCTGTCGGCCGAGCCCCTGACCCTGGGCTTCGGGGAGCAGGTCGATGTGCAGGTGCGCGGGGTGCTCGTCGCCGAACGGCTGGCTCCCGCCGCGGCGGGCGTACGCGTAGCGCACGATCCCGTCCTGGCGTGAGACGCTGACCGGTTGCGGATCCCCCTCCGGTCGCGGCCAGCGCGCAGCGTGCCGGGGCCACCAGTCCGTGGCGAACCACTGCTCGAACGCGGCGGAATCCGGCGCCCCCACGACGTAGCCGACGACGCGGCCGTCGTCCGCCTCGACCACGAACGCGAACTCCGGATGACGGGCGACGTACGGCAGCACGAAGATCTCGGCCCACAGATCGTCGTCCTCGAGGAGACCGGTCGCGTCGCCGCCGGCATCCGCCGTCTTCAGACACACCTCGGCCAGCGCGGGTTCGTCGCCGGCGCGGAAGGGACGGATGCGGCTCATCGGCCGAGTCTAGGAGACCCGGCCGGCCACAAGGTCGACGAAGCGGACGTCGTCGGGGTGCACGCGCAGCGTCACCGTGTCGCCGACGCCGAGCCCCGTGGCGTGCTCGGCGACGACGTCCACCGCGACATCGGGCTCGGCGGTGCGCACCCGCACACCGGCGGGCGTCTGCTCGAGCCGGACGACGCGCGCCGCCCACTCCCCCGGTCTCGCGGGCGGCCCCGCCACGATGCGCACGCCGCCCGGCCGGAACACCGCCGCCGTCGCCGTCGATGCGCCAGACGCGCCGGGCCGCGGCAGCGTGAGGCCGGCGGCGCGCCAGGTGGCGGCATCCGTCGTCCCCACCACGCGGTTCCAGCCGCCCACCGCCGCCACGAACCGGGTCGCCGGATCCGCAAGCACCTCGCGCACCGGCCCGGCCTGCGTCACGCGCCCTCCTTCGAGCACGACCAAGCCCCCGGCGAGCGCGACGGCGTCCACCGCGTCGTGCGTCGCGACCACGGCGGTGGTGCGCGTGCGGGCGAGCTCGTGATGCAGGAGCGCCCGCACATCGCCGGCGGTCTCGGTGTCGAGCGAGGTCAGCGGCTCGTCGAGCAGGAGCGCCGCCGGCGCAGTGGCGAGGGCGCGGGCCAGCGCCACCCGCTGCTGCTGACCTCCGGAGAGCTGTGCGGGACGCCGGTCGCCGACGCCGTCCAGCCCGACGCGCCGCAGCCAGTCCGCCGCGGTGCGCGACGCGGCGTCCTTGCCCGCGCCGTGGACGCGGAGCCCGAACGCGATGTTGTCGCGCGCGCTCAGGTGAGGGAACAGGCGCGGGTCCTGGCCGAGCAGCACCACGCCCCGCCCGGCCGGCGGCGTGCGGCGACCGGGCCCGTCGTCCAGCGTGCGTGGCCCGAGCGACACGTGTCCTTCGTCGAAGGGGGCCAGCCCTGCCACGACACGCAGGAGCGTGGACTTGCCGGCGCCGCTGGGGCCCATGAGCGCCACCACGCCTCCCGCCGGGACCTGCAGCGCCGCGTCCAGGACGAAAGCACCGCGCCGCACCGCCACACGCGCCGACAGGCCGGCCGCTGCGTCCGAGGACCTGCTCACCGCGGCGCCTCCGCCCGCCACGCCCGCACGAGCAGCAGCACGCCGATCGCGGTCACCAGCAGCAGGAGCGAGAGGGCCACCGCCGTGCCTTGGGAGACGCCGGCGCCGTTGAACGCCGTGTAGATCGCCAGCGGCATCGTCTGCGTGACCCCCGGGGCATTGCCCGCGAACAGCGCCGTCGCGCCGAACTCCCCGATCGCGCGGGCGAAGCACAGCACGATGCCTGCGACGAGACCGGGGGCCGCGAGGGGAAGCGTGATGCGCGCGAGGATGGTCCAGCGTCCGGCCCCGAGCCCAGCGGCAGCCTCCTCGAAACCTGTCCCCGTCGCCCGCAGCGACCCCTCCAGCGCGAGCACCAGGAAAGGCAGGGCGACGAAGGTCTGCGCGAGCACGACGGCGGTCGTGGTGAACGGGATCCCGATGCCCCACTCCGCCAGCAGCCCGCCCAGCCAGCTGGTCCGCCCGAAGAGGAACAGCATCGCCACGCCCCCGACCATCGGAGGCAGCACCAGGGGAATGGTCACGAGGGCCCGGAGCACCGCCGCGGTGCGCACCGTGCTGCGGGCGATGAGCAGTGCGAGCGGCACGCCGAGCACCACGCACGCGGCGGTCGCGACGGCTCCGGTCCCCAGCGACAGGCCCAGCGCCGAGAGCGCCTGGGGCGACGTGACGTCGCTCCACAGCGTCGACCATTCCACCCGGAGCACGAGGGCGCCGAGCGGCAGCACCAGCAGCGCGAGCCCCACGGCCGCCGGCACCGCGAGCACGCGGGGGACGAAGCCGACGCGCTGGGTGTCCACGCGGCCCGCGGGCCGTTCGACGGTCACGGCGCCCCGAAGCCGAGCGCGACGAGCACCGACCGTCCCTCCGGGCCGCGCACGAGGCCGACGAAGGCCTCCGCCGCCGGCATGTTGCCGGACTCGGCGAGCGCCGCGATCGGGTAGCGGTTCACCACCCGGTCGGCTCCGGTCACCGGTATCGCCTCGACGGCCGCCGTCGTGGCGGCATCCGTCACGTACACGAGGCCGGCGTCCGCCTCACCGGCCCCCACCTTCGCGAGCACGGCGGCGACGTTCTGCTCGTAGCTGTCGACGCTCGCCGTGACTCCCGCGCCGGCGAGCAGGGTGGCAGACGCCGCGCCGCACGGCACCTCGGGTGCGCAGAGCACCACGGTCACGTCGGGTTCGGCGAGATCGTCGAGGCTCTCCACGCCCGCACCGCCTCGCGCCGGGACCACCAGGACCAGGGTGTTCGTCGCGAAGACCACGGGGGCGTCGGCGAGACCCTCGTCGACGACCCTGCGCATGGTGCCCTCATCGGCCGCGGCGAAGACGTCGACGGGCGCGCCCTCGATGATCTGGGTCGCCAGCGTGGAGGAGCCGTCGTAGGTGATCGGGCGGACGTCGACGGACGGATGCCGCTCCTCGAAGACCGTCGCCAGCTCGTCGAACGCCGCGCTGAGCGAGGCCGCGGCGAAGACGGTGAGGCTTCCGGACAGCCTCGACCCGGGATCGGCGCCGCCGCCACGCGGGTCGCCCGCTACCGCGGGCGCGCAGCCGGCGAGGCCGAGCGCGAGGGCTGCGACGCCGGCGGTCACGCCGAGGAGGATCGGACGGCGCACGTCAGGCTTTCGGCGTCTCGACGATCACCGTGGTCGCCTTCACGACCGCGACCGCAAGGGATCCCGGCTCGAGGCCGAGCTCGCGGACCGCTTCGGACGACATGAGGGAGACGACGCGGTGCGGACCGGACTGGATGTCGACCTGGGCCATGACCCCGTCGATCTGGACGCGCGTGACGAGCCCGGTGAAGCGGTTGCGGGCGCTGGAGAGCACGTCGGCGGGATCGTGCGGGGATTCGGCGAGTGCGACGGCATGCGCCGCGAGGGCGTCGCCGGGGATGGCGAGGGGAGATGCGCCGGTCGTCGGCAGGACTCCGGCATCCACCCATCGCCGGACGGTGTCGTCGCTCACGCCGAGCAGACGCGCGGCTTCGGCGATCCTGAACGCGCTCACCCATTCACGGTACACCGCACGCGCGGAATATTCCGGCCATCGATCTCCGCAGATGCGGGAGAAACCCGGGAAGCACGGTGCACCGTCACCGAGGGAGGAGGCGGCCGACGGTTGTCAACCGGGGTCCCCCCGCTCGCCCGCAGGCGTACCGTGCTGCCACGACGGAAGGAGCGGGCGATGGACCCGGACACTCACGCGGCGAAGGCAGACGACGAAGGCACCCCGAAGCCCGGCGGACTCGGACAGGACGGGACGATCCCCGCTGAACCCGACGGCGTCGCCGCCGGCCACACCGGCGAGCCGTCGACGTTCGAGCCGGAAGAGGACGAGCAGGCGTGACGCGGCTCGGCGCACGCCCGGCATCATGAGGGCCGAGCACCGCCAGCACAAGCCCCCTCTCGCGATCCGGCGCCGGGCCTAGCCTCGACGCCATGGACATCACAGAGGTGGCATGGAACGAGCCCGCGAGGGCGAAGATCCTCCAGGACGCCGACCGGGTGCTGCGCGAAGCGGTGCTCGAGGTCGCCCGCAGCGACGGCGACGTCTCGTCCGATGCGGCGTTCGCGCGCGTGAACGCCCTGCTCAAGGACCGCTTCATCGACTACGAACCGGGGCCCGACCTGCGCACCTACGCCGACGCGATCGCGAACGGCGAGTTCCGCACCGGCGAACCCGGCTGACACGAGGAGCCCAGCATGTCGGACCAGCAGACGCACCACCAGGTGCTCGTGATCGGCGGCGGCAACGGCGGCATCTCGGTCGCCGCGCGGCTGCGGCGGCAGGGCGTCAAGGATGTCGCGGTCATCGAGCCGCGCGAGCAGCACCTGTACAAGCCGCTGTTCTCGCACGTGGCCGGAGGCACCGCACCCGCGAGCATCACCGTGCGCCCGCAGCGGGATGTGATCCCGAACGGGGTGCGGTGGATCCAGGATGCCGTCGCCACCGTGCAGCCGACGTCCGACGCCGTCATCCTCGAGAGCGGCGAGCGCCTCACCTACGACCACCTCATCGTCTGCCCCGGCATCCAGCTGGACTGGAACCGGATCCCCGGGCTCGCGGAGGCGATGCAGACGCCGGCGGCGGCATCCCACTACGAGTTCGAGCTCGCGCAGAAGGCGTCGCGGCTGCTCCGGGACGTCACCGGGGGGACGGTCGTCTTCACGCAGCCGGACGGCCCCGCCTCGTGCGCGGGCGCGGCGCAGAAGCCGATGTACCAGGCCTGCGACTACTGGCGGGCGACCGGCGTGCTGGATGCCATCCGCGTGGTGATGGTCGTGCCGACCGAGACCGCGTACCTTCCTCCGTTCGACGAGGAGCTCCAGCGCAAGATCGACGAGTACGGCATCGAGCTGCGCACGCGCAGCGTGCTGCTGCGGGTCGAGCCGGACACGCAGCAGGTGGTGCTCGGCGGGCCGGACGGACCGGAGCACCTCCGGTACGACGTGCTGAACGTGGAGCCGCCACAGTCCGCACCGGACTGGCTCAAAGCCTCGGAGCTCTCGGCGGCGGGATCGTCCGGCGGTTTCGTCGAGGTAGACCCGCAGACGCTGCGTCATCCCCGCTTCCCGAACGTTTGGGCGCTGGGGGATGCCGCCGCCACCACGAACTCGAAGTGCGGCGGCGCTCTGCGCAAGCAGACCTGGGTGCTCGCGAAGAATCTGTCGAGGGTGCTGCGGGACAAGGAGCCCACGTCACGGTACGACGGCTATGCGGTGTGCCCGTTCACCGTCTCCCGATCCACCGTGGTGTGGGCCGAGTTCGACGATGAGGGCAAGCAGAAGCCGACCATCCCCTTCGCCAAGCGGATGTACCGCGAGAGCAGGCTGTCGTGGGTCTTCGACCGGCACGTGCTGCCGTGGGTGTACTGGAACCTCATCCTCACCGGACGGGTCTGACGCCCGGGCCGCGCTCCCCGACGCGCCACCCGGCGTAGCCTGTCGACATGGCCTTTCCCCCGCTGGTCGAGCCGGTCGCCGAGCTCTCGGACGCGGAGCGCACGCGCACCGCACGTCACCGCGTGCTCTCCGGTTTCGGCGATGTCGCGCAGCGCCGTCTCGCCGCCGCCCACGTCGCCGTGGTGGGCGCGGGCGGCCTCGGCTCGCCCGTGGTGCTGGCACTCGCCGCCGCCGGGGTCGGCACCCTCACCGTCATCGACGACGACGTGGTCGAGGCATCCAACCTGCAGCGGCAGCTGATGCACCGCGTGCGCGACGTCGGGGCGGCGAAGGTGGATTCCGCGGTGCGGATCGCCGGCGACCTCTCCCCCACGACGGTCGTCCACCCGCTTCCGGCGCGGCTCACGCCCGACAACGCGCGCGACCTGCTCGCCGGCGCGCACGTCGTGATCGACGGCACCGACACGTTCCAGACGCGCGAGACCGTCGCCGCCGCGTGCGAGGAGCTCGGCGTGCCGCTGGTGTGGGGAGTGGTCCAGGAGTTCCACGCCCAGGCGACGGTGTTCTGGTCGGCGCCACCGGCCGGCGCGGACCCGGTGCGGCTCATCGACCTGTACCCGCCGGACGCCGCGCGCGAGGCGCCGACCTGCGCTCAGGTCGGCGTGCTGGGGGCTCTGTGCCTGCAGGTCGGGTCGATCCTGGCAACCGAGGCCATCAAGCTCATCACCGGCGTCGGAGAGCCGCTGCTCGGCCGCGTGCTCGTGATCGACGCCCTGCGCGCGCGGACCGACGAGGTGCCGCTGCGGGCGGTGGCGTCCGCCGCGCCCGCCGCGGATTCTCCGGTGGTCGTCGCGCCCGGCTCCCCGGCGCGCGACCGCGGCCCCACCGCGTCGCCCGTCCCCGCCACGCCGGCACCCGCCGGCGCGATCCCGCAGCTCACGCCGGCGCAGACCCTCGCGGCGCAGCGGGAGGGTGCCGTCCTCGTCGACGTGCGGGAGCCGTTCGAGACGGCTCACGGCGTGATCCCCGGGTCCGTGCTGCGTCCGCTCGCCGACCTGCTGGCCGAGCCCGCCGGGATCGGCGCGCAGCGCGTGGTCGTCGTGTGCCAGGTGGGGGCGCGCGCGCATCGCGCGGCGGCGGCCCTGCGCGGCGCCGGGGTCGAGGCATCCGTCCTCGCCGGCGGCATCGAGGCGTGGGCGCGCGGGACTGCCGTCCCGGCGGTGCGCGCGTGAGCGGCCTGCGCACCGTCGAGGAGCACCTCTCCGACGTGCTGGCGGCCGCCGACCCGCTCGAGACCGAGCGCGTGCCGCTCGCCGCAGCCGACGGTCGCACGCTTCGCGAGCCGGTGCGAGCGACCATCGACATCCCCGTCTTCGACAACTCGGCCATGGACGGCTTCGCCGTGCGCTTCGCGGAGGTGCGCGACACCGCCGCCGCGCCGGTGACGCTCCGGGTCGTCGCCGACCTGCCCGCCGGCACCGACGCCGATCCCCCGCTCGGGCCCGGCGAGGCGGCGCGCATCATGACGGGATCGCCGGTCCCGGCCGATGCCGACGCGATCGTGCCGTTCGAGGACACGGTGGGCGGGCTGGCCGATTCGCTGGGCGAGGTCACCGTCGTCCGCGGTCCCCGGTCGCCCGGCGTCCACATCCGCCGCGCCGGCGAGGACGCGCGGGTCGGCGACGAGGTGCTCCCCGCCGGCATCCGGCTGGGTCCGCTTCAGGTCGCAGCGGCTGCCGCGGCCGGCGTCGCCGAGGTCGCCGTCTCGCGGCGCCCCCGCGTCGCCGTGATCTCGACCGGCAGCGAGCTCGTCGAACCCGGATCCCCGCTGCGCCGCGGACAGATCCCGGAGTCCAACAGCTTCCTCCTCGCGGCCCTCGCGGCCGAGGCCGGGGCCGAGGTGGTGCGACGTGCCTCGGTGCCGGACGAGGGCGGCGGGCTGGAGGCGGTGCTCGGCGAGGTGACCGGCAGCCGCGCGGACGTCGTCATCTTCTCCGGCGGCGTGAGCGCCGGCGCGTACGAGGTGGTGAAGACCACGCTGGGCGAGCGGATGGCCTTCTCGAAGGTCGCGATGCAGCCGGGCAAGCCGCAGGGCTTCGGCCGCCTGGACTCGGGCACGCTGCTGTTCGGGCTGCCGGGCAACCCTGTCAGCGCCGCCGTGTCGTTCGAGGTCTTCGTACGCCCGGCGCTGCTGCGCCTGCAGGGTCGCACCGGGCTCGGCCGTCCGGTGATCCGGCTTCGGGCGGCGACGGGGTGGCGCACCCCGCCGGCGCGGCGCCAGTACCTTCCCGTGAGGATCGACCGATCACACCCGGAGGCGTGGCGCGCGGTGCCCGCCACGACCGGCGGGTCCCACCTGGCCGGAGGGCTCGGCCGCGCCGAGGCCTACGCGATCGTCCCGGCCGAGACGGAGGCCGTCGCCGCCGGCGATCACGTCGATGTCATGCTGATCTCATGAGCACGCACGAGCAGCCGGCGTTCACGCACCTCGACGCCGCGGGTCATGCCCGCATGGTCGACGTGACGCTGAAGCACCCGACGGTCCGGTCGGCGACGGCCCGGGGGTTCGTGCGCTGCGCACCCCCGGTGGTCGCCGCTCTGCGAGACGGTTCGGTGCCCAAGGGCGACGTGCTCGCGGTCGCCCGCATCTCCGGCATCCAGGCCGCCAAGCGCACCCCCGAGCTGCTCCCCCTCGCCCACGTCATCGGCGTCCACGGCGCGGCTGTGGACCTCGCGATCCACGACGACGGCGTCGCGATCGAGGCGACGGTCCGCACCGCCGACCGCACCGGCGTCGAGATGGAGGCGCTCACCGCTGTCACGGTCGCCGCGCTCGCGATCGTCGACATGGTGAAGGGCCTCGACAAGGCGACGTCGATCCAGGACGTGCGCATCGTCGCGAAGACGGGCGGCAAGAGCGGCGACTGGCATCGGCCGGACGAGCGCTGATCGGCGATGCCCCCCACATCGCCTCGTCTCGGCGCGATCCTGCTCGCGGGCGGTCGTGCGACCCGCCTCGACGGTGCGCAGAAGCCGCTGTTCGAGGTCGGCGGTCGCACGCTGCTCGTGAGCGCGGTGACGGCGGCGACGGATGCCTCGGCCCGGCCGATCACGGTCGTGGCGCCGGTCCTCGACGAGGCCCTGCCGGTGACCTGGGTGCGAGAGGACCCGCCGTTCGGGGGTCCGGCCGCCGCGGTGGTCGCAGCCCTCGACTCGTGGCCGGCGGAGACCGGCCCGGAATGGACGCTCCTGCTCGCATGCGACCTCCCGTCCGCCCGGCCCGCGGTGCGCCGGCTCATGGGCGACATGATGCTCCTCCCCACCGACACCGACGGCCTCTGCCTCGGCGACGGGTCCAGCAGGCCCCAGTGGCTGACCGGCGTCTACCGCACGGGGGCGCTGCGGCACGCGGCATCCGCTCTGCCCGACCGCGGACGCGACCAGCCGCTGCGGTCGCTGGTCGCGGAGCTGGCGATCGCGGTCGTCGCGGCACCGGACGACCTCACCCGCGACGTCGACACGTGGCAGGATCTGGAGGAGGCACGCGCGCGAGCCGACCGCGCGGCGCACGACCGGATGGAGCCGTCATGAGCGAGCAGTCCCGCACTCTCCCGCCCGAAGCCCTCGACGACTGGGCGGCGGCGCTGCGCGAGCGGTTCGGCCTGAGCCAGGCCGACGTCCCGGTCGGCGCGGTGCTCGACCTCGCGCGCGACGTCGCGAACGGCGTCGCGCGCCCGGCCGCTCCGCTCGGCGCGTTCGTCGCGGGCCTCGCGGCGGGGCGGGCAGGCTCCGACCCCGACGAGGTGCGTGCGGCGCTGGCCGCCGTCACCGCGCTGGCGAACAGCTGGGAGCAGTAGTGGCCGTCGTCCGGTACTTCGCCGCAGCGCGGGAGGCGACGGGCCTCGACAGCGAGCGGCGCTCGGAGGCGACGCTCGGCGAGCTGCGTCGAGCGGTGTCGGAGCAGTTCCCCGGGCTCGGCGGGATCCTCCCCCGCTGCGCGGTGCTCGTGGGAGGCTCCCGCGTCGACGACGCGACGTCCCTCGGCGCCGACGACCTCGTCGACGTGCTGCCGCCGTTCGCCGGCGGCTGACCGGTCAGCCGCCGAGGCCGAGCCAGGTGGCGGTGCCGTCGGACTCGACCTGCTTCTTCCACACCGGAAGGTCGGTCTTGATGGTCTCGATGAGCGTGCGGCACACCTCGAAGGCAGTGGCCCGGTGCGCCGAGGCGACCGCGATCACCACCGCGGCGTCCCCGATCCCGAGCGTCCCGACACGGTGCGACACCGCGACCAGCGCCTCCGTCGGTCCGACCGCCGCAGCGGCGAGGTCGTGGAGCGCGGACTCGGCGTCGGGGTGCGCGGAGTACTCGAGGGCGACGACGGCGGTGGCGGCATCCGGATCATGATCGCGGACCCGGCCGACGAACGTCGTCACCGCTCCCATGCGCGGGTCGTCGATCGCCCGCAGGTGCGCGTCGAGGTCGAGGGGCCGGGCGCTGATCGCCGCCACCCGCACGGCGTGCGTCGAGACGGGCATCAGTGATCGCCACCGGTGAGCTGGTCCAGCACGTGACGGGCCACGGACAGCACGACGGGCATGCCGGATGCCACGGCCGCCGGTGACCCGGGAAGGTTCACCACGAGTGCCCCGTGCGGGTCGACGGCTCCGGCGATGCCGCGTGACAGCATGCCGGCGGGCTTCTCGGCCGCGCCGCGGCGGCGCAGCTCCTCGGCGATTCCGGGGATCTCCCGCGTCACCACGCGGGCCGTGCCCTCGGGCGTCTGATCGCGCGGCGAGACGCCCGTGCCGCCGGTCGTGACCACCAGCTTCACGCCGGCGACGATCTCCGCGTTGAGCGCGCGTTCGACGTTGTCGGCGCCGTCGGGCACGACGACGGCGTCGTCGCACGTGAATCCGGCCTCCCGCAGCGCCGCGACCGCGACGGGCCCGCTCTCGTCAGCACGCGCGCCGACGGCCGATCGGTCGGAGAACGTGAGGACGGCGGCGCGGGTCATGGCTCCAGCCTAGGGTCGCGCCCCGGTCAGGGGCGGGCCTCGAGGCGCACGACGACGGACTTGGACGTCGGGGTCCCCGAGACGTCGGCGACCGAGTCGAGCGGCACGAGGACGTTCGTCTCGGGGTAGTAGGCGGCGGCGTTGCCCCGCGGCGTGCGGTAGGCGACGATGCGGAACTCCTCCGCCCTGCGCTCCTCGACCGTGCCGTCCGGCCGCGTCCACTCCGAGACCAGGTCGACGATGTCGTCCTCGGCGAACCCGAGCGCCACGATGTCCTTCTCGTTGACCAGCACCACTCGGCGCCCGCCGCGGATTCCGCGATACCGGTCGTCCTTGCCGTAGATCGTCGTGTTGTACTGATCGTGCGAGCGCAGCGTCTGCAGCAGCAGTCGTCCGCGCGGGATCACCGGGTACACGAGCGGGTTGACCGTGAAGCGGGCTTTGCCGTCGGCGGTCGCGAACCGGCGGGCGTCGCGCGGACCGTTGGGCAGGTGCAGGGTGCGACCCTTGTCGATGCGCTCCTCGTAGTCCTCGAAGCCGGGGATGACCCGCGCGATGTGCGAGCGGATCAGCGCGTAGTCGGCTTCGAGGGCGGCCCAGTCCGCGAGCGGGACGTTGGACGGATGCCCCACACCGGCCGGGTCCGGTCCATCGGTGCGGGCCTCTTCGCGCGGCGAGCGTTCGGGGTAGCCGCGGTCGTGCCGCGTGGCGCCGCCGCCCGCCGGCGGCGCCGCGGGGGCGTCGGGGCGTGCGCCGGATGCTCCGGCGGAGGTCCCGAAGACGAGCGCGCTCAGGCGGGACACGATGGCGACCTCGCTGAGCAGCTCCTCGGACGGCGGCGCCAGCCGCCCGCGCGAGGCGTGCACCGCGCCCATGGAGTCCTCGACGGTGACCCGCTGCTCGCGGCCGCCGCGGCGGTCGCGGTCGGTGCGGCCGAGCGTCGGCAGGATGAGCGCCCGCCGCCCGGTCACGACGTGAGAGCGGTTGAGCTTGGTCGACACCTGCACCGTGAGGCCGACGCGCGCCATGCCCGCCTCGACGACGGCGGTGTCGGGAGTGGCCGAGACGAAATTGCCGCCCATGCCCATGAAGAACCGCACGCGGCCGTCGCGCATCGCCCGGATCGCCTCGACGGTGTCGTAGCCGTGCTCGCGAGGAGCCGCGAAGCCGAACTCGCGGTCGAGGGCGTCGAGGAAGGCGGCGGACGGCTTCTCGTAGATGCCGACGGTGCGGTCGCCCTGCACGTTGGAGTGACCGCGCACGGGGCAGACGCCGGCTCCCGCGCGGCCGATGTTCCCCTGCAGCAGCAGCATGTTCACCACGTCGCGCAGCATCGGCACCGAGTGCTTGTGCTGCGTCAGCCCCATCGCCCAGCAGACGATGGTGGCCTTCGAAGCCCGCACCGCCTCGCCCACGCGTCGCAACGCCTTCTCGGGAAGCCCGGTGGCGGCGACGAACTCGCGCCACGGGGCATCCGTCATCGCCTGACGGTAGGCCTCGAAGCCGCTCGTGTGCGTCGCGATGAACTCCGCGTCCAGAACCCCGCCCTCCGCAGCCTCGGCCTCCAGGAGGTGCTTGCCGATCGCCTGGAAGAGCGCCTGGTCGCCGCCGAGGCGGATCTGCACGAACTCGTCGGCGAGCTTCGTGCCGCCGAAGGCGACCCCGCGCACGGTCTGCGGGTTCTCGAAGCGCATGAGGCCTGCCTCGGGCAGCGGATTCACCGCGATGATGGTGGCCCCGCGCTGCTTGGCCTTCTCGAGCGCCGACAGCATGCGCGGGTGGTTCGTGCCGGGGTTCTGGCCGGCGACGATGAGCAGGTCGGCCTCGTGGATGTCCTCGATCGACACCGTGCCCTTGCCGATGCCGATGGTCTCGGTGAGGGCCGACCCGCTGGACTCATGGCACATGTTCGAGCAGTCGGGGAGATTGTTGGTCCCGATCCCGCGCACGAGCAGCTGGTACAGGAACGCCGCCTCGTTGGAGGTGCGGCCTGACGTGTAGAACACGGCCTCGTCCGGGTCGTCGAGGGACCGGAGCTCGTCGGCGATGAGGCGCAGCGCGTCGTCCCACGAGATCGGCCGATAGTGGGAGGCTCCCTCGTCGAGCATCATCGGATGCGTCAAGCGCCCCTGCTGCCCGAGCCACCAGTCGTCGTGCGCGCGCAGCTCGTCGAGCGAGTGAGAGGCGAAGAACTCCGGCTCGACGCGTCGCAGCGTCGCCTCCTCGGCGACCGCCTTGGCGCCGTTCTCGCAGAACTCCGCGACGTGACGCCGGTCCTCCTCCGGCCAGGCGCAGCCGGGGCAGTCGAAGCCGTCCTTCTGGTTCACCTGCAGCAGGGTCTGCACCGAGCGGGTCACGCCCATCTGCTCGTTGGCCATCTCGAGGGCGTGCAGCACCGCCGGCACGCCCACAGCGACCTTCTTCGGTCGCGTCACGTGCACGCGGGACTCGTCGATGTCAGCGGTCGGGGGCTTCGTCGCCATACCTCCAGGCTATGCCTCCCCGGCTCGGGTGGCGGCATCCGCGCACTCCCGCCACTCCCGCGGTTGGGCGACCCTCGGCGTGCGCGCGCGGCGTCAGCGCCGCCCGGTGCCGAACATCCCGCGAATCACGCCGCCGAGGATCGCCTCGGTGGACTTGGAGTTCAGGATCTGCTCGAGCGGGGACTTCGACGACGACCGCGAGGTGCGCGTGGTGCCGGCGGTCTTCTTGAGCAGCCGCTCGTACTCCCGCTGCGCCTTCTTCTCGGCCGCGGCCTGCTGCTTGTCCATCGCCGCCTTCTGCTTGGCGTACTCGGCATCGGCCTTCGCCTTGGCCAGCGCGGCCTCCTCGGCCGCTGCGGCCTCCTCGGCGGCGCGCATCTTGGCGGTGAGGATCTCGCGCGCGGACTCCCGGTCGATCGCGGTGCCGTACTTCGCCAGAAGCGGCGATGCCTTCACCGCGGCTTCGATGGCCGGGTCCGGTGTGGGCGACATGAGGCCCTGTGGCGCCCGCAGCCGCGTCCACGCCACCGGCGTCGGCGCGCCCTTCTCGCTCATCACGGTGACGATCGCCTCACCCGTGCCGAGTTCCTGCAGCACCCGCTCGAGGTCGTAGCCCGAGGTCGGATACGTGCCCACGGTCGCACGGAGCGCCTTGGCGTCGTCGGGCGTGAACGCACGAAGCGCGTGCTGCACGCGTGACCCGAGCTGGGCCAGCACATCGGAGGGAACGTCCTTGGGCGTCTGCGTCACGAAGAACACGCCGACGCCCTTCGAGCGGATGAGCCGCACCGTCTGCACGATCGCCGCCAGGAAGTCCTTCGACGCATCACGGAACAGCAGGTGCGCCTCGTCGAAGAAGAAGACCAGCTTCGGCTTGTCGGCATCCCCCACCTCGGGGAGCATCTCGAACAGCTCGGCCAGCAGGTACATCAGGAAGGTCGAGAAGAGCTCGGGCTTGTCGATGACGCCGGGAACCTCGAGCAGGCTGATGATCCCCCGTCCGTCGGGTGCCGTGCGGAGGAAATCGGCCACCTCGAACTCGGGCTCGCCGAAGAACACGTCGGCTCCGGCATCCGCGAACGTGATCAGCTCGCGCAGGATGACCCCGGCTGTCGCCGCCGACAGCCCGCCGAGCTCCTTCAGCTCCCCCTTGCCCTCGTCGCTCGTGAGGTGCGTGAGCACGGCTCGCAGGTCGGACAGGTCCACCAGCGCCAGGCCGTTCGCGTCGGCATAGTGGAACACCAGCCCCAGACTCGACTCCTGCGTCGGGTTGAGCCCCAGCACCTTGCTCAGCAGCAGCGGCCCGAACCCCGACACCGTCGCGCGTACAGGGACCCCCTTGCCGATGCCTCCCAGCGCGAAGTACTCGGTGACGGATGCCTCGGGCTTCCAGTCCTGCCCGATCCCGCGGGTGCGCGCGGTGAGCTTCTCGCTGGGCTCGCCGGGCGTCGCCACGCCCGACAGGTCGCCCTTGATGTCGGCGGCGAACACCGGCACGCCCTTGGCGGCGAGCTGCTCGGCGAGACCCTGCAGAGTGCGGGTCTTGCCGGTACCGGTCGCGCCGGCGACGAGCCCGTGCCGGTTCATCATCGCGAGCGGGATCCGGATCTGCGCGTCGGGCATCGGGTCGCCGTTGACCAGCGCCCCGAGGTCGAGGGTGGCACCCTCGAACCGGTAGCCGGCGGTGACCTTCGCGACGTCCTCGGCCTCGAGCGGGCCGGAGGGCCGCGCGTCCGGCCCGGGCGACCCCGACGGCACGGGAGCCGACTCTTCCGCGGCCGCCGTGGGCGAATCCGCCTGCGCCTCCGGCACCTCGGTCTTGACGGGCGCCTCCGCGGGCGCCAGAGGTTCGGACGGCTCCTCGGCCGGATCAGGTGGCACTGCCGGGGCGGGCGCCTGCGCAGCGCCGCCGGCGACGCGCGCCTTCGCGGCAGCTGCCTCCGCGGCGGCGAGCGCAGCTCTGGCCTGCGCCGCCTGCAACTGCGCCTCGGCCGCCTCGGCCTCCGCCCGCAGGCGGGCGAGCTCCGCCTCGGCGGCGACGACGGCCGGGTCGGTCGCGGACGATGCGGTCGCGGGCGATTCGGGCGCGTCGGCGGCGGTCATGCGCTCAGCCTAGCGACGCGCGTTTCGCCCCGGCATCCGACCATTCCTTCGCCATCGGGACGGCGAACGCGGCGGCCACCATCAGCGCCGTCCCGGCTCCGATCATCGCGCCGCCGACGGTGTCGCTCAGCCAATGGGCGTGGAGGTACGTGCGGCTGAACGCCATCAGGACGACCCACCCGGCACCGACCAGGGAAACCCAGACGCGGGGGAAGACCACCCACGCCGCGACGGCGATGGTCGCCGCGTTGGCCACGTGCCCTGACGGGTACGACCCGTAGTCGGCGACGACGACGATGTCCTCCGGACGGACCCTGCCGAACAGGTGCTTGAGCACCTGCACACCGCCCGCCGACACCGCCTCGGCGGCGAGGAAGAACGCCGCCGCCCACGGTCGCCGCAGCAGCACGAGCACGAGAGCGCCGCCCAGCGGCACCACCAGCACTGCGACCCACCCGCCGCCGACCCAGTCCATGAAGTGCGCGAACGCACTGACGACCGGGTTGAACGCGTCGGCCACGAGCGCGTTCCACCAGAGGTCGATCGCGAACGGCTCGTCGCCCGTGCTGAAGACCCACCATCCGAGCAGGCACGACAGCACCACGAGACTGCCGCCCACCACGAGGTAGGCGACCACCGGTACCGCGACCCGCCGCTGCGCCGACGTCGTCATCGCCCCATTCTGCCGGGGCGGCGCGGCCGCAGTCACCCTCTCGCCCTGTTCGAGCCCGGAATGCTATGGTGCCGTGCCCCGGGCCGCAGCTATCGGCGCCCGTGCGGGGTCACGGGGCGAGCCGCTCCACCGTCCGCGGGCGCACGATCAGCCACAGGGCGAGCACGCCGATCACGGCGCATCCGACCATGACCGATGCCATCGTGGTCGCCGTGATGCCGGCGTCGCGGGCCAGCCAGCCGACGAGCGGCGAGATGACCCCGGCGACGCCGAAGTTGGTGGCGCCGATGATCGACTGCGCCGTGCCCGCCGCCCTGCCGTGCCGATCCAGCGCGAGCACCTGCACGCACGGGAATGTGAACCCGCACGCGGTCATGAACGCGAAGAGCGGCACGATGGTGCCCCAGAGGCCGAGGCCGAGCTGGTCGGTGACGACGATGGCGGATGCCGCGACGACGAGCACGGCGGTCGACCAGGCCATGACCCACTGCGGACCGAAGCGGGCGGCCAGGCGCGACGCCGTCTGCACGCCCACGACCACGCCGAGCGAGTTGGCCGCGAACAGCAGACCGTACTGCTGGGCGTTGAAGCCGTACTCCTGCTGGAACAGGAACGACGAGCTCGACAGATACGAGAACAGTCCCGAGAACGTCATGCCGCCGATGATCAGCACGCCGATGAAGACACGGTCTCGGAACACGCTGCGGTAGCGCTGCCACACCGTCGTCGCGCCCTTCTCGTGCCGGCGCGCGGGCGGGAGCGTCTCGGGCAGGTAGACCACCGCCGAGACGAGCATCACCGCGCCGTAGACGGCGAGCACGACGAAGATGCCGCGCCACGGCATGACGGCGAGCAGGGCCGATCCGACCAGCGGCGCGAGCACCGGCGCCACCCCGGTGACCAGCGCCAACCGTGAGAGCATCACGACCAGCCGCCTGCCGCCGAACAGGTCGCGCACGATGGCCGCCGCGACCACGCCGCCCGCGGCGGCGCCCGCACCCTGGAGCACCCGCGCGACCGAGAGCAGCTCGAGTGTCGGCGCGAGCGCGGCGGCGGTGCTGGCGAGGACGTGGACGGCGGTCACCGAGAGCAGCGGCACCCGCCGGCCCACCTTGTCGCTGAGCGGGCCCACGATGAGCTGGCCGAGCGCGAATCCGACCATCGTCCCCGTCAGGGTGAGCTGGATGGCCGCCGCTGTGGTGTCGAAGTCCGCCTCGAGCACGGGGAAGGCCGGCAGATACAGGTCGATCGTGAACGGGCCGAGCGCCGTCAGCGCGCCCAGCAGGACGATGTAGAGCACTCGGCGCCGGTGCGGGATGGAGTCGCCGGGGTGCAGGACGATCGGCGCGGTCGCCGGGTTGCTGCCGAGTGTGCGGATGGCGCCCGTCGATGTCGCATGCGGCTTCGGCGGCGTGGCGGCCTGGCTGCGGCCGTCGTCGAGGCGGTGGTCGGCGACGGTGCGGTCTTCGGGGTTGTGGACGGGGATGGTGGCGGTGTCGAGCAACAGCGTTTCGTTTCGTGGCGGATCGTCCGTGGTCGGGCGGACGGCAGAGTCGCCGCCCGCAAGAGCGTGCGGCGAAGGGGAGGAGAAGGGGTCGAATCGCTTACGCGGATGCCGATCTGCTGCACCCGCGGACCATCGAGGTCGAATCGATTCGAGATCCCATGCTACCGGACGACGCCGGGGCACCCGCAAGCGCTCTCCCGCTGCGCGGGCATGGCCGGCGCTGTCGGCGCCTTCCCAGGGCGTGACACATGCGCTCGCATAGGATGAGCACGACCCGTCGTCTTCTCGCTCAGCGGCGTGAGCCGGGCGCCCCCGACCCCTGTTCATCGATTGGCAGAGATCAGAGCAATGACCCCGTCCCCCGCCGACAGGCGCAAGAGCGGCAATCCCGCGACGCAGGCGCAGATCGACCTCACCGTCAAGCAGCAGCGCGAGCAGAAGCGGCAGGAGAAGCTCGCGGAGTACCAGCGCCAGCTCGCGAAGCGTCGCCGCAGCAAGCTCGTGTGGTGGATCGTCGGCGCTACGGCCGCCGTGCTGGTGGTGGCGGCCATCGTGGCGTCGATCGTCTTCGCGCCCGCCCCCGCGCCGTCGTACGACAGGGGCGACAGCGACGGCAGCGGCATCGAGGGCCTCGAGACGTTCGAGAACACGGCGAGCCATGTCGACACGGCGGTCGACTACGAGCAGACGCCTCCGGCCGGCGGCGATCACAACGCGATCTGGCTGAACTGCGGCGTGTACACGCAGCCGGTGCCGAACGAGAACGCCGTCCACTCCCTCGAACACGGCGCGGTCTGGGTCACCTACGACCCGGCTCAGGTCTCGGACGACGACATCGCGGCGCTCGAGGCGCAGCTGCCCTCCACGTACACCGTGCTGTCTCCCTATGAGGGCATGGACTCCCCGATCGCGGTGAGCGCGTGGAACGCGCAGCTCAAGGTCGACGAGGCCGACGACGAGCGCATCGAGCAGTTCATCCGGGCCTACTGGCGCAGCACCAACGCTCCCGAGCCGAACGCCGCGTGCACCGGCGCGTACGACGCGCCCGGCAAGAAGTAGGCCTCGACGTGTCGGACGACGTCCCGGCCGGGCCGTCCCGCCGCTGGTTCGTCATCGTCGTCGCGCTCGTCCTGATCGGCGCGCTCGGATTCGCCGTCGGGCGGTTCTCGACGTTCGGCGTCGCCCAGAGCGCCGCCGCCCCCGGCACCGCCTCCCCCGAGGCCGGCTTCTCGCGGGACATGCAGGTCCACCACGCGCAGGCGATCCAGATGGCGATGGAGATCTATCGCAAGACGGAGGACGACGAGCTGCGCGTGCTCTCGTACGACATCGCGACCGGTCAGGCCGGCCAGCGCGGCGAGATGTACGACTGGCTGGTGCAGTGGGGTCTCCCGCAGACCGGCGGACCCACGATGCAGTGGATGGAGGCCTCATCGGTCGACCACGCCCACGGCTCGACGGCGGGCGAGGCGATGAGCGAGGACGAGGCGCACGCGGCGATGGGGATGGCCTCCGCCGAGGAGCTCGCCGCGCTCGAGGCGGCGAGCGGTCAGGAAGCCGACTGCCTCTTCCTCGAGCTGATGATCCGCCATCACGAAGGCGCGATCCCCATGGCCGAGGCGCTGCTGGAGCTCGGCAGCGATCCGCGCGCGCTGCAGGTCGCCGAGGCGATCCAGTCCGGCCAGACGTCCGAGATCGACGCCATGCGGTCGATCCAGCAGCGCCTCGGCTGCAGCGCCTGACCCACGACAGCGGACAGCCGGATGCCGCGGGCATGCGCTCTGCGCCGGCCCGCGGCATCCGTGATCCGGCTCAGCCCTTCGTGCTTCCTGCCAGCAGGCCCCTGACGAAGAACCGCTGAAGCGAGAAGAACACCACCAGTGGCACGACCAGCGACACGAACGCGCCGGCCGTGAGGCGCTGCCAGTCCTGACCGCGGGAGCCGACCATCTCGGCCAAGCGCTGCGTGAGCGGCGCCACGTCCTGCGTCCCTCCCGAGAAGATGAGGGCGACGAGCAGGTCGTTCCACACCCAGAGGAACTGGAAGATCGCCACCGACGCGATCGCCGGCGTCGCCAGCGGCAGCACCACCCGGAAGAAGGTCTGGCTGTGGCTGGCGCCGTCGACACGAGCCGCCTCGATGACCTCCCCCGGGATCTCCGAGATGAAGTTGTGCAGCAGGAAGATCGTCAGCGGCAGCGCGAAGATCGTGTGCGCGATCCACAGGGGCAGGTAGTTCTGCACCGGGATGATCGGTATCACGTCGTGCAGCCACTCCTGGCCGGGACGGAGCCAGATCGCGAAGGTCTGCAGCAGCGGCACCAGCGCCATCTGGATGGGCACGATCTGCAGCGCGAAGATGAAGATGAAGAGCCAGTTCGAGAACCGGAACTTCATCCACGCGAACGCGTACGCCGCCATCGACGCGAACACGATCGGGAAGATCGTCGCAGGGATCGCGATCGCCAGCGAGTTGACGAAGTAGGCCCCCAGCTGCGGCGACGACTGCGAGGGCGAGAAGAGCACATCGCGGTAGTTGTCCAGCGTGAAGCCCGGGTTCTGGAAGATCGTCCACCAGCCGGTCGTCTGGATCAGCTCGGCCGGCCGGAACGACGAGATGAAGAGCCCGAACGTCGGGATCGTCCACAGCACCGCGATGATCAGCGCGGCGACCGTCGCTACCGGAGAGGTGAGGCGCTTCTTCGCGCGAGCGGCCGGACGGGTGTCTGCGGCGGCTTCGCGGTAGGCGTCCGGGCCGCCTTCGATCGGAAGGTCGACGGGGGCGACGCTGCTCATCGGATCTCCCTCTGCTTGCGGAGCACGTTGACGTTGTAGATGACGATCGGCAGCACGAGCACGAACAGGATGACGGCCAGTGCCGACCCCCTGCCGACCTCGCTCGCCCGGAACGCCTGCACGTACATCTCGTTGGCCACGACGCTGGTGTTGAAGTTACCGCCGGTCATGGTGCGGACGATGTCGAACACCTTCAAGGTCGCGATCGAGATCGTCGTCAGGACGACGACCAGCGAACCGCGGATTCCCGGCACCGTGACGTTCGTGAACCGCTGCCACGGGTTCGTGCCGTCCAGCTGCGCGGCCTCGATCTGCTCCGTCGGGATGCCCTTGATGGCGGCACTCAGCACCACCATCGCGAAGCCGGTCTGGATCCAGATCATGACCACGATGAGGAGAACGGTGTTGATCGGGTCGGTCTGCATCCACTGCACCGGATCGCCCCCGAAGGCGACGACGAGTGCGTTGAGCAGGCCGATCTGCTCTCGGCCCTCGGCGCGGTACTCGTAGACGAACCGCCAGATGATGCCGGCGCCGACGAACGAGATCGCCATCGGCATGAACACCAGCGCCTTGTAGTACTTCTCCCCGCGGGACTTGTCGATCCACACGGCGTACGCGAGCCCGAGCATCGTGGAGAAGGTGGGCACCAGAAGCACCCACACGACGGTGTTGATGAGGGTGCGGATGGCGGCGGGCTGCGTGAACATCCACACGAAGTTGGCCCACGTGAAGTTGCCCGAGCTGTCGAGGAACGCCAGGCCGGTGGTGCGGATGGCGGGCCACACCAGCCCGATGGCCAGGAGGACGACGGCCGGCAGCAGGAACCACGTGAGCTGCCAGTAGTCACGGCCCTTCTTGGGTCCGCGCCCCATCAGGAAGATCAGGATCCCGATGATGGCGGCGAAGACCACCAGACCCATGACCACCTGGAGGATCTTGCCGATCAGATCGCCAGTTGTCATCGATACGCCTCTCTTGCTTCGTTGCGAAAAGCGCGCCGAGGAGCGCGGGGGTGAGAACCGGTGCGACCGGGGCGGGCAGCGCCCGCCCCGGTCGCACGTGGGTCAGCTGGCGGGCCAGCTGGCCTCGATCTCGTCGACCACGGTCTGGGTGCTCGCTCCGCCCACCCATTCCACGATGCCCTGCCAGAAGGAGGCCGCACCGACCGCTCCCGGCATGAGGTCCGAGCCGTCGAAGCGGAACTCGGTGTCCTCGCTCTGCAGGATCTCGATGGACTGCTCGAGCAGCGGGCTGGAAGCCACGCTCGGGTCGAGCCCCTTGTTGGCGCTGATGACGCCGCCGAGGCTCACGCGGTTGTTGGCCCACAGGTCGCTGGAGAGGTAGGCGCGCACGGCCTCCACCTCTTCGGCGTCGCGGAACGCCACCGGGAACTCGCCGCCGCCGGTGACGGCCTGCGGGTCGTCGGCGCTGACCGGCGGGAGCAGGAACGCGTACACCGTGCCGTCGGGGGCCACGGTGTTCTCGTCGCCGCCCTCGGGGTTCCAGAATGTCTCGTAGAACGACGCCTGGTGGTGCAGCGAGCACTCGCCGTCGAGGATCGGCAGACCGGCGGTCTGGAACGCCTCGCTGATCTGGGTCGAGACGTCTCCGATGCCGCCGTTGACCATGTCCTCGTTCTTGAGGTACTCACCGACTGAGTCGAACGCCTCGATCACCTCGGGAGAGTTGAACGGGACCTCGTGGGTGACCCACTGGTCGTAGAACTCGGGACCGGCCTGGCGCAGGACGAAGTCCTCGATCCAGTCCGTGCCCGGCCAGCCCGTCGCCTCGCCGGACTCCAGGCCCACGCACCACGGCTTGTGCCCGGACTCGGCGGCGATCGTCTCGGAGAGCTCGGTCAGCTCGTCGAGCGTCGTCGGGATCTCCCAGCCGTTCTCCTCGAACTCCGACGGCGAGTACCAGACGTACCCCTTGATGCTGGCCATGAGGGGCGCGGCCCAGACGGTGCCGTCGACGGTCGCGTACTCCTTCCAGATCGGGTCCCAGAACTCGTCGATGTTGTCGATCACCGGCTGCGACGCCGGCACCAGCCAGCCGCCGGCGGCCAGCCGCTGCAGTAGGCCGGGCTGGGGCACGATGCCGATATCCGGCGCGTTGCCGCCCTCGGCGAGCACGGCGATCTGCGCCTCGAACTCGCTCGAGCCCTGGTAGTCGATGTTGATGCCGGTGCAGCTGGCGAAGTCGCTCCACGACTCCACGAGCCGATCGGCCTCGAGATCGAGGATCGTGCCGCCGATCGTGACATTGGCGTCCTCGAACGTGCCGTACTGCTCATAGTCCGAGCAGTCGGCGTCGCCGCCGCCGCCCTCCTCTATGTCTCCGGTGCAGCCTGCCAGCGCCAGCGCGGCAATGCCGACGCCTGCTGCCATCGCGATCGCGCGACCGCGTCTGCGAATCCTCATTCGTCCTCCTCGTCGAGCCGCGGAGCGTCCAGCCTCGGACTCCGCGTCGTGGTGTTCGGGAACCGATTCCATGCTCACGCTAGGGGATCGCGCACGGCACGCACAATCGATCCGGGTCACAACTCGGTAAAGTCCAGCGGCCGGGCTGGTGGCGGTGCTCGGCCCACGGCACAATGACCCCTGGAACCGGTTCCAGATTTTGCACTGTCGGCGGCGTCGCCGGAGTACGAGGAGGACCCGATGGCGGGCATTGCGGACGTCGCCCGGGTGGCGGGCGTCTCGAAGTCGACGGCCTCACGGGCACTGACCGGATCGGGCTACGTCTCGGAGGCCACGCGTGCGCGGGTGCGGGATGCCGCCACCGCGCTCGGGTACGTGCCGACCACCAGCGCGGTGAGTCTCGTGACCGGTCGCACGCAGACCGTGGGCGTGGTCATGCCCTCGCTGGACCGCTGGTTCTTCGCTCAGGTCCTCGAGGGCATCCAGGATGCCCTCCTCGAACGGCGGTACGACCTCGCGCTGTACGGAGCGCCGCCCGAGTCGTCGGCGCGTCGCGACATGTTCGAGCACTTCCTGGCGCGCAAGCGGTTCGACGGCCTGATCGCGGTGGGGCTCGAGCCGAGCGCTCACGAGCTCGAGCGCCTGGTGGCCTTCGGCAAGCCCGTCGTCGCCGTGGGCGGGTACGACATCGGCACGAACGCCGTGACGATCGACGACCGGGCGGCGGGCCGCATCGCCACCGATCACCTCATCGGACTCGGACACCGCGAGATCGCCTTCCTCGGCGGCGACCCCGACGGGCGACGGACGAGCTTCGGCGACGGCCGGCGACTGAAGGGCTACCGGGCGGCGATGCGCGACGCGGGCCTCGACGCCCATGCGCGACACATCCACTCCGAAGTCACGCTGCCCGGCGGCTACAGCGCCGCGGTCGAGCTGCTCGGCGACCGGCGCACCCGCCCGACCGCGGTCGTCGGGGTCTGCGACGAGGTCGCTGTCGGCGCGATCATCGCCGCCCGCCGGCTCGGCATCCGCGTCCCGGAGCGGCTCAGCGTCGTGGGCATCGACGACCACGCCTACGCCGAGATGTTCTCGCTCACGACGCTGCAGCAGCGGCCGCACCAGCAGGGGCGCGCGGCCGTGCAGCTGCTGATGTGGCAGCTCGACGACCCCGGCGCGCCCACCCACCGGCTGCGCGAGTCCGCACCGCTCGTCGTGCGCAACTCCACCGCCCCCGTCGACGACGAGGCATCGGCGGTCATCGGCGTGCATCCGCTCGGGAGCACCTGACCCCGCGGACGACGAAGGCCCCGAATGCCGAGCATCCGGGGCCTTCGCTTCGCGAAAGGCGAGATTACTTGAGGGTAACCGTCGCGCCGGCCTCCTGAAGGGCGGCCTGAGCCTTCTCGGCGGTCTCCTTGTTGGCGCCCTCGAGGACGGCCTTCGGAGCACCGTCGACGACGGCCTTCGCCTCACCGAGGCCGAGCGAGGTGAGCTCGCGGACGACCTTGATGACCTGGATCTTCTTGTCGCCGGCGGCCTCGAGGATGACGTCGAACGAGTCCTTCTCCTCGGCCTCCTCGGCGGGGGCACCACCGGCGGGAGCGCCGGCAGCGGCCACGGCCACGGGGGCGGCGGCGGTGACGTCGAAGGTCTCCTCGAACGCCTTGACGAACTCGCTGAGCTCGATGAGCGTGAGCTCCTTGAACGCGTCGAGCAGCTCCTCAGTGCTGAGCTTTGCCATGATGATTCTCCTTGATTGGGGTTTTGCTTAGCCGGGGCCGGTTCAGGCCGCGGACTCCTGCTTCTCGCGCAGTGCGTCGACCGTGCGAACGGCCTTCGACGGCAGTGCGTTGAAGACGTAGGCCGCCTTGGTCATCGAGGCCTTCATCGCGCCGGCGAGCTTCGCCAGCAGGACTTCACGGCTCTCGAGGTCGGCGAGCTTGTTGACCTCGTCCGCGCTCAGGGGGTTTCCGTCGAAGAAGCCGCCCTTGATCACGAGAAGAGGGTGTGCCTTGGCGAAGGCGCGCAGACCCTTCGCGACGGCGACCGGGTCACCGTGCACGAACGCCACGGCAGACGGACCCTTGAGGTCGTCGTCCAGCGACGTGATCCCCGCGTTGTTCGCGGCGATCTTGGTCAGCGTGTTCTTCACCACGGCGTACTCCGCGTCCTGACGGATGCTGTTGCGCAGCTCCTTGAGCTGCGCAACCGTCAGACCGCGGTACTCGGTCAGCAGAACGGCGGTCGAGTCCTCGAAGTGCTTCGTGAGCTCGGCGACCGATGCTTCCTTCTGCGCCATGGCCACTCCTTGTGTGTACGAGACGCTCCGCGGTGGCGGGGCGCCGGCCGGAGGCATCCGCTCACCTGATCTCGTCACGCAATGAAAAAAGCTCCGGCGCAAGCGCACGGAGCATGATCCCGGAGAATCGTTCGTGACACCTGCGCGGGCCCCTGCATCTGCAGTGCTTCGATCTCGCACGCTTTCGCGCACGTCGATGACCGGCGGTCTTCGGCTCACTCAAGGGTAAGCGATGCCCCGCCCTCCGCCAAATCGGGCCGATCGCGTCCGTCTCTGTCGCGCCGGGACGCTCATCTCCCGAGCGCACGGCTTGTTGTCGAGGGAACGGCTTGGCGGCCGCCGTCAGGCGTGCGTTCGACGCGAGGTCGTGCACTCGCAGGCCACGGTCAGCCGAGCGGCCGGATGCCGAAGGCATCGAGCCGCATGCCGAGCGCCCGGGCGGTTCCGATGTGCTCGTCGCCCCAGCGCGCGAAGCCGCTCTGGGTTGTTCCCCGTACCCAGTCCTCGCGCATCTTCTCGCGCAGCAGGATCGCCTCCATGGAGAGCCCGCGTCGCAGCGCCTCGTCGACGTACTTCCCTTTGCCGTCGAACTCACCGAACGCACCGCACTCGGTGAACCGGAAGTCCAGGAAGAAGTCCCGCCCGTCGGGTCCAGGCACCGGCACCTGCAGCGCCGGGCGACGGAAGCCGAGCCGCGCGATCTGCAGCCTGCTCACGCTCTCACCCGGCGACTCCGAGCGACCGTCGGCGAAGTCGCCGATGCGACGAGCGTGCCGGATGCCGCGGGCGCCGGTCGCGGCATCCGTTCGCGTCTCCCATGCCCGCCGCCACGACTCGACCGCATCCAGATCCCACTCCCGTCCGCGCGCCGCCATCGCCCTCTCCGCCGCGTCTGCGATCACGAGCGCCGGCTCGACCGGGAGCGTCCGCGCGACGTCGAAGACCGTGCGCGCCAGCGAGGTCACGCGGAGTCCCTCGCGGAGGACGACGTCTTCCGCGGGCAGCGGCGCGACATGGCGGAAGACGTCCGCACCGCTCGAGATCCGCGCGCCGGGCGTCGTCGTCAGGTGCACGCGGGCGGGCCGGAGCCGGTACAGCGGAAGGCCCCACACCACGGCGGCCGACTCGTGCGAGACGACCCCCGACCCGCTGCTGTCCCGCATGACCGCCAGCACGTGCGCGAGATGCTGCGCCTCCGGCCAGAGCGCGTCGTACTCGTCGGACTCGATGAACCACCCCCGGCGGACGAGGCGAAGCCGCCTCGCGCCGACAGCGTCGCGGATGCCGCGGTCCGTCCATCCCTCGTCGACCAGCGCGCGACGCGACCGGACGGCCGGGCCCAGTTCGGCGAGGGAGGCAAGACGACGGGGCATGTGCGATTGTGTGTTCCGCCGCCGGCTTCCGTGCGCGGATGCCTCGCATCTGCGGAGGACTCGCCGGCACCTTCTCCTGTGGAGGAGGCGCGCCACCCACGGGCCCGCCGGCTTTCCGCGCGTGAGTGCACGACGTGCGCCCGAGCGCACGGGCTGCCGCCATCGGTACGTCGTGCTCTCGTCGGCAGGTCGTGCGCTCGCGCGCTCGCGCGGAGGAGTCAAAACCGCCAGGGGCAGAGGTCGACCTTGTGGCCGTCCGCGTCTGCCAGGGTCCACCACTCCGGCGCGTGGGAGTCGTCGGCGATCGTGCCGCCGGCCGCGAGCGCCGCCGCGAGGCGCTTCTCGATGACGTCGCGGGGCGCGTTGACGTCGAGGTGCGATCGCCCGCGGATCGGACGCGTGACGGGCTGGAACCAGATCAGCGGCCCGCGCCCGTCGCGATCGAACAAGACGCCGTCGCGCACCTCGCGAAACCCTGTCACCGCCTTCCAGAACGGCAGGACCGCCGACGGGTCCGGCGTGGCGACGGCCAGCATCAGATCCTGCATCCGGTCGGTCTCGGCGGCGAGGTCGAGCTCCCGCGCCGCCTCCGAGATGCGGGCGGCCAATTCGGCATCCTTGGCGGTCAGCCCGCCCGCCGAGTGCGTGAACAGGCGCACGCGCACCGCGGAGTAGCGCACATCGACGTCGGGATGGTGGTCGGATGCCTCGGCCAGTTCGGCGATCGCGGCGAACAGCTGCGCGCCCACCTCGAAGCTGCCGGTGCGGAACAAGGCGAACGCGCCGGTCACCCGCGGATGCCAGTCCTCGACTCCGGGGAAGGCTCGGAACTCGGCGCTGGTGATGGTGTCCATGCCCCCGACGATGCCACTCCAGGACTCTCGCGCAACCCCTTCGGCGCCCGCCCGATCCGGCGCCCCCTCCTCCCGACCCCTGGGCCGGCGCACCGAGTGCACGGCTCCGCAACGAGAGCACGGCTCATCGCCGCCGGCAGGCCGTGCGCTCGGCTGCAGGCCGTGCACTCGGGGCGCATCCCGGGGGCGCCGGGGCACATGCGGTGGCACTCGGGGCAGGGTGTCGCGGCGGCGGATGTCGAAGCGGCGGCGTACGGTTGATCCGTGACACCCGAGCTCGCCGCCCGCATCGTCGCGGACTCCCGCGACCGGGTCGCCTGGGTGCGCGCGCGGTCCCGCGGGATCACCGCGACCGATGTCGCGACGCTGACCTCCGAGAAGGCCATCGGCCGCGCGGCCGACGCGAAGCTCATGGGCTCGGGGTTCTCGGGCAACGCCTACACCGCGCACGGGCGCGCCCGCGAGCCGGAGATCGCCGCGTGGGTGGCTGCCACGCACGGCATCCGTCCGTCGTCGGCCCTCTTCCACGCCGTGGTCGAGAAGCGCCACCTGGCCACCCCCGACGGCATCGCCGTCGACGGGGCGGGGCGCATCATGCTCGCCGAGATCAAGACGACGAACAAGGCGTGGCGCAGCATCCCCCGCTCGTACCTGCGCCAAGTGTGGTGGCAGCAGCACGTGCTCGGCGCCGAGCGCACGCTCGTCGCGTGGGAGCAGCACGACGGCTTCGTGCCGGTCGACGACGAGCCGCGCTGTGCCTGGGTCGACCGGGACGAAACCGAGATCGCCAAGCTCGTGCGCCTGGCGACCGCGCTCATCGACGAGCTCTACCTGCGCACGATGCGCTCGCGGCGCAGCGATGAGCGGATGCCGCACCGCGCGGCTTCGCCCCGCGAGCCGTTCCGCGCGCTCGCCCTCGCCGACTGAGTCGCCTCAGCGAAGGGTCGTGATGAGGCGGGTGGAGGCATCCCACACCCGCAATCCCACCGCCTGGCCCACGATGTGCGGAGCCGTGATGTGGCGCATCGCGGTCGCGAGCCGCTCGGCGGTGAGCCCTCGGGCCAGGGTCATGTGGGGAGTCCACCGGTCGATGCCGGTGTTCGAGTAGTGCGGCTCGGGTCTTCCCGCGAGCTCCGCGACCGCCCGGTGGATCGCCAGCAGCGGCGCGCTGACCACGACGTGGCGCGCCAGCACGTACCGGTTCTTGTGTCCGAGCAGCACGACGCCGCCGAGCTCCACCGCGACCGGGAGCATGTCGGCGACGGCGGCGAACGCGGACGGCTCGAGCGCATCCCGCACGGCCAGCGTGATGTGCGGCCGGTTGCTCGGCGCGGGGTTGCGCCCCGAGCTCGGCAGATCGGCCGCGAGGAGCCGATCCCAGTCCTCGCGCACCGTGCGGTCCACCTGCTCGTCCGGCAGCAATTCGACGCTGAACACGTTCTCATCCTCGTGCCTATGCCACGCGCGGGCTCCGTGCCCGCCGGTACCACCGCAAGCGCGGGGACGGATGCCGCTGCCGACGAGCGCAGTCGGATCCAGCCGTGTCCGGCGTTTAGTTGATCGAGATCAACGACATTGCTATAGTTGATTCACATCAACTATTCACGTGTACGCAGAGTGACGGCCACGCGCGGCCGCGATGCGCCGCCACGTTGCACGCAAGGATCTCCATGACTTCGACCAACCCCGCGACGGGTACCGTCGCCGCCGGAGACAAGCGCCGCCACCGTCAGGTGCTGCAGGCGCTCACCGGCCTTCTCCTCGGCATGTTCGTGTCGATGCTCGCCTCGACCGTGGTGTCGACCTCGCTCCCGGTCATCGTCCACGATCTCGGCGGCGACCAGGCGGCCTTCACGTGGGTCGTCACCGCGACGCTGCTCACCACCGCGATCTCGACCCCGGTCTGGGGGAAGCTCGCCGACCTCTTCAACCGCAAGCTGCTCATCCAGCTCGCCATCGTGCTGTTCGTGCTCGCCACCGCGGCCGCCGGGTTCGCGCAGGACACGGCGACGCTCATCGCCTTCCGCGCGGTGCAGGGCATCGGCGCGGGCGGCCTCGCCGCGCTCAGCCAGGTCATCATGGCCGACATCATCAGCCCTCGCGAGCGGGGCCGCTACATGGGCCTGTTCGGGGCGGTCATGGCCGTCGCCACCGTCGGCGGCCCACTCCTGGGCGGCTTCATCACCGACACGATCACCTGGCGCTGGAACTTCTTCATCGCCCTGCCGTTCGCGGTCGCCGCTCTCGTCATCATGCAGCGCACCCTGCACCCGCCGGCCCGCCCGAAGCAGAAGGCGAGGATTGACTACCTCGGCATCGTGCTCCTGTCGGCGGCCGTGTCGCTGCTGCTGATCTGGATCACGGGCGCCGGCAAGGACGACGACTGGTGGAGCACCGAGACGATTCTCATGGTGGGCGGCGCCCTCCTGGCCGGTGCGCTCTTCGTCGTCGTCGAGCTGCGCTCGGCGGAGCCGCTGGTGCCGCTGACGCTGTTCCGCGATCGCACCTTCACACTGGCCGTCGTGGCCTCGATCTCCATCGGCATTGCCATGTTCGGCACGTCGGTGTTCCTCAGCCAGTACATGCAGCTGGCCCGCGGCGCGACCCCGACCGAGGCGGGACTGATGACCATCCCGATGATCGGAGGGCTGCTGATCGCGTCGATCGCGATCGGCGGACTGGTGACCCGTTACGGGCTCTGGAAGCCGTACCTCATCCTGGGCGGCGTGCTGCTGATCGCGGGATCGTTCCTCCTGTCGACGATCCACTACGACACGAACTTCGCACTCGTCTCGCTGTACATGTTCCTGCTCGGCGCGGGCGTCGGCATGACGATGCAGAATCTCGTGCTGATCGTGCAGAACACCGCGAAGCCGACCCAGATCGGCGTCGCGAGCTCGGGCGTGACCTTCTTCCGCAGCCTCGGCGGCACGATCGGCGTGTCGGTGATGGGTGCCGTGCTCGCGGCCTCGGCGACCGACCTGTTCATCCAGCGCAAGGACGACATCCTCGCTGCGCTCGCGCCGCTCGGGGCGAGGGGCGCCGCCGTCGGAGAGCAGCTCCGGTCGGGCACCATCCCGCAGGTGTCAGCCCTCCCCGAGGCCGTTCGCGTGATCGTCGAGGACATCTACGCCCAGGCGATCGCCCACTCGTTCCTCATCGCGGTGCCACTGGCCGTGGTGAGCCTCGTCGCGATCGCCTTCCTGCCGAACGTGCCGCTCACCCGCATGACGACGAGCGAACGCGCGCAGGCGAGCGAGGCCGACCTCGCCACGGTGTCGACAGCCGGCGGCATGAACGCCCTCACCGCCACGGCGAGCGCGGACGGGGATGCCGCCACCGGCGCCGCCGGGGACGCCGAGGGGTCGCTCCCGCAGGCGGACGAGGCATCCGTCCGCCGCTAATGTCGATCACGATGAGCACCCCAGACACCCGAGCGGCGCGCACCGAGGCGGTGCGCGCCCTCGAGGCGGAGTTCGGAGAGCTGATCAGCCGCTTCCGCCGTGTCATCAGCGAGAACGCGAACCGGCTGAGCCCGGGCATGCTGCCCGCTGCGTACAAGGTGTTCACCACGATCGTCCGACGGCCGGGGATCACGACGTCCGCACTCGCCGAGACCCTCCTGGCCGACAAGGGACAGATCAGCCGCACCGTGCGCGAGCTCGAGCAGCTGGGCCTCATACAGCGCACGCCCGACCCCGATGACGGCAGGTCCCACCAGCTCTCGCCGACCGCCTTCGGGCTGGAGCGCCTCGCCGAGGCGCGCGCTCCGCACGAGAGCGCCCTGGTCGACGCACTCGAGGAATGGCCTCTGGAGGACATCCGCAACCTCACGCGGCTGCTGCACGCCCTCACCGCGGGCGAGACACCCTAGCGTGCGGGCATTCGGACGCCCACCCGTCCGGCGGGCCTGCCGCTGGGCTTAGCACCGGCGTAACACGGGCGAGACGTGGGCGAGGTTGACTGGTGTCACCGGGATGGAATCTCGTGCCGACGACGGCACGCCCGCGGAAGGAGTGACGATGAGGATCCGGCCGCTGCGATCGACGCCCGAAGCCCCGCTCACCGAGGTGACCGCACCCCCGGACGCCATGCGGGCGATGGTCGTGGACGCGCCGGGCGCGCCCGACGCGCTGCGTGAGGCATCCGTACCCGTCCCCTCCCCCGTGCTCAGCGAACTGCTCGTGCGCGTGGTCGCAGCCGGCGTGAACCCCATCGACGCCAAGACGCGCTCGGGCGCCGGCGTGTCGGCCGCGATCGGCTCGTTCCCCGCCACGCTGGGCTACGACTTCAGCGGCATCGTCGTGAAGAGCCCGTACGAGTCGCATCCCTTCCCGCCGGGCACCGAGGTGTTCGGCATGGCGGCCTTCCCCCGCACCCCCGGCGCCTACGCCGAGTACGTCGTCGCCCCGACGCTGTCGGTCGCGCGCAAGCCGTCCTCACTGTCGCATGTCGAGGCGGCGGGGGTCCCGCTGGCGGCGCTGACGGCCTGGGGGCTCGTGGTCGAGACTGCCCATGCGCACGAGGGGCAGCGGGTGCTGATCCACGCCGGCAGCGGCGGGGTGGGGCACTTCGCGGTGCAGTTCGCCGCCTACTTCGGGGCGCACGTGACGGTGACGACCTCGGCCCGCAACGCCTCCTGGCTCCGCGAGCTCGGGGCGGCCGTCGTCATCGACTACACGACCACGCGCTTCGAGGAGGTGGTGGCCGAGGTCGACGTCGTGATCGACCTGGTCGGGAACGTCTCGGGCGACACCGGCACGCGCTCGCTCGCGGCGCTGCGCCCGGGCGGCCTCTACGTCCTGGTCCCGACCGGTTCGTGGCCCGGCTACGCCGCGGCGGCCGCTGCGGTCGGCGTCCGCGCGACGTCGTATAAGGTGATCCCCGACGGCGGATCGCTAGCCACGATCGCCCGCCTGCTGGACTCCGGGGCGGTGCAGGTCTACATCGAGCGGGTGTACGAGCTGCCGGAGGCCGCCGCGGCGCACCGCGCGATCGAGGCCGGGCACACCCGCGGCAAGCTCGTCCTCCGCATGAGCGACGGCTGAGCTCACGGCACGGGGGCGAGCACCCGGCGACCCTCGGCGACGATCGCCTCGGCGATGGCGTCCAGCAGCGGGGATCGGAGATTCCACTGCTGCCAGTGCAGGACGACGTCCACCCCCGGCCCGCCGAGCAGCACGAGCTCGCCGCGGTCGAGCGCGGCGTGCGACTGGAAGCGCGGCAGCATCGCCCAGCCGAGGCCGAGTCGCACCGCCGTGGCGAAATCGTTCGACGCCGGAACGTAGTGACGCGGCGGGCGTGCGGGGTCGACGCCTTGTGCCGTCAGCCACTCGTTCTGGAGGTCGTCGCGGCGGTCGAAGTCGACCACGGGTGCTGCGGCGAGGGCAGCGGAGCGGTCGCCGGTCAGCCAGCGTTCCGCGAAGGTCGGCGTGGCGACGGCCTCGTACCGCATGGCGCCCAGCACGGATGCGCGGCAGCCCGGCACTGGCGCGGCTCGCGAGGTCACCGCGCCCATCACCGTCCCCGACTCCAGCAGGCCGGCCGTGAAGTCCTGGTCGTCGCGGTGCAGGTCGAAGACGACCGGATGCCGCTGCGAGAGGCGGGCGAGCGGCTCGAGGAACCACGTCGCCAGGGAGTCGGCATTGACCGCCAGGGGCACGCTCGCGAGCGCCGTGTCACCCGGATCCCCGCCGAGCTCGGCGAGTGCATCGTGCTCGAGCAGCGTCGTCTGTCGAGCCAGGCGGATCACCGTCCGTCCGGCCTCGGTGGGCCGCGCGGGCTTCGACCGCACCAGCAGCAGTCGGCCGAGCTGCTCCTCGAGCGCCTTCACCCGCTGGCTGACGGCGGAAGGCGTCAGATGGAGGCGCCGGGCCGCGGCGTCGAGCGTGCCCTCGTCGACGACGACGGCCAGGGTCTGTGCCAGTTCGAACGGGATGCGCATCGTAAGTGCTGCTGATGCTACTGAAGAACCGTGAGCTGGACTACACGTCGGCGGGTTCGTACCGTCGAAGCGTGCTCTCCCCGCTCGTCGCCGGCCTCGGTCTCGGCTTCTCGCTCATCATCGCCATCGGCGCGCAGAACCTCTTCGTGCTCCGCCAAGGCATGCGCCGCGAGCACGTGCTGGCGGTGGCGACCGTGTGCGCCGTCTCCGACGCGCTCCTCATCGCGCTGGGTGTATCAGGAATCGGTCTCGTGCTTCAGGCTGTGCCGTGGCTGGTCGACGTCGTCCGGTGGGCGGGCGCGACGTTCCTGGTCACCTACGGCGTGCTCGCGGCGCGGCGCGCATGGCGTCCGTCCGGCCGTGCGCTGGGCGGCGCCGACCCGACCCCGACCCCTCCGTCGGCCGGGAGCGACCCTGACGCCGGATCAGGCGCCGAGTCGCCGGCATCCGTCTCCGCCCGCACGACGACCGCCGCCCCCCGCACGCGGCTGAGAGTCGTGCTTCTCACCTGCCTCGCGTTGACGTGGCTCAACCCCCACGTCTACCTCGACACGGTGTTCCTGCTCGGCGGAGTCGCGAACACGCACGGCGATCAGCGCTGGCTGTTCGCCGCCGGCGCCATGGCCGCCAGCGTGATCTGGTTCTTCGGTCTCGCCGTCGGCGCGCGGCTGCTCGGCCGCTGGCTCTCGACACCGCGCGCGTGGCGCATCCTGGACGCCGTGATCGCGGTCGTCATGATCGCACTGGGCGTGGGCCTCGTGCTGCCGCACTGAGCGGTCCGCGTCGAAGATGCGTCGTCACGCCCGCGTCAGCCGTCGATCTCTTCCTTCCGGGCGACGACCATCGCCCGCACCACCTCATCCGGAAGCGGATGCTCCGGCTGGAACCGGATCGTGCCCTTCTCCAGGCCGATGCCCGGGTGATCCGCGAGGGCGCCGGCGACGGCGGTGACGGCGGCCGGACTGAAGGGGTACACACCGATGTGCTTCTTCGCGCGCATGACCGAGACCAGCGGCTTGCCGCGGTACACCAGCGCCGGCATCCCGTAGCCGGAGCCCTGCTCCGACTCGGGCACCTCCTCCCGGGCGATCGCGTAGATCCGCTCGATCGAGGGTCGGTCGGCGCGGTCGAGCTCCTCCAGCAGATCGTCCACCGTTCCCATGCAGGCATCCTTGCATCGCCCCCTCCCCCGCTCCACCCCCGGGCAGGGCACGATGGACGCATGAGACGCGTGCACGTGACGGTCCGCGGCGAGGTGCAGGGCGTGGGCTACCGGTACACCCTGCGCATGGTCGCGCGCGAAGCGGGTGTCGCCGGCTGGGTGCGCAACCGGCACGACGGCTCCGTCGAGGCCGAGGTCGAGGGCACTCCCGGTCAGGTCGACGAGGTGCTCGCGTGGATGGCCGAGGGACCCCCGGGTTCGCTCGTGGAGTCGGCGACGGTGACGGATGCCGCCCCCACCGGTGAGCGCGGCTTCGAGGTGCGACCGACCGGCTGACGGCCGGTCACTCCTCTTCGAACGGGCGCAGCAGGCGATGGACGAATCGCCGCGTGCGCTCGTGCCGGGGGTCCGTGAACAGCTCCTTGGGCGCGCCGCGTTCCACGACGACGCCCCCGTCGAAGAACAGCACCTCATCGGCGACCTGACGGGCGAACGCCAGCTCGTGGGTGACGATGAGCATCGTCCATCCCTCTTCCGCGAGCTCCTTGAGCACGAGCAGCACCTCGCCGACCAGCTCGGAGTCCAGCGCGCTCGTGGGCTCGTCGAAGAGGAGCAGCGAGGGCTGCAGCGCGAGCGCGCGGACGATCCCGACGCGCTGCTGCTGACCGCCGGACAGCTCGAACGGGTAGGCGTCGCGCTTCTCGCTCAGCCCCACCCGCTCGAGCAGGGCCTCCGCGCGGGCGACCGCCTCGGCCTTCGGCACGCCGTGCGCGTACACCGGCCCCTCGATCACGTTCTGCAGCACCGTCCGATGGGGGAAGAGGTTGTGGTGCTGGAAGACCATGGCCGAACGGTCGCGCAGCGCGATGCGGTCCGCTTTCGACACCGGCTGGGCGAAGTCCACCCTCGGTCCTTCGGCGAACGACACGGTGCCGGCCTCTGGGGTCTCGAGGCCGTTGAGCGACCGGAGCACGGTCGTCTTGCCCGAGCCGCTCGGACCGATGAGCACGACGACCTCACCGCGGCGCACCTCGAGATCCACGCCGTCGAGGACGCGATTGTCGCCGAAGCTCTTCGTCAGCCCGGTGACCGTCAACAGCGGCCGGTCGTCGGCCGGCGAAGGTGGAGCGAGGGCGTCGTCGTGCGAGGGGTCAATGGGCGACATAGCGGTCGAGCCTCCGTTCGAGCGCGCTCTGTCCGGTGGAGAGCACCAGGCAGATCAGCCAGTAGATGAGGGCCGCCTCGAGGTAGATCGGGAGCACCTCGAACGAGAACGCGGCGATCTGCTGCGCCTGGCGGAACATCTCGGTGACCAGGATCGTGGACGCCAGCGAGGTGTCCTTGACCAGCGAGATGAAGGTGTTCGACAGGGGCGGCACCGAGACGCGGGCCGCCTGCGGCAGCACGATCCTGGTGAGGGTGCGGGTCTGCGAGTAGCCGACGGTGTGCGCGGCCTCCCACTGCCCCTTCGGGACGGAGAGGATCGCCGCTCGGACGATCTCAGCGGCGTACCCGCCGACGTTGAGCGAGAAGGCGATGATCGCCGCCGGCCACGGGTCGATGACGACCCCGACCGACGGCATCCCGTAGAAGATGACGAAGAGCTGCACGAGCAGCGGCGTGCCGCGGATCACCGAGACGTAGAAGCGCCCGATGTTCGACAGCACGCGGTTACGCGACAGCCGCAGCAGCGCGACCGCCACGGCGATCACCATGCCGAGCGCGAACGAGGCGAGGGCGAGCGGGATCGTGCCGGTGATCGCGGCCAGCAGCAGCGGCCAGAACGAATCGACGAGCAGTGACCAGATGCTTTCGTCCATGGGCTCTCCTCCTGCGCGGCAGAGAGCCGCCGCCCGCCCACGGTAGGGCGAGCGGCGGCTCGGCGGCTACTACTCGGTGACGTCGGCGCCGAAGTACTTCTCGCTGATGTCGGCGAGCACGCCCTCCTCGCGCAGCTCCGCGAGCGCGCCGTCGATGGCCTCGACGAGCGCCTCCTTGTCCTGCGTGAGCGCGAAGGCGCTGAGGCCCGGTTCGTCGGTCTCGGCGGCGATCTTCAGCCCCGTGGGTCCTTCGGTGTTCTCGTAGTCGAGGAAGGTGAGGCTGTCGTTGATGGTGGCGTCCACGCGGCCCTGCTCCAGCAGCGCGACGGCCTGCGCCCATCCCTCGACGGCCTGGACGGTGGCGCCGCTGGACTGGGCGAGCTCGTACCAGTTGCTCGTGAGCGACTGCGCGGTGGTCTTGCCCGCGAGGTCGTCGAAGCTCGAGATGGAGTCGTCGTCCTCCGGGACGACGATCACGCCGGGCGACACGGTGTACGGCGCGCTGAAGAGGTACTTCTCCTCGCGCTCCGGGTTGATCGACACCTGATTGGCGATGACGTCGAAGCGCCCGGCGTCGAGGCCGGCGAAGATCGCGTCCCACTGCGTCTCCTCGAACTGGATCTCGAGGCCGAGCTTGTCGGCGACGGCCTCGGCGATCTCGACGTCGAAGCCGACGAGGTCGCCCGACTCGTCGTGGTAGCTGAAGGGCCGGTAGGTGCCCTCGGTGGCGACGGTGAGCGTGCCCGCGGACACGAGACCGAGGTCGTCGCCCTCGCCCGAGGCGGCGGGAGCTGCGGAGCCGCTGCTGCAGGCGGTGAGTGCGAGGGCGGCGGCGGCGGTGAGTGCGAGCGCGGTGATACGGCGGCGTGACATGGGGTGCTGTTCCTGGTGGGGTGTCGGTGCGAAGGAGCGCGCGGGGTGTGTGCGCGTCTCCTGGGGTCTTCCAGTACAACACGCACGACGGCGGGGAATTTCCTCGCGTTACGCCGGATTGCCGCGGGTGTGCCCGGGAACGCCGGCGACGAGCTCGGCGAACACCTCGTCCGCGTCGTCGCTCGGCGCGAGCGCGGCGGCCTGCCCGGCCCAGAGCGACACCAGCTCGCCCTCGCCCCGTCGGCCCGCCTCCGCGCGGAACTGCCCCGTGAGCCAGTTCTGCGCCGGGAAGGGAGCGATGACGCCGGCGGTCTCGAGGACGCGCATGGCGCGGTTCGGGATGCCGCGTGCGAGGCGCCCGCTCATCGCCCGGGTGAGCACGGTTCCGGTGTCGGTCGCGGCCGCGAGCGCGTTGCGGTGGGCCGCGGTCGCGGCGGACTGGCGCGTCCGCAGGAAGGCGGAGCCCACCTGCGCCCCGGAGGCGCCCAGCGCGAACGCCGCTGCCACGCCGCGGCGGTCGGCGATGCCGCCGGCAGCGATCACCGGCACCCCCACCGCGTCCACCACCTGCGGCACGAGCGCGAAGGTGCCCACGAGCGACTGCTCGGCCGGACGCAGGAACGACACCCGGTGACCTCCGGCCTCCGCGCCGGTGGCGACGACCGCGTCCACTCCTGCCGCCTCCAGCGCGACGGCTTCGGCGACGCTGGTGGCGGTGCCGATGAGGCGGATGCCACGGCTGTGCGCGGCCGCCACCAGCCGGTCGGAGGGCACGCCGAAGACGACGCTGAGCACGGCGGGCGCGGCATCCAGCACCGCCGTCAGCTGCGCATCGACGTCGGGCAGGAACTCGACCGGCGGCGCGGGATGGGCCAGGCCCAGCTCGTCGAAGAGCGGCGCCGCACCCTCGATCGCCGGCCCGAGGTCGACCTCACCCGGGGTGACCTCGTCACCCGTCGGCAGCCACAGGTTGACCGCGAAGGGTCGGGGCGTCGCGGAGCGGAGGGCGGCGATGGTGTCGCTGATCCGGTCGGCGGAGTAGCCGTACAGCCCGTACGAGCCCAGGCCGCCGGCGTCACTCACCGCGGCGGTGAGCTCGATGGACGAGAGCCCGCCGAACGGCCCGAGCACGATGGGCGCGTCGATGCCGAACAGGTCCTGGAGCGTGGCGGCCATGACTCGACGCTACTCCCGGCCGTTCGAGTCGCGCACTCTGCGCTTCGGGGGTTGCCGTCGGGTGCGAACTGCGATGGGAGACCGGCCCCACCGACGACGAAGGCCGCACCCCGGGAGGGGGTGCGGCCTTCGACTGTCGCAGCGTCAGACGAGCGCGTTGACGTCCAGCGGGATGCCGGGGCCGAACGTGGTCGACACGGCGCCCTTCTGGATGTAGCGGCCCTTCGAGCTCGACGGCTTCAGGCGCACGATCTCCTCGAGCGCGGCCTTGAGGTTCTCGTCGAGCTGGTCGGCCGAGAACGACGCCTTGCCGACGACGAAGTGCACGTTGGCGTGCTTGTCGACGCGGAACTCGATCTTTCCGCCCTTGATCTCCTCGACGGCCTTGGCCGGGTTCGGGGTCACCGTGCCGGTCTTGGGGTTCGGCATGAGGCCGCGGGGGCCCAGCACCTTGCCCAGGCGACCGACCTGGCCCATGAGCTCAGGCGTGGCGACGGCCGCGTCGAACGCGGTCCATCCGCCGGCGACCTTCTCGATGAGCTCGGCGCCGCCGACCTCGTCGGCGCCGGCGGCGATCGCGGCCTCAGCGGCCGGACCGGTGGCGAACACGATGACGCGAGCGGTCTTGCCGGTGCCGTGCGGGAGGATGACGGTGCCGCGCACCATCTGGTCCGCCTTGCGGGGGTCGACGGAGAGCTTGAGTGCGACCTCGACGGTCGAGTCGAACTTCGCCGAACCGGTCTCCTTCGCCAGGGCGACGGCTTCGGTCGGGGTGTAGAACTTGTCCGCCTCGATCTTGGCGGCAGCGGCCTGGAAGGCCTTGGACTTGGTTGCCATGGTTACTCTCCCCCTCAGTCCTCGACCGTGATGCCCATCGAACGGGCGGTGCCGGCGATGATCTTCGAGGCGGCCTCGAGGTCGTTCGCGTTCAGGTCGGGCTGCTTGGTCTCGGCGATCTGTCGCACCTGGTCTTTGGTGAGCTTGCCCACCTTGGTGGTGTGCGGCGTGGCCGAGCCCTTCTGCAGACCGGCGGCCTTCTTGATGAGCTCGGCGGCCGGCGGGGTCTTCAGGATGAACGTGAAGCTGCGGTCCTCGTAGACGGTGATCTCCACGGGGATGACGTTGCCGCGCTGCGACTCGGTCGCCGCGTTGTACGCCTTGCAGAACTCCATGATGTTGACGCCATGCTGACCGAGCGCGGGGCCGATCGGCGGCGCCGGGTTGGCGGCACCGGCGTTGATCTGAAGCTTGATCAGGCCGGTCACCTTCTTCTTCGGTGCCATTCCTCTTCCTTTCGTCGAACGGATGCCGGGGCATCCTGTTCTCCCGCGAATCCGGCCGTTCCGGACTGCGGTGTCTGTCGCGCGTGCTCAGCGCACGCGCAAACCTGCAGAGTCTAGCAGACGTGCGCGGTCTCGATGCGCTCGTGCCTCGCTGCTCGACCTTGCACCGACCCGCATCAACGCGGCTTCGCCGCATTGATCCGACTCGCTACAGCTTCGTGACCTGGTCGAAGCTCAGCTCGACCGGGGTCTCGCGCTCGAAGAGCGAGACGAGGACCGTGAGCTTGCCGCTCTCGGGCTTGATCTCGCTGATCGTGCCGGGCAGGCCCGCGAACGAGCCCTCCTTGATGGTGATGGTCTCGCCCACCTCGAAGTCGACCTCGGCGGGGATGGCGCGGGCCGCGGCGGCGCCGCCCTTCTTGGCCGCACCGCCCTTCGCACCGGCGACCTCCTTGACCTCGACGAGGCTCTTCAGCATGTTGAAGGCCTCCTCGAAGCGCAGCGGGGTGGGGTTGTGGGCGTTGCCGACGAAGCCGGTCACGCCGGGCGTGTGGCGCACGACCGACCAGGTGTCCTCGTTGAGCTCCATGCGGACGAGCACGTAGCCGGGGATCCGGACGCGCGTGACCATCTTGCGCTGCCCGTTCTTGATCTCGACGACGTCCTCCATCGGGACCTCGATCTGGTAGATGTCCTCCTCGACCTCGAGCGTCGACTTGCGCTGCTCGATGTTGGCCTTGACCTTGCGCTCGAAGCCGGCGTAGGAGTGGATGACGTACCACTTGCCGGGGAGGCTGCGCAGTTCGGTGCGGAACGCCTCGTACGGATCCTCGTCCTCGTCGGACTCGTCGACCTCCGGGGCTTCGGCGGCATCGGCCGGGGAGACGGATGCCTCGACCTCGTCGACGACCGACTCGGCAGCCTCGACCTCCGACACGAAGTCCTCGTCGAGCGCCGGCTCGTCCTCGTCGCCGTTCACGTCGGGGCCGTCGTAGGGCGTGACCTCGTCGGCCGCCTCGGCCTCGCGCTCGGCGACCTCCTCCGCGATGGAGTCGTTGATCACTTCGGCGGCGGCTTCGGTCTCGGCCGTCTCGTCGAGGTTGAGGGCGTCGTTCACGATGGCATCAGCCTCCGGGTCGTCGATGTCGATGTCGTCCAGGTCGCCGTCGTCCTCTGCGGAGTCGTCGACGATGTGGATCGCGAGACGCTCAGCGGGTTCGACCGAGCGCTCCTCTGCCGCCAGGACGTTGCCCTCCTGGGCTTCGTCGTCCTCCGACGACTGCTCTGCGGCGGTCGCCCAATCGGCGTCGTCGACATATCTTTCAGTCACGTGAATTCACTTCCGTTCCGTCCGCTGCCGGACCTGCGGCCGCCCGTGTCATCCACCGGCGAGCCGGGGCGCTCGAGGTCAGGCGCCGGGCACTCCGAAGACGTAGGACGTGATCCACACGAACAGCACGTCCAGGCCGTAGACGATCGCCATCATCACGACGACGAAGCCCAGCACCACCGCCGTGTACTTCAGCAGCTCCTGGCGCGTCGGTGTGACGACCTTGCGGAGCTCGGCGAAGACCTGGCGCACGAACAGGGCGATACGAGCGAAGACGTTGGGCTTCTTCTCGCGGGGCGCAGTCGTTCCCTCGGCGGGGACGACTTCGCCCTTCGGCTCGTCCTGAACCATCGATGCCACCTGATTACCTTCCGTGGGCCGACGCGGGTCGGCCGCACATTTTCTTATCAACGCGGGGCGTTGCCCACGACCGGGGACCGGTGTTGCGCTGACGCGCAGGGCGGACAGGAATCGAACCTGCAACCTGCGGTTTTGGAGACCGCTGCTCTGCCAATTGAGCTACCGCCCTAGAGACCCGGAGGTCCCGCGAAACCCGCACTCTTCCCCTCTCACCACGGCTTGAGGATCCGCGCCCGACCGGCGGGCACGGCGAAAGAATGCAGACTTCAACTGCACCATCCAGTGTACGGCATGCCCGCAGACCCCGCGAACCGCGGCCCCCGGGTGGACGTGTCGGTGGCATGGCGCGACGGCCTCAGTACTGCTGCACGCCGTAGCGGTCGGGCTCGGGCCCGCGCTCGAACGCGCGGCCTGAGATCGACGTCGCCTCGACGCGGACGTAGGTGTACTTCAGCGTCGGGATCCAGGGCTTCAGGCCCAGCCCGTCAGCGCGCTCGACGTCGGCCGACCGGTCGAGTGGATGGGCCCGTCCGCGCACGATGACGCTCCATGCCTCGGCATCGGTGTGATCGTCGACCTCGAACAGCACCTCGTCGTTGACGGTGAGCTCGAACAGCTTGCTGCCCTGGGCGGTGCGGAACAGCACGCTCTCGCCATCGACGACGTAGTTCACCGGGAAGATGTCCAGCACATCGCCCACGCGCGTGACGAGACGGCCGAGCTCCTGGCTGCGCAGGCGCTCCCAGCACTGCTCGTCGCTGAGGGCGACGACGGGGTCGTTGGTGTCTGCCATGACCCCATCCTTTCGCTTCCGTCGTCGGGGCGACACCCCCGCGTGTCGGTCTACCGTTTCCGCCATGCTTCTCGCGCAGACGCGGATCGACGAGCTGTGGGACTTCTCGGACCCGGCGGCCTCCGAGGCGCGGCTCCGCGCCGCCGTCGACAGCGAGCCGGATGCCGCGACCCGCGCCGAGCTCGAGACGCAGGTGGCCCGGGCGCTGGGTCTCCAGGGGCGGTTCGACGAGGCCGACGCCGTGCTCGACGCCGTCGACATCGAGGGCGCCGCCGTGGCGGCGCGGGCGTCACTGGAGCGCGGGCGGGTGAGGAACTCGGCAGGCGACGCCGGGGGGGCGACCGCGTACCTCCTCGCGGCGGCGGACGCGGCATCCGGTGCTGATCTGGCGTTCCTCCACGTCGACGCCCTGCACATGCTCGCCATCGCCGAGCCCGAGCAGGCGGATGCGTGGACCGCCGCTGCCTTGACGGTGCTGGACGGAGTCGACGACCCCCGCACCCTCCGCCGGCGCGTGTCGCTGCACGACAACACCGGGTGGCGGCTGTTCGACGCCGGCCGGTTCCGCGAGGCGGAGACCGCGTTCGAGCGGGCTCGGGATGCCGCGATCCGCTGGGGCACGCCGCAGCAGGTCGCCTGGGCCGACGAGGCGCTCGCCGAGGCCCGAGCCGCGCTCGCGGGCGGCTGAGCCGCCTCGGGCTGTCGCGAGTCCCTGAGCCCCGCACGGGCGCGAGACAGGGGATCCGCGCCGAAGCACCGGGCAGCGTCCCAGGTCTCGGCGCGGATCCCCTGTCTCGATGAAGCCGCGTCAGCCGGCGACGCGGATGAGCTTCTTGTTGACGAACTCGTCGGCGGCCAGGAGTCCCATCTCGCGCGCGGTGCCGGAGCGCTTGACGCCGCCGAAGGGCAGCTCCGGCGAGTCGGCGAGCACGATGTTGACGTAGACCATGCCGGCGTCGATCTTGTCGGCGACGCGCTGGGCCTGCTCGGGATCGGTCGTGTAGACGTAGGAGCCGAGGCCGAAGCTGGTGTCGTTGGCGATCTTGACCGCCTCGTCCTCATCGGCGGCCTTGTAGACCACCCCCGCCGGTCCGAACAGCTCTTCGCGGTACACGTCCATGTCGGGCGTGACACCGGTGAGGACCGTCGGCTCGTAGAAGGCGCCGTCGCGCGTGCCGCCGGCGACGAGCTTCGCGCCCTGCGCCACCGCGCGGTCCACCTGCTCCTGCAGGCGCTCGGCGGCCGCGAGGGACGACAGCGGACCGAGGACGGTGTCGTCGGCGAACGGATCGCCCATCTTCGACGCCGTCATCGCCTCGGTGAACTTCTCCAGGAACGCGTCGTACAGCCCCTCCTGCACGATGAAGCGCTTGGGGGCGTTGCACGACTGGCCGTTGTTGTCCATGCGTGCCTCCACCGCCGCGGCGACCGTGGCGTCGAGGTCGTCGGTCGACAGCACGATGAACGGGTCGGATCCGCCGAGCTCGAGCGCCACCTTCTTGAGGTTCTGGCCGGCCAGCGCGGCGACCGCCGAGCCGGCGCGCTCCGAGCCCGTCACCGACACGCCCTGGACGCGGCGGTCGGCGATGATCGTCGCGGCCTGGTCGTTGGTGGCGTACACGTTGGTGTAGACGCCGTCGCCGAGTCCGGCATCCGCGTACATCTTCTCGATGGCGGCGGCGGACTCGGGGCACTGCGGCGCGTGCTTGAGCAGGATCGTGTTGCCCACCACCACGTTGGGCGCCGCGAAGCGGGCGACCTGGTAGTACGGGAAGTTCCACGGCATGATGCCCAGGAGCACGCCCAGCGGGCTGCGACGGATCACCGCGGTGCCCTCGCCGAGGATGTCGATGGGCTGGTCGGCCGTGATCTTCTCGGCGTTGTCGGCGTAGTACTCCGTGATGTCGGCCGCGAAGTCCACCTCGGCCACGGCGGCCGACAGCGGCTTGCCCATCTCGCGCACGATGATCGCGGCGAGCTCGTCGCGGCGTTCGCGGTGGAGCTCGGCGACGCGGCGGATGCGCGCCGCGCGCTCGGCGACCGGCTGGTCCCGCCACGCGCGGTACGCGGCATCCGCTTGCGCGATCGCGGCCTCGAGGGCCTCGTCGGTGATGGTGGGATAGGTGGCCAGGGTCTCCCCCGTGGCCGGGTTGACGACGGCGTAGTCGGTCATGCTTCCTCTCCGATCGGATGGATTGGGGACAGTCTGCCCGTCAGCGGCGGGCGCGTCGAAGGCTTTCGGGTGCGTGGATACCGAGTGTCTCACCGCGGAAGAACGCCGGACGCTTGATCGCCTGCCAGATCATGATCACCACGCCCGCCAGGATGATCGTCACGCCCAGGATGAACACCAGCCCGACGCCTCCGATGCTCGATCCGCTGCCGTAGGCCGGGTCCATGGAGTCCACGAGCGTGGTGACGAACAGCACCGCGAGGATGCCGCCGCCCACGAGCGGGAACAGGAAGGTGAAGAAGAAGCTGCGGACGGAGTCGAACCACTGCTTGCGGAAGTACCAGACGCACGCGAACGCGGTGAGCCCGTAATAGAAGCAGATCATCATGCCGAGCGAGAGGATGGTGTCGGTGAGCACGTTCTCGCTGACCACGCGCATCACGGCGTAGAAGACCGACGCCACCACCGCAGAGACGATGGTCGCGAAGCCCGGCGTGAAGAACCGCGGGCTGACGCGGGCGAAGGCGCTCGGCAGCGCGCCGTAGTGGCCCATCGCCAGCAGGGTCCTGGCCGGCCCGACCGCGGTGGACTGCAGGGAGGCGGCCGAGCTGGAGAGCACCGCCAGCGACACCAGGAACGCGAGCGGACCGAGCACCGGATCGGACAGCGCGAAGAACACGTTCGCGCTGATGTCCTCGTTGCTGAGGCCCAGCGGGCCGTCACCGACGCCGGCGAACATGATGAGGCCGATCGACAGCAGGAGGTAGAGCGTCACGACGATCACCACCGTGAGCATCGCGGCGCGGCCGGGCGTCTTCTCCGGGTCCTTCGTCTCCTCGTTCATGGTGAGGACGACGTCCCAGCCCCAGAAGATGAAGATCGAGAGGGACAGCCCCGCGGCGAAGGCGCTGAACGTCGGCACCTCGAGGGGGTTGAACCACGACCACGAGAAGGCCGTGGGATCGGGGGCCTCACCGTCGACCGCCTTGACGATCGCGACGACGGCGAACAGGAGCAGGACGACGACCTGGAAGCCGACGAGCACGTACTGGAACTTCTGCGTCGTCTGCATGTCGCGGTACGACACCAGCGTCGCCCCGAGCATGAACAGCAGGCAGACCGCGACGTTGATGAAGGGGTTGAACGCGAGCTCGGCGATGTCGGGGTTGCCCGTGATCTGCGAGATCAGCAGGAAGAGGAATTCGACCGCGATGCCGGCGAGGTTCGACAGCACGATGACGGTGGCTGCGACCAGGCCCCATCCGGTCATCCACCCGATCCACGGGCCGAACGCCCGGACGCCCCACGTGAACGACGTGCCCGAGTCGGGCATCGCACGGTTGAGCTCGCGGTAGCCGAACGCCGTGAGCAGCATGGGGATGAAGCCGACGAGGATGATGGCGGGAACCTGAGTGCCCACTTCGGCCACGGTCGGGCCGAGCGACGCGGTGAGCGTGTAGGCGGGCGCGATCGTCGAGATGCCGATCACCACGGCGCCGATCACGCCGACCGCGCCGGCGCTGAGGCCCTTCTTGGACAGTCCGCCGGCGTCGGTGCCGGCGGCGAGCGGCGCCGACGCCCCGCTCTGCTGGGTTGCGCTCATGCGCGTTCTCCTTCTTCGGCGCCGCGGCGCGACGGTGCGCCGGCGCTGTGGCTGCCGTGGGTTCGGGGCACCACGATCATCGGTACGGGAAGCTCGTGCAGCATCTTCGCCGCGGTCGAGCCGAGGAAGAGCCGGCGCGGCTGCGCGAGGCGGCTGGAGCCGACCACGGCGAGCTCGCTGGGCTCCCACGACAGGTGGGACACCGCGTCTTCGATGCTGTCGCCGAGCGCGACCACCGAATCGGCCTTGATGCCCTTCGGCAGCGCGGCGCGCACGTGCACGTAGACCTCGTCGGCGTGCTGTGCGGCCGATTCGTTGCCGGCGAGGCCGGCGGGCAGGTCGAGGGCGACCAGCGACACCAGACGCAGCTCGGCGCCGGTCGCCTTGGCAAGAGCGATGCTCTCGTCCAGCAGCACGTCGGCGCCCGGGCGCAGCCCGATCGCGGCGGTGATGCGGCTGACGCCGGACGTCGGATCGATGCGGCGGGTGCCCTCCGGCGCGAGCGCCACCGGGACGTCGGCGGAGTGGAGGAGCTCGCTGGCCACGGTCCCCAGGCGGTGGCGGCCGCGCAGCCCGCCGTTGGCCGCGCCGACCACGATCAGCGAGGCGCCGTACTCGTGCGCGCTGTCGAGCAGTCCTTCGGCGAAGGACTCGGCCCGCCTCACGTGCGTCTCGTGCGCGACGCCGTCGACGACCCGCTCCGAGGCCTGGGCGAGCCACGCCTCGGCCTGCTCCTCGAGGTATCGGTCGTACGAGGCGTTGGGAGGCGTGATGACGCTGCGCTCCTCGCTGGGGAGCACGACGACGAGGTCGAGCGCGGCATCCGTCGCCCTGGCCAGGCGCACCCCGAGCGAGAGCGCGTCGGCTCCCGCATCCGTCGCGGTGTATCCGACGACGATCCGAGCGCTCATCGGCGGGCCGCCTCGACGATGTTGCCGGCGACGAGGCGACCCATGCGGATCGCGCCGTCGACGTGCTGGTAGCCGGCGCCGGCCATGTCGCTGCAGGCGAAGTGGATGGGGCCGACCGGGGTGCGCAGGTCGGCGCCGTAGCGCGCGAGTCCGCCCAGGTCGAAGCTCGCGGCGTACGCTCCGCGGGTCCACTCCTCGGCGCCCCAGTCGCTCTCGAAGTAGACCAGCGGTTCCTTCGCCTCCGGGCCGTAATAGTGCGAGAGCGACTCGAGGATGCGCTTCCTGCGCTCCTCTGCCGACACCCGGAACAGGTCGTCGGCGTTGCGATCGGAGACGAATCCGACGAGCGTGCCGCGCTCGTCGCCGTGGTTGGTGTTGTCGTACGCCTCGTGCGAGATCTCGTACGGGCTGAAGGCGGTGCCGGACAGCCCCTGCTCCCGCCAGAACGGGCGGTCGTACACGGCGTGCACCTTGATGACGAAGCCCATCGAGATGTGCTGGTGCATCTGCTGCTTGAGGCGGGGAAGCGCCGGCTGGAACTCGATCCACGGGTACAGGATCGGAGCGTGCGCGAGCACGACGAAGCGGGCGCGCACGTGGAGGCCCTGGTCGGTGACGACCCGCACCCCGGTCCCGGAGCCCGTGGACGGATCGGACCAGTGCACCTCGTTCACCGGCTGGCCGAGCAGGACGTCGTCGCCCAGACGCTCGGCGAGCAGGAGCGGGACCTGCTGCAGTCCGCCGACGACGCGCTCGTCGAGGATGAAGTCGGCGTCCACCAGGTGCGAGAAGCTGCCCGCGCTGGCGGCCATGAGCAGCGCCTGCAGCGTCGAGAACGCGTAGGCGGGCTTGGTCAGCATCGCGCCGGCGATGAACAGCGCGATGTTGTCGCGCGCCTCCTGGTCGTCGGTCTGGGCTTCCAGCCACGCCTCGAACGAGACGCGGTCGAGCTCCTCGGCATCGGGGTGCTCCCACGGCCTGTCGGGGTCGATCTCGGCGACCATGCCGTCGAGCACCTCGATGAGGCGAACGATCTCGCTCTCGGTCTCGGGCCCGACCGGGAAGATCTCGCCGGTGAAGCGCTTGAGCTCGCCGTCGCGGCCGATGTAGACCGAGTCGCCCTCGCGATAGCGGCTGTACGTCTCGAGCCCCAGCTCCGCCAGGGTCTCCTTGAGGGCGTCCTGATCGGGCGAGACCCACTGGCCGCCGACCTCCAGCATCGCCCCGTCGACGACGTCGGTCCACAGCCGCCCTCCGACGCGGTCGCGCGCCTCGAGGACGATGACAGACAGGCCCGCCTTCCTCAACTCGTTGGCGGCGGTCAGGCCGGCGGCGCCGGCGCCGACGATCACGACGTCTCGGCTCAGCTCGGTCATTCGGACTCCTTCGTCAGTCGGGTCATTCGTCTTGGTCGCCCAAACCACCTCTTCTCGCCGAATCCACCCGGTTCTGCGCGACCATCACGGGTGGTCTCGCCGAGAAGGGGTGGTTCGGGCGATGGAGACGGAGGGCGGGGGTGGATGCCTCGGCCCGGCGGGTTCGCACGGGCCGCGGCATCCGCGATCATGAAGCGGCGAGCGCCGCGGCGACCACGTCGAGGCCCTCGTGGAGCAGATCGTCGGTGATCGACAGGGGCGGCAGGAAGCGGATCACGTTCCCGTAGGTGCCGCAGGTGAGCACGATGACGCCTTGGGCGATGCACGCCTTGGCGACCGCGGCGGTGAGCGCGGCATCCGGCTCGCCCGTCGCGGGATCGACGAACTCGGCGGCGATCATCGCGCCGTGCCCGCGCACGTCGCCGACGCGCGGGTCGGTCGCCTGCAGCTGCGTGAGGCGGCCCGTGAGGATCTCCTGGATCTCGGCGGCGCGCTCGAGCATCCCGTCGTTCTCGAAGACGTCGATGGCCGCCAGCGCGGCCGCGCAGGCGATCGGGTTCCCCCCGTAGGTGCCGCCGAGGCCGCCCGCGTGCGAGGCGTCCATGATCTCGGCGCGGCCGGTGACGGCGGCGAGCGGCAGGCCACCGGCGATGCCCTTGGCGGTCGTGATCAGGTCGGGGACGATGCCGAAGACCTCGCTGGCGAACATGCGGCCGGTGCGGGCGAAGCCGGTCTGGATCTCGTCGGCGATGAAGACGACGCCGTTCGCGCGGCACCAGTCGACGATGGCCGGGAGGAACCCGTCCGCCGGGACGATGAAGCCGCCCTCGCCCTGGATCGGCTCGATGATCACCGCGGCGAGGTTGTCGGCGCCCACCTGCTTCTCGATGAGCGAGATGGCCTTCCTCGCCGCCTCCGGGCCGCTGAGGCCGTCGCGGAACGGGTAGGACAGCGGGGCGCGGTAGATCTCCGACGCGAACGGGCCGAAGCCGTGCTTGTAGGGCATCGACTTCGCCGTGAGGGCCATCGTGAGGTTGGTGCGGCCGTGGTAGCCGTGGTCGAAGGCGACGACGGCCGGCTTGCCGGTGTACTTGCGGGCGATCTTGACGGCGTTCTCCACCGCCTCGGCGCCCGAGTTGAACAGCGCGCTCTTCTTGGCGTGGTCGCCGGGCGTGATGCGGTTGAGCGCCTCGGCGACCGATACGTACGAGTCGTACGGCGCGATCATGAAGCATGTGTGCGTGAACTGGGCGACCTGCTCCTGCACCGCCGCGACCACCTTCGGGTGCGCGTTGCCGATCGTGGTGACTGCGATGCCCGACCCCAGGTCGATGAGCGAGTTGCCGTCAGCGTCGACGATGACGCCGCCGCCGGCCGCGACCGCGTGCACAGGGGCCGTGTGACCCACGCCCGCGGCGACGGCGCCCGCCTTGCGGTCCAGCAGCTCCTGCGACCGGGGCCCGGGGATGCTCGTCACCAGGCGACGCTCCTGCGGCAGGGTGGGACCGCCGAGGGGCGTTTCGGTGAGGGTGTCGGCTGCGCTGCTCATGGAGGGGAGCGTATGTCGGCCGCTTTCGCCGTCGCACCCTCCCGGCTGTACATTCTCGGCGTTGTGCTGTACGAGCCGTACACTCGACGTCATGGACGCCGACGCTCCGACGCTGCGCGCGCTGCTCGCCCGTAGAGACCTCCGGCTCTCGCTCGCCGTCGACGAGGTCGACCCGGCGGCGCTCGACCGTGCGATCCGGTGGGTGCACAGCACGGACCTCCTCGACCCCACGCCGTTCCTCTCCGAGGGACTCGTGCTGCTGACCACCGGGACGCAGTTCCCCCTCGAAGGCGATGACGGCCAGAACGCCGACGTCTATCGCGCGTACGTGCGCCGGCTCGCCGCTCGCGGCGTGGTCGGCCTCGGCTTCGGCACCGAGGTCGCGCGCGCCGGCATCCCCGCGGCGCTCGTGGAGGCATGTCAGGACGAGCGGATGCCGCTGTTCGAGGTCCCATACCGCACGCCCTTCATCGCCGTGGCACGGGCCAACGCCGAGGCGATCGCGGCCGAGGCGTATGCCCGGCGAAGCTGGGCGCTAGCCGCGCAGCGGGCGATCGCGCTCGCGGCGCTCCGGCCGGACGGACTGGGAGCGACCGTCGCGGAGCTGGCGAAGCAGCTGGACACCTGGGTGGGGATGTTCGACGCGGCAGGCGAGCTGTCGCGCGAGCACCCGGCCGGCGCTCTCGGGGCCGAGACCGCGGCCGCGCTGCAGCGGGAGGTGACCGGCGTGCTTCATCGCGGGGCGCGCGCGGGCTCGTCGCTGCGCATCGGCGAGACTCCGTTCACGCTGCAGACCCTGGGCCGCGGCGGGCACCTCCGCGGCGTCATCGCCATCGCCGCCGGCGACCTCGACCAGGAGGGCCGGGTGGTCGTCACCGCCGTCATCGCGATGGCGGGGCTCGCGCTCGAGCAGCAGCAGGGCCTCGGCCGAGCACGCTCGGCCCTGCGGGCCGGGCTGGTGCAGTCGCTGATGACCGGCGACCCGGGCCTCGCACGGCGCACTTCGCGAGAGCTGTGGGGGCCGCTGCCGCCGGCGCCGGTGCGGGTGGGCGTGACGGATGCCGCGGCCGCGCGCGTCGACGGCATCGCTGAGCTGCTCGAGCTGTGGGCGGAGGAGAAGCGCGGCGCGCTGTTCTTCGGCCGCAGCGACGACGGGCTCGTTCTCGTCGTGCCGGCGGAGGACCGCTCGAGCCTGGCGGAGCTGGTCGACCGCTTCGACGTGCGCGTGGGCCTGTCGGACCCGGCAGGCTACGACGGCTTCGCCGCGGCGCTCGGTCAGGCCCGCGTCGCCCGTGACCGCGGCACGGCAGGGGTCACCGCGTTCGCCGACGTCTCGCGCGCAGGCGTGCTGTCGGCGCTGGGCGACGAGGCGCGGGCCCTCGCGCGCGCCGAGCTCGCACCGCTCGTCGACCACGACGGCGCCCAGGGCACGCGGCTCGTCGAGACGCTGCAGGTGTGGCTCGACGAGGACTGCTCGCACGAGGCATCCGCTCGATCCCTCGGCGTGCACCGCCACACGGTGCGGACGCGGCTCGCCTTGGCCGAGCGGGTGCTCGGGCGGGATCTGTCGTCATTCGCGACGCGCGCCGAGCTGTGGGCCGCGCTGCGCGCCCTGGAGGACTGAGCGCTTCCCCTCTTTCCTGGCCCTCCTCGTCTGCCCGTCCCCGCGACTCGCCAAGACACGCCGGGCAGGCGTAGGCGGCTCCGGCGTGTTCTGGCGAGTCGACGGGGGGACGGGGGCGGGCGGGCGAGGGTGGGCCGAGCGGGTCCGGCCCGCGACTCGCCAAGACACGCCGGGCAGGCGCGGGCGCCTCCGGCGTGTTCTGGCGAGTCGACGGGGCGGGGGGACGGGGGCGGGCGGGCCCGGCCCGCGACTCGCCAAGACACGCCGGGCGGGCGTGGGCGCCTCCGGCGTGTTCTGGCGAGTCGACGGGGGCGGGCGGGGGCGAGCGGGGGTGGCCCGGGCGGGCCGGGGGGTGGGCCGCGGGAGACTTCGGCCGAGCGCGCAGGTGCTTCCCGACAGATCGGCCGAAGGCGAGGTCGCGTCTGCAGGGCAGGATGAAGGGCATGAGCGCGCCGACGCCCGAGAACCCGGTCCGCAACGGCGAGGTGTCGTGGTGGTGGCGCGACCTCGGTGGGACGCCGCCGGCGCGCGCGCCGCTTCCCGGCGATCTCGAGGCCGACGTCGCGATCGTCGGCGCGGGCTACACCGGCCTGTGGACCGCCTACTACCTCAAGCGCGCGCAGCCCGACCTGCGGGTGGTCGTGCTCGAGCAGCGCTTCGCCGGCTTCGGAGCCTCCGGTCGCAACGGCGGCTGGCTCACCAACACGGTCACGGGCGGGCGCGACCGCTATGCCCGCACCCACGGCCGGGATGCGGCCATCGCGCAGCAGCGGGCGCTCAACGACACCGTCGATGAGGTGGTCGCCGTCGCCGCTCGCGAGGACATCGAAGCCGACGTGGTCAAGGGCGGCGAGCTCGGCGTCGCCCGCTCCCCTGCCCAGCTGGCGCGCCTGCAGGCGGCCGTCCGCGACGAGCAGTCGTGGCCGCACACGGACGTGGAGGTGCTGGATGCCGCCGCGACGGCGTCGAAGATCCGCATCGCGAGCGCCGTGGGTGGCGTCTGGCACCCGCATTGCGCGCGGATCCACCCGGCGAAGCTGGTGCGCGGACTCGCCGAGGCGGTCGAGCGGATGGGCGTGACCATCCACGAGCAGACCCGCGTGCGCGAGATCGCACCCGGCCGGGCCGTCACCGAGCGAGGCGTCGTCCGTGCCGACCACGTGCTGCGGGCCACCGAGGGGTTCACGGCCGACCTGCGCGGCGAGCACCGCACCTGGCTGCCGATGAACTCGTCGATGATCGTGACGGAGCCGCTTCCGTCGTCGTTCTGGGACAACGTCGGATGGACCGGCCGCGAAACGCTCGGCGACTTCGCCCACGTCTACATGTACGCCCAGCGCACCGCCGACGACCGCATCGCGTTCGGAGGCCGAGGTGTGCCGTACCGCTACGGCTCCCGGGTCGACACCGACGGCACGACGCAGGCGCGTACGATCGCGTCACTGACGCGGCTGCTGCGGGACTTCTTCCCGGATGCCTCGGCCACGCCGATCGCGCACGCCTGGGCCGGCGTGCTCGGCGTGCCGCGCGACTGGGCGTCGACCGTCGGGCACGACCGGGCCACCGGCCTCGGATGGGCGGGCGGCTACGTCGGCACCGGCGTGACGGCGACGAACCTCGCGGGGCGGACCCTCGCCGATCTCGTCCTCGGCCGCGACACCGACCTCGCCCGCCTGCCGTGGGTAGGACACCGAGCGCGGCGCTGGGAGATGGAGCCGCTGCGCTGGACGGCGGTGCACGCCATCTACGCCGCCTACCACGCGGCCGACCGGTTCGAGGCATCCGGATCCTCTGCCCGCACCGCCTGGCCGGCGCACGTCGCCGATCTCGTCGCCGGCCGCTGACACCCGCGGGAGGCCGCGCGCGCCGGCCTTCGCCGAGCGCACGGCCTGGCAGCGAGCGCACGACCTCCCAGCGCCACCAAGCCGGACGCTCGACGCGAGCCCGTGTATTCGCCGGCGGCCGACCGCGCGACCCGGCGCCGCACGACGCGCGGCCCGCCGCCGCACGACCGCGCGACCCGCCGCGGCACCTCAGCGCGGCGCGTGGGCCTGCAGGAACTCGTAGACGTCGGTCGTGTCGACTCCGGGGAACGCCCCCGTGGGCAGGGTCGCCAGCAGCGTGCGCGGGGTGCGGACGTTCGGCCACGACTGCTCCCGCCACGCCGCCTCGAGCTCGGCGGGGGCGCGGCGGCAGCACACCTCGACGGAGTGCTTCGACACTCCGCGGTTGGGGGTGTCGCGGCCCAGGAACCACCTCGTGTCGTCGAACCGCACCCCCACCGACACCGAATGCGCACCCTCGCTCGAGAGCTCGACGCGGGCGGTGCACCAGTACGTGCCGTTGCCGGTGTCGGTGTACTGGTAGTACGGGTTGAAGTGGTCGTCCTCGTCGAAGACGACCCGCGACGTCCACCTGCGGCAGCACATCTGCCCCTCGATCGCGCCGAGGCGGTCGGTCGGGAAGTTCACGTCGTCGTTCTCATAGGCCTTCGTGATGGTGCCCGACTCGTGCACCTTCAGGAAGTGCACCGGGATCCCCAGGTGCACGGTCGCCAGGTTCGTGAAGCGGTGCGCCGCGGTCTCGTACGACACTGAGTAGGCGTCACGCAGGTCCTCGATCGAGATCGCGCGGTCCTTCTTCGCCTCTTGGAGGAACGGCACGGCGTGCGCCTCCGGGATGAGCAGCGCGCCGGTGAGGTAGTTCGTCTCGACGCGCTGGCGGAGGAACTCGGCGTACGACGTGGGCTCCCGGTGTCCGAGGATGCGGCTCGACAGCGCCTGCAGCAGCGCGGTGCGCGGGTCGCCTTTCGCGGTCACCCTGCTGGAGAGGTACAGCCGGCCGTTCTTGATGTCGGCGACGGACCGCGTCGTCTGCGGCAGGTCGGGCACGTAGTGCAGCGTGAACCCCAGGTGGGCGGCGATGTCGGACGCCGTGCGCTGCGTGAGGGGGCCGCCCGGATGGTCGACCGCCGCCAGGATGCCCCGGGCCTGCTCCTCCAGCTCGGGGAAGTAGTTGTTCTGCGTGCGCATGAGGCGCCGCAGCGCGACGTTCGCGCGCCGCGCCTCCTCCGGCGTCGCTGCGCGCTCGTCGCGCAGCCGCTCGATCTCGCCCTGCAGGGCGAGCATCGCCTTGAGCGCCTCGGTGGGCACGGTCTTCCCGATGCGGAAGGGCGGGATGCCGAGCGCCTGGAAGGTCTGGCCGCGCATCGCCCGCTCGAGCGAGATTTCGAGCGTCGCGCGCTCATCGAGCGGCTCGGACTCCAGGATCGCCTCGATGGATGAACCCAGCGCCCGGGCGATCGCCTGCAGCAGCGTGAGCTTCGGCTCGCGGCGGCCGTTCTCGATCATCGACAGCTGACTCGGCGCGCGATCCACCGCCGCGGCGAGCTCTTCGAGCGTCATGCGGCGATCGGTGCGCAGCTGCCGGATGCGACGGCCGATGGTGAGCGGGTCCACCTCCTCATCGTCGGGGCCTTCTGCGCGCAGATCGGGGGTCAGCGTCGTCGTCATGCCGCGAGTCTGTCACGAAACCAGAAAAATGCGCAAAGTTCACACCCGAATTGGTCGGTTGCGGCGCCGAACTTCACCGGATAGTGGTCTCACGCCTCACCGCCGAGCCACGCACGACGCGGACAAGCGGATGCCTCGCACCGGCGCACACGCCGGTCGAGGCTCCGCCCTCACACACTCGTTCACACAGGAAGGCAGGCACATGACTCCTGCGACCGCCACCCCGATGCGCACGCGCACCGGCCCCATCCCGACCCAGACCCACCAGCCCTCGATCGAGATCGCCGGCCGGCTCGCGCCCCGCTACGACGAGATCCTCACCGCCGAGGCGCTGGCGTTCCTCACCGAGCTGCACCACCGCTTCGGCGCCCGCCGGCACGACCGGCTGGCCGACCGCATGCGTCGCCGGTTCGAGATCGGCAACGGCCACGACCCGCAGTTCCGCGACGACACCGCTCACATCCGCAACGATCCCGACTGGCGCGTCGCCGGCGCCGGCCCCGGCCTCGAGGACCGACGCGTCGAGATCACCGGCCCGACCGACCCCAAGATGACCATCAACGCGCTGAACTCCGGTGCGAAGGTGTGGCTGGCCGACCAGGAGGACGCCACCAGCCCGACCTGGCGGAACGTCATCGAGGGCCAGCTGAGCCTGCGCGACGCCATCCGCGGCGAGCTGTCGTTCACCAGCCCGGAGGGCAAGCGCTACGAGGTGACCGCGACCGAGACGCCGACCATCGTGATGCGACCGCGCGGGTGGCACCTTCCCGAGCAGCACCTTCGCTTCACCGACCGCACCGGCCGCACGATGGCCGCGTCGGGGTCGCTCGTGGACTTCGGGCTGTACTTCTTCCACAACGCCCAGGCGCTGATCGCGAACGGCCGCGGCCCCTACTTCTACATCGCCAAGCTCGAGTCGAGCGAAGAGGCCAAGTTGTGGGACGACGTCTTCGCGTTCAGTGAGCGCTACGTCGGAATCCCGCACGGGACCATCCGCGCGACCGTGCTCATCGAGACGCTGCCGGCCGCCTTCGAGATGGAGGAGATCCTGTTCGAGCTGCGCGACCACTGCGCGGGCCTGAACGCGGGCCGCTGGGACTACATCTTCTCGATCATCAAGAACTACCGCGGGCGCGGCGCGCGCTTCGTGCTTCCCGACCGCAGCGAGGTCACGATGACGGTCCCGTTCATGCGGGCGTACACCGAGCTGCTGGTCCAGACGTGCCACAAGCGCGGCGCCTTCGCGATCGGCGGCATGAGCGCCTTCATCCCCAACCGCCGCGACCCCGAGGTCACCGAGCGCGCGTTCGAGAAGGTGGCCGCTGACAAGAAGCGCGAGGCCGGCGACGGGTTCGACGGCACCTGGGTGGCGCACCCCGACCTCATCCCGGTAGCCCGCGCCGAGTTCGACGCCGTGCTGGGCGAGCGCCCGAACCAGCTCGACCGCCAGCGCCCCGAGGTCCAGGTGGCGGCATCCGATCTGATCGACGTCCACATCGGCCGTCCGATCACGGCGGCGGGCGTGCATGGCAACGTGTCGGTGGCGATCCGCTACATCGAGGCCTGGCTGCGGGGTCTCGGCGCCGTCGCGATCGACAACCTCATGGAGGATGCCGCGACCGCGGAGATCTCCCGCTCCCAGGTCTGGCAGTGGATCCACCAGGACCGCACGACCGAGGACGGCACTCCGATCACGCGTGAGCACGTCGAGGGACTGATCGCCCAGGTGCTCGGAGAGGTGGACCGCCGAGACGGCGACCGCTTCGACGACGCGGCGGAGATCTTCCGCGACGTCGCGCTCGGCCAGGACTTCCCCGCGTTCCTGACCCTGCCCGCGTACTCGCGCTTCCTCGTCGAGACCCAGTGACCAGGCCAGCCGCCCCGACAGAAGGACACGACATGACCACCTACCAAGACGACATCGACGCGATCCAGGCCCTGAAGGAGCAGCACGGCCCCGGCTGGGAGTCCGTCAACCCCGAGTATGTCGCCCGCATGCGCGCCCAGAACCGGTTCCGCACGGGGCTCGACATCGCCCAGTACACCGCCGACATCATGCGCCGCGACATGGCGGAGTACGACGCCGACTCATCGGCGTACACGCAGTCGCTCGGCGTCTGGCACGGCTTCATCGGCCAGCAGAAGCTCATCTCGATCAAGAAGCACCTGAAGTCGACGAACAAGCGCTACCTCTACCTGTCGGGGTGGATGGTCGCGGCGCTGCGGTCGGAGTTCGGCCCGCTCCCGGACCAGTCCATGCACGAGAAGACCGCGGTGCCGGCGCTCATCGAGGAGCTGTACACGTTCCTCCGACAGGCCGACGCCCGCGAGCTGGACCTGCTGTTCACCCAGCTCGACGAGGCGCGTCGCGCCGGCGACGAGACGGCGGTCGAATTCATCCAGTCGCAGATCGACAACCACGAGACCCACGTGGTACCGATCATCGCCGACATCGACGCCGGCTTCGGAAACCCCGAAGCGACGTACCTCCTCGCCAAGAAGATGATCGAGGCCGGCGCCTGCGCCATCCAGATCGAGAACCAGGTGTCGGACGAGAAGCAGTGCGGGCACCAGGACGGCAAGGTCACGGTCCCCCACGAGGACTTCCTGGCCAAGATCAACGCCGTGCGGTACGCGTTCCTCGAGCTCGGCATCGACAACGGCATCATCGTCGCCCGCACGGACTCGCTCGGCGCGGGCCTCACCCAGAAGCTCGCGGTGTCGAGCCGGCCGGGCGACCTCGGCGACCAGTACAACGCGTTCCTCGACGTCGAAGAGATCTCGGAGGCGGAGCTCAGCGACGGCGACGTGGTCATCCGGCGCGACGGCAGGCTGCTGCGCCCGAAGCGGCTGGCCAGCAACCTGTACCAGTTCCGGCCGGGCACCGGCGAGGACCGCGTCGTGCTCGACTGCATCACGTCGCTGCAGAACGGCGCCGACCTGCTGTGGATCGAGACCGAGAAGCCGCACGTCGAGCAGATCGCCGGCATGGTGGACCGCATCCGCGAGGTCGTCCCCGATGCGAAGCTCGTCTACAACAACAGCCCGTCGTTCAACTGGACGCTCAACTTCCGTCAGCAGGCGTACGACCAGCTCGCTGCGGAGGGCACGGATGTGTCGGCCTACGACCGTGGCGACCTGATGAGCGTCGAGTACGACGACACCGAGCTGGCGCGGCTGGCCGATGAGAAGATCCGCACCTTCCAGCGCGACGGCTCGGCGCGCGCCGGGATCTTCCACCACCTGATCACCCTGCCGACGTATCACACGGCCGCGCTGTCCACCGACAGCCTGGCGAAGGGCTACTTCGGCGACGAGGGCATGCTCGCCTACGTCGCGGGCGTCCAGCGCCGCGAGATCCGCGAGGGCATCGCGACGGTGAAGCACCAGAACATGGCGGGGAGCGACATCGGCGACAACCACAAGGAGTACTTCGCCGGCGACGCGGCCCTCAAGGCCGGCGGCAAGGACAACACGATGAACCAGTTCTCCTGAGCAGTGCAGACGACGGATGCTGCCGACCACATGGGTCGGCGGCATCCGTCGTGTTCACATCCTGCGTCAGGACAGCAAGCCGCGCTCCATCGCCAGTGTCACCGCACGCGTGCGATCGGCGACCCCCAGCTTGTCGAAGACCTTGATCAGGTGCGTCTTCACCGTCGACTCCCCGATTCCGAGCGCGACAGCCACCTGCTTGTTGCTGTGGCCGGTCGCGACGAGCCGCAGCACGTCGAGCTCCCGGCTGGTGAGCACGGTGTCGGGCTCGGGGCGGCGCATGCGCTCCACGAGACGCACCGCGACCTGCGGCGACAGCGCAGACTGCCCGGCGGCGACCGAGCGGATGCCCGCGACGATCTCGGCCTGCGGCGCCGCCTTGAGGAGGTAGCCCGAGGCGCCCGCCTCGATCGCGGCGAGGATCTGGTCGTCGGATTCGTAGGTCGTCAGGATCAGCACGCGCGGCGGAGGGCTCCCCGCCTCTCCCCCGACGATGCGCGCGGTCGCCGCGACGCCGTCGACGCGCGGCATCCGCAGGTCCATCAGGACGACGTCGGGGTGCGTGGCGGCCGCGAGGCGGACCGCCTCATCGCCGTCGGATGCCTCCGCCACGACGTCGAAGCCGGGCTCGTCCGACAGCAGGCCGGCCAGGCCGGCGCGAACCACCGGGTGGTCATCGGCGATGAGCAGGCGGATCACGGCGCGACCTCCGCGGGTGAGTGCGCGCCCGGCCGCGGCGTGCCGTCCGCGCCCAGGGGGAGGCGGACCCGCACCGTCGTGCCCGCGCCCGGCGCGGAGTCGACCTCGAGCGTGCCGCCGGCGAGCGCGACGCGGTCTCCCATGCCGTCGATGCCGAAACCCGCCCGGGACTCGGAGGGGTCGAACCCGCGGCCGTCGTCGACGATCTCCAGGGTGGCCACGCCGTCGCCGCCGGTCACGGTGACCGAGACGATCGTCGCCTGCGCGTGGCGGGCGACGTTGGACAGACCCTCCTGCACGCAGCGCAGCAGCACCACCTGCCGATCCCGGTCCAGCGCCTCGGCGGCGGCATCGACGGCGACGTCGATCGCGGCTCCCGCCTGCGCCCGGAAGCGATCCGCCAGCCGCTCGATCGCCGCGCCGAGGGCCGGCTCGTCGGGAACGGCAGCCGTGCGAGCAACCAGGGCACGCGCCTCGGCGAGCGCGTCGCGGGCCACCTGCTCGACGGTCGACATGGTCGAGGCGGCGGCATCCGCTGCTCCTTCCCGCGACTGCCGGCCCGCCCGCTCGGCGAGGATCACCAGACCGGCAAGGCTCTGCGCGAGTGTGTCGTGGATGTCGCGGGCCAGTCGCTCCCGCTCCTCGGCGGCACCGCGCTCGTGGCTGAGGGCCCGAACTTCGGCCTGGGCGGCGGTGAGCTCCTCGACCAGGCGGGCACGCTCGTCGCCGTACTCCGCGATCCCCGAGATCCACAGCCCGAGCGCCGTCGCGAAGGCGAAGGAGAAGCCCGTCGACGCGAGCCCCGCCAGCACCGCGCCGGTGGTGGACCCGCCGCCGATCACGTAGCCGGCCAGGACCGCCACGGCGATCACGGCGGACCCGATCACGCCGTTGCGGCGCGTGTCGCCGATCACCCACACCAAGGGATAGGCGAGCGCCTGCAGGATCGCGAGGAATCCGGTCGCCGCGGTGCCGACGACGAGGATGACCGCCAGCGCCACGAGCAGCCACACGAACCGGGGCGGCGAGTGGGGTTCGCCGATGACGGGGCGCGCGATGATCAGGTACATCAGGACGAAGGCGACGATCGCCGCGTAGGCGACCGTCGCCTCGACCGCGTCCACCGGCACGAGGCCGAACGCGAGCGCGACCGCGGTCGCCGCCGAACCGGCGACGACCGCGGCATCCCACCAGCGCTTGCGGAGCATGGTCCTCCTGTCCCTGTGCGAGGCTACGCGTTGCGACGGATCCACCGGAAGGTGGCGAGGGAGATGATGAGCCCCACCACGAGCCAGATGCCCAGGGCCGCGGCGACGCCCGCCAGGTTCCACTCGCCGCCCTGCTCCAGAGTGGCGTACGCGTCCGGCAGGAACACCGCGCGCATGCCCTGTGCCATCCACTTGAGGGGGAAGAGCGACGCGACGTTCTGGAGCCACTCCGGCAGCTGCCAGAACATCAGGTACACGCCCGAGATGAACTGCAGGACCAGCCCCACGGGGATCACGACCGCGGTCGCGCTCTTCGCGGTGCGCGGCACGGTCGACAGGGCGATGCCGAGGAGGGCCGACGTGGCGATGCCGAGCACGAACACCCACGCGAAGGTGAGCCACTGCGTGGGCTCGGTGGGCAGCGGCACGCCGAGGGCGAGGCCGGCGACCGCCAGCAGCAGCGCCGCCTGCAGGACTCCGGTGACCAGCACCTGCGCGATCTTGCCGAGGAAGTAGCTCACCGGGGAGAGGGGCGATCCTCCCAGTCGCTTCAGCGTGCCGTCCGCCCGCTCCAGCGCGATGTCGATCGCGAGGTTCTGGAATCCCGAGAGCAGCAGCCCCGCGGCCATCATGCCCGGAAGGTAGAGCTGCGCCATCGGCACCGCCGGCACCCCCGGTGCCATCTGCACGTCGCCGTCGCCGCCGAACGCCACGCTGAACAGGCCCAGCATGAACACGGGGAACAGGAAGGTGAAGAACAGCGTGTCGCCCGAGCGGAAGTACTGCTTCAGCTCGAACTGCGCCCGCCACAGGCCGGTCGGAACGATCCCCGGCACCCGAATCGCCGTCGTGCTCATCGCACCGTCTCCTTCATCTCCGCCGCCGGGACACCGGCAGCGCTCGCAACGAGTTCCAGATAGATGTCCTCCAGGCTGGGGCGGACGATCTCGAGCTGCTCAGGCTCGTACCCCAGTCGCTCGGTGAGCTCGGCGACGAACGCGAGCGGCGCGGCCGCGCGCGCCTCCCGCAGGACGCCCTGCTCCTGCCACCGGACGAGCGGCACGCGGGCCTCCGGTCCGCCGAAGGTCTCGACGGGGCCCACCGCCCGCAGCCGGCCGTCGGCGATCACGGCCACCCGGTCGGCGAGCTGGGCTGCCTCGTCGAGGTAGTGGGTGGTCAGCAGGATCGTCGTGCCGTCGGCCTTGAGCCCTCGGATCAGCTCCCAGAACTCGCGCCGGGCCTCGGGATCGAAGCCGGTGGTCGGCTCGTCGAGGAAGAGCAGCTCGGGGCGCCCGATGATGCCCATCGCGACGTCGACGCGGCGCTGCTGTCCGCCCGAGAGCTTCGACGTGCGCATCTTCGCCTGCGCCTGGAGGCCGACGGCGGAGATCACCTCGTCGACGTCTCGCGCGTTCGGGTAGAAGCCCGCGAACTGCCGCAGCTGCTCGCGCACCGTGAGCAGGCCGCTCTGGCCGCACGTCTGGAGCACGATGCCCAGGCGCGCCTTCCACTCGAGCCCGCCCTGCTCGGGGTCCATCCCCAGGACGCTCACCGCGCCGCCGCTGCGGCGCCGATAGCCCTCGAGGATCTCGACGGTCGTCGACTTGCCGGCGCCGTTGGGGCCGAGCAGCGCGAAGGTCTCACCGCGCGCGATGTCGAAGCTCACGTCGTCGACGACGGCTCGGCCGTCGTAGCTCTTCTGCAGGTTCCGCACCTGCACCGCTGGAGTTCTCATGCCTTCAGCCTCGCCGCAGGGCCCGGGCGCTCCCAGCCCTCATCCGCAGGAGGAGGCATCCCCCATCCGGTGGAGGCGCGCGTCCACCGGGCGCGCATCTGCGCTCGATCGACCGGGCTGCCGCGGGCGCTCCCCCGGCCGCCACTCCCGGCGCCGCGTGCAGACGGACGGCGGGTTCAGACGCTGCGCGCGCGCCCCGACACTGAGGATGCGCGGATGCCGTCGGCCGAGGCATCCGCCCGCTCTTCCGCGTGGAGCAGCCGCTGCCCGCGGATGCCGCCGGCCAGCGCCCACGCGAGCAGCCAGACGCCCGAGGCCACCGTCACGATCATGGCGACGCGCAGCCCGGTGTCGATGTCGAGGAGGACGGCCAGCGCGATGAGAGACACCACCCCGCCGAGGATGGCCCCGCCCGCGCCGATCCTGGTCAGGACGCAGCCGTGCGCGAGCCACCACGCGATCCCGCCGGCGACGACCAGCACGATGGCGAGCACGACCGCACTCCAGATCCAGGCGTCCACGAGGCACAGGCTACCCCGGCCGCGCGGAAGGCGGAAAGGGCTCGCCGCATGCCGGCGCCGAGGCGTTCCGGACGCACTGTCGCGGGGCGAGACCACCCCCGCACACCCGCCCTCGCCCGGTGCGCACTGCCCGGCTGAAGTGGCGCGCCGCGCGGACTACGCTCGAAGCGTGACCGAACGCGCACCGCTCTCCCGCAAGCTCTCCGCCATCGCCGAGTCCGCCACGCTGAAGGTGGACGCCAAGGCCAAGGCGCTGCAGGCCGCCGGACGCCCCGTCATCTCGTATGCGGCGGGCGAACCCGACTTCTCGACCCCGTCGTACATCGTGGATGCCGCGGCCGAATCGCTGCGCGACCCCGCCAACTTCCGCTACACCCCGGCCGCCGGTCTGCCGGTGCTGCGGGAGGCGATCGCCGCCAAGACGCTGCACGACTCGGGCCTCGACGTCGACCCGACGCAGATCATCGTCACCAACGGCGGCAAGCAGGCCGTCTACCAGGCCTTCCAGACCGTCCTCAACCCCGGCGACGAGGTCCTCCTCCCCGCGCCGTACTGGACGACCTACCCCGAGGCGATCGCACTGGCCGACGGCGTTCCCGTCGAGGTCTTCGCCGGAGCCGAGCAGGAGTACAAGGTCACCGTCGAGCAGCTGGAGGCGGCCCGCACCGACCGCACGACCGCTCTCGTCTTCGTCTCGCCGTCGAACCCCACCGGCTCGGTGTACACCGCCGAGGAGACCACCGCGATCGGCGAGTGGGCTGTCGAGCACGGCATCTGGATCGTCTCCGACGAGATCTACCAGAACCTCGTGTACGAGGGCACGCGGGCGATCTCGATCGTGGAGGCGGTTCCGGATGCCGCGGCCCAGACGATCCTCGTGAACGGCGTCGCGAAGACGTACGCGATGACCGGCTGGCGCGTCGGCTGGATGGTCGGCCCGAAGGACGCCATCAAGATCGCCGGCAATCTGCAGTCGCACCTGTGCTCGAACGTCAACAACGTCGCGCAGCGCGCAGCGCTGGCCGCGCTCACCGGCCCGCAGGGCGAGGTCGAGCAGATGCGCCTCGCCTTCGACCGCCGCCGCCGCGCCATCGTGTCGGAGCTGTCGAAGATCGACGGCGTCACCGTGCCCAACCCGCTGGGCGCGTTCTACGCGTATCCCGACGTGCGCGGGCTCCTCGGTCGCGAGTGGGCCGGGGTCACCCCTACGACCTCGCTCGAGCTCGCCGACCTCATCCTCGAGAAGGCGGAGGTCGCCGTCGTGCCCGGCGAGGCCTTCGGCCCCTCCGGCTACCTGCGCCTGTCGTACGCCCTCGGCGACGAGGCACTGCTCGAAGGAGTCCAGCGCCTGCAGCGCCTGTTCGCCTCGTAGTTCGCGTCCTCCGCCACTCGCCACTCGCCACTCGGCACTCGCCACCGGCCACTCGCGACTCGCGACTCGCGACTCGCCAAGACACGCCGCGCCGCGCTTCCGCCGCCGGAGTGTCTTGGCGACCCCGCCGCACTTCCGCCGCCGGAGTGTCTTGGCGACTCGCGGCCGGGAGGAGCGCGGGGCGGGCGCGGGCGCGTTGGATGCGCGGGTGCGCGGATGCCTCGGCCCCGAGGCATCCGCCCTGCAAGTCCGTCCCCCGCCACTCGCCACTCGGCACTCGGCACTCGCCACCGGCCACTCGCCAAGACACGCCGCGCCGCGATTCCGCCGCCGGCGTGTCTTGGCGACTCGCGGCCGGGACGAGCGCGGGGCGGGCGCGGGGGCGTTGGATGCGCGGGTGCGCGGATGCCTCGGCCCCGAGGCATCCAACATGCAAGTCCGTCCCCCGCCACTCGCCAAGACACGCCGGAGCTCGCTTCCGCCGCCGGAGTGTCTTGGCGACTCGCGGCCGGGAGGAGCGCGGAGGCACGCGGCGGCGCAGGGCGTGCGCACGGGCGCGGGGCGCAGGCGCGCGCGGAAGCCCTGGCCAACTCCAGTCGCCGGGACACGCCGCTTCGCTCGCCGCCAACCGGAGTGTCTTGGCGAGTGGAGGCAGGGGCGAGTTAAGGCGGGGCGAGCGCCCGCTGGGCTCCTCCCCAGCGCCGCGACGCGAGCGATACTCCACGAGCTTGCGTGAGTGGATCTCGAGGAGAGCGGACGGGAGACACCATGGCGTCGTGCATCATCCGTTGCCAGCCGAGTTGGGAAGCGCGTTCGCAGTGCGGCAGGCACGAAACCTCGGCGTCTCCTCGGGGCGGCTGCAGGCCAAGCGCCTGACGGCACCGTTCCACGGCGTTCGGGCTCAGCGGCTGATCACGGATCTCGAGCGAGTGACAGCACTGTTCGAAGTTCTTCCGCCGCACACGTTCGCGTGCGGTCCCACCGCCGCGGTGCTGCATGGGATGCCTCTTCCGCTCGCGCTGGAATGGCAGGCGCTTCAGCGGCCGGTCATCGGCGTCGCACTGCCCGCGAACAGGATCCGCCGCGCGGGCGTCGTCGGTCGCGCTCTTCGGCTCCGGCCAGGCGATGTCGGCGTTGCGAGGGGCATCCGCGTCACGACTCCCGCACGAACCTGGGTGGACCTCGCGGCGCTCATGTCCCTTCCCCGGCTCGTAGCCGTCACCGACCACCTCATCGCCCGACGGCGGCCCTTCATCTCGCTCGCGGGACTACACCAGGTGCACGCTGAAGCGGGAGCGGGTCGCGGTGCGCGTGCGCGTGCCGACGCGCTGATACTGTGCTCAGCAGGATCCGAGTCGCCGCGAGAATCGGAGCTCCGCGCCATCCTGCGGCTGGCGGGGCTGCCGATGCCCGAGACGAATGTGGAGATCTACGACCACGAACGGTTCGTCGCGCGCGTCGACATGCTGTACCGCGCTGCCGGCGTCGTGGTCGAGTACGACGGAGAGCACCACGTCACCCCCGCGCAGTGGAGCCGCGACCAGCGGAGACGCGCCGAACTCGAGTCGCTGGGGTACCGCGTCGCTGTGGTGACAGCCCGTGACTTCGACGACCCCACGGCGATGATCTCGCGCATTCGCCGGTACCTGTCGGCCGCCTGAGGATCATCCCTGCCGTCGCCCCGAGGCCCCGGGCGATACCCGCGCTCGACGGCGCGGGCGCGACATCCCCTCACCCCTGACTCGCGCGGGCGCCGCGAGTCGCCAAAACACGCCGCACCGGATGCCGCCACCCGGCGTGTCCTGGCGACCCAGAGTTGAGTCGGCTGGCCAGGGCCCCGAACGGCTCGCCTACGCGCCCCGACTCGCCAAGACACGCCGCACGGGATGCCGCCACCCGGCGTGTCTTGGCGACTCAGGGTTGAGTTCGCTGCCCCACGGCCAGCCGAACGGCACAGCTACCGGCCCCGAGTCGCCAAGACACGCCGCACCGGATGCCGCCACCCGGCGTGTTTTGGCGACTCGGGGAGCAACGCGCCGGAGAGCCCCGGCGCGGTTGGCGACTCGGGGAGCAACGCGCCGGAGAGCCCCGGCGCGGTGGCGACTCAGGGAGCAACGCGCCCGAGAGCCCCGGCGCGGTCCGCGACTCGGGGAGCAACGCGCCCGAGAGCCGCGGCGCGGTGGACCTACAGCTCCACTCCGAGCAGCACGGGCTCGGGCTGCAGGATCAGCCCGAACTCGGACTGGACGCGACCCTGGATGAACCGGGCGAGCTCGGCCAGCTCCGCCGCGGTCGCCTGGCCGCGGTTGGTGAGCGCCAGGGCGTGCTTGGTCGACAGACCGGCGCGAGACCGGGGCAGCTTGAACCCCTTGCGCACGCCCGCGTGCTCGATGAGCCACCCCGCGCTCACCTTCACGTCGGACTCGACGGCGGCAGGCGCGGGGACGAGCCCGTCGAAGTCTTCGAGCGGGATGACCAGCACCGGGTCGAGGTCGGGGTGCACGGGCCAGCGCGGGCACTCCTCGGGAAGCGTGCGGGCGAAGGATGCCGACACCACGGCGTTCTGGAAGAACGACCCGGCGCTGTACGTGTCGGGGTCCGCGGGGTCGAGGACCATGCCCTTGCTGCGGCGGGTCTCGAGGATTCGGTCGCGGACCCAGGCGAGCGTCACCTCGTCGTCGGGCCCGAGGCGCAGCGCGGACCGCAGCTGGTCGCCGGCGATGCGCCGTGCCCCGTGGCCCACCTCGGGCAGGTCCAGCGTGACCGACAGGATGACGGCGCGGCGGGCGGGCACCGAGCCGTAGTGGTGCTTCAGCACCGACGTCCGGAAGCCGAGGCCGAGTTCCGATGCGGGCACGGTCGAGACGTCGCCGCTGGACTCGTCCAGGAGCTCGACCTCGCTGAGCGTCTGGACGATCTCCTGGCCGTACGCACCGATGTTCTGTACCGGCGCGGCGCCGACGGTGCCGGGAATGCCCGACATCGCCTCCATCCCGCCGAGGCCCGCCGCGACCGCGTACGCGACCAGGTCGTCCCAGTCGTGGCCCGCCTGCACCTTGAGGCGAGCGCGGCCCGCCAGCGGCGACGGCATCCGTTCGATGCCCTTCGTGAGCACGCGCACGACGGTGCCGTCGAACGGCCCGTCGCCGACGAAGAGGTTGGATCCGCCCCCGAGCACGAGCCAGTCGTCGCCGGTCGACCAGACGTCGCGCAGGGCGTCGACCAGCTCTGCGGCGGTGTGAGCCTCGATCATGCGTGCGGGGAGGCCGCCGGTGCGCAGCGTCGTGAGCCGCGAGAGCGGGACTGGGGTGACTTCGGGCATGCGTCAGGCGGTCCGCACGCGCACCTGCGCCTTGACCAGCACCGTGGTGCCGGCGGCTGACACGGTGAGGTCGATGCGGGCGGAGTCCTCGTCCACCGCCCCGACCTTCGCGACCACGGTGACGTCGGCGCCGGCCTCGGGGTCGACCACGACGGGTTTGGTGAACCGCACGCCGTATTCGAGGATGCGACCGGTGTCGCCGAGCCAGGACTCGACGGTGCCGACGGCGAGTCCCATCGTGAGCATGCCGTGGGCGAGCACTCCGGGCAGCCCGACGGCGGCAGCGACGTCGTCGCGGTAGTGGATGGGGTTGAAATCTCCGGATGCCCCGGCATAGCGCACGAGCGATTCACGGGTGAGATGCACCGTGCGCTCGGCGACGACGTCGCCCACGGCGAGCGCGCCGAGCCCGGAGCCGGTGGACGCGGCGCTCACTGGTCGCCCTCCCCCACGAGCAGGACGGAGGTCGCCGTCACGACGTGGGCTCCGCCGGCATCCGTGATCTCGGACTCGCTCGTGACCATGGACGCGGCGCCCATCGCACGGATGCCGGTGACCGAGAGCTTCGCGGTCAGCTCATCGCCGGCGACGATCGGCCGGGTGTAACGGAACTTCTGCTCGGCGTGCAGCACGTTCTGCAGCACGATGCCGGAGTCGGGCTCGCCCAGCAGCTGCTGGAGCGTGGCGTCGGTGACCACGATCGCAAAGGTGGGAGGGGCGACCACGTCCGCGTAACCGAGGGCCTGCGCGGCGGAGAGGTCGATGTGCTGCGGGTCGTCGGCGAACACGGCGCGGGCGAACTCGCGCACCTTCTCGCGGCCCACGAGGTAGGGGGTCGTCGGCGGGAAGTCACGCGCGACGAGCTCGGGGTTCACTGGCACCAGGCCATCCTACCGAGCGGTCTTGCGCCCCCCGGCCGGGCGGGTCCGCCCGCGCCAGGCCCGGATCCCCATCTGCACGGCGATGACCACCAGGTAGGCCGCGAAGAGCGCGTTGGCCACGAAGGGGTCCACCAGCACCGCCGCCCACGCCCCGAGGGCCGTCGTCGTGCACGCCGCGATTCCGATGATCGCCGCGGCCACCAGGTCGACATTGACGCGGCGGACGTTGCCGATGGTGCCCGACACGGCGGTCGGGATCATCATCAGCAGCGACGTGCCCTTGGCGACGAGGTCGCTCGTGCCGAACAGCACCATCAGCGCGGGGACGACGATGATGCCGCCGCCGACGCCGATGAGGCCCGAGAGGATGCCGGTGACAACTCCCAGCACGACCAGCGCGGCACCGGTCAGCCAGGTCAGGACCAGCTCCGCGTCGCGCGAGGGGATCACCACGAAGAGGCTCACGATCACCGCGACCAGGAACCCGACGAAGGCCGAGCGCAGCACGGTGAGCGACAGCCGGGGCAGCAGCCACGTGCCTACCTGGGCGCCCACGACCGCCCCGGCGGCGAGGAGCAGCGCGGCGATCCACGCCACCGAGCCGTGCACCGCGTACGAGATGACGCCCACCGTCGCCGTCGGCACGATCGCCGCCAGCGACGTGCCCGCTGCCAGGCGCTGGTCGAAGCGCAGCAGCATCACCAGGAAAGGCACGATGACGGTGCCGCCTCCGACGCCGAACAGCCCCGACAGAACCCCGGCCAGCAGGCCGATCCCCACGCAGGTGAGGACGAAGCGGGCGTCGCGCGGCGGCCGGATCGTCTCGGGTGCGCTCATCCCTCGGCGACGTCGTCGACGAGCCACGCGCCGCCGGATCGGACGACGGTGTACTCGTACACCGCCGATCCGGGCGTGGCGGCGGCGTCCTCGCCGATCTCCGAGAACGTCTCGGTCGTCGTGACGAGGATCTCGTCCTGGACGGTCTCGACGTCCGTCACCTCGACGTTGTACTCGTCGAGCGCGGCGTTGAATGCGGCGGCCTGGTCCTGGAAGGCGGCGCAGTCGTCGAAGCCGTTGGCCGCCCGGAACTGCTCCGTCGTCGCCTCCGCGAGCACATCGCAGTCGCCCTGCTGGTAGGCGGCGTCGAAGAGCTCGACGGCGGCCACGGCCGACCGCTCGTCGTCGGACTGCGCGGCACTGCCCATCGTCGACGCCGACAGCATCAGCAGCGGGATCAGGACGGCGACCGCGATCACGATGCCGAGCAGCACCACGCCGAGCACGACCCAGACGATCCACAGGCGTGACTTCCGCGGCTCGGTCGCGGCCGTGAACGCCCCTCCTGCGGGCGCCGCGCCCGCGTAGGGCGCCGCATACGGGGGCTGGGTCTCCACAGCGACAGGCGAATCCGCGGTCGCAGCCGGGTGAGCCGGGGAGGGAACGGATGCCACGGCTGAGCCGTCCGCGGGCGCGGCGGCGCCGGGGGCGGCGACAGCCGGGGTCAGGGCGGCGGGCTCGGTTCCCGCGGGGCCGCTCTCCGACCGGCCCAGGTCGTCGGTGAAGCCGAGCTGTGCGGCCACGATCTCGGCCTCGGTCGGGGCATCCGACGGCTCCGGATCGGGCTGCGCGACGTGCTCGGTCCAGTGACTCCCGTCCCACCACCGCAGGGCGCCGTGGCCGTCGTCGTACCAACCGGGAGGAGTCGTGGTCATGCACAAACCCTATCCCCGCGGCGGACGAGGCGGCGGGGACGGATGCCTCCCCGCCGCCTCGCCGGCCGTCAGCGGCCGAGCGCAGCGCGAGCGCTGTGCTCGGGGATGAGGTCGAGGCGGCGCAGCAGCTGCGCGTTGAGGGCGACCACCACCGTCGACAGCGACATCAGGATCGCCCCGACCGACATGGGCAGCACGAAGCCGACGGGGGCGAGCACACCGGCGGCGAGCGGCACCGAGACGAGGTTGTAACCGGCCGCCCACCAGAGGTTCTGCGTCATCTTGCGGTAGCCGGCGCGCGACAGCTCGATCACCGAGAGCACCGAGCGCGGGTCGCTCGAGGCCAGGATGACCCCCGCCGATGCGATCGCGACGTCGGTGCCGGCGCCGATGGCGATGCCGACGTCGGCGCGAGCCAGCGCGGGAGCGTCGTTCACGCCGTCGCCGACCATCGCGACCTTGAGGCCCTCCGCCTGCAGCTCGGCGACCTTGGCGGACTTGTCCTCGGGTCGCACGCCGGCGAACAGGCGGCGGATGCCGAGGTCTTCGGCGACCGAGCGGGCCACGGCCTCGGCGTCCCCGGTGATCATCACGACCTCGACCCCCAGCGCGTGGAGGGACTCGACGGCTTCGCGCGACTCGGCACGGATCTCGTCCGCGAGCGCCAGACCGCCGACCACCTCGCTGTCCTGCACCACGTGCAGCACGATGGAGCCCCGCTCACGCCAGGCCGCGGCGGCCGGCACATCGGTCCCGCCGATCTCCTCGAGGAGGCGCGGACCGCCGACGCGCACGCGGTGGCCTTCCACGGTGGCGCTCACCCCGACGGCGGGCGAGGACTCGAAGGCCGAAGCGGGCGCGAGGGTGAGGCGGCGCTCCCGAGCTGCGCGCACGATGGCGCGCGCCAGCGGGTGCTCGCTGTCGAACTCCGCCGAGGCGGCCAGCGCCAGCACGCGGTCGGCGTCGACGCCGGTCACCGGTGCGACATCGACGACGGTGGGCTCGCCCTTGGTCAGAGTTCCGGTCTTGTCGAAGAGCACGGCGTCGATGGTGCGCATGCTCTCCAGCGCCAGCCGGTCCTTCACCAGCACGCCGCCCCGAGCGGCGCGCTCGGTCGCGATCGCGACGACGAGCGGGATGGCGAGACCGAGCGCGTGAGGGCAGGCGATCACCAGCACCGTGATCGTGCGGACGACCGCCTGGTCCGGCATCCCGAACGCGGTCCACACCACGGCGGTGACGGCGGCGGCGCCCAGCGCGAACCAGAAGAGCCAGCCCGCGGCGCGGTCGGCGAGACGCTGAGCGCGCGACGTCGAGTTCTGGGCATCGGCGACGAGCCGTCGGATGCCGGCGAGCGTGGTCTGGTCGCCGGTCGCGGTCACCTCGACGCGCAGTCCGGAGTCGGTTGCGACGGTTCCGGCCGTCACGTGATCGTCGACAGAGCGGGCGACCGGCCGGGATTCGCCGGTGACCATCGACTCGTCCATGTCGGCGCGTCCGTCGACGATGCGCCCGTCTGCCGGCACGCTGCCGCCCGGTCGGACGACGACCACGTCGCCGACGCGCAGCTCGCCGGGGGCGACGGTCACCACGCGGTCCCCCTCCACGCGTTCGGCCTGGTCGGGAAGGAGGGCGGCCAGCGAGTCGAGCGCCGATGTGGTCTGCGCGAGCGAGCGCATCTCGATCCAATGGCCGAGGAGCATGATCACGATGAGCAGCGCCAGCTCCCACCAGAACTCCAGCTCGTGGTGCAGCAGGCCGAGGCTCGCTCCCCACGACGCGAAGAACGCGACGGTGATCGCGAGGCCGATCAGCAGCATCATCCCAGGTCTGCGCGAGCGCAGCTCGGAGACCGCCCCGGTGAGGAAGGGCCCGCCGCCCCAGAAGAACATCACCGTGCCGAGCACCGGCGGGATCCAGGGGACGACGGCGGCGTCCGGGAGGGGGTAGCCGAGCAGCATCGCGAACATGGGCGAGAAGGCGACCACCGGGACCGCGAGTATGAGGTTCGCCCAGAACAGCCGGCGGAAGCGGGCGACGTGGTCGGCTCCATGCCCGGCGTGCCCGCGGTGGCCGTCGCCGTGCTCCTGGCCGGCGTGATCGGTGTGATCGTGGTGCTCACCGTGATGACCATGCTCGTTCTGATCGAGCCGGCGGCCCCCGTCACCGGCGGGGCGGTGGGCGACAGCGCCTGACTGTGCACTGTGCTGCGGATCGTTCACGGGTCTCTCCTCACGAGCCATCGCATCTGTTATACCCCCATGGGGTATTGAGGACAACGCAGGACCTCGAAGGCTATTCCCTGGCCCGAATCGGCCGCGATGCGCTCAGGGCACGGAGCCGAAGGCGGCGAAGAAGCGGTCGCGGACCGCGTCCATCCGCCACACCGGCGACTCCCGCGTGGGACGCAGCCCAGGCTCCCAATCCCACTGGGCGATCGCCTCCGCCACCGCGGGATCCTGGGAGATGATGCTGATCGGCACGTCACGCCCGGCGTCGTGGCCGGCGACGATCCGTCCCGGCTGGTGGTCGCCGAGCGCGATGACGACGAGGTTGGAACCGTCCACGTTCTCGAGGAAGGAGAACATCGCGTCGAGGGCGTACTCGATGGACCGGCCGTAGTACCGCTGCACCCTCTCCGGGTCCTCCCACACCTCATTCGCAGAAGCGCTGCCGGACAGCTGCCCGTGGTAGATCGAGCCGTCGCCGACCTGCTGCCACGGCACGAGCTCCGGAAGCGGTGCCCACGGCGTGTGCGATGACACCAGGTCGATCTCGGCCATGACGGGTGCCGGCGACGCGGCGAGCTCACGGTCTGCAAGGTGCTTCCAGACGTACTGATCCGGGATGCGGGCGTAGCCGAACGACGGTCCTCGATAACCGAGGTTCGTGGCATCCCACATCTGGTCGAACCGATAGAAGTCCCGGCCCGCCGGCCACGGCTGGGTGTTCGACGGAACCACGCCCACCGTCCGCCAGCCTGCGTCGGCGAACGCCGCGCTGAGCGTGAGCCGCTCACTGCCCAGAACCTCGCTGTAGGCGGTCTGCGAATCGATCCACACGCCGCTCTGCAGCGTCGCATGGGCCAGCCAGCTGACTCCCCCGAACGTCGGGGAGGTGAGCCACGCGCTCCGCGCCACGTATCCCTGCGCGGTCAGCGAGGCTTCGGCGCGGTCGAGAGTCTCGTTCACCCCCGCGGAGAACCCGGCGCCCTCGAGCGCGACCCGCCCGTAGCTCTCGATGAAGGCGACCACGACGTGCTTGCCTCGCAGCGCGGACAGCAGATCCGTCGGGGCGACATCGGCGTACGGGTCGTCGGCGATCTCGCGAGCGACGGCCTCCCGAGCCTGCAGAGCCGCGACCGACCGCGACACCGCCGAGCCGACGGAGCTCGTCGCTGCCGCGGCGGCGACGGGCTGCGTCATCCCGAACGCCACGGCCGGCCACGCCACCACGATCCACGCTCCCGTGACCGCCGCGAGCGTGCGGCGGCCGCGCTGAGGACGGGTTCGGACGACGACGTCGATCCGGAGCACGGCCCACGCGAGCGCCCACGAGGTCGCGATGAGCAGCGCAAGCGCGACGGCCACCACGGCCGACGCCGGCAGCGCGCCGATCGCGGCGGCGAGGACCCCGTAGGCGTCGCCGAGCTGCGGCCAGTCCAGCGGCACGAAGCGCGTCCCGAGAGCCGCGTCGTACCCCCGGTCGATGGCGGCCAGCACGACCGCGAGGCAGACGAAGACCCCGAACACGCCGGCCAGGACGACGCGGATCCTGCGGGACGGGACGACCGCGACCAGGAGCAGGATCACCAGCGATTCCGCCGGGATGGCGACCAGCCCGCGCATGGAGCCGGTGGCGATGGCGCCGGGAAGAAGCGGCAGCGCGATCAGCAGGACGACCGCGGCCGCGGTCGCCGCGCGACGGCGGCGAGGACCGCCCCAGACCTCGGCCGGTCGCACCGTCAGCGCCGCTCGGCGGGCACCGTCTGGACAGCGGCGTCGCGCGATACGCCCGCGTCCACCGCGTCGGTGCCGTCGAGGGCGCCGAAGCGGTCCGACAGCGCGTAGCGCAGCAGCACCACGTCGCCGATTCGGAACGTATCGGCCAGGCGGGCTCTGCGTGATGCCGTCCACGGGAACGTGCCGGTGCCGACCGCGCGCGGCGCGCGGTCCTCTCCGACGAAGAACGGGGCCACGACGAGGTGGAACTCGTCGACGAGGTCTGCCGTCAGGAACTGGGTGAGCACCTTGCCCCCGCCCTCGACCATGAGGCTGCCGACACCGCGTGCGGCGAGATCGTCGAGCACGGCCGTCATGCTGACGCAGTCCTGCCCCGTCCCGACGACGGTGGCCCGCGTGCCCAGCCGCGCGCCGAGCGACGCCGCCCGCTCCTCGGGGCAGTAGACGATGCGCGGCGCGTCGCCCGTCGTGAAGAACGCCGCATCGGCCGGCAGTTCGCCGCTCGCGGTGACGGTGACTTTGATCGGCGACTCGGGGAGTCCGAGCGCCAGCCGGCGCGCGCGGCGCGCCGTGTCGCGGACCAGCAGGCGCGGATCGTCGCGGCGCAGCGTCGAGGCGCCGACCATGATCGCGTCGCTCCGCGCGCGCACTTCGTCCACCCGGTCGAGGTCGGATGCGTTCGACATGGCGAGCCGGCGCGGCTCCGCGCTGTCGAGGTATCCGTCGATGGACATCGCGCAGCTGAGTGTCACGTACGGTCGCTGGCTCATGCGGATCTCCCGCTCCCGATGATGCCCTTCCCGCCCGGGGAACGGAAGCGGTCGCCCAGCAGCACGACGGCTCCCGGGATCACCGCCGCCATCGCCAGCACCCCGAACGTGGTCGAGACGGCGAGGCCTGCTCCCGCGCCCAGCCCGATGACGGCGAACGCCGAGGCGGCCACTGCTTCGCGAGGTCCCCAGCCGCCGATGTTCACCGGGATCGCCGACGCCGCGAGCACCACGAGGGCCACCAGAAGCAGGTCGGCGATCTCGCCGTCGACTCCGGCGGCCAGCCCCGCGACCACGAACACCGCCGTGTGCGCGGCGACCACGACCGCGGATGCCAGCACCACGCCCAGGAGCGCGAGGGGACGCGTCAGCAGCGGGCGGAGCATCCGGTACTCCTTCGCGATGAGCCGGCGCCCGGACGGCAGGGCGGCGACGACCGCCGCCGCGGCGGCGATGAGCACGAGCATCGCACCACCTGCCCACGCGAGCGGCGCCAGCGAGGAAGCGAGCCCGAGCGGCAGCAGGATGCCGAGCGTGAGCACGAACTGCACGAGCTGGCCCGCGACGCGCTCGGCGGCCACCGCTCGGGCGGCGAGCGCCACGCTGTCGCGGCTGCGGCCGTGGGCGATGGCGCGATGGATGTCTCCCACGACGCCCCCCGGAAGCACGGTGTTGAGGAATTGGGATCGGTAGTAGGCGCCGACCGCCTCCCCCCACGCCAGCGACAGGCCGAATCCCGCGGAAACGATCCGCCACCGCCACGCCGCCGCCGCGGTCGCGACCGCCGCCAGAGCGACGGCGACGACGATGATCGCGGGGGTGACTGCCACGATGCCCTGCACGAAGGGACCGAACCCGACCACGGCGACGGTGCCGGCGACGACGGCGAGCGCCGCCCCGGCGCCGGCGAGGGCACGCAGGCGCGGCGAGACCGCCCTCAGCCCGGCCATGCGAGCAGGTCCTCATGCCCGACGACGACCCGCAGATCGCCGGCCTCCGCCTGCGCACGACGCCGACGGCGCAAGTCGTCGGCCGCCCCGGCGAGCTCGGGGCGCTGCTCGACCGCCGCGTCCACCCAGCCGTCGAGCCACGCGGCGGCCAGCGCCCGGTCCCCCTCGCCGAGCCGCCAGGGCGTCGACGCGGTCCTGGTCCGCCATCCGGCGGCAGCGAACCGCTCGGTGACGACGCGCACCGCGTCCGGGCCGAGCATGCGCCGGCCGTCGGCGTCGCGGCGCTGGTGGTCGGCGAACGCGGCGCCGATCTCGCCTTCGAGCGCGTCGTCCGCCCGCGGACGCAGCTCGGCGTGTCCGGTCACACTGAGGCTGAACAGCGCCGGGACGCCCGCGTCGACGCACGCTGCCACGATGTGCGCGGCCTCCTGCTCGGTGATCACGTCCAGGAGAGCGGATGCCGTGACCACCGTCGCACCGTGGAACGCGTCGCGCGGCAGCTCGGCGAGATGCTCGACCACCCACTCCGTCTCGATGGGCCGGCCCTCGCGATCGCCGACGGAACGGAGATCGGCGTGCGCCAGGATCCCGGGATCGCCGTCGCGCATCGTCCAGTGCTGCGGGCCGGGGAGTCTCGGCGCCAGCCAGCGCGCCATCGCGCCGGTCCCTGCGCCGAGGTCGTGCACCTCGACGACTCCCGGACCGACGAGCCGCGCCAGTTCCCGCGCGAGCTCGGTCGACCGCGACCGGTCGTCCGCTCCGGCGCGGAGCGCCAGCCACTCCGCCGTCGCCGTCGAGATGGAGCTCATGCCGCCTCCAGCGCGTCGGTGACGCGCGTCACCGTGTCGTCCCAACGCGGCTGCCTTTCCCGGGCTGCCAGCGCCTCACGACGCAACCGTGCGCGCAGCCGAGGGTCGGCCATCCAGGAGTCCAGTGCGCCGGCCAGCTCTTCGGCGTCGCCGGGGCGCACCAGGATCGCGCCACCGCCGGCAACGGTCTCGGGGATGCCGCCCGCCGCTGCCGCGACGACGGGCAGGCCGCGCCCGCGCGCCTCGCCGACGGCCATCCCGGCGCTCTCGACGCGGGAGGGGGCCACGAGGACGGCGCTGCGCCGGTACAGCTCGTCGAGCCGCTCCCCCGTGAGGACGCCGGTGAGGGCCACCCGGCCGCCCAGCGCACGCGCCTCGTCCGCGAGGCGCGCGGCGAACTCCGGGTACGGCTCGGCCGAACCCACCAGGGTGCACGACCACGCCGGCTCGCGCAGGCGGGTGAGGGCGGCGAGCAGTGTGTCCTGCCCCTTGTGCGGCGCGAGGACGCCGACGCACAGGAAGCGGCGGTCGTCGTCGGGAGCGCTCACCTCCGCCGCCACGACTCCGGGCGGTGCGACGGTGATGCGGTCCTGGGTCGAGAGCCCCCGCCGCACCAGCTGCTCGGCGGTCCAGCGGCTGGTCGCGATCACGCGGTGCGCACAGGCGACGGCGCGGCTCTCGGCGGCCACGACCTCGTCGTCGGCATCCGGGAAGGCCGCTGCCGACATGTGCATGAGCAGCACGAGCCGCAGCCGCCGCGACGACGCGTCGACCTCTTCCGGCGCCCACCCGGCGGCGAGCCCGTCGACGAGCACGAGCGCGCCGTCCGTGACGCCCCGCAGCGCGGACGCCACTCCCGCGCCGTCGGATGCCTCCGCCATCGTCACCGTCCACCCCCGCGCGCGCAGGCCGTCGCGCACATGGCGGTCGTAGACATTCCCGCCGCTGACCCGGCCCGCATCGTCGATCCCGTCCGGGACGAGGAACACGACGCCGGGTCGGGCGGTCACAACGCCACCTCGTACGACGCCCAGGCCACGTGCGACTCGTGGAGCGTCACCGCGACACCGGTGAGCCCGTTCTCACCGAAGGCGCCATCGCGCACCAGCTGGGCGAGGCGGTCGCCGATGATCTGGCACAGACGCTCGGTCGTGGTGTTGACGCCCGCGAGGTCGGGCTCGTCGTCGAGGTTGCGGTAGGTGAGCGACGCGACGATCTCCCGCACGGCGTCGGCGGCCTTTCCGATGTCGACCACGACGCCGTCGGCGTCCAGCGCCGCGGCGCGGAACGTCGCGTCGACGAGGAACGTCGCACCGTGCAGGCGCTGCGCGGGACCGAACACCTCCCCGCGCAGGCTGTGCGCGACCATGAGGTGATCACGGACGGTGACGCTGAAGCTCATGCCGCACTCCAATCGATGGTGTGACAGAGCGGCCCGGCCGTGCCGTCCGCCAGCGCGGACGTGACGTCCGGCAACTGCCTCCACGATGAGCTTGCACCCAGCAGCGCGTCGAAGGCAGGGTCTTGCAGCAGGCGCACGGCGAGCGCTAGGCGGTCTTGCGTCGTGCGCCGCGATCGTCGGCTGGATGCGACGGCGCCGACCTGGCTGGCGCGGATGGCGAGGCGACGGGAGTGGAAGTCGGCTCCGAGCTCCAGCGGCACCGGCCGGTCGCCGAACCAGCTGGCCACGACCACCTCGCCGTCGGTGGGTGCCGCTCGCAGAGCCACCTGCAGTCCTTCGGCGCTGCCGCTGGCCTCGATCACGACGTCCGCCCCGTCGCCCGCAGGCTCGGCCGCGGTGAACCCGACCCCCAGCGCGTCGGCCACGGCGCGCTTCGACTCGTCGACGTCGACGAGTGTGACATCGGCGCCCGGGATGCCGCGTGCCAGGCGGGCGATCGCGCCCCCGATCATGCCTGCGCCGACGATCACGACGCGGTCGCCCACGAGCGGGCGTGCGTCCCACAGCACGTTGACCGCCGTCTCGATCGCGCCGGCGAGTACTGCACGGCGCGCGGGCACGCCGTCGGGGACCACCGTCAGCGCCGCAGCGGGGACGACGAAGCGCGACTGATGCGGGTACAGCGCGAACACCGTCCGCCCCGCGAGGTCGGGCGGACCGTCCTCCACGCGCCCGACGCTGAGGTAGCCGTACTTGACGGGGAAGGGGAAATCGCCCTCCTGGAACGGCGCGCGCATCCGGTCGTGCTCGCTGGCGGGGACGGCTCCACGCGCCACGAGCGACTCGGTGCCGCGGCTGAGGCCGGTCCACAGCGTCCGCACCGACGCCTCACCCTCCGACGGGGGTGGCAGCCGCACCGGCCGGAATTCTCCCCTGCCCGGAGCAATCGCCCACCAGGCGGTCGCGTCCGGCTCCTCCCGGTGAACCGCGGCGGGTATGGTCGTCGTGTTCCCGGTGACCGGCATGTCGAGAACACGGGGGGCGGATGCGAAAAGTTCAGTGGACCCCCTGGTGGTGGGCACTCGGCGGCGGCGCGCTGCTCGTCCCGGCCGGTCTGATCGTGCCGCTCCCGCCGGCGGCGTGGGCTGCCGGCGGCGCGTACCTGATCGTGTCGACGTCGCTGCTCGCCCGGGCGCTGGGTCGCCGCGGCACGGAGCGGTTCGGGGCGGCCAACGTCGTCACGGCCACGCGGTCGATGCTCGTCGGCGTCGTGACGGCTCTCGTCGTGGCGTCGTTCTGGGGCGAGGCATCCGTCGTCCTTTTCGTCTCGATCGTCGCGCTCGCGCTCGTGCTCGACGGTGTCGACGGCTACGTCGCCCGCCGCACCGGCAGCGAGAGCGAGCTGGGCGCGCGGTTCGACATGGAGGTCGACGCCTTTCTGCTCCTCCTGCTCAGCGTGTACGACGCGCCGTTGGTCGGGTGGTGGGTGCTGACGATCGGACTTCTGCGCTACGCGTTCGTGGGGGCGGGGTGGATGCTTCCCTGGATGCGTGCGACGCTGCCGCCGAGGTACTGGCGCAAGGTGGTGACGGCGGCCAGCGGGATCGCGCTGGCGATCGTGGCGTCGCAGCTGCTGCCGCCTGCGGCGAACATCGTCGTCGCCCTGGTGGCGCTGGCGCTGGTGCTCGAGTCGTTCGGCCGGGACGTCATCTGGCTGTTCCGGATGAACCCCGCGCGCCGTGAGCTCGTGTCTCTGGAGAAGGCCGCGACCGCGCCGCCTCCGGAAGAGAGCGGGTAGGAACATGACCGAGACCAGTTCGCGCATGCTCTGGGTGATGCGCATCCTGAGCGCCATCGCGCTCCTCGCCGCCGGCGGGATCCACCTCTACCTCGCACTGAACGGCGTCGGCGGCATCCTCGGCGTGATGTTCATCCTCAACTTCGTAGCGGGGCTGGTGCTCGCGATCGGCATGCTCGTCCTCCACGGCCGGCTCCTTCAGCTCACCACCGTACTGAGCCTGCTCTTCCTGATCGCCACTCTCCTGGCGCTCGTCCTGGCCTTGACCGTCGGGCTGTTCGGCATCACGCAGGACTGGAATTTCACGCTGGTTCCCGAGACGGTGATCGTGGAGTCGATCGGCATCCTGATCCTCGCCGTGACCACGGTCCTGGTATTCCGGCCGGCGCCGATCGCGCAGCCGGCGCGGCGCCGAGCGGCGTAGCCCGCCCCACGCGCCGGAACGCCCCGTCGCCGGCGACGGGGCGGTCCGGCCCGCGGCGGCAGGGTGATCAGGCGCGCGCCGGCACCGTCTCCGCGGCCATCCTCTCGTCGTCGAGGCGGTCGAGATCGTGCAGGGATGAACCCTTCGTCTCGCGCATCGAGATCACGGCGATGAGCGTGACGCCCGCCGCGATGGCGAGGTAGAGCGCGACCGGGACGTACGAGCCCGTGCTCGACAACAGGGCCGTGGCGATGATGGGCGCCAGCGAGCCGGCGACGATCGACGTCACCTGATATCCCAGCGAGACGCCCGAGTACCGCATGCGAGTCGGGAACATCTCGGACATGATGGCAGGCTGCGGTGCGTACATGAAGGCATGGATCATGAGCCCGAGGCAGATCGCCAGGATGATGACGCCGGGCGAGCGCGTGTCGAACATGGGGAACGCGACGAAGCCCCACGCGGCGGCGAGCACCGTGCCGATGAAGTACACCGGCTTGCGCCCGATGCGGTCGGCGAGCGCACCGATCGCCGGGATCACGATCATGTGCACGATGTGCGCGATCACCAGCCAGCTGAGGATCAGCGCGACGTCCATCTCGAGGGCGGTGCGGAGGTAGACGATCGAGAAGGTCACCACGAGGTAGTACATGATGTTCTCGGCGAAGCGCAGGCCCATGGCGGTGATCACACCGCGCGGGTAGCGCTTGATGACCTCGAGGACGCCGTAGCGCTGGATCTTCTGCTCCTCGGCCTGCCGCTGCGCCTCGAGGAAGATCGGGGCGTCGGTGACGCGGGTGCGCACGTAGTACCCGATCGCGACGATGACCACCGACAGCCAGAAGCCGACACGCCAGCCCCAGGCGAGGAACGCCTCCTGCGAGAGGGTGCTGCTGAGCACGAGCAGCACGACGGTGGCGATGAGGTTGCCGATCGGCACTGCCGCCTGCGGGAATGACGACCAGAAGCCGCGCGTGCGGTTGGGCGAGTGCTCCGCGACGAGCAGCACACCGCCGCCCCACTCGCCGCCCACCGCGAAGCCCTGCGCGAAGCGCAGCAGCACCAGCAGCGCGGGCGCCCAGTAGCCGATCTGGGCGAAGGTGGGGAGGCATCCCATCAGGAACGTCGCGACTCCCACGAGGATGATCGCGACCTGCAGCAGCTTCTTGCGGCCGTATTTGTCGCCGAAGTGGCCGAACACGATGCCACCGAGAGGACGGGCGACGAAGCCGACCGCGTAGGTGACGAACGCCTGGATGATCGGCGCGTAGGGGTCGTCCGACGGGGGGAACATGATCAGGTTGAACACGAGCGTCGCGGCGGTGGCGTAGAGGAAGAACTCGTACCACTCCACGACGGTGCCGGCCATCGATGCGGTGACGACACGTCTGAGGCTCGACTGTTTCACGGTCGCCTCGGGTGCCTTCGGTGAGGACATTGCGCGGTACCTCCTTGTAGAGCGCTGTGCGGTCTGGGGACGACCGCCTGGGCGACACTACCTGACGGGCGATTCATGTTTCAAGCGCGGGTGCGAGCGCGCGCGGAGAAGATGCGTGGAAGTTCACGAAATCGCCCGAGAAGCCCCGTTCAGATGAGATAGGCGTCGACGAGGAGAGCACCGCGGATGCCGCGCAAGGCGTCGATGAGCCGGTCGATGCTGCGCCCGGACCAGGTCGCCAGCTCGAGGTCGTGCGGCCCGATCGCCTGCAGCTTGCCCGTGCGGATGCGCACCACCTCCCAGCCGGAGGCGCGGATCACCCGGTCTTTACGGCGGTCCGCGTCCTCGCGCTTGCCCACGTGCTCGAGTCCGTGCCGGCCGACCGTGTCGTACTCGATCGCCACGCGCAGCTCGGGCAGGAGGAGATCGGGCCACACCTCGAGGTGATCGAAGAAGGGGCGGGCGGCGCGGATCGCGTTCGCGCCCCGCGTGACCGCGAGCCGCGACAAGACATCGGCGCGCACGCGACCTTCGGCCGCGGACGCGGGCTTGGGCGCGCAGGGACTGAAGAACGGCTCCCCCACCGGCAGGTCGGGTGTCTTCGGGCAGAGCGAGCGCTTCGACTTCGTGCGCGCCGGGCGCCAGGGAGCAGGCGCCGCGCGTATGCGCGGCGGGTCGGCGAGGACCGAGCAGTCCGGGCACCACGCGGACCTGCGCCGCTCGCGGCCCGGGCGCGAGCGCTGCTCGTCGGGAGTGGCCGCGAACCGGTGGCCGGCCTCACACTCCCACAGCAGCAGCACGTCTGCTGCCGGCGGGACCTGGGTCAGGGTGATGCCTGCGTTGAGTTCGGGGTGGTACTGCCGGATCAGGGCGGGATAGGCCGCCCACTCCGCGCGGTAGGTGCCCACAGGGTAGGGCACCTCGCGGTCCTTCGAGAACTGGCGCCTCGCCCACCACAGCTCCACGCGCTCCGCCATGCACGGACCTTAACCGCAACCTCCGACACCGGCGGGATGGCTCGTCGGGGCGGGTAGCGCCGCTCGCCCCGTCAGGCCCGGCGCCTGTCACGGATCCGCTGAGCCTGCCACTCGTGGATATCCGGCAGCCAGTCGAGCGGCGCGGACGAGCCGATGCGGACGTCGTCGAGCGCGGTCCCGTCGCGCAGCGCCGTCACATAGGCGCGGTCGGCAGCGATGCGCTGCCGCAGATCGTCCGCGGTCCCGATCGCGCCGTGGCCGGGCACGACGACGTCCACGTCGCCGGCGATCTCCGCGAACAGCGTGAGCGCGTGGAGGTAGTCCCCGAGGGGATCGGCGGCTTCGAGATCGAGGAAGGGCATCAGGATGTCGCTGAGCATGTCGCCGGCCACGAGCACCCGGCTTCCTTCGATGAGAAGCGCGGCGTGGCCGGGCGCGTGGGCGCGGTGCTCGAAGACGCGCACCTCCGGCCCGTCCCACGGGACTCTCCGTGCGCCGTCCGGCAGTCCTTCGATGAGACCCAGCAGCGTCATCGGGATCTCATCGGCGTACTCCGGCGGAAGGCCTTGCGCGATGGCATCCGTCCAATCCGGCTGTGCGAGCAGGTCGCGGATGGATGCCGCGCACCGGGCGGTGCCGTAACGCGGCGCGTCTCGGAACTCGTCGTGCCAGAGCACGTGATCCCAGTCGGGGTGCGTGGCGAAGCCCGCGACGACCGGCTGCCCGAGTGCACGGAGGTCGGCCGCGAGGCACGCCATCTCGCCGGCGGTGATGCCGGGGTCGACCAGCAGCACGCCCTTTCGCCCCTGCACCACGGTGCAGTTGCTCTGGATGAACTCGCTGACGTGTACGAACACGCCGTCGGCAATCGGCTGCAGCATCTTCGAATGCTCCCACGGAGCGCGGGTGACCGGACGACTCCTCGCGCGCCCGCGCGCGGGTCAGGCCTTCACCACCTCGTGGGCGAGAGCTCCTTCCACCCTGAACTTCGCCTTCGGCGTGGTGGAGGGCACCCAGGACGAGCTGACCGTCTCCGTCATCCCCGGGCGCGGGAACGGCAGAACCCCCGGAAATCCGGGGGTTCTCATCGGTAGCAGGAGCGGGGCTTGAACCCGCGACCTCACGATTATGAGGACTGACCAGGGATTTTCTTCCGATCCGCTTGGACCCGCAACCCGCAGGATTCCGCGGAATCTGCGGTCACTCGAACCATGCGAATCAGCCTCGATCCCGACGGTTGGTGGGCAGGATGTGGGCACGTGCGGGTAGCCGACCACCCGGGGTGTGAAGCGGAGACGGAGGGATTTCAATTCTGCCGAGGGCGATCCGGGTCAATCAGTCTGACCTGTCTCAGCGGAGAACTCCCGCGATCACCCGGATCCCGGTCGGGGCCGTTGAACCATCTTCAGTTCTGACTGGGACGTGGACTCATCGTTGCCTCGGGACTCGCGGTCGGGCTCAGCCGGTTCAGGTGGCCATCCCAGCGTCTGAATCCCAGAGGCCGGCAGTCCTCGGTGCATCGGGCCGCCCCTGCGAGTCAGCTCGAGGTCACCGCGATCGCCGACAAGAATGTCCTTCCGGCGCTCGCCAGCGCGCGCCGGGGACCAATGACGTCGAGTACGGTCTCGAGGGGGCGCGACTCGGCATCAAAGCTCACCCACACGTTCACCGGCGAGGGCTCAACGACGAACTCGCCTCCAATATCCGTGTACCCCAGTTGCGCAGCATCCAGCGTGAAGGTCACTTGGCGAGACTCCCCCGCCGCGAGCGAGACCCGGGCGAACCCCGCAAGTTGCTGCGCCGGGCGGGTCGCGCCGGCGGTGTTGACACGTGCGTAGAGCTGCACGACGGTATCGCCGCCACGGTCGCCCGCGTTGCGCACGGTCGCCGCGATCCGCGCTGATCCGCTGGTTGTCATCTCGGCATCCGCAACCAGATCTGACAGCTCGAACTCTGTGTAGCTCAGGCCGTGCCCGAAGGTGTACAGCGGGGTCGCCGGCATGTCGAGGTAGTGGCGGTCGACGTCGGGCGGCAGCGGGTTGCGGTAGCCGGTACCGGACCGCTGGTGATGGTAGACCGGGATCTGGCCGGTGTGACGCGGGATGCTGTACGGCAGTTTTCCGCTCGGATTCACCTCCCCGAACAGAACGTCGGCGACGGCCGCCGGACCGAACGGCCCGCCGTACGACGACACGACGATCGCGGCAGCGTCCTGGACCACCTGCGGCAGTGTGTACGCGCGGCCTTGAACGAGCACCGCGATGATCGGCTTGCCCGTCGCGGCAACGGCCTCCGCCAGGTGCACCTGCGCGGCGGGCAGCGAGATGTCGGCCGAGTCGCTCGCTTCACCCTCCGTGCGTTCCCCGTTGAACCACAGACTCGCCCCGCCGAGCGCCAGCACGACGACGTCCGCGGCCTCAGCCGCCGCTACCGCCTCGGCGATCGCTTCCGCGCCGAGGTCGGTCGTGAGCGTGCTGCCCGTCGCGACGTGCGTGATGGGTGCGTGTCGGCCGATCTCGTCGACGAGCGAGGTTGCGCCCAGCCGGTCGCGGACGAAGTCTTCGATGGGCGTCGAGGGGAACAGGCTGTTGTTCCAGGCGGCCATGCCCGGGTCGATCCCGACCATGTTGCCCATGCCCCCACCCGACATGAAGGTAGTCATGTCGCGGAACGCTGGGTAGCTGTAGGTGGGGAACTGCAGCTTCACCGCATCCGCGTGGGGCCCGATGATGGCAACGCTTTGGGCATCGGCGGCGAGCGGGAGCAGCCCGTCGTTCTTGACGAGCACGACCGAGCGGCGAGCAAGTTCGCGCGAGAGCTCACGCCCCTCAGACGCCACCTCGGCGATCTCGATGCGCTCCGCGGGGTACGGGTTCTCGAACAGCCCGAGACGGAACTTGGCGGTGAGGATGCGTCGGACCGAGCGGTCGACGTGGGCGATATCGACGCGTCCGGCTTCGACCTCGCCGACGAGCGCGTCGCCGTAGCCGTACGGGAAGGGGAACTCGGTGTCGAGTCCAGCGGCGATCGTGAGGCGACCAGCGTCGGCCGGCGAGGCGGCGGCTCGCTGGCGAGTGTGGATGTGCTCGAGGGTCATGTAGTCGCTGGAGACGAACCCGTCGAAGCCGAGGGTGTCGCGAAGCAGGGTCGTGAGCACGTCGGGGTTCGCCGCAGCGGGGACTCCATCGACGTCGGAATAGGAGTTCATGACCGAGGCCAGGCCGGCCAGCTGGATCGCCGCCTCAAAGGGATAGGCGAAGAGGTCGCGAGTGCGACGAGGGCCGCCCTCGTAGGAAGAGAGGTTCATGCCGCCCGTCGGCAGGCCGTAGCCGACGAAGTGCTTCGCCGTGGCGATCGCACCGGTACGTAGGTCGTCACCCTGAAGACCTCGGGTGTACGCGACGCTGAGCGCCGCGACCAGATAGGGGTCCTCACCGTAGGTCTCATGCACACGACCCCAGCGCGGGTCCAGCGCAACATCCATGTTGGGCGACAGCGCCTGGCGTACGCCGACGCGGAGCAACTGCTTGCGGATGGTGTCTGCCATCTCCTGCACGAGCTCGGGGCTCCAGGTCGCCGCGAGACCGATCGAGGTCGGGAAGACCATGTGCCCGCCGGCGAGCAGCCCGTTCAGGGCTTCGATGTGCACGAGGAGAGGGACGCCGAGCCGGGTGCCCTGGACCGCGGCATGTTGCAGGTCGCCGACGATTCGAGCCATCGTCGCGGGGTCATCGACGCCGAAGTTGCAGATGTGGCCAGGTGCCTTGTTCAGCCACTCGTCGCGCACGGTCGGGGCGCTGCCGTCAGCCAGCACCAGGTACCACGGCGGTACCGAGACAAGCTGGTGCGCCTTCTCACGCACCGTCATCTGGGCGAGGAGGAGGTCGGCGCGCTCGGTGTCGCTGAGGCTGGTGTCGAGGTGTGCGGAATCAGGGGACATCGGGAACCTCCATGGGGCTCGAGGAAGGGTGCGGATCGGATGCGGGATCCGAGGATCTTGATGGGGACGTGAGAAGCAACAGGATCAATCCGGCGCCGGTGAGCAGAGCCGCCACCCACGGCAGTGCCTCGAGTCCCCACTCGCCGACGACGAGAGCGCCGACCACAGCGCCGCCACCGATCGCGACATTGAAAGCGGTGGTCTGGAGCGCCGCCGCCGTCGAACGCTGCTGCGGCGGAGTGATTCGCATCATCCGGGTCTGCAGCAGGATCGGGACGACAGCGAAGGCCATCGCTTGCAAGAGCGCCGCGATCACCAGCGGACCGACACCCCAGGCGGCTGAGAGCGGGAACAGCGCGCTCAGAACAGCTGCGAGCGCGATCCCGAGAAGGAGCGCGGTATTCGGCGATCGGTCTGCAATACGCCCGATGCCAGATACGGCGACAAATGCCGCAAGGCCCGTGCCGAAGAGGAACGCCGGGATCGACGCCGAAGGAATCGAGGCGACATCGCTCAGCCACACCACCGAGTAGGTGCCGTAGGTGGTCTGCCCGATCACGACGAGCAGGATGATCGCGCACACGAGCAGGATGCCGCCGATCGCCGATGGCGTCGAGTGGTTCCGCGTTGACGACGTGCGCGGGAGTGCCCGACTCGGCGCCACGGCCGGAAGGAGGAGCACCACGAGAAGCACCACGAGCACCGCGACCGCGGCCAGGGTTCCGAAGGCGACTCGCCAGCCGAACGCCTGACCCAGCGCGTTGCCGAGCGGGACTCCGAGCACGCCTGCGACCGAACCGCCTGCCGCGGTGATCGCAGTCGCTCTCCCGAGCTGCGAGGGTGCCACGAGATCGGCCGCGTATGCCGCGGCCACCGACCAGAACAGACCGTGCGCGACACCGCCTGACACCCGCGCGATGAGAAGCACCTCGAACGTGGGCGCGAAGGCAGCAAGACCCGTCGCGGCTGCGATTCCGATGAGCGCGACGATTGCGAGCGGCTTGCGCGGTACTCGCCGCGTGAGCACCGCGAGTGGCGCCGCGGTGAGGATGACTGCCCCGGCGAAGACGGTGATCAGCTGCCCAACGTCGGTGACCGGACGATCGAACGTCGCCGCGATGTTCGGCAACAGGCCACCGGGCAAGAACTCGGTCGACATCGAGACGAAGATGGCCGCCGCGAGCGCCAGGAGTCCACGCCGCGGGAACGGCGGGGCCGGATGCCTGGGCCTACTGCGCAGGACTCGATGGTGCCGAAGCCGTCGGTTCGCTGCACGTTTCGTGGCGCGACTATCGTGCGACATGGGTGGTGCCTTCTCAGACCCTTGCGCGCTGCCGGATGTCCCAGGCGCACCAACGCCGCGAACGGTGGGGACCACCAGCCTACGAGCCGGTGCATTCTCTCCCATCAGCGGCGAGGACTATTGCGCAACGGTAGGGGTCCCCGGTTGTCTGCACCGCGGGGACCCGGTAGTCACGATGTGAGGGTCGATCCCGATGCAAGGCATCGGTCATCGGTCGTCGGTCATCGGTCGTGCAGCCCGTGCCAGATCGATCACGCGCGCGCCCTTCGAATGGAGCACCATGAGCAAGAACCTGTTCAATGACGACTGGAGTGTCCGCCGCAAGATCAGCGGCTTCGTCGATCTGATGGGCGGCGCAGCATCCAAGAAGGTCACGCTCCCCCACGATGCAATGATCGAGTTCGATCGGTCGGCAGACATCGCCGGAGGTGCGTCGTCCGCATTCTTCCCCGGCGGAGAGGTCGAGTACACGAAGCGTTTCCACGTTCCGCTCGAGTGGCGCGAGCAGCGGGTGACGATCGCGTTCGACGGGGTGTACCGCGACGCAATGGTCTACGTGAACGACGAGTTCGCGGGCCAGTGGAAGTACGGGTACAGCGTCTTTCGAGTCTCGCTCGACGCCCACCTTCGCTATGGCCAGGAGAACGTGGTGCGCGTGGAGGCCCGCGCGAACCAGGACTCGCGCTGGTACACCGGTCTCGGGATCTACCGCGATGTCCATCTCGTCGTCACGCCGCTGGCGCACATCGTGGACGACGAGATCCGAATCACCACACCGGACGTCGACGAGGAGTGCGCCGTCGTCGAGACCGCCGTGCTGATTCGGAATCAGAGCACCGGCACGCGTCGGCTGTCGCTTGAGGTGGAGGTGCACGACGCGGAAGGAACGGTCGTCGCGCACGAACGAGGGCCGGTCACGATTCGGCCGAATGCGACGACGACCGTACGCAATCGACTCTACGTCGACGCTCCCCGCCGCTGGGGCGTGGACGATCCGCACCTCTACGAATTCCGCGCCCGTCTGACCGACACCGAAGGCGACGACACGCACGACGTGAGCACTCCGTTCGGGATCCGTACGCTCCGTATCGATCCGCGGCACGGGCTCAGGATCAACGACGAGCCGATCAAGCTTCGAGGCGCGTGCATCCATCACGACAACGGCCCGCTCGGCGCCGCCACGATCCAGCGCGCCGAGGAGCGGCGCATTGAGCTGTTGAAAGCGGCGGGCTTCAACGCCATCCGGAGTTCGCATTGCCCGGCGAGCCCGGCGATGCTCGACGCGTGCGACCGGCTCGGGGTCCTCGTGTTCGACGAGACGTTCGACGCGTGGACGGAGATGAACAAGGCGTACGACTACACGCTCGATTTCCCGGAGTGGTGGGAGCGCGACGTCGACGCGATGGTCAGGAAGGACTTCAACCACCCCAGCGTGATCTTGTACTGCATCGGCAACGAGATCCACGAGTACGGTTCGGGCTTCGGCGGCTCGATGGCGCGAGACATCGCCGAACGGATCCGGCTCCGAGACGAGACACGGTTCATCACCACTGCCGTGAGCAGCTTCTGGGCGGTGGCCGGCGAGGTTATCGAAGACCTGAAGAACCGTCTCGCAGACGCCACCGCCCGGGGCGTCAACGACGTGATGAACGAGATGACCGAGTTCTTCGATGAGGTCACCGTCTCGGATGTGGTCACCGTGCGCACCGCGGAGTCTCACGGCGCGGCGGACATCGCCGGCCTGAACTATGCCGAAGCACGGTATGCGTCCGACGCCCGAGTCTTCCCCAACCGCGTCGTCCTCGGGACGGAAACCAACCCCCGGGTGACGGCCCAGTCGTGGGCAGAGACGATCGCACATGATCACGTGATCGGCGGGTTCACCTGGACCGGGTGGGACTACCTCGGCGAGGTCGGGCTCGGGCGCACGGATTACACGGATGACCCGGAGGTGCGCGGCGGCGGCGACCCCGAGTTCCCCTGGCTCACGGCGTGGGCGGGCGATCTCGACATCACGGGGTTCCGCCGGCCCCAGTCGTACTATCGGGAGATCGTGTACGGCCTGCGGAAGGATCCGTACATCGCGGTGCTGAGGCCCCAGCATCACGGCCAGCGGCGGTTGGAGATGCAGTGGGCGTGGAGCGACGCGGTGTCGAGCTGGACGTGGGATCTCGCCGACGGAGCATCTACCGAGGTCGAGGTGTACAGCGACGCCGATGAGGTCGAACTGATCTTGAATGGTCGATCACTCGCGCGGGCCGCGACCGGCGCCGCGCGGGAGTTCCGGGCGAGTTTCGACGTCCCTTACGAACCGGGAGAACTCGTCGCGATCGCTTACCGCAACGGCGTCGCGAGCGAGCGCACGGCGCTGGTGACCGCATCCGACCGGCTCCTCGTCGCAAGGGCAGACCGTGCTCGCATCCGGTCGGATTTGAGCGACCTTGCGTACGTCAGCGTCGAGTTCCGCGACGGGAGCGATGTCTTGAACAGCTCGAAGGACGCGACCATCCACGTGATGGTGGACGGCCCCGGCGACCTCGTCGCACTCGGCTCGGCGCGGCCAGCTACGGCGGAACGTTTCGACTCGACCAGCTGCATGACGTTCGACGGGCGCGCACTGGCCATCGTGCGGCCGACAGGCGAGGGGCAGATCACCGTCACCGTGCGCAGCGAAGGAACGGCCGATGCGCAAGCAGTGGTCGAGGCGGGCGCATGACAACGGTCTCGCCCCCTGCCATCCCCGCAGAAGAGGCCACTCGCGGGGCCAACGCGGCCTAGGTGTGATGTCCAGGGACGTTGTTGCGTGAATCGCGTGTGATCTGCTGACGGGCGAAGGCCTCCCGTTGCGAGAGTGGAGCTGTCTAGGAACCGCTCACGCATCACAGGAGGCCTTCGTTGTCCCACGCTAACGCTGCTCTGACCCCGCGCGCTCGTCTGCGGCTGGCCAAGCTCATCGTCGAGGAGCATTGGCCGGTCGCCGTCGCGGCGAAGATGTTCATGACCTCACCGCCGACGGCGCGCAAGTGGGCGGCCCGGTTCCGGGCCGAAGGGCCCGCGGGAATGATTGACCGGTCCAGCCGGCCGCGCTCGATGCCGACCAAGACGCCGCCCGCGACAGTGAAACGGATCGTGCGGTTGCGGTGGCGTCGGCGGCTGGGGCCGGTGCAGATCGCCGGCGAGCTCGGCGTTCCCGCCTCAACGGTGCATGCGGTGCTGGTGCGGGCCCGGATCAACCGGCTCAGCCACATCGACCGGGTCACCGGCGAGCCGATCCGCCGCTACGAACACGACCATCCCGGATCCCTGATCCACGTCGACGTCACCAAGTTCGGCAACATCCCCGACGGCGGCGGCTGGCGCTACGTCGGCAAGCAGCAAGGCAAGAAGAACAAGCAGCGCGCCGCCCGCGCCGGCGCCGGATACACCGAGAAAGGGCATCCCAACATCGGCACCGCGTTCCTGCACACCGTCATCGACGACCACTCCCGCGTCGCCTACGTCGAGATCTGCAGCGATGAGCGCGCCGTCACCGCGATCGGCGTGCTCGAACGCGCGGTCGCATGGTTCGCTGACCGCGGCGTCACCGTCGAGCGAGTCTTGTCCGACAACGGATCGGCCTATCGCTCCCACGCCTGGAAAGACGCCTGCGCCATGCTCGGCATCCGACACAAACGGACCCGCCCCTACCGCCCGCAGACGAACGGGAAGATAGAACGCTTCCATCGCACCCTCGCCGACGGCTGGGCCTATGCCCGCTTCTACCCCTCAGACACCGAGCGTCGCGCCGCGCTGCCCGGCTGGCTGCACTTCTACAATCAGCACAGGCGCCACTCCGCCATCGGAGCCCCACCCTTCAGCAGACTCAACAACCTGCCTGGACATCACACCTAGGCCCGCGAAGACCGGCCAATGCCGCGCACACTGTCAGACGTTTCTGGCGCTGGGGGCGGGTCCTCGCGCGGATCCGCCCCAGGCTCAGGCTCAGTCGGCTGCGCGCACCCGGACGGCAATGTACGGACGGGCGGGCAGATCCACACGCACGTCGCCTTCGTGGATTCCGGGAAGTTCCTCGATCGTCATCGCCCAGGTGTCGATGATGTCGATCTTCGCGCGCGTGTTCACCGGCACTCTGACGGTGCGGAACTTGGGTCGGGCGTCGCTGAAGTAGGTGAGCGCGTAGCCCTCTCCCCCGCCGGTGGCGAAGTCCCAGTCACTGGGAAGCGGTGCGACCCGCCCCTCGGGCGCAGCCTCGATGAGATCGCGGAGGAACGCGAGCCGGGGCAGGCTCTCACCTCGCAGCGTGCCGCCCTTCGCCCAAAAGATCACCTCGTCATCGGACCAGAACGTCTCGCCATGGGTGAGGTACGCGCCCTGAAGCGTCGCCTCCCAGAATCGACGGACGACCTCCTCGGCGGTGAGGTTGCCCCACCCCTGGTCGATGTCTCCCTCGTAGCCGAACTCGTCGACAACGATCGGCTTATCCCACCGCTTGCGCCACTTAGCGACCGACTGTGCCATCTCACGTCCGCCACCCTGGATGCTCGCGTGCGTGGCCCACTCTGCGGTGTAGTCGAAGATCTCCACCCAGTTATGGATGGACAGCGGATGTGCGACGGGGTCGTTCGCGACCACCAATCCGGCGAGCCGGTCCCAGTCCTCGCGTCGCATCGCGGTGAGGAGGTCGTACTCGTTCGCCATCGACCACCACACGTTCGGAAACGCTGACAGGCGACGCACAACGTACGACACGTAGCGGTCGTCGGCTGCGGGCCCGAGCGTCGCGAAACCCCACCGGTCGTAGGGGTGGAAGAGGATGACGTCCGCATCGATGCCGAGATTCGCGAGGTCGTCGATGCGACGTTCGAGATGGGCGAAGTACTCCAGGTCGAAGCGACTCGTGTCGAAGCCGCCGTCCTCGGCGCGCACGAACACGAACCGGTCCGGCTCGTTCGAATTGAAGAGGAACGACTTGGGGAAAAGACCCATACGCAGCTTGTTGAACGGCGAGGCCGCCAGCGAGCGCAGCGTCTCCTCTTGCAGCGCCTCTGGCTGATGCGTCCAGGCGTACGACGTCGTGCCGACGGGAACGAACTGCGTGCCATCGGCGCGGACGAAGCCGCGTCCACTCACGCGGACCGGTCCCGGCGCATCGGACTCGCTGACGTCGACGACACCCTGGAGTCCGTCGAGCGAGCGTGCCGTCGACGACGTCGCAAACGTCCAGCGGCCGGCGAGCGGAGGCAGGAAACGCAGGCGGAAGACGCCCTCGCCGTCATAGAACCCTCCGACATGCAGCGTCGTGTCATCCAGGGTGAACACTGCCGAGAGCTCCACATCAACAAACGGGTTCCCGTGAGATGGGCCTCGCAAGACGACATCGACCCGGTGATTGCGGGTTGCAGCATCCGGAAGCACGACCGCGGCCGACGCCAGCTCGACATCCTCCTGCTCGTAGTCGACCGAAGCGACGATCGCCGGGTCCTGCGGGGGGAGCGGGCTGAGGTCCTCGAACGCGGCGACGGCATCAAGGACGGTGGCCCGCCGAGGGTCGCCCTCCCCGAGGATCAAGGTCGCCAGCGAGCCGAAGGGGAAGTCGGCGAGCTGCGTGAGCATCGGCGACGCGAGCAGCTCGGGCGCGATGGCTCCGATCGCCTGCTTCGCGTCGGGCTGCTGGAGGACGGCGGAGGCCGGAGTCTGTCGGTCGATGTAGCGCATGGTTCCTCAGAGGATTCAGTCAGGCAGAGGTCGGTAAGTCACAGACAGCACACGGCCATCGGTGGTGGGCGCGCCGAGCGCGAGCATGCGTCCGGTGAAGCCGGCGGCGACCTCAGTGGAGAAGTACCTGCCGTCAAGGCGGGCGATCTCGGTCACCTCGCCATCGCGAACGACCGAGAGCGCGACGTCGTCAGGGCCCGCGTATCCGAAGGGCACGGGTGCGACCTGGGGCGGCATCGTGGAGATACGGAGGATGGCCGTATCGCCGGCGATCTCGACGCGGCCGATCCGTTGCCGGACATCCCCGATCTGTACGATCGCCTGCGCGTGACCGTCCTCGAAGATGACGCCGCACCAGTGGCGGTCGTCGAGCCGCAACCCGACCGTGCCGGATCCCTGCACGACGGCGTCGGCCTGCCAGGCGAAGTCTGTGACTCGGGTGCAGAGCACGTCGGCGGCTGATCCCCACGAGCGGAACCGGAGCCCGCCGCCCGCAACCCGCTCGATAACCGCGTCGGGTTCGCTGTCGGCGACGACCCACCGCGGATCGAGTACCGACGTCGTGAAGTCCTCGGCGAAGCCTGTCCCCGCCTCGGGGATCTCGAATCGAGCCTCGTCGAACACAGGCCAGTCATCGACCCAGTCGACACCGGCGAGGAATGTCTCACGGCCGAGCACATGGAAACCGGGTGTCGATCCGCGCGGACGTGCCCCCAGGTAGACCGCGGCCCACGTCCCGTCAGGTGTCTGGACGAGATCGGCGTGCCCCACGTTCTGCACGGGATGGGAGCTGCTGCGATGGGTGAAGATCGGATTCCAGCTGCAGGATTCGAACGGGCCGCGCGGACTCGGCCCGCGAGCGATCGTGACGCAGTGCCCGCGCTCGGTGCCGCCTTCGGCGAGCATGATGTACCAGTAGTCGCCGATTTGGTATAGGTGGGGGCCTTCGGCCATCGGCATTCCGCTTCCCTGCCACACCGGATAGTGAGGCTCGAGGAGACGGCCGGTCCCGAGATCGATCGGCGCCTGGCGAATGCCTTGACCGCCGACGGTGAAGTCGAGCACGTGCCAAGTGAGGTAGCAGGTACCGTCCTCGTCCCAGCAGAGGTCGGGGTCGATGCCGATCGCCTCGGGGACGAACACGGGGTCGCTCCACGGTCCCGCGGGATCGGTGGCGTGAACGATCAGCTGCCCGGCGTCGAAGTCGCTGACGTTCGTCGTGATGAACCAGTAGCGCCCGTCACGATGCCGCAGGGTGGACCCATAGATGCCCGTCGACGGGCCGGACTCCCCCGCCCGGAACTGCGACCGGCGCGAAAGGATGTTGCCGATCTGGGTCCAGGTCACCAGATCTCGGCTGTGGAAGATCGGTGCGCCTGGGAAGTATTCGAAGCTCGAATGTGCGAGGTAGTAGTCGTCCCCGACTCGGCAGATGGTGGGGTCCGGGTGGAACCCGGGCACGATCGGATGTAGCTCAGCACTGAGAGCGGTTTCTACCGGCCGGGAGCCGATCACGGGTTCTGGCATGCCCGCGTTCACTGGCTGAACTGCCGGATTCGCTCAGCGCGGCGGGCGCGCTGTCGGGGCGGGTCCGCGATGGGCGCCGACATCTGCAGGCGCCGAGTGTAAGGATGCTGCGGGTTGGTCGCCACTTGGTGCGCGTCACCCATCTCCACGATGCGACCGCCTTGGAGGACGGCGATTCGATCGCTGATCGCGTGGACCACGCCGAGGTCGTGGCTGATGAACAGGTAGGCGACGCCCGTCGCCTTCTGCAGCTCGTCGAGGAGCGTCAGCACGCGAGCCTGCGTCGTCACGTCGAGCGCGCTCGTGGGCTCGTCGCAGACGATGACGGACGGCTCGAGCGCGAGCGCACGGGCGATCGCGATCCGCTGGCGTTGACCGCCCGAGAACTCCCGGGGATAGCGAGCGCCGGCGTCGGACGGGAGTCCAACGGCATCCAACAGCTCGCGGACTCTTGTCCGGCCCTCAGCGACGCCGGCGGCACGCAGAGGTTCGACCAGGATGCTCTCGACGGTCATCGACGGGTTCAGCGATGAGTAGGGGTCTTGGAATATGACTTGGATGTCTCGTGCCACCTGACGCCGGCGAGCACGGGAGATGTTGCTGATCTGCTGACCACGGAAACTGATCGTGCCGTCGGTGACGGGCGCCAAGCCGAGGATCGCTCGACCGATGGTCGTCTTTCCGGAACCGGACTCTCCGACCAGGCTCACCGTCTCGCCCGCCTTCAGGCCGAGGGATACGTCTTGAATAACGGTCTTTCCACCACGTCGGCCGCCGTAGCGGACGATGAGGTTGTTGATTTCGAGCAGGTTCTCACTCACCGCCGATCGCCTCCATGATCTCGACCTTGCGCGACGATTCGAGAAGGTCACGGGTGTAGGGGTGTTCGGGCGCTGCGAACAGCGCGTCGACGTCGTTGCTCTCCACGATCCGCCCGTCCTTCATGACGCTCACTCGGTCGCACAGATCGGCGACGACGCCGAGATTGTGCGTGACGATGATCATCGCGAGTCCGCGTTCGGCGGTGAGCTCTCGCAGGAGTTCGAGGACTTCGGCCTGAACCGTGACGTCGAGGGCCGTGGTGGGCTCGTCGGCGACGATGAGCTCGGGGGACGACGCGACGGCCCCACAGATCAACACGCGCTGCGCCATCCCGCCCGAGATCTCGTGCGGGTACAAACGCATCACCCGATCCGGGTCCTCGATCCCCACGCGGGTGAGGAGAGCGACGAGCTCGCGCCGAGCCTGCGACTTCGAGACCCCGGTCGCCGCGCGGAGGCCGTAGATGAGCTGCGCACCGATCGTGAACGACGGATCGAGATTCGACATCGGCTCCTGCGGCACATAAGCGATCTGCCGGCCGCGCGCTCTTCGGATGCGCGCCTTGTCGGCCAGCAGATCCTTCCCGTTGAAGAAGACGCTGCCGCCGAGGACGACGGCCTCGCGGGGCAGGATGCCGACCACGGAGAACGCGATCTGAGACTTGCCGGAGCCGGACTCCCCCACGAGTCCGTGAACCTCGCCGCGCCGGACGTCCAGATCGACTCCGTGGACGACCTCAGCCACTTCGTCCGGGGCTGCGGGATAACCGACCCGGAGTCCTCGTACCGCGAGGACGACATCCTGGGGCGGGGTCAGGTCATGCAGTCCTGCCACACGCTCGTCCTGCGCGGCGCGCGCCAGCGTACGGCGCCGCGCGGGTTTCAGCGCGGCACTGCGGTTGGAGGCTTGCAACGTGTCGCGCAGCGCGTTTCCGAGCAACACGAAGGCAAGAATGGTCACACTGATGACGAGCGCGGGGAAGAAGATGTTCGCCGGCACCAGGTAGATGTTCTCGAACGCTTCCTGCAGCACCCGACCCCAGGAGGGCTCGTTGGGACTGCCGAGCCCGATGAAGTCGACGCCCGCGAGGATGGCGACGGCCGTGGCGAGCACGAACGAACTCTGCACGATGACCGGTGCGCGCACAGCCGAGAGGACGTGACGTCCGACGATACGGAAGTCTGACAGTCCGACGACCTTGGCGGCATCGACATACAGCTCCGATCGCACGCTGATCACCACGGAACGAACCAGCCGGTAGAAGCTCGGCGTGACGATCACGCCGAACGCGGTCATCGCAGCGGGGATGTTCGGGCCGGTGAGCGAATAGAGCGAGATGATCACTGCAATGCCGGGGAGCGACATGATGAGGTCGGAGATGAAGTTCGCGACCGCTTCCGTCTTGCCCCGGTAGAAGCCCGCGATCAGGCCGGAGGTGAGGCCGAGGATGAGTGAGACGCCAAGCACGAGAACGCATGCGAGCAGGGTCGCCTGGGTTCCCCACATCAGTCGCGAGAGGATGTCCCTCCCGGACTGATCTGCCCCGAACAGGTGCCCATTGGTGAATGGCGGCACGTTCGCCGACGCCAGATCGGTGGCGTTGGGCGGGTAAGGAGCAAGCCACGGCGCTGTCACGGCGACGAACACCAGGATCGCCAGGCCCACGAAGCTGAAGACCGCGAACGGGTTCTTGAGCAGCGACCGGAACGTGTTGCGCCGCACGCTCTTGCGCGTGAGAGCGGCCGTGCCGTCGGCCGCGGGGTCGATTTCATGCTGGTCGACGGTCATCGGATCCTCGACTTCGGGTTGAGAACGCCGATGAGCAGATCGGCGAGGAAGTTGATGACGAGGACGAGGATCATCGTGAAGACCACCGTGCCCATCACCATCGGGACGTCGCCGGCCTGAGCTGACGACACGATCAGTTGGCCGATGCCGGGCAGCGCGAACACCTGCTCGATGAAGAGCGCTGCACCAAGGAGTCCGAGTGTCGTGAGGCTGAGGACCACAAGTCCCGGGCCCGCCGCATTCCGGAGCACGTGGCGGAAGAGGAGCGGCCCCTCCTTGATACCCCGGGACCGCAGAGTACGGACGTAGTCCTGAGACAGCGCGTCGATAACCGACCCGCGGAACTGTTGCGCGGAGGATGCAATCGTCCCGATGACCAGGGCGGCGACGGGGAGCGTGAGCGACCACAGCCACCCTTGCACGCCATCCGTGATGGGTATGTAGCCGGTAGCCGGATACAGAGGAACCGCGACGGCGAACGCGAACACCAGGCCGATGGCGATGATGAAACCTGGAACGGCGGCGCCGAGGACGGAGAGGAACTGCACGACACGGTCGACCCAGCCGCCGTAGAGGGCTGCGGTGACGCCGAGGACCACGCTGATGATCGCCGTCAGCGTCATCGTGATGATGATCAGCGACAGGGTGACCGGGATGCGAGTGGACAGCGCGTCGGTCACAGTCTGGCCGGTGAGGAAGGAGGCGCCGAGGTCGCCACGGATCACCCCGGAGAGGTATTCGAAGTACTGGACGATGAGAGGACGGGTGAGCCCCAGTTCCTCCGCTTTCGCGGCCACCTGTTCATCCGAGGCGCTCAGGCCGAGCACCGAACGGGCGATCCCGATGCCGTCGGTGTACGTGACCGTGAAGGTGATGAAGCCGACGATCACGAACAGTCCGGCGGCGCGGATGAGGTTGAGGGCTAGATAGCGGAACATTGCTGGGGCTCACCGGGTCCTAGTTCTTCTGGAAGTCCCGCAGCAGCGGGTGCAGCGCGGAGAAGTCCGACATCGTGGGGATGCTGATGTCCGGGCTGTAGAGGTAGAAGCCGTCCGGGTAGGCCATCGGCACGAACCACGCCTGGTCGATCACGTACTGGTTGATCTCCTGCTGAGCCGCGATCCGCTCCTCATCGGTGCCGGTCAGGATGGTCTGCCACAGGGCGTCGACGGTCTCGTCCGGCTGGTGCGACACGTTCCAGATGCCGTCCGGCAGGATGTAGTCCTTGATGTCCTGCAGCGACTCACCGTAGTTGCCCAGCTGCCACAGCGGCACCGGGTAGGTTCCGCTCAGCAGCTCGGTGATCGCGTCGGGACCGGTCAGGTTCACCTGCTCGACGGTGATGTTGAGCTGGGCGAGCTGCTCGGTCACGTAGGGGAAGAGCAGCTCGTGGTTCTGGCCTTCGAAGAACGGGATCTGCAGGGTGAATCCGTCCGCGTAGCCCGCTTCGGCCATCAGGGCCTTGGCTGCTTCCACGTCGTACGGGTAGGGGTCTTCGGTGAGGTCCTCGAGGTAGGCGCTGCTGCCCGGGCGGAAGATCTGGTACGCCGGGTCGGCGTAGCCGCGGTAAAGGTCGTTCGCGATCGAGTCGCGGTCGAACACCATGTTCATGGCCTGTCGCACGCGGACGTCACCGAGCGCCGGGATCTTCTCACCGTTGTGGTCGGTGATGAGGAGGCGGGTGGTGGTGCCGCGGAGGGTAACGGCCTCCAGGTCGGACTTCTTGGCTTCGTCGATCGTCGCCGCGCTGCCGAGGATGCCGTCGATCTGTCCGGTCTTGAGCGCGTTGAGGCCGGCGGTCGCGTCCGTGAAGACCTTCAGCACGAGCGTCTCGTACGGGTAGGTGTCGCTGTCGAAGTAGTCCGGGTTCTTGGTGAGGGTGTACGTGGAGCCCTGCGTGCTCTTGCTGGGCTCGTAGATGTACGGGCCGCTGCCGACGACCGTCGTGTCCTGCGCATCGCCGGCGTAGTACTCGGCGGAGGAGATCTGCGCCTCGCACAGGATGAGGTCGAGCGTCGGGGTGGGCTGCGGCCAGGTGATCGTCATGTTGTAGTCGTCGACGACGTCGAAGGTCAGGTCCGCGAAACGAGCGTTGTTCTCACCGGCGAACTCGTATGCAGCCTGCACGTCTTCGGTCGTGAGGTCCGTTCCGTCGGAGAACTTGATGTCCTCGCGGAGCTTGAGCGTCGCGGCGCTCTTGTCGTCGTTGTACTCCCACTCCTCGGCGATCTGCGCGGAAGGCTTTCCGAACTCGTCGCAGATGAGAAGCGTGTCCCAGGCGGCGTCGGCGAACCAGCCCTGGTAGCTGGGCTGGATGCCGACACTGAGGCCGGGGATGTCGGCGGTCATGCCGAGGGTGAGCGTGTCACCTGCTGCGCCGGTGGCCGATCCGCCTCCGGTGGAGGGGGCGCAGGCCGTCAGCGCAAGCCCCAGGGCGAGCGCGGGCACCGCGAAGGCGACGGCTGTGCGGCGTCGTGTGAATCGCATTGCAACTCCTTTGTTGTTTCTCTTGGTTCGGGCCGTGCTGCCCGATCGTGCGGAGGACCGCGAACCTGCGGTGTGTCCGCCAGCGACGCTAGGGCTGTGGGTTGAGCGCCGGCAACGAGGGTCAAGATTATTGCGCAATTGCTCCGGTTATATTGCGCAACAGGTCGGGCGCGGGGCCGACGAGATCGGCCAGCGCCCGCTTCGCGGAGTCGGACGGCCAGAATCTCGTCCACACCGCGTCGCCGATCTCGGTGGCTGGGCGGTCGAAGAACGGTGCAAGCAGCCGGGCCATCCGCACATCGGAGTCGATGACGCCCTCAGCGGCGGAAACCGAAACGAGTTGCGACCACAACGCCTCGTCGTCGACGACGTCGCGAACCGTCTGCGGCGCGACCTCCGTGAACCCCGGTTCCGTGAGACGCCACTCGTGGCGTCCGTGACCGATCTGTACGGACCCGCCGCCCCACGGCAGCTCGACGACGCCCGTCGTGCCCACAGGAAGTTCGACCTCCAGAGCCCACTCCCCCGCCTCTCGTGACCACGCGACGCTGGCCATCCCGTAGGGCGTACGGTGGCTGGCCGCGGCACGTGTGAGCGCGCGAGGCGGGATGGGACGCACCGCGACCGTCCGGAATCCTGGGCTCGTCGATCCCAGACCGGCGACGCGCCGATGGAGCCAGTCGATCACGCTGCCGAGTGCATAGTGGTTGAACGAGGTCATGCCGCTCGGGTTCACGGTTCCGTCGGGAAGCAGGCTGTCCCATCGCTCCCAGATCGTGGTGGCGCCCATCGTCACGGGGTACAGCCAGGACGGCGCCTGGGTCTGCAGCAGCAGGCGATGCGCGACATCGTGGCGGCCGGCATCCGTAAGCGCATCGCACACGATGGGCGTGCCGACGAATCCGGTGGCGATGCGATGGCCCGACGCACGCACGAGGTCGGCGAGTCGATCCGCCGCCCTTTCGCGCGTTGTCGGATCGTCGATCAGACCCCAGTTGAGCGCCAGCGCGTACACCGTCTGCGCGTCGGAGAGCACGCGCCCGGAAGCCGTGACGAACTCTCGCCGAAACGCTTCCCGGATCCGCGCAGCGAGGTCTGAATACTCTGCCGCGATGTCGTCGTCGCCGACCACGTCGGCGGCCGATGCGACGATCTGCGCCGAACGTGCGAAGTGTGCGGTGGCGACGACGTCGGGATCCGCCCTGGCCAGCGAGGCGTCGTCATGCGGAGCGGTCGGATCCAGCCAGTCCCCGTACTGGGCACCTCCACGCCAGATGAGGTCGGCGCCCGCCTCGGCACGCACACAGTCGACCCACGCCCGCATGCTGGGAAGTTGCCGCTCGAGAATCACTCGGTCTCCGGTGCGCTCCCACACCGTCCAGGGCACGATCGTCGCCGCATCGCCCCACGCCGCAGCGGGCGCCGATGTGAGATCAGTGCGAAGGATGTCGGGCACGACGTGCGGAACCCGCCCCTGCGCATCCTGCTCGGCTGCCAGATCGGCGAGCCACGACGTCAGGAATCCGGCGGAGTCGAACAGGAATGTCGCCGTCGGCGCGAAAATCTGGATGTCGCCTGTCCAGCCCAGTCGCTCGTCTCGCTGCGGACAGTCGGTCGGGACGTCGAGGAAGTTCCCGCGCATCCCCCATACGACGTTCTCGTGGAAACGGTCGAGGAGCGCGTGGGACGACGTGAACCACCCCGTTCGCTCGAGGTCGCTGCCGATGACGACTGCCTCGATGTCCTTCGCGCGGAGGTCCTCCAGGCCCGCGACCTCGGCATACCGGAACCCGTGGAACGTCAGGGACGGTTCCAGCGACTCGGCATCCGATCCGCTCAGGAAGTAGGTGTCCGTGGCCTTTGCGCTGCGAAGTGCTTCCACCGCGAGCTCGCCATGCTCGAGCACCTCGGCGTGCCGCACCACCACCTCATCACCGGGCTGGGCGCCGCACGCCTTGATGCGCACCCAGCCGACGACGTTCTGACCGAAATCGACCAGGACACGACCGGTTGGCGACCGCGTCACTGACACCGCGGGGATCACTTCTGTCACTCGCATCGGGGGCCCGTCCTCGCCCACCAGCGTTGCGAGGTCGGCATCGATCGGCTCAACGGCGTGAGCGAATGGCGCGTCAGGCTCGAATCGAAGGTCCGTCGTCTGCCCGTCGTATATGTCGTCGATCAGGATGCCGGTCGCGCGAGCTCGCCATCGTCCGTCGGTGCCCAGCACGTGGACGGCCCCGTCGCCGGTGGTGACCTCGAGTTGGGCCAGCGCCGCGAGCCGATCACCGTATAGAGCCCGCTTTCCGAGGAAACCGAATCGCCCGCGCCACCAACCGTTGCCGAGCGTGATGTCCAGGGTGTTGTCGCCGGCTTTCACGAGCCCCGTGACGTCGTACACCCTGGTGCGGAGGCGGTGTTCGTAGGCGGTCCATCCGGGTGCGAGCACCGTGTCATCGACTGGGGCGCCGTTGATCGTTGCGGTGTAGATGCCGTGCGCGGTCGCGTACAGGCGAGCCTTGACGACGCGCGAATCGACGTGAAGGGTCCCCCGCAACTCCGGTGCCGCCTGCCGGAGGGCGCCGATGCCGACGGGCGAGATGAAACGTGCATCCCAGTCGTCTGCATCGAACAGACCGGCTTCGACCGTCGCAGGCTCGCTCCAGTCACTCCACTCCGGGCCGCGAACTCGCACTCGCACGGTTGCCGCCTCACGCGAGTGGAGTGGCAGATCGGGCCACGGCACCAAGATCTGCTCTGCCGACTCCACCACCCACCGCTCGGTCGTGAGGCCGCGTGCGACTTCGATCTCGTAAGCCGTCTGCACGTACTCGTCCGGGGCGGTGGCGATCGTCCAACTCAGCCGGGGAGACGGGGAGGCGATACCCAGCACAGGACCACGATCGGTGCGGTGTTCGAATCGGAGTGCGGCAGGTGGGGTGAGTTCGGCCATGGGTGTCTCCTGAGGGAGCCGGACGGGTGGCGACGCGAGCCTAGGCCGGGCCGAAAGGGCCGACAAGGCCACCAGGGGACATTTGCGCAAATATGCTGCGGTCCACTCGCTGAGCTACACGGAGCGCATCCGATCGCGCTACCCTGCAGCGCAGACGCGATATTGCGCAAGCACGCAGGGGGGGCGAATGGGCGAGGCACCGACACCGACCGTGACGATGCGAGCGGTCGCCGAAGCTGCGGGGGTCTCGGTTGCCACGGCCTCGCGCGCCCTGGCCGGCCGCGGCGATCTGAGCCGCGAGACACGCGAGCGCGTTGCAGATGCGGCACGTTCTCTGGGTTACGAGCGCTCCCAGTCGACGCGGGGGCGACCGACGACACTGGACCCACGGCTGATCGAGTTCGTGCTCGGCAGCTTCGACGACGCCTGGACCGATGCCATGACGACAGGTGCGCGTGAAGCTGCCTTCCGTCTCGGTTTCGATCTGGTGCTCACGCTCGACCGTCCCGATCCGTCAGACGATTGGCCGACCCGGGTCGCGACGCGGCGCCCGTCGGGAGTCGTCATCGGCATCATCAAGCCCACGGCAAGCCAGCTGGAGGAGATCCGCGGGCTCCGCATTCCGATCGTGCTGCTCGATCCTCGGTCCGATCCGGAAGGCGAACTGGCCAGTGTCGGCACGACGGACTGGCAAGGAGGCTACGACGCCGGCGCGCATCTCGCGAACTGCGACGTGGATCGATTCGCCGTCGTCACCGGTGTGCCTCGCTACCGCTTCGGTCGTGCGCGCGAAGAAGGCTTCCGGCAGGCCATCGCCGAGCTCCGTCCCGACGCCGAGGTGGTCCACGTCGATTCGCAATGGACGGACGCACCTTTGACCGCCGATCTCATGAAGCTCGTGACGTCGGACAAGTCGCATGTCGGCGTCTTCGCCTGCAACGATGAGATGGCCCTCGCGGTGTACCGCGCGGCGGCTCGCGCGGGCAAGCGGATACCCGACGACGTGAGCGTGGTCGGATTCAATGACGAACCGCGGGCCGCTGCAGCTCGGCCGCCACTCACCAGCGTGCATCAACCGCTGCGCGAGATGGCGACACGGGCGATCGAGCTCACCCAGGAGCTGCGCCGTCACGACGACCCGGCCCACGAGCGCATCGAGTTGCCGTGCACGCTCGTGGTGCGCGGCTCGACTCGCTCGCGCTGAGTCGCACCCGGGTGCCGGACGGATGCCGCAGCTCGCGGCATCCGTCCGGCCGTCGGCTACTGCGTGACCACGACTCGGATGCGGTCGATGTTCTGGAGTAGCGCGTACTTGGCGCCGACGTTGCCGTCACGCTCCGCCGTCACGCGTACGCTGACGAAGTACGTCCCGGGCTGGGTGAACGTGTGCTTCGTCGTGAGTGCGACAATCGGCTGCGGCTTGCGGGCATCGCCGGCGACGTAGGTGCCGTCGCTTTCGGAGTCCCACTCCGCGGCGATGATCTGGCCCACCCGCCCGATGCCTTACTGCGTCACGACCACGCGCACGCGGTCGATGTTCTGCACGCGGGCGAAACCGGCATTGACATCACCGTTGCGCTCGGCCGTGACCCGCACGCTCACGAAGTAGGTGCCCGGCTGCGTGAACCGATGCGTCGTCGCCAGCGCCGCGATCTTCTGCGGCTTGCCCGCATTCCCCGCGACGTACGTGCCATCACCTTCGAAGTCCCACTCCGCAGCGACGATCTTCCCCCCGCCGAGCGGCGCACGCGCTGCCGCGAGCAGCGCGACCGGCTTGCCCACCCGCGTCGTGATCACGCCGTCGCGGAGCGTCACGAAGTCCACGGTCGGCTGGATGCCGGCGCGCACCAGGGCGAACGGCGAGACGACGATCTGCGAGTCCTTGATCTCGTAGCGGGTGGACACGGGCGCCGCGACCCCCTTCTCCGCCCATGCGGCGACGTCGCGCAGCGCCTGTTCGACACTGCCGTACCAGTCGACCAGCGTCGCCGCGCGTGCTCCGGTCGGCGCAGCGTCCTGGTGGTCGGCATGATCTGTGTAATACACCCGGTAGGCGTTGCCGGCGGCGGCGCCGAGGCTGGACTCGACCTTCTTCCGATACCAGTCGGTGTGGATCGGAAGAGCGTCGACGTCGTAGAGGTTCGACACAACGATCATCTTGCCGTTGATCGAACCGTCGAAGGCGGCGTTGCCCGACACCGCGCCCGAGAACCCGGGCTCCCCCACCGTACGCTGCGGATAGAGCGGGGTACCGTCCGCGGCGCGGAACTGGTCGAGAGCGATCCACCCGGTGCCGGCCGCTGGGAGCTGATACCGGTACGCGAACCGCTTGGCGATGTTCCAGCGGTGGCCGATCGTGTCCCCCATTTCGACGAGTTCGGCCCGCACCCGCTCGCCGAGCGGGGAGTCTTCAGCGCCGAGGTAGCCAGCGGTGTTCCAGAAGTCGTCGACGAAGGTGGGATCATAGACGAGCGGGTCGTCGGAGTCGAGCCCGCCGCCGAAGTAGGCGGGGTCGTAGCCGAGCAGGTAGTCGGGGTTCTCCCATCCCTTCCACGGGATGCCGAGCTTGTGCACCTCCGTGAGCATCGCGCGCTCCGCCTCATCGAGAGTGGCATAGGGGTCGCCGCTGCCCCCGGGCAGCAGCGCGTCGCGGATCTCGTCGGCCTTGTCGGCGAGGATGAGCTCGGCCGCCGCACGCCCGTTGAAGTTGTAACTGTTCGGCGTCGGCACGGCCTGCACCAACGGAACGAAACCCTGCCACACCCCGTCCGTGTTCTCGGCTGCGCCGACCGTCTGGAACGAGCCGCCGCTGGGGCCGTACAGGTACCCGAAGATGGCGCGATCGCTGCCGTAGTAGGCCGCGGCCACGGTCTCGGCGAACTTCGCCGCTGCGGCGGTGTGGCGGTAGCCCAGCGACAGGAACCCGTTTCCGGCCTGCACCGCGTACCCGCCGCTGGCGAGCGCGAAGCCGATGGCGCGATCGCTTGCGCGAGAGGTGTTCTGGTCGGCGCTGAAGGTTGTCGGGTAGGTGTACTGGAAGAACCGACCCTGCCACTTCGACTTGTCGGCTGCGGGGTGCAGGTAGATGTTGAACGTGATGTTCGTGCCCTCGAAGTGACCCGACACCCGGTGATGCGGAACGGGCGTCGTCTCGTCCGTCTCGGCATCGATCACAGGCTGGGTGTATGTCGGATCGATGCAGTCCGCGGTCACCTGCATCGGCGCATTGGGGGCGGGCTGCACGCACGCGACAGGTTCGGCCGCGGCTGGCAGAGCGGGCAGGAGCGCGACGGTCAGCGCGAGCACGGCGCTCGCAGCGATGGGCCCGGGACGGGCGAAAGATGGTCGTGCCATGGGGAGTCCTCCAGCTTCGTTGATGGTGAGCCCGCGGCCTCGCGAGCGCCCGCCAGCCGGGCGCTCACAGCGCCCGAGCGGCAGCGACTGACGCTAGACCGACACGATCTCGACTGGCAATCGAGGAAGCTCATATTGCGCAAGGTTCTCGGGCTGGCCGCACGAGCGGCGCCCGAACCCGCGTCATTCCCGAGCGCGAGCCTGGGCACCCAGACCTCAGTGTGAACTATCGTGAGGTCAGAATCGGTGGGCAAAGGTGGGCAGAAGGCGCTTTCCGAAAGCATCCGCCCGCACCGATGCAACGCAAAAAGCCCGGATTACCGGGCCTTTTGTCTGTAGCAGGAGCGGGGCTTGAACCCGCGACCTCACGATTATGAGCCGAGAGCCTAAGACGGTCGCATCGTCTGGGTTGTCCTCGATCAATCTCGCCCTGACCAGCGATTCCTTGCCGGTGGAGTGGTTGTATCGCAATCGATTCTACGGTTCGGGCTGGGCACACCTGGACCCATCTCGTCGGAATATCCGTTGGATAACCGTTGAATCATCGAATCCGCGATGAGCAAGCATGGCGGCGTCGCACCTCGACCGTGCCACCAAGGCGGACCGCGCCAGTGGCTTGATTTCGGATCCTATCCGGGGGTTGTGCCGGACGGACCCGGCATGCACTCCGCATCCTTCACCGGATGTCGTCGAGACAGGCCGAGCCGCCGCGACTCTGCGGCATGTCGCACCACTGCTGCGAACAAGAGCTGAGCGTCGACGCGGTCAAGGCCCACGACGACCAGCAGCACGTGAGGTGCTAAGAATGGTTCGCACGACCGGAGGTGAACCATGGGTGTAGCGACGATGGCGGATGTCGCTCGGGTGGCGGGGGTGTCGAAGAAGACCGTGTCGAACTTTTTCAACGGCTACCCGTACATGACGCCGGAGACGCGGTCGCGGATCGAGGCTGCGATCGCGGAGCTGAACTACAAGGTCAACGTGTCGGCACGCAACCTCAGCTCGGGGCGCACCGGAACGATCGCCTTGGCGATCCCCGAGATCGCCCACCCGTACTTCGCCGAGCTTGCCCAGTCGGTGGTCGCCGCCGCCCAGCAGCGAGGGATGAACGTGGTCGTCGAGGTAACCGAGGGCGACCATGACCGCGAACTCGCGCTGCTGCACGGGCACGGCGGTCGCTACGTAGACGGTCTGCTCTTCCACCCGATCGCTCTGGGCGCAGACGATATCGAGTCGGCCACCATCGACGTTCCCGTGGTGCTTATCGGCGACCGCGTGTACGGCGGGCGATTCGATTTCGTGACCGTCGCGAACGTCGAGGGCGCGTACGAGATGACTCGTCTGCTGCTGCGTCGGGGCCGGCGACGGATCGTCGCGCTCGGCATGGAGCGCTCCGACCTGCCGACAGCCGCGGCGCAGCGCTTCCTGGGATATGCGCGAGCTCTTGAGGCCGAGGGGATCGTGCTCGATGATCGGCTTCTGGTGGGTCCGATCCCGTGGAATCGCGCGTCGGGAGCGCACGCGATCGCCGGCGTCGTCGAATCGGGCATCGACTTCGACGCCGTGTTCGGTCTGAACGACGCGATCGCGCTGGGTGCGATGTCGGAACTGCAGCGGCGCGGCATCAGTGTGCCGGAGCACGTGTCGGTGGTCGGCTTCGACGATGTCGAGGAGGCCGCACTGGCATTCCCTGCGCTCACGACGCTGAACTCAGGCCGCACGTGGATCGCCGACACCGCGGTGCAGCGGCTCGCGGATCACCTGCAGCGCGGCGACAGCGACGCCCGCGTGATCGTCGCCCAGCACTCCGTGATCGAGCGCGCCTCGGTCTGATCTCCGGAAGAGTTTCTCGAATTGCCTGTTGCGCGTGTAGTACACCGGTGTACTATCGATCCCTGTACACCGGTGTACTAACCGGCAGAACACTCAAGGCTCACTCGATGAGGAGAAAAATGGTCAGCGTCACAGGCTCGCTCGCCGCCCCGGCTGCCCCGGCACGCACGACGGCCCGCACCCCGCTCGACATCCGTCGCGTGCGGCTCGCGGACGGGTTCGTCGGGGACTGGCAGCGGCTGAACCGCGAGGCCACCATCCCCCACTGCATCGAACGCCTGGAGACGACCGGCGTCATCGACAACCTCCGCCGCCTGGTCGGGGAGAGCGACGCCGAGTTCCGCGGTCCGCTGTTCGCCGACTCCGACCTCTACAAAACGCTCGAGGCGATCGGCTGGGAGGCCGTCAACGGCGACGCCTCGTCGTTCGACGGCTTCGTCGATGACGCGATTCGCCTCCTCGGCGCGGTGCAGGAGGACGACGGCTACCTCGACAGCTATTACCAGGGCCCGCTGGCGGGTCAGCGGTTCACCGATCTGCCGCAGGGACACGAGATGTACAAGCTCGGCCACCTTCTGCAGGCGGCGATCGCATGGGCGCACGCCGGCCGTACCGACCTGCTCGAGATCGCCCTGCGCTACGTCGACCTCGTGCACGAGACGTTCGGCGCCGGCGGCCGAGACGACATCGACGGCCACCCCGAGATCGAGACCGCCCTGGTGGAGCTTTCACGACTGACCGGCGACCCGCGCCACCGCGAGCTCGCCGTGCGCATGATCGAACTGCGCGGCCACCGCACGATCGGCGAGGGCGCGTTCGGCGGCGCCTACTACCAGGACTACACGCCGGTGCGCGAGGCCCGCGAGGCCATCGGTCACGCCGTCCGCCAGGTGTACCTGCTCGCCGGCGTGGCCGACGTGGAGCTCGATGACGCCGATGCGGGCTACCGTGCGACCCTCGATGCGCTGTGGGACAGCATCCATCACCAGAAGATGTACGTCACCGGCGGCCTCGGCTCGCGCCACCGCGGCGAGGCGTTCGGCGACCCTTACGAGCTGCCCGCCGACCGGGCCTACTCCGAGACCTGCGCCGCCATCGCGAACCTGCACTGGAACTGGCGGATGCTGCTGCTCAACGGGGACGCGAAGTACGCGGACGAGATCGAGCGGGGACTGTACAACGCCATCGCCGTCTCGACCGCCGTCGACGGGAAGAGCTACTTCTACTCCAATCCGCTGCAGCTGCGCTCAGGTCACACGCACGAGGAGGACGCACCGTCGGCGCGACTGGACTGGTACTTCTGCGCATGCTGCCCGCCCAACCTCGCCCGACTCCTCGCATCCATCAACGCCTACGTGCTGACCGAGTCTGCTGACGCTGTGCAGTTCCAGCTCTATGCATCGGGGAGCTACGACCTCGGCGACGGCGTCACCGCACAGGTGACCACCGACTTCCCCTGGGCGCCGACCGTGCGGGTCGAGTTCGATGCGCCGACGACACGTGTCACCCAGTTCCGTATTCCCGGGTGGGCGGAGGGCGCGGCTATCACCGTCGACGGAACGCGCGCGGATGCTGCGCCCGGATACGTCCAGGCGGCCGCGGGCACCCGAACCGTCGAGCTCGAGATCCCCGTCGAGCCGGTGTTCGAGCAGGCGCACCCGTGGGTGGACGCGGCGCGAGGTGCGCTCGCGCTGCGCCGCGGCCCGGTGTACTACTGCATCGAGCAGGCGGACCTACCTGACGGCATCCGTCTGGAGGATGTGATGATCCCCGCTGAGCCGGTCGCGATCCAGGGTGGGCATGACGACGCGCTCGTCGCGCCGACCCTCACGATCGATGGCGCACGCCTGCGGCGGCCATCCGGGGCACTCTACGAGACGCCCGGCTCCGCCGCCGTCGCCGACCTGGGCGCGCTCCGCGCCATTCCCTACTTCCGGTGGGCGAACCGCGCCCCCGGTGCGATGCGCGTCTGGTTGCCGACGGTTTAGGCATCGGGCGCTGCCGGCTCGCCGGCGACCCTTCACCAATTGAGAGGAAACACGCAATGAGGCGCTACCTGAGAACACTCGCCGCCATGGGCGCGGTCGCCGCGGTCGGGATCGCTCTGGCCGGATGCGCCGGTTCGGGCAGCGGGGCAGAGAGCGGCGGAACCGTCACCCTCTGGGCCCGCGACTCGCAGTCCCGGTTCATGCAGCAGCTCGCCGACGCTTTCAACGAGACTCACGACACGCAGGTCGAGGTCACACTCGTTCCAGCGTCCGAGTATGTGCAGAAGTTCGGCACCGCCGCCGCCGGAGGCAGCGCGCCGGACATCGCGTCGATCGACCTGGTCTACGTGCCCTACTTCGCATCGGTCGGTGCATTGAAGGACATCAAGGAGGACTGGGACGCGCTGTCGTACAAGGACGACATGAGCCCGGGGCACGTCGCCCAGGGCGTGTATGAAGACGGCGTCTACTCGGTGCCCTTCTCGGCCGATGTCTCGGCGATGTTCTACAACAAGGACCTGTTCGCCGCAGCGGGCCTCGACCCCGAGGCGCCGCCGACCACGATGGCCGAGGTGCAGGCCGCTGCCGAGCAGATCACCGCATCAGGCGACGGCAACTACGGGTTCGTATTCTCGGGCGCGTGCGGTGGCTGCAACATCTTCTCGATGACCCCGTACATCTGGGCGAGCGGCGGCGACGTGCTCTCCACCGACGGCACCGAAGCGCTGCTGGACACCCAGGAGGTGACCGACACCCTCACCCAGTACCGCGACCTGTGGGAGGGCGGCGCGATGCCCGAGCTCGTGCAGTCCGACAGCGGCGCGAACGCCGGTGACGCGTTCAAGGCCGGCAAGGTCGGCATCATGAACTGGGGCACGTTCTTCATCGGTGCCCTCGAGGACGAGACCGACGGCGCACAGTTCGAGTGGGACGTCGCCCCGATCCCCGGCGCCGAGGACGGCCAGATCGGCTCGTTCGCCGGCGGCGACAACCTCACCATCCCGTCAGGGTCGAAGAACCCCGAGGGTGCGTGGGAGTTCCTCGAGTGGGCCACCGGCGAAGAGGCCCAGACGATCCTCGCCGACGCCGGCGTGATGCCAACGCGCCTCGATCTTCTCGACGAGCTGTACATCTCCCAGGACCCCCGCTTCCAGGTGTTCGCCGACGCACTGGCAGTGGGCAAGGTGCCCTACAGCGTGATCGAGAACGAACTGTTCAACGACCCCAACGGGGTCTGGTCCACCATGATCCAGGAGGCCGTGTTCGGCACCGGGACCGTGGAAGAAGCTCAAGCGAAGGCCCAGGAAGCGGCGCAGGCGCTGCTCGACGAGGCCAACAACTGAGATCCGACGAGGTGACGGGGCGGGGCCATCCGCCCCGTCACCTGAAGGAGCACACACCATGACTGCTGTTGCGCAGGCGGCGCTGGAGCCGCAAACGATGGGGAAGAACAGGATCGCGCGGCGCCGCGGCATCCTCGGGCTCGTCCTCAGCCTTCCCGCCTTCGTCCTCCTCGGCGTCTTCTTCGTCTGGCCGCTCATCCGCACGGTCTTCATGTCGCTCAACGACTGGCCGCTGCTGGGCACGCCGGAGTTCATCGGCTTCGAGAACTACGTCAACGCGTTCAATGACGACCAGTTCCTGCGGGCGGCCGGATTCACGATCTTCTACACGATCGTCATCACCCCGATCCTGCTCGCCTGCGCGTTCGGTCTCGCGTTCCTGGTGCGCCGCGGGCAGCGCCGGCATCGGATCTTCCAGACCATCTACTTCCTCCCCGTGGTCATCGGCCTCGCCTCAGGCAGCTACATCTGGCTGTTCATGTGGCAGTCCGACATCGGCCCGACGACGACCCTGCTCGGCAACCTCGGCGTCCTCGATCCGACGAAGAACTTCTTCGCCGACTTCTGGTCGGCCTTCGCGATCGTGGTGGGCATGGTCACATGGAAGGTCGTCGGACTCCAGATGCTCCTCGTGCTCGCCGGCATCCAGGCGATCCCCGAGGAGGTGAACGAGGCGGCCCGCATCGACGGTGCGAGCGCGTGGCAGACGTTCTGGCACATCACCGTGCCGCTGCTGCGCCCCACCCTCGCGCTCGTGCTGGTGTTCTCGGTGGCAGGCTCACTGCTCGCGTTCGACCAGTTCTACATCATGACCAACGGCGGCCCGGCGGGGTCCACAATCACGGCGGTGTTCCAGATCTACCGCACCGGCTTCGTGCAGTTCGACGTCGGCTACGCGTCGGCGCTCTCCCTCATCCTCATGCTCGCCCTCGGGCTCGTCAGCCTCGGGCAGATGCTCCTGCTTCGGAACTCGGACCACTCATGACCACGACAGTCCCCGAGACCACGCGTGTGGTGCTCCCCCACGCGACCGAGACGCCTCGCCACCAACCGATCATGCCGGCCATCGCCTGGTGGATCATCGCACTGTGCCTCGCGGTGCTCTTCCTCTACCCGATCTACGTCATGCTCTCCCGCATCGGCATCGACGACATCGCGAAGATCTTCGACACCAGCCGGGGCCTCAGTGTGTGGCAGAGCGCCGGCAACTCCGTCTTCGTCTCGCTTCTCGCGACAGGCATCGCTGTCGTCGTGAGCACCATGGCCGGGTACGCCTTCGCGAAACTCCCCTACCGGGGCAGCAAGGTGGCGTTCTTCGTCACCCTGGTGACCTTCATGGTGCCGTTCCAGGCGATCATCACCCCGCTGTATCTCGTACTCCGCGACATCGGCCTGCAGAACAACCTCGTCGGGGTAGCGCTCGTGCTGGCGACGTTCAACCTCCCCCTCGGGATCTTCCTGATGCGCAACTCGTTCGCCGCGATCCCCTCCACGCTCGAAGAAGCCGCGCAGATCGACGGGGCCACGGCGTTCGGGGCGATGTGGCGGGTCATGCTCCCCGTCGCGGCCCCCGGTCTGGTGTCCACCGCGCTGCTGGCGTTCTTCGCGACCTGGAACGAGTTCTTCGCGGTCCTCATCCTGATCACCGATCAGAACCTGTACACGCTCCCCGTCTCGATCGGCATCCTCTCGGTCGACGGCAACTTCGGCGTCAACTTCGGACTCATGATGACCGGCGTCGCGGTCACCGTCATCCCGTGCGTAATCGTGTACCTGGTGCTGCAGAAGTACTACGTCGCCGGCCTCCTCGGCGGCGCGCTCAAGTAGCCGGCACGCGCGGCGCCGCCCGATCCCGCGATCCCCGTCCACCCGGGCGACAGAAGAGAGAACCCGCATGACCGTCATCACCCGCGCCATCTCCGACTGGACGATCGAAGCATCCGGCCGTCACGTGCCCGCGATCGCCCGTCAGGCCGGCGCTCTCCCCGCGACCGTGCCGGGCGCCGTGCACACCGATCTGCTCACCGCCGGTCTCATCGCCGATCCCTATCTCGACGAGAACGAGAAGCTGCAGTCGTGGATCGGGCTGACCGACTGGACCTATCGGGGCACCTTCGACTGGGCGCCGGACGGCGAAGCCTTGCAGCGACTCGTGTTCGGCGGGATCGACACGATCGCGCGGATACGGGTGAACGGGCACGACCTCGGAAACACCCGCAACATGCACCGCACGCACCGGTTCGACGTCACCGCGGTGCTCAACGAGGGGCCGAATGAGATCGAGGTCGCGATCGCGTCGCCGGTCCGAGAAGCGGATGCCGCGAGCTTCAGCCTCGGCTACCGGCCGCACACCAACCACCACCCGTACAACGCGATCCGCAAGATGGCGTGCAGCTTCGGCTGGGACTGGGGGCTCGACACCAGCACATCTGCGCTGTGGAAGCCCGTGGTTCTCGAGTCGTGGAGCGGACCGCGCCTCGACGAGGTGCGTGTCGGCGGCGATGTCGTCGCCGGGGTGCCGACACTGCGCGTGCACGCCGCCGTCTCCGCCGGCAACGATGCAGGTGGACTTCAGGTGCGGGTGCGCGTCGGCGACCTGGTCGACCAGGCGATCCCGATCGTCTCGGGTGTGGCATCCGCCGACATCGCGGTGCCGGATGCCGACCTGTGGTGGCCGCGCGGGTACGGAGCCGCCGCGTTGCACGACGCTGAGATCACCCTCATGGCGGACGCTCAGGTGATCGACACCCGATCGCACCGCGTGGGCTTCCGGTCGGTTGAGCTGCGCACCGAGCCCGATGAGCACGGGATCGGATTCGCGATCGTCGTCAACGGGGCGGTGATTCACGTGCGTGGTGCGAACTGGATCCCCGACGATGCCTTCCTTCACCGGGTCGACCGCGCCCGCTATGCGCGCCGACTCGACCAGGCTGAATTCGCGGGGATCAACCTCATCCGGGTGTGGGGCGGCGGCATCTATGAATCCGACGACCTCTTCGCCGAGTGCGACGAGCGCGGCATCCTCACCTGGCAGGACTTTCTCTTGGCGTGCGCCGCGTATGCCGAGAACGAACCGCTGTGGTCGGAGTTCGACGCCGAGGCCCGGGAGGCGATCACGCGCCTCGGAGCCCACCCGTCCCTGGTCGTGCTCAACGGCAACAACGAGAACATCTGGGGCCGGCAGGACTGGAACTGGGACAAACGACTCGACGGGCGCACCTGGGGTGCGGGCTATTACTACGACCTCTTCCCGGGACTGGTCGGCGAACTCGCCCCGCACGTCGGTTACACGCCCGGCAGCCCGTTCTCGCCCGAACCCGCATCATGGCAGAACGAGCCCTCGACCGGAACAGTCCACGTCTGGGACCTGTGGAACCAGCGCGACTGGCCGGAGTACCGCGACTACCGGCCGCGCTTCGTCGCAGAGTTCGGCTGGCAGGGGCCGCCGACCTGGACCACCCTCACCCGCGCGGTGTCGGACGACCCGCTCACCCCGGAATCGCCGGGCATGCTGGTTCACCAGAAGGCCGCCAAGGGCAACGACAAGCTCACCGACGGGCTCACCGCCCACTTCCCCCTCCCGAACGACATGGCCGACTGGCACTGGGCGATGTCACTGAACCAGGCGATCGCGGTGCGGACCGCCATCGAGTGGTGGCGCTCACTACCCGAGTGCACCGGCACGATCGTGTGGCAGCTCAATGACTGCTGGCCGGTGACGTCGTGGGCTGCCGTCGACGGCGACGAACGACCCAAACCGCTGCTCTACGCGCTCCGTCAAGCCCACGCTGACCGGCTGCTGACCGTCCAGCCCGATGGCGACGGACTCGTCGCGGTGCTCGTGAACGACACCGACGAGGAATGGGTGGGCACCCTCTGGCTCGAACGGCGCACCTTCGACGGCGACGACCTCGGCCACATCGAGATCGGACTGGCCGTGCCCCGTCGCAGCACCGCCCGCGTCGAGGTGCCTCTCGCGATCGCGAGCCCGCACAACGCGGCCGCGGAGTGCGTCATCGCCCGCGTGGGCACCACACGTGCCGTGTGGTTCTTCACGGAGTACCGCGACAGCGAGCTCCGCCCGGCGGACTACGAGGTCTCGGCGCGGCGGGACGGGGCCGACCACGTCATCACGCTCACCGCTCACACGCTCCTTCGTGATGTGACCGTGCTCGCCGATCGGCTTGCGCCCGACGCCGTGACCGACCGCGCACTCGACACGCTCTTCCCGGGCGAGACGATAGACATCCGAATCACCGGCGGCCACGCCATCGAACTCGATGGCCTCTGTTCCCGGGGCCATATTCGCTCTGCCAACGATCTGGTCGTCCCGCGACGCGGCTCGGAAGCGTAGCGCTCGGTGTCCCGCCGGCGGGATCCCTAAACGGGCGATGCGCGCTGAGGGGACGTTGCGTGCCGCGTCAGCGAGGGGTAGTTGTCGATCGCGACGTCGGTCTAGGCCGGATCGACCCGCATCGTGGTCTGCTTGGAGAGGGCATTCGTGATCGCTCGGGTAGGGGACCCGTTTCCGTACTTGGAGACGTATGCCCGGTCAATCGCGGCGTCTTGAGACGAATCGAGGGTGTAAGTAACGGGCCGAGTGTGACCGCCCCAGCTTATGAACCCTTCGAAGTATCGCGCCACGCCTTTGTACCACTGTCCGTCGGGACCTTTCACCGAACGGAGGTAGAGCTCGCCGTCGGTGACGACGTGCCAGACGATGACCGGGGTACGGGAAGACCCGTCCGCTCGGCGCCCGGCCACTCGCACCTCGTAAGCCGCATCCAGCTCGCGGAGCTCTGCATCTGTCCAGTTGCTCATCGTGCGCCCTCTTCTCGCGGGCCAGTTCTCGCGGGCGCCTGGGTCGCAGGAGAGGCGGCGCTCGCAGCCCAGCTCCCAAGAAGGCGGAGGGCATCCGCTGAGGGCGTCCCGGGCTCCGCGGTGTACGTCGACATGGTCAGACCCGGGTCGGCCGGCAGTTCGAATGCCTCGTAGGTGAGCTCCAGGTCGCCGACGACCGGGTGCCGCAACCTCTTCACACCGGTGCGGTGGTAGCGGACGTTGTGCGCGGCCCAGAGCGTGCGGAATCGCTCGGACCAGGTGGACAGCTCGCCGACGAGGTCGGTCAGCCGCTTGTCGTAGGGGTTGCGGCCTGCCTCTCCACGCATCGTGGCGACGAGTTCCTGCGTGTTCTTGTCCCAGTCGACAAAGAATTCCGGCGCTGCGGGGTTGAGGAATGCGAAGCGTGCGGCATTGGGCGAGGGTTCGGCAAATACCGGGGCGTACAGCGCCCGCCCGAGCTGGTTGGCCGCGACGTAGTCGAAGTAGTTGTTGCGGATCATCGCCGGCGCATCAGTGATGGCGTCGAGGAGTCGCAGGATGCTGGGCCGGAGCTCCTCGGCACGCTTGCGCGGTTTCCGCGCCGTCGGCGAGGCATTGGCGGTGCGAGCAAGGTCGAAGAGGTGGGCGGTCTCAGCTTCGTCGAGCTGCAGAGCGCGTGCGAGCGCCTCAAGGACACTGTCCGATGCGCCGGAGAGGTTCCCTCGTTCCAGACGGGTGTAGTAGTCGACGCTGACCCCGGAGAGCAGGGCGACCTCCTCACGCCGCAGTCCCGGAACGCGCCGATTGCCGCCGTACGCGGGCAGACCGGCCCGGTCGGGTGTGAGGCGGTCACGGCGAGTGGACAGGAACTCGCGGACCTCGGTGCGGTGATCCATGACCACGACGCTACGCCTGTGTCAATCCCGGAGGGAGGGTCTGCCATTACCGGTGACGATAGCCACTGCCAGCCATCGTGCGCGACGACTTGATTGGAAGCATCCCGATCTGAGGAGTACCCCGCATGCTTGCGACTTTCATGTACGGCGCCGGAGATGTCCGCGTCGAAACCGTCCCGGACCCCGTCATCAAGAACCCCACAGACGCCATCGTGCGCACCGTCCGCTCCTGCATCTGCGGATCCGACCTGCACCCGTACCACTCCATGCCGCACTCAGCGGAGGGAAGCCCGATGGGCCACGAGCTCATCGCGGTCGTCGAGGAGATCGGCGCCGAGGTCACCACCGTCAAGCCCGGCGACTTCGTCATCGTGCCGTTCGCCTTCCAGGACAACACATGCGTGTTCTGCCGCGAGGGCCTCCACACCTCGTGCGTGCACGGCGGCTGGTACGGCAGCGCGGAGACCGGCGGACTGCAGGCCCAGTACGCCCGGGTGCCTCTCGCTGACGGCAGCCTCGTCAAGGTCCCCGACCTCGACCCGGCAACCGCCGACGAGGGGACGCTCGCCTCGCTGCTGACACTGTCCGATGTCTACCTCACCGGCTATCACGCTGCCCACATGGGTCAGGTGGAAGCCGGGAAGACCGTCACCGTCATCGGTGACGGAGCCGTGGGACTGTCCGCGGTGCTCGCCTCCAAGCAGCTGGGGGCAGAGCGGATCATCCTGATGGGCCGTCACACCGCCCGCACCGACCTGGGTGTCGACTTCGGCGCCACCGACGTGGTCGCCGAGCGCGGCGAAGAGGGTGTCGCGAAGGTGATGGAGCTGACCGGGGGCGAAGGCTCGCACATCGTCCTCGAAGCTGTCGGTCACATGCCGGCCTACGAGCAGGCGTACGGCATCGTCCGCCCTGGTGGCATCATCTCCCGCGTCGGAGTCCCGCAGTACGAGGAAGCACCCATCGGCTTCGGATCGCTCTTCGGAAAGAACGCCCGAATCGCCGGCGGTCCCGCGCCCGTCCGCGCGTACATGGAGGACGCCATCTCACAGGTGCTGTCCGGGCAAATCAACCCCGGACGCGTCTTCGACCGCACCATCACTCTGAACGACGTGCCCGCCGGCTACCAGGCCATGGATGACCGGACCGCGCTCAAGGTGATGGTCACACCGTAGAAGTTCCCGCTGTCGCGGTCCGGTCGGAATCGAACCGACCGGACCGTGACAGCCTTCCAAGAAGGGTCGAGCATGAATCCGTTGGAGACTTTCGTTCTCGTCGGAGTGTGCGTGCTCCTCGGAGCTTGGCTCGGCCCGCGGATCAAAGTACCTGCACCGCTGGTCCAGCTTGCGCTGGGCCTGTGCGTCGGGTTCATCCCACCGGTGCGAGAGATCCATCTGCCCTCCGAGGCGGTGCTCGTGCTGTTCCTCCCGGCGCTGCTGTTCTGGGAGTCGCTCACCACGTCGTTGCGAGAGATCCGCCGCGACCTGCGCGGCATCCTCATCCTCAGCACCCTTCTCGTCGTCGCCAGCGCCTTCGGCGTGGCCGGCATCGGTGTCGCACTAGGCCTGGGTTGGGGGGCCGCGCTGATCCTGGGCGCCGCCCTGGCGCCGACCGACGCAACCGCAGTCGGGGCGATGGCCCGCAGCCTGCCGCACCGCAACATGACGATCCTCCGCGCCGAGAGCCTGGTCAACGACGGCACCGCACTCGTGGTCTACTCCATCGCCGTGGGAGCCGCCGTCGGCCACATCGCCTACACCGGGTGGCAGATCACCGGGCTGGTCGCCCTGGCGTATGTGGGCGGTGGTGTCATCGGCGTCGCCGCGGGATGGCTGGGCACCCTGATCCTCCGCCGGCTCGCGGATCCCATCGTGAACAACACCGCGCTGCTGGTCATCCCGTTCGTGGCGTTCCTGGCGGCTGAACTGATTCACGCCTCCGGGGTCATCGCGGTCGTCATCGCGGGCCTCATCCTCAGCCAGACCGGTCCGCGTGCCAGCACGCCGCAGTCGCGACAGCAGACCTTCGCTTTCTGGTCACTGGTCAGCAGCATCCTCAACGGAGCACTGTTCGTCCTTATCGGCATCGAGGCGCAGTCCGCCGTGCGCGCGGTCCCGAACCCGGAGATCCCCGCGCTCATCGCACTCACCGTGCTCGCGTGGGTCGCCATCATCGTGATCCGCTTCGTGTTCCAAATGGTCACGGTGACGCTGATTCGGCTGCTCGACCGGCGGCCCTCGCAGCGCGCACGACGGATGTCCCACCGTGCCCGCGTGGTGTCCGCGATGGCAGGTTTCCGAGGCGCGATCTCACTCGCCGTGGCTCTCGCCGTCCCCGCGACGCTGTCCGGACGCGCCGAAATCATCTTCGTCGCCGCAGGAGTGGTCATCCTCACCCTCGCGGTTCAAGGCGTCCTGCTTCCACCCGTCGTCCGCTGGGCGGGATTCGCGCCCGACACCACGCTGGACGACGAACTCGCGGCCGCCCAGCACGCGGCGGCCGACGAAGCCCTGCTCGCCATCCCGCAGCTCGCTGCACAGTTGAACGTGCCCGACGAGGTTCGCGACCACCTCCTCGAGGAGTATCGCGAGCACCTCGACGTGATGAACGCCTCAGCGCACGGTGAGGACCAGGCCCTCGCCGCCCGCGAGCAGGACGACACCGCCCTCCGGCTCGCACTCCTCGAGCGCAAGCGTGACGCGATGATCCGACTCCGCGACGACGGGCAGATCGACGACACGACACTGCGCATCATGCAGACCCGCCTCGACCGCGAAGCGCTACGGCTGTCCCAGCCCGAACTCCTCGAATAGACGCAAGGGGGTTCCCGCAGTACCTGGGACGAGCGCCCCTGCCACCGCTTCCGAACCGGTGGTGCCATGGAGTTGGGAAGGAAAACCGATGAGCTCCATCACTGACGCGATACGCACCACCACGCTCCACAAGGGCGCCATCCTGACGGTCATCCTCGTCAGCTACTTCATGATCCTCCTCGACAACTCGGTGATCTTCACCGCGCTGCCGAGCCTGCAGGCCGACCTGCAGCTGACCGGCACAGAACTGGCCTGGGTGCAGGATGCCTACACCCTGGTCTTCGGTGGCCTCCTGCTGCTGGGCGCACGAGCCGGTGACATCCTCGGCCGCAAGCCGGTCTTCATCTTCGGCCTCATCGTGTTCTCCGTCGCCTCTCTGCTCATCGCCCTCTCACCGGCCGGGTGGTGGCTGATCACGGCCCGTGCCATCCAGGGCATCGGCGCTGCGGTCGTCGCCCCGTCCGCGCTGTCGCTCATCACCGCCGCCTTCGAGGGCGAGCAGCGCTCCCGCGCCGTCGCCTGGTACTCCGCCACCGCCGGCATCGGCGCCAGCCTCGGCCTGGTGATCGGTGGCGCCACGGCCTCGTGGTTCTCCTGGCGCGCCGGCTTCTTCATCAACGTCCCCATCGGGATCGCCATGCTGATCCTCGCGCCCCGCTTCTTGCCGCGCACACCGAAGCTTCCCGGCCGGTTCGACATCGTCGGAGCGGTCACATCGACGCTCGGTGTCGGGTCGCTGGTGTTCGCGATCCTCTACGCGGCCGAGTTCGGCTGGGCGACCGTCCCCACTCTTGTCGGGTTCGTTGTGGCCGCAGTCGTCCTGACTGTGTTCGTGGTCGCGGAGGCCCGTGCGGCGCAGCCGATCATGCCGCTGCGACTGTTCGCGAGCAGGCTGCGGACCGGGGCCTACCTGACGCGCCTGCTGTATCTGGGCGCGATGATCGGGTTCTTCTTCTTCACCAGCCAGTACCTGCAGGAAGCGCTGGGATTCACCCCGCTGCAGGCCGGGCTGGCGTTCCTGCCGATGACGGTGGTCAACTTCGCCGTCGCCGTGGCGATCCCTCGGCTGACCGCCCGCTTCGGGAACGCCCTGCCACTGACGGTCGGGGTGGTGCTCACCCTCGCCGGGATGATCTGGCTCAGCCGGATCGCACCGACCAGCGACTACCTCACGGCCGTCGCGCTGCCGATGCTGCTCATCGGAGCAGGGCAGGGACTGGCGTTCGCACCCATGACCACCTACGGCATCTCGGGCGCGACCCCGTCCGATGCCGGTGCGGCGTCGGGAGTGGTGAACACCTTCCACCAGGTCGGGTCCTCGCTCGGTCTGGGCATCCTCGTCGCCATCGCCGGCGCCGCGGTCTCCGGCACCACCACGAGCATGGCCACGGCAGTCACTGCGGAAGCGTCGGCCGCTCTCACGGCGGGCAGCGGATTCCTGCTGCTCAGCCTGATCATCGTGCTCGCGCTGGTCGTGCCGGGAGCTGCCGCCCTACGCCGGCGTGCCGCGACGGAGGCGACCGTCGAGACGCCCGCAGCCGTGAGCGCGCAGTCTCGCGCCTGACCTCCTTACTCGAGGCACCCGAACGAAAGGACTGCAACGGATGTCGGAACCTACTCCCGCCCAGCGCGCGATCGGCGACTTCGCCCCCAAGCTCGTCGAACTCACCGACGAGGTGCTGTTCGGCGACATCTGGGAGCGGCCGGGACTCGCCCGCGCGACCGCAGCCTCATCACCGTCGCCACCCTCATCGCCAACGGCTCCACCGAGCAGCTCGTCGGCCATCTGCGGATCGCGCAGCAGAACGGCCTCACCCAGGACGAACTGAAAGAAGTCATCATCCACCTGGCTTTCTACGCGGGCTGGCCCCGCGCGATGAGCGCCATCACCGTCGCCAAGAAGGTCTTCGCAGAACAGGAACCCACCGCATGATCCAGGTCACCCTCAACAATGGCGTCACCCTGCCCACCATCGGGCTCGGCGTCTTCCAGAGCCCGCCCGACGAGACCGCCGCCGCCGTCGAGACTGCGCTGCGTACGGGCTACCGACACATCGACACGGCCGCCGCGTACGGCAACGAACGGCAGGTCGGCGAAGGCCTGCGCGCATCCGGAGTCGACCGCGACGAGGTCTTCCTCGAGACCAAGGTGTGGGTCACCGACTACGGCTACGACCACACCCTCCACGCCTTCGAGAAGGCCACCGGCAAGCTCGGAGTCGACACCCTCGACCTGCTGATCCTGCACCAGCCCATCCCCACCCGGTTCGACAACACCATCGCCGCCTACAAGGCGCTGGAGACCCTGCTCGACCAGGGCAAGGTCCGCGCCATCGGAGTCAGCAACTTCATGCCGCACCACCTCGAACGCCTGCTCGCAGCGACCGACGTCGTCCCGGCCGTCAACCAGGTCGAACTGCATCCCTACTTCACCCAGCCCGAGGTGCAGAAGGCCGACGCCGCGCACGGCATTCTCACCCAGGCGTGGTCGCCTATCGGCGGCATCACGTTCTACCCGGGCTGGAGCGACGGCGCCCGCAGCGTCCTGCAGGACGCCACCATCGCCGAGATCGCCGCAGCGCACGGCAAGAGCCCTGCCCAGACCATGCTGCGCTGGGGCATCCAGCAGGGCCGGTCGGTCATCCCCAAGTCCACCAACCCCGCGCGCATCGCCGAGAACTTCGACGTCTTCGACTTCGAACTCTCCACCGACGAACTCTCCCGGATCGACGCGCTCGACACCGGTGTCCGAGGCGGGCCCGACCCCGACCAGCCGAGCGACGCGTACTTCGCCCGCGAGATCCCCGAAGCCTGAACCAGAACGACCGACAAGGAGAACGACGATGGACTACCGCCCGCTCGGACGCACCGGCGTCCAGGTCAGCCCGCTGTGCCTGGGCACCATGATGTTCGGCCCCTGGGGCAACCAGGACGAAGCGGACAGCATCCGCATCATCCACCGAGCCCTCGACGCCGGCATCAACTTCGTCGACACCGCCGACGTCTACTCGGCCGGTGTCTCGGAAGAGATCACCGGCAAGGCTCTCGCCGGCCGCCGCGACGACGTGTTCCTCGCCACGAAGTTCTTCATGCCGATGGGGGACAACCCGAACCACCGCGGCGGATCCCGCCGATGGATCATCCAGGAGGTCGAGAACTCGCTGCGCCGCCTCGGCACCGACTGGATCGACCTGTACCAGGTGCACCGCCCCGACCCCCACGTCGACATCGAAGAGACCCTCGGCGCGCTGTCCGACCTCGTCCACCAGGGCAAGATCCGCTACATCGGCTCGTCGTCCTACTCCGGGTCGCAGATCGTCGAAGCGCAGTGGACGTCCCGCGAGCGAAACCTCGAGCGGTTCATCACCGAGCAGCCCCCGTACTCGATCCTCGTGCGCGGCATCGAGGAAGACATCCTGCCCACCACACAGCGCCACGGCATGGGAACGCTGACCTACAGCCCCCTGTCGGGCGGATGGCTCTCCGGAAAATGGCGGAAGGACGCCGCCGCGTCGCCGACCTCCGCCGCCCGCCCGAGCGCCCGCTTCGACATGAACAGCCCCGCCAACCAGCGGAAGCTGGACATCGTCGAGGAGCTCGCGCTCCTCGCCGAGGCCAACGACATGACCCTCATCGAGCTCGCCATCGCGTTCGTGCTGAACCACCCCGGCGTGACCGCGGCCATCGTCGGGCCCCGGACGATGGAACAGCTCGAGTCCTACATGCCCGCCGCAGACATCCGGCTCTCGACGGCCGTCCTAGACCGCATCGACCAGCTCGTCGCGCCCGGCGTCACCCTCAACCCCGACGACAACAGCTACGGCGCCCACGAGCTGCTGCCCGCAGCGCGCCGCCGCTGACGGCACCGAAACGACAGGACTCACCGTGTCCTCTGCCATCCGCGCAGGCGCAGCGGTCGGGGTCGCGCTCCTCGGCGCGACCCTGACCTCCTGCGCCGCCTCCGACCCCGACTCCGGGCGCCGAGCAGAGCGGTCGGAGTCGAGCTACCGAGACGGCGAATACACCGCCACCGGGTGGTACGGCTCACTGCCCTCGCACCACGACGTCACCCTCACCATCCGCAACGACACCGTCCAGAGCGTGCGCATCACAACGCCCGCCGAAGACCCAACCTCGCTCGAGCACCAGCAGCGCTTCGCCCAAGCACTCCCTGACGCCATCGTCGGCCGCGACGTCGATGCGCTCGACATCGACCGGCTGGCCGGTGCATCGGGATGCTCGGAAGGTTTCATGAACGCCCTCGAGCAGATCAAGTCCGCCGCATTCCGGTCGCCCGCAGATTCCTGACACACAGAAAGTCCCCCGATGACCACCTCCCCAGCTCTGACCATCCTCCTCGTCGGCGGCACCGGCAGCATCGGCCGCCACGTCGTCACCGCCGCACGCCGCGCCGGACACCACGTGCGAGTCCTCACGCGCACCCATGCCGCCGTCGAGGGCGCAGACGTGGTGGTCGGAGACCTCACCGACGCCAAGAGCCTCGGCGCCGCCGTTGACGGGGTCGACGCCGTCATCTTCACCCACGGCACCCACGGCGGCGAACCCGGCGTACGCGACGTCGACTACGGCGGAGTCCGCAACGTCCTCGAAGCCGCCGGCGCGCGCCGCATCCGCATCGCACTGATGACCGCCATCGGCGTCACCGTCCGTCACGGCTCCTACAACCGCTCCACGAAAGCACACGACTGGAAGCGCCGCGCCGAACGCCTCGTGCGCGCCAGCGGACACCCCTACACCATCGTCCGCCCCGGCTGGTTCGACTACAACGATCCAGACCAGCACCACCTGCACTTCCTGCAGGGCGACCACCGTCGCGCCGGCGACGCCTCGGACGGCGTCATCGCCCGCTCCCAGATCGCCGACATCCTCGTCGCCTCCCTCACCTCACCCGGTGCCACCTCCAAGACGTTCGAACTCGTCGCCGAACCCGGAGCCGCCCAGACCGACCTGGAACCGCCTTTCACAGCGCTCGCGCCCGACGCGGGCTTGGAGGGGCCGGGAGATCGCGACAACCAGCCCATCACCGACGAACCCCAAGACGTCCGCGACGACTTGGACCGGATCACAGGGCTGGCCGACGCATGAGCAGCGAGGGCGACGACGTCGCCGCCGACATCACGCGCGCCTACCAGGCACTATGCGCGGCAATGGTCGACGCCCATACGGACGAGCTCAGCGATCTGCTCGCGTCCGACTTCACGCTCACGCACATGACGGGATACCTGCAGCCCAAACGCGAGTGGCTCAACGACATCGGCAGCGACCGCATGACCTACCACTCCATCCGCAACGTGACCATCGACACGAAGGTGGACGGCACGGAAGCGACGCTCATCGGGCGGTCCCACACACACGCCACGATCTGGGGAGCGGAGGGAACCTGGCCGCTCGAGCTCCGAGTCGAGTACCTCCGAACCACCTCCGCATGGGTAGCGCAGCGAATCGTCGCCACCACATGGTGAAGCTGATTAGACGGCAACGCAACCTCGAACCGAACTGTCCCTCGATCGGCGAGATCCTGGAATGGAATCAGCGCCAACGTCGACGCGACGACTTCTTGCACGGTTGTGTTGGTAGAACTTCTCGACGCACTCACGCCTTCGCGCTACCCGCGGGAGGCCTTGGACTTCTCACGCCGCGCTGCCATCCATAGCCGCGTAGAACTGCTCTTCCGCCACGCGGCGGCTTGCGGTGTCTTCGAGCACGAACCTGATGAAGTCCTCGTCGCGGGTGGTGATGACTGTGTCTTCGACGGTCAAGGCTGGATGCCGATGCGCGCAGACGTGACGGGCACAAGCAGCACATCGGGGTTCAGTCGCGTCAAGTCGACGAAGAGAGTGATGCAAGGCCTCTTCCGTGCCGGCTATGCGAAGTTGGTTCGCCGTCTCACAGTCGGCCACTAGTTGGCCAGTCATAGATGATTGCTCTGTGAACTCGGATCTTCGCGCCCGTCGCCGCGGAAGCGATGGGCGAGGATTTGTGAAGCGCCATCTCATCGCCGTCATCAGCATCGTGACAGTGGCGGTCGTGGGTGCGATCGTCGCGATCGTCATCGGTTGGACTGGGGTGGGTGACTGGCGACCACTCTGTGACGCATTCAACTGGTGCGTAGGCCCGTCGCAAGCCTCACCCGACGATTCGCCGCCGTCGACTTCGCCTCATCCGTCCGATACACCTTCGTACTCGGCATCGGCAACTGCGCCGAACGCGACGCCAACGCCCACATCCGAGCAACCGACACAGCGCTTGAAACAAGAAACGGTCACGCTATCCGACAGCTCATCGACGCCGATTAAGGATTCGGGCCTGCGAGTCTCGACCGGTTATGTCTTCGATGGCTTCGCACGAGTTCGCATCTCGACTGATGAGAGTCGATGTGAAGAATTGCTGAACGTCGGCGACTCAATCGTGATGAGCAATCGATCTCCCGGGGAACTGGACTATAGCGAGTGGTATGCCGTCGTGCTGACATCGACAGACGGCGGACAGGCGACTCTAGAGTGGTCCATAGGGACCGGCGCGGCGCCCTCTGCGGCATACAAGAAGTGCATATAGCGGGCAAGTCGTGGGCGAGTCTCGTGGCGACATCCCATTAAGCCTGCGATCCCCATTCGTTCGCTGCCCGTTGGAGGAACGACGCGGGCATCCGAGGGTCGATTCCTGGCATAGGCGGGCCGGGGAGCGGCCTATGCGCGACCGCTTCGCCACCTCCACCACTCGGCGGCGACCCTACGCCTCCAGTGGTTGTATGGCAGTTTCTGCAGCATCCCGAACGCCACCTCATCAGCGCTATGCAGCTGCTGCCAGAGGTACCGAGAGACGCTGGGTGTGCGAGCCTCTCCAACTGAGGTGAGCAACTCCTTGACCTCAGCGAGCCGCGCCCCGTCGGAATCGACCCAACGTTCTTCTTCGCCGAGCTGCCTTAGAGTCCTGTACAGCTCCAGCTGGCGCTGCTCGGCAACCTTCTGATCCTCGCCGCGGGACGTTGTGGCCGGCACTAGCGTCCCGGACCATAGGCGGCGCCAGCGTTTCCCATCCGCGTCCGCAAATGAGAGCCAGCCCGTCGAAGCGTAGAACTCCGGGTCCAAAAGTGAACCTCCAAACCCGGACACATGGAACACGCGGCGTTCGCGAGGACCAAGGGAGCCGGGAACGAATGCGTCGAGCCCGAGAAGCAGAAACGATGGGGCGTTGACCACAATCTCGTGCATGGGGGCGTCCGATTTGTTCTCGAGCACGACGACGTCGCCCCAGCATCGTTCGAGCCCGAGGGTCGCATACGCTCTGCTCAGCACCCATTCGGACTCCCAGGGGGAGGGGTGCTCGTCACAATCGCGGAGCCACCAATGCCCCTGCTCGGCCTGAGCTCTTGCCGCTGCCCGCGCAGCTTCGGCGCGACGCTTGCCTCTTTCGACCGAAGCCGTCACCCAACCAACAATCGCGAGGACGAGCGAAAGCACGACGGCACCTACTGTACCGATCGCCGTGAGCGTGTCAGTCCAAAGGATCTCCCGAGCGGGGGACTCGGAAGTTGAAGTTTCGAGACCAACCGACAGGAGCGAAAGCAGCGTCAGCATCACTAGCCGAGCCTACTGAGCGCGGGCCCTCCGACGGCGACCAAGGCGAGGTCAAGAGCAGAAAGGACCTGCTGACAACCGGTCCCAAGCGCCTCCGTGGCTGGCCCAGGAGCATGTCGCGATTCTCTGGCCATCCCCATTCGGGCGATGCGCGTTGACCGGCGCCCGCGTGCGCGACGGGGGTGTCGGCCGGATGCGGGGTGGAGGCACCCTCCGTACATCGCTTGCGAAACGGAGTGCGAACGTCAGCCGACTACGCAGGAGCGGGCCCTGGCAAGTTGACGGAGGGGATTTCCCTGGAGAGACCAGACGCTACGTCGGAGAGGAACCATCGCTCCACGCGGGTCAGCGCGGCCAGCACGTCCTGGCGCTTCGCCATCAAGACCACCTTCCGAGCAACCTCCTCGATCGTCTCGCCGCGGAGCCCCAAGTTGGCGAGTCTGACGCCGACGGGAATCGGGAGGCCATAGTCCTCGAGCTCCGCGATGAATGGAGGAAGGTACAGGGATTCAATCTCGCGGATGACGTACTCGTAGTTGGACGAGGGCGCGCCGCGGTCCTTCGCGACCTCCGACTGGATGGAACTGGCAGCACGCAGCATGGATGGGATCTTGAACCCCATCCAATTGCGCTGAAAGCTCAGCACATCGTCCACGACCTCACTGCGAGTCTGGTTGGGGCGCTTGTGTGGCATCGCTGCCGCAACCAGGGAGGGGATCTGGCCCTGTGCTGTGCGCGCCGCCCGCAGCTTGGCCAGGATCGAAAGCGGGTTATCGCCGCTACGATCCCTACCCTTCAGGAGCTCGTCGTATCCGAGTGTGATGGTTGCACCGAGCTGGTCGCGAGTCGGCATGCCCCTCCAGGACAGGTCCTGGAACTCCTGGCTAGAGGCTTCCCTCATGCGTCGCGCAGCTCCAATCTGGAGTTCCGGATCGAGTCCGCGATTCTTGCGTATGGTCTCCAGGGACAGGACATCTTGTTCGAGCACGGCCTGCAATCGCTCCCGGGACTGCGCTGTGAGCTCGTCGGGTCCAAGCTGTACGAGAGTTGCCAATGATGCCGCTGGCGACTGGGACTCAATAGGTAGGTCGACCGTGGACAACGTGGGCTCCGGCTGGTCGGCATAGGAAATCACACGGCCGACGAAGTGCTTCAACATCCGGCCCGCCCGCCCACGGATGTTGGAGAAGGTGAAGAAGTCGATTGGTTTTCGGTCGATCTTCTTGTCATAGATGACCACGTTCTTGGCGACCGTGTTGACGCCTTCAATCAGCGTGGTGGTGCAGACGAGCTTGTCCACCTTGCCCATCGCGAACAGCCGGACCATAGCCCTTTGGATGCTGCGAGGCATCGGGCCTGTATGTGTGCCAACGCCCCCTGCCAACGCCTTCGTGACGAACCACTCGGGGTCGTAGTGGTTGGCGATCCAGTCAGCCATTTCAACCACGAAGGGATCCGCGGCACTCGTCGAAAGTTCGAACGCAATCTCGCTGGCTCGGGCCGGCGCACTTACGAAGATCAAGCTCGGACCTGCGGCTTCGGTATCTAGGAAGCTCCGCATGTCAGCGAGTCGGTCCTCTACATGCGATCGGTCCTCGACGTCGATGACGACCGGGTTGAAGTCAGACACCACGAACGCGCGGGCGAGGTCAGTGCCTTCGTCCACACCGAGGGCGTCAATGTTCGGGCCAAGAAGGTAGTACTGTGCCCCCGTGTTTCGCAGCAGTCGCCAAGCAATATTGAGGGTGGCACGACGCTTCTCGTCGGTTTCACCATCGCCGAGCTTGTAGAACTCATCAATGATGAAGAAGTCGACAGTGGGGACCGGGTCCAACTCGAGGAATCGCTCCTGGGTCAGGACAAATACGTTGCGTTCGGCACGCTGCTGATTCGGATGAGAAACGACTGTATAGCCGGTATCAAGAGCGACCAACCGACGCCGCGTCTCATCGATGAGCGCGATCGTCGGCACGATGATTACGAAGTTGTGCCACCTGCCCGATAGGATCAAAGCATCAACGATCGCCGACTTGCCAAATGACGTTGGAGCCGAAAGCACGACGCTCTCTCCGTCCATCAGCCGCTCGTATATGCGCTGTTGCTCGACGTGGAATGTGAAACCCCGGTCGCGCAGCGCTCGCGGCGAGTGATACGCAAGTGTCAGCGCCTCAGCTTCACTCGCCTCGCCAGCGAGCGGCGAGACGTAGGGAAAGAGGCCAAGCCGAACGGCCAATGAATCCACGACTGGCACAAGCGGACCAGCGCCTGAGTAACCATCGAGGAACCGGATGAACTTGTCACGGGCAAGGTGCTCAGATTCGCCAACCATCAGCATGTTGGAGATGGCGCGCAGTTCTGCGAAGTCTGTTGATGCCACTAGATGGCCTGCAGCGCGGCGAGCTTCGTGTGCATGAGACTCACGAGCATGGACTTTGACTTCAACGGCACCAGGATCAAGCGGATCTCAACCTCCAGCGGTTTCTTCAATCGAGACTCGAACGACGCGAGGGCGGCGCCAGTCTCTTCCGTCAACGCCGCAATGTACTCGTCGGTCACGACATCGTGTGCGTCGACGGCTTCGCTGTCGTAGGTAAGAAAGATTGGCATGACGAGTTCGGAGGAGATTTCGTCCAGGCTGCGCGCACGCGCGATCATCTCGCGGAAGATCGTCGCATGCGGCCAATCATCATCGATCTTGCGAGTGATGAAGACGAACTCCTTGCGAAGGAAATCGGCTGCTAGGTGCGTTTCTATGTCCTTCAACACGCTCGACATCGCCCCGTCAAGGTCTGAGTAGAACTTCGCCTCTCCTAGCCAGATCTTGAGCGCGCCTCCCGCCCCCGCGACGACGTGGACGCTGTCGAAGCCCTTGACGACATCGTTTGCCGAATCTTCGTAGTAAATCTTGCTGACAGCGGGTTCGGCGCCATAGAAGTCAACGAGCGCAGCGTGGAGCAACAGCTCCCCGAACTCGCCGCGCCGCCCATACTTATCAGTGCTGTAGACGGATGTGGCAGCGTCTCGGATCGATCTGATTGCTGTGGCGCTCGAGATGTTCTTCGCCTCTGAGTAGCTGAGCGCAAATGTCAGAAGGTGGTTCTCGAACACATCGTCAACGAGCGCGTCTGCGCGCCAAGCTTTCAGTTCGTATCCCGCGCACAAGCTATCGACGGCGACAGAGTTTGGCACGAGGCTCACCCGTACCTGCAGTACTGGCATGTATCTGTTTCCCCTTGCAGATGCGTCGCTTCTCCCGACCCTACCGCGATCATTCAGGCTCGTTGATCAATTCGGAGCAGCCATGTCGGCGCCTCCGGCCAAACTGTCGTGAGCGGCATCAGGAGCGCGTCAGTCATCGATTGACAAGGTTTCTGTGGGTGCCTGAACCTAAGGGAGGAGTCAACTCATGAGCTTGGTGGTTGAAAGCGCTTGGAGCGGATGGAGCGGCGACACGATCGTCGAACTGAGCGACGGAACGATCTGGCAGCAGGATGAGTATCTCTACGAGTATCGCTACTCATACCGCCCGGCCGTCTCGATCGCCAACAGGATGATGTCCGTCGACGGCATGAGTCGCCCAGTGAGAGTAAAGGCACTTTCCGCCGACGTGCGGCGCACTATCGCCGGTGCGTGGAAAGGCTGGGACGGGAAGACGACCGTCGAGTTCACCGACGGGAGCCGGTGGGAGCAAGCGGAGTACCACTACGAATACCGCTACGCCTACCGGCCGAAGGCATTCTTCGTTGATGGCAACGTGCTTGTCGAGGACATGTCGAAGGCAGTTCGGGTCCGCCGTGCCCGCTGACGTCCCCAACAACGGGATCTGCAGTCTGCATCGGTCGCTGGCGGGGTCGCTCGTCGGTGGCTGTGCTGCGTCAACGGCCCCAATCGCCGCGAATGCCCGTGGTCAATCGGGCCAGGCTGACCCCAAGCATGCGGGTGACTCAGGGCGTGACTGTCGGCGTGGGTACGATCGTGACGCCAGTTTGTGTGAGGCGCACCGGTTGAGATGGGGACGGCTCGGGCGAGATTCCAGCGGCCTGCGATTCGAAGAGCGTGTACTGGAATCCATACATGAGGATGAGTGCAAGGCCGAGTTGCGCAACCATCAGCCCCACGATCACCAGGATGGATCGAATACCAATCGATCGCCTCACCGACATCAGCGGTCGAATCGCCGTCGCACGCTCAGTCGCCGGCAGACGACGAACCTGGTCGAATCCGTCAATCAGCGCTGGCGCCCGCACCCGACCGTACGTTTCGACCAAACCGCTCCCAGGCGCGAATCCGAGTTCGCGCTCGCAGTTGTAGGCGGCGTAGGCGATCGGTACCAGGTGTCGGTAGATGCTTATCGAGCCAAGTAGTAGCGCGAGCAGGACGAACAACCCGAAGAAGACCGGCCCAGCAATTCCAAGGGTTAGTCCATAGACGATCAACGCCACATCGGCGGCTGCGAACAAACCCCACGCCGTCCGCTCCAGGCCGAGAAGGAAACGGAAGGTCTCGATGGATTGGTCGAACTGAGCACGCAGGTCCGCTTCGCTAGGGCGTGTTGATCAAGAGGTTCCGCTCCTCGGTGGGTGAGTCTTGAACGGTGACGCGACAGGAGATCTCTGACGAGGTGTGGGCCGTGATGGAGCCGTTGATGCCGACGGTGACCGGTCGGTCGCGGCCGTGGACGGATCACCGGCTCGCTATCGAGGGGATGGCGTGGAAGTACCGGACCGGTGCGCCGTGGCGTGACGTTCCGGAACGGTTCGGGAAGTGGAACTCGATCTACAAGCGGTTCAACCGGTGGGCCGGGGACGGCACCTGGCAGAAGCTGCTCACCGAGGTGCAGAAGCAGGCCGACGCCGCTGGGGAAATCGACTGGGTCGTCTCGATCGACTCCACGATCGCGCGCGTGCATCAGCACGGCGCGACCCTCGCCCGGGACACAGGGGGCTGTGCCGAATCACAAGAATCCGTGGTCCGAGCCGCCTGATCACGGGATCGGACGCTCCCGCGGCGGGCTGACGACCAAACTGCACCTGGTCTGCGACGGCCGCGGCCGGCCGCTGAGCATGATGATCACCGCCGGGAACATCAACGACACCACGATGATGAGCGCGGTGCTGGAGAACATCCGCGTTCCCCGCGACGGGAAGGGCCGCCCCCGCACCCGCCCCGACCGGGTGCTCGCCGACAAGGGGTACCCCTCAAGGGCGAACCGCGCCTGGCTCCGCGACCGGAGGATCGCGGCGACCATCCCCGAGCGGGACGACCAGATCGCGCACCGCCGCAAGAAGCCGGGCCGGCCGATCGCTTTCGGCGACAAGCAGAAGGAACGCTACAAGGGACGCAACGTCGTAGAACGCTGCTTCAACCGTCTCAAGCAGTGGCGCGGCATCGCGATGCGCTCGGACAAACTCGCCCGCAACTACCGAGCCGCCGTCAGCCTCGCCGCGGCGCTGATCTGGATCAAGACCGATCTCCGCTGAGCGCTTCGCGCTCCTGCAGCGTGCGCTCAAGCTGTCCCACCGTCGGCGCACCTGCAAAGCCGCGCTCGGTCAGATAGACCCTGCACGCCAAGTCGGCAGTGTTCCCCTGGGACGGGAACAAGTCCTGACCGTCCAGAAGAATCGTGGGCGAGCCCGCGAAACCAGAGCTCACCGCCTCAGCCTCGGTGCGGATCAACACGAACTCCACCGGAACATCGCCCCGTCCGATCGAGTCGAGCACCAGCCGTACTCGATCGCCCGCCTCCTGCCAATTCGGGCAATCCTCGATATGCAGCACCTGGATCTTCACACGCCCATTCTCCCGCGCAACTCGCGGCGGCTGGCCACCCCGCACCTTCTTGATCAACACGCCCGCTAGGACGCGTGACAGGAGGCGAAGTCCAGGGCCACATGTGCGGAGCATATCGATTGCAGAACGAGGCTCCCGGAACATTGGCTTCTGGCGCCGGCGCCCCGCACGCTCACCGGTCCTCAAGCGCACAGATCGGCCGACGGCGCACAGCCCACAAAGGAGAGGGGCGGCAGTTGCGATAGTTATGCGCGTTTGCCCCGCGCGTTGAAGTCGAGCGCGATGGTGCCACAAGCGCGCGCGCTAATTCGGCAGGTCCCGAATCTCAAAGGCTGACTCCCCCCGCCGGTGCGCTTGCGAGTCGGCCGGCGACACGTGCTTCACAACCCCAGCCGGGGCAAGCACCGACCGCGATGATCGGCGCGATGTCGGAAGGCGATGGTCGATCAGCCGCTTCATCTGGTCCTCGTCAGCGCTCCGCTGGGCGAGCGTCAGAGCGAGTTCGCTAGCTTCCTGCTTGACGCGACGCCGCAGCTCCGACTCCACGTCGTAGGGCTCGCGGCCGCGAACTCGGCGGGCAATCGAGTCCAGTTGAATCTCGCAACGGAGTCGATCCTGACGCGCGTGATAGAGCCGACCTGCAACCTCGGGGAAGAACGCCCGCGCGAGATCTCGAGCCTTTGCGGCACGCAATCGCTCCTGAAGATGGGTACCTGCCGCCGCGAGTTCTTCACGGCTCATGACTCGACGACGTGCTTCGAGCACCGCGAGCTGGGCTCGTGTCGGACGGCGGAAGACTGATTCACCCTCGCGCCGCAGCCGATGCATCTCTGCTGCGGAGCGGCGACGGCTGAAGAACTCCGCGCTAGCTCGGTCATTGGCCCGACGCTCATTTGAGTACGTGTGCCGAACGCGACGCGTCGGTAACCCCAGGTTCTTCAATCGGCTGCGAAGCCGACTGGCCTCCCGTCCGCGGGCTCGCTGCTGCTCGAGATTCGCCTGGTACCACCGCCGGTAGGCGTCGGGATCGCTTGCACGACGCTGATGGGCAGCGATGCGCTGCTCTTCTCGAATCGCCTCCGCATTCTTGTCATGCCATCGCTCCGACGCGCGACGCGCCTGTTCCGCCGCCCGTTCGGGGTGACGCTCCTGGAACCGGGCGCGGTATTCGTGGACCTTTTCGGGATGTTCTAGCCGAAAGCGACGAGCCCGCATACGTTCGGCTTCACGATGCTCGGCGTACCAGGCGCGCCCACTCTCTTTTCGCTGCTCGACGATGCGCCGCCTTTCGGCAGCCTTATGCGCCGATCTCCGATTGTGGGAGCGCGCTCTCTCGGGATTCGCTGCCTTCCATGCTCGGCTCGCTGCGAGCATCTCCTCACGGTGAGCCTCGTAGTACCGGCGGTCGGGCATTGGCTAATCGCCGTCTTCGACCAGCCCGTAGACGAAGTCGGTGAGTGCTTCGCGATTCCCCGTCGGATCGATGATGACCCGACTGACGATGTCGACGAGCATTTCGCGATCGCCTTCTGCGAACTCCCCTGCTTCCTCGAGGACCCAGGAGACGTCATTCGCCAGACGATAGTCCGGGTCATCGGCGTGAATCTCGGGATAGTAGAGCACGGCCAGGATGCCGGCTTTCTGGACAATCTCGTCTGCCGCGTCACGGTTCATACTTGATGGTCCCAGTCCTCGGGTCTCGATGGCTCGGCGAGCGCAACGGCTGGGTCACGCCAGACACCCGCTCTATCGGCCTTTGCCACTTCGTCAGTCAGGTGCACGCGGAGGCCCGTAACCGCGCCCACATCGTGGACGCGCAGCCCGGGGGGCCACAGGCTCATCCGCCGTCGCCAGCCTTGAGTGAGTCGAGTGCGAGTACGAGTGCGGAGGAACCCGCGTGTGATGGAGACCTCCGGCACGCCGTCAGCGAAGTTCAGTGCATAACCCGAGCGGGCGCCTGGGTCGCGCGCTCGAGCGGGACCCCGTCGCTCAGCACCGCCGCCCGCTCCAAGCGTCGGATCCGAGCCTCACCCATCCGCACGCGCAGCAGGCAGAAGAGACTTGCGGGGCCGACCGCGACGAACTTGAGCGCATTCCACAGACAGAGAAGCACGAGGAGGTTCAGCCAGCCGGGCGCGCCCTGACTGATGGCTCCCGCACAGAGCGCGGCGGCCACGAAGTAGACCCCCGCCAAGACCATCGCCGGCAGCCCCCACTTCAGACCGCGCCGAGTGAAGATCGCACCAAGAAGGATGTTGGTCGGCATGAACCGACGCAGAAACACGCGGATACGGATGCTGAGCATCCAGACGAGTCCGAACATGCGGCTGCCCTCCATGTGTCCGGCAATGAGAACCTGGAAGGACTGGCCGACGGCCCGTCATACCGCCGCAACGAGCGGCGGCGCGTGAGAGATTGCCTGGTGACAGGGTAAGACGGGTAGCCGACAAATGAAAGGCCACTACCGGCCCGGTGCCGCCCTGTCACGAACACGCTCCGGCGCGCCGGAGACCTGATCATGTGCTCGGTGTGCCAGGCGTTGCGCCGTCTGGATCGCAACACGGGCAGCAGCAGCATCGCGCTCCTGCGCGCTGCCTGTCGGAACGCCGCCGAGTGGACGATGGCTCGTCACCCCGTACCGGTCGCGGTATGCGGCGACGATGCAAGCCTGACGCACCCAAGCCGCACGGGATGATCCCTCCGGCGCGACGCCGAGTGCGCCGACCCACGCCTGGCGTCGCGCGAGAGCAGTCTCCGCAAGACCCTGGGCTCGGCGTTCGATCAGCGCCTTTCGTTCGTCCAACGCGCGACGCATCTCGGGCGCCATCGGGCCGAGAGCCTCGGGGATGAGCCCCACAATCGCTCGCGACGCCTTCCGCCCGAGCCCACTGTCCATCTTCGCCGTCGCGTTCTCGAGGCGGGACAACAGGACCGTCGCGACATCGCCGGCCCCATCGAAACGGCGTGACCGCACAAGCGCGGAAAGCAGTTGGCGCACATCGTGGTGATCGGCCTCGGCCCGGCGGAGCGCAGCTGTCAGTCGACCGAATGCGTCCGAGCTCAGCACCGCCGCGGCTTCGGCGCTCGTCAGGCCAGCGCCCTCGACCAGAACAACCCAGCGGTCGTGCTGGGCGGCGGCTGCGATCGTCTCGTATTCAGCGGCGAGCTGTGCGATCGAGCCCCAACGGTTCTGCTCCGCGGCAATCGTGTCGTGCGCAGACAGTTCCGCACCGACATGCTGGAGCACTCCGTGAAGCACAGTCCGCGCGGTCGCGTCGATCGGGTCCCCGGGGTGCGGTCCGGCGTGGGCAGCTTCCGGCCTGTCGATGGAGACGTAGGCCGTGTTCGTTTCGCGTCCGCGAGTCATCGCGACGTAGAGACTCTCCCGGGTCATCCCCGATCGCACCAGCACATGAGCCGTGTCGGTCGTGATGCCTTGTGCCCGGTGAGCGGTGATCGCGTAGCCCAGATCGACGTGTTCAGCGACGTATGCAGAGGGCAGTGCGACGGTCGCTCCCCACGATCGGCCAGCTCGACGCACCAGCATCCCGCCATCGCGGCGGAGCGCAGTGACGCTCCATCTGTCGCCGTTGCGCACCCAGGTTCTCCCCGCGCGCATTGAGCGATCGTTTCGCCGCGTGATCACGATGTCACCGACTGCTGCCGCACCCTCGCGCAACATCACTTCGTCCGGTCCCGTGATCTCACCGGCGAGGATCCGCTCGGCGCGGGCGCGGATGTTGAACGATGCAACGGCGTCGTTGGAATCCGCAACGAGGACACTCGATTTGCCACGTCGCACGTCCTGGCGCCAGTTCGCGTAGGCCGCGTCGATCATCGCGTCCCAGTCCCCCTCGGCCACCCTGCCGTGCTCCGCGTAAGCGTCAATCGCCTCGTCATTCCCATCACGCAGCTGAATGGATGCATCCCTTTCCCACGCGTGGAGGAACCGGTGGATGTCGACGAGCTCGGGCACGTCGTCTCGATCGTGCACGAGCAGGGCGAACGCGCCGCCCGCATCGACAGCCTGAAGTTGCGCATGGTCGCCGACGAGGAGCACCTTCGCCCCCGCACGCTCCGCAATCCCCGTGATTCGATCGAGCGAGAGCGTGCCGGCGAGCGATGCCTCGTCAACGATCACCAACTGCCCCACCGAGAAGGCCTCGCCGCGGGTCAGGTGGTTGCTCCACCACTTGGCGGTGTTCTCGGTAGGGATGCCGAGTTCCTCAGCGAGCACGTGCGCCGCTCCCGCCGATGGCGCCAGCCCGACGACGGATCCGCGACCGTAGGCGGACTCCCAGGCGTTGCGAAGTGCTCGCATCGCCGTCGTCTTGCCCGTCCCAGCAGCCCCGACAAGCAGATCGACGGCGCGGCCCGAGCTGACGATCCGGTCGAGAGCCACTCTTTGGTCGGTCCCGAGCGCAACGCGTTCATGCCCTGCGGATGGAATCTGCAAGGTGGTCATGCGCGGCGCGCTTGTGGTGCGAGATCGGTCGAGTAGCCGGCACTCGGCGTCAAGCAGGAGCTCGGCTGTGAACACGGCGCTCTGGCGGGCGCGGAACACGGACGAACCGTCGGCGCGCTTGAATGCAACGGGGCTCTCCGCAATCTCTGGCGGCGAGAGCCGCAGAGACGCGTTCTCGGCGGCGTCGGCGACGAGCTCGACGAGCGTTTCACGATCGGATGCTGTTGCGAATCGCATCGGCATGGTCTGACGTGCAGCCTCGGCGATGAGGTTCCAGCGGCGCCACGTCGTCCGCCTTTCGGCGACTGCGACCATGACGCTTGCGCCGAGTGCCGCGAGAGCATCAGATGGCACGTCCGTCATGCGTGTCAGCGTGGGCTTCCCGCTGTTCGTGACAAGAGCGCGTGCCCAGGATGTTGCGTCACGCCCGAGCTCGTGCGTTGTGCGGTTGCGCCATCCGGCAGTCAGCTCGGCGAGCGAGTGCAGCTGCTTCTCGGGACGCGTTGTAAGCGTTGCCTGCGCGCGTAGCTTCATGATCGTTGCACGGGCAGGACGGTGACCATGCGTCGCGAGGTAGGAGGCGATCAACCGGTCCGTCTCGTCATCGATCGCGTGTGCGCGAGTGGAGAACGCTTGGACAAGCTCTTCGGGGACGCCGCTGATCGCCCACGTCGTGTTTCGGTCGCGTCCAAGACTGCGCCCCTCCCAATCGATGCCGAGTGCGCGGGTGAGCTCGTCGCTGAAGATCGCCTCGTGCAACTCGGACAATGCGACGACTGCGGCATGCAGAGGGCGGCCGTCCAGAGAACGCCATTTGCCGTCAAGTGCGGTCTGCACCTTGTTGCTCACTACGACGTGAGTGTGCAGATGCGGATCCCCCGCGCGGCTATCGAAGTGATCGAACGCCGTGGCGATGAGCCCGTTCACGTCGACCTGCGCAACCGCCCCGTCGGCAGCTGTGGCGCCCGTGCGCGTGGCCGCAATCTCGCGTTCCATGTACGCAACGACGTAGGCAACGGCACGGTGGTGTGCCCGAGCGATGCGCTCCTGCGTCACCGCATCGGCGACGGCCCACAGCACGCTCGCCGACTTAGGAATTGAGAACGTGAAGTCGTAACCGGCCACCGCGCGCTGGCGGGACCCGCCAGTCTCCCCATCCTTGGCGTACTCCGGGTACGCACGACCGAGGGGTTCACCGTTGGACGGGTGGCGCCCCATTCCGATCAGCAGCTGCAGCTGAGCTTCGCTTACGGTGTCTCCCTCGCGGATGCTGGAGCCTAGCGAGCCCACGCCGCCCCCCATCCACCGGCCGGGCGGGGTGCCTTCCGCACTGTAGTAGCGCGTCAGCGGCGTGGAGAGCGAGCGGGAACCGTCTCCCACGGCCACAGTGCGGAGCAGGTACTTGTAGCCGTCGCCGGCGCTCATGACCCGCATCGAGACCGTCACCGCGACACCCCCGCTCCTCTCCGGGGAGGTGCGCACCCTCGATCTGCAAGAGGCGTGGCCGCCAGTGAGGGGGTGTCTGCGAAAGAGGCGACGGAGGTTCGGTCAGGTCGATGGATGGCGAGAGGTCAGCCAATCGGAGACGATCGCCTGCCAGCGCTCGGGGTCAGAGTTCCAGGTCATCGTGTGGGCCGCATCGAACTCGTCGAGCTGAACGAGATCGGGGCGGATTGCGGCCAGCGTTCGGCTGACCTCGAGCGGCGCCGAATCGTCACGTGCGCCATGGAGGATCAGTGTCGGCTTCGCAAGTTCGCGCGCACGGACTATCCAATTCAGGGTGCGCAGCGGGATCGGGCCGGGAAGCCCGAGAGTGCGAGCAAGCGGACCGAGCGAGAGCCATGGGACGGCGAGCAGTCCAGTACCGGCAGGAAGGCCTGCGCGGACGCAGTTGGCCTTCAGGGTTGCGATCCAGTCGAGCACGGGTGACTCGAGGATGAGTGAATCGACGTGCACGGAGTGTGTCGGGTCTGCAGCAAGGCGCAATGCGATCGCGGCGCCCATTGACCATCCGAAGAGAACGATCCGCTGCGCGCCGTGGTCGACGGCATACCGAATTGCAACGGCGACGTCATCGACCTCAGTCGCACCGAGCGTTGACCGCCGGCGTCCAGCCCAGGGCCCGTCGCCGTCATTGCGGTAGGTCACGACGAGTGAGGTGTAGCCCCGCGCGGCCGCTACTCGTGCCCCACGAAGCGGCCCCGATCGCGGACTCCCCATGCCATGAATGTGAATCGCCCAAGCGCCCGACGAATCGCCGTCGATGAGCCACGCCGGCGCGTCGCCGGCGGAAGTCGACAACCGCACCTCCTTGGCGTCGAGATCAGCTTCCGTGGGCGTCGTGTAGTAGATCCCACTCCACGACACACGATCACCAATCGCAGGCACGCGGGTGGCCGACAACTTCGTTACGCGCCGCGCAACACGATCCGGCCCTCGTTCCATCACATCCGCCGCGAGTTGCGCCCATCCTCCAACCTCGAACAGCAGCGTGTAGGAGCCGCGTGCGATGGTCTGCCGGGTTCGATCGAGGACGACCACGACGTCGCCGTCATCGATCTCGACATCCAGAATCGAGAGATCAAAGGTCCGCGGACCCGGTGGGGCAGTCAGCCTGCGAGCGACGCTCTCGCCGACGGCAAGCGCCGATGCGGCTACAGCACCCAGCATCCATCCCAGCGTTGTCAGTGTGCGCACTCCCCCGCCCGATCTCTCATCCGCGACGAGGATGACTCATCGCGCATCTGAGCCAAGCAGATGTGCCTCTGCACGCTCCAGCAGTTGACGGTCTTCACTGGTCGGATCGAATTCGACTCGCGGGTCGATCATCGCGTCCCGGATCTCGACCACCTCTCGATGAAGCACGGTCTCGGGGTCCTCGAGCCGGATCGCTGTCGCACCCCGCTGCCTGAGTCCTGGGCGGACCCGGGTCGCGGCATCCCACAGCGGAGTGAGTTGCTGAACGAAACTCTGGGTTTGGGTCAGCCTCTTGCGCTCACTGAGATAGCGAAGTGCCGGCTGGCCCGCGAGGCCGACGCAAAGGAAGACGAACGTGAGGAGGAACAGCGGTCCATACAAAGTCCCTACCGCAGTCATCAGGTCGAGGTTCCCCGCAAGGTGGGTTACATCCATGACGATCACGCCGATGCTCAGTGAGACCCCCAACACAGCGCCGATGATGAGGGAGGCGGCCGGAACCCGCTGAATGCCGGTGCGGAGGCGGAACTGTCGGATCGCGACCGCCCCCATGGCAGCGACGACGATGCCGTAGTAGGTGAACTGGATGATGGAGTAGGCGGCCGCGGCCGGTTGGCTGCCGAGGTCGAGCATGAAGTTCGTGGTCGTCGAGCCCGTGTCGATGAGGAGGAATGCGATCACGAGCGCGACGAGTGCGACGACGAGCGTGGCCGAGCCGAGTGCGATTCGCACAGGAAGCGGCCGATACTCAGCGGCCTTCATGATGCCGCGGCCGAGAAAGAAGACGCCGATCATCAACGCTGCGTCTGCGATGAGAGTCCCACCGTTCGAGCCGCCAAGGAGCGCGTCGACGGGTGCGTAGACAGCATCGACGCTGAGCGTCATGGCGATCGCGATGGTGATCGCGGCGTAGGTGATGCTGCGTTCTGTCCGCCTGCGCCGCAGGACCAGCAGGCTGATCACGAGCGCCCACATCAGAGTCGCTATAGCTGCCTGGATCATCCGAAGATCTCCAAGTACCGAGACTCCGCGAACGCCGACCCACGGATCGCCGCGGCCAGACGGTCGGCGAGCGATTCTGCGGCCACCTCGCTCTCGCAATCGAGGTCCTGCCGGGCGAGGAGCCGGCGGCGCGTGTACGGCGGGATGTCGGGAAGCAGCAGGTCGTCAGCGGGGCAATCGTCGTCATCGCCGTGGCCGAGGATCATGTGCGCGAATTCATGGAGAACGAACTGCTGCCGGTGAAGAACCGAGTCGCTATGTGCGTGAAGCACAAGGTCTTCGGTGTCCCTGATGAGCCACACCGCGCAGATGCCGTCGTGCGCACCAAGGTCGGCGAGTTCTACGATTCGAAGCGCTCTCCCGCGGCGCTTCTGGAGCACCATGACCAATGCGTCGAAGCTGAAAGCGCTGCCCAGCGCGAGGTCTTCCACGGCCGTTGACACGGTCTGTTCGATGTTCACGTGTCCCACTCCCTTCCGGGAGCATGCGCACTGGGGGCCGGCGAGGACCGACGTGGCACTGCTCAGGTTTGGTTCATTTCCTCATCCAGGTATTTGCTGATCGCTTGAAGCGCCTTGGGCGACACATCCCCTAGCGTTCGCGCGGCGTATGACTTGACCCGCGCCGCCCGCATGGAACGGATGAGGTCGAGTTGGGCATTCACCTTCTCAGGCGTCGGTGCGTCCTCGTCACCGAGCAGGAATGGTGCGTCGACATCGAAGAAGGCCGCGAGGCCATCGACGATCAGAGGGTCCCGGACGTATCGGTGCCCATTGACCATGTAGGTCCAACGCGATCGCGAGAGGCTCGTGCCTCGCGCTTCGAGGAACGCCGAGATTTCGGAATAGGTCGGCTCGGCGCCTGACTCGGCGGTGGAGACATCGAGCAGGAGTCTCAGGCGTTTCGCCAGATCCTGCGCCGCTGACTTGTTGTCGTCGTCCGTCATTCCGCTGGACCACCCTTCACCCTCGGGCAAGGCAAGGCATCGTCGCTCGATTGTTTATGGTACCCATCGATTGGGCATGCTCAATGTACTCGTTGGTCATGCTCAAAACAACGGTTGCGCATGCTCAAAGTCAGTGCTACACCAGAGCTAGTGAAGACTTGAGCATGCTCAACGGAGGTGACGACAGCACCGATCTCGGCTACGGCCCAGCTTCGTATAGAAGCCGCTGGCTCTCGAACCGTCGCCCGGAGTGACTTCTCGCGGGCCCATCAACCTTGCACTCTCGCACGTGATGACCCCGCTCCTGCGGTGCGGTCTCGCGAAGTGCCCCATCAGCTCCCCATGGAGCACCTCAGTGTCATGGACGCACCGCACAGAAGGCGCGCCATCACTCAGGAGAGGTGGTCGTCGTGTCCGACCAGATGGCAAGACCCGACTCCGAGTCGAAGCTCAACGAGTTGCATGATCGACTCGTCCGTTCTGTCCAGGCCCTCATCGAGAGCGACGACTGGAAGCGGGCACTCGAATTCGCAGCTCGGTTCCGCTCGCGGTCGTTCAACAACTCATTGCTGATCTGGGCACAGCACGCGGCCGCGTTCGAGGCGGGAACGGTAGGCGAGCCCACGCCAACACATGTCGCCGGCTTCAAGCAATGGCAGGCACTCGGCCGCAGCGTGGTGGCCGGCCAACACGGCTACATGATCTTCGCGCCGCGGACGGCAAGGTTTGCGACGACGACACCACTGGATGCCGCGTCATGGCGCATGCTCGCGCCACGGGAGCGCCCCCGTCCTGGCGAGGCTGTGCGCACGGGCATCACCGGCGCGCGGCCCGCGTATGTCTGGGACATCGCGCAGACGAGCGGCCCGCCAATCGCGGAACCTCCGCGACCTCAGCTCCTTCTCGGCGATGCACCTGCCGGGTTGTGGAGCGGGTTGACCGCTCTGATCGAAGAAGAAGGGTTCAGCTTGTCGATGGTCACCGATGCGGCTTCCCTCGACGGCGCCAACGGACGAACTGACTTCTCGCATCGGCAGGTCGCGGTTCGGGAAGATATGGATGCCGCCGCGCGCACGAAGACTCTGGCGCACGAGCTCGCTCACATCCGGCTGCACGGGCCGCACCACCAAGCACTCACGCACCGCGGCATCGGCGAGGTGGAGGCAGAGTCCGTCGCGCTGATGGTCGCGGCCGCACACGGGATGGACACACAGAGCTACACGATCCCGTACGTCACCGGATGGGCCACTTCCGTTCCCGATGCGGATGCCGTCGCCGTTGTCCAGCAGACCGGCGAGCGGGTGCGGCGGGCGGCGGTCGCCATTCTCGAGGCGCTGCCCACCGAACAGGTCAGCGCGGCTATCCTGCCCGGCCCGGAACGCCCGCCCGCGCGCGAATCCCTTCGGCGGACCACTTCGGCCGCTCCGCATAGCGCAGGGCCAAACCCAACGCGGAGCATGGCGTGAACATCGCAGAGGTGCTGCTGGCCGTCGCGCACGTGGATCCGCGCCGCGCGGCCATCCAATTCGCGACCGCGGGTCTGCCGATCTTCCCATGCGAACCAGGGGGCAAGCGACCGCTGACCGGGGCGGGATTCCTCGACGCCACGCACGACATTGACAGGGTCGCCGCATGGTGGCGCCACACGCCCCACGCCAACATCGGGATGCCCACCGGCGCAAAGGCGGGGATCGATGTCGTCGATGTCGATGTCAAGTCGGACGGGACTGGTTTCACGATGCTCCAGCGAGCTCTGGATGCGGGCTTGCTCGACGGAGAGCTTGCTCGTGTTCGAACGCCGTCGGGCGGTCTGCATGTCTACTTCCCGGCGGCGCCGATTCCCCAGCGCTGCTGGCAGGCGGCTCGCTGCCACATCGACTTCCGTGGCGACGGCGGGTACGTCGTCGTGCCGCCGTCCGTCGCCATCGTCTCGACCGGTACGGGGCGCTACCGTCCGTTGTCCCTCTCATCTGCTCCATCCCGCCCCGTCGATGCCGGCGCCCTGCGCGACTTCGTGGATCCTCGGCCCGCGCGACAGGAGCGCCAGGGCACTCACGGCATCAGCGGCGAAGCGCTCTCGCTGTGGGTCTCCCGGCTGAGGGAGGGCGAGCGCAATCACGGACTGTTCTGGGCCGCGTGCCGGATGAGCGAGGCGGGCGAAACCGCGGACGCCATTCTCGAGGTCCTCGGGCCCGCTGCCACTCGCATCGGCCTCGACCCGAGAGAGATCGAGCGAACCGTCTCCTCCGCGTGCCGGCATACCCACTTGAGCCCGGCCAGCACGAGCATGAGCGCGGTCGGCCGCGCTCCGACTCGACCGCACGTGTCGACGTCGATGCGGAGCCTTCCATGAACCGTTCGGGCAGTGGGATTCGACTCGCCATGCTCACCGCGGTCGTCGGAACCGTATTCATCGCGGCCGGCGCCTTCTGGTTGTCGTTCACGTCATTGGCCGACCTCGCCCGGCGCAGCGGCTTGGGTACGGAACAGGCCTGGGCGTGGCCTCTGATCGTCGACGGCATCATCGTCGTGGCGACAGTCGCCGTCGTCGTGCTGGCCGGGACTCGCGCGGCGTGGTACCCCTGGACGCTGCTTTTCGCTGGCGCCCTCATCTCCGTCACCGGAAACGCATTGCACGCCGTGGTGACCGCGACCTCGGATGTGCCCCTCGTGCTGGCGGCGGCGGTAGCGGCCGTGCCACCCCTCGTTCTGCTTGCCATCACTCACCTCACTTCCGTGCTCACCCGGCATGCGTCTGTAGCGGCAGGGCCCGCGCCCGTCGCTCAAGCCGCGCGGCGATCGGCCCGCGTCGTCGCCGAGGAGGACTTGGAGTTTCGCGTGGTCGCCTCGAAAGCTTCAAGTGCGCTGACTCCAGGCGGCCCGGACGACGCCGCCGAACTTCGCGCATCCGGGTGGTCGAACCGCGCCATTGCGCAACGCTTCGGCGTCCATCCTTCGACGGTTGGACGTTGGCTACAAGGCCGAGTGCCGGATGCAGAGACACGGAACGAACTCGCAGAACGGAGTTGAGCGATGAACGAGACATCCCACGTCGACGAACAAGGCGCCCACGTCACGCCAACGGAGCGCGAGGCGATCGAATTGGTCGCAACCTCCCATACCCCCGACATCGACCCCCACCGCGTGCCTGCGAACCGAGCCGGATTCGATCGCGCCGCCGTCGAACAGCGACTCCGAGCGAACGTCGTCACGTCAGGCAACGGCGTGACATGGGTTCGCATGTCGGACCTCATCAGTTCCGGCAGCGGACGCATCGCGGGTCGCGGCATTGACCTCGAGGCCGACCTCGCGCGGCGGCTGAGGCATCCAGTAGACGCCACTCGACAGGCCATCCGCAATCGCAGGGCTTCGCTTGCGCCGCTCGATGCATTCGGGCGGAGTCGGTCGCGCGCCGATCGAGACGCGCTCGGCCGGAGTTGATCGATGATGCCCTTCTCCAATGCGCACGGCCGCTCATCCTCCGCCGGAGAACTGCATAGCTTGCGCACCTTCCAACCAGGAGGTGCCAGCATGCCGGAATCCAGCCACGCCAAGAACTTGACGTTCAAAGACTCGGAAGGTCTTCGAGCGGTGCTCGACCGCATGAGCAGCGAAGGAGGCGGGGCATGGCAATCGGACCGTGAGGTCGCCGATCTCATGAGCTACGCGGCCTCCCGATACGCGGCGCTCGCTCGCAAGCACGGACTCGACCCGTGGGAAGCGGCGGCCGCAGCGTTCGATGCCATGCGGGTCACGTCGACGCGGCACGCAGAGGACCCGTGGGCCCTTGTGACACGGGCGGTGCAGGTGACGTGCATCGCCGAGGAACGGGCGCGCGGATTGATGTGCTCCGTCCACCAGGCGCGGCGGCCCCGCTACTCGGTCTTCCACGACGCCGAACGGTTCAGCGATCGAGAGAATGCCCTGGTCGACTACCACCCCGCCTTCCGGGTTCAGCCACCCGATTACCACGTTTCGGAGGAGACGGTCGCCGTTGAATCGGCGATGGAAGACGCGATAGCCCTCTTCGCGCTGGTGGGCTGGTACGCCGATACCGCTCGCGCCGGCGTCGAATACGTGTGCGCACGACTCGCCGATGCCGCATCTCGCGCAACTGCGTTCGAGCAGCTCCGCCGCGACCACGCCGCTCGAGCGTTGCTAGACGTTCCCCAGACGGCATGGCGCGCGATGCTCCGTGCGCTGCTCGGGTCCCCCGACCCCGCGCAGCAAAACACGGCGGCTGGCCGTGGCATCTTGCTGCGTCTCCTCGTCGGCGAATCCCTGGAGTCGCTGCTCCACGATGACCGCCTGCTCGCTGGACTTCTCGAGAACCTGCCCCGCCGACGACCATGAAGCAGCAGGGGCACATCGAGCTCGAACGATCCGTCGACTCCATCCGCGTCGGATCGCGACACCGCGTCGACCTCGGTGACATCGATACGCTGGCCGAATCGATCGAGCGGCAAGGACTGCTGCAGCCCATCACAGTCACACCTGAAGGAGTTCTCGTCTGCGGCGCACGCCGACTCGCTGCGCTCCGGCAGCTCGGTGTCCGCACCGTCAGCGTCTGGGTGCGCGCTGGCATCTCAGACCGCCTGACCCAACTGCTCGCCGAGCAGGACGAGAATGCTCTGCACAAACCGCTGTCACCTACCGAGGCGGCCGCGCTGTACCGCGAGTGCAAGGCACTTCTCGCGGAAGACGCGACACGCCGACAGATCGCATCTCGATTCGGTGCCCCGGCGAAGCCAGAACATCCTGACGGCGCCGTTACGCTAACGGCACCGTCGAAAAGGAACGACAGCGACACGAGAACCCAGGCCGCCCTCCTCGTCACTGGTCGACGCTCGTTCACAACGCTGGATCGCATCGGCCGGCTGCAGGACATCGCCGATGACTCGTCGCTCCCCGCTCAGGTGCGCCGGCACGCGGAAGAGGAACTCGACGCGGTCGCAAACGGCGCACCTGTCCTTCCGGCCTTCCGTCGCGTGAGCGAGGAACAGGTCCTCACGGAACTGGATGGGGTTGCCCAATCGCAGGCGGAATCTCCCGAAGCGCAGAAAGCCGCTGTCCAGGCCGCGGCAAAGATTCGGGCCGGCGAACAGCCGTCGTGGGGTGAAGACCCGAAACAGTTCGCCGTAAGGGCGCTGACCCGTTCACAGGGCACCAGTGCACCGAATAGCTCTCCTCGGCGGGTCGCGACCGCTGAACTCAAGCGCTTTGTCTTCACCTGGGATGACCTCGCGGGCTGGTGGGAGAGATTCGATCCGACGGTGATCGCCGCGGGGCTCACGCAGGAGGAGTGGCACCGGTTCGAGGCGACACTCGAGGGCAGTCTGAGCTTTGCCCACCGCATCCGCGAGCTACGCGACGATCGCTCGACAACGTCGCAACGCGCGAGCTGATCCCGGACCGGGGCTTCCCGCGCGCACCTCTCCGTCGACTACTGAACCGAGCCGACGGGATATCTCATGCACGTTCAGCGCCGCCGCCGGATGGTCATCGTGACTGTGATAGTCGGCGCCTTCATCCTGGCTCTCCTGATCACGGTCGGCGTGTACGGGCTTCTTCGGGGACCAGCATCCGCTCGGACGGATTCGCCGACGGCAAGCGCGACGAGCGCATCCGTCTCGCCCTCGATCGGTCAACCACGGGCGCTGCCCGCGACGACCAGCGCAGCGACATTCGGACACTCGGTGGCGCTCACGCTGTTCCGCTGGGACACGCGCGGCTCGATGGGACCGTCGGATTGGGCGCAGGCGCTCGTCGAAGTCGCAGATCCTGAGGAGGCGGCAGGGCTCGCCTCGGACGTGCGTGCGTACATGCCCTCGAGTGAGCAGTGGGAGCAACTCAAGCTCTACGGGACACGGCAATGGCTCACCATCGATTCCGCTGAAATTCCCAAAGCGTGGGCGGCGGCCGTGGCGCAGGCAGCCCCCGGCCAGCTGCCTCCGGGTGCGACGGCATACACGATCAGCGGTGTGCGGCATCGCGAAGGCATCTGGGATGACGAGGTGATCGCGACTTCCAGCGATGTCAGGTTCACCGTCTTCCTGGCGTGTCCACGCGCGGGCGAATGTCGTCTGTTGCGTCTCTCGCGATTGAACGAGCCGCTCGAGTGACAAGATGGCGAAGTTCGTCGGCAGTCTCATCGTCCTCGTGCTCGTGTTCCCGTCGGTCGGGTTGATCGTGGTCGCGACGCTTCTCAGCCCGGTGGTCATGTCGTGCTCGCTCAGCAACTTGGTCGTCGGTTCGATTCCGGAGTCGCTGACGGCCCGGACGCGCGACGGTCATGCGATCACTCTCAACAGGCAGCAGCTCAGCCACGCCGCCACAATCATGACCGTCGGCGCGCAGACTGTCGGCGTCGGTCGCTCCGGAGTTGTCATCGCTGTGATGGCTGCACTCACCGAGTCGACGCTTCGCATGCTGTCGAACACAACCGCGTATCCGGCGTCGGCCGCCTACCCGAACGACGGCGACGCCTCTGACCATGATTCGCTCGGGCTCTTCCAAATGCGGCCCGCGTCCGGATGGGGAACTGTGGCCGAGCTGATGGACGCGACCTACCAAGCGCGCGCGTTCTTCGGCGGCGCATCGGGACCCAATGGAGGGTCTCCAGGCGGACTCCTCGATATCGCCGGCTGGCAGTTGATCGACCCGGGCGTCGCTGCGCAGCGGGTCGAAGTCAGTGCGTACCCCGCCCGGTATCAGAACTACCAGCCAGTCGCCGAGGCGATCGTCGACGCCCTCACTGCAAGACCTTCGAGCGCGGGAGCGCAAGGCGAGGTCCGTGTCCCGGAGACGACTCGAATCGCGTTCCCACTGCCCTCTGGCACCTACACCGACACCTCCAGTTACGGATGGCGTACCGACCCGTTCACGGGCAACCGGACCTTTCACGAAGGCAGCGACCTCGCCGCCGCGGGCGGGACTCCCATCCTCGCGATTGCCGACGGTGTGGTCACGTTCGCCGGTCGCAGCGGCGGCTTCGGAAACCTGATCATCGTCGAGCACACAGTTGATGGCGAGCGCGTCGCGTCCTACTACGCACACATGTGGGAATCCGGCGTGCACGTCATCGCCGGCAGCACCGTCACCGCCGGCCAGCACATCGGCGACGTCGGATCGTCCGGCCGCTCGTCGGGCACCCATCTCCATCTCGAGATCCACCCGGACGGAAGCGACCATCCCCCGGTGAACGCCATCGAGTGGCTCACGAAACACAACGCCGATGGCGCGTCAGGCGGGCGGATCGTCCCCGCAGATTGCGTCGCGAGCGGATCATGAGCACTCAGGTCTTCCCTGATTTCGGCGCTGTCGGCGGCGCAGCCCAGCTTCGCGACATCGTGGGCGCACTGATGATGTTCGCGCTAATCACCTCCGTGCTCATGCTGATCGTGTGCGCCGTCGCATGGGCACTTGCCGCGGGCCATGGCCACTTTCAGACCGCGGCGCGGGCGCGACTCGGCGTGTGGCTCAGCTGCGCGACCGCCGTCTTCGCCGGCGCAGCCGTCGCTCTCGTCAACTTCCTTCTCGGCATCGGCGCGAGTCTCTAACCGGGCTTCCGACGGGCAGTCCTGGCGCTCCTTCCCCACGACAGCATCCGTCAAGCGAGGAGCACGCCGTGATCGACATCGACCCGAACGCCACTGGACTGCCCGGCATCGAGCAGCTCCGCGTCATCGTCGGTGCAGTAATGACGATCGGCCTCATCCTGAGCGTTCTCGCGCTGATCGTCGCGGCGATCGTGTGGGGGTTCGGCGCGAACTCGTCCAATCCTCACCTGTCCTCGCGGGGCAAGCTCGGCGTTCTCGTCTCGTGTGGCGCAGCGATCGTCTGCGGCGCCGCGGTCACCCTCGTCAACTTCTTCTGGGGTGTCGGTCAGACGGTCTGACCGAGCTGAAAAGACCAGGCCCCCACCATGAGCGTCTGCGATGTGCCGATCATCGCCACCGTATGCGACGCGGTGGGTGAGGGAAGCGCATCTCTCATCACCGCACCCTTCAATTGGCTCGCCTTTGCGATGGGATCGGCCGCTTCATGGATGTTCGAGGCGGTCTGGAGCGCATTCGACAGCACAACGCTCGTCGATGTGAAGGCGCCCGGATACGTCGACGTGTTCAATGTGCTCTTTGGGGTCGCCGTCTTCGTCACCCTCATCTTCTTCTGCTTCCAGCTCATCGCGGGACTGGTCCGCCGCGACCCCAGCGCGCTCTCACGAGCAGGACTCGGGCTGGGCAAATCGATCCTCGGCTCGTTCGTTGTGATCTCGCTGACGGGTCTGCTGCTGGAAGTCACGGACCAACTCGCGATCGGCATTGTTCAGGCGACGGGGAACACGATGGCCGGCATGGGCGATCGAATCGCATTGCTCGTCGGAGGCCTTGCGACGATGAACATCACGACGCCCGGAGTTGGCGCGATCGTCACGATCTTTCTGGCAGGTCTCGCGATCAGTGCCGCAGCGATCGTCTGGTTCTCGTTGCTCATCCGCAAGGCACTCCTGCTTGTCGCCATCGTCTTCGGCCCCATCGCACTCGCAGGGTCGACCTGGGATGCGACGAAGGGATGGCTTGGCAAATGGACTGCGTTCGTCGTGGCGCTGATCCTCTCGAAGCTCGTGCTTGTCGTCATCTTCCTGGTCGCGGTCGCTCAGGTCGCCGCGCCGATAGACGCCGATCTAGCGTCGATCAGTGACCCGATCGCAGGGATCGTGCTGATGTTCGTGGCCGCCTTCGCGCCGTACATCACGTACAAATTCCTCAGCTTCGTGGGCTTCGACATGTACCACGCCATGTCGAGCGAGCAGGAGGCGAAATCCTCCCTGAACCGCCCCGTTCCGATCCCGACCGGACCCGTGACGGGCAACGCCGCGCAGATTCTCAGCGCGACCGGAAAGCGAGGCACCGCGTCGGCCGGCGAAGCCGCAGCGGCCGCGCGCGGTTCCGCCGGCACGGGAGCCTCCGCGGCCGGCGCAGTCGGAGCGGGCATCGCGGCAGGCGCGGCTGTCGTTCACGGCGCAGCTACCGCGGGGCAAAGAGCGGGGAGCGCCGTCGGCAGCTCCGCCGCAGCCCAGAGTCACGCGGCCAGCCTCTCGGGGTCGGCATCACAAAACCCCGGCGCCATCGGCCGCCCGCATGAGGCTCCTGCCGGAGTAGCAGTGCCAGGACACCACAACTCTGCACCCCGCCCACCCGTGAGAGTCCCACCGCGACGGGGAGAGATGCGACCATGACCCGATCGGAACCGAGCTCGAGCTTCCAACCCGTGCCAGTGCAATTCTCGCGGCTCAGTCGCCGCGGCATCCTGCTCGGCCTCACCCTTCCACAGCTCCTCGCCGTCTCATCCGCGTTGCTCACGATCGTTCTCGCGCTCTACATCTCGGGAGCCGAGGCAGTCATGTGGACGGCGCCGATTTGGGTTTCGGCTGTGGTTGGTGCGACCCTCCCTGTTGGCGGTCGCAAGGTCGTCGAATGGACGCCCGTCATTGCCCGGTGGTGTCGGCGCGTGCTCTCCCGACAACTCACCTACCGCAAGCGGATCGAACAGCCACGCCCTGCGGGCACCCTCGCGCCCCGGCGATGCCGCGCGCCTTCGCGAATGGGTCGACACCGAGTCCGGTGCGGTGATGATCCACGATCCGCACGCGCAGACCCTGGCTGCGGTTCTCACGGTGTCCCATCCCGCGTTCGCGCTGCTGGACCCCGCGGAGCAGCAGCATCGGCGCGTCACCGGATGGGGTCGTGTACTTGCGGGCGCATGCCGATCAGGGCGAATCGCGCGGTTGCAGGTCTCCGAGCGGACCCTGCTCGACTCGGGCACCGGGCTCGACGACTGGTGGGACCGGCACGGCGTGGACGATGCGGGCTGGGCTGCGTCGACGTATCGAGAGCTTATAGATCGCGCTGGTCCGGCGGGCGAGCGTCACGCCACGACGATCACCATCGCCGTCGATCTCCGAGCAGCCGCCCGACAGATCCGTGCCGGCGGTGGAGGCATGCGCGGATCGGCGAGCGTCCTCCGCCAGGAGATGGCCGCCGTGACCGCAGCACTTCGCGCCGCGGATCTTGTAGTCGGCGAATGGCTGGGTCCGGGACAGCTCGCCGCGGTGCTGAGGTCGGCTTACGATCCGGCGACCAGTCTCAGCCTGGAACGGCATCCGTCGATCGGACGATCGCTTAGCGACGCCGGCCCCGTTGCCATCGCCGAAAGCTGGGACGGGCTCCGCAGCGACACGGCGCATCACGTCGTTCTGTGGATCAGCGAGTGGCCGCGGTCGCAGGTGTACCCCGGGTTCCTTTCGCCCATCGTGCTGTCCAACGGCGTCCTCCGGAGTCTGTCCATTCACTACATTCCTGTGCGATCGGATCGCGCCGCCCGCGACATCCGCCGGAAGAAGACGGAGCTTCTCAGCGACGCTCACCAACGGCACCGCATTGGACAGACCGAGGATGCTGCCGCAACGGCTGAATACGAGGACGTGTTGCAGCAGGAAGCCGACTTGACCGCGGGACACGGCGTGCTCCGAACCATTGGACTGATGAGCATTTCTGCTCCCAGCCGGGAGGAACTCGACGTCGCTGTCGCCACCGTCGAGCAGGCGGCGATCCAAGCGTCCTGCGAAACCCGTCGGCTGGTCGGTCAGCAGGCACAAGCATTCGCAGCTGCCGCGCTCCCGCTGTGCCGACCCACATAAATCCGCTTCCCCGCGTCAAAAAGTGATTGGAGAAGGTCATGGAACCTCACGGGACTACCCGTCAAACCGCGGCCGCCGCGTCGAGTGCGATGAAGGATCTCGCTCAGGCGACAATCGCCATCGACAACCCTGCCGATCTCCACCTGGTCGTCGACGAACTTCTCGGTTCGCTCCGGTCACTCGTTCAAGTCGCCGACCAGCTCGCTCATGCGCACATGCACCATCGTGGACGCGCGCGCACCCATGACGGTGATGCAGCCCTGGGCGCACACGAAGCAGACGGCGCCACGTGGGCACTCGTGCGAACCCGCGAGCTCCTCCACGCAGCCCAGGGCGCCACCGACCTCGCTTCCCAGGACTCGGGCCAAATCGCATGGGCCCCCATCGAGAAGAGCGAGCGATGGGTGAACGTCGTGTTCCAGCAAGGTATCGACGCTCACGAAGCGCTGGACATCCTCGAGCGGTCAGGTGCCCAGGCAGCTATCCGACACCTCTCGCGCTGGGACTACGGCGACGAAACGACGGAGGCTGCCCTCGCCAACGGGTACGTCTATGAGGGGATCCCCCACTGCCCGACCGACCATACCGCCGAGGACCCGGCTTCCGGGTACGCGCTCATCCATAATCCGACGCTTGGCTACGTCTCGCTCGTGCGTCGCTTCCGCTCCGGCGCAGATGACCTCGGCGATGCGTCCCCAGCCACCAAAGCTCCAGCGGAGCCGTCACCATCGCGCGCCACGCCGCATTGGATCTCGTCGCGTCCCAGCGTCCACCGAGCAGGCGCGAGGAGCGTCTCGCTGTGAAAGAAGATGAACAGCTGCACGCCAGCACCCTGATCAACCCGCACGGCGAACGTCGCCATCTGCGACGCAGCCGCGAGCGCGACGCCGCTCGGCTCGAGGCCGATGCTCGAAAGACTCGCGCCCTCGATTCGAAAGAACGCTGGGCAGCCCAGCGCGCTGAAGCCCGGGCCGCAGCTTACTTGCCGGCCGCGGGTGAGCCGGGGCGGGCAGCATTGCGAATGCCGGGCCGCCTTCGCCTTCCTCAGCATCAAGACACGTCCGCCACGCTGGCCGGCCACTACCCGTTCCTGGCCGAAGCGGGGCTGGGCTCGGCCGGGGTCTTTGTCGGCCAGAACCTCTACTCCGGTGGCTCGTTCGTCTATGACCCGTGGGTGCTCTACCAGCGCGGCCTCATCACGGCGCCGAACGTGGTGCTCGCCGGCATCGTCGGGTCTGGGAAGTCATCTCTCGCCAAATCGCTATACACGCGCTCCCTCCCGTTCGGACGCCGCGTCTACGTCCCGGGCGATCCGAAGGGTGAACATACTGCGGTCGCAGAGGCGGTCGGGGGCCGTGCGATCATCCTCGGTCACGGACTCCGCAACCGTCTCAACCCCCTCGACGAAGGACACCGCGCGTCGGCCCTATCCGACGCGGAGTGGGCCGCTCAGATCGCTTCTCGACGCCGAGATCTGATCGGGGCTCTGGCGGAGACCGTGCTCGAGCGCTCCCTCACACCCCTGGAGCACACTGCGATTGATCTCGCCCTCACGGACACCGTCCGCAGCGCGGAGGTGCCGATCCTGCCCATGGTCGTCGAACGCATCCTCTCCCCCAGCATCGCCGAGGATCGCGAGCGGCGGCTTGTTGAAGATGGCCGACTCGTTGGGCATGCGCTCCGTCGACTCGTCGCCGGCGACTTGGCGGGGCTGTTCGATGGTCCGTCGACTGTTCGCTTCGATCCATCCCTGCCGATGGTGTCGCTCGACCTGTCCCGCGTCGCAGAGAACTCCACCCTCGTCTCTGTACTGATGACCTGCTCATCCGCATGGATGGAGTCGGCATTGGCGGATCCGTCCGGCGGGCAGCGTTGGGTCATCTACGACGAGGCGTGGCGCCTGATGGCCTATCCGGCGTTGCTGCGCCGGATGGATGCCCAATGGCGCCTGGCACGACACTTCGGCATCGCAAACATGCTCGTCTTCCACAAGCTCTCCGACCTTGACAATGTCGGTGACTCCGGTTCGGCGATGCGCGCCCTCGCCTCGTCGCTCCTTGCCAACGCCGAAACCCGCGTCGTCTACCGGCAGGAACCCGATCAGCTCGGCGCCACTGCGGCTGCGCTCGGCCTGACTCGCACGGAGATGAACCTGCTCCCGTCCCTCGGCACCGGTCAGGGACTCTGGCGAATCACAGACCGCAGCTTCGTCGTCCAGCACCAGTTGCATCCCGACGAACTTGCTCTGTTCGACACCACCGCCCGAATGACGGCGGCCTGACCGCAGGCGCTCCCCGACGCACCTGCCTGACACAAGGAGGCACCATGTCCCACTCGTTCTCCGAAGACCGCCTCGCCCGAATCAGCCTCGCCGCCGCCTCCGAGCCCGGCGACACCGTCACCGGCACCCTGATCGCGCGGGTTGGCGCGGTCGAAACTCTCGCGCTCATCACGTCAGGCGCACCGCTCCCTACCCCGATCGATCCCGCCGAAGGAAGCCTCTGGCGGCGAAGGCTCGCGCCTCGACTCGATCCGGGCCTGGTCGATCGCATCCTCGCTGAGATGGAACGCCGAGCGCTCACGATGCTGACGACGGAGGATCTCGGCTGGCCGGCGGAACTCCAACAACTGGGGTTCCAGGCTCCACTCGCCCTGTGGCTCAGCGGAGAACCGAGCTGCCTCGAAGGCGCCACCGCGAGCCGCATCACGCTCGTGGGTGCCCGTGCGGCTACAAGCTACGGTGAACACATCACCATGGAGCTCGCCTCCGACCTCGCCTCCCAGGGTCGGATCATCTACTCCGGCGGCGCCTACGGCATCGACGGTGCCGCACACCGAGCCGCCACGATGGCGCACCCCGGATCGACGATCGCCGTCCTCGCGACAGGGCTCGACCGTGCCTACCCCGTTGGCAACCAGCAGCTGTTCGAGCGCATCAGGGAATCCCACGGACTCCTGATCAGCGAACTCCCCCCGGGCTCGTCCCCCACACGGTGGCGGTTCCTGCAGCGCAACCGCATCCTCGCGGCCCTCACCGGCGCCACCGTCGTCGTCGAGGCAGGGTTTCGGTCCGGATCCCTCAACGTCGCCGGCCAGGCACACGCCCTGGGCAGGCCGATCGGTGCCGTCCCCGGGCCTATCACGAGCCCCGCCAGCGCCGGCTGTCACCGCCTGCTCCAGGAAGGGATCGCGACCATCGTCACCGACGCCCGCGACGCGATCGATCTCCTGGACTCCACGAATAGCAGCGGAACCGACCGCCCCTTCAACTTCGCCACAGCGACGCGCCTGCCCCTTCGCACCGAAACCGACCGCAGCCTGTGAGCGCCTTCCTCCCCCTCCCACTTTCCTGCGGGGCCCGCCCGTGAGACCGCCAGGGGCCCCGGCCAGCTACGGCGACGCGCTGACGAACTTGAGCCTCGGCCTACTGATCGCCGGAGCCGCTATCGCGGCGCTGCTCCGCGCGGCAGGCTCAATCGCCACCTGGATGACCGGTCTGACCCAGCCCGCCGGCGGGATTGCCGCTGGGCTGGCTGTGCTGCTCAACCCCAGCGACCCCAGCGCCGCCCTGGAGGCGTCGGGCCTCGATCCGGTCGTCTACTGGGTGTGCGCCGGCCTGCTCATCACCATGGCGGTCGGCGCCAGCATCCTGATCTGGCGAGTCGTACGCGGAAGAACCCTCAGAACAGTCGACCCGCACCGCATCGAGGGAATCGCCGGCCGCGCGGACGTCGCCAAGGCCGCGTCCCGAACCGCGCTCATGCACCGAGCCGCCCACCTGCGACCCTCCATGACGAACGCGAAGGCGACCGACGTCGGCTACCTCATAGGCCACGCCCCGTCGGCCGCGATCTGGGCGAGCGTTGAGGACTCGATCCTCGTGATCGGCCCACCACGATCCGGCAAGGGCGCGCACATCGTCATCAACGCGATCCTCGATGCCCCCGGCGCCGTCGTCACCACCTCCACCCGTCCGGACAATCTCACCGCCACACTCCGCGCGCGCGAGCGACTCGGGCCTGTCGCTGTGTTCGACCCGCAGCAACTCGCCGATGGGGTTCCTGCGGGGCTGCGATGGTCGCCGATCCGCGGCTGCGAAAACCCACTCACCGCGATGATCCGCGCCGCCGGGCTCGCCGCCGGCACCGGCTTGGGCGCCGGCGGTGTCGAGTCTGGCGGATTCTGGGAGGCGAAGACCCGCACTGCTCTGCAGTCGCTCCTTCACGCGGCCGCACTCGCGCATCGACCACCCGGCGAACTCTTCCGCTGGACACTCGACCCCGCAGCCGCATCCGACGCGGTCGCGATACTGATCAACGACTCGCGCGCGGCGACCGGGTGGGCGGACTCACTGCAAGCGATGCTCGAGTCCGATCCCCGAACCCGAGACTCCATCTGGCAGGGCGTCTCTCTCGCACTCGGAGCGCTCGCGGATCCCCGCGTTCTGGCCGCCGTGTCACCCGCCGAGGGCGAATCGTTCGACCCCGAGTCCTTCCTCCGCAGCAACGGCACCCTGTACCTTCTCGCCACCGGCGCCGGCGCCAACAACTCCGCCGCCCTTGTCGCCGCGTTCGTCGAGGATGTCGTCGAATCGGCGCGCCGGATCGCGGCCCGCAATCCCGGAGCACGGCTTGATCCTCCGCTCCTGCTCGCGCTCGACGAGATCGGAAACCTCGCCCCGCTTCCCTCACTGCCAACACTCATGGCTGAAGGCGGCGGCACCGGAATCACCACGATGCCGGTGCTCCAATCGCTGACCCAAGCACGCTCGAAGTGGAGCGACAACGCCGCCGGCGCAATTTGGGATGCCTCGATCGTGAAGGTCATCCTCGGTGGGGCGTCCAACTCCCGCGACCTCCAGGACCTGTCCACGCTTATCGGCGAGCGTGACGAGACCACAGACTCGGTGACCGTCGGCGACCGCGGCTCCCGATCCTCGCAACGCTCCATCCGCCGCGTCGCGATCATGCCGCCTGACGTCATCCGCACCTTGCCCTTCGGCACCGGCCTCGTGATGTTCCGCGCAGCACCACCCATCGTGACGCGACTGCGGACGTGGACCTCGCGCCGCGATGCCAAGGCGCTGCTCGCCGACCGATCGGGCCTGGAGACGCTCCTACAACAGCATCCGGTACTCATCGCGGATCCCGCTCCGGCCGAGGATGATCCGACGGAGTGGGGGTAGTCTCCACGGACCCAGCAGTTGGGTCCGTGCTGCGCGCCCGACACGATGCACCTCATCGGATGGCACGACATGCACACCTTCTCGGTAGAGCGGACTTACCAGTTCGCCCCTACTCAAGGATCAGTCCGATGGCTCTACACACCCAGCAGTCCATCTCCGGCTTCATCGCCTCGGAGCCGCAGCAGTCGATTACCGAGAACGGAGACACCCGTCTCTACGTCCGGATCGGTCAGCCGCACTTCCGTCGCAACGACGACGGCACCTTCACCGAGACGGAACCCACCTTCCACGACATGGTCGCCTACCGCGCCACCGCCGAACGAGCACTCGCCCTCCTCGCCAAAGGCGACAGCTTCATCGCAGAGGGATACACGCGCACCTACACCGCCGAGCGCGACGGGAAGGTCGTCGAAGCAGAGGAATTCGTCGCAAAGAAGCTCGGACACGACCTCGCCCGCACGAACTACGCCGTCGACCGCAGTCGCCGGTTCACCGCGGCCGAACGGGAAGCGCCGACCCGTCCCGTATCTCCGAGCGGGTCGAAGGCTACTGCCGCAAGCGCGCTGGGGCTCTGACGATCGCAATGTCAGCCACATTCGGGGGCCTTGGCGACGGCGAACACGATCCGCAGGTCGACGGGGCGTCGTCGGACGAAATCGACGGGCCCACGAAGTCCGAACCGCCTCGCCCCGTGAACTGGAATCTGCTCACGGCCGAACAAGCAGAGGTCGAGTGGGTGGATCTCAACCGATGGGTGAACTGGTTGCGCCACACGTACGGGCTTCCGGCATCCGTTGTCCCTCCGTTCTGGCACCGGCATCCCGAACTGGTCTGGGAACTGTCCGCGCTGCACGTCCACTGGCTCTGCGCGTACGACCCCGAACAGCACGGATCCGCACCCATCGGCTGGCAACACGACTTCGCCGCCGCCCGCGACCGCCTGCACGAGTGGGTGAGTGTGTGCGGTACGCGGCTCGATAGGGATCGCCCGACACGGCAGACCTCATGGCCGGGTGAACCTCCTGCCGGCGCGATCGAGGACGTTGTCATTCCGGATCGTGACGAGGACTTCGTGCAGTTCGTCCTCAGCGACATCGAACGAAGACGCGAGGCAACTCGCCTCTTCTACTCCACGGTGGGGCAAGGTCATCCGGCCAATCCTGATCCGTAGTCAAGCGGGAACCGTCGTCGTCGGGCCCCTGCGGACACTGGCATCGCCGTGCTCGGTGCACATATTGGTGCACACATACGCGTCATCGACTTGGTCGTGCTGTCAGGCTCGCTGCTCGCGCGTGAAGCGACGGACCCATGGAGCAAAATCGCCCCGTTTGAGCACGACGTTTCACAACGTGCCCTGATGCCACTCGGCGCCCGCTGCTCATGCGCGAACGACTACCGGCGGAGACGGAGGGATTTGAAACTCGCCTTGAGAGTTCCGGGGGCTCGAGGTCGGAGAGACCGAATCGCAACCGTTCTGGACCACGTTCCTCCGCTCGTTGAAGGCCCGCGGCCTCGGCGGAGTGAAGCTCGTGATCAGCGACGCACACCGGGCTGATCGCTGCGGTCGACACCGTGTTCGCCGGCGCCAGTTGGCAGAGATGCCGGGTGCTTTTCATGCGGAATGTGCTCACCCCCTACCGAAAGCGGCCGGTCCGATGGTCGCGTCGATCATCCGCACGATCTTCGCGCAACCCGATACCGAGCACGTGTTCGCCCAGTTCCACGAAGTCGTCCGGATGCTCACCGGGTCGCACCCGAAAGTCGCGGACATGCTCGAGGACGCCAAGGACGACCTGCTCGGCGTTCTGCCAGTTCCCGTTCCAGCACTGGCGTCAGATCTGGTCCACGAACCCGCTGGAACGGGTGAACAAGGAGATCAAACGACGCACCGACGTGGTCGGCACGTGCCCCAACCCGGCCGCGCTGCTGCGCCTGGCCGGTCACGTCCTGCTTGAGCAGCACGACGAATGGGACGGCGCGGACCGCCGCTACTTCAGCGAGCAGTCCATGGCGCTGCTGCACTCCGACACCGAGGAGGTGAGCATCCCCGGAACTGACCGCGGCATAGTCAGAACAGCTGACCCGCACGGGGTCGAGAAACTCCACCAACCAGCGCGCCGTGACGGTCACCGTTGCTTCGTTCAGGTTTCCACTAACGGATGAGTATGCGGGACTTGGTGTCGTTGGGCCGGATCTGTAGCTTGCGCCCGTTGCCGGCTCGGAACATCTCCAGCGCCTCGGCGTACTGATCGAGCGTGAAGGAGTGGCTGATCATCGCGGTCGCGTTGATGGCGCCGGCTTCGAAGAGCTCGACCGCGCGACCGAATGAGTTGTGCACAGCCATCGATCCGACGATCGTCACCTCGTCGCGATACACCCGGAACGGCGAGAACTGCGCGGTGCGATCCGCCGGGGCGACGCCGAAGTCCTGGAAGTACCCGGCCGGCTTGACCCGGCTGAGCGCGTCTTCGATCGCGCGGATGTTTCCGGTGCAGTCGATCACGACGTCCCACTGCGCACGATCGGCGTCATCCGCCGAGGTGTGGCGCAGCTCGATCCCGCACTCCGCCGCCGTCCGGAGCCGGTCCTGGTTGAGATCGACGATCGTCACCGACGCGGCGCCGGCGCGCGTGGCGAGTTGTGCCATGAGCAGGCCCATCGTGCCCGAGCCGTAGACGAGGACGTGGTCGCCGAGGCGGCGGGGCAGCACGTCCCACCCTCGGATGGCGCACGCGAGCGGCTCGATGAGCGCGGCTTCGTACAGATCCGTCTCGGGCTTCAGCTTGTAGACGTTGCGCACCGGAGCCGTGAACAACTGCTGCGAAGCGCCGTCGGAGGCGACGACGCCGAGTCCGTCCCAGAACCTGCACAGGTTCTGATGACCGTTCAGGCAGTATTCGCAGTCGCCGCAGACGTTGCTGGGGTTGACGACGACGTGATCACCCACCTGAAGGTCCGCGACGCCGCCGGCAGCCCCTTCGCCGAGGGCGCGAACGACGCCCGTTGCCTCGTGACCGGGCACCAGCGGGAAGATAGTTCCCTCGAACTCGCCGTCCAGCACGTGGACGTCCGTACCGCAGATCCCGACGGCCGCGGTCTCGATGAGGACCTCGCGGTACCCGGGGGCGGGCACCGGGCGGTCCTGTACCGAGAGCTCTCCCTTGGAGCCGAAGACGATTGCGCGCATGGGTGTGTCCCTTCCTGCCGTCGTCTACTGTGCCGACGCCGCGACGTGCGCGGCTTCACGCGATGAGCCGGAGTCGTCGCTCTCACGGAGTTCCAGGTCGCGCGCGATCTCGGCGAAGCGGGCGTCGGTGAGCGGATAGAAGGCGACGAGCACGATGCCGAGCGCCACCAGCACTGCAGGGACCGCGGCGAACGACATCCGGATACCGGCAAGCGCCGTATCCGATTGGATCGCCTGTCCTGCGACGTAGCCGCCCCATGCCAGTACGAACGCTCCCACGGCACCGCCGAGCGACGCAGCCCATTTCGTGACGAACGCGAAGACGGCGAAGGCGACGGCCTCGGCGCGCACCCCGCTGCGCCATTGCCCGAACTCGACGGTGTCGGCCTGCATCGCGAAGCACATCACGACGATGAGTCCCAGTCCACCGTTGAACAGGCCGATGCCGGTGAAGCCGGCGACGACGCCATCGGCGAACAGCAGGACGATCGTGCCCGCGAACGACGTCGTCGCAGCGACGAAGAAGGTCCGCCGCTTGCCGATGCGGCGCACGAGCCAGGGCGCCAGCAGCGCAGCGGTGACGGTGAGCGCGAAAGAGATCCCCGAGACGATCGGAGCGAGCTGAAGCGCGCCCAGGATGTCGCGCATGTAGTAGATCATCGCCCCGTTGAAGACCGCGGCCGCCGAGAAGCAGAGGAACGCCGCGAAGGAGATGATCAGGAGGGGTCGGTTCGTGATGAGCATGTGCAGGCCGTCTCGGGCGGAGACGGAACCGGAGGGTCGTGCCACACGCTCGCGGGTCCCGAAAGCGGCAGTCACGACGAGGATCGTGCCGATGACCCCGAGGATGAGGATGGTGACGGTGAACACGGTGCGCAGATCGCGGTCCGGGGTCAGCATCGGCAGCACGAGGGCGACGACGAGCGTCTGAACGCCGAGGAGCGTGATCGAACGGGCGCTCGAGAGCTTGGTGCGGTCGGCTGGTCGCTGCGTCATCGAGGCGCCGATCGATCCCAGCGGGATGTCGAGGCAGCTGTAGAGCACCCCGAACAGGGAGTAGGCGACGACCGCCCACGCGACGGTGCCGACCGGACCCAACTGCGGGATGGAGAACAGCGCGACCGTCGTGATGAGGATGGGGATCGGGATGATGAGCAGCCACCGGCGGAATTTGCCGAACCGCCCCGGCTTCCACTTGTCGATGATCAGCCCCAGTGGGATGTCCACGACGGCATCCAGTCCCCGCATCAGCAGGATGATCACGCCCGCGACAGCTGCCGAGATACCTGCGACATCCGTGAAGTAGAACAGCATCAGCGATGCCGTCGGGATCATGAAGAACGCGACGCCGGCCGTTCCCGATCCGAACGCGGCGAGCGAGCGGAACCTGAGCGGTTGCGATGCGGATACGGTTTCGGTCGATGCTCGTTCGGTCATCGTCTCTCCTTCGAGTGCGATGGGCGCTGCGGAACACGCTGCATCAGCAGTGGTTCCCGCCGTGGCCACCGTCATGGATTCGGGTGTCGATCGCACGCGGCCGCGTGCGCAGTGTAAAGGGCGGAGCTGGCGAGTCGCAGTGCGGCGACGGAGTCGTGTTTCGCCTGCGCGGCGCTCAGCGCGTCGACGTCGAGCGTGTCCAGGGCGCGGGAGATCTGCTTGAGGAAGTCGATCGCCGCGTCGGCCGCGTCGACGCTGTCCTCGCGGAACGGGAACTGGTCGAGCTGCCACACACCCCGCCAGTCGTTCTTGCGGAGGGTGTAGAAGAACTCGAACAGCTCGATCGGATGGATGCTGCCGGCGATCATGTCGTCGTCCCACCCGCGGAGGTTGTCGTTGACGTCGATCCCGAACAGCCGGCCATGGTCGATCGCCAGCTGCGCGGAGTCCGCCGGCGACTCGCCTCCGAACAGTGCGTGCCCGAAGTCGAGGAGGACGCCGACGTTCGGGAGCCCGATCCGCTCGATCCCCAGCAGGGTGCGCGACACGGAGTGGTAGCTCATGTGCACGCGCGGCTCGCGTGGCTTGTACTCGATGACGAATCGCAGGTCCGGGTTCTCCGACGCGAGCCGGCCGACCCCTTCGATCGACGCGGTCCACAGCGCGCCGTGGTCGACCTGGAACGGGTAGTCCCAGCCGTCTTGGCCCGGCCACAGCTTGACGTACTCCGCGCCGAGTCGCCGCGCGACGCCGGCCGAATCGGTCACCAGCTCGTGCGCGAGGCGGCGCAGTCCCGGATCCGGGTTCGTGAACGAGCCTTTCGCGAAGACGCGGGTGTAGATCTCCGGGGTGATGCCGATCACGCCGAGGCCGTTGCGGCGGAGGGCTCCCTCGATCTGGTCGTGGCTGAAGTCGCCGCCGAAGTACGGATAGTTGAGGTCGACGACGGAGAGGTCCCGCACCCGACCCGCCAAGTCGATCGCGTCCAGGATGGTACGAGGGTCCCCGTATCCGTCGGTGGCATAGCGGTCGACATAGGTGGCGAAGTGCCAGATCCCCGCGCCGAAGCGCTGTTCGTGCTGCATTGTCGTCCTTCTCGCGTCTGCGTCGTCGGCTGTGATCAGGTTCCGCGGGTCACCAGATGACGTGGCCGCCATCGACGAGGAGGTCGATTCCGGTGATGTAGGACGCGGCGCTGCTGAGCAGGAACGCGACCGGCCCCGCGATGTCATCGGGTTGCGCGTTGCGCCCGAGTGGCGTGTCGGCCGCGTACCCCGCCATGGCGTCCGCCTGCTCAGGGCGCTCGGTCATCGGCGTGACCGTGTAGCCCGGGCTGACGGAGTTGACCCGGATCCCGTGTGGCGCCCATTCCCAGGCCAGGCTCCGGCCGAGGTGGACGACGCCTGCCTTCGCCGTGTTGTAGTGCGCCTGATGCAGCCCTCGGTTGGCGATGGTCGCCGACATCGAGGCGATGTTGACGATCGCGCCGCCGCCGTTGCGCATCATCGCCCGCCCCTCGGCCTGCGCCGACAGGAACACACCCGTCAGGTCGATGTCGATCACACGCTGCCATTGCCCTGGGGTCATCTCCTCCGCAGGAGCCGCACCCGCGATGCCGGCGGCGTTGACGGCCAGGGCAAGCGGGCCCAGCTCGTGCTCCACGATGAAAACCGCGCTGTCGAGTTGGTCGGCATCGGTGACGTCTGCGGTCGCGGCGAGGGCGAGACCTCCGATCGAGCGGATGCTGTCCGCCGTCTCGATCGCGCCGGCGGCCGTGACGTCGATGCACCCCACTGCGGCGCCCGACCGCGAGAGCTCGAGGGCGATGGCCCGGCCGATTCCGCTTCCCGCACCCGTGACGAAGGCGACGGCGCCGTTGAAGCCGAAATTGATGGATGACATCACTGATGTTCCTCGCAGATCTGCGCGTTCGTCGTCTTCATGCCGCCTCCTGATCGCATCCGCAACTTCGTCGGACGACGAGCATGTTCTCGAGCGCGCGGTGGATGACCTCGGCGGGGCTCTCGATGAGGTGGGCGACCGCCTGTGCGCCCATCTCGGTGATGGGCTGCGCGATCGAGCTGAGTGGCGGGACGGCGAACGCGCCGGCTGTCGTTCCGTCGATCGCGACCACGGCGACATCCCCGGGAACCGCGATCCCCTCCCGGTCCAGGCCGCGCAACAGGCCCAGGGCCTGAATGTCCGAAGACACCAGGACGGCGGTGGGTGCGGGCGTCTGTGCGGCGACGGCCCGCGCGGCTGAGAAGCCCCCTGCGAAGCTGAACGCGGCGCGCTCCGCCACCGACGGGTCGAGCTGCGCTTCGTCGAGCGCGCGCCGCCAGCCGTCCTGCCGTGCGTCGGAGACTCCGGCATCAGGACCGCCGACGAACGCTATGACGCGATGCCCGTGTTCGATGAGGTGCTGGGTTCCGACGTAGGCTCCGCGCTCATTGTCCGCGCGGATCGTCGAGATGGGGGCTTCATCAGGCGATCGGTCCAATGCGACGACGGGGATGGCGAGGTCGGTGAGGTCCGTCAGATCTTGATCGGCCGTCGCCGAGACGAGGATGAGGCCGTCGATCCGACGCCCGGCGAGGGACGCGATGTAGGTGCGCTCGCGTTCGATGTCGTCAGCGCTGTTGCAGACCATGACGGCGTAGCCCCGCGTGTAGGCGGCGTCCTCGATCGATCGGGCGAGTTCGGCGAAGAAGGGGTTCGACGCGTCGGGAAGGACGAGTCCAAGGGTGTTCGTACGACCCATTCGCAGCGACCGCGCAAGACCATCGGGACGATAGCCGAGCGACTCGACCGCTTCGAGCACGCGGCGGCGCGAGGCATCCGATACCGGGCGGGGCCCGTCGTTCAGCACGTACGACACGACAGCGGCAGAGACCCCCGCCGCGCGCGCGACATCGTTCCTGGTGACGGCCACGTGAATCCTTTCGCTGAGGGGCGGGGTGTCCCCACCCCGCCCCTCGTGCTCGGTGCTGCCGTCAGGCGCGACGCAGCGTCTTGGCGAGCGTCTCGGCGGTCGGCGCGAACGGGTGCGTCTCGACGTCGAACTTCGACTGGGTCGACTCGTTGCGCGGGATGCCGAGCGCGTCGAACAGATAGCCGCGTGCGATCTTGTCCTGCTCGGACTCCTGGATGGCGTACTTCAGCACGCCGTCGATGATGTCCTCCGGCACGACGATCGCGCCGTCGCCGTCGGCGACGATCAGGTCGCCGGGGTTGATGATCTGGCCGCCGATCTCGACGGGCATGCTGTGCCCGCCCCACTCGACGCGGCCCTGGTACATCGGCTGGACGACCCAGCGCGACCAGATCGGAAGGTGCTTCGACTCCAGCGTCTCGTCGGTGTCGCGGGCGCCGCCGTTGGTGAGGCACCCCTTCGCGCCGAGGGCGGCCCAGATCATCGAGTCCATCGATCCCACGGCCGGCGTCTGCGTGTTGCAGGTGTCGACCACGAGGAACGTGGTGTCGTCGATCAGGTCGGCCATATCGTTGGCGAACACCTTGCCGTACCAGTACTCGTACGCGTACTCGGTGTACTGCTCGGGGGTCATCGTCGGCACGACCTGCTGCGTCGGGATGTGACGCATGGTGTGCGCGAAACCCGCCGCCTTCGTGCGCCACAGCGGACGGATCTCGGGCGAGACCGTGCCGAAGTGGTGACGTCCCATCCAGTCCATCCCGTCACGGATGTCCGTCACCCGAAGGTTCTTGACGATCTCGAGGACTTCCTTCTTCCGCTCAGCGGAGAGAGCCATGGTGTGTAACCTTTCGTTGTTGTTGATGGCCTGCGCCAGGCGGCGCGGGTCGTGCGCAGGAGCTAGCGGGCTCCTTCGTGCCGGCCGCCCACGAGGCTCTGCGCCTCGCGGGTGGCCGCTTCCATGTCGGCGAGCTGCGCGACGCGCCGCCGGAAGTCTGGGTCGGTGCTGAACTCGGCCTCGAGGTAGGCCGTGATGACGTCCTCGGCGATCTTGCGGCCGACGATCCACGCGCCGAGGCACGCCACATTGACGTCGTCGTGCTCGACGCCCTGCCGGGCGACATACGTGTCGTGGATCACCGCGGCACGTATTCCGGGCACTTTGTTGGCCGCGATCGCCGCGCCGACCCCGGTGCCGCAGACGAGGATCCCCCGCTCGGCTTCGCCGGACGCGACCAGCGCGGTCACGCGCTGCGTCATCATCGGGAAGTCGACGGGATCGTCGTTGAGGGTGCCGACATCGATCACCTCGTGCCCGATCGATTCGAGGAAGTCCTTCACATGCGGCTTCAGCAGGAAACCGGCGTGGTCGTTGGAGAGTGCGATGCGCATGTCAGCCCTTCAATCCGGAGGTGGCGATGCCTTCGACGAGCAGTCGCTGGAAGGCGATGAATATCCCGAGCACGGGCAGCAGCGAGACGATGCTCATCGCGAACAGGGCGCCGAAGGCGGAGTAGGAGGTGGCGTCGATGAACGACCTCAGCGCCAGCGGCACCGTGTACAGCTCGGTGTCGGTGAGGTAGATCAGCGGTGTGAAGAAGTCATTCCAGCTGTAGATGAAGGTGAAGATGGCCGTCGTCGCGAGCGCCGGCTTGGACAGCGGGAGGATCACCCGGAAGAAGATCCCGAAATGTCCGCAGCCGTCGATACGGGCCGCTTCGTCGAGCTCGCGAGGGATGGCACGGAAGAACTGCACCAGCAGGAAGATGAAGAACGCGTCGGTGGCGAGGATCTTCGGGACGACGAACGGCAGGTACGTGTTGATCCAGTCGAACTCGCGGAACAGGATGTACTGCGGGATCAGGATCACGTGGTGCGGCAGCATCAGCGTCGCGAGCATCACCGCGAACCAGACCTTCTTGAACTTGAAGTCGATCCTGGCGAAGGCGTAGGCCGTGAGCGAGCACGCGATGAGGTTCGCCAGCACGCACAGTCCCGACACCAGCAGCGAGTTGAAGATGAAGCGCCAGAACGGCGTCCCTGCAACCCCGGCGAATCCCTGTTCGTAACCCTCGAGCGTGAAGTACTGGCCGGGCCAGATGCCGGGATCGTTGATCTGTGAGTCGTCGCGGAAAGACGCTCCCAGCATCCACAGCAGCGGGTAGAACATCACGGATGCCATCGCGATGAGCATGAGGTGGCGGTAGAACTGCCGCTTGCCGAGGGGACGGGGACGCTCACCGCGGCGCCCGCGCTTGTGGAGCGGCGGGACGACGACCGCTTCCGTTTCGGTGATCGTGGTCATGTCACTCGTCTCCGTAGTAGACGACGCGGCGGCTGAGCGTGAACAGCAGCACGGCGACGGCACCACTGATGATCAGCAGCACCCAGCCGAGCGCCGACGCGTAGCCCATGTCGAAGTCGACGAAGCCGCGCTGGTAGAGGTACAGCGTGTAGAAGAGGGTCGAGTCCGCCGGCCCACCGGTGCCGTTCGAGACGACATACGCCGAGTTGAAAGCCTGGAACGCCGCGACGACGTTCATCAGGACGTTGAAGAAGATCACCGGGCTGAGCATCGGCAGAGTGATCGAGCGGAACTGCCGCCACGCGCCCGCCCCGTCGATCTGGGCCGCCTCGTACAGTTCGGTCGGGATGTTCTTCAGTCCGGCGAGGTAGATGATCATGGCCGCGCCGAACTGCCAGATGTTCAGGACGATGAGTGTGCTCAGCGCGGTGGAAGGCGTCCCGATCCAGGAGTAGCTCGTGTCGATGCCGACGACGGAGAGCAGGTTGTTGAGCAGGCCGTCGCTCTCGAAGATGAACCGCCAGAGGATCGCGATCGCCACGCTTCCGCCGATGAGCGACGGGACGTAGAACACCGCTCGATAGACCGGCAGGGCACGGATGCCCCGGTTGAGGACCGTCGCAAGGAAGAGGGCGAACACCTGGACCAGCGGAACGGAGACCAGAAGGTAGATGAACGTGACGCGCAGCGCCGCCCAGAACCGCGGATCGGACGTGAACATCCGCACGTAGTTCTCTGTCCCGATCCATTCGGCGTCTCCGATCACCGCGTAGTCGGTGAACGAGAGGTAGAGCGAGACGACGACCGGGCCGCCGATGATGAACACGAACCCCAGCAGCCACGGCGTCATGAACGCGTAGCCTGCGAGATTCTCGCGCCGCCGGCGCGCCCGGCCGCTGCGTACAGCAGTCGGCACGGGGGCGACCGGGCGCTCGATGGTGGTGGTCATGGTCGGAGTCAGTTCAGTGCGTCTTCAGCCGAGGCGAAGAAGGCGTCGACGGCGGCGTCGACGGTCATCTCACCGAACGCGACCGACTGGTACAGGCGCAGCAGCTCGTTGCTGATGGTGTTGAGTCCTGCCGGGTACCGCGAGGTGGTGAGATCGCCGGCTTCGGTGAGGCCGCGAAGGATCGTGACGTTCTGCTTGACGCCATCGGGCGTCGTGTCGTCCTCGAGCAGCGCATCCTGCGCGTCGGTGTTGGTGAGGATGCCGTTGTCGGACTGGAAGGCGAGCGCCGCGTCCACGTCATTCGCGAAGAAGTCGATCCACGCTCCAGCCGTCGGCACGTTGTCGCAGGACTCCGGGATGGAGATGCCGTTGGAGCCGAGGATGTTCGCGGACTGGTCTTCGTCTTCGCTCGGGATCGAGACCTGTTCGATGTTCGAGGGCTTGCCCGCACCGGCGAGCGCCTGCTCGGTGATGTAGATGTGTGGGATGTCGCGGGTGCCGGCGACGGCGGCGCCGGTCGCCATCGGGGTGAGCTCGAGCGCGCCGTTCTGCTCGGGGATCGACGACGGGGGCAGGATCACGCCGGCGTCGGCGAGGTCGAGCCAGTACTGCAGGTAGTCGGCGAGCATCTCCTTGTCGAAGCCGAGCTCGTTGTCCTCGGTGAAGACCTCTCCCCCGTGGCCGATCACCCAGGAGGAGAAGGTGAACATGAGCCCGCCTTCGTTCTCCGCGGCATAGACGCCGGCAGGGAGCTTGGGCTGCAGCTGCTCGAGCCACGCCGCGTAGTCCTCCCACGTCATGTCGTCGTTCGGCTTCTCGAGGCCTGCTTCCGCGACCATGTCGGCGTTGTAAGCGAGCAGGCGGACGAAGGTGCCGGTGGGGATCATGAACTGCTCGCCGCCGATCTGCCCCGCCTCGAGCACATCATCGGGAATGCCGCTGACATCGATCTGACCCGACTCGATGAGATCGTCGAGCGGACGCAGCACACCCTTGTCGGCATACTGCGCGAAGAACGTGCTCTGCGTGCCTGTGGCACACGGCAGATCGTTGCCCGCGGCACGGACGGTGAGACGCTCGATGTAGGCGTAGTAGTCGGCCACTTCGGTCTTGATCGACGCTTCGGGGTACGCCGCCTTGAAGAGATCGCCGACAGCGTCGACCTTCTCCGCTCTGGCGGGCGTTCCCCAGAATCCGTACGCGATCGTGCCTTCGACGGCGCCCGAGGCGTCAGACGAACCACTGCCGCCGCCGCAGGCCGACAAGGCGACGGCTCCCGCAGCGAGCGCGGCGACCGCGGTCGTCATTCGGATGGACTTCTTCGACATGTGGTGCTCCTCTTCGTTGAGATGCGATCGTTCGTTCTGGTGTTGATCGCGGGGGTGGTTGGTCAGGCGATCGCCTCTGCGGCGGCGCGGTCCGGTTGCGACTGGGCGCCGGGGCTGGAGACGGACGCGGCTGCGGCGGCTGATGCAGCCGCCATCGCGGCGACGATGTCCTCGCGCCGCGCCAGCGAGGCGGCCAGCGTCCCGACGTAGACGTCGCCGGCTCCCGTCGTGTCGACGACGTCTCGCACGATGACCGCGTCGACCGCGGCGACTCGGCCGCGCGTGGAGGCGAAGACCGAACCGCGCTCGCCGAGCGTCACGACGCAGGCGCAGCCGGTGGCCGTGACGACGGCAGTGGCCAGGTCCTCCGCGGCCGGGGCCGCGCCGACGAGCGATCGCGCCTCGGACTCGTTGACGACGAGGAGGCTGATGTCGGAAAAGGTGGTGCGCTCGAGTTCCGCGTAGGGGGCCAGGTTGACCACGACGGTCGCCTGCCTGCGCGCGGCGCCGCGGATGATCTGCTCGACGCGTGGGATGGGGATCTCGCACTGGACGACGACGATGTCGTTCCGTGCGATGTCATCGAGTGCAGCGTCCACAGTCGTGGCAGCGAGGTCGGCATTCGCGCCGGGCGCCACGATGATCTCGTTGCTGCCGTGGGCATCGACGAGGACGATCGCGACGCCCGTGGCTTCATCGGCGGAGCGGGCAGTCGAACTCGTGTCGATGCCGTGCGCGGCGAAGTTGGCGAGCACGTCGTCCCCCGGCTGATCAGAACCGATCGAGCCGACGAATGCGACCAGTCCGCCTGCACGGGCGGCGGCCACCGCCTGGTTCGCACCCTTACCGCCCAGGCCCAGGGAGTATGCGCCTGACAGCACCGTTTCGCCGGACCGGGGAAACTCCTCGACCACCAGCACGTGGTCGTGGTTCGCCGAACCGAATACGAACACCCGGCCGGTGTTCACAGCGCCGTCGCTCATGTTCTGTCTCCGTTGATCTACTCGTGTAGATAAGAAATCTACACGAGTAGATTAATTTGGCAATGGGCAATTGTGAGAAACCTGCTCGCGAGGTCGGGTGGCGGTCGCGTCATAGGATCGCCGCATGGTCACGCGCAACGACGTCGCTCGCGCCGCCGGGGTGTCCACGGCGGTCGTCTCGTACGTGCTCAACGACGGGCCCCGCCCGGTTTCGACAGCTGCACGCGCGCGAGTGCTGGCCGCCATCGACGAACTGGGCTACCGGCCGGACAGCGTCGCCCGGTCCATGCGCACCCGCACGACCAACTCGATAGGGTTCGTGCTCCCCGAGATCAGGCTCGAGTACTTCTCCGTGATGACCCAGCGGATCACCGAGATCGCGCGTGCGCGCGGCCTCAGCGTCATCGTGGCCACGTCGAACGGAGATGTCGACGTCGAGCGCGAGCACCTCACCGACCTCGCCGGCAGACGGGTCGACGGAGTCATCCTGATGAGCGTCGACCCCGCGCAGGACTTGACCTGGGCCGCCGACCTCGGAATGCCGATACTGCTCGTCGACCGACCGATCGTCGCCGTCGAAGGCACGGCCGCCGCCACCGAGCACCTCATCGCATCCGGCCGCCGTCGCATCGCTCGCCTCAGCGCTGACGCGGAGGGTCAGATGACTCGCCGGAGAGACCGAGGCTGGGAGCGCGTCCTCCGTGAACACAGCATCGCTCCCGCCGATGCACGACTTCTACGCGTGAGCGGCTCGGAGTCCGCGGGCTACAAGGCCGCGCACGACCTCCTGACAAGCCCTGGCCGTCCAGACGGAGTGGTCATCGACTCCCCACTCCATGCGGCGGCCTTCCTCCGCGCGGCCGCAGACCTCGGCGTGCGAATACCCTCCGAAGTTGCGGTAGTGGCCATCGAATTCGGTCGCGCGGCCGAATACAGCGTCCCCCGACTCACGTCCGTCGACTCGCCGTTGGATCAGATCGCCGAATGTGCCGTCGACGCGATCACGTCAGCTTCCCGCGACGATCACGTGCTCACTCTCGATGGCACAGACTTCGCATTGACCCCTCGAGAATCCTCCGGCGCACCGGTCGATCTGACGCTGACTGCGTCGCAGCGCGATAGGAAGAGGACGTCATGATCACGGATCGTGTCGAGACGGGCACCCATCGTCCGCGCGAACGATGTATTTACGTGCTGCGTGGGTGACAGCCTAACCGCTCGAAGTCGCGACTTCGTTGACCAGGCATCGCGCTTGACGCCGACTGACGGCGCGGGTGATCTCCGCGGTCAGAGTTGCGGGGGTGGGATCGCGGGGAAGATTGATGACGATGCCGTGTTCGAGCGATCAGCTCGCGCAGGGTGATCAAGCGGAGGCGGAGGCGGAATCGATACCGAGGATCAAAGAACCGCCCCAGGGCGCGCAGGCGCAACTCGGGCATTGCCCTGTCTCGTCCACTTGGTCGGAGGCCGTCTCAGTGACGGGGCGGTGCTGCGCGGAAGGACAATGGAGTCCACCGGGGTGGACGGCACCCCCGTCCTTGCCTCTAGCTTTCACGGTAGTCAAACCAATCGAATTCCCCGGTCGCCCCAGCCCCCACGGCGTAGAGTCCGATGAACACACCCGTGAACCCCCCAGCGACCTCCGTGCTCAAGTAGCGCGTTTCCACAGGCTGGAAATTGTGCTCATTCAACCCATCGGTAGACAGGCAGCTGAACGAGTAGGTGTCGTCGTTCCCCGAAACGGCGAGGATCAATGGCCCGTCGGACACGGGGAATGAGTTCTCTGCGCTCATGTCACCAACCACCCTGCGGTTGACCACAAACCGTTGTCCCGAACGCTCGGTGACGAACATCTCGTAGTGATGACGCTCATCCATCCGCGCTATCAGCCCAACTTCACCGCTGGCCGGCTGCGCCTCAACCAAAGTCGATGCCGAAAACCTCACATGTTGCTGACGGCGACCGAGGAACGAAAGGTCAGGATCTCCGGTATGCGCCGAACGCCCTGTCAGCGTCAACCATCCCGGCCTTCGAGTCAGCGATGAGTTCGAGCCGATCGGCCGGCGGAGGCTGGCCCACTCTACGGCGAGCTCGGCTTCGTCGAAATCATCCCTACCCGATGAGGTCGGTGTGGTCTGGGCCAGCGTGGGCCGAACGTGCTCGGCGAGAACTTTCCCATTCTCACCGATCCGGGGCCACCCTTCAGAGTCCCAGGACACCGGTGCGAGGAAGGTCTCTCGTCCGATGTGGTGTCGACCCTTGTGAGGCCGAGTACCGAGGAGGACCGCCCACCAGGTGCCGTCATCGAGCTCGACGAAGTCGGCGTGGCCGGTGGACTGAATGGGACTCGCGAGGCTGCGATGGCTGAGGATCGGATTCGCGGGGTTCGACTCGAAGGGGCCCCAGGGACTTTCGGCCCGCGCGATCGTGACCATATGCCCGGCTTCGGTGCCGCCTTCCGCCACAAGCAGGTAGTACGAGGCACCGCGCCGGAAAAGGTGCGGGGCCTCCGGAAAGCGTCCTCCAGATCCCGCCCAAAGGAAGCGGGTCGGGCAGAGCTTCGCGCCGGAGAAAGGGTCGACAACACACTGCTGGATTCCGCGAACGAATCCCGGGTCCACCGCGTGCTCGCCGTGGGGTTCAGGCTCGACGTTGGACTGGAAGTAAGTTAATCCGTCTTCGAAGTAGAGCGACGGGTCGATTCCGTCTTGGTCGACCCAGACCGGTTCGGACCACGGCCCATACGGGTCGGTTGTGTGGACGATGAAGTGGCCGCCGCCGGAAACGTTTGTTGCCGTGACGAAGAACACTCCGTCATGCCATCGGATTGTGGGGGCGTAGATCCCTTGAGACGGACCCGCTGCGCGGAGGTCGAGTTGAGACTCTCGTGTGAGAACGTGCCCGATCTGCTTCCATTGAACGAGGTCGCTGCTCTCGAAAAGCGGAATCCCGGGGAAATACTCGAAGCTGCTTGACACAAGGTAGAAGGTCTCCCCGACCCGGCAGATACTCGGATCGGGGTAGAAACCGGGGATGACTGGGTTCGAGAACGTGGCTCGCGTCTGCTTCGGGGATGCCGCGGCTCGGTCGGGTTCGGTCGCCATCTGTCGCTGCTGCCCGCTCACGACAGCGCGGTCGATCCGCGCTGGACCAACTCAACCGGCATCACGATCTGCTTTGTTGATTCGGGATCTGAGACCTGCTGAAGCAGGATCTCGAGCGCCGCGTCAGCGACCTCCACGATGGGCTGCCGTACCGTGGAAAGGCCCGAGTCCGAGGCTGAAGGCAGGTCGTCGAAGCCTAGGACTGCGACATCTTCGGGCACGCGCATTCCGTGCTCTGCAAGCACGGCAAGGGCTCCGACTGCCATCGTGTCAGAAGCGACGAAGACCGCCCGGGGACTGAGTGGAAGAAGTTCTCTCATCCGCACCTCCCCGGATCGCCGGGTGTAGTCGCCCTCGCGGATCAGCTTCGGGTCTACGACGATCCCGCTCTCACCGAGCCCAGCGATGAAGCCCTCGCGCCGTTCGCGGCCCGACGGGGTGTCCTCAGGGCCGTTGATCATCGCGATCTGAAGTCGTCCGAGCGTTGCCATGTGGCGCCCGGCGATTCGGCCGCCCTCCAAGTTATCGACGGAGACCGAGCCAAAGACTGCTGGGTACGGGTTGGGTCCCATCGTGACTACAGGTACGTCGAACTCGCTCAGGCGATCGATGAGCGACTCGCGGGTGTGGAAGGCGGAGACGATGAGCCCATCGACCCGTCGTGGACCGACAACTTGGTCGATGAGGGTGTCCTGATCGCCCTCTTCGTCGAAGATGAACAGGGCCACGGTGATCCCGTGCTGAGCTGACGCCCGAGTTATGCCGCGGATCAGCACGCCGAAGTACGGGTCGTCGAAGAGGGCCGATGCACCCAGCGGGACTACGAATCCAACGACTCCGGTTCGTTGTGAGACCAGCGACTTGGCCGATGCCAACGGTCGATACCCGGTGTCGGCGATAACCTGCTCTACGCGCGCGCGCACCTCCGATCGAACCTCTCCGCGGCCGTTGAGCACCCGTGACGCCGTCGTGCGCGAAACGCCGGCGAGGGCGGCGATGTCCTTGATTGTCAGTCTGCTCACGAGCGCATCAACCCTTCACTGCGCCAGCGGTCAGACCCTGGACGATGTAGCGTTCCGCAACACCGTACGCCAGGACCGTCGGCACCATCGCGACCACGGAGTAGGCGAGAACGCGCGCCGTGTCATACGTGTAGGAGCCGGCGAACCGCGACAGCCCCAGGGGAATCGTCCAGCTCTCTGGATCGGTCAAGATCAGCAGCGGAAGCAGGTATCCGTTCCAGCTCGTCACCAACGCGAGGATCGAAACGGTAATGAGGACCGGAACCGACATCGGCAGCAGGATTCGGAGGAAGAACCGCATCGGCCCGGCGCCGTCCATCGCGGCGGCCTCTTCGAGCTCTTGGGGGATGGACTGGAAGAAGGGCCGGAGGATCACCACCGTCACCGGCAACGCGAACGCAGCCTGGGGCAGCGCGACGCCAAGCGGGGTGTTGAGCAGGTCAAGCTCCCGAAGCATGAGATAGAGCGGAAGGATCGCGACTGCCGCCGGGAAGAGCAGACCCAGCGTGAAGAACGCGTAGACCGACTCTCTGCCCCTGAAGGTGAACCGTGAGAGGGCGAAGGTCGCGAGTGTTCCGCAGATCAGCACGATGAGGACGGTCAGAAGTCCAACAAGCACGCTATTGAGGAGTGGTCGCCAGAATACGTCGCCACCGAGCACCGCAGCGTAGTTCTCCCAGACCCAAGGATCGGGAAGCCCGAGCGGGTTGGTGCTGATCTGCCCTGAGGTCTTCAGACTGCCGAGCACGGCGTACACGAATGGGACCAGGGTCAGCAGGGCTGCCACGATCAAGACGGTGTAGCCGAGCGGACTACGTCGGTCCTGCTTGCTGGTAGTCGCCATGTCAGCGCCCCCTTGCCGTCGTGTCGATGGGGTTGTCGCGGGAAAGCACCCATCGTTGGTACGCAATCGCGAACAGGAATGAGATGACGGCGACGATGACGGCGATCGCGCTGGCGTAACCGAACTCGTAGCTCTGCAGCCCGCTGCGCACCATGTAGGTCACCATCGTGGACGACGCCCCCACCGGCCCGCCTTGGGTCATCACCCAGACCAGGTCGAAGAGCTGGAGGGAGCCGATGATCGCGAGGAAGATGCATATCCGCACTGTTGGCCCGATCGCGGGGAAGGTGACGTAGCGGAATACCTGCGCCCTGTTGGCGCCGTCGATTCGAGCGGCCTCCAGGTGTTCCTGGGGCACTCCCTGCAGGGCGGTGAGGAAGAGGATCGTGTAGAAGCCGAAGAACTTCCAGGTGACCACCCAAAGGATGGCGTACATCACTGTCGCCGGGTCACCCAGCCAGGCGTGCGCGACGGCATCGAGACCGATCGTCCGCAGCAGTTCATTGACGAGACCAGTCGGGGCGAGCACGAAGTCCCAAAGGACTGCCGCAATCACCTCCGAGATGATGTACGGCAGGAAGAAGGCGACACGAAAGATCGCTCTGCCGCGGAACCGGCCGGTGAGCAGCGTCGCGATCCACAGAGCAAGCGGCAGTTGCACGAGCAGCGAGACCCCGATAACCGAGATGTTGTTGAAGAGTGCTCGATGGAACGCGGAGTCGGTCCAGGCGCGCAGATAGTTCGCGAGGCCGACGAAGTCGGTAAGAGGCTCGATACCGTTCCACTTGAAGACGCTGTAGAACGCCGCCTGTGCCAACGGCGCAAAAACGAACAGCGCATAAAGCGCGACTGCGGGGGCGAGGAGAGCCAGCACCAATCCGATGCGGCGACGTCGGCGGACGCGCCTCTGGGAGTGTTGCCGTTCCCCCGGAAGGGCCACTGACCCGGTCTTGACGGATTCGGTCGAGATCATGGTTCCCTATTCGAGATCGAATGGCGGTTGAAGGTCGCACGGTGACTTGTGGACCTCCAACCGCCACACGGAGGAAAGCTACTGCGCCTGGGCAACCTGCGTGATCGCTTCGGCGGCGGCCTGTGGCGTGAGCGTGCCAGCGAAGATCGCCTGCACGTTGTCATTGATCGCCGTGCCGACCGCCGGCGCGTACGCCTGGTCGAGGAACACCTGCAAGTAGTCGAGCTCTACCAGGGCGTCACGGATCTGACGCTGGTAGGGGTTCTCGATCGAGTCCTCCGCGCCGTTCGCGACGGGGAGAAGCTGACCCGCCGCACCGAGCTTCTTCTGCGACTCAGTTGAGAGGATGAACTCCAGGAACTCGATGGTCTCCGGCGGAGCGTCCTTGCCGACCGCGAAACCGTTGATTCCACCGAAGCCGACCTTCTCGTCGGTCGATGTGCCCAGCGGGTAGGGGAACCAGCCGAGGTCGTCCCCGAGACCCTCGCCGTTCTCGGCGACACTCGCCTGTGTGCCCGGGCTCCAGCTTCCCATCAGCTCCATAGCTGCCTGACCGTTGGCGATCAGGCTTGATGCGCCTCCCGCCTCCGCATAGGCGGTACCAAGGAACCCGTCCTGGAAGGCGTTGGCAGCAACGAGTTCGTCGATCCGCTCCCCAGCCTTGATAAATGCGTCGGCCGTGAAGTCGCCGGTCTCACCCGCGTCGATGAAGGGCTGGCTGCCGCCTTCGGCGAGCCCACCCTCAGCCCAGTAGAACATCGCCGGCCACTTGTCCCCGGCGCCGAGCGCCAGGGGTGTTACTCCGGCAGCCCGAAGGGCCTTGACCGCGGACATGAACTCTTCCCACGTCGTCGGCACCGCGTCGATGCCTGCCTGAGCGAAGAGCGCCTTGTTGTACCAGACGCCCACCAGCCCGGAGTCGTAGGGAACGCCGTATTGCTTTCCGTCGATCTGCAGGCCGGCCACAGCCCCGGCCGCGAGATTATCGATCCACCCCGAAGTCGACTCGGACAGATCCTGCACGAGTCCTGCGTCGACCTGCGCGCCGAGGACTCCGCCGCCCCAGGTCTGGTAGATATCGGGAAGGTCCCCGGCCTGTGCGCGCGCGTCGATCCCGGTCTTGAACTCCGGATCGTTTTGCACAGTGATGTCGATGGTGACCCCGGGGTGCGCCGCCTCGAACTCGTCGGCAAGCTCCTGCCAGACCCCACGCGTGGGCTCCTGTGTCTGGATGTGCCACCACTCGATGGTCACGTCGTCGCCGTCATCGCTCGACCCGGCGGCGCAGCCACCGAGGGCGAGCGTTCCGACGAGAGCTAGACCCAGCGCCACAACTCCTTTGTTGCGCATTTCATCTCCCTTGATTGCGAGAAACCGCCACGGTGCAAGATGGCCGGAATCGGTTCCGGAATCGGTTCCAGTGGCATCGTAGGCCTACTTTGCTGTTCGCCGCAACAAACTCTTCGAAGACGCCGACTGGCTTGCCGGTTCCACCGACGAGCACGTGCCGACAACGGCGCCACGGTTTCGACGAGAGGGTCGGCGACGGAGCACAGCTGGCGTCGACCAGACCTGTCGCCCGCGAGTGTCGGCGAGCATGGTCGTCGGTCCCCCGACGATCGGCGCACGTCGAGCGGGCCGTCGAGGTGCTGGACCTCGACGCGCGGCACTGCGTCGCCCTCATGAACCTGGTGCTGCACGAGACACGTGCCGATGTCGCCGAGGTCGACGGCCGGCCCCTGGCGATCTGGGAGCGACGACGAAAGGACACCCCCACGCCGTCGTCCGCCTCCTCCGCTTTCGCGCTCCAACTGCGCGGCGAGGGCGGCGTCGGCCCCCGCTCGGCGCACGCGCCGAGATCGGCGGCCCCCCGCGGGTCCAAGGTGCTCGTCGGCCGGCCCGACGCTGGGTTCCTCGCGGGCGACGACGGCCGTGCCCGCGATCCGCCGATGCACGCGGGCGATGGACGCCGCGGCCGTCGGGAGCATCGTCGTGGAGGTGATGGATGCCGCGCACGAGCTCACGATCCACGCGCCGGCGGGCGTCGTGGTCGAGTTCGTGCACTGCGGCGACCGGGCGTCCGGTGCGGCGCTGCCGCACGCCTGAGATTCAGCTCATCGCAGAAATGTCCACCTCGAGCCGCTTGAGCGGCAAGGCGGACGCACCCCGGAATGCGGTGACTTCGATCTCGACCTTGAACTCCCCCGCCAGTGGACTGCAGGTAACGGTGCTGACCGGGTCGATTCCGCGGTAGTGCTCGCCGACGACCGCCATGACCGCCGGCACGTCGTTGATGTCCGGAACGAACACCCGCGAGCGCACAACGTCCGCGAGAGAAGAACCGACGCTCTCGAGCGACTTCCTCACATTGGCGAAGGCCTGGACGGCCTGCGTGGCCGCGTCGTCCGGCATCTCCCTCGTCGTATAGTTCCTGCCTGAGGTGAGCGAGCTGAAGATCCAGTCGCCGACGACCACGAGCCGCGAGAAGCTCTCGCGCTGCTCGAACGGGCTGCCGGTGCTGACCTTGGTGATTTCTGGCATGGGTGGCTCTTGCCTTCTCTCTGTGTGCAGACGAGTGTGTGCGAGGCGCCCGCGCGGGCGGACGCCTCGCGATCAGGGGTAGAGGCCGCGGAGCCGGTGGGCCTCGGCCACGCGTTCGACGGCGATGGCCGTGGCCGTCTCACGGAGCGAGCGACCGGTGCGCAGGGACGCGGCGTGCACCTGGCGCCAGCTCTCGGTCATCCGCTCGCGCAGGCGTTCCTCGACCTCGGCGCTGGTCCAGCGGTACGCCTGATTGGCCTGCGCCCACTCGAAGTAGCTGACGATGACCCCGCCGGCGTTCGCAAGGATGTCCGGCACCACCAGCACATCGCGTGCGCGCAGGATCGCGTCCGCCTCGGGCGTCGTCGGACCGTTGGCACCCTCGACGACGATGCGCGCCTGGACGCGCCGCGCGTTGCCGGCGTGGAGCACCCCCTCGATCGCGCACGGGGCGAGCACGTCGACCCGCAGCTCGAGGAGGGCGGCGCCGGTGAGGGGCTCACCGCCGCCGAAACCGGTGACCGTACCCGTGAGGCGGACGTGTTCCTCGAGCGCGCGGATGTCGAGCCCGCCGGCCGCGTACACCGCGCCGTACTCGTCGCTGACGGCGACGACGCGCACCCCGGCGTCGGCGAGCAGACGCGCCGCCCCCGCGCCGACCTTGCCGAATCCCTGCACGGCCGCCGTTGGACGGTACGGCAGCAGGCCGTGCGAGCTGAGGGCTTCCAGGGCGACGATCGTGAGACCGAGCGACGTGGAGTCGGCACGCCCCAGCGAGCCCCCGAGTCCGAGCGGCTTGCCCGTGACGGATGCCGGGAGCGTGACGCCGCGCCCGGTCGACACCGTGTCCATGATCCAGGCCATGGTCTGCGCATCGGTGCCGACGTCGGGTGCGGGGATGTCACGGTCGGGACCGATGAACTCCCCCAGCTCGCTGGCGTAGCGTCGCGTCACCCGCTCCAGCTCCGCGCGGGAGTGCAGGCGCGGGTCGATGGCGACCCCGCCCTTCGCCCCGCCGTACGGGAGGTCTACGAGTGCGCACTTCCACGTCATCCACATCGCCAGGGCGCGCACCTCGTCGATGTCGACCGAGGGCCTGAACCGGATGCCGCCCTTCGCGGGTCCGCGCGACAGGTTGTGCTGCACCCGGAACCCGGTGTGGATCGTGATCGTCCCGTCGTCGCGGCGCAGCGGAACGCTCACCGTCATCTCCCGGCGCGGCCGCGAGAGCATGTCGTACAGCCCCTGATCCAACTCCAGGTAGGTGGCGGCGTCGGACAGCTGCCGACGGGCGGCCGCCAGCGGGGAGCCGGCGACGACGGGGATCGATGCGGTCACGGTCACGGCGGCGGTCGTCGGCGGGTCAGACGGCGACGAGCTCGTCCGGACGGTCCGCGAACTCGGCGACGGCCATCGCGAGGCGTGCCTCCGCCGCTTCGAGCTCCTCGACCCACGCTGGCAGCAGCCAGTCCATGCGGCCGCTGGGCACCTCGTCGGCGAACACGGTCTCCGCGAGCGGGCGGCCGATGCGGGCGCGGGCGGCGACGAGCTGCGCGATGGTCTGGGCGCCGCGGCCGTAATTGTGCGGGGCGCCGCCACGCGGGCTGCACATCCCGGAGTAGTAGAGGTTGTCGGCATCCGACGACACCAGGCCGCCCACGATGCGCGACGGGTACCCGGCGGTCTCCGTGATGACGCCCTCGGCGACGAACGGCACCGGCGCACGGTATCCGGTCGCCCAGACGATGGTGTCGACCTCTTCCACGGAGCCGTCGGTGAAGTGCACGCTCTGACCGTCGAAGCGGCTGATCTCCGGCACCGCGCGCACGCGCCCGCGCTGCGCCCAGTACGGCACCAGGGTGCTGAACGTCGGCGGCGTGGACGCCCAGTCGTCGTGCTCCGGCTCGGGGAATCCGTATGCCGACGGGGTGCCGATGCTCGCCTTGACGAGGAACCGGTTGAAATCGTTGAGGGTGCCATCCGGTGTGTGCTTGAGGAATTCGAGGTTCCCCCGAGGCGTGCCGAAGAACGACTGCGGGACGAACCAGGTGCCGGAGCGGAGCGACATCATGGGGCTGCGGCCGGACGCGATCGCATCGGTCACCATGTCGCACGCGGAGTTGCCGGAGCCGACCACGAGCACCCGGTCGCCGACGAAGTCTGACGGGTTGTGGTATTCCGATGTGTGCAGCTGCGTGCCGGTGAACGCGCCGGGATAGCTCGGAATCCGGGGTGCCCACAGGTGGCCGTGCGCGGCGACGAGAGCGTCGAAGTGCTCGACCGTGCCGTCGCCGAGGGTGACGTTCCAGCCGTCGGTGCCGCCGTTGAGCGGCACGGCTTCGACCACGTCGGTGTTGAAGGCGATGTACTGGCGCAGGTCCGCGGCGTCGGCGAACCAGCGGATGTACTGCCGGTACTGCTCGCCGGTCGGGAACGACGGGTACGACTCGGGCATCGGGTAGTCACGGAACGACGTCGCCTCGCGGGACGTGAGCAGGTGGACGGTGTCGTACACCCGGGCCCACACGCCCACGACGTCATCCGTGCGCTCGTACGCCTGCACGTCGAAGCCTGCGTCGACGAGCTCGCGGATCGCCACCAGCCCCGTCACTCCAGCGCCCACCACGCAGACGCGCACCTTGTCCGTTGACATCAGAAATCCTCTCCTGCCCCGTCCGGGAGAACGGGCATGGCATGACGGTACCCATGCGTGAACTAAGTAGTCAAATTATTTTTGCTAGTGATTGACATCGTTACTTGCTGTAACGTGGCGTTCACAATCATTTGCTTCCTTTAGTTCAATCATGATCGGAGACGCATGTTGATCACGGAGCTTCCGCGATGACGGCGGTCATCGTCGACGACGATCCCACCGGTGCCCAAACTCTGCGCGATGTCGCCCTGATCTTCGGCGTCGACCCCGCGCTGCTGAACCGTCACCTCGATGCCGGCGAACTGGCGGTCTGCGTGCTCACCAACTCCCGTGCCCTCTCGGCGGACGCCGCGCGCTCGGCCAATCAGCGCGTCGCGGCCGCCCTGCGAGAGCGGGCGGGCGCCATGCCACTGCTCGTCAGCCGTGGGGACTCGACGCTGCGGGGCCACGTTGCCGTCGAGGTCGGTGCGCTGCGCGCGGCACTCCCCGACGGGGCGGGGGTGCGCCGCGTGTTCGTCCCCGCGTTCATCGAGGCCGGACGCACCACGCGCGCCGGCCGGCACTTCGTCGACATCGCGGGCCAGCCGGTGCCCGTCGGCGAGACGCCCTTCGCCACCGACGCCCGCTTCGGATTCTCTTCGTCCGACCTTCCCGACTTTCTCGCCGAGGTCGGCGCGGTCGCCGATGCAGGCGAGGTCGACATCGTGCCGCTCGAGCTCGTCGCCGAGGGGACGGATGCCGTCGCCTCCGCCATCGCGAACGGTGGGGGATCCTGGACCGTCGTCGACGCGACCACCGTCGCCCACATCGACGCCATCGCCGCAGCGCTGCAGCGTCTGCATGCCGCCGGAGTCCCTATGGTCGTGCGCTGCGCGCCGTCGCTCGTCCGAGCCTTGGCCCGGCGCGACTCGCTGCCCGCGCTCACCGATGACGAGCTGCGGGCGGCGTTCCCTGCCCGGCGGGGTCACGGGCTGGTGGTCGTCGGCTCGCACGTGCCGCAGACCACCCGCCAGCTCGCATCGCTCACCGGCGTGACCGGACTCGCCCGCTTCGAGGCCGGCATCGACGCGCTCACCTCCGAGGATCCGGGCGATCGCGCGGCGCTGGTCGAGGCCGTCGTCGCTGCGCTCCAGACGAACGACGTCGTGCTCGAGACCCCCCGCGCCGAGGTGCGCGACACCTCGGCCGGCGGCGATCTCGCGCGCCGACTGTCCGACTCGCTCTGCGAGATCGTCGCGGCCGTGCACGCCCGCGCCGAGCTGGGCTGGGTGATCGCCAAGGGCGGGATCACCTCTCACGAGACCGCGGCGCAGGGACTCGGCATCCGTTCCGCGTCCGTCGTCGGGCAGCTGTTCGACGGCAAGGTGTCGATCATCCGCCCCATCGAGGCGCTGCGCCGCACCATCGACCTGCCGTATGTCATCTTCCCCGGCAACGTGGGCGGCGACGACGATCTGCGGATCGCCGTCGAGCGCCTGCGCCGGCTGACCTTCACCGACGAGGAGACCTCATGACAACGATCGGTTTCATCGGCCTGGGCGCGATGGGGCGGCCGATGGCCCGCCACCTCGCCGCTTCGGGCTTCACTGTGACCGGGTTTGACCCGTATGCGCCTGTCGACCGGCTCGACGGCTTCGAGCGCGCCCACACCGCCGCCCAGGCGGCCGACGCCGATGTCGTCGCGCTGATGGTCGCGACGCCGACGCAAGCCGAGTCCGCGCTCGGCGGCCCTGACGGTGTGCTCGCCGGGCTCCGCCCGGGCGCCGTCGTGATCGTGATGGCGACGGTCGGCCTCGAGTCGGTGCAGGCCATCGCCGCGCAGGTCGAGGCCGCCAGCGGACTCGTCGTCGACGCACCGGTGTCGGGTGGCGTGCGCCGTGCGGCGACCGGCGACCTCCTCATCATGGCCAGCGCCTCACCCGACGCGTTCGCGCGGGCCGACGCGACGCTCGACGCCCTCGGCGGCAACGTCTATCGGCTGGGTGCCGCGGTCGGCGACGGCCAGCGCATGAAGCTCGTCAACCAGCTCCTGTGCGGCGTGCACATCGCTGTCGCAGCGGAGGGGCTGGCCTACGCGGAGTCGCTCGGGGTCGACCCCGAGCAGGCCCTCGCGATCCTCTCCAGCGGTGCCGCAGCATCGTTCATGCTCGCCGACCGGGGGCCGCGGATGGTTGCCGAGGAGTTCGATGAGCCCAAGAGCGCGATCGACATCTTCGTGAAGGATCTCGGGCTCGTGCGCGCCGAAGCGCGCCTGCCGCTGCCGATGGTCGACGCCGCGTTCGAGCGCTTCGCCGCTGCCTCCGCGCACGGCGACGGGCGCCTGGACGACTCCGCCGTCATCACCACCTACACCCGCATCGATCAGGAGGAGCACGCATGAGCGAAAGAGAGCTGGAGGGACGCGTCGTTGTCGTGACCGGAGGCGCCCGTGGCGCCGGCCGTGCGATCGCCGAGCGCGCGGCGGCCGCAGGCGCCCGCGTGGTCGTCGCCGACCTCGACGTCGAAGGCACGCACGAGACGGTCGCACGCGTGACGGATGCCGGTGGCTCGGCCCGCGGCATCCGTGTCGACGTGTCCGACCCCGACTCGTTCGCCGCGGCATTCGCGGTCGCGGAGAACGAGTGGGGCCGCGTCGACGGGCTCGTCAACAACGCCGGGCTCATGGTCGTCGGCTCGATCGACGAAACCAGCGTCGAGGGGTTCGACCGCGCCATGGCCGTCAACGCGCGCGGCGCGTTCATCGGCGCGAAGCTCGCCGTCGAGCACTTCCGCAGACACGGCGACGGCGGCGCGATCGTCAACATCACATCGATCTCCGGGGAGGTCGGACTCCCCGGGCAGGTCGCTTACTGCGCATCCAAGGGCGCCGTGAAGATGCTGACCAAGCAGCTGGCCGTCGATCTCGCATCCGAGGGGATCCGCTGCAACGCGGTGTCGCCCGGTTCCATCGGCGGGGAGTTCCTCGACGACTACCTGGGCGGGCTCCCCGACCCCACCCAGGCGCGCACCGACATCGTCGCCGCGCACCCGATCGCCCGCGTCGCCGATCCCGTCGAGATCGCCGATCCTGTGGTCTTCCTCCTGTCGGACCGCTCGTCGTTCATCACCGGCGCAGTGCTCGCCGCCGACGGCGGGTACACCGCCCGATGAGCCGGACACCAGGGGGACGCGTCGTCGACCTGTCCCTGACACTCGCGCCCGAGCTCCCGGCCTCGTGGCCGGGAGCACTGCCGTTCCGCCACTTCGTCGAACACTGGTTCGAGGAGGTGGCGGATGACGCCGGCATCCGTCTGTGCGGCAACAACGCGCCATACCGCTCGCACGGGCTGATCCTCGACGAGCACACCGGCACACACTTCGACGCGCCCGCGCACTTCCTCGCGCACGAGGACTCCGGCCTGCCGATGGCGCATCCACTGGGGGCCATCACCGGGGACCGCGTCGATCCCGCGCAGTTCATCGGGCCCGCGGCGGTCATCGACATCACCGGACTCGTCGGCACGGCGGCGCCGGGGCGCAGCCCCCTCATCACCGCTTCCGTCGTTCGCTCCTGGGAGGACGAGCACGGCGAGATCGCGCCAGGCGAGATCGTGCTGTTCCGCAGCGGCTGGGACGCGCACTACGTCGTCGGCGACCGCGGCGCCGAGTACATCCGGCGCCCGCTCGAGCGCGCCGACACCGACGCGTGGCCTGCCCCGGATGTCTCCGCCATGGAGCACCTGGGGGCCCGCGGCGTGCGCTGCGTCGGCACCGACGGCGCGAGCATGGGCCCGGCGCACGACGGGGCGCCCACCCATGTCGCCGGCCTCTCGCGGGGCATGGTGTTCGTCGAGTGCCTCGCCGGTCTCGACCAGCTGCCGACGCGCGGCGCGCAGTTCATCTTTCTTCCGGTGAAGGTGGCCCACTCCGCCGGTGGCCCCGGCCGCGCGGTCGCTATTCTGCCCTGAGCGGCTGAACTCCGAAGCGCCCTCCCGCTATGCGGGAGGGCGCTTCGGATTGGTGCGGTGGCGTTCTCAGAGCACCTTCGCGAAAAAGTCGCGGGTGCGCTCGTACTGCGGTGAGTCGGTCAGCTGCTCGACCGTGCCCTCCTCGAGGATGCGGCCGCGCTCCATGAAGACGGCGCGTGCGGCCACCTCCCGCGCGAACCCGATCTCGTGCGTCACGATGACCATGGTGGTGCCCTCGTCGGCGAGTTTCTGCATCACCGTGAGGACCTCCCCCACGAACTCGGGATCGAGCGCCGACGTCGGCTCGTCGAAGAGCACGACCTCGGGCTGCATTGCGAGGGCGCGTGCGATCGCGACCCGCTGCTGCTGCCCGCCCGACAGCTGCTGCGGCGTGGAGTCCGCCTTATGGAGGAGGCCGACCGAATCGAGGAGCCCGCGCGCACGGTCGATCGCCTCGCTCTTGCGGACCCCCTTTATCTTCACCGGGGCTTCGATCACGTTCTCCAGCGCCGTCATGTGAGGGAACAGGTTGAACGACTGGAAGACCATGCCCACGCGCTGACGCTGCTTGGCGATGGCGCGCTGGGGCAGCTCGACGAGGGAGTCGCCCACTCGGTGGTATCCGAGGAGCTCGTTCTCGAGGAACACGGCCCCCGAGTCGGGCTTCTCGAGATGGTTGAGGCAGCGCAGGAATGTCGTCTTGCCGGCGCCGGACGGCCCGAGGAGACAGACGATGTCGCCCTTGTCGACGGTGAGCGACACGCGATCGAGCACCGTGTCCTCCCCGAATCGCTTCGTGACGCCGACGGCGTCGAGGATCGTGTCAGCCATTGGAGAGGGTCTCCTCCGCGAGTCGCGCCTTCTGGCGCCGTTTCCGATCGAATCCGAGGCGGCGCTCGAGCAGGCTCTGGGCGACGCTGAGCACGCTGACCAGCAGCAGGTACCAGAGGCACGCGACGAGCAGCAGTGGGATCACGAGGTAGTTCTGCGCGTAGATCGACTGCGAGGTGTACAGCAGATCCGCGACGCCGATGTAGGACACCAGGGATGTGCCCTTGAGCATGTTGATGGTGTTGTTCGACAGCGGTGGGACGGCGATCCGCATCGCCTGCGGCAGTACGACGCGCGTGTACATCCGCACCGAGCCCATGCCGAGCGCCTTCGCCGCCTCGAACTGGCCGGTCGGAACACTCTTGATCGACGCTCGGAACACCTCGCTGGCGTATGCGCCCTCATTCGCGCCGAAGGCGATCACCGCGGCGAGGAAAGGCGAGACGACGGTCTTGGTGTCGACGCCGATGAGCATCGGCATCCCGGGCAGGCCGATCCCGAGCTCGGGGTACAGCAGCGCGATGTTGTTGACCAGGATGAGGATCACCAGCACAGGCACGGCACGGAAGAACCAGACCCACACCACCGCGATCGTCTGCATGATGCGACTCTGCGAGAGCCGCATCAGGGCGATGATGAGGCCGCTGGAGAACCCGACGAGCAGCGACAGCACCGTTATCTGGATCGTGACCACGACGCCGTCGAGGATGCGCGGGTTGAACAGGTAGCGCCCGACGTCGCTCCAGTCGATCGCCTCGTTGACAACGAGACTCCAAATGAAGAGCAGGGCTGCTAGGACGGCGACGGTGGCGGCGACATATCGGCCGATGGCGGGCCTCGGCCGAGTCTTCAACTCGGCCAAGGCCACGCGCTTCGCGTCCGTCGTCCCCGTTTCGAGAAGGGGCATGGGATCTACTACTTTCAGATGCTCGCTTCGGGGTTGAGGACGGGCCCGCCCTCGACACCGGATTCGGTGAGACCGTACTTCTCCAGCAGCTCTGCGTAGACGCCGTCGTCCACGAGGGTGTTCAGCGCCTCCTGGATTACGACGGCGAGCTCCTGGTTCTGCCCCTTGAGGAAGGAATACCCGGAGTTCGACGGGTTCAGCCGGGTCGGGCCGTTGTACGCGAAGTCCGCGCCGGCCTCGCCCGACTGGAAGTACCCGAAGGTCATCGTGTCGACGATCATGCCCTCGACGTTCTCGCTGCGCACGGCGAGCACGGTCGACGCGAAGTCCTTGTACTCGGTGAGCGAGACCGCGTCGAGCCCGGCGGCGGAGCACTCCGGGTCGATCTGCGTCTTGACGAAGTCGATGATGACCTCGCCCGAGACGACGCCCATCGAGTGGCCGCACAGCCCGGTCACGTCGTCGTCGAGCTTATCCGCGTCGGCAAGACCCGCGGCGCTGTACGACGAGGTCATGTAGCTGAGCATGTCGTACTTCGCGAGTCGCTCGTTCTTGATGGTGGTGTCGGCGACGAAGTCGTATGTGCCGCTCTCGAGGCCGAGGATGAGGTTCTCGAACGTGACCGGCTCGACCGTGAACTCGACGCCGACGACGTCCGAGAGCGCGGCGAGCAGATCCTGATCGAACCCGACGACCTCACCGTCGTCGGTGGTGTAGGTCAGCGGAGCGATATCGGCCTGCGTGGCCACCGTGATGCCGTCCGCGAACTCCTCGGGCACGCTGTCGACGAGGATGCCGCGATCGCTCTCCGGAACGACGGACTCCGCCGCCGTGTCGGCGTCCGCACTCGCCGAGGCGCAGCCCGCCAGGGCGAGGATGGCGACGCCCACCACAGTGAGGGCGCCTGCGCTGCGTCGACGAGCCGAGCGGTTCTGGGTGATGCTCATGCCGTGTCTCCTTCTCAGGGATGCAATGCCATGACTCGGGAAGTCATGTTCAATTGAGAGAAAGCTACTGACACCGATGCTTCGATGCAAGCGTTGACCCACGTTCCGACTCAGTATTCTCGGAATTGAAACATGATCGAAATGCATTTCACAGATGACGATCCTGATGCTGACCTAGGAAACCCGTCGACAGCCGGGCCCTGCGATGGGCAGCGTCAGTATCATCAGGGAATTAGAGCACACGAGAATCCGAGGTTTCTGCGGGCGACCCTCCCCGCAGGCAGCACAGAAAGAAAAGGAGCAAGATGCTCTTCGATAATGACGCCAGGGCAGCGTTCGGGGTGATCACCGACCTGCTGAACACCTCGGCGCAGCGTTCGGGCGGCAGCGAGGACCTGCTCGAGCACTCCGCGACCATCGATCAGATCGCGGTTCGCAACGCCCTTTCTTACAAGCCGGAGCACTCACGGGCCGAGGAGGTGGAAGTGCGGCTCCTCCGCAGCCGACTCGAAGATTTCCTCCGCCACCCGAGCGTCGACGCCCGGATCGCGCTGGTCAACTCACTGCTCGTGTCTGCCGGCAGCACTCCGCAATTGGCAGCCCACTCGGGCGACGAGCGCCCCCACTTCCACTACACGATGGACGACGCGACCTTCTCATCCAAGCTCACCGCGCTCACCGGAATCGGCCTGGCTCGCCTCCTCACCACGCAGGGTGAGGACCGCTTCCGCATCTGCGACGGCCAGGACTGCGAGAAGACGTTCATCGACGTCTCCAAGAACGCCTCGCGTCGCTACTGCGACAGCCAGACGTGCGGCAACCGCCTGCACGCCGCGCGCTACCGCGCACGGCGGGGAGAGCAGAGCGCTTAGCTTCACGGGCTTGTCGGACCGATCGATCACCAAGCCGCGGGCGGCAGATGCGCGACGGTCCGGAAGTGACGGCCGCGCCGAAGTTGCCCCGCGGGTTGTCAACACGGGTGTGCGACATGGTCGAGCGCCGGAACCCGAGTTGGCCACGACTTCTTATTTGCGAGTTCCGCTCTCGGCCCCACCGCACAACCGGGCGATGAGGTCCGCCCATCCAGTGAGCAGCCGGGTCGCGTAGTCCGGCAGGTTGCGCGGTGCTGCTGCCAGCAAGAGCAGCTCAGGGCCTTCGAGGGCACCAACGAGCTGCACCGCCAGAATCTCCCGGTCCGCGTCGCCGAGCGGGATCTGGCGCAACAGCATGAGAATGTGCGTCTCCGACAGGAGGGCGATTTCCGAACCTGGAGAGGGAGCGCGCCCATCGAGCGAAGCCCGCGCGATCTCGAGGTTCTCCAGGAGAAACCCGATCCGGGCGTGACCGTATGCGATCAGCCGCGCAATCGGGTCCGCGCCAGGACCGAGCGGCGGTGGCCCTGACAGCATCTGCGCCTGCAACTCGCGCTCGCGCTCGTCCAGCAGTGCCAGGAAGATTCCGGCTCGGGATCCGAACCGTCGGTAGACCGTGCCCTTGCCCAGGCCGGAGCGCTGAGCCAGTGCGTCCATCGTGAGCCTGTCGATTCCGTCGCGAGCGAGGATCTCACGGGCGACGGCGAGCAAGCGCCGGCGATTCCGGGCGGCGTCGGCGCGCTCTTCCCGCCCGTCGCCCAGCCGCAATTCCATACGCCCCACCGAAGTCACCCTACCGAAGGAATAAACGGGGTAAAGTCCGGTTATTCTGTAGGACGGCCAATCACGACATCGCCCTCAGAAAGGCAGCCATCCGCCATGACCACAGACTCGAAGACCCGCTTCACACTGATCCCAGACACGGCCACGATCGATGCCACCCGCACCGCTCTCGAGAGCCGTGGATTCAGCGTCGAGGTCACCGACACCCTCGACGAGGCGCGTCATGCCGCGCTCGCCCGCATCCCGGAGGGCGCCTCAGTGATGACACACACCTCTGTCACCGTCGACCAGGCAGGCATCAGCGCCGCGATCGACGAAGGGCACTACGGGTCGGCGCGCACCGCGCTCGCAGCTCTCGACTGGGAGACCCAGAGGGACGAGCAGAAGGCAGTCGTCGCCAAAGCGCAGGTTGCGCTGGGCAGTGTCCACGCGGTCACAGAGGATGGCATTCTGATGATCGCGTCGGCCAGCGGCAGCCAGCTCGGGGCGTATTTGTACACCGCTGAGCAGGTCATCTTCGTCGTGGGCGTGCAGAAGATCGTCCCCGACCTCGCCACCGCGCACGAGCGTGTGTACCAGCACACTCTGCCGTTGGAGGACATCCGGGCGCGAGCGGCCTACGGTGTGCCGAGCTCGGTGAACAAGATCCTCGAAATCCGCCAGGAGCGGCCCGGCCGCATCCACGTCGTTCTCGTCCGCCAGAACGTCGGCTACTGACACGCGGCCGCGCGGCGGAGCCCTGCACACACGACCGCGTCGGCAGAAGAATCGCTGTCAAGGCGACGAGGAGATCGCGCCTGCGAACCCGCGCCGAACGACGTGAGGATCGCGAGCCCGATGTCGATGCTGAAGGGTTTGTGCTGATCCGACGTCGCCTGCGAAGGTGAGCGCCGCCGCCGCACCACATGGACGGCGGCGCTCATCGCGTTTCAGCGGAGTCAATAGCGGGTCGTGGTGGTCACGGCCGCCGAGACCGCGGACCCGTCCTCCTCGTGGTCTCGGAATGCCGTGACCCGGACGGAGGCCCCCGATCCAGGACGACGCTGAAAGCGTCTGCCCCTGCACCCGGGTGGATACCGTCGTGACCGGGCGGATGCGACAGTGATGCTCGCCGACGACTCCATGACAGTCCGCGAGCGATGCGCCGACGCTGCGCGGGCGCATCGGTTCCACGAGCCCGAGATCGGAACCGGCGGTCCGGGTCCGCAGGACGAACCTCACATTCAGCTGCAGTTGAACGAACTTCTAGGCTCTCCGAGTGATAGAGCCGTTGCGGTGCCGGGGGACGGGGGGCCGTGATCGCATTGCCTGGCGATTCGTCACTGTGACCCGGCGCTGCGGCGATCATCCCGATCGAATCTTCAGTCAACCCGCGACATCTGCCCCGCGTGCACGGCCGACGCCGACGCCGGGCCCGGCGCACGGGCCGAGGCCGCAGCATCCTGATCCTGTCCGATTCCCCAGCCCATCCCGATTGGAAGGAAGCCATGACCAACAAGAACGCACCGAAGCTCGGCGAGAATCCCACTGACATCGATCAGGCGGTCACCCCGATCGACACGCCGGTCGACGAGCGCGAGGACGGCGAGACCCGTCCGCGCCCGAACGAGTCCGAGGGCTGCCCCGTCATCCACGGCGGCCAGCCGCACCCCACCACCGGCAACGCGAACAGCGTGTGGTGGCCCAACCAGCTGAACCTCAAGATCCTCGCGAAGAACCCCGCGGTCGCCAACCCGCTGGGTGAGGACTTCGATTACAAGGCGGCCTTCGAGGCTCTCGACCTGGCCGCGGTCAAGGCGGACATCGCCGAGACGCTCACCACGTCGCAGGACTGGTGGCCGGCCGACTTCGGCAACTACGGCCCGCTCATGATCCGCATGGCGTGGCACAGCGCCGGCACGTACCGCGTGACCGACGGCCGCGGCGGCGGCGGGGCCGGACAGCAGCGCTTCGCGCCGCTGAACAGCTGGCCCGACAACGTCAACCTCGACAAGGCCCGCCGCCTGCTCTGGCCGGTCAAGAAGAAGTACGGCCAGTCGCTGTCGTGGGCCGACCTCATGATCCTCGCCGGCAATGTCGCGCTCGAGTCGATGGGCTTCCAGACGTTCGGCTACGCCGGAGGCCGCGCCGACGTATGGGAGCCCGACGCCGACGTGTACTGGGGTCCCGAGACCACATGGCTCGACGACGAGCGCTACTCGGGCGACCGCGAGCTGGAGCGACCGCTGGCCGCCGTGCAGATGGGTCTCATCTACGTCAACCCGGAGGGCCCCAATGGCGAGCCCGACCCGCTGGCGTCGGCGCGCGACATCCGCGAGACCTTCGGCCGCATGGCGATGGACGACGAGGAGACCGTCGCGCTCATCGCCGGTGGCCACACCTTCGGCAAGACCCACGGCGCGGCGCCCGACACGAACGTCGGCCACAACCCCGAGGCCGCGGGCATCGAGGAGCAGGGCCTGGGCTGGAAGAACAACCACGGCACCGGTCACGGCGACGACACCATCACCTCGGGTCTCGAGGTCACCTGGACCTACCACCCGACCCGCTGGGACAACGAGTTCTTCCACATCCTCTACGCGTATGAGTGGGAGCTCATGCGCAGCCCCGGCGGCGGCCACCAGTGGCGCCCGATCAACGGCGGCGGCGCCGACATGGTGCCGCTGGCGCACTCGAACGGCCGTCGCGAGCCGCGCATGCTCACGAGCGACCTGGCGCTTCGCACCGACCCCGCGTACGACAAGATCTCGCGGAAGTTCAAGGACGACCCCGAGGCCTTCGCCGACGCGTTCGCGCGTGCGTGGTTCAAGCTCACCCACCGCGACATGGGCCCGATCGAGCGCTACCTCGGCCCCGAGGTCCCGGCGGAGGAGCTGCTGTGGCAGGACCGCGTCCCCGCGGTCGACCACGAGCTCATCGACGCGGCCGACGCGGCTGCGCTCAAGGCGCGGGTCCTCGAGTCCGGTCTCACCGTGTCGCAGCTCGTCGAGACCACGTGGGCGGCGGCATCCTCGTTCCGCGGCAGCGACAAGCGCGGCGGCGTGAACGGCGCCCGCATCCGCCTCGCCCCGCAGAAGGACTGGGAGGTCAACAAGCCCGCCCAGCTCGCGACGGTCATCGCGAAGCTCGAGGAGATCCAGGCCTCGTTCAGCGACGGCCGCACCGACGGCAAGAAGGTGTCGCTGGCCGACCTCATCGTGCTCGCCGGCAACGCGGCGGTCGAGAAGGCGGCGAAGGACGCCGGTGTCGAGGCGGAGGTCGTCTTCCACCCGGGCCGCACCGACGCCACGCAGGAGCAGACCGATGTGCACTCGTTCGCGTTCCTCGAGCCGATCACCGACGGATTCCGCAACTACTACGGACCGCAGGCGTTCATGCCCGAGGAGCACCACCTCATCGACCGTGCGAACCTGCTCACCCTGAGCGCGCCGGAGCTGACGGTGCTCGTCGGCGGCCTGCGCGTACTCGGCACGAACTGGGACGACTCGGACTACGGTGTCTTCACCGACCGCAAGGGCGTGCTCACGAACGACTTCTTCGTGAACCTGCTCGACCTCGGCACCACGTGGAAGCCGCTCGACCGGGGCTCGCACGCGTTCGCCGGCTCGAAGGACGGCTCCGGTGCGTCCGTCGGCATCGGCACGCGAGTCGATCTGCTGTTCTCGTCGAACTCGGAGCTGCGCGCCGTCGCCGAGGTGTACGCCTCGGATGATGCCAACGAGAAGTTCGTGCGCGACTTCGTGAAGGCGTGGGGCAAGGTCACCGAGCTCGACCGGTTCGACCTCGTCTGACGCCAGCCGCGAAGGATCATTGCATGGCGCTCGGCCGGGGGTAACTCGACCGAGCGCCTTGCACGTGCGACGCCGCGCCGTCCTCGTCCGCTACGTTTCAGCGTTGCAGCGGACGTCGTCGCATTGCAGTCAGTGGTTGCAAGTTAGGTTAACCTAAGTAGGGTGGTCTTATGGCAAAAGCCCACATTGGAGAGCCGTCCGAGACGCACACGCACTTCGTCGCGGCAGGAGACCTCGCCGACATCGCAATGATCGCGCGACTTATGAGGCGCCTTCCCGCTGGCGCCTACGGCCAGGTGTTTCTTGAGACCGACGGCACCTCCGCGTCGGCCATTCTGGACGGACCGGGCCGGATCGGCGTGACCTGGCTTGTGGGGACTTCGTCCGACTCGGGCGCGCGGGGGGCGCGTGCTGCGCGCGCCGTCGCGGCCTGGATGTCCGAGTGGATGCCGGACGATCTCGCGCACGACCACGATTCATATCCTCGGCTGATCGGATGCTTCACACCAGCCGTGACCCGCCACCTGCGCCAACGCCTGGGCGACCGCGCCGGTCTGATGCATCCGCTTCACGGCTATCACGGCTGACGCAACCGACTCGCGCCTGTGCGGCATGTGCTCACTCGTTCGCGCGAGAGCCAACAACCAGATTTCGAAGCGGAGGAAACTGCTGCGGGACTGCCGTGCGGTGCCGAATGAGATCCACTGCGCCTACGAGGGCCGCTAGAGAGACGAAGACGAGGGAAGCGATCATCCCGGCTGTGTACGCGCCCGGGTACGCCGCCCCATCGGACCCGTCGCCGTTCGCCCCGTTGATCGATGCGTAGAACAGGGCAAGCGCAACGGCGCTGCCCACGGCGGTCCCGATGCGTTGCCCCAGTTGGCCGATGGAGCCAGCCAGCCCTCCCTCATGCGGGGCGATCTCACCGAGCATGAGCGTCTGATTCGGTGCGAGCACGATGCCGACGAAGACACCACCGCACGTCAACGCACAGGCCATGAACCATATAGCGGCAGCCGGGGCCGCGAGCACAGCGGCGGCCACGATACCCGCCTCACTGAGGACAAGTCCCAGGAGTCCGGCGACGACAAGTTTCCGCCCGATCCGGGCAACGAGAAGCCCGCCGATCCAGGACGAGATCGCTTCGGCAACCGCGAAGCCGATCAACACCATCCCCGAGACGACCGGGCTGAGCGCCAATCCTTCCTGGAGAAACAGAGTCGTCACGATCAGCATCCCGGACAGAGACGCGAACACCGTCGTCGACAGCAGCACGCCGTTGCGAAACGAGATCGTCCTGAACATCCGGAACGGCATCAAGGGCAGCCGGCTCCGCGCCGCGTAGTGCCTCTCCCACCAGATCAAGGCAGAAAGCAGCAGCAACGCCGCACCCAGCAGCCACCACCGTCGCGGATCGTCATTCGGCGATCCGGTGGTGAACAAGAACGGCCACAGGAAAGCCAGCACGGTGAGCGCAAAGAGCAAGACACCGACTGGATCCAGTTCGAGCCGTCTCTGTGATCGTCCCCGGGCACCGGGCAGCAACCATGCGGCCAGCACGATCACCAGGAGCGACAGCGGCACATTCATCCAGAAGATGAGGCGCCATCCGTCTGCCTCGCCACCAATTGCGATAAGCAGACCGCCAAGAGTCGGTCCGAACGCCGTCGCAACCCCGATCGTTGCCCCGAACAGGCCGAAGGCGCTCCCGCGTTCAGCACCCGTGAACAGCTGCTGGATGAGCCCCAGCACCTGCGGCATCTGGAGTCCCGCAGCCGCACCCTGCACGATGCGCGAAATCATCAACGCGGTCGCACTCGGCGCGAGCGCACACGCAACGCTGGCCACCAGGAAGAGCGAGAGACCTACGATGAATAGCGCTTTTCGCGACCGCTGGTCGCCGAGCCTTCCGGCGGGGACAAGCACGAGGCCGAATGCGAGCACGTACCCGGAGACGATGAGCTGCAGGTGGGTCGAGCTTGCCTCGAACGCCGCTTGTATCGACGGCACCGCCACGTTCACCTTGGTGAGATCGAGAATCGTCAGCGCCGCCACTGACACTGCGGTCCAGTATGCGAGCCACCGTCGTCGTACGCTGAGCGCGACGCCCGTCCCGGAGGCGGTCGTGGTGCTTGTGACCTGGGAACCGACATCGGGCGACACCCTGCCGACGCTAATCCCCGCCGGCCGATCCGACGCCGATCGTGGTTCGGTCAGTGACACATGGACGCAGCTACCCCTTTCGGCAAGCGCACGAGAGACGCGACCCTCAGTTGTGAACGAGGTACACGGCGCGCGCCGACATTACTTGGCGGAGGCCGTCCTGCACGAGGACGTCGTGCTCCACCGTCAGTTCGTACCCGCTGGGCACCTTGTTCACCTCGAGCACGAGCGCACTCACGCTGATCGGGGTGCCCACCTCGATCGGCGACCGAGCCCGGACGCTCTGGAAGGGGCGAGGACAGTCGACTCGCGCACCGTCGACTTCGAGAAGCTCACTCCAGTGTCTTGCCAAACCCGCGGGGGTGAGACGGAGCTCATAGGTGTCGCCCACACGACGCCGAGCTCCCACGTGCGCGATGTCTGGTTGAGTGCCCTCGGGAGCTCCGAGCGCCGCTGAACCGTCGCTCTCATCAGCCTCGAACTTCGCCCAATTGGACCAGCCCAAGTGATTTCCACGCAGGCCGGGGACGCGGCTGTACGGATAGGTCATGACAAATCACCCGTGATCAACTATTGGTCCGCATTGCAGGGTTCGACCGGGCGTGCCCGAACTATTGGTTGCCGGGCGAAGTAGAGCACCGAGTCACCTTTCACCCCTAGGAAGATCCCCGGGTGACTCGACGTCGGCCCCTGCGTCACGGGGGTTCTCATCCACGGCCTGCCTGTTCGTCCCGCCATCCGCAATTGTGCTCATGTACGCCCAGGTGAGCCCGTCCACGGCGATCCACTCTCGGCCATGCGGCGCCGGGCCTGAGGTCGCTGCCTTCAGAATGACAAGAACGTGAGCCGCCAACTGGTGGAGGACTCGCCTCAGCGCCATCGTGAATCACGTCGTGTGGAGCGACGCGGGCGCCGGGGGTTCAATGTGCGCGATTGCGAAGGCCGCCCACATCTTGAGTCGACCGTGTCCCGATCACACAGTGACACGCCGCGGTGGCGGTGAACGCTCATGCTGCCTGGCGAGGCAGATACCACGACCCGTACGAGCCGTCTCGGGCCTCGATCAGACCGGCCTCGGCCATGACGCCGAGTGCCGATGCGACCCGGTCGACGGCCACCCCGAGCGCTCGAGCGATGTCCTGCGGGTAACCCGGGGCTTCGCTCAGCATCCGCACGAGCTTCGCCTCAAGCACGCCGGGGACCGCTTCGCCTCTATCGGCGAGGACTGTGAAGGTATTGCTCATGCGAACCTCCTGATGTTGGCATCGGTGTCCCGCAAACTATTCAGCTCCGAGGACGGCTGCGCCAGTCGGCGTATCGGTGAACGGAACATCGACCATGAACCCGACGCGCCAACGATTTCGCACAGTGGACCGATTTCTTGGAGCGGCGTGCGGCAGTGCCTAGCGTCAGGTAATCGACGCGGTACGCCGCAGCATCCCTCCATCACATGGACCGGTAGGACCCGAGAGGTACTCATGACCCTTACCAACCACGACCTCGAAGAGATGGTCGATTGGCAGAACGGCAGTCTCTCCCCTGAGATCTTCACCAACGAGGAGATCTACCGCCGGGAGCTCGAGAAGGTCTTCGGCCGTACGTGGCTCTTCCTCGCCCACGATTCACTGATCCCCAAGCCCGGCGACTTCTTCACGACCTACATGGGTGCTGACCCCGTGATCGTCGCACGCCAGCGAGACGGCTCGGTAAAGGCGATGCTCAACTCGTGCCGCCACCGCGGCATGATGGTGTGCCGCGCCGAAGAGGGCAACATGAAGCAGTTCACCTGCCCCTACCACGGCTGGGTCTACAATCTGGCGGGCGAGCTCACCTCGGCTCCGTACGAAGAAGAGGTCTACCACGGAAAGCTCGACAAGTCGAAGTGGGGCCTACGCTCCATCCGCGTCGAGGAGTACAAGGGCCTGTACTTCGGCAACTTCGACGACGACGCACCGCCGCTGGTGGACTACCTCGGCGACTTCACGTACTACATGGACACGTGGCTCGACGCCTCCGACGGCGGCATGGAGTTCCTGCCCGGAATCATCAAGTGGCGTGTCCCCGGCAACTGGAAGATCATCGCCGAGCAGTCCGGCGGCGATGCCTACCACGCCGCGGTGACCCACGCGTCATCGCTCGGTCTGCTCATGGCGTACGACCCCGCACTCGAGAACGAGTACGGTCACCTCGTCGGATCGCGACAGGGCCACGGCTTCGCCTTCTTCTCCGAGATGGCGGGCGGCAAGGCCGCCGGAATGGGCCCCGAGGTCACCGAATGGCTCGACAACCGTGTGCGCAAGATGGAGGAGAAGCACGGTAGGGGGCGTCCCATCGGCGGCAACTTCACGATCTTCCCGAACTTCGGCGGCCTTCCGAACCTCTCGAACGAGCCGACCACGTCGGCGCGCACGATCTTCCGCGTGTGGCACCCCAAGGGCCCCAACGAATTCGAGGCGTGGGAGTTCGTCGCGGTCGACAAGAGCATGCCGCAGGAGCTGAAAGATGAGCTCATCACGCGCGTCTCGTTCGCCGAGGGCGCGGCCGGCGTCGTCGAGATGGACGACGGCGAGAACTGGGCCTACGTGCGCGACATCCTCGAGAACGGCTATCAGGCCCGCAAGATCTCGTGGAACATGCAGATGGGCATGGGCACCGAGGTCTGGGAGCACGACGAGTACCCCGGACACATCCAGAATCAGGGCTTCGGCGAGCTGCCCGCTCGCGCGATCTATCGCCGCTGGCTGGAGTTCATGACGAGTGAGGAGTGGCCTGTCGTGCAGAGCGACCCGCGCGTCCCCGAGTTCGTCGAGCGGGCGAAGGAGCGCGCGAAGGCGTCTCCGACCGTCATCCGAGACCGCGCCACGTGGGTCCCCGAGACCTCGGCTGACGCCTGATCCATCCGCGACTCGAGAGAGATTGACCGATGACCCTGTCTTATGAGGAGACCGCCGTCCACCAGGACGAGGCGTTTCCGTACATCCACGTGTCGCCCGAACTGCAGCACCAGGTGACGCAGTTCTACTACCACGAGGCTCGCCTGCTCGACGAGTGGCGCTGGTCGAAGTGGCTCGCGCTCTTCGCCCAGGACATCCGCTACTGGATGCCGCTGCGTCGTAACCGGCTTCGCACGCGCTCGTTCGACCAGGAGATCCCGACGCGTATCGGGATGTCGCACATGGACGAGAACCACCACGAACTGAGCATGCGCGTCAAGCAGCTCGAGAGCAGCACGCACTGGTCGGAGCAACCACCCAGCCGCACGCGTCACGTGGTGTCCAACGTGTGGGTCGAGCAGGTCGAGACCAACGACGACGGCATCGAGGAGCTCTCGGTGCGCACGTACTTCATCGTCTACCGCAACCGTTCCGAAGTGGATGTCGACGTGTGGGCCGGACAGCGCCAGGACGTGCTGCGCCGCGATCCGGAGACCGGCTTCAAGATCGCGAACCGCACGATCCTGCTCGATCAGAACGTCATCCTCTCCAAGAACCTCTCGATCCCGTTCTGAGCGCTCCCGAGCGCGAACGGAAACCATCACACGACGGGACCATTTGTGAAGTACAACCAACTCGGCGATTCCGGAATGAACGTGTCCCAGGTCATCTTGGGAACGGCGACGTTCGGCATTTCGCCAGAGGGCGCAGCCGTCGACGAGCTCGTCGGCCATGCGATCGATTCAGGGGTCACTCTGTTCGATACGTCGAACTCCTACGGGAACCAGCCGGATTACTCGTGGCCGGGGGCTACCCCGTGGCAGGAACGCGCGTCGTCGGAAGAGCTTCTCGGCAAGGCGCTCGCCGATGCCACCGACGAGATCCTGGTCGCATCTAAGGTCGGAGAGCCTTTGGGGCAGGCGCGCATCGACGGCCCGTTCGTCGGTCATCTCGGACGCGATCACGTGCTCGAGCAGGCGGCGCTCAGTCTCAAGCGACTCGGGCGTGACCATCTCGATATCTACTACGCGCATCAGCCCGACCCCGAGACGCCCGCCGAGGAGATCGTCGGTGTCTTCAATGACCTGATCGATCGCGGCGATATCCGCGCGTGGGCGATCTCGAACTTCACACACGCCGACACCGAGGCGATACTGGACGCGGTCAAGCGCACCGGCCTTCGTGCACCCATCGTGCACCAGTGCTCGTACAGCGTCGCCCGTCGCGACCGCGCAGAAGACGTCATCCCCTCGCTCGAGTCGGCCGGCATCCCGATGTACGCGTACAGCCCTCTGGGCATGGGTCTGCTGGCGGGCCGTGCGGCCGCGAAGCGAGACTGGGGCGGGCATCGTCGCTGGGGCGGACCGGGGTTCACCGACGCGCAGGTGGAGGCCGCCGGTGCGTTCGAGGATGCCGCAGCGCAGTTCGGCCACGAGCCGGCCGACCTCGCTATCGCCTGGTTGCTGCGCAAGCGTCCCGTGCTCAGCGTGATCGTCGGCTCGACCTCGGTGCGGCATCTGTCGACCGCCTGCGCCGCTGTCGACATCGATCTCACGCCCGAACAGGTCGCCGCGATCGACGCCATCCGCTTCCCCTGAGCCAGTTGTCCGTCCTAGGAAAGGTCCGCACACACCATGTCCCTTGGAGATCTGATCGATCCCGGCGGGCGCGATACCGCCCATGTTTACCTTGACGTGCGCTTCGGCAAGAACCTCGATCAACGCCCGTTCGAGTATCAGCTGCTCAACGATGACGAAGGCTTCCTGGAGTTCGACGAGACGCCGGTGCCCGACGACAACGATCCCGACATCCGTCTCACCGGCCCGGTGGTCTTCGACACGTGGGCAGAGAATGCCGAGGGCGCGCTGTACGTCGTGCTCTACCCCGTCCCCGCCGACAGGCTGTCTGAGTTCGACTCCTGGTTTGCGCAGGAGCACACGCCCGTCCTCCTGGGCGCGCGGGGTTGGCTCCGCACGCGGCTGTTCGCGCCGGAGGACGGTCCGGTCACTCGCGTCGCCGTGCACTATATCGCCAACCCGCTTGCGATGGAATCAGACGAACGCACGCTGTCTGTGCGCACGCCGCGCGCCGACGATGTGCTCGACGCCGCCTGGACAGGAGAGGTGCGAGAGTTCCTCGCCCTCTCCGGAAAGTAGGGGTCAGGATCAATCCCCGTCCATCGCGCCGGACGCCCGCGGCGTTCGGCGCGATGGAGTCTTCACGCCAACTGTCCACTTGGACTGCTCAGCGGACCCGCGATGAGTCCGATCGAGGAAGCTCTGGTTAGAGTCGCCGCATCGGCGTCAACCCGACAGCGGAATCGGCGCCCTCACCTCACCTTCATTGGATTGCAAATGACCAGCATCGACACCGACGAGACCGGCCTCGGACCCGGCTGGGTGCGAGCCTGTCCAACAAGCGACATCGATATCGACACCGCGTTCATCGTCGACGTCAAGCCCCCCGTCGCGGTCTATCACATCGAGGACGGCTTCTACGCGACCGATGACACATGTAGCCATGCAGAGTCCTCCCTTGCTGATGGCTACATCGAGGAGGGTTGGGTGGAGTGCGAGCTCCACTATGCGAAGTTCAACATCAAGACCGGAGCCGTCATGGCTCCGCCCGCCAACCGCCCGATCGGGACCTATCCCGTGCAGATCGTCGACGACATCGTGTACGTCGACCTGAGCGAGCACCGCGGCTGCGCCATCGCGGCCCTCCGCCCTTGACCCTCACTAGCCACGGCAGGAAGACCAGAGCGTGACTGTTTCGAGCATCGCCATCGTGGGCGCGAGCCTGACGGGCACCCGTGCCGCTGAGGCGCTCCGCAGCCAGGGGTACGACGGAGCGATCCACCTCATCGGCGGCGAATCCCACGAGCCTTACGAGCGCCCGCCGCTGTCCAAGCGCGTGCTTCTGGAGTCGACCGCGCACGCAGACCTCGCGCTGAGGCAGGAATGGGACTCGCTCGCGCTCGACCTCATCACCGACGAGCATGTCGTCGAGCTCGATACCCCTGGGCGCCGCGTGGTCATGCAGAGCGGCCGCGAGGTGATCGCCGACCGAGTGCTGCTGGCCACCGGCGGCGCCGCACGTGACCTTCAGGCGCCCGGTGAGCGACTCACCGGTGTCCACTCGGTCCGCGACCTCGAGGATGCCCATGCGCTCCGCGCCGAGTTGCATGCGGCCGAGAACGTCGTGATCATCGGGAACGGCTTCATCGGCCTCGAGGTGGCTGCATCGGCACGTGCATGCGGCGCGAACGTGACAGTGGTCTCGCTGACTCGCATCCCCATGGAGCGCTCGCTGGGCGCCCGCTGGGGGACCCTCATCGGCCGCCGGCACGAGAGGGAAGGGGTTGTCATGCGCACCGGTGTCGGGATCGCGGAGCTGCACGGCACCTCGCGCGTGACCGCCGTCGCGCTCGACGACGGCACCGTGCTGCCTGCCGATCTCGTCATCGTCGGTGTGGGCATGACACCACGCACCGAACTCGCGGAGCAGATCGGCCTCACCGTCGCCGGTGGCATCGTCGTGGATGCGCTCGGGGCGACCTCGAATCCGGCGATCTTCGCGGCCGGGGATGTCGCCGTGCAGCCGGCGTGGCGCGGCGAAGGCCTCGTGCGCTACGAATCCTTCCACAACGCTGAGCAGCAGGGCGCGGCGGTCGCTGCTGCCATGCTCGGGTGCCCGGCACCCGTCCGTGAAGTCCCGTGGTTCTGGAGCGATCAGTTCGACATGAACATCCAGGTCACCGGAGAAGTGCAGAGCGAGGCTGAGATCATTCTCCGTGGCGACCCCGACAGCGATGCCTTCAGCGCGTTCCACGTGAGTGACGGGCGCCTCGTGGGGGCTTTCGCGATCAACCAGGGCCGCGACGTGCGCGGCGCGATGTCATTGATCGCCGCAGATGTCGCGGTCAGCACAGAGGCGCTCGCCGACCCGAGCGTAGACCTGCGTCGGCTGGCACGGTCCAGCCGCTGAGACCGGCGCGAGCGACTCGTTTGCGCCTGTGCGCCTCCCTTGGTCAGCGGAGGAGGCGCCACGAAGGGCCACCCGCTGGGTTCGAGCGGGTGGCCCTTCGCCTTTCCGGCAGTTGTCAGAACAGCTCGGGGTAAGTCGCCTTCACCTGGGCGCCATACCAGCTGTAGAAGCCGGCGTTGCCGCCCTGGAAGCGACGGTTGAGCGGTCCCGCCTGGTAGACCGGGTTGCGCATCCCCTTCTGTACGCTCTCGCACAGGTGCTTGTCCTGTACGAGCGTGGTGTCCCAGAAGAACTTCAGGTTCTCGAGGTCATAGTCGACACCCTCCACGGCATCCACATCCACCAGCCAGTACTGGTCGACCTGAGTCGTGCCGGCACCTGTCGGACGCGGCGCCTGCATCCACGCGTGATCCGGCGCGAAGGCGAGACCCGAGCCGGGCTCCCAGAACACCGTCCACGAGCCGTTCGCGGGGCCGATCCCGGGCTGGCGGGCGAGCAGTCGCTGCGAGACGGGCTCATTGTTGAGGGTGCTGTAGCTGCCGATCTTGTTCGACGTCTCGATCTCGCGGCCGGCGGCCCGATCGAGCATGTACTGGTCGAAGTCCGCCGCCTCGGTGACCTTCCAATCGATCTGGGTGACGAGCTCGGGGTGATTGAGCTCGCAGTGATAGCACTCGTTGTTGTTCTCGAACACGATCTTCCAGTTCGCCTCGACCTCGTGGGTCTTGAACGCGGCGAGCTTGAAACGAGTCGTGTCATACCCCCCGAGCCCGCTCTTGTCGAGCTCGTCCGCAAGCGATGCCGGACGCTCCGTCGCGAACGACACGAAGACGAACCCGACCCAGACCTCGGCGTGCAGTCGACGTCCGCTGCCGAGCTCGGTGGCGATGTAGTCGCCACCGGCGGTGCGACGTACCTCGCACACGCGGCTTCCGAGAGTCATCGACACGGCCGATCCGGGTGCGATCAGCTGGTCGACGTGAGCGGCGACCAGCCACCGCGGGTCGAACACCGCGGCGATGTCGCGCTGCAGCCACTCTTCGCCGAAGAACCATTCGCGCGGCGGGCCGGTGAACTCGCTCTCCGACGACCGGAGCTGAAGACTCGTGCTCATTTCGTTTCCTTTCGATTCCGTGGGGTCATGGGTGGGGGGTAGGTCGGGGATTCGCGCAGCCGATGACCTCGCCCTGATCGTGGTTCCCCTCGCTCTCACGCACGAACCAGTACTCCTCGATCTGTGTCGTTCCTGCACCCGTGGGGCGTGCTGTGCGGATCGCGGCCTGCTCGGCGCCCACGGCCACGATCGACGCCGGCTCCCACCGCGACACGTGGGCACCGTCGAGGCCGGGAGCGTCGAGATGCAGCGCGTCGCCCTCGACGACCTCAGGCCATGCCACGGCAACCTCCTCGCTCGAGAACTGCGCGAGCGACCAAGACCCGCGCCCGAACACCGCGACGGCGTCTCCGGCGGCCTCGGATTCCGTCGATGCGGGCCGGTCGTCGGCGAACGACACCATGACGAGGCCGTGGAACAGCCGCGCGTGCACCGGATAGAGCTTCCAGCCGGCAAGATCGAAGTCGTCGTGCATGTATGGGGCCTTCATGAGCTCGCCCCCTGCCGGAGTGAACGTCCAGCCGTGGTAGGGGCACATGATGGCCCGCGGCGACTGGGCGCCAGTGCGACCTTCGCAAAGCCTGGCACCGCGGTGCGGGCACACGTTGTAGAACGCGTGCACCTGACCGTCGGCGTCTTTCCGGATCACGGCGTCGCGATCGCCGAGCGCTATGGTCAGGAACGCGCCGGGCTTCGCAAGCTGGTCGATGTGCCCGGCGAGCAGCCACCGCGGCCGCCACACGGACTCCACAGCGCGAGCGAACTCGACCTCGGCGGCACCTCCCACGTCTTCGGCCGCTACCCGATCGAGCGTCTCCGTCGTCTCCATTCCGACCTCTTCCCCTTAGTGGACGATCGTCCAATAGGGAGACTGTACGCCGGGCGCCCTGCGCACAACAGGGCGCGGTGCCAGATCGGTCCACTGAACGGACCGATCTGGCACCGCTGATCACTCCTCGAAAGCTCTGATCGTCGTCTCGATCAACTCCTCGACATCATCCGCGTCGAAGCGCACACCATAGACGACCGCCTGGACGTGTAGCCCGGTCATCAGCGCCCCGACCGCACGCACGGCGCGTTCAGGGATGAGCGGGACCATGATCGCGCGCAGCACGCCGTCCCAGCGCATGTTGATCTCCCGGAGAGAAGCGATCCGGCCCCCAGCCAGATACAACTCGTACTCCAAGGCGAGCTGATCGCGGCGCGGTCCGTGCGCAGTCTGAAACTCCGTGAGTTCGGCGAGGCGACGCGAAAGCGTCGTTCGCGTGGGCGGCACGTCGAACCATGCTGTGACTTCAGAATGAAGCGCCGCCGCCGCATACTCCGTCGCAGCTTCGATCAAGTGGTCGCGCGTCTTGAAGTAGTACGTGGTGGCACCGAGCGGCACGTCGGCCATCGCCGCGACCGCGCGATGCGAGAGGGCTCCGATCCCATCCCGGGCGATCACAGCGAGCGTAGCCTCGGTGATTTTCCGCGGCCGATCGGGGTCGGGGGGACGACGCACGGTCATCCCCTCAGTCTCGCACGCCTGCGCCGGATCGCTCAGCGGACCCAGCGGTCGATCACGTCATCGGGAACCCATACTTTCGGCTCAACTCCGCGAGAGCGGCGCACACCCGAAATTACTCGCAACGGCCGAGAGGCCGGGAGAGCACAGTCCACGTGTCTCCGCGCTAGCGGGGGTGGTCGCACCTCGCAGCCGAGCAAGCCAGGCCCGAACACACAGCAGGGAGCATCACCGTGGTATTCAAGCAACGAAAAGTCCTCTGGGCGGCGGCGGCCGCCGCGGCCGTCGCGCTGACGTTGACCGCATGCGGCGCGTCGAGCACCGACACCACCGAGGGTGAGTCGGTCATCATCTCACCCGTCGTCGTCAACCCGCCTTCGCTGAACCCGCTCGCCAATGAGACCGCGGCGTACATGCTCCGCGGACAGTTCTACGACACTCTCGTGCGCCTCAACGCTACCGACCTGTCCGTGGAGCCCGGCCTTGCAAAGTCGTGGGAAGCCAGCGACGACGGTCTGACCTACACCTTCCGCCTTCAGGAAGGCGTGTCCTGGCACGACGGTGAGCCCTTCACCTCCGAGGATGTCAAGTACAACCTGACCGAGGCCATGCAGTACTACTCCCCACTGGCGACCACGTACGCGCTCATCAGCGATGTACAGACACCCGACGAGAACACTGCTGTCGTGTCGTTGTCTTCTCCGGCCGGATACTTCCTCTCTGGGCTCGCCAACCTGTACATCAGCCCGGCGCACATCTATGCGGGTACCGACATCATGGCCAACCCCGCGTGGAACACCCCGGTCGGCACTGGTCCCTTCAAGTTCGAGTCCTTCGAAGAGGGCCAGCAGATCACCGGTGTGAAGAACGAGGACTACTGGGACGGCGAGGTGCAGGCGGACCGCATCGTCAACCCGGTCATTCCCGACCGCAACGCCCGCAACGTCGCCCTCACCAACGGCGACGTGAACCTCGAGTTCCGGGACGCCGTCGATCCGTCCCAGCTGCCCACCTTCGAGGCCAACGACGCTTTTCAGGTGGCACCCATGGTCGGCGCGCCGGAAGAGCTCATCACGATCCTCAACCAGCGCGAGGGCCGGCCGCTCGCCGACTTTAAGGTGCGTGAGGCGATCATGCAGGCCATCGACCGCGACCCGATCATCGAGCGCGCCTACTTCGGCGCGGCTGAGGCCGCTCCGAGCGCCATCCCGCGCAAGATCGCGTGGGCAACGAACGAAGACGTGGATCTGTCGACTCAGTACCCGCTCGACATCGAAGCCGCAGGCAAGCTCCTCGACGAAGCCGGATACCCGGCCGGCGCCGACGGAACGCGGTTCAGCCTCAAGCTGGTCGTCGAGCCGTCGCAGCAGCCGGCGTCCACCACTGCCGAACTCCTCGCGAGCGACCTCGACAAGATCGGAATCGACCTGCAGGTGCAACTCACCGACTTCCAGGCAGTCATCTCGGATGTCTGGACGGCACCGTACGACTTCGACATCTACCTCGTGCAGACCTCGACCGAGGCCGACCCGTCGGTCCTGCTGTCGACGCTCTACACCTGCAATCCGAATGACATCCCCTACTCGAACGCGACCGGGATCTGCGACGAGGACATCGACGCACTCTTCACGCAGGCCGCCGCCCTGAGCGATCAGGACGAGCGGGGTGAGCTCTTCCGCGAGGCGGACGCCGCGATCGTGGACACGCTCTACAGCTCGTTGCCGATCGTGGTCACGGCGTCTCCGGTCGTCGCAGCCGCGAACGTGACCGGCCTCGAGGACTTCTACAGCAGCACCAACTGGAACTGGGCAGCGCTCGGAACCAAGTGATCCGTTGGGGGAGCGGTCGTCCGCTCCCCCAACGACCTCCAACCGCGATCAGCAGAGCAAAGGCAGTCAATGACCACGACCACGCAGACCCGCTATACCAGGGCACACGCGACGGACCCAACCGAGCCGATCGTCCTGCAGGAGCAGGGCAGCTTCGCCTTCGGCGGCCGATGGATCCAGCGATCCGACGGGGGCAACGTCCTCGTCGACGCCGGATATGTCCAGTATCAGATCCCCGCAGGCGCGAAGAAGCACGCCATCGTCCTGTGGCACGGCTATGGCGAGACCGGGCGCACGTGGGAGACCACCCCCGACGGCAGGGAGGGTTACCAGAACATCTGGCTGCGCCGCGGGCACCCGGTATTCGTCATCGACCAGCCGCGTCGAGGGCGCGCGAGCGTCTCCGGCCCCGGCACACGCATTCCCGCCGCGCTCGACGAGGACTTCTACTTCACCGAGCAGAACATCTACGAAGCCTTCCGACTGGGCATCTGGACCGCCGACGGCCCGCAGCCGAACGCCGGCTCTGCCTTCCCGCCTGGAGCCGAGAGCTACCGCCAGTACCTGAGCATGACAACACCCAGCAACGGCCCGGACGGCACCGAGGACGGATTCTCGGACGAGGTCCGCAACCTCATGGCAGATGCCGTGGCCGAGCTGATCGACGAGATCGGCGACAGCATCCTCGTCCTCCACTCGACTGCCGGAGCGTTCGGCTGGCGCGCAGCTGCACGGTCGGCGAACGTCAAAGGGGTCATCGCCTACGAGACCTCGCCGTTCACGTTCTCCGCAGCCGCGCCGCCCGCCGCGCTGCCTTACGACGGGTTCGAGACCGCATGGATCGACCCGGACCTGATTCCCGACGAGGAGTTCGACCGGCTGAAGGACGTCGCTATTCAAGTCGTCTATGGCGACTACATCCTGGAGCACGCGGAGTACGGGACGCAGCGAAAGCGGGCGCTGCAGTTCATCGACGCGCTGCGCGCGCGCGGCGGACAAGCGGAACTGCTCGATCTGCCTGAGCGAGGAATCACCGGAAACACGCACTTCGTGTTCTCTGACCTCAACAACCTCGCGATCGCGGACCTCATGAGTGAGTGGCTGGACGCTCACGGCTTCAGCGACTGACCGTTCCGAACACGGGAAAGGCCCGGGTGCACATCGCGTGCGCCCGGGCCTTCCTCGTGCCCGCGATCAGTGCGGCGCGAGACGGAATTGGGGCAGACTCGCCATCAGCTCCTTCTCGTCCGCAGCCTGGAAATCATGGCGCGGTGTGTAGTCCGCTTCCAGCTCGCGGATCTCGTCCGCGGTCAGAATGACGTCGATCGACGCGATGGCATCATCCAGCTGCGAAAGCCGGCTGACACCGGTGATGGGCGCTGTCACCACCGGCTGGGCATGGAGCCACGCGAGCGCGACTTGCGCCCGGGGGATGCCGCGGCCATCGGCGACGCGCCCCACCGCGTCGATGATCGCACTGTCGGAGTCGTCGGTCCGCGAGCCATAAAGGATGTCAGCGTACTCGTCGCTCGCGCCGCGCTCCGTCGACTTCTTCTCTCCCCAGGGACGCGCGAGTCGTCCGCGCGCGAGCGGGCTCCACGCGAGCGTCCCCACGCCCTCGTCGAGGCAGAGCGGGATCATTTCGCGCTCCTCCTCGCGCTGCAGGAGGTTGTAATGGTCCTGCATCGAGACGAACCGCGCCCACCCGTTCTCGCGCTGGAGGCGGAGCGCCTTCGCGAACTCCCACGCGCGCATCGACGACGCGCCGAGGTACCGCACCTTGCCGGCCTTGACGATGTCATGGAGAGCCTCCAGAGTCTCCTCCCAGGGCGTCGCTCGATCGATGCGATGGATCTGGTAGATATCCACGTGATCCGTTCCCAGACGGCGCAGGGAGTGATCGATCTCGGCCATGATGCTCTTCCGCGACAGTCCTTCGGCGTTGGGCCCTGACCGCATGGGATGCAGGACCTTGGTCGCGATCACGAGTTCGTCGCGGATGCCGAAATCTCGCAGCGCGCGCCCGAGGATCTCCTCGCTCGACCCGTTCGAGTACATGTTCGCCGTGTCGAAGAAGTTAACCCCCGCCTCGATCGCGCGGCGGATCAGTGGCCGCGCCTCATCCTCGTCGAGAGACCACCGAGGGTGCCCACGGTCCGGTTGTCCGAACGTCAGGCCGCCGACAGCGATCGGCGACACCTCCACGCCGCTGGAACCGAGCTTCACGTACTTCATCAGGACAGATCTCCGATCATGATCGCGGTGGCGCGCCGGGTCGCGAGCGCGGTCACGCCGGCACGGCCCGGATCAGGATAGGGACGGGCGCGACGACCTCGGTAAGGTGCATCTCGCCAGGTGGACCACGCTGTATGCGGGTTCGCCTGACGAAACATTGCTGAACCAGCTGCACGGCTGGGATAGGACGATTCAGCGAGAACTGGGCAGACCCGAGCCCGGAAGACCTCCTGGAAGGGCAGACAGAATGACCGACAGCACGACGAGCATCCCCGCGGAATCGTCCCCGGCAGCGCCCACGGAGGCACTGCTCATTCAGGAACAGGGATCCTTCGCGTTCGGTGGAACGGTCGTGGAGCGCCCCGATGGAGCGACGGTGCACACCGATCACGGATATGTCCAGTACCAGATCCCCGTGAACGCCAAGAAGCTCCCGATCGTCATGTGGCACGGCTACGGGCAATCCGCGCGCACGTGGGAGACCACGCCCGACGGCCGCGAGGGCTTCCAGACGCTCTTCCTGCGCCGCGGCTATCCGGTGTACCTCATCGACCAGCCGCGTCGCGGGCGCGCCTCCACCTCGAGCGAGGGGATCTACGTCCCGGGCGCGAACGACGAGGAGTTCTTCTTCACCGACCAGGCGTTCTGGGACGCCTTCCGCATCGGCGAGTGGGATCGCGGCGAACAGCCCCGTTTCCACGCAGGAGTGCAGTTTCCCCAGGATCCGGAGTCGATCTCGCAGTACCTCCGGTCCGGCGCTGCGTCGGTGGGCCCGGACGGCTTCGACGACGCCACGCGCGAGGTGTTCAGCGACGCGGTCGCCGCGCTGTTCGATCGCATCGGGCCGGCGATCCTGCTCATCCATTCGACGTGCGGTGCATTCGGCTGGCGGGCGGCGTCGAAGTCTGAGAACGTCAAGGCCGTCGTCGGGTACGAAATCGGACCCTACTCGTACCCGATCTCCGAGCCGCCCGCCGCCGTGCCGTTCGACATCCCGGAACTGGAGCCCTGGGTCGCGGCCGACCTGATCCCCGATGAAAGCTTCGACCGACTGGCGCGGATCCCGATCCAGATCGTGTGGGGCGACTTCCTGCAGGAGCACGCGTACGAGTGGGCTCCATACGTCGCACGCTCGAAGCAGTTCGTGGCGGCGCTGCGCGAGCGAGGAGGCGACGCTGAGAACCTCTTCCTGCCGGAGATCGGCATCCATGGGAACACGCACTTCCCGTTCTCCGATCTCAACAGCCTCGAGATCGCCGACCAGCTCAGCGCCTGGCTTGCCCGCAAGGGTCTCGACGGCTGACGGTACCCACGCCCCACGAAACAGATGACGGGGGTCGGCCATCGCGACGATGGCCGACCCCCCTCTCTGCTCTCGTCGTTGCTACCCGGTGGGAGCCGTCACAGGAGACGCGTGGAACCGCGCCAGGGCCTGGTCGAGGTCAGGGCTTGCGGCGAGCAGCATCCGTGTGTAGTCGTTCTGCGGATTCTCGAAGATCTCGGCCGTGGGCCCCTCCTCGACGATCACGCCCGACTTCATCACGTAAACGTAGGTCGCGACTTTCTTGACCACCGGCAGATCGTGGGTGATGAAGAGGTAGCCGACACCCAGGCGCTCGCGCATCTCGTCCATCACCTCGAGCACGCCCGCCTTGACCACTGCGTCGAGCGCCGAGACGGCCTCGTCCGCGACGATCAGCTGAGGGCCGACGACGAGGGCCCTCGCGATCAGCACCCGCTGTCGTTGCCCGCCCGACAGCTGGTTGGGCAGTCGATCGATGAAGCCGGCGTCGGTGGGCAGACGAACCAACGACAGGACTTCTTCGATCTTTGCGTCGATCGCCTCGCGCCCCTGAGCAACGCGGTGGAGTCTGATCACGTCGGTGAGTGTTCGGCGGATCGTCTTGCGCGGGTTGAGCGAACCGGACGGATCCTGAAGCACGCACTGGACCGTGCGCGAGAACTCGAGCCGGTCACGGCGATGGATGTCGCGCAGGCTCTCGCCACCGAGCGTGACGGTGCCGCTGTCGGCGCGGATGAGGCCGAGCAGGATGCGCGACAATGTGGACTTGCCGCTGCCGCTCTCGCCCACCACCGCCACGAACTGGCCCGGAGCCACCTCGACGGTCGCGTGGTCCACCGCGATCACGGACCCCCGCCCGTGGCGCGCAGCGTAGGACTTGGTGACATCACTGGCCCGGAGCATCGTCTTCTTCCTTCCATCCGACGGGGTGGAGCATCGCCTCGATGGAACCGCGGAGCGGCGTGTCGTCCGAGAGGCGGCGCACGTGTGCGACGAGCTCGCGCGTGTAAGCCTCCTGGGGATCGGTCAGCACCTGTGCGGTGGTGCCCGTCTCGACCAGGACGCCCTGGCGCATGACGTAGAGCCTTTCGCACATCCGGGCGACGACCGCGAGGTCGTGGGTGATCATGACCAGCGATGCTCCGAGTTCCGAAACGGATCTTTCGAGCGAGGTGAGCACGCGTTCCTGCACCGTGACGTCGAGCGCCGTCGTGGGCTCGTCGGCGATGATCAGACGCGGCTCCTTGGCAAGAGCCATCGCGATGAGAACACGCTGACGCATGCCGCCGCTCAGCTCGTGCGGGTAGGCACGCTGAAGCTGATCGGCGTTCGGCAGTCCCGCCATGTCCATGTAGTGAGCGACCTTCTCGCGCGCCGCCGCCGCCGAGATCGCGCCGGGCCTGTAAGGCAGCGCCTCGCGCACCTGCCGCCCGATGGGCATGGTCGGATTCAGGAAGCTCAGCGGATCCTGGAAGATCATCGAGATGTCGAAGCGGCGGGCACGATCCCACTCGCTCACGCCCGCGTGGACGAACTCCTTTCCGTCGAGCCGGATCGAGCCCGATACCCGAACCCGCCGGTTCTCAGGAAGAAGCCCCGACATCGCGCGGGCGGTGATCGACTTCCCCGATCCCGACTCGCCCACGATCCCGACCCGCTCGCCCGGGCGCACGACGATGTCCATCTGCTTGACCGCGTGCACCTCCGAGCGGGGGCCGGTGGGAAGGTGCACACTCAAGTCGCGGATCTCGACCAGAGGCGTTTGGGCGTCTGCCGGGGCTGCGCCGTTCGTGCGCGTCGCGGAGCGCGTCACGACGCCGCTCACGACTTCACCCGGCTCAGCGTGGGGTTGAGGATGTCGTTCATTGTCTCTCCCAGGCCGTTGACGGCGAGCACGATGAGGAAGATGAGCAGGCCCGGCACGACGGCGAGCCACCACGCGGTCTGCATATACGGTTGCGCCGAGCTGAGCAGCGAACCCCAGCTGGGGGTCTGCGGGTCCGTCAGGCCGATGAATGACAGACCGGATTCGGTGAGGATCGCCAGTGCCGCGGTCATGGTCGCCGAGACGATCACTGGGGGGAGCATGTTGGGCACGGCTTCGGAGACCAGCACCCGCCACTGCGAGAATCCGGCGGCTCGGGCCGATTCGACATAGCCGAGCGTGCTGATGCGGCGCGCTTCGGCCCGGGCGATGCGGGCGACCTGGGGCCACATCGTGATCGCCAGCACCCCGACGACCAGCGGCACGCTCGCGCCGAGGAGGTATGACGCGACGAGTGCGATGATGAGCGCCGGGATCACCTGGAAGAACTCCACCACTTTGGTGAGGACCATGTCCACGGGTCCGCCGTAGAAGCCGGCGATCGCACCGATCACCAGACCGATCGTCAGACACAGGAGGGCAACCGCGATTCCGACGAACACGGTGACGGAACCGCCGGCGAGGACGCGCGCAAGGAAGTCGCGTCCGAGCTGGTCGGTTCCGAGCGGAAACGCCACACTCGGCGGAAGCAGCGGAGGATAGATCGCCGCGATGGGATTGCGCGGGTAGATCAGCGGGCCGATGGTCGAGCCGAGCACGATCAGCGCCATGAAAACGAGGCTGATGATCGCCGAGGGGGTGCGGAAGAGGCGCCGCACCCAGGTCGGTCCGCTGCGGCGGCGAGACGGGCGACCGGGGTCGCCACCGTTCACCGTCGTCGCATGGTCGACGGGCTGCTGCGGCGCACCGTCGAGGATAACGCTTTCGATGGTCATGCTCGTGCCTCCACTCGCCGCGGTGCGCGCAGCCGCGGGTCGGCCCATCCGTAGGCCACGTCGGTGATGATGTTGATGATGATGACGAGCGCCGCGCTGAAGATGACGATCCCCATCACGAGCATCGTGTCGCGCGAGTTGATCGCGTCGTACACGAGGAGTCCCATGCCCGGCCACCCGAATACGCGCTCGACGAAGATCACGCCTGTCACCGCCCACGCAGCGTTGTAGCCGATGATGCTGATCATCGGGAGCATCGAGTTGAGGATGGCGTGGTTTCGAACGACCTGGCTGCGGCTCAGGCCCTTCGACCGCGCGGTGTCGATGTAGTCCTGACCGAGCACCTCGATCGTCGTCGTACGCATCACGCGCACCGTGAAGGCGATCTGTGAGAGCGCGAGAGCGGTGACCGGAAGCACAAGATGCGTGATGGAGACCGGCGCGCTGGTCGTGTAGTCCTTCATTCCTTGCGCGGGAAGCCACCCGAGCCCGATCGAGAAGACGAGCACGAGCATCATTCCGAGCCAAAACGTCGGGATGGAGAATGCCGCGAGCGAGGTGTACGAGATCGTGTTGTCGAGCAGCTTGGAGCGCGTGCGCGCTGCGATCGCACCGAGCGAGATGCCCAGGACAGTCGAGAGGATCAGCGCCGGAACGACGAGATACAGCGTGTTCACGAAGCGCCCGAGAATGATCTCCAGCACGGGCTGGTTCGAGACCGCGGATGTCCCCAAATTGCCCGTCAGCACATTGCCGAGGTAGATCAGCAGCCGCTGGAACACCGGCTCGTTCAGCCCGTAGCGCGCCTCGAGCGCTGCGCGGAACTCCGGGCTGACCGCCGTCTGGCCGATCATCGTGTCGACGACGTTGCCCGGCGCCAACTCCAGTAGGAGAAATACCAGCACGATCGTGACGAGCAGAAGGATCAGTGAGGAGCCAATGAGCTTGGCGTAATGGATCAGCCTGCTGTTCATTCTCGCCGCTGCCTCTCGTGAGACTCGAGTCGTTGAGTGGTCATCTTGTCTTCCTTGCCTGACTGGGGAGGGGCGATGCCGCCGAGCGCCGATCTTGCTGTATAGCGTCTTGCTGCGGTTCGGCGCCGGAGGTCTTACGAGGAAGATCGCCGTGCTGACGGTGCCTCACCGACGCAGTTGCCTCGGAAATGGGTCGGATCGCCGAGAAATCTGTCGGGTGTGCCCGGCGGGTGCCGAGTTGCTAAGAAAGCTACGGACAGCCGCAGAACCGGACGACCGCGCGTTTCGCTGAGTGGTCCCATTGCGCGAGTGGGCGGACAGTGCGGGCACGATGCGGGGGTGATCGATGATCTCAACGGGCCGCGGCATCCACCGCGGGGTGTCTGGACTCCTGCGCACGACGTGACGAGATCCACAGCGCTCCAGCTGATCTCGCGACGACGAAGCATCCCAGAGACGGCGACGACCCGGCTGCGAGGAGCATCGGGCTCCTCGCAGCCGGGCCGTCTCAGTCACTCGCCTTATGCGGAGAGCCCCTTCGCCTCCAACCATGCGCTGAGCGCGTCAGCAACCTCGATGTTGTTGAGATCCGAGAACGGGAAGTGGGAATTGCCCACGATGCCGATCTTGGGCAGCTCCACCAGTTCGGCGTCACCGCCGCGCGTCTTGAGCTCGGAGACCAGCTGTTTCACCCGGCGGATGTACAGCCGCTGCTCCAGGAGCTTGTCCCAGTTGTCCCCCCAGATGATCTGGATCGGAATCCTGGTGAGCCGATCGAACTGCTCATCGGGAACGATGTTGGGCTTCACCCACGGTTCGAGCCACGGTTCCTCACTGATGTCCAGGTACTCGGGCTCGGCACTCTCCGGCAGGATCTGACCGCCGCCGGTCTCGTACGCGGCGATCGCGCGGACGTTGGACGACTTGATCGCCCCGAGCCAGCCGTACTGGCCGCCGTTCGAATGGATGACGAGCACTGCCGGCCCGATCCTGTCGAACAGGGCAGCCATCGCACTCGCCTGCACTTCTCGCACCTCGTCGCTGAAGTCCTCAGGGCCCGTGTTGGGAGTCCCCCAGCGCAGGAACTGGGACAAGGACTCCTCGTCGCGGGGAAATGCCAGATTCTCGAAGAACTCCGGCTGGCCGCCCGGCGCCCAGGTGCCGAGGCGGAACGCTTCGAAGACCGCCTGATCGTTGAAGAAGTTGCCTTCGTCGGTGGCGTCCGGAACGACCTTGCCGGTTACGGTCTGGCCGGCGCGCCCACGGCGGGGCTGGTCGACGATATAGACCGGGTGGCCGCGGCGCAGAAAGATGTTCTGGAAGCCCTCGCGGCCGTCAGGCGTCTGCTCCCACGTTTTTCCGGACTGGCCGAAACCGTGCCAGAGGATGAGAGGCACCTTCGTAGCGCCGGCGGGGATCTGATAGTGCACGTAGCCGTGGTCGCCGTGCATGGTCGTGCCGTCGCCGCGCTGTTCGACGGCACCGCCGAACATGAAGCTGCCCTGCTCTTGAATGACGATGGGTTCCATCGAGGTCCTCCGGGATCATGATCGAGCCGCAATCGGGAACGGTCGACTCGTGAAACCGATACTGAGCGGTTCAGACAGTGTCTACAACACGCGGTTTCATCTGACGGACTGAACGTCTCACAACCGGCCCGGGAGGACCGCCATCAGACGCCGACGGGGAGACCGGGATCGCGGTCACCCTCAGTGCGAACGCCCCCGAGGCCGGTCTCTCGAGTTCCTCAGGCGCCCTTGATGAATTCGATGAGCACCTGGTCGTGCTCTTCGGGCTTCTCCCACTGCGGCCAGTGCGCGGCATCCTTCATGATGTAGTACTGCGCGCCGGGGATCCGGTGCGCGACATACTCTGCGTAGTCGGGTCCGTACCCGGGGTTGAGCTCCGTCCAGAACACGAGCACCTCGTGAGGGAACGAGGCGAGCGTGCTCTCGTCGTGGCGAGGCTGGAACTGCGGTCCGTATTCACCGCCGTCGAGTCGGTAGACCCGCTTCATCGCCTGATGGATCGCGGGGTCCTGGTAGAGCCTCAGTCGGACTTCGACCATCTCGTCCGTCATGCGTGAGGGTTCGCCTACGAGCCAGCTCATCCGCGGCTGCATCGCCTCGAACGACGGATCCGTCACCGACTGCTGCGAGATGCGCTTGAACTCATCCCCCTCCCCCGCACGGATGACGAAGTCGGACTTGTCGAGCTTCACACGCCCGACGGCCGTGTTAAGGATGAGCTTGCCGCACAGCTCGGGGTAGCGGAGGCCGAACTCGAACAGGATCGAAGCCCCGAGCGACTCGCCCTCGATGTGGGCCTTCTCGTAGCCGAGCGCGCGCACGAGATCGGCGAGCGCGTCGGCCTGCAGGTCGAGCTCGGTGTCGGGGTTCCATGGCTCCTTGTCGGTGTAGCCGTGGAAGAGCGCGTCGATCGCGACCACGTGGAAGCCATGCGCGGCGAGGTTGTGCATGTTCCGCGCGAAGGTCTCCGCATGCCCACCCATCCCGTGGATGAGGATCAGTGGTTCCGCGGCATCGTTGTCGAACCCGGACTCGATGATCCGGTGGCGCCACTTCTCGCCTTGCACGAACCGGGTCTGCGTGCCGAGGAGCTCCACAGCGATCGACTTCCACTCGTCGAGCGGCTTGGGGATCGGTGTGTTCTTCAGGATGAGTTCAGTAGCCACAGCGGCCCTCTCTTGCTCAGACCGCGCCCACAGTGGATCGGCGATCGGTGTCGAATGTGCGGATGGCCCGCCGACCGGACCGGAGATGCGTCGTCCTCACGCTGGTACACGTCCATGACTCCATGGCGCACGCAGGCCCTCGGCGCGCACGATGTGCGCGATGTCATCGTCGCGGATCACGGAGAGCCGCTCCGGAACGTCGATGCCGTGCAGCCGCGCGAAGTTCAGCCCGAGGATGCCGCGTTTCGTCTGTTCGCTGAGCTCGGGATAGCCGCGTCGCGTGAGGCCGGCGGGCATCTCGAAATCCCACATCGCCTCGATCACCGGGCGTGGGTGGGCGGACGGGACCCCGCTGCCGAACAGCAGTCGGTCCGCTCCCCCGGCTCGGGCCAGGGCGCCGACGATGCGTCCGAACTTTCCCGGGCGACGCATGACGTAGAGCATAGATGCCTCGAGATTGACCCAGACGTTGGGATACCGGTCCATCTGAGAGGCGGTCTCCTCCAGCATGCCGTAGCCGCCGTGCACCACTTCGAACTGCAGGTCGGGGAAGTCGCGAGCCGCGTAGTCGAGATCGCCGGGCCGGTAGGGATCCATCGGGGCGAGCCCTTCGGGCAGCCCCTTGTGCACCGCGATGACCGTGACGCCCAGTTCACCGCAGCGCTCCAACACGGGATACATGAGCTCCCGGTCATGCAGCGGCAGCTCGCGCGGCGACCCATCGATGAAGTCCCACGGTCGCACGCCGAGACCGACGATGCCGAACTCGTCCACCTGCCGTTCGAGCTCGGCGATGCGAGCGTCGGCATCGGGCTCTGACGTCAGCGCACCGTAGAGAAGTGTGCGGTCGGGATGGCGACGACGAAGTTCGGCGCCGATGCCGATCGGCGAGTACTCGCGCCCGTACAGCTCCGCGCTGTGGAAGCACGTGATGTCGACCGGGCTCTCGAGGAACAGCGTGTCGATGAGCGCCTCGAGCGAGAACGCCTGCTGGTAGCGATCCCGCTCGAGCAGGAATTCGCTCGGCACGAGCCCCTCAACGACACTGAGGTCCTTATCCGCCATCGCTTGCGTCAACTCGCTCTGCTCACGCGCCTCCCCGCCGTAGTCGATGGCGAGGGAGAGTCCGTCGGCGATGAAGACGTCATCGTGCAGCATTCAGCGCACCAGCCCAGCATCCACGATCGCGAACGAGTCCGCGCCCCCGCGCAGATCCAGTCCGTGCAGCCGCGCGGCGTTTCCGCCGAGGAGACCGGTGCGCAGTGCGTCGGTCATCTCGAAGTAGCCCTCGTCCACCATGTCTGTCGGCATGCGGAAGGTCCGTAAGGCGTCGAGGAGCGGTCTGGGGTGCCCGAGTGCGCCGCTTCCGAACACGACTCGGTCCGCCGCGCCGTGGAGCCCGAACTCGCCGAGCACCTCCGCGAGCCGCCGCGGCTGACGCATCGCGAAATGGTTGGTGGTGGCGAGGTTCGCCCACACGTTCGTGAAGCGTGCCATCTGCAGAGCGAATTCGTCGAGGAACGTCAGTCCCGCGTGCACGACCTCGAACGACAGCTGCGGGAAGTCGCGAGCGGCGTAGTCGAGGTCGGCGACGCGATAGGGATCCATCGGGTCCAGTCCACGGGGATTGCCCTTGCGCACCGAGACCACCTTCAGCCCCAGTGCGCCGCACCTCTCGAGGAGGGGGTAGATCTCCGCCTCGTCGGCGAGCGAGTAGCTGCGGTCCACGCCGTCGATCAAACGGTACTGGTCCAGGCTGATGCCGACAGCCCCGGACTCGGCAGCCCGGTCGAGATCATCGAGCGCGCGGGCGATGCCGAAGAACGGATCGATCCCCGCCATCACGAGCACGCGACCGGGGAAGCGCTCCCGAAATGCGGCGACCTCCCAACGAACGGTAGCGGTGGCCGGGGAGTGCACGACGGCGATGTCGACGCCCGCGTCCCCGAAAAGGCGGGTCGCCAGGTCGTCGTAGTTGAGCGGCGCGGCCAGCTGCTCCGGCGTCGAACGCCATTCGGACGCGTACAGCTCCCGCTGCAGACGCCATTCGCGGTCGAGCGCCGCGGCGGCCGAGGCTTCTCCGCGGCGGTCCGCGCCGTAGTCCGGCAACTCGACGAAGCCGTCGATGATGACTGGTGTGCTCAAGGGTTGGGGCTCTTTCGTCTCGCAAGGTCGGGTCCCCGCCGCGATTCTCCCTCGGACTGCGGCAGATTGCCCGCGTTGAGAACCTACGACCGATGTTTCCGGCTACCCGCATCCGCGGTCCGCTGGCCGAGATCGGCGGCGGCCTCGCGAGGTCGCCGCCGACCCTGTCAGTCTCGCGCCGCGACGAGGTCGAGCGACACGTCCACGATCATGTCTTCCTGACCCCCGACCAGACCGCGCCGCCCGCACTCGAGGAGGATCTGGCGCACGTCGAGCTGATAGGTGCGCGCGGCCGTCTCGGCGTGCCGCAGGAAGCTGGAGTAAACCCCTCCGTAACCGAGCGTGAGAGTTTCGCGATCGACGCGGACCGGCCGATCCTGCAGCGGGCGCACGAGGTCCTCCGCGGCATCTTGGAGCGCGAAGAGGTCGCAGCCATGCTCGAACCCGTACAGATCCGCCACGGCGACGAACGCCTCGATAGGGCAGTTCCCGGCGCCGGCGCCGTGTCCGGCGAGCGACGCGTCGACCCGGTAGACACCGTTCTGCACGGCGACGACCGAGTTGGCGACCGACAGCGAGAGGTTCTCGTGCGCGTGGATGCCGATCTCGGTGGCATCGTTGGCGAGGGCGTCCCGGTACGCCCGCACGCGGGCCGCCACATCGTCCATCGTGAGGCGACCGCCGGAGTCGGTGACGTAGACGCAGTGGGCGCCGTACGACTCCATCAGCCGCGCCTGGGCCGCAAGCTCCTGCGGCGGGAGCATGTGCGACAGCATCAGGAATCCCGAGACGTCCATGCCGAGTTCGCGCGCGGCCGCGATGTGCTGCGCCGAGATGTCGGCTTCGGTGCAGTGAGTGGCGACGCGGACAGAGCGAACGCCGAGATCGTAGGCGCGCTTCAGGTCGTGGATCGTCCCCACGCCCGGAAGCAGGAGCGTCGTCAGTCGCGCGCGTTGGAGCACGGATGCCGCGGCTTCGATCCACTCCCAATCACTGTGCGATCCGGGGCCGTAGTTGAGCGAGCCTCCGGCAAGGCCGTCGCCATGCGCCACTTCGATCGCGTCGACCCCCGCGGCGTCGAGCGCGGAGACGATCGTCTTCACATCGGCAGGCGTGATCCGATGACGGACGGCGTGCATACCGTCGCGAAGCGTGACGTCCTGCACGAAGATCTTGGGGGTCATGTCACACACCGGCCTTTGCTGCTGTCGCGATCCGCTCAGCCGTTTGCACCGCGGCGGAAGTCATGATGTCGAGGTTTCCCGCATAGGCGGGCAGATAATGGGCGGCGCCTTCGACCTCGAGCATCACCGTTACCTGGTGGCTCGGGCGGGCGCTCGCATCGCCCTCCGCCAGGAGGGTCTCGACGGGCTGATCGTCGGGTATCGGCGCGATGACGACGTCCTGCTTCAAGCGATAGCCCGGCACGTAGGCGGCCACCGCGGCGAGCATCTCTTGGATGCTCGTGACGATACGCGCGAGGTCCCTCTCGTGGTCGACGCGCACGAGGGCCAGAACGGTGTCGCGCATCATGAGCGGAGGCTCGGCCGGATTGAGGATGATGATCGCGCGACCTCGGCCCGCACCGCCCACCTGCTCGATGGCGGCAGAGGTGGTGTCGGTGAACTCGTCGATGTTCGCGCGCGTGCCCGGCCCGGCACTGCGCGAAGCGATCGAGGCGACGATCTCCGCGTATGCGACGGGCACCACGCGGCTGATCGCCGCGACGACGGGAATGGTCGCCTGTCCGCCGCACGTCACCATGTTGATGTTGGGCGCGTCAGAATGCTCGTCGAGGTTGACCGCGGGCACAACGTAGGGACCGATCGCCGCCGGTGTCAGATCGATCAGTCGCTTGCCGTACGGAGCGAGGGCGCCGGCGTTGTGCACATGCGCCTTGGCGCTCGTCGCGTCGAACACGATCTCGATCTCATCGAAGCCCGGCATCGCGATGAGCCCCTCCACGCCCTCGTGCGTGATCGGCACTCCAAGTCGGCTCGCCCGTGCCAGGCCGTCCGAGGCGGCATCGATGCCGACCATGGCACCCATCTCCAGGTTCTCCGCGCCTCGGAGCACCTTGAACATCAGATCGGTTCCGATGTTTCCGGACCCGATGATCGCGACCTTCGTCTTGCTCATCCGTCGATTCCTCCATCTCCGGCTGTGATGCCGGACGTTTGCGGGGTGTGCGGCCGATCGACATGACGCAGGAATCGCAGCAGGTGCGATGCGTATCGATCCGGTGCCTCGATCGTGGGAAGGTGGCCGACTCCCTTGAGGATCACGGCCTCCGCATCGTCGAGGTGGGCGAGGAACCCGAGCGTGTGCTCGATCGGCACGACGCGGTCCTCGCGACCCGAGATGACGAGGGCGGGAACCGAGATCGTTCGCGCCAGCCGGGGCTCTTTCGCGAATCCGGTCGAAGCCTGGAACGCCGCGAGGTGGTCGGGGGCAGCATCCGCCACCCTCTCCAGCTCGGCGATGAGTTCGTCGGAGGCGTGAGTGGGATCATGGAAGAGAGTGCGGACGAACATCCGCAGGTTGTCCGCGGTGGGGGCCAGTTCGTAGGCGATGCCCGCCCACACGCCTTCTTCCGGGGCAGGCGCGAGAAGGTTGCGGAAAGTCGGATCCGGCACGTGCGATGAGCCGATTACGAGGCTGCGCGTGAGCTCGGGATGATCCTGCGCGAAGACGAAGGCGGAGCTTCCCCCCGTGGAGGTGCCCACGACGTGGACCGAGCCGATGTCGAGGTACCGCAGGAGCCCCGCGGCGAGATCTGATCCGAGCCGGTAGGCGAAGCCCTCTTCGATCACAGGGCCCGTGCGGCCGTAATTGGGCAGATCGATCGCGATCACCCGGTAGTACTGTGCGAGCTCGCTGATGACGTCGCGCCACGTGATCCACGCCGTCATTCCGGGTTGCGGGCCCCACCCGGGGAACAGCAGCACCGGCTCACCGGATCCGTGGTCGTGGAAGTGCACGCTCACTCCGTCGATCACCACGATGTGCGCGGTTGCTCGCTCGAGCTCCGGATTCAAGGTCATAGCAGCATCCCTCAGACATGCGACCGGGCGCGCTCCCTCGGGAGCCCGCCCGGTCCCGGCATCAGCCGTAGTAGTTGCCGACGATCTGGTGGCCCCAGATGTCGGGCCAGTCGTAGTGGCCGACGATCCAGTTGTCCTCGTCGACGAGACGCCCGAGCGCGCCGTACTCCATGGCCGTGCCCGAGGGGTTCACGATGTAGAACGACGTGACGTGGTCGTTGATGTGCTTTCCGAGGTCAGTCACGATCTCGATGCCACGCTCCTTGACACGGTCGAGGGCTAGCCCCACCATCTCCAGCGTCTCCACCTGCACCATGAAGTGATCGAACCAGGTGGTGTGGCCTTCGTTGTGGCTCAGCCCATACGCGAAGCTGTGATGACGTCCGTTGGCTCGTACGAATGTGTCGCCCTTGCCGCCGCGGACGGCGACGGTGTCGCTGATCCGCAGGCCCAGGATGTCGAGGTAGAAGCGGTCCGCTGCGTCGTAGTCGGGGAAGAGGATGCCGTGGTGACCATAGCCGAGGTCCCCCGGGCTCTTGTCGGAGGTGACGAACTTGGCTCCCGTCGGCGACACGAAGGGATCCCGCGGGCTGAAGGCGCCGTAGAAGATCTCCACCTGGGTTCCACCCGGGTCCTGGCACCTCAGCAGGCCGCGCACGCCTCGGCGGTCGGCGAGTTCCTTGTCGTCGACATACTCGACGCCGAACTCCTCGAGCTTCGCAGCCATCGCCGCGAAATCGTCCTTGTTCGCCACTTCCCAGCCGCTGTAGGCGTGACCGCCCTCGCCCTTCTCGATCGAGACGCGCCAGTCGCGCTCATCGATGCGCAGACGCAGCTCGTCGTCGGTCGAGCTGGAGGAGATCGCCATTCCGAGGACCTCGGTGGCGAACGTGCGCCATTCGTCGAGATCGGTGGCGGTCAACCCGATGTAGCCGTTTGCGATGACTCGCACCATGGAGCAGTGTCCCTTCATCGGCGGAGGGGAAAGCCCGCCGCAGCCCGTCGTTCGGTGTCACGACGCTACAGACGCTGAGCCGCAGGACATGTCTCAGCAGTCCGACCAGCGGACCGCGGATCGACGCTTCACTGAGCGGACCCGGATCCTGCGCGGCACCGGCGTGATGGCGCAGGATGTCGATCATGCCAACGCTTCAGCATCCTCTCGCGGACGACCGCGACGTCATCGCCGCCGCCGATCGCCTCGAACGCGCATCCGCATCGGGCGAGCTCAGCGCTCCCGTGCGCGACCTGCTCGGACCAGCCGACATCGAGCGCGCATATGCCGTACAACATCTCCTCCGGACGCGTCGCGAGGCGGCGGGCGCGCGCGTAGTCGGCCGCAAGGTCGGCCTCACCTCGATCGCGGTCCAGCAGCAGCTCGGCGTGGACCAGCCCGACTTCGGCTACCTCTTCGATGACATGGACGTGGAGGACGGCGGGAAGATCCGGTTCGGCGACATCCTCCAGCCACGCGTCGAGGCCGAACTCGCCTTCGTGCTCGCTCGCGACCTGGCCGAAGGCCCGCTCGATGATGACCAGGTGCGTGCGGCCGTCGACTACGCGGCCCCGGCGATCGAGATCTGCGGAAGCCGCATCCAGAACTGGGACATCCGCTTGACTGACACCGTCGCCGACAACGCTTCCGCGGGCGGATTCGTCATCGGTGCCGCGCGCGTCCCACTTGATGAGCTCGACACGACCTCGGTGCAGATGACGATGACCGTCGACGGCGAGATCGTCTCGACGGGCAGCGGGGCCGACTGCATGGGCGACCCGCTCGCAGCGTTGGCATGGCTCGCGCGCACCGCGCGGGATCTCGGCGACCCGCTGCGGGCCGGCCAGGTCGTGCTGTCCGGCGCTCTCGGCGCAATGCGCCCTGTCATCGCCGGCTCGGTCGTGCGAGCCGAGCTGTCGGGACTCGGCTCGGTCGAGATCTCGTTCGACTGACGCGCCGCTCAGCGCTGCGCGTCGGCGACGAGTTGGAGCACCTCGCGCAGACGCGCGAGGATGCCGGTGGTGGTCTCCGGCGAATCCAGCAGCATGTGCTGCAGCGCCAAGCCGTCGGCCACGGCGATGACCAGCCGCGCGAGCGACAAGTCGCCATCGCTCACGCCCAATGCTGCAAGCTGGGCACCGATCCCCTCGACCGACACCTCCTGCTGCTCGCGGACCGGCTCGATCTCGTACTCGCCGCGGATCCCCGCGAGGATGTAATCGTAGATGAGCAGGCGAGAGAGGTCACCGCGCCGCCGCTCGTCCGTCAGCTGATGCTCAAGGTTGCCGAAGAAGCCTTCGATCGACTCGTTGTCGGCGACGAGTCCGGCGATGTCCTTCTTCGAGCGCATGAGCAGCGCCTCGGTCATCAGCGCGTGACGCGTGCCGAAGTGATGGCGCACCAGGCTGTGCGCCACGCCCGCGGCGTCGGCGACGGACCGTAAGGTCACCGCCGCCTGACCGTCGCGCGCCGCGATGTCGACGGCGGCCTCAAGCATCCTGATCCGTGTCGCTTCAGCGTCGCGGCGATGGGCTCCAGCGTTCGACATCCCAGAAAACTATCAGGGCGATGATCAGCGGACTCGCGAGACCCCGTTCACCGACATCGCGATCCGGGTGGCAGCGTCGCGGAGCGGCGGAAGCACCTCAGAGATCTGGATGAGCGTCGATCGGCGCGTGAGCGTCACCACCGCGCGCTTCTGGCCGTCGCGGCCCGGAACCAGGACCGCGATTGACGAGTGTCCAGGGGTGTTCTCCTCGAAATCCAGCGCGAACCCGGCGTCGCGAATGGCACGGATCTCGCTGAGCAGTCGGTCATTCGACATGATCGTGCGGGGAGTCAGCCGGCGGAGCGGGTTGTCTTCGAGCCAGTGGATGAGGTCGGCGTCCGAATAGTGGAAGGCGAGAAAGAGCTTGCCCGCAGCCGTCGCGGCGAGCGGCAGGCTCTGGCCGGCAGCTGTCGTGCTGTTGCGGTCGCCGCCGCCCGCGATCCGGTCGACGAAGTACGCCATGTCGCCACTGCGGATGACCAGGTGGGCCGTGAGGCCGGTCTTGGCGAACAGGTCAACGAGGTGTGGACGGGCCGCGTCTTGCAGGATCACCGACAGTGGAGTGCGGCGCCCGAGATCGAAGACGCGCATCCCGAGCTCGTACCACTCACCATACTTCTCCAGCAGCCCCCATTGCACGAGCTCCTGGGCGAGGCGGTGCGTTGTCGGCTTCGGCAGTCCCGCGCGGCGGCTCAGTTCGCTCAGCTTCACTCGGTAGGTACCGCCGTCGAAGGCTTCCAGAATGAGGTGCGCCTTGCCCAGAACCGACTTCGGGTACTCGCTGGCCTCTTCGATGAGTTCATCCAGAAGCGGCTCCGGGAAGCCGTCTGCGACCGGGCGCAGCCTACTTGCAGGCGTTGCGTCGATCGGTGAGTTGACGATGGTGGCGATCGAAGACATCTGACGATTCCCCTCTTACTGTCCGCTTGGGCAATTGCGAGACTAGCCCGCTCATGTTGCGAGAACGAGCGTGAAATGACCGGTTCTGTTACGTTCCCATTTCGAGCGATCCGCCGCGCAGGCGCGCCGATTAATGCCCTCTCGTCGGCCATTTTTCGGGTGTCCTGGAGCGCCGTTCGTCGAGGGAACAGCGGGAGCAGCGTCGTGTTCGAGTGCTCCTCGATCGCGCGTCTCACGGGGTCTGTGAGAGGCCCGATCATCTCCTCCACCGAGCGACTTCGCGCGATGGAGATTTTGAAAGGCTAGTTGCGGCGTGCACCGCACCCTATGGCCATCTGGCATAGAGCCTAACTGTCCATCTGGACAATTGCTAGTGATTTCTTCTACGAACCTGCGTCCATCCACCGGACCGGGCGCTTGACGGTGAAGATGATCCGCTGGGAGCATCCCCCGAAACGTCGCACCGAGCGACGCAGGAAGGGGCGCATGCCGATGGTCACAGAAATCCGTGAGGCACGAGGATGCCGCAATCCAGGCGAAGACGAGATCGCTACGTGGCTGCCGACACGGAGGGTCGACCACCGCATCGCGTACGGACCCGAGGCCGCGCAGTTCGGTGACCTCTGGCTGCCCCGCAGCAGCTCCCCCGACCCCAATGGCTATCCGGTGGTGATCTCGATTCATGGCGGCCTATGGATGTCGGAATGGACGCACGAGCACTGCGATCGGATGGCTGAGGCCTTCAGCGATGCGGGATTCGCGGCCTGGAACATCGAGTACCGCCGAATCGGCAACACTGGAGGCGGCTTCCCAGGCACGTTCCTCGATGTCGCTGCGGCCGTCGACCACGTTCGCGAGCTGGCGAAGGACTTCCCACTCGATCTCAGCCGGGTCGTCGTCGTGGGCCACTCCGCCGGCGCGCACCTCGCAGCCTGGATCGGCGCACGCCACAACCTCGCCCACTCGAGCCCGGTCTACCAGGCCGATCCGCTTGCGATCCGGGGGGTTGTCGAGCTGTCGCCCATCCCCGATCTTCAGCGGTTCTACGACCTCGTCCGCGACGTGTACCCGCCCATCCAAGACCTGCTCTACGCGTTGAGCGGCACGGATTCCGATGAGGCGCTGGCCGAGATACTCCCCCAGATCTCACCCGCGCGCATGGGCCCGGTCGGCGTGGCACGCACGATGATCAACGGGGAGAGCGACCCTACTCCGCCGGACGTCATCCGAGAGTTCGCTGCGCAAGCCGAGCAAGCCGGCGACGAGGTCACGCTCGTCTTCTTCGCGGATGCCAATCACTTCGCCCTCGGCGACCCCGGAACCGAGCTGTGGGACGCGATCGTCGAACGCGTGCGCGACCTGGCTTGAGGGATGGCGGCCGGCACCGGTCGGGAGGAGTTCACCTCTGCCGCCGGATGCTGGCCGCCATCACTCTGCTCGCGTCCGCGGGCGGACTCGTTGCCCTCGCCGCGGTTGTGAGCCCCGGCACAGTGCGGGCCGGGCACGGATGATCGTGAGGCCTCCGGCCAGGCTCGCGCCGCTCAGGCAGGGCGGGTGGCGACGGCGACGACCTCAATCTCGATGCGCATCCGACCGGCGAGCTGCGCCCCGACGCCTGTCCACGTGGGACGCCGGCCCTCCATGCGCTGGAGGAGTTGCGCACCCACCAATCCGTCCGCTTCATCGGTGAACCCGTCCTCGCCGCCATGGAAGGCGCGGACCGAGATGACACTCGGCCAGTTGGAGCCGGACGCCTCGAGGATCCCGCCGATGTTGTCGAAGCACTGGGCGATCTCGTCCTCAAGCGACTCCGGGAACACCTTTCCGTCGGGGTCGGAATACCCCCCCTGCCCAGCGGTGAAGATAAGGTCCCCCACGCGCACTGCCTTGGAGTACCCGTAGGCGGCGCCGAGTCGGGCACCACCGCCGCTCTGCGGATCGATGTACTGCGGTTCGGACATGAGACAAGACCTCCTGGTCGTGGAAGCACCCGAACGGTGCTCCGCCGGCATCGCGACGCTAGCGTGCAGCCCGCTCCCGAACCACATCGCCGGTCCGACTCGCGGTCCCGTCAGCATCGGGCGCCTCCCCTCCGAACCGATCGGTATCGACGAACGGCGAAGCCATCCGCGTCACTTGGGCCGATTGTCGCGTCCGCACCGCGTGGTCCTCCGACTAGCGTGAGCCGCAAACCTGCCGCTCTCTGAAAGGAGATCCGCGTGGACCTCACGCGCACGAACACCGATCTCGTCGAGCTGATGCAGCTCGAGGCCAGGTACTCCGCGCTGTTCGACAGCCGCTCCGCCGAGGCGTGGGCCGACTTGTTCACCGCCGACGGCTCCTACCAGGGCGGCTTCTTCCGCCGGAGTCCCGGCGATCCGCTGGCAACCGGCCGCGACGAGCTCATCCGGCTCTGCATCGAGCACGACGGCACGACGTGGCACTCGCTCGGACTGCCCATCCTCACGGTGGACGGCGACATCGCAGTCGGCCGCGTGCCCTCCATCTCTGTCGTCATGCAGGACCAGGACGGCGCAACTCGCACGATGCTCTACCACGGCTATTACGACGTCAGATACGCCCGCACCCCGCAGGGGTGGCGGATCTCGCACCGCGTCAGCTACACCGTCACGCTCCAGGAGCACTATCGCGGCGACGCGGTGCCCGCACTGCCGACGGTCTGAGGGCGACGATGACGACAAGCGACGTCCGAATCCGCTTCGTGCTCGTCCACGGCGCCTGCCACGGTGCGTGGACCTGGGAGACGGTTGCTCCGCGCCTCGAGGCGCACGGCTGGCTGGTGACCGCCCCTGAGCTGCCCTTCACCTCGATGCATGAGGATGCGCGCGTGGTGCGCGACGCTGTCGCCGCAGCGAGAGAGCGTGGCGAACGGGTGATTCTCGTCGGTCACAGCTACGGGGGCGGTCCGATCACACAAGGCGGCGCGGAGGCGGATCATCTCGTGTACGCGGCGGCCGCGGTCCCCGACGTCGGCGAGCCGACGGACGACGAGCGTACGATCACACCCGAGGCGCTTCGCGCGGCCGTGATGCTCGAGAACAACACCGTGCTGTCGATGGACCCGCAGCACGCCGCCGCCTCTTTCCTGCAGCGCACCGACCCCGACCTGGCCCGTCGCGCGGTCGAGCGACTGCGCCCGCAACCAGTCCTCTGCTTCGAAGAGCCCCTCACGGAAGCAGCCTGGCGGCACGTACCCTCGAGCTACATCGTGGCCACCGACGACCGTTCGTTCGCCACCGACTTCCAGCGCGTTCTCGCCGCGCGCGTGCGCGATGTCATCGAGCTCGATTGCGATCACTCGATGTACTACTCGGCCACGGACGGTCTCGTGAGGCGACTCGAGGAGATCGCGGCTGAGGTCGCCAGTCGCTGAACGGGCCGACCTCGGCAAACAGAGAGCGGATGCCGTGCCCGAGGGCCGCAGCATCCGCTCTCTGTGATCTCAGTGCAGAGCCGGCGTCAGGACACGACCACGTGCAGATCGATGTCGGTCGGCGACCCCGACGCGGCGAACGCAGAGGCGAAATCATCGAACTCGTACTCCACGATGGTCTGCGCCTGCAGGTCGATGAGGCCGGCGCTGACCATCCGCATCGCGTGGAGGTAGTCGTCGTTCACAAGCCCGTAGATGCCCCGGATATCCACCTCCCGCTCGATCACCGAGCCGAACCAGTCCGGCATCGAGAGGTCGAGCCCCATCAGCCCGGAGAGCACCATGATGCGCCCCCGCCGCGCAGCGGATGAGAAGGCCTGTGCGATGACGCTCGCGTGACCGGCGAGCTCGACCACGACCTCGGCCCCGTCCGGCAGGATCTCGTACAGCGACGCGACCGTGTCCCCCGCGCCCGCGAGAATCGTGTCGGTGGCGCCGAGTTTGCGGGCGAGGTCGAGCGATGTCTGGCGGGTGTCCACAGCCACGATCCGGGATGCGCCGAACGCCTTGGCAGCAAGGACGGCACACAGTCCGACACGCCCTGTCCCGTAGATCACAGTGGTGAATCCCGGAATCACCTGGGCACGCTCGTACATGTGCACCATCAGAGCCACATCAGGAAGGAGGGTTGCCTCGACGAACGAGATGTCGTCGTGCAACCGCACCATGCTCCACTCCGGCGCCGATGTGAGTTCCGCCAGCGCACCGCGTGAACCGACGTCGTTGCCGTAGAGCTTATTGTTCGGGCACATGTTGCTGATGCCGCGCTGGCACCATTCGCAGGCGTTGCAGGTGATCGGGCTCTTGATGATGACCCGGTCTCCCACCTCGAAGCGCGTGACCTCAGAACCGACCGCCTCCACGATGCCTGCCGCACGACGGCCGGAGACATGCGGGAAGACCCAGTCCTCCGGCTTCACGCGCGGTGATCCGACGACCATCGTGCGCGTCGAATCGGTTCCGATCTGCACCGCCTTCGGCCGCACGATCACGTCGTGCGCGCCGGGGACGGGCGCCTCGATCTCCCCGATCGTGACCTCTCCCCCGAGGGAGTGGTGCAGGATCGCTCTCACTTTTCGTCCTGCGTGTGGGTGCCGAGGTGCCAGGGGGCGGGGTTCTGGGCGTAGGCGGTGTAGTCGCCGGGGATGCTGATGCCGGGGATCTGGGGTTCCCATTGGCGGTCGAGGAGTTCTTCGGGGTCGCCGTACTCGGCGGCCAGCGCGCGGACCTCGGGGTCGTCCAGCGCGGCGAGGCGACCGTCCCGGATCGGGACCTCGACGGTGCCGTCGTCGTGGGTGATCTCCACGGTCGGCCACATCAGGTGCATGTGCACGTGCCCGTACGGCCAGCCCAGCTCACCGGCCTTGTTCTCCGCCTCCGACGGGCCCGCGGTCCCGAACCCGAGGTGGATCACCCCGGACCGGTACCGTTCCCACTCCGTGCCGCCGGTGGAGACCATGTCGATCCGCGACGGGCGCCGCACCCACGGGTTCGTGCCCACGGCGACCTCCCACAGCCAGAACAGCCCCTTCCCGGGGAACTGGTCGTACTGCAGCTCCTCGGTCTCCTCCAGCAGCGCACGCCACCCCTCGCCGTACGCGCCGCCCCCCTCGACCCGGGTGATCTTCCCCGCCTCGAGCGTCGCGGTCAGCTGCGGGAACGGCTTGGAGAAGTGCGTGAGCGTGCCCTTGATCACACCCTCCGCGTCCTGCAGCGCGTTGATCGGCGGACCCGGGTGATACATCAGATGCCCGATGCACGGGTCCTCCGCGAACCAGGTGCCCTCCGTGGTCCAGTAGTCCGGCAGCAGCGTGTACGAGAAGTCGGTGCCCTCCTTGTCGGTGATCCGCACCTTCGCGCCCTTGCCGCGCGACCACACCGGATCCCACGCCTTCTGGTTGATCAGGTCATGCAACGGCCGCGGGAAGTTGTTCGACTTGTCGAGGAACTGCTCCTCCAACTGCCACGCATGCCCCTCCCACCGGAAGTCCGCCGCGATCGGGAACGCCCGCCCCTGGATCAGCAGGTCATAGTTGCGCCACTCGACCACCTTGCGCACCCACGGCATCTCCAGATACCGGCGCGGCCGATACGTGTCCTCATGGCCCTTCCACGGCTCCCGGCGAATGTTCGCATCCAGCTCATCGGTCTCCGTGATCGGACGATCCACCCCACCATCAGCGATGATGATGTCGACCTTCGCCCCCCGCTCCCGCAACACCTTCGCGATCGCCAACGGCGCCGCCAGATGCACCGTCGAATCAATCGCGATCATCACCTTGTCACCAGGCTTGGTCTCCCCATACCCCTGATAACCCGGCACATTCGTCTTCGCATACAAATGCAGGAACTCCGGCTGATCCGCCAAATACTCCGCCTGCGCGATCGCATCCGCCAGATTCTCACTCTGATCCAAACTCACAACTTCTTCTCTCTTCTCAAAATGCTTCTGGTCACCGAACGGTGGACCAGCGAAGGGACGGGAACATGGCACGGACGCGTCGTAATGGATGATGCCGACGACGAGCCGCCCGCGCAGTGGCTCGATCGTCAGGACACGTCCATCGCCGCCGCACCGCCAGGAGTGCTGTCGAAAACCAACGGGAGGCGCTTGCGATGCTTCGCGTGCATGAGTTCGCGTGCGTGCTCTGCCATCCGCGACTCATCCCATGCGAGGAGGTGGTCGAAGCTCACATCGACGCCGTTCACCCAGGGAAGCTTCTCGACGTGCTCAGTGACGTAAAGGATGAAGTGCCCCACGTACATGCAATGCGGGGCGGTCACCGTGAGTTCGACGCTGACGTGGCCGTCGTCTGCGATGTCGATCTTCTCCACGAGTCCCATGTCGTTGAGTCCGGTGGGAACCGCTGCGGCGACGCTGCACGGATCCTTGATGTCGTTGATCGCGACACGCACCTCCGCCCGCCGCCGCTCCATCAGGTCGCTCATGATCACACCGGCAGGAGAGGTGCGGTTCCCGGTCCGACGAGAGGAGCGGGATCGCCGTCGCGGGTGCCGCCGGTGACCGTGCTCCACGGCGCACGCAGGCCATTACGGCGCTCCTGCTCCACGTCGTCGTCGGCGAGCAGCGCACGGCGCTCCTCGACGTCGATCCCGTGGATGTCGAGCATGTTCTGGCCGATGATCTTGCGCTTGATCTCGTCCGTGAACTCCGGGTACCCGCCGTCGACCATGTCGGCCGGCATCTCGAACTCCATGAAGGCTTCGATCACCGGGCGCCCGTGGGTGAAGGTGCAGCCAGTCGCGAACAGCACTTTGTCCTCCCCGCCCATGAGCAGCAGCTCGCCCATGATCTGCGCGAACTTGCGCTTCTGGCCGAGCGCGTAGTGCGCGGTCGACTCCATGTTGATGTAGACGTTGGGGTAGCGCGCGATCTGGAAGGCGCACTCGTCGAGAAAGGCCATGCCGCCGTGGACGACCTCGAACTTCAGGTTCGGGAAGTCGCGCGCCGCGTAGTCGATGTCTCCGACGCGGTAGGGATCCATCGGAGTGACCCCGAGAGGCGCTGCCTTGTGCACGGCCACCGTCTTGATGCCGAGATCCTCGATGTGCTGCAGCACGGGATAAAGTTCGTCCTTGTCGGCCAGCGACATCGACTTGAACTCCCCGTCGATGAAGTCTGTCGGGTAGAACTTGATCCCGGAGAGGCCGTACAGCTCGTGCTGACGGTCGATCTCGTCGATCGTTGCCGACGGACCGTCGAAGGTGCTGATGGGACCGTACAGCAGCGTGCGGTTCGGGTACCGGCGCTTGACCTCGTAGCCGATCTCGATCGGCGAGTAGCCCTTGAAGATGCCGGGCATCGGGACTCCGTGGAAGACGCCGATGTCGGTGTAGCTCTCAGGGAACACCGCCGAGATCACCGTCTCGGGGTCGGGCAGCGAGTGAAACCACTCACCTCGCTGATACTCCTGGGGCATGACGCCGAGCTCGTAGTAGTAGTCGCCTTCGACAACCGGCTGAACGTACTTCACGGTCTCGGGAGTACTGGCGGAATCCACCCGCCGGTTGTCGAGCGCGTGGATCACCGAGTCGACGACGAACACGTCTTTATATGCCATTCGAGAACACTCCTGCTCTAGTCGCGCTGTTTCATTCATCCTGTCCAGCGGCGCAGCGACCGCACACTAGACAAAGGGCCTACGAGATCGGGGAAGTTCGGACAGCCGCCGCCGACGGACGGTTACCCGACGGCGGCGACGTCTCGGCGTACAACGCCAGGGCGAGCGAATACTCGAGGAGGTTCTCACCGGCGCGCGGATCGCGCCCTGTGAGCTTGGTGATCTTGCTCAGCCGGTACGCGAGGGTGTGCCGATGGATATACAGGCTCGCCGACGCGGGCCCTGGACGACAGCCGTGCTCGATGAAGGCACGGAGTGTGTCCACCAGATGCGACGACTCCCGGGCGTCGGCCTCGAGGAGCGGTCCGATGGTGCGATGGACGACGAGATTGCGCAGTTCAGGATGCTCCGACCCGAACATCGCCGGAACGGGCACGTCCTCGAGACCGAACACGCCCGAGTTGAGGGTCGTCATGCTCGCAGCAGCCTGAGCTTCACGGATGCTCGCCGCGAGTCCGGCCATTCCGGGCCGCCCCGAGCTCACGCCCACGCGTGCCCGGCCGACCACGCCGACGAGAGTCGAGTGGAGCTCGTTCGCGATGGCGGGAGAATCCCCCACGACCGCGATCACCGATGAGTCCTCGATTCCGATGATCGACTGCGGCGGCAGGTTGTCCTCGACGAGTCGGCACAGCTCGGAGACGGGCACGCCGTTCGCGGTCACGATGCTCAGCACGGTCAGCGGGGCGTCCGCGCTCATCCCCGACTCGCCCACTCTCTCTGCGAACCGCTTCTGGTTTATCGTGCCGCGCTTCAGACGAAGCACGAAGTCGCTCGCGGCCGCCCGCCGCAACCGCCGACTGGACATGTCGCGCGAGAGCACGAAGACCGCGCCGGCGATCGCATGCTCGAGGGTGAGCTGATCGATCTCGTCGAGGGTGTCTGCCCCGGTGCACGCGAAGAAGCCCTCCGCCTCCCCGTCGATCGCCAGCGTCCACACCCGAGTGTGAACGCCGGACAGGTCCAGATCGCGGTACACACCTGGCAACGTGGGCGAATCGCGACAGACACTCAGTTCCGCGTTCGGAAGTGTCACGACGCGATCGCCACGCTTGGCGACGACGCGGCCGAACCAGTCGAGCACGCTGAGCGAGATCCCCGGCACGGCGTCCACCACCACCTTGAGGATCGCGCTGAGACTCGCATTGCGTGCGACCTCGCGCATGATCCGACGGTGCACTTCCATACCGGCTCGCACGCGGGAGTAGTGCTGATCGATCACGCGCGAGGTCACGAACATCGTCACCTCGCTCAGAGGAACGTCGTAGTCGAGCGTGAATACGGGAATGCCGGCTGCGCTCGCCGCGGACAGGAGAGGCTCAGGCGGGGGTTTGCCATCGACGCCGCTGTAGCCGAGGGCGTTGCAGCTGATGCCGGCGAGGCGTCTGATGAACCCGGCCTGCTCGTCGGGAGTGGCCGAGATCAGCGTCATTCCCGTGGTCAGCACCAGCTCGCCGCCCCGAAGCCACGGGGTAGGGTCGAGCAATTCCGTCATCGTGACGGCTCGCGCCTCACGGCGACCGGCCATGAACTCATGCCCCGCGACGACGGTGGCGCCGAAGTCGGGATGGTCGAGAAGTTCCTGCAGGATGGTCACGCTTCACTATCACCTTTGCGTGCAGCGAGCCAAAGTCCTCGGTCCGCTCACGTGACCGACGGCGATTCGGCTCCTTCGCGCGAGTAGGCCAGTCGCCCTCCGACGATCATGTGGTCGACTTTGATGTCGGGCAGATCTGCCGCGTCCGTCTTCCACGGATCGCGGTCGAGGACGATCAGGTCGGCCTGCTTGCCGACCTCGACGGAGCCGTACTGATCCCCCAGCCCGAGGGAGCGCGCGGCGTTGATCGTATGCATTCGCACCGCGGTGTCCAGGTCGATGGCTTCCTCGGCTTCGATGACCGCTCCCGAGAAGCTCGTGCGCTTCAGCGAGCACCACATCCCGAAGAACGGGTTGGTCTGCCGCTCTTCAGCGCCCGTGTAGACATCCGAACTGCCGTTGAGTTCGAGACCACGCGCGTGCAGGCTCTTGAAGGGGAAGCGTCCGCGCTCGGCCGTCTTTCCGAGATAGACCGGGAAGTAGTCGCCGAAGTTGTAGAGGAAGCCCGGCTGCGGCATGGGGATCACTCCCGACTCCAGCCATGCATCGACCGCCTCGGGACGCGTGAGCAGATTGCCGAGATGTTCGATGCGGACCCTCGGCCCGTTTCGCACTCCTGACTTGAGGACGCCTCGGATGATCGCGTCCTGCGCCCGCTCGCCATTGCCGTGCACGGCGAGGTCGAGTCCGGCCTGCGCGGCTTCACGGACGAGCGTCGCGACGCGCGCACTCGTCAGGTTGATCCTCCCCCGCGAGCCCGGGCGGATGGCCACCTCTTTGCGATAGGCGACCCAGGTCGCGGCGTTCTTGGAGGAGAACCCGCCGTCGGCGAAGACCTTCACCCCAGCGACTCGGAACCGGTCAGAAGGGCGCTCGAGATTGTCATCCCCGCGGAAGGCATCCTCGAAGGAGACGGTTCCCGGGGCGCAGAGGAACGTCAGCACGCGCTGAGGGATGCGACCGTCGGCTACGAGTCCGGCGTATGCCTGCACGCCGTCGATGGAACCCGCGATGTCGCCGACGACGCTGACGCCGAACCGCGTGAACATCTGCTCGACGCCGGTCTGGAGGACGTCGGCCATGTCGAACGGGGGTGCCACGATGGGAAGCATGGAGTCGATCTCGCTGACCAGCCCGGTCGGCGTGCCGTCGGAGCCGATCTCGACGATCGCGCCGCCCATCGCGCCGGCGGCGTTCCCGGTGAATCGGCCGAGGTCGGAGACCTCGATCGCGGCCGAGTTCAGCAACGACGTGTGCCCGCCGGCGTGGATGATGATCGGGACGGTGCGAGAGACGGAGTCCAGCTCTTCCTTCGTCGGATAGCGACCGTCGGCGAGCTTCTGGTTGAAGAAGAGGTTGGCCTGCGCGGTCAGCCAGTAGCCCTGTCCGGTCGGGAAGTCGCGCAGCCCGTCGCGAAGCGCGTCGAGCACATCGGCGACGGTGCGGCACCGGGGTACGCGACAATCGACCATGGTCGACAAAGCCAGCGACGAGACCTCGGTGTGCGCATGCGGATCGACGAACGCCGGCATGACCACGCGCCCGCCGAAGTCGAGCACCCGCCCACGAGGATCGGCGCCGGCGACACCGGAAACACGTCCGTCCGAGATGCTCACAGCGCGAGCTGTGGAGCTCGCCGAGTCGATGGTGCGGACGTCGCCGAGGACGCCATCGATGTGCGAAGTCCCGGCAATCACGCGGCAGCGCCTACGGTCGCGTTGAACGGCGCCATGACTTCCTTCGCGAAGAGCTCCATTCCTTCCATGACCTCTTCGTGGGTCGGACCGAAGTCGAACATGAGCATGAGCTCGGTGACCCCGAGGTCGGCGTACGCCTGAACCTTGCGGAGGCATTCCTCAGGGGTGCCGAAGATGAGGTTCTCGCGCACCTCCGCACGCGAGGGCTCCTTCTCGAGGGGCTCGGGAGCGACATAGCCGCGCGGGTCAGCGGTCTGGGTGAAGTAGTGCAGGCGCTGGTTGATCCGGTGGTTGATGAGCGCCTCGTCGACCCGCTTCTCGATCGCCGCCTCGTCATAGCTCGGCGCCACGCCGCGGAGGATCGTCAGCTGCTGGTCCACGCCGCCGTCGGCGCGCTTGGCGCGACCGCGGTGGAATGTGGCCGCCGTCTCTTCGACCGCCGACATCGGCCGGATGAACGGCCAGTTGGAGACGTTGTAGCCGCGTTCGGCCGCCCACTCGATGGTGGGGCTGGTCATCGCGGTCATCCAGAACGGCGGATGCGGCGTCTGCACCGGATGCGGCCACACCGCTGCGTTGTCGATGTCGTAGTACTTGCCGTGGTGCGTGACGTTGTAGTTGGGGTCCGCCCAGATCTGCTCAAGAACCTCCAGCGCCTCGGCGAATCGCTCCTTGTTCTCCGAGTAGGGCACGCCCAGTCGCTCGAACTCGTACTCGTAGGCACCGCGCCCCACGCCGACGTCGAGCCGCCCGCCCAGCGAGTTGTCTGCCATCGCGATCTCAGCCGCCGAGATGAGGGGGTGCCGGGTGGTCAGCAGAATGGCCATCGTGCCGACGCGGATGTCCAGCCCGTGTCCGACGTGCTGGGCGAACATGAGCGCGTTCGGCGTCTGCATGAAGTGGATGAGGTGATGCTCGGGCACCCAGATTCGCTTGTACCCGAGCTTGTCGGCGAGGACCGCCTCGTCGCGCTTCTCGTCGAGGAGCGTGCGCGAGTAGTCCTTCGGCTCGTGAATGCGCTGCGATGAGAAGAAGATCGAGAAGTCCATGTCGGTCCTTTGCGAAGCGGGTTCGGCGGCGCCGGTCGATGGGGCGGATCACGCATCTCGCCGGAGCAACTGGGACGACGCTAGATGACGGTTCCGCCGGGCGCATTGGCCATGAGTATGTGGATGCCGACGGTCGATTGGACAGGCGAACGGGACGTTGGCCAGATCACCAGGGGCACGCGCATGCGTGGGGCATCGGTCCATGGGCGCGGCCGGCGAGCCGCCCGTAGCCTGCCCCCATGACGAGTTCGCGACCACACTTGTACGTCGACCTGACCCGCGCCATCGAAGGGTCGGTCGATCTCGACTACCGGCTGATCGACGAGTCCGGCCGTGGAATTCGCGTGTCTCACGTGGAGCCGGCGGCTGCCGATGTCTCCGTGCAGTCGTTCGACGGCACGGTGTTGCTCGACGCCGGCGAGCCCGTCGAAGGCACAGCGATCTTCGTGATCGCTTTCCCGGTTCCTTCGCAGCGGTGCGACGAGTTCGATGAATGGTTCGCGCAGGAGCATGCCCCCCTCCTCTTGAGCGACCCGCGGTGGCGTCGGGCACGACTTCTCGCTTTGGAGAATTCCACGTTCTCGCGCCTGATCGTGCACGACCTCGACGACGTCGAGGTTCTCGAGTCGGAGCACCGGCGCCGCGCGGGTCAGACGGCGCGCACGGCGTCGACGCTGTCCGGCGACTGGACCGCGGCCGCTGCGCGCTTCATCGGGGTGCGGACGCAGGCCTGAACAGCGCACCAGTGAGTGCGCGGGCCTCCGGCCACGCGCACTCACTCTTCACGCGCCTGCGCGAGGACCGCCGTACTCCTCATCGGTGACCAGGTCGTCGAGCTCGAACGTGACACCATCGGCGTCTGTCGGCTTGATGGCCAGGTGCACCATGAGGCGATCCGGTGCGGCGCCGTGCCAGTGCCGCTCACCGGGCTCGAAGTACACGCAGTCGCCCGGGAAGATCCGCTCTATCGGCTGGCCGTCACGCTGGCAGAGCCCCTCGCCCTCGGTCACCCAGATCGACTGACCCAGCTCGTGAGTGTGCCAGGCCGTGCGCGCGCCGGGGGCGAAGTGCACGTATGCGGCTTCGATGCGCGCTTCAGGCGGGAACGCATCCACTCGGTCCCAGCTCACATCGCCCGTGAACCACGTCGGGCGTGAGACCTGTGTCGGACGCTGTCCGCTGCGGATGACCTTCATATTGACCTTCCTTCCGCCCCGCGCGACGCGCAGGGATGATGTTGGCATTCGAACGAAACACGTTGGTCGGATCCCAGTGGGCTTTCACTCGTGCGAGCGCATCGTACGTGTCAGTGAACAGGGCTCGCGCGCGTCGCTCACCGAGATCGCCGGCCCAGCTGGCGGCGACCGGCGACCCGACTCCGTCCCGACTGCCGCGCACCGCGGCACACACCTTCGCGACCCAGGCCTGCTCCGAGGCGGAACGCTCTGGCAGCGCGTACATCGCAACCGCACACACGTCCCATTGCCCACCGGAGCGCACCGCGAGCGGCCCGCCGAACCCACGGTGCTCGTTGATGCCCTTGTGCGCGGGAGAGAGCTGCAGCATCCGCGCGGTCGACGCGTCCTGCTCGCCGAGAACAGCAGCTTCGTCGAGCAGCAGGTCGATGACTTCGTCGCTCAGCGCGCGAACGATCTCGTCGTCTCCGACGCTGAAGGGGCCGTGGTCGGCCACCATCGCGTCGTAGATCTCATGGGCGCGGGGGAACGTGATCGAGTCGACCGTGTCCCTCCATGGGGAGGACAGCGCACGGAGCGCCGCAAGCTCAGCTTCCGCCGCGCCACGGGCGCCGACGTGGCAAACGATCGCTCGCAGCGCCACCTCACCTGCCCGTCCGGTTCGACCATGGGGGCGAGCCGTCTCCAGCGTGAGGAAGAAGGACAGATCAGATGAGCACACCTGCTCGAAGTCCCGGAGCATGCGCAGCGCGTCGCGCACCGCGCGTGCGCCTGACCAGATCATCTCCCCCGCGAGTACGGTCTTGCCGACGGCGTGAGTCGCGACATCGATCGCGGTCACGATGCCGACGTCGGACGCCGCGCCGCGCACCGCCCAGAAAAGGTCTGCGTTCTCCTCTGGCGAAGCCCGCACGATCCGCCCGGAAGCCGTGACGACCTCGGCGGAGAGGACGCCGTCGCAACTCCATCCGTGGCGTGCCGTAAGGAACCCGAGATCGCCGCTCAGTAGTGTCGCCATTCCTCCGCGGGCGCTGATCCCCGTCACCGCGCCGCGCCCGCTACGGGCAGCAGCAGCCTGCACCGACGCGACGACCGCACCAGCGCGCACCGAAAGAACGCGACGATCGTGTGAGCGACGAACCCCGTTGAGTGGTCGGAGATCCACGAGAATGCTGCCTTGCGCCTCGCCGTCACCGCGACGATAGCCGGATCCCGGCGCGACAAGCCGGACACCCGCGCTCTTTGCGAGGTTCACCGCCGACACGACATCGTTCGCCGAACGGCAGCTGACGATCGCCAGCGAACCTTCACGCCCCCAGGGGTGCGCTGCGTAGCCTGGCTCCCCGTGACGCAGCACACGCGCAGTTCCGTGTTGGTCGCCGCCGCTGCGAGCCGGCGGGAGGCGTGACGCAGCGATCACGGCATCGTGTGCACGTCGTCCTGGGCGTCGACCTCATGCTGCGCCGAGAGGGTGAGCGCGCGGATGGCTGCCAGCATGAGATCGCACACGTAGACGTCCAGATGAGACTGCTCGGCGCCGGCGCACGCGACGACCAGCCGCCCTGACTCGTCGATCGAGCCACCGCCGTACTTGGTCATTCCCGGCTCGAGCAGGTACGGAAGGTCGCGCACTACTGTCTGCGAGGGCAGGCGGTACTTGAACGAGATATACGCCTTCGATCGCGCGACCACATCGTATTCGAACTCCCACGCTGCGCGGTCGCCGAAGGAACGACTCCAGAGCACCACGTCCCGCTTGAACAGGGGATCCTCTGCACCGCCGGCGTACTCCGCACTGTACTCACGGGTAGGGTCGAGCACGACCAGCTCACCGAACGGCGACTCGAACAGGCCGTCAGCAGCGAAATGCTGTTCGATCGCCGGCCGCACGAGTTCGAACGCAGCATCGCAGAGTTCGGCGGTGAGCAAAGACGAACGGACCATGGGATGCGGCTCCTTCGGGTAGTCGGGAGGGTGTCGGTCAGCTGACGCGGACGAGCGCCGACGAGTCGAACATCGCGCCACCCTTGTACACCAGCGGTTCTTCCTCACTCGCGCGAGCCGCGACGACCTCCGCGATGAACATCGTGTGTGTGGAGGCATGAACCCGCTCGTGGATGCGGGCTTCGAACACTCCGGCAGCACCCGCCAGGACAGGCGCACCGGTGGAACCGGGCGACCAGGTGATGCCCTGGAACTTGTCGCCACCCGACCGGGCGAACGCCCCGGCGACGTCCACCTGCTCGTTGGAAAGGATGTTCACCGCCAGATGGTCGGCCGCCATCAGCGCGGCATGCGTGGAGGATTTGGTGGCGATGCACACCATGATGAGCGGCGGGTTCAGTGACACACTCACGAACGCGTTGAGCGCCAGGCCTTTGGGCTGACCGTCCGCGATCGTCGTGACCACGGTCACGCCGGTGATGAACTTGCGATGCACCGCACGCACAGCGTCGGACAACTCGGCTACCTGTGACAGGTCGTCAACAGCCGTCTTGCCGAGCGACGAATAGCCGACGGCCCGGAGGAGCTCGACGGGGTTCCATGAGGCACGCTCTTCCGTGACGAGCCCGTCTTCGAAGCGAAGGATCGAGATGCCCGACACGTCGACCGATCGGGCGGTGGCGGGTACGCCGAGGAACTCGCCGCGGTGAGTCCCGGTGCTCGACCAGCTGATAACGAGACGTGCTTCCTCGCGAACCACGCTCTCGATCGCGGTGTTGAGGTCGGGGAAAGCCGCGCGCGTGGTGGCGATGGATTCCTTGAGCTCATGGAGGGTCGACTCGCCCCCGGAGTTGCTGCGCCGACGGTAGTGCGGAGACACCACGCTGTCGAGCGCATCGATCTCGCCGAGGTTCCAGGCCCGCAGATAGGCCTCGAGGTACTGTTCCTGGGGATCGCTCAACTTGTCACCTTCTCTGTGCTTGAGGGCCGACCAAGCGGGCTTCGACACCGCCTGACCGGCCATGTTCCCACCGTAAGAGCCGCCCTTCCGCGACGTCCACGGACAAGGATCGCATCCCGACGCGAGACACTGGGACGAATGGCCAAGAACCGTTCCGCCAGACGAAACAGCGGAGGGACGGTGCGCGATGCACCGTCCCTCCGCTGTCGTCGAGACTACTTCTGAATGATGAAGGGATCGTTCGTCGGCGCGTCGGAGAGGTTCACCCAGACGGTCTTGAGGCGCGTCATCTCGAGAACACCCGACTCACCGCCCTCCTTGCCGTGGCCACTCGCCTTGAAACCCCCGAAGGGTGCGACCGGACTCAGCGCGCGGTAGGTGTTGACCCACACCGTGCCGGCATCGAGCTGGTGAGCGATGCGATGCGCACGGTTGACGTTCTGCGTCCACACCCCCGCGACAAGCCCGAATGCAGAATCATTGGCCTGGCGGACGACCTCTTCGTCGCTGTCGAAACGGATGACCGAGAGGACGGGTCCGAAGATCTCCTCGCGCGTGATCGTCATCTGGGAGGTGACGTTCTCAAAGATCGTCGGCGCGACGTAGAAGCCTGAGCCCAGCTCGCCATCGGAGACCCGTCCGCCGCCGAAGGTGAGGTCGGCACCCTCCTCCTGACCGATGCGGATGTAGTCCAGGATTCGGTTCATGTGCGCCTCGTACGCGATCGGTCCGATCTCCGTCTCATCCGCGAGCGGATTACCGAGGCGGATGTCGGACATCCGCGCCTTCACCTTGTCGAGTACCTCGTCGTATACCGCGTTGTGCAGGTACACGCGCGATCCTGCTGTGCACGCCTGTCCGCCGGCGGCGAAGATCCCAGAGATGATGCCATTCGCGGCGTTCGACGTGTTCGCGTCGTCGAAGACGATGTTCGGAGACTTGCCGCCGAGTTCGAGCAGCACCGGCACGTGACGTTCCGCCGCCTTCTTGGCGATCGCGGTGCCGGTGGCGGTGCCACCGGTGAACGCGATGAGATCGACGCCCGGGTGGGCGACGAGCGCCTCACCGACATCGGCACCCGTGCCGGTCACGACATTGACGACACCGCGGGGAACGCCGGCCTCATCGAGGACCTTCATCATCTCGAGAATGCCCGCAGACGTGATCTCCGAGGGCTTGACGACCACGGTGTTCCCCATTGCGAGCGCGGCGGCGATCTTGTGGCTCGCCAGATTGATCGGGGCGTTCCATGGCACGATGGCCGCCACGACTCCGATCGGCTCGCGCCGGAGGTATGTGAGGTTGGTCCCCACGGTGGGCACAACCTCGCCGCTCACCTTGTCGGCCCAGCCGGCGAAGTACTCCCAGATCAGCGGGAGGTTGCCATACAGCGCACGAGTATCGCGGATGAGTTTGCCGTTGTCGTTGGTCTCGAGCAGAGCGAGGTCTTCGGCGCGGGCGGCAAGCCCGTCTGCGACGCGGCGAAGAAGGCGACCCCGAGCGGATGGGGTGAGCCCCGCCCACGCGGGCGAGGTCAGGGCGGCGCGCGCCGCGCGAACGGCACGATCGACATCGACAGCACCAGCGGAGGCGACCTGATACCAGGCCTTCCCGGTTGCCGGGTTGATGCTGTCGAGATAGCGGCCGTCGGCCGGAGTGACGTACTCGCCATCGATGAAGATGTCGTATGTCGGCAGGGTCGTGGTGCTCAACGTCTCCCTTTCGTGGTGGGCCCCGGCACGGGTAGCGCCGCACCAGATGCGGCATGCCGGAGTGAACTTGAAAACTACTCGGCACGCCCGCACGCGGCGTATGGACGCTTGTCCGAACATCGCTGCCGCCCATGCGCCATAAGGTCCGCATGGAACGCGCCAGGCGGCCCGCCGCACACGGGGAGGACTGGCCCGATGTATGACGCGCGGGCGTCCCCCGATGATTAGCGTCGACTTGCCCGCCGCACGGCCACAGAACAGGATTCGCCCGCGCATGCCGCTGATCACCATCACCTATTCGCCCGACACCGTATCCCTCGATGACCTGCGCGATGCCCTGACGCCCATCGCGCGTGTCACGGCTGACCATCTCGGACTCCTCCCGACCGATCTCGGGGTCGAGGTGCGCCCGCCGTCGGAACTGACGCTGCATCAGCGTTCCGTCTCGATCGTGTTCGACAGTTCGCCAGACCCGGCCGGCGAGCGCGCCGCGCTGCTGCCCGGACTCGCCGACCTTCTCGTCCGGACCGTGGCCGATCACCTCGTTTCACGCGGGCTGACGCCGGATGTCGGCGCGTTCGTCCGGATCTTCGCAGCAGGCTCCTACGCGGCGAACATCGCGACGTCGTCGCCGGTGGCGCCATGAAGAAGGCGTTCGTCACCGGAGCGGGCGGCTACGTCGGATCCCGCCTGGTCACCGAGCTCTCCGAGAATGGCTGGAGGGTGACGGGCCTCGCTCACACCGATGCCGACGCCGAAACGGTGCGTCGTGCCGGCGCGACGGTCGCCCACGGCGGGCTCGACGACATCGACGTGCTCCGCCGTCATGCCGCGGAGTCCGACGCCGTACTGCACCTCGCATTCCGCCACGATCTGGCCGACTACTCCGAGGCCGTGGCGATCGACCGTCGCACCATCCGGATTCTCGCGGAATCGTTGAGCCCCGGAGGACGCCTCGCCACAACGGGTGCGACGGCGTCGCTGCCTGCCGCGTCGGCCGGCACAGAGGACGATCTTGCCGATCCCGCCGCGCCGCGCGTCGGCAGCGAAGAGGAGACGGGTGCCGTGCGGGCATCGGGCGTCGGTGCCACACTCGTTCGCCTTCCTCCGTCGGTGCACGGACCCGACGACGTCCGCGGCTTCGTGACGCGACTGCTGGCGCTCGCGCAGGCGTCGGGCCGCTCGGCCTATGTCGGTGATGGCGAATTCCTCTGGCCTGCCGTTCACAAGGACGACGCCGTGCGTGTCTACCGCGCGGCCGTCGAGACCGAAGAGGCCCCGGCTGTGCTGCACGCCGTCGGCGAGGAGGGCGTGCCGTTCCGCCGGATCGCCGAGGCGATCGGTGCACGCGCCGGGGTGCCGACGGTATCTCTCGACCTCGCGGCCGCGGCCGAGCACTTCGGTCCCCTGGCGCGGTTCGCGACGCTTCACAATCCCACGTCGAGTGCGCTGACCCGCGCCCGCACCGGCTGGGCACCCACCGGCCCCACGCTGCTGGCCGACATCGCGGACACCGCCGTGTACGCGTCCTGAGCGCCGCGGTGTCCCACGCTGTCCGTGGGGCACCGCCGCCGGGTTTCACCGATCCACCCCGCACTGAAGGAGTCATGTCCGCCGTCGATCATCTTGAAGAATCGGCCCCACCCTCCCGACTCAGCACGCCTCCGGCAGCCCGACCAGTGTTGCTGGCCACCGGTCTTCTGCTCGTGGCGAGCAATCTGCGCGTCGGTGTGGCTTCGGTCGGGCCGGTGGTCGCAGACATCCAGGATCACATCGGCGTGGGGCCCATCGCCGTGGGCGCACTCACGTCGATCCCCGTCCTCGCGTTCGGACTGTTCGCCTTCGCTGCGCCGACGCTCATCCGGCGCACGGGTCTGCACCGGCTGCTGGGGTTGGCCATGCTCGTGCTGCTCGGCGGCATCCTTCTCCGCCTGCATCCGTCGATCCTCGCCCTGTTCGCCGGCACAGTGCTCGTCGGCGCGGCGATCGCCGTGAGCAACGTCATCATGCCCGCAGCGGTGAAGGAAGGTTTTCCGCAACGGACCGGGCTCATGATGGGGCTGTACTCGACCGCCCTATTCGTCGGCGCCGCCTTGGCGTCCGGGCTGACCGTACCGCTCGCAACTGCCACCGGCGGCGACTGGAGAACGGCGCTGGCGTGCTGGTCGATCCCCGTCGCGGTGGCCGCCGTCGTCTGGATGCCCCAGATGCTGCGGCGTCCCGGCAACACCGGCCGGGGTCGCGTCGCGGCACCGCGAGGGGCGGGTGAGCCTGAGTTCCGCGCTCTCCTGACCGATCCCACGGCGATTGCGGTGACGATCTTCATGGGCGCGCAGTCGACGGCGTACTACGCGACCCTGGCCTGGCTCCCAGCCCTCCTGCAGGACGCCGGCATGACGGCGGCCGAGGCCGGCTGGATGCTGGCGTTCACCGCTGTCCCGGGCACGGTGGCTTCGCTGATCACCCCTGTCATCGCGCGGCGCATACGCCCGGTATGGCTGCCGATGCTCCTCGCGGGGGCGATGACCGCGACCGCGTATGCGGGGCTCGTTACCCATGCGGTCTCTGGCGCGTATCTGTGGATGGCTCTCCTCGGAATCGGCCAGGGCGCGTCCCTCAGCCTAGGCCTCAGCTACATCGTGTGGCGCTCGCCCGACGTGCACCACACGGGACAACTGTCGACCATGGCGCAGGGCTTCGGGTACCTGCTGGCGAGCCTCGGTCCGCTCAGCCTCGGAGCCCTGCACGCCGTGACGGATGACTGGGTCGGACCGATCGCGGCCTTGTGCGCACTTCTCACGGCGCAGCTCATCGCGGGCGCTGTCGCCAGCCGCGAGAGGCACATTCTCGTTGCTCCGGGCGAGTCTGGGCCGCGCTAGGTGTACTGACCCGGATCGTTGTTGACGTAGGAGAAGCCTCCGGTGTCGAGTTGGAGCTGTCTAGTTCTGCAGCTCGAGCACACGGAGGCTTCTCGTGTCCCACGCTAATGCCCGGCTGACTCCGGCCGGCAGGTTGATCATGGTCCAGCGCATCCAGTCGGGGCGTGCCGTTGCGCACGTCGCGGCTGAGATGGGGATATCTCGGACGGCGGCATGGCGGTGGTGGCGCCGGTTCAGGGAGCACGGCTCTGCGGGGCTCGTGGACCGCTCCAGCGTCGCGAGGTCGCATCCGTCGCGAACCAAACCGTGTGTGGAAGCGCGGGTGCGGATCATGCGCCATCTCACTCGCCGCGGCCCGGTGTTCATCGCCGGCAGGCTAGGGATGCACGCTTCCACGGTCGGCAGGGTGCTACGTCGGCATCGGACGCCGCTGCTGCGCGAGCTGGACCCGGTGACCGGGACGGTGATTCGTGCGACACGTCGCTCCGCGAATCGCTACGAGCACGACCATCCCGGGTCGCTGATCCACGTTGACGTGAAGAAGCTCGGCCGCATCCCTGATGGCGGCGGCTGGCGGGCGCACGGCCGCAGCGAGGAGGTCCGGGGACGCGGGATCGGCTACGACTACGTCCACGCCGCGATCGATGACCACTCGAGGGTCGCGTATGCAGAGATCCACGCCGACGAACGCGCAAACACCACCGCCGGGTTCCTGGAGCGCGCGATCGGCTTCTACCGCTCCGTCGGCGTCCGCGTCGAGCGAGTGATCACCGACAACGCGACCGTCTACCGCCGCTCCCACGCGTTCCGCGCCGTGCTCGAAGCGCACGACATCACCCAGAAGTTCATCCGCCCGCACTGCCCCTGGACAAACGGGAAGATCGAGCGACTCAACCGTACCCTCGCCACCGAATGGGCCTACGCCCGCGCCTTCACCTCGAACGCGGAACGAGCAGCAACCTTGCCCTCCTGGCTCGACCACTACAACCTAGACAGGCACCACCTCGGCATCAGAGGCATCCCCATCGACCGAATCAACAACGGTCGAGGTCAGTACAGCTAGGGCCCACGCGACGATTCGTCGATCGTGGCCGGTGAAGCCAGGCGCATGACCCGACGGTCCGGTCGTGCGCCGGCAGTGTACGGTCACCGGGCGAGCCGCTTCTGCACCGACGCCCGGTGATCGGCGATGCCAGTCTTTCCACCCAGCGCGGGTGGTCCGCCCAGTGATACAGGTGTCCGAGTGGTCCGGACCGATTTGGCCAATCGAACATACCGTGACGCTGGACCGGGTCACTACCTTGGCCAGCCAGAGCCGCTTCACCCGAACTCGGCCGGCCAGACCGGATTCCAGCGCAGTGTTTCCGGCGTGTTTCCGAGGTCCACTCCGTCGCGCCCATCACACCGAAGGACCCTGTGATCGATCAGCAATCTGCTCCACTCGCCCCCGATACGGTGAGCGCATTCCTCGTGGAACGGCCACCGACCTCCCGATTCCGCGCGTTCCGTCGGCATCCGGTGGTGCGGTTCCTGGTGACCCGCGTCCTCGCCGGCCTCGGGACACTCGTGATCGTGTCGTTTGTGATTTACGCGGCGACACGAGCCCTTCCTGGGGATGCCGTCGAGATCATCCTCGGCCGCAACGCCACCCCCGAACTGGTCGCCGAGTTGCGCAGCCGGCTCGGATTGGACCAGTCGCTGCTGGAGGGCTGGTGGAACTGGTTCACCGCCGCCCTCGCCGGGGACCTCGGCGTATCGACCGCAGCCCTCGCACAGGGCAACACCGTGTATGTCGCCGACCAGATCGCCGGGCCGCTGACCAACAGCCTGATCCTCGCCGTGACCACTCTCGTCATCCTCATCCCGCTCTGCCTCGCTCTTGGCACCTGGATGGGACTTCGCGCCGGCCGACTCGGTGATCGCGTCGCCTCCCAGACGATGCTCGTTCTGGGATCGCTGCCTGAGTTCGTCCTCGGCACGTTCCTCATCGCGATCTTCTTCGCCTGGCTGCACGTGCTGCCGCCGCTCGCGATGGTCGGCCCCGCAGGACCGCTGGCCGATCCCAGTGCGCTGATCCTGCCGATCCTCACGCTCCTGGGAGTGCTCGTCGCATTCGTGGCTCGGCAGATCCGCGCCGGTGTGATCGAGTCGCTCCGCCAGGAGTACGTCACCATGGCCCGTCTTTCGGGCATCCGTGAAGGTCGCGTCGTGCGCGCGTACGCACTGCGCAACTCCCTGGCGCCCGGAGTACAGGCCATCGCACAGTCGATGCAGTATCTGGTCGGCGGCATCATCGTCGTCGAGGCACTCTTCGCCTATCCCGGCATCGGACAGACGCTCGTCAACGCCATCTCCCTACGCGACATCGCGCTGGTGCAAGCCATCGCGCTCATCCTCGCAGCGACGTACATCATCATCAACATTCTCGCTGACCTGCTGGTGATGCTGCTGGTCCCGACGCTGAGGACGGCCGGACGATGACCGCTCTGATCTCTCCACCGCGGCTTGACGACCGGAGGCGCCGAGTACGGATGCCGCGCACGCTGCGCTCGGGCGAGGGACTCGTCGGGACGATCCTTCTCGTGCTCATCGTGGCGATCGCCGTGCTCGGCCCGCTCGTCGCCCCCTACCCGCTCGATGCGCCGGTCGGCATTCCGGGGGCGCCGCCGAGCGCTGCCTTCCCCCTCGGCACCGACTTCATCGGGCGCGACGTGCTGAGCCGGGTCCTGTACGGCGGTGCATCAGTGCTCGCTGTCGTCTCGATCACGATCGTGCTGACGTACCTTATCGGCGTCGCGGTAGGCATGGCCTCCGGCCTGCTGCACCCCCTGTTCGGGGCCGTCACGATGCGCACGATCGACATCATCATGTCCATCCCCTCGCTCCTGCTGATCCTCGTGCTCATCAGCGGCATGGGAAGTGAGACGTGGGTGCTCGTGCTCGGCATGGTGCTGGTGCTGTTCCCCGGCGTGGCGCGCATTGTGCGTACCGCGACAATGGAGATCGCGACGCGCAGCTACATCGAGGCGGCGTGGACGCGTGGCGAGAACTGGATCTGGGTGGCTGCCCGCGAGGTCTTCCCGAATATCTCCCATGTCGTCTTCGCTGACCTCGGCGTTCGATTCTCGAGCGCCGTGATCCTCTCGGCCAGCGTGAACTTCCTGGGACTCGGGGCTCAGCCGCCTGCCGCGAACTGGGGACTGCTGGTGGCCGAGAACCGCGACTACATCGGCACCAATGTCTGGGCTGTCCTCGTTCCCTCCATCCTCCTCGCGTTGCTCGTCATCTCGGTGAACCTGCTGAGCGAGGCATATGTCCGCAGCCTCGGAAGGTCGAGACTTTGAACCCCGAACGCCCTGTCGTCCTCGACCTCGCAGGTCTCGTCATCCGAAACCGGGAAGGCGCCGCGATCGTCGACGGCGTCGACCTCCGGCTCCACGAAGGCGAGGTCATGGTGCTCGCCGGCGAATCGGGATCGGGGAAGACGACGGTCGCCCTGTCTCTCCTCGGCCACTGCGGAGACGGCCTCACGATCACCGCGGGAAGCCTCGAGATCGCGGGAACGCCGATGCGCATGGACGACTCCATGCGCTCCAGCCGTGGATCGGTCATCGCCTACGTGCCACAGGATCCTAAGCGGGCGCTCAATCCGGCGCTGCGCATCGGAGACTCGCTGCGCGACGTAGCCCGTGCGCACGGGATTGCGACCGGAGGACTCGCCGAACGACTGCTTGCATCCGTCGGACTCCCGTCGACCCAGGCCTTCGAGCGACGCTATCCGCATCAACTGTCGGGGGGCCAGCTGCAGCGTGTGTCGATCGCGGCCGCGCTGGCGTGCGATCCGGCGGTGATCGTGCTGGACGAGCCGACGACCGGTCTCGACGTCGTCACGCAGGCGAAGATCCTCGACGAACTGCGTCGTGTCCGCGACGAAAAGGGTGTCGCCATGATTTACGTGACCCACGATCTCGGCGTGGCTGCCGAGGTGGCCGACCGACTCGCCGTCATGTACGCCGGAGAGCTCGTCGAGGACGGGCCTGCGCGGGACGTGCTCGCGCGTCCACGGCACCCATATACGCGCGGCCTGCTGGCCTCGATCCCCGATCACGTGTCGCCCCGACGCCTGCAGCCGTTGCCTGGTGTGTCGGTCGCGGTCGGCGAGCGCCCCAGCGGCTGCCACTTCGCTCCTCGCTGCGGCCAGAAGACCCAGCGGTGTGAGACGGATAAGCCGGCGCTGACCCTGGTCCCGGCGGGTGAAGCGGTGCGGTGCTTCGAGTGGGAGCGGACCCCGCCGGTGGAGAACATCCCGCTGGAACTCGCGAACCGACCGGCCGATACGCCCACCGCGCGCGTTCCGGTGCTGGCGGTCTCCGCACTGTCCGCACACCACCGTTCGGCAGGTGAGAAGATCACTGTCGCCCGCGACATCAACTTCGTCATCGAACGCGGGGCGTCGGTAGCGCTGGTCGGCGAGTCGGGGAGCGGGAAGACCACGATCGCCCGAACCATCGCCGGCCTCCACTCAGACGCCAGCGGGCAGATCCTGCTCGACGGCACACCCATGCGCCCCGCGGTTCATCAGCGCCCCGTCGCACAGCGCCGCATGGTGCAGATGGTCTTCCAGAATCCGGCCGAGGCGCTCAATCCGCGCCACACGGTTGCACAGTCGATCGGCCGCACGCTGCGACTCCTGCGCGGGATGCGCGGCAAGCGGGCTTCTGACGAAGTGGCACGGCTTCTCGACCTGGTTCGCCTGCCGCAGCGTCTTGCCGGACGCTATCCCCTCGAGCTCTCGGGCGGAGAGCGCCAGCGCGTCGCCATCGCGCGAGGCCTCGCCGCAGACCCGCAGCTGCTGCTGTGCGACGAAGTCACCTCGGCGCTCGACGTCTCGGTGCAGGCCGCCGTACTCCAGCTCTTGAACGACCTGCGCGGCGAGCTGGGTCTCAGCCTGCTGTTCATCACGCACGACCTGGGCGTCGTTGCGACGGTGGCCGACGAGGTGCTCGTGCTGCGCGGCGGCAGCGTCGCCGAGCACGGCAGCGCGTCACAGGTGCTTCGTGATCCCCAGCATCCCTACACCCGCACCCTGCTGGAAGCGGCTCCGTCGATCCAGGCCACCATGCGGCACTGGAAGGACGAGCAGATCGTCCGGGCCCTCGATCCGACAACGCGGGCGTCGGCATGACCCGCACCAGTCCCCGTCCCATCCACAGCAAGAGTGAGGTTCGCAAGATGAAACAAGAAGTCGTCCACCGTCGACGCCCCGGCAGGTTCGCGGGCGCGGCCCTCGCCGCCGCCGCCGTCGCTGCGCTGCTGGCCGGTTGCACGTCCTCCGGCGCGAGTACCGCCCCGACACCCGGGGCGGCTGCACCGTTCCTCGCCAGCTCCGGCGACGGCACGCCGGTCGAGGGCGGCGAGCTTCGCGTCGGCTTCATCTCGGGCGGGCCGGCTGAGTCGATCAACCCCGGGATCACCAACAACTATGGCGACCACGCCCGGGCGCTGGCCGTATACGAGCGGCTGTTCGTTCAGGACGTGACCGATCCCGGCACGCCCGAATTCCAGATCGACTACGGCCCCGGCCTCGCCACAGACGCGAGCTCGACCCCCGACGCGACGCTCTGGACGATCAGCTTGCGGGAGGGCGTGCTCTGGCAGGATGGCACTCCGTTCACTGCCGACGACGTGGTCTGGACGATTCAGAACGTCTGGGCCAGCGAGCAGAGCTACTTCTACCCATACGCTGCTCCGCTCATCGACTTCGCCAACGTGCGTGCGGTCGACCCGCTGACGGTCGAGATCCCGCTCGCCACCGGAGTGGCGGAGTTCCCCTCGCTGCTCACGCTCTCAGGCGCCGCGATCTCGAAGAACGGCATCGCCTTCGAAGATCTGGGCACCGACCCCATCGGCACAGGCCCCTTCGTGCTCGAATCGTTCTCCCCGGGCGAGCGCACGGAGTTCGTCGCGAACGAGAACTACTGGGACGAGGGGAAGCCGTACCTCGACCGCCTCACGTTCGTCTCCTTCGACGATGAGGGCGCACGTTCCAACGCACTGCTCAGCGGTGCGCTCGATGTCGTGCCGAACTACTCGTTCTCCCTGGCCGCGGCGAACCTGAACAACGACCAGATCAAGATCCTGAATGTGCCCTCCGGCAACACGCACTTCATCTATGTGCGTCTCGACGAGGAGCCGTTCACCGATCCGCGGCTCGTCGAGGCGCTGCGCATGCTCGTGGATCGTGAGACGCTCGTGCAGAACGCTTTCGGTGGCTTCGCGACCGTGAGCAACGATCTGCTCGGCGTGGGAACCCTGAACTTCGCAAGCGACCTCGAGCGCGAGTACGACCCTGAGGGCGCCCGCGAGCTGATCGAGGAGGCCGGCCTGGAGGGCACGTCGATCGAGATCACCACGGCGCCGGTGATCGCCGGGTTCGTGGAGGCGGCGACCCTGTTCGCGGAGCAGGCTCGCGCTGCGGGGCTCGAGGTGACGGTGAACCAGATCGACCCGGCGACGTACTTCACCCCCGCCGCCGGTTACGGCGAACTGTCGATGGGCCAGGAGGCGACGCTCGCCTACCCGTCGCTGACCGCTCACTACCAGACGTTCTTCGCGCCCGGTGCCCTCGCCGACCTGACCAAGTGGCCGGACACGCATCCCGAGTCTGCGACGCTTCTTGCGCAGGCTATGGCGGAGACCGACCCGACCGCGGCAGCGGACCTGTGGGCGCAGGTGCAGCAGCAGCAGTTCGACGAGGGCGGGACGATCGGCATGGGCAACGCGAATGAGGTCGATGCCGTCGCCCCGAACATCCGGGGCCTGCTCGCCGCGGGCTCGTCCGTCGCGCTGAACAATTTCGCCTTCCAGAACGCCTGGATCGAGGAGTAGAACACCCGGATCAGGGGTCTGCGTGGACCCGCCACGCGGACCCCTGATCCAGGTTCCGTGATCACCCAGCGAACCGGCGGCGAGGGATCCCGCCATTGCACGAGAGAACATGACCAGATGAACACCGCCGTTTCCGCCCTCACCGCTGTCGACTTCGCACCACTCCGCGACGCTCTGCTGCCGCAGAAGGCACTGTTTCCGGGTCTCTCGCGCCCGGGATCCCGCGTCATCGTCCCCGCTGACGCCGACTACGAGATCGTCCGCCGCGTCTGGAGTTCGCACATCGACAAGCGTCCGATCGCGATCGTGCAGGTGACCGGAGTCGCCGACGTCATCGCGACCGTGAACTTCGCTCGCGAGAACGGCATCCCACTCGCGGTCCGTGGCGGAGGCCACGCCAGCTCCGGCTACAGCACCGTCGATGACGGCATCGTGCTCGACCTCTCCCCGATGCGCGGCATCTTCATCGACCCCGAGAACAAGGTCGCCCGCGTCGAGGCCGGTGTCCTGCTGGGTGAGCTCGACCACCAGTGCGCACCGTTCGGCCTGGCCGCTGTCGGCGGGACGAACTCCACGACCGGGGTCGCCGGCCTCTCCCTGCACGGCGGCTTCGGCTACCTGTCGCGCCGTCACGGCTATACCGCAGACACGGTGCGGTCCGTGCAGCTCGTCACCGCAGACGGACAGCTGCGCACGGCATCCCGAGACGTCAATCCCGACCTCTTCTGGGCCGTACGGGGCGCGGGCGCCAACTTCGGAGTCGCCGTGAGCTTCGAGTACGAGCTCTTCGACCTCGACCAGAACATCCAGGCGGGTGCCATCGCATTCCCGATCGATCGGGCCGCCGAGTTCTTCGGCCTGTTCAACGAGTGGGCGCCGACGACGCCCGACGACCTCTACAGCGAGGCGCTGGTGTGGTTCCAGCCAGGCGACGACGGCGAGCCCACCGACGTGCCCGTCGTCGCGCTGTCGATCGTCTACACCGGCTCGGGCGATCTCGACGAGATCCTCGCCCCGATCCGGGCGTTTGGCGGGCCGCTGTTCGACGACGTGGCGCCGACCACGTACCTCATCGTGCAGAAGCAGTACGACGAGACGATCCACCACGGCCTCAGCATGGTGCACACGTACGGTGTGCTGCCCGAGCTCACTCCCGAGCTGATCGACTCCACGATCGCCGGCTTCCTCGAGACGCCGTCGCGGAACACGCTCATCTCCTTCGGCTACTGGGGCGGTGCCATGGCGCGCCCCGCAACCGAGCCGAACGCGCTGGCCCGAGGCACCGCCCCCTGGCGTGCGGTATGCGAGACCATCTGGCCGGACGGTGGCGACGCCGAGGCGAACATCACCTGGTCGCGCGAATACTGGAACACGCTGCGGCCGCATTTCGCGGACGAGACCCAGTACCTCAACTACACGACATATGCCGATGAGGATGCGGTTCGCAAGGCATACGGCGAAGAGTCGTATGCCCGGCTCCGAGAGGTCAAGCGGAAGTACGACCCGACGAACTTCTTCCGCGTCAACTTCAACATCGTGCCATGAGCGCGGCAGGAGACCCGCGATGAAGCTCGTCGCTCTCGAAGAGCACATGGCGACGCCCGCCCTGCAGGATGCGTGGGGTGGACTGTCGATCACGAGCGCCGACGGCGATGACATCGCCGCACTGCTGAACGACATCGGGGAAGAGCGCCTGCGTCGCATGGATGACGAAGGCGTCGATGTGCAGGTGCTCTCGCTCGGTACACCGGGCATGCAGGATCTTGAGCCCCGGCTGGGGGTGGAACTGGCTCGCTCGACCAACGATGTGATCGCGGATGCCGTCGCCGCCCATCCCGATCGCTTCCAAGGGTTCGCAGCGCTGCCGGTCACGGATCCGGATGCCGCGGCCGCGGAGCTGCGTCGCGCGGTGAGCGAGCAGGGCCTCGTCGGCGCGCTTCTCAATGGTCGCGCGGCGGGCGACCGCATGCACGACCACGCGGCATTCGAGGGCATCTTCGCCACCGCGGCGGAGTTGCGGGTTCCGCTGTACCTGCACCCGCGGCAGCCGCACCCTGCGGTGGAATCGCTGTACTACCGCGGCGTACAGGCGGTCACCGAGGCGTTCGAAATCTGGGGGGTGGGCTGGTACTACGAGTCGGGCATCCAGCTCTTCCGCCTGATCTTCTCGGGCCTGTTCGACCGATATCCCGACCTGCAGGTGATCATCGGGCACTGGGGGGACGCCGCGGTGCTGCTCGCCGACCCGGTGTCGATGCCGGACCCTCTTCAACTCGGCCTGCGCAAGCCGATCGAGCGGTACCTGCGCGAGAACGTGTATGTCACCGGCAGCGGCATCCGCAGTCACCGCGCGCTCCGCTGGAGCATCGAGGCCGTGGGCGCCGATCGGGTGATGTTCGCCACGGATTATCCATGGGTCCGCGCTGATGGCGCGACCCGCAACGGCGGCGCCCGGCGGTTCCTCACGGAATCGGGACTGCCCGCCGACCAGATCGAGCTGATCGCTCACAAGAACTGGGATGCGCTGGTCTCCGGCATCCGTCGGTGATGATGCTGCCGTGAGAGGAGTCCACGAGATGGTCGGCTCGGTCGATCCACCCCCTCCCGTGCGGCTCGTGCTGGTCCACGGGTCGTGCCACGGCGCATGGTGCTGGGAAGAGGTGGTCGGTCCACTCCAGGAGCGCGGCTGGGTCGTCAGCGCGCCCGATCTGCCGTTCACCTCCTTCTTCGACGATGCGGAGGCCGTTCGCAGGGAGATCGCGGCGGCGAAGCATCGGGGGGAACGCGTCGTAGTGGTCGGCCACAGCTACGGCGGCGCCGTGATCACGCAGGGCGGTGAAGCGGCCGACCACCTGGTGATCTGCGCCGGTCCGCTTCCAGACATCGGCGAGATCGTCGACGATCCCCGGGCAGCGACGCCCGAGGTCACTCCGGCGGATGTGTTCCTGCCGGACGGCATGTTCACACTCGACCCCGTCCGCGCCGCGGCGGGCTTCTTCCATCGTTCCTCACCCGAGCAAGCCTGCCGCGCCGGGGAACGGATGCGTCCCATGCCTGCTGCATCCTTCGACGAGCGCCTGACGAAGGCCGCGTGGCGACATGTTCCGACAAGCTACATCGTCTGCGGCGACGACCGCGCGTTCGGCGCCTCATTCCAGCGCTCGCTGCTCGACCGCGTGCGTGATCACACGGAGTTCGACTGCGACCATTCGCTGTTCTACTCGGCCGCAGGCCCCCTGATCGATCGCCTGCACGACATCGCGACTGAGGTCGGGCAACGGCGCACCTCAAAAATAGCCGACCCGGAGCTTCCCGCTCCTGTCCGTACGAAAGGAGAACGAATGGACGCGCAAGAACAGTCTGATCGGCTGGAGCTGATGCACCTCGAAGCGAGCTACACGGTTCGATTCGACACGAAGGATGTCGAGGCCTGGGCCGATCTCTTCACGGAGGACGGCTCGTACACACCCGCGTACTTCGCCCGCACTCCGCACGATGTTCCGGTCGCCGGTCAGGGGCGCGAGGCTCTCATCGCATTCGCGAAGGCCTTTCCGGAGCGGACGCAGCACATCTTCGGCATCCCGTACTTCACGATCGAGGGCGACCGCGCGGCCGCCCGGATCCCGATGGTGTCGATCGGTGTCGGCGAGTACGGAACCCACCAGGCGTCCCAGCTGTACCACGGCTACTACGACGTGCAGTACAAGCGCACGCCTGCGGGGTGGCGGATCCACCGCCGGCAGAGCAATGTCATCACGCAGTCCGACTCCTACCAGGGCAGCGGTCCGGCCCCGGTCGATCCTGTGTCCCACGACTGACACACAGGCACGAAGAGGGGCCCACACCGTTCAGCGGTGGGGCCCCTCATCCATCAGCGCTCGATCATTCGAGATAGCCCGCGGTGGTTCCGCCGTCGATGGGGTAGACCAGACCATTCGTGTAGCTCGCCTCGTCGGAGAGCAGATGCGCCAGAACGGTCGCCACCTCGGACGCCTGTGCGAAGCGGCCCATCGGATTGCCCTTGGCGGCTTCCTTCCGTTCCTCCTCCGACACGCCCTCGAGAATGCGCTCGTGCATCGGCGTGATGATCCACCCCGGGGTCACGACGTTGCTGCGCACGCCGCGCGCGCCGAACTCCATCGCGAGCGACTTGATGAGACCCACCACACCGTGCTTGGCGGCGCAGTACGCCGACCAGTCCGGGTAGCCGTGCGTCCCGCAATCGCTGGCGACGGCGACGATGGAGGCCTTCCCGGCGTCGAGAAGGTGGGGCAGCGCCGCCCGGGCGGTCAGCATGACGCCGGTGAGGTTGATGTCGAGGCACCGCGTCCACTCGTCGACGCTCTGCTCGAGGAACGGCTTGATGACCTCGATACCGGCGCACGCCGCCACCGCATCCAGGCTGCCGAACGCCTCCACGCCAGCAGCAGTGGCCGCCGTGAGATCGTCGAGCGACGTCACATCTCCCGGGTAGGCGACAGCGGAGCCGCCCAACGTCACCTCGACGAGCGCTTTCGTCTCCTCCAGACCCGCGGCATTGAGGTCGAACAATGTGACGCGCGTGCCACGGCTCGCGAGTTCGAGGGCGGTCGCGCGCCCCATTCCTGATGCAGCTCCTGTGATGAAGGCGCTCCGGGGTGAGCTGGTGGACATCGGTGGTCCTTCCGTCAGATCTTCGCTTCGACGCGAGTCACGCCGTCGCGGGCGGGCTTCTCTTACTGTGCACTCCGCCGCGCCGGCGGGGTATCGCCAGACGGCGGATGACCCGCCGGGCAGTTTGGCCGTTCGGAGCGGTGTCGCTTTGCGCGTTTGTCCATCGTCCCTGTCCCTCGGCTGTCCTAGGTTTTTCCAGGACCACCCACCGGACCGACCACCCAGCGAACGAGGAGCCGATGATCAGCACGGATACGCTGAAAACCGCAAGGATCATCGACCTCTCGATGCCGGTCCCCGATGGCATGGAGGTGTATCCGGGCGAGCCGGTGCCACGGTTCCGGCCGATCTCCACTCATGAGGCCGACGGGTTCGAGATGTGGGAGCTGAAGCTCTTCAGCCACCTGGGAACCCACGTCGACGCGCCCGCGCATTTCATCCGCGGGGGCGACACCAGCGAGAAGCTCCCGCTCCGCTCGATGATCGGTCCCGTCGTCGTCCTCGACGTGACGGTCGACAGTCCGGGCGGTGTGATCGCCCACGAGGACATCGCCGCTCACGACGATCGAATCCGCGCCGCCGGACGAGTCATCCTGCGGACCGGCTGGGACGGGCTGGTCGGGACGGCGGACTACTGGGAGCCGTGGCCCCAGGTGTCCCCCGCGACCGCCGCTCACCTCGCCGAACTCGGGATCACGTTCCTCGGCCTTGACACGCCCGGCCCCTCACACACTCAGATGCACGAGGTGCACGAGGTGCTGCTCGAGGCGGGCTGCGTCATCGGCGAGAGTCTGGTCAACCTCCGCGAGCTGTCGGAGGACTCGTTCCTGATCTGCCTGCCCGTGAAGGTCGCGGGCGTGGATGCCGCGCCCGCGCGAATCGTGGCGATCGAGGCAGCGGCCGCTCCAGGTGGCCCCGCAATCGCTCAGCCCTCCTGAGGGACGCTCAGATCCGGCGCTGCGGCGAGCAGCGCAGCTGTGTACTCGTGTGCGGGATGGTCCAGCACCTGCCTCGTTGTGCCGCGCTCACACACCTCACCGCTGCGCATCACCAGTACACGGTCGGCAAGCGCCCTCACGACGCCGAGGTTGTGCGTGATGAACAGCATCGCCAATCCCTGCGCCCGCAACTCCGAAAGCAGCGTGACGATCGACGCCTGCACCGAGACATCCAGTGCGGACGTCACTTCATCGCACACGAGAAGCTGTGGCCGTGCCGCGAGGGCGCGCGCTATCGCGACGCGCTGCTTCTCGCCACCCGACAGCTCGTGCGGTCGTTTGCCGAGCGCAGTGCGGGACAGGTGCACACGGTCGAGCAGCTCCGCGCTCATCGCCGGCACCTGCGCACGACGCGCGATGCCGAACAGACGCAGCGGACGACCCAGGATCTGCTCCACCGTGTGGCTCGGGTTGAGCGATCGGTCGGGGTTCTGGAAGATCAGCTGGATGCGCTCACGGTCCGCACGAGTGCGCTTATCGGCATCGTCGGCCAGCCGCTCACCCGCCAACTCGATGCATCCTGCGGCGACCGGCATCAGCCCGGCGATCGCCCGGCCGGTCGTGGACTTGCCGCTTCCGCTCTCGCCCACGAGGGCGACGCACTCGCCCGAGCGGACATCGAAATCCACACCCTTGACGACCGGCGCCGATGCCCCGTAGCGCAGCTCGAGTTCTGATACGCGCAGCAGCGGAACGTCCGTCTCCGAGGCCGGGGGCGGGAGCTCTGACGCCTGGCCGAGCGTGTCCGCGCGCACGCGAGGCACTGCGCGGAGGAGCATCGCGGTGTAGGGGTGTGCGGGCCTGGCCACGAGCTCGGCCGTCCGCCCCTCCTCGACGATACGTCCGGATCTCATCACGGCGATGCGGTCGGAGATCTGCTCGACGACGGCCAGATCGTGCGAGATGTAGACGAATGCGACCCGCTCGGACCGAGCCAGGTCGCCGATGAGCTCCAGGACGCGTGCTTGGGTGGTCACATCGAGACCTGTCGTCGGCTCGTCGAGAACCACGACGGAGGGCCGCGTCGCCATTGCCATCGCAATGAGCAGCCGCTGCTGCTGCCCGCCGGACATCTGGAACGGATAGGCCCGGTGCACGCGGTCTGGCAGACCGACGCGCGTCGTGAGTTCGCGCGCGCGACGATCGGCCTCCGCGGGTTCGATGCCGTGGACGATCATGGTCTCTCGCAGTTGTGCGCCCGCCCGGGCACGCGGGAACAGCGATGTCGCCGCGTCCTGCGGCACGTAGGAGATCGAGCCCCCGCGCAGGCTCTGGAGGCGGGCCGGAGTCGCGGCGACCACATCGGTTCCGGCGACGATCGCACGGCCGCCGGCGATGCGCAGACCTGGCCGCGCGTGCCCGAGCAGGGCATGGGCGACGGCGGTCTTGCCTGAACCGGATTCGCCGACTATCGAGAACACCTCTCCCGCGTTCACCGCGAACGTCACACCGTGGACGATGGGGATGCCCGTCGTCGTCGATACCTGCAGGTTCTGCACGACGAGAGGCGCTGGGGCCTGTACGCCGCCCGGGGAGCGCGTCTCGAAGTCATCAATCATGTTCTCTTCCTTCACGAGCGACCGACCGACCGGGCGACGGCATCGGCGACCAGAGTCAGGCCGATGGTGAGGCATGCGATCGCGGCCGCGCACACGATCACCGGAAGCGGCTGGGTGGTGATGCCCATGCGGTTCTCACTGATCATGAGTCCCCAGTCGGCTGCCGGCGGGGCCTGCCCGAAGCCGAGGAAGCTGATGGCAGCCATGAGCATGATCGCCCACCCGAACCGCAGGCCGACGTCGGCCGCAATCAGCCCGCGGATGTTGGGAGCGATCTCCCTCAGGAGGATCGACGATGTACTCTCGCCACGCGCTCGCGCGGCGTCGACGTACTCTGTCCGAACGAGTCCGAGTGCCGCACCGCGGAAGATCTGCACGACGGCCGGCAGCTGGATGATCGCGACAGCCAGCAGGATCACGATCGGACCGCGGCCGAACGCCGCGATCACGATGAGGGCGAGCACGATCGCGGGAATCGCGTTCAGCACGGTGCTCGTCGCGCGCGCGCTGTGATCGAACGCTCTGCCGTTGCGGTATGCCGCCAGCAACGCGATCGGGATCGCGACGGCATACGCGACCGTCACGGCTACCAGCGCGAGGAGGATGAGCAGCCAGCCGCCGTGGAGAAAGCGGCTGAGCACATCACGGCCGAGGTAGTCCGTGCCGAGCAGGGCGCCCGCCCCGGGTGGCTGGAAGGGCGTACCCACGATCGTCGCGACACTGTGCGGGGCGAGCAGGGGACCGATCAGAGCGACCACGATGACGACCGACATGAGGCTCGCACCCATACGACCCGCAGTCGTGGATCCGATCGCGCGCACCGCTGCGCATGCGACCCCCGTTCGACGCATCGAGCGAGCGGCCTGCTCCGCGTCGGCGTTCTCGGAGCTTGCGGCGGGCACGGGGTGGTTCGTGTGCGGAGCCATGGTCATGCTTCCTTCGTGCGCGGTGTCGACGCAGCCTGCCGCCGGTTGGACGCGCGCAAGCGGGGATCCAATACCACTGCCACCGAGTCGGCGAGGAGATTGCCGACGACCAGCACCGCCGTGATCACCATCGCGCCCGCCAGCACGGTGGGTGTGTCGCGAGACGCGACAGCGTTCGTCATCGCGATGCCCAGTCCCGGGTATTGGAACAGCGTCTCCGTCACCACGACGCCGCCCACGAGCCATCCCGCGGTGAGCACCACGATGGCGATGATCGAGTTCAGAGCGCTCGGAACGGCGTGGCGCCACACGATGCGCCATCGCGGGATGCCGCGCAGGGTCGCCGCATGCACGAAGTCGGAGCTCAGGATGTCGATCATGGCGGCCCGGATCATGCGACTGCATTGAGCGACGGCAATGACGATCAGAGTTGTCACGGGAAGGGTGAGCGCGGGGAGCTGCTCCCAGAGGGGAATGCTGGAGTTCAGCAAGGAGGTGGCCGGGAGCAGGCCGAGGAGGTTCGTGAAGATCAGGATGAGAATCGTGCCGGCCACGAACTCCGGGATCGACGCCCACGCCAGTGCGCTCGAGGAGAGTGTCAGGTCCAGCCAGGAGTTCCGGCGCACCGCCGACACGACGCCCAGCAGGACGGCGAGAGGCACCATCACCGCGATGGCGATCCCGGCGAGCACCATCGAGTTGATCAGGTATGGTGCGAGCGTCGTCGAGATGGGGCGGCCGGTCAGGACCGACGATCCGAGGTCGCCGCGCACGACTCCAGAGAGCCACTCGAGGTAGAGCTCCCAGACCGGACGATCCAGCCCGTACTGCTCGCGAAGGATAGCGACGCGCTCGGGCGATGCGTCCTGGCCAAGAGACACCTGGACGGCGTCGCCGGGGATGACCGCGAGCCCGGCATAGAGCAGGACGCTGACGGCCAAGAGCGTCGCGAGAGCGGTCGCGGCTCTCTTGAGGATCGCCAGGCCGGTGAGGGACGGCGTCGCAGGACGGCCGCGGGCCACTCCCTCACGTGCACGGGGCTTCTCGAGTGCGACCATGTCTGCGTCCTCTGCTGTTGCGCGGCGGCCGATCGGGCGTTCGGTTGTCACACGAAGAGGGGATGCCGGGCATCGGCGCGAGGCATCCCCTCATGAGCGCGCTAGTGCGTCACGTAGACGTCGACGAAATCGAAGTCACCCAGCGGGAAGGAGGACGAAGCGCCGAATCCATGCACAGTGCTCCGCGCGCCGTCGAGGAAGTCCGGGTACACGGGGATGATGTAGCCGCCGCGCTCGTAGAGGATCCGCTGCGCTTCCATGAGCAACTGGTCGGCAGCGTCACGATCGGTCGTGCTCAGTGCCTCGTCATACAGCGCTCGCCACTCCGGGTCATCCCACTCGGTCTCGTTCTCGCCCGTTCCGACGGCCATCGCATAGTTGGCGCCGTAGTAGTAGAACAACGGCTGCCCCGACCAGTAGCTCGATCCGAACGGATTCTGGAGATACGACTCGCTCCAGTACTGGTCGCTGGGCAGCACCTCGAGATTGATGGTCACCCCACCTGCCGCCGCCTGCTCAGCCATGAGAGTCGACATGTCGCGGATCCCCGGGTAGATGTCTGACGTGTAGAGCGTCACCTCGAGGTCGTCGTAGCCGGCGTCGGCCAGGATCTTGGCCGCGGCCTCGGGGTCGTATTCTCTCTGCGGCACGTCAGCCGGGTACGTTGTCGCATCGTCGATGCCCGACAGATCGTTGCCGACGCGCGCGTATCCGTAGAACACGTTGTCGACGATCTGTTGGCGGTCGACGAGAAGACGCAGAGCCTCGCGCACGGCCGGGTCAGCGAAGTCGCCGGCGTTCGGGCCGGACGTGAACATGTACTGGACGAGGTGCGTGCCGCTCGGCGAGTCGATGGCCTCGAAGCCCGGCGTGTCCGCGATCGACTGGAACTGCGCCGGCGGCACGCCGGCGATCGCGTCGACTTGCCCACTCAGCAAGGCGTTGACCCGCGCTTGCGGGTCTGAGATGGAGAGGATGACGAGTTCATCGAGGTAGGGCTTGCCCTCGACGCGGTAATCCGGGTTCTTGACCAGGACGCTCTCCTGCCCGGGGACGAAGCGATCCAAGACGAAGGGGCCGGTTCCGACCGGGTCGTCGAAGTCTGTCGTGCCGTCCTTCACGATCCCGAAGTGGTAGTTGGACAGCACCTGATCGAAGTAGGAGTTCGGGCTGGCGAGGCTCACAGTGAACGTCAGGTCATCGATCTTGTCGATCGCCACCACGCTCGCGAGCAGACCCGAGACGACCGACCCCGAGTCCGGCGCCTGATGCATGCGCAGCGTGAAGACGGCGTCGTCGGCGCTCAGCGGCGTCCCGTCCGAGAATCTCACGCCGTCTTTCAGCGTGATCGTCCATTCTGTGGCGTCGGCGTTGGCCTCGAGGTGCTCGGCGAGGTAGGGTTGCACCCCCTTCTCGGGGTCCACCACCGTGAGGGGCTCGAAAATCTGGTGGATCCGCAGATAGTCGCTCGTCGTATTCGCCGTCAACGTGTCGTTCGACTCGAGATTGCCGTCGCCGAGGATCGCTACGCGCAGTGTCCCGCCCGCGCCCGGCTCGTTCGACGTCTCGGCTGAGTCGACCGAGCCGCCCCCCGAGCACGCCGCGAGAACGACCGACACGGCGACGGCGATGGCAGCAGCGGCCGCCCCCCGTGCGTGACGTGATCTGGATCGCCGCGATGTGGTGGCCAGGGGCATGGGTCCTCCGCTCGGAAGATCCGCGGACCCGGATTCGCCCGATCGTTCGGACGGGGACCGCGGCTGTGCGAGTCAGGATCGACGATCTGCGCGAGTCGGCGCATTGTGCAGGTGCCCATCAAATCGCGCGCGATTTCATCCGAACGGCCCGAGGCCCGTCCTCCCCGAGCTCCCGCGCCATGACGGCGCGGGAGCACTTCTTAGCCGAGAGGGTCGAGACCGAGATTCAGGCGTCCGGCGTCGGTGTGCAGGACATCCCACTGCGCGCCGATGTGCGTGCGGTACATGAGGGCATCCTGCTGAAGGCGGCCGAGCGTGGCACCGGCGAGCGCCGTCGATGACGTGCCGCCGGTGACGAAGGCCTGGTCGATCACCTTGCCCGCCAGCAGGGTGGCCTGGACGACTTGACCACGCAGACGCGCGTCGTCCGCCTTCGTGAAGACACCGCGTCCTTCCGCCCAATCGACCTTGCGTCGCTCGAGCTCGGCGAGCGCCGAGTCCAGCAGTGCGGCCGCGGAGTCGGTCATCGACATCAGCTCGCCATACCAGCGCTGGTAGAAGAACGACTGATTGCGGGGGCCACGCGGCGGGATGCTCGCGCCGCGAGCGAGCAGGCGCTCGTACTCGGCGAGAGCCGCCTGGGCGGCGCCGACCTGCGTCGCGGCGAACCCACCGGCGTAGGTCGTGTACGTGCGGCCGAGGTAGAGCGCGTCACCGTGAATCTCGAATCCAGGAGTCGACTCGCCTGTGCCGAAGTCACGCACGACGGCCAATTCGTCGGGGACGAACGCGTTGTCGATCGCGACCGTGTTGGACGCGGACGCGTGCATCCCCAGCGCGGCATCCTGGCCCCAGTCGTCGAGGACGGTGTAGTCCTCGCGGGGAACGAGGAACAGGTACGGGGTGCGCGACCCGTCTTCCTGCGTGGCGAAAGTGCCCGCGAGGAAGTGGGATCCCCACGTGCTGCCCGAACAGAAGTTCCATTTGCCCGAGATGCGGAAGCCACCGTCGGCGCGCTCGACACTCGACTCGGGGGGCGCGACACGCGACGCGGCGATGAACGGCGAAGCCGAGAACGCCGCCTCCTGCGCTGCGAGCGGGAAGTAGCTGCCCACGTCGTACTGGCTAGACGTCGCGGCGCTGAACGCCCAGGAGGCGCCCGGATCCGCGACCGCGATCTCTCGCACGACGCTGTAGAACGTCCGCAGTCCCAACTGCAGGCCACCGAACCGGCGCGGTCGCAGGATGTCGTACAGCTGCGCTTCGAGGAACGCCTCATGCACCGGCGCCGAGTAGGTGCCGATCCGTGCGTGTTCGGGCTGCAGCTCACGCAGCAGCGGCTGAAGAGCGCGGACACGGGCAACGAGCTCGTCAGCGGTGGGTGTGGGCGCGTGCGTGGCGATGTCGAGTACTTCGTTGCTCATTGCTCGTTGGTTCCTTCTCCTGGGCGGGCACGACGCAGTGCACGGGTCGCCGCCGCCGAGACGGGGTGGGCCGGGAGCCGGGTCTCTCCTCGCTCCGGCGTTCCCGCCACGGCGTCGGTGCGATTGCGTGGGTCTGCTGTGCTTTCGACGGTAAGCCGCCGAGCCCGCCGCAATGTTTCCGGCATGTTTCAGCCGAATGACCCTCGTGTTTCGAGGTATGCCCAGCGCTGCGCAGGTCAGCGGTCTCGGGCGATCGGCTCCTGCAGCATCCGGTCGATCTGCGCGACGATCTGCGCCACGTTCTGCAACGCCTCCGGACGCTCCAGGCGCACCTCGAACCACAGGCGATCGGCCGCCATGCGCGCGGTGATGAAACGCCCGCGCACCTCGTCAGGCAGCTCAGGCGGCACGGCCAGCCATCGAGTGAACCAGGACGTGGTCGGGCCCGAGAGCCGGTCCCGGTAGAGACGTTCGGCGAAGAGTCTCAGCTCCCACGGGAGCGCCGGCGCACCGACCAGGTGCGCGTACGCGCTGATGCGATCGGCGATCGGCGCGTCCTCCAGCGACCCACCGAGCGCGTCGCGCAGTTTGCCGCGCCACAGCTCGAGAACATGTTCGGATGCCGCCTCGCGAAGAGCGTCCTTCGTCGGGAAGTGGTACATCACGCCCTGCTTCGTCAATCCGCACGCACGCGCGATCGCATCCAGACTGATGTCGCGCCCGTCAGCGCGCACCAGCAGTTCCAGGGCGGCGTCGAGGATCTCGGCGCGGGCATTCGGTCTGACCACCGGACCGCCTCCTCTCCTTACGAACGTATCCTTCCTGCCATGCAGACCGCAGGCATCGGCGTCCGATCGCGCGATTGTGCAGGTGCCCATACCCGCGAGCCGATTTCGGCCGTCCGGCCGACTCATTCTCGGCCGGTCCGCGAGACGCTCGTGAGCGTCGATCCTCGCATCGCGCGACATCGGCGTCACGACCCAGAGAGGACCCTTTTGGCCATCCAGCTTCGCCGCTATCAGTTCGCACCCGGCACCCTGAAGGACTTCTTGCCCCACTTCACGGCGCGCGCTGTTCCGCTGCGGGCCAGTTACGGCTTCGCTGTCGTGTTCGCCTATGCCGACCACGTCAACGAACAGTTCGTCTGGGCGGTTGAGTACCCGGGAAGCGCGGAGGACCTGCGGGAGCAGGAAGCCAAGTATCTGGCGGATCCGAAGTGGGCTGAGCAGATCGGCGCGGTCATCGGTGGGATCACGACGGATCTCAGCGAGGTCGTCGAACCGGTCTGGCCGCCTGAGGACTGACGCCTCCGCCGACCCTGTTCGCTTCTGAAACCCGGCGGCCGCACATGCTCGGCCGCTTCACCCAAGGCAGGAACCATGAGTTTGGATCAGAGTGAGAATCTGGCGGATGCGATCGCGCAGGCGGAGTATCTGGCGGATCAGCCGGAGTTCCTGCATCTGTATGCGAAGACGAATGTGCCGGGTTATCAGGGGTATGGGGAGACCAAGCCTGGTGACAAGGTGATGATCGCGATTGATTCGACGGTGCATCTGGCGGCGCCGTTGGCGATCGCGAAGGTGTTGCGGGAGCGGGGGGCGAAGGTCGACATCATCATCGCTGATGGTGGGGTGGATCGTCCGATCACGGAGACCGATGAGCTGGATGCGAACATTCGCCGGGAGCCGTGGAAGGGCCATGAGGACACGTATCGGCCGCGCCGGTATCTGGAGATGCCGTGGGTGCGCAAGGTGGTCGAGTGGCGCAACTATGACCTGCTGATCCAGGGGCGGGCGTTCCCGATCGCGGCGGACTTCCGGTGGGAGGGGCATGCGTGGCAGCTGGAGGAGCAGTTCCTCGACAAGTCGAACAACTTCCCGCGGCCGTTGCATGACCTGATCAACCAGAAGGCGTGGGATCCGGTGTGGTCGCGCGGCAAGGGCGCGAAGGTGCGGATCACCGACAAGGAGGGCACCGACTTCTCGTACACGCTGCTGCCGGACTACTGGACCACGGAGGGCACCTGGTTCGCGGAGGACCCGTGCATCGGGCATCTGATGTATCACCCGGGTCCGCCGATCAACGCGCTGCAGGACGCGGAGGGTGTGATCAAGGGCACGCTCACGCACTTCTCCAAGCCGTTCCCGCAGCTGACCGCGACGCTCGAGGCGGGGAAGATCACCCGGGTCGAGGGGGGCGGCGCGTACGGCGAGGGGTGGCGTGCGCTGCTGGAGGAGACCGAGGAGCTGCAGTACGACCAGTTCCCCGGGAAGGGGCTGTTCTGGCTGTGGGAGGTCGCCGTGGGCACGAACCCGTGGGTGCGGCGCCCGTCGCGGATCGACATGGTCTCCACCGGCGGCACGGAGTGGGAACGGTACCGGTCCGGGGTGATCCACCTCGGGTTCGGGACCGCGGGCCCGTCCGAGGCGGAGAACAAGGCCGGTGAGCTGGGCTGGCCGTACGGGCACGTGCACATGCACCTGATGTGGCCGACCGTGGAGATCACCCACGAGGACGGCACCGTCGAGGTCCCCATCCGGGACGGCCGCCTCGCCGCGCTGGACGACCCCGAGGTCCGCGCGCTGGCCGCCCAGTACGGCGACCCCGAAGAACTCCTCGACCGCCAATGGGAACCCCAGATCCCCGGCATCAGCATCCCCGGCGACTACACCGCCTACGCCCAGAACCCCGCCCCCTGGCACCTCGGCACCCACACGCTCTGAGTCGAGAGGCACACGACGACTCCGACGACCGCGGCCATCCCGCCGCAGGAAGGCCCCACAACGATGCCGAACAACCGTTACATGCGCTTCGTGGCGATGCTGATGACCGGACCCACGCAGCACCACACCGCTGCGTGGCGACACCCCGAGTCCGTCAACGCTCACCTTGACCCGCAATGGTGGCAGGAGATCGCACGGACACTCGAACGAGGGCACTTCGACGGACTGTTCCTGGCCGACACCCTCACGTTCGGCAACACGGGAATCGCCGACAAGGGCGGACAGATCGCCCTGCTCGATCCCCTTCCGCTGATCGCTCTGATGGCACAGGCGACGTCGCGGATCGGTCTGGGCGTGACCGTGTCGACGACCTTCATCCCGCCGTACGCGATCGCCCGCGCTCTGTCGACGCTCGATATCATCAGTGGCGGACGCCTCGCCTGGAACGTCGTGACCTCATGGAACGAGGGCGAGGCGAAGGCGATGGGCCAGGACACGCTGCCCCCGCGCGAGGCTCGCTACCAGCGCGCTCACGAGATCCTCGAGCTCTGCATGAAGTTCTGGAGCTCCTGGAATGGCGCCCAGGTGATCGCCGACAAGGCCTCGGGGCGGTTCATCGAGACGTCGGCGATCGATCCCATCGCGTTCGAGGGCGAGTTCGTGGCGGCATCCGGCTACTTCTCGACCCCGCCCGCACCGCAGGGGCACCCCGTCATCATGCAGGCAGGATCGTCGCCTGCAGGCCGTGACTTCGCCGCCCGCTGGGCGGAGCTCGTCTTCACGCTGCAGAACGATCTCGAGGACATGCAGGCGTTCTACACCGATATGAAGACGCGCACCGCGGACTACGGTCGCGAACCCGGCGAGCTCGCGATCCTCACCTCTATCGATCCCATCATCGGTGAGACGAGCGAGATCGCGCGCGAGAAGCAGGAGTACATCAACAGCCTGGTCGAATGGGATGTCGCGGTCGCGACGATCAAGAATCACCTCGGGATCGATATCCGCGAACTCCCGCTCGACAAGCCGGTGAGTTCTCTGACGGATGACGCCCTCTCGATCGGAGCGCTCGAGGTGCTCATCAAGGGCGCGCAGCGCGAGAATCTGACGCTGCGCGAGGCGGCATTCCGCTATGCGACGAGCGACCTCACCCCGCAGGTCGTCGGAACGCCGGAGGAGGTCGCCGATCAGCTCGAGGCGTACTTCACCGCCGACGGCTGCGACGGATTCATCGTCACGCCGACTCAGATGCCCGGCACGTTCGAGGCGTTCACGCGCTCGGTGATGCCCATCCTGCAGAAGCGTGGATTCATCGACCCCGGCCTCGACGGCCGGACATTCCGCCGGCACCTGCGCGCCACTCCTGCTGCGAACTGAGAGAAGAACATGAAAGTACTCGTCACCGGCGGCCTCGGCGTCAACGGCTCTTGGGTGACCCGCGAGCTCATCGAGCGCGGCCATGTCCCGGTCGTGCTCGAGACGCGCGACGACACCTCGCTGCTCCCCGATCTCGCGGGGAAGTTCCCGATCGTGATCGGCGACATCATGGACCTCGACGGGATGACCACCATCCTGCGTGACCACGAGATCGACGCGATCGTCCATCTCGCCGCGCTCATGCCCCCGCGGTGCCAGTCCGATCTGAGACTGGGTTTCGACGTGAACGCCCTCGGCGCGGTGAACGTCTTCGAGGCAGCGAAGCTCGCCGGCGTCAAGCGCGTCGTCTTCACGAGCTCCAAGTCGGCGTACGGGCGGGTGCCCGTGGGCCCCCATACCTATCCGACCTACGAGCCGATCTCCGAGGACCACACCTGCGACCCGGTCATCGCGTACGACGTCGGGAAGCTGGCCGCGGAAGGCATGGCCGCGAACTACCGCCGCGAGCACGGTCTCGAGATCGCGTCGCTGCGGTTCGGGACGATCCTCGCCCCGGGCAAGCTCGCCCGACACGGCGAGGTCGCCCTGCTCAGTCGCATTCTCGAGAACGCGCTAGCCGGTGAACGCACCGTGATCGAGCGCGGGGGCGATGAGGTCGACGACATCATGTTCGTCGCCGACGTGGTGGCCGGCATCGTCGCGGCCCTCGAAGCGCCGAAGGTGCCGAGCCCGGTCTACAACATCGCCACCGGCATCGGAACGTCGCTGTACGAGTTCGCCGACGCCGTGCGGCGTGCGGTTCCAGGAGCACAGATCGAGATCGGTCCGGGTCTGGACTACTACGGATACGACGTCACCTATTACACGGTGTCGGACATCACCCGGGCCCGCACGGAACTCGGATACGAGCCTGCCTACGGCATCGATGACGCCATCGGCGCCTACATCGACGCCGCGCGCCGGCTCCGTGCAACGGAATCGATCGCCACGATCTGAGCGCCCGAAGAGGAAGTTCGCATGACCTACGCCGATACGTTTGAGATCACATTCACCGGAGAGATCCTCCGTCCCGGCGATCCCAGCTACGAAGAGCGCCGGTTCGGCTACAATCGCCGGTTCCCGAGTGCTCCCGCCGTGATCGCTCGCCCGCGCACCACAGCGGACATCTCTGCTGCGGTCATCTACGCCCGTGAGATGGGGTGGGAGTTCGCCGTTCGCGGGGGCGGACATCACACTGGTGGGATCAGTGCGACAGATGGCCTCCTTCTCGACATGGGACTCATGAACGAGGTGAAGGCTGACCCGGAGACGGCAACGCTGCGCTTGCAGGGTGGTGCCCTCATGGGCGCAGTGCAAGCCGAAGCCACCCGCATCGGAATGGGGGCTGCCCTCGGTGTCAACTCCACCCCGGGGATCGGCGTCATCATCGGCGGTGGACTCGGATATCTTTCCCCGAAGCACGGGTGGGGCTGCGACAACATCGTCAGCGCCGAACTCGTCACTGCGAATGGTGACGTGGTCCATGTATCCGCGGAGAGCCATCCTGAACTGCTGCGAGGCGTGCGGGGCGCGGCGGCGAACTTCGGTGTCGTGAGCTCGCTCGAAATCGCTCTGCACACCGTTCCCGCCACGGTTCTCGCCGGTGGGATGCTGTGGGTGGGACGTGAACGCGCGCGTGCCGCGATCGAGTGGCTGCGATCGTTCCGGGAGACCGCATCCGAGGACCTCGCGTTCTACGCGACGTTGGAGTGGGTCGGCGGATCGCGAGGGGTTCCCGCCGATCTGGTCGGCCAGCCCGGCCTGAGCATCATCGTGTGCCACGTCGGCGAGGCCGCGGCAGCCGCGTCCGAGATCGGTGAGATCCGCCGCACCATTCCGGCCGATCTGGACGACGTCCGCCAAATGACTTTCCTCGCCGTGCACGGCTCCATGGAGGACATGATCACAGAGCGCGGCGAGTACAAGGCGGAAGACGACGAGGTGCTGACGTCGCTGAGCGATGAGGCGCTCGACGCCCTGTTCGCCGGCCTCGATCTGTTGTCGAGTGCTCCGGATGCGACGACGGAACGCGCGATCCAGCTCTACCCGGAGGCCTGCGCGATCGCACGGGGCGACGTCGCGACGAGCGCGCTGGGTGTTCGCGGTGCGACCCAGTGGGCGGTGCACAGCGGTTCGTACTTCTCGGATCTCGCGCACACCGACGACGAGCAGGGCTGGGCCTCCGGCGTCGTGGCCTCGGTACGTGCGACCCCCGCGGGAACCGGCAGCCCGGGCACCGTGAACTGGATCGGCGTCATGACGCCGGAACGCGCGCGCGCCGCCTATGCGAACACCTACGACGATCTGGCCGCGCTCAAGGCGGTGTGGGACCCGACGAACTTCTTCCGCCGCAACGCCAACATCGTCCCGGCAGGCGGTTCCGAGCGGTGACCCTCCGCGTGACCGTCGTGGTCGGCAACCCCAAGCCGATGTCGCGGACTCGTCATGTGGCCGAGGCGCTGGTGGCAGAACTACTGACGCCCGACGCTTACGAGTCGACGGTGCTCGAACTCGCCGACTACGCCGACCGGCTGTTCGATTTGTCGGCCGAGGACGTCGCGGCGTGGAACCGAGCGGTGGCCGAGAGTGATCTGGTGGTGTTCGCCTCGCCCACGTACAAAGCCACCTATTCCGGGCTGCTGAAGGCATTCCTCGACCGCTACCCATCGAACGGTCTTGCGGGGGTCGTCGCGATCCCGTTGCACACCGGCGCCGATGCCCAGCACTCCCTCGGCGCGAACGTCAGCCTGAGCCCCTTGCTCACCGAGCTCGGCGCAGTCGTGCCCGGCCGGGGCCTGTACGTGCCGATGACGCAGTACGAAGAGCTCGACAGCGTCGTGCGGGAGCTCGCCGCGACATACGGGATCAACATCGCCCGCGTCGCTGGGCTCGCTGACGCCGTCAGCCGCTCGACCTGACCGTCCCGGCGTCCCGCAGCTCAGCACCATCCCGCTTCACGGCAGCAGAAGCGCTGCCAGACGCCGATCCGGCGGCGTTTGCGCGGAGATCGATGTCCGCGAAGTGCGAACTCCTGTGAAAACGGACGGACGCACCGGAGTTCGCCCCTCACATGCGTTCTTCACTCAAACCGGGCGTCCGCCGGATCCGCTGCCCACACCAGCTCCCACATACGCACGATCAGCCCGTCGCGGTACTTGACGACGAACAGCGTCTCGTTCGCGCGGGGCGCCTCACCCACACGGGTCGTCGTGAGCCAGAACCGTCCGGCGACACCGTCGGGCGATTCGACCCACGCCTCCTCATCGAACTCGACCGTGGTCTCGATCGTGCGCTCGTAGACCGCCTCGTGCCCTGAGCGCACCACTTCGAAGTCCTGCACCTGACCGTTGAAAGACAGTTGCAGATCAGGATGGAAGTACTCGCCGAAACGCGCGGCATCGCGGGCGATGGAGACGTTCTCAAACATTTCGCGCAGCTTCTCGATGTACATACCGCCATCGTGACGAACCGACGACCTGTGCGCACTCCCGCGTTCCGCTGGTCAATCCACACGGAAAGCGCCCCCATGCGTCAAGCGCGGTGAGGGCTCCGAGGTCGGGTTCGATCACCTCCTCGGTGTCGGGTTCGCCGACGCGGCATGCGGCGACATCGTTCCCCGGCGATAGTCAGTCGAGGCGTCACTTGGTGAGCTTGAGCGCCTTCAGCCATCGCGGATCGGTCGTGCGGTCCACCGAGATCGCGCCGATGCTGATGTCGCCGTCGAGAAGCGCCGCGGTATCGGAGTCGCGGTCGATGTTCGCTCCGGTCTCGAGGTAGGTGAAGGTGTAGCCGCCGCTGCCGTCAGTGACGTACGTGAGGTTGCCGAGGGGCGCATCGCCGACCTCGGTCCATCGCGCGGAGGGCGTCTCACCGTCCGTGATGTTCGGGACGTTGATGTTGAGGAGCACCCCGTCCAGGCCGAGCTGCTCCGCGCGATGGCGGTCGAACAGCCGAGCGGCCGTCGCAGCGGCGAAGTCGGCGGCAACCTCGTAGGTGCGGTCGGTCGGCGGATAGTAGCTGTTGGCCGGGCCGTCTGCACTGACCGCGATCGCCGGTACGCCGTACTCCGTCGCTGTGGTCGCCGCGCCGATGGTGCCGGACATATTCACGTAGATGTCCGTATTCGACCCGGAGTTGATTCCTGTGAACACCAGGTCGGGACCGTCAGACCACCCGGACAACCCGGGCAGGAACGCCCGCAGGGCAACTTCGATCGTGTCCGCCGGCGTCGCCGACTCCGTCTCCGGCGCGCATTGCGCAGCGGCGCAGACGCCGAGCACGAGGCCTTGCGAAGGTGCGTCTCGGCAATCATCCTCGAAGCCGACCGGAAAGACTGTCGGAGCCGCCAACGAGACGCGCGGCGCCACCGAAACGGATCGGCCCTTGCCGCTCTGCTGCTGCCACGGAGCGATCACCACGACGTCGGCACCCGCTTCACACAGCGCCTCGCGGAGCAGATAGAGTCCGCGACCGTCGGACCCGTCCGCCTCTGCCGCCTGCACCGAGTCGTCATTCGAGATCAAGATGCGCTTGCCCGCGAGTGAGCCAAGGTCATCTCTGTTGTCCGCCGGTGGCGCGGCGTACGCCGCCATCGCCGGGAGAGCGAGCCCAGCCGCGAGGATCGCTGCCACAGCGACCATTCTGACCCTACGAAAAGCGCCAGCAGTGCGTTGCCCGAAGCGATGCATTATTCTCCTTCGATTCCGCGAGATACCCGAACTCACGCCGTCCGCGCGCTCCGTTGCCCTCGATCGTGGGCATCACGGTAGTGCTCGCCCGCGACGCCCACCGGCCATCATCTCGGTGATCGGACCGGAATCGCTCTGCCGCCTCTCCGTCGCAGCCGGCCGGTCAGAGCCGGCGCAGGGACGAGCCGCGGCTCATGCCCGCCACACGCCGGCGTTGAGGATGCCGGCCGGGTCGAACGCGCCGCGCAGCGCCTCGACCGCACCGCGATACTCCGCGCTCCACGCAGCGGCTGCGAGTTGCGACGACGTGCCCTGATGGAACTCCGTGGATGCTCCGCGCCGCGTGAGGAAGCGCACGCAGTCGTGCATCAGCTCCACCACAGCGAGGGAGTCCTCCGGCTGCTGCGCCAGAACGAGACTGAGGCTCGTGTACACGGCGTGGCGGGTGTGCGGGGCGTAGTAGGGCTGGACCGAGATCAAGGCCCCCAAGCCCAACTCCTCCGCGCGCGAGCCCGCATGGGCCGCCAGGTCGCGGTAGAGCTTACGAAAGCCGGCACGGGGCGCGACGAAGGCGACGATCTCACGCCGCCTGTTCAGGAAGACATCCGCCCAGGCTCCCCCGGGCTCGCCCATCGCGATAGCTTCGAGACGGTATTCCTCCGGTCCTGCCTCTCCGCCCCAGCGCGTCGCCACACGCTCGATCGCCGCGGTCTTGCGTTCGAGCGCCTCACGCCCGCCCGCCTCGACACGGGCGATCAGCGTCCACTGCGGCCGAGGCGAAACGCCCACCGATGCGTACGGAATGTCGACGAGACCCATGAGCTCCGTCATCGCTCCCCACGCGGCATCCTCACCGGGAAAGACCCAAGCCGCACCGCCTGTGGCGGGCGGCAGCGGTTCGAGGCACAGCGTCGCCTCGACCTTGACGCCGAGGATGCCACCGTCCCCCAAGAAGACACCCGTCAGGTTCGGGCCGCCGAGCCCCGGGAAGGTGTCGTGAGCAGCGTGGACGTTCGACCCGCCGGCGCCGGTGCGCAGCAGAGCCCCGGTGGGCAGCGCCACGACAAGCCCCGCCACGCTCTGGACGTTCCCACCGGTGACGGAGCTCCGCGCCGGCACTCCCCCGCCCACCACACCGCTGAGCGCGCCGCCGAGGGTCGTGCGGCGGACGGGAACAGCCACCGTCTGCACGCGGAGGCCGGCTTCCGCCACGATGCGCGTGAGTTCGCTGTTCAGGACCCCTGCCTGCGCGGTCACCGTCAGATTCTCGGCGTCGACCGCGAGCACGCGGTCGAGCCGTCGCGTCTCGATCACGGTGACGTGGTCTGCGTCGGAGAAGGCGAAGCCGGACACCGAGAATCCCGCGCCGCGCGTCACCACAGCCGTGCGCTGCTGCGTCGCCACGGCGAGCGCCGCAGCGACCTCCTCCGGCGTGCCCGGACTGACAACGATCGCGGGAGCGCTCGCAGGCGTGTGTCCGTGCCCGCGCCCGAATTCTGACAGGTCGTCGCCCGGATCGGAGACCCGCACGTGCGCGGCGCCAACGATCCCGGCGAACTTCTCGACGAGGGGGGAGCTCACTTGCGTCTGCATGACAAACCTCGGATCGGCTGATCATCACGAGGGCGATCCGCGCGCGGATCGCCCTCGTGATGATCAGGGTGGCGTCAGGGAACGATGTTCTGGTTCATCCTGAACAGGTTCTGCGGGTCGTAGGTGCGCTTGACTTCGCGCAGGCGCTCATAGACCGAACGGCCATACGCATCGCGCACCAGGTCCTCGCCGAGGTCGCCGGTGAAATTGAGGTACTGGTTCTTCGTGGAGAAGTACCCCTCGATGCTGCTCCAGTAGTCATGAGCCCACTGCACGTTCTCGTCGCGCTCGTGCGCCTCCTCCCACCGGATCTCGGTGACCGCGCGCCACGGCTCCTTGTTCCGCGGGAACGGCACGTCGTCCCCGGCGCGTGACATGGCTCCGCCCCAGTAGCCGAGCGTCATGAACGTGTGGTTCGACTTCTTCGTGAGCCAGCCGTTGAAAGCCGTTTCGAGGAACTCGTCGCTGAGGTCGTCGAGCACGCCGTACTTGTAATAGGTGTTGAAGCCGTGGCGCAAGAACTCGTCGTACTGCGTCTGCAGAACGGCGTACGGCAGCCATTCGGCCTCGACGACCATGTCGTCGGGCGAGAAGGCCAGGAGCTCGGCGAGAGCGTCATCGAGATCCTTCGGGTCACCGCTGAAGCAGAGCGACATGGAGATCACGGCCTGGTCGCTCAGCGAGCCATCCTCCTCCTCGGTGTGCCAGGCGATCACCTCGGTGGTGAGCTCCTCAACCTGGCGCGGGCCCCACTCCCGGTAGAACTTCAACAGATCGATCGCCTTCTCGATCGGCCAGCTGATCTGCCCTCCGTAGACGAGCGGGCCCACCTCGAAGAGCTGAAATTCGAACAGCGTCACAACGCCGAAGTTGCCACCGCCGCCACGCAGACCCCAGAAGAGGTCGGGGTTCTCATCCTTCGAGGCGTTCAGCAGCCGACCGTCAGCGGTGACGACCTGTGCCGAGATCAGGTTGTCGACGGTGTACCCGAAGCGGCGAGCGAGCCAGCCCCACCCTCCGTTGAGTGTGAGGCCTGCGACGCCCGTGTTGGAGATCTGTCCCCCGACCGTGGCCAGCCCGAACGCTTGCGACTCGTGGTCGAGCTCGCCCAGGAGCGCGCCACCCTCGACGCGCGCGGTCTTGCGGACGGGGTCGATCTGGATTGCGCGCATACGCGAGAGATCGAGGATGATTCCGTCGTCCACCGTCGACAGTCCCGGGATGCTGTGACCGCCGCACCTCGGAGTGATGGGCAGGTCGTGCTCGCGGGCGAAGTTCACGGTGGCGACGACGTCGGCGGCTCCGGCCGCCTCGACGATGGCGAGAGGGTAGCGCTGGTGCATCGCATTCCACACCTGGCGTGCAGTCTCGTAGTCCGCATCGCCCTTGCGGATGAGCCTGGCTCCTTCACGCACCACGCCGTCGCCCAGTCCGTGGAAGGTCTTTGTCGGCCGCAGTTCGGCGGCGAACTCCGCCCAGTCGGTGTCGGTGATGCTGCTGGCGGTGGTGGTGCTGGTGGCGAGTAGTTCAGTGACCACGGTGGCAGGACCTTTCGTGTCTGTCGCGAGTACCGGCGTCCGCCTCGATCGAGGAGCCCGGAGATCGACGGATCCGCACGTCGCGTGAGTTGCACTCAGTTCTAGCGACGGTGAGCGGGCGGGCTGAATGTCCAGGTGGCCTATCACGAGGGCCACCGTCTCGTCGTTCGTATGGATTCTGCTCATCGCGGAGGAGAAGACCACCCGGGCAGTCCGGCTGGCGGACCGGCTGCCCGAACCGCTCACTCGCGCCCGATGCGCGCGTAGACGTCTGGTCGCTTGCGCTTGTACACCGACGCCATGATGATGCCGAGGACCACAAGCCCGTAGACGACCCCGAGGCAGATGGCTACGACGATCGGACCTGCGGTGATCATCTGATCGATATTGATCGTCGCCAGCACGATCGAGATGCTCAGGCCGACCAAGGCGAGAATCGGAGCGATCAGGCGGTGCCACGCAGTGACTCCCTCGGGCCGGGTGCGGTTGAGGAAGACGATCGCGGCGATCGTGACAAGCGCGAGCATCACCAGCAGGGCGTACCCGCCGGCCCCGCTCACCTGCGGATAGATGAACTCGGCGGCGCCGCCGAAGAACGCCAACAGCACCTGAGTGCCGAGGAGGATGACACCCGTCACGATCGAGGCGCGGTGCGGCGAGCGCTGGACCGCGTGCACCGAGGCGAGCGCTCGGGGCAGGATGCCGTCGTGCCCCAGGTTGTAGAGGTACCGCGAGATGGTGTTGTATCCCGCCAGGAGACCGGCGAATAGGCTCGTCACGGTAAGGATGTTGAACAGGTCGCGACCGATCACCCCGAGGTACATCTCGGCGGAGTCGAGGAACGCCCCCAGAGGGTTCGCCTGCGCGGCGGCGACGACGTTGTCGGGACCGAGCGCCACGATGAACGCGTAGGCCGAGACCGTGTACAGAACGCCGATGACGATGATCTGCATGTACACCGCGCGGGGAATCGTCTTGTCGGGATCCTTGACCTCCTCGCGGAAGATCACGGAAGCCTCGAAGCCGCTGAGCGACAGCATGCCGAACAGGAGCGCGAGGCCGATGCTGCCGGAGAAGATGTTCTCGGCGAGGAACGGCGCGGACGTCAGGCCCGACTCACCGCCCTGCGAGAGCACGACGACGTCATAGACGACGACGAGAATCACCTCGGCGATCAGGAACACCGTGAGCAAACGCGTGGACAACTCGAGGCGCACATAGCCCAGTACGCCGAAGAAGATCAGAAAGACGATCGAGTACACCCACCACGGAGCCGGGGGGCCACCCCAACTGCTCACCAGTGACGCCGTCGCGAAGCCGAGGAACGAGAGCCCGCCCGCGCAGATGGCGAAGTACTGCGCCGTTGCGAGATATCCCACTCCGAGTCCCAGGTGCTTGCCGAGGCCCGCGGTGATGAGGGCGTAGAAGCCGCCGGGGCGCGGCAGATGGCGGGCGAAGGCAGTGAACCCGACCGCGAACAACAGGGCGATGACGGCGACGACGACGTACGTCCACGGCGCACCGACACCGTTGCCGTAGGCGACGACCACCGTGACGTAGCCGGTGACGATAGCGATCGGTGCGTTGTAGGCGAGCGTCGTGAAGGCCAGCCCCCACGTGCCCATGTTGCCCGACAGGGCGCTCTGCTCCCTCGGCTGGCCTCCCACGGCGAGCGGCATCGCCGTCGGGTCGTGTTCCAGCGTGGAGGGATTCGGGTCGGTGCTCAAGAGTGCCTCCTTCGGCAAGCGGCGTTGCGCCCATGTGCCGAAAAGCATGGGACGGTGGCGCCTTACTCGATATGGCCGATCGTCGGAAGCAGGCGGCGGTGTCGTGGACGGACGGCCCACTCCCCGGTGCGCAGAGCCGCGCTGCCCTCTGACTTCAGGGCAAGGTGGACGGCTGCCGGAGCGGCGCGAACGATTCCGCCGGTTCCTCAGCCGCGATCCCGTTCAGATGATCGATCAGCTGCGCGATCGTGATGACGGGGATGCCTTCGCGCGCCCCGAACCGGAGGAGCTGAGGGAGCCGCATCATCTCCCCGTCATCGCCGACGACCTCGCCGATGACACCGACCGGCGGCAGGCCCGCAAGTCGCATCAGCTCCACGGCCGCCTCCGTATGGCCAGCACGTTGCCTGATGCCGCCGGGAACCGCTCGAAGTGGGATGACGTGCCCAGGACGGATGAGCGACCCGGGTGTGGCGTCCGGGTCGGCGAGAACATTGAGAGTGTGGGACCGATCGGCCGCACTGATTCCGGTCGTCAGGCGATCGGCAGCATCGACGCTCACGGCATACGCGGTCGCGTGGGGATCCTGGTTCACCGCGACCATCGGCGGGAGATCGAGGCGATCGGCAAGGTCAGCCGGCATGGGCGCACACAGATAGCCGCTGGTCCATCGGATCATCCACGCCAGCCACCTCGGCGTCGCGAGCTGCGCGGACATGATGATGTCTCCCTCGTTCTCGCGGTCCTCGTCATCCGCGACCACCACGGCCCAGCCCGCCTGCAGCGCTTCGATCGCCTGCGGAATGCTGTCGAGGCCCATTGCGTACCTCCTGGTTCCCTCCGGTCAGGGCGCCCCGGCGCCCGTTCCAGATCACGCTAGGCCTCGGCCGCTGCGCGAGCGGTGGCCACGTGGCTGAGGCTGAGGGGCCTCCACTGTCCATTCGGCCCCTCATCTCCTGCGGGCGATGCGCGCCGGCACTCGGCGAGCCATCATGGACGAAACCCATCGACGGAAGGCATCCAATGACACGGATCGGCACCAGCGACCTCGACATCCTCCCTCTCGTGCTCGGAGGCAACGTCTTCGGTTGGACGGTCGACCCCGAGCAGTCCTTCGCTCTCCTGGATGCCTTCCACGCCGGCGGTGGCACGCTGATCGACTCCGCCGATTCGTACTCGCACTGGGTGCCTGGCAACGTCGGCGGCGAGAGCGAGACGATCATCGGCCAGTGGCTCGCCTCCCGCAAGCCCGTCGGCGTCGCGGTGTCGACGAAGGTGAGCGGGCATCCCGCCTCGCCCGGCCTGTCGGCGAAGAACGTGCGCACCGGCGTGGAGGCCTCGCTCAAGCGCCTGGGAGTCGAGACGATCGACGTCTACTACGCGCACTACGACGACCCCGCCACTCCCCTCGAAGAAGCCGTCGGGGTCTTCGATGACCTGGTGCGGGAGGGCCTCATCCGATACCCCGCGCTGTCCAACTTCACCGGCGAGCGGATCCGGGCATGGGTGGACTGCGCCCGCGACGCCGGTCTGGCCCAGCCGATCGCGATCCAACCCGAGTACAACCTCGTCCATCGCAACGAGGTCGAGGCCGACATCATCCCGGTCGCGGAGGAACTCGAGCTGTCGCTGCTGCCGTCTTCGGGACTGGCGAGCGGCTTCCTCACGGGCAAGTATCGATCACAGGATGCCGAGGGTAGTGATTCGCCGCGGGCGGGCGACGCCGCCCGATACGCGAACGCGCAGGGGCTGCGCATCATCGACACTCTCGAAGACATCGGGCGGACGCATGGCGCATCCATCGCGGCGACGGCCCTCGCGTGGGTGCGGCATCAGCCCACGGTCGCCGCACCCCTTGCCAGCGCGTCGCGTCTCGATCAGATCGACGACCTGCTCGCCGGCGCCCGTCTCGAGCTGACGGAAGACGAGCTCGCGCGTCTGGACGACGTCTCCGACTGGACGCCCGCAGTGCCGTGACATCGCGCTGGACGATATGCCCGGCCGCCTGAGCTCTCGGAGCCGGCCGCTCTCGAAACCGGCAATGTCGTCCAGGGGTTCGACCTCGTCGGCGCCCTCAGCGGTGGCGGTTCCCCCGGCACTGACGACGGCCGGCAAGGCAGCCGGTCAGTTCTCCGTCAGGCCGGAGCCGTAGGCGAGGTAGCCGCCGTCGACGGGGAGTGTTATTCCCGTGATGAAGCGGGCGGAGTCGCTGAACAGGAACGCCACCGCATCGGCGATCTCGCTGGGCTCGGCGAAGCGGGCGAGCGGAATTCGCGCCAGCCGCTCGGAGATCTCGTCCGATGTGAGGGCCGTCATCTGGCGGTGGGTCGCAGTCGCCGCGGGCGCGACCGAATTGCACCGGATTCCGTGCGGCGCCAATTCGACGGCGAACGTCTGCGTAAGCGCGACGAGCGCCGCTTTCGTCGCTGAGTAAATCCCGGTGTTCGCGACACCGCGCATCGCATTCACGGAGCTGATGGAAACGATGCATCCACCGTGGTCGGACTTCTGCAGACTGCGAGCGGCCGCCCGCATCAGAGAGTAATGCGCCCTCACATTCACCGCGAAGGACGTGTCGTAGGTCTCCATCGAGGCGTCGGCCAGCGGCCCGTCCATGTAGTTCGACGACAGTATCGCGTTGTTCACGACACCGAAAAGGCCGGCCTCGGAGGCCGCGACCTCTTGCACGGTGGTCTCGACGGCACTGGCATCGGTCACGTCGAGGATACGGAATCCTTCGAAGTCGACATCTCGCTCAGGCGGGAGCAGATCGAGTCCTGTTACCCGAAACCCGTCACGCGCGAGAGCCGCGCAGATCTCCAACCCGATCCCTCGCGCAGCCCCCGTCACAACAACCCCGGCCTTCGACACCCGAATCCTCTACCCTCGTTCGCGTTCCACCGCACTGATCGCTGGTGCCGATCCGCGTCGTTCGCGTGGGTCCCGTCGTCGTGGTGCGCACGCCTTCCCGACGGAAGGCGTTCGTCCCATCATGAGTCATGCCCGCCCGCGGACGATCCAGACGCATGGACAGCGGCGTGCGTATCTCCCCGGCCATTTGGCCACCACCCTCGCTATCGGGCGTGATCGGGAGACGACGGGCGCCGATGCACATCCGGACGTGGCCAGTCCCGGCTGCGCGGCCGGACCTCCACACTCAGAACGGCTCCGGTCGGCCCTTGAGCGAGCGCCGAGGTCGGGATGTCGGGGGTCAGCACGTTGGGGTTCCCATGCAAACACACGCGGTCGTCCCCGGGCGACGGTGCGTACCATGCCCCCGTGGACAGCTGAACCACCCCGCGGAGCATCTGGTCGGTGATTCTCACGCCGACCACCGCCGTCCCCTGGGTGCTGACGACTTCCACGACGTCGCCGGCTGCGATGCCGCGCTCGCGTGCATCGTCGGGATGCATCGTCAGCGGTTCGCGTCCGGCGATCTTCGACCCCTTGCTCGTTCGGCCCATGTCCAGCTGACTGTGCAACCGCGTGCGCGGCTGGTTCGCGAGTAAGGTGAGGGGGAAGCGCGCATCGTCGCCGTCCGGGAAGCCGAGCCATGAGGGGTGACCCGGGCAGTCCGGCTCACCGAAAGCGTCCACCGTCGCGCTGAAGATCTCGATCCTGCCGCTCGGTGTCGACAGCCGGTGACGGTCGGGGTCCGCACGGAACTGAGCGAACTGCACCGTCGGGTCGGGATGGGGCATGACCACCTCGCCGGCGGACCAGAAGTGATCGAAGGACGGCAGGTCCGGGTGGGTCGGTGCCAGCTGCTCCGCCCATTCGTCATAGAGCCGCCGCAGCCAGCCGTCGACGGTCAGCCCCTCGGTGAACTCCTGCGCCACGCCAAGCCGACGCGAGAGCGCCGCGAACACGTCGTAGTCGTCCCACGCCTCCCCGTGCGGCGGCACGAGTCGCTTCATGGCGATCATCACTTCGTCGTTGTTCGCTGCGCCGAGATCGTTGCGCTCCACGTGCGTGGTCGTGGGCAGGACGATGTCGGCGTGCCGGGCGGTCGCGGTCCAGTGGGACTCATTCACCACGAAGGTGTCCAGTGTCCCGATGGCGCGGCGAAGCCGCGGCAGATCCTGGTGGTGGTGGAAGGGGTTGCCGCCCGCCCAATACATGAGCGATATCTCCGGGTAGACCCGTGTCTCGCCGTTGTATCGGTAAGACTCGCCGGGGTGCAGAAGCATGTCGGCGATGCGCGCCACTGGGATGAACGAGTCCGACGGGTTGCGCCCCTGCGGGAATGACGGCCATTTCGTGGTCATCCACGGGACGCCTGCGGCGGCGCTGGTGCCGTAGCCATGCGCGAATCCTCCACCCGGCAGCCCGATCTGGCCGAGGAGTGCTGCGAGGGCGACCGCAGCCCAGATCGGCTGCTCACCGAAACGCGCGCGCTGCAACGACCAGCTCACGGAGATCATCGTCCTCGTCGCTGCCATGTCACGCGCAAGCGCGCGGATCGCCTCGGCTGGGACGCCGGTCAGCGCCTGGGCCCACTCGGGATCGAACGGCCCGCCGTCGCGACCGCGCACCACGTAGTCATGGAAGACCTCCGCGCCGACGGCGTACTCGCGGAGGAAGCCGGCATCGGCCAGCCCCTCCGTCAGGAGCACATGGCTGAGGGCGAGCATCAGCGCGACATCGGACCCCGGACGCAACGGCATCCACTCGCCGAGCTCGCTGTCGGAACGGAGAGGGGTGAGTGATACCAGACGCATGCCGGCGTCGATGGCCTCTCGCAGACCGGCGTTGCTGCGGTGGCGGAGCACCCCGCCGGAGGACACCGCCGAGTTCTTTGGGGACACGCCACCGAACGCGACCATGAGTCTCGTGTGCTCGACGACCACGTCCCACGACGTCATCGTGCGGTACAGCTCCATCATGGGCCCGATCACGTGCGGCAGGATCACTTCCGAGGCGCCGAAGCTGTACGTGTTCACGGACCGCGTGTAGCCGCCCGTGCAGTTGAGGAAGCGGTGGACCTGCGACAGCGCGTGGTGGAACCTGCCCGCGCTGGCCCATCCGTACGAGCCGCCGTAGATCGCGCTCGGACCGCGCTCGGTCTGCACGCGACGGATCTCCCGGGCCACAAGATCGAGCGCCGTGTCCCAATCCACGTCCACGAACGGCTCATCGCCTCGGCCGGCCGAGCCGCCGGGTCCGTCCCGAAGCCAGCCTTCCCGGATCGCCGGACGGGTGACCCGTGCGGGATCCGTGACCATGCCGGGCAGGTTCTGGAGGATGTCCGTCGGCTCAGGGTCGCGCCGGTCGCCACGAACGGCGAGGATGTCGGCGCCGTCGGTCGTCGCCTCGTACGCACCCCAATGCGCCAACTGCGACGCCCATTCCTGTCCTGCCACTGCGACGTCCTCCGTTCGCTGCCACCACACGGCACCGCGCTCGCCTCCCACCAGCCTGTCACGTGCGATCGCGCAGGCTAGGTGGCAGTCCGCTCAGCGAGCCAGTGCCGCCAGGAGTCCCAGGCGTCTGTGGGAGCGAGCAAGCGGACGTTCGCCGATGAACCGACAGATCCGGTGATTCCGGTGGGGCGGCAGTTTCCTGCCACCCCACCTGACTCAGTCGGTGACGGTGAGCGGCGACGACGCCGAAGCGCCCGTGCCTGCCACGACGATCTGAGTTGCACCCAGCGCGGCATCGGTCGGCACCCTGACAGTGACCTTCGCAGCGCCGTTCTGGTCCGTCAGAACGGTCGCCACCGGCACGCCGGCGAGCGTTACCGTGACATCGTCCCAGCGCGCGAACCCTGCGAGAGACAACGTCACAGCGGCGCCGCGTCTTGCGCTCTTCCCGTTGGACTTGACCGTCGTAGCCACGTCCTCCTTGATGGTGACGGTCGTCGACTTCACGGCGGAGGTGTTGCCCGCACGATCCGTCGCCCGGTAGCTCACGACGAAGTCTCCGACGGTGTTCAACGACAGCGGGTCACCGGCGAATGTCGCCCATTCATCCGAGTTGATTCGGTACTCCACCTTGTCCAGCCCCGAGAGCACGTCGGTGCCTGCGAAGCTCAGGGCGATGGGGTTCCTGGGTGTGCCCGCCCCCGACGCCGGCGTGCGCGTCACGGATGCCGTCGGCACCTGCTTGTCGACCTTGACCTGGGTCTGTCCTTCCGACCCTGCGACGACGACGTTCGCCTGCAGCAGGCGATGGTCGATTTTCGTTGTGCCGTTCGCGCTGACCGTGATGGAGGACGAATAGTTCTTCCACCCACCATCGTTCACGCGGTATTGCATTTTGAACCCCGACGACGGCGGTGTCAGCTTGACCAGAACGGACTGCTGGTACCAGCCGTCTGCGGTGGGTTCATCCGCGGATGTGATGGTCGCTTTCGCGATGTTGGCCGGCTCTGCCACCGTGACGGTGATCTGCTGGGCAGCTTCCACATTGCCCGCGTTGTCGACCGAGCGGTACTGCACGGGGTGTGGCCCCACCGCGGTGAACGAGACTCCTGCTCCGGTGGCGGGTGTCCATGTTGCGCCGGCATCGGCGGAGTACTCGGTGTGACCGACACCGGACGTGGCGTCTGTCGCCGTGAACTTCACGGTTACCGCCGAACCAGCCGCCGCCGTGCCACTGGCAGGATCCGTGTCAGCGACCGTCGTCGGTGCCGATCGATCCACCTTCACCTCCACCTGCCCCTGCGAGCCGGGCACTGCGGAACTGACACGGAAGGCGCGGTACTCGATCACGGTGACGCCCTCTGCTGACACCGTGACGGGTGCGCCGGCAGCGAGCCACTCCCCGGTGCCGCCAACGCGGTACTGCGCCTGCGCGCTCCCCGAAGAGCTCGTCAACGTGACCGTCGCAGGTGCGCGATGCCAGCCTGAGGCACTCTGCCCAGAGTCGCTGCTGACCATGGGCGTTACCGTAACCGGCGTGATTTCCTCGGTGCTGGGCGTTCCGAGAACGCGGGGCGAGATCACGATGCGGTCCACGTTGGGCCCGTACGCGCTCCCGTTCGCGAGCTTCAGCGGCTGGTCGGCCGTCGTCAGGGCGACGGGGATGGTGCGCTGCCAGAAGCTGTTCCACGAGTACGTGTACCGGAAGTGCCCGGAGCCGACCTGCGTCGCCCCTTCGAGTACATCCAGACGCCGGTCCACGACCTGCGGGTTATAGGCGTGGTTGCCGACCGTCTCCGCGTTCGAGTAGAAGATCGTCACGTCGTACGCGCCAGGAGTGTCGAATCCTGCTGCGCGTGGGATCTGCAGTGAGTTCTGAGCCCCTGCACCGATGTACCCGACAAAGGCTCCGCCGGACACGTTCGACCCGGTGTTCGTTGCCAACGTGCTCACCGACGCCGCGCCGGAGCGTTGCGCCGCTTCCGCCTCCACCGACACCGAAGCCGTGTCAGCCGTTCGGACACGCGAGGAGATCAGGTGCGAGACCTGCGCACCCGATGCCGAGCGGAACTCGATCTCGTTGATGCCCTCGTTCAGGTGAGCGCGTACGGTCGAGCGCCAGACGCCGGCCGATGCGGCCCGAATGGTCGCCGCGGGGTGCCCGTTGACTGTCATCTGAAGGTCGCTCGCGCCAACCGAGGCCCAGTCCACGGTCAGGTCGTAGTAGCCGCTGTCCATCGCCGTGACGTAAACGTCGGCGCGCTGGCCGGTAGCGAGTGCGGCGGAACCGGCGGTTGCTCCTCCCCAGACGAGCGACGAGCCGCCAGAGAGCCTGAAGCCGCTCGCGGGGTAGGTCGTCCGTTCGCCTGCACCGACCTCGGTCAGAGCCAACTTATCCAGTGTGATGTCGGAGTTCGGGAGCACGCTCGTTCCGTTCGCGCTGGCGCGGACTGAGAGCGTGTGCGACCCAGCCGTGAGATCCACGAGAACCTCGGCGCTACCTCGGTACTGCCACCGGCTGGTCGCGTTCAAGGCGAGGTCGGCGGTGTACTGAATGGTGCCTGCAGCGGCTCCATCAACGAACAGTGCGTGACGTCCGGGCACGCCAGGGGCCGCGCCGATGATTTGCAGTCGGTAGGTGCTCGTCTGCGGGACCTCTACAGTCCAGTCGGCCTTGGATGTGGCGCGGTTGAAGGATCCGACGTCGCGTCCACCGGACGCGAGGAACTTCCATCCGCCGCCCGATTTGGGGTCCTGCGTGTAGACCTGCGCCGAGGTGAGCTGCATGCTCTCCGCCTCGATGGACGCGGTCCAGGGCTGGACGGCAGCGTCTGCCTGCACGTCGCGGTGCTGCGCGGGCGTGATGATGAGCTGGTATCCGGCGTACCGATCCAGCGTCGGCACGGTCAGCTCCAGCTCGCCGCCGGACAGTGCGACGCCGTCCTGGGCGTGGACGACGCGGGGCGTGGTGGCCAGGCCCTCGGCGCCGGTCAGCGGTGCTTCGCGAACCTCGATGTCGACGGTGGTGCCGAACACGGAGGTGTCCAGTCCGCTGAGGTCGACGGTGACGTCGTCATCGGTTCCGCCCCAGAGCACGGTGGCTCGTCTGTTGGCATCGTCGATGGCGCCGATGCCTTGCAGCGTGTCGACGCCGTTGGGTGTGGGCGGGGTGACCGTGACGGTCTCAGACCCTTCCAGGTCGCCGTACCACTTGAACATCCACCATCCGGCGTTGGCGCCGTTGGGCCGGGCGGTGTTGTCGGACAGGTTGCCGGCGTAGTTCCAGTAGGCGACCTGCGCATCAACCTTGGTCTCTTCGAACATCGCCAGCCACTGGATGAGCTGACCAGGCACGCCCATATCGCGGAGCATGCCGTACTCGGTGATGTTCACGCGGATGGGGTCGATGCCGAGCGACGCCTCCAACGCGCGGTAGTCGGCGAAGTTCTGACGGTAGAAGCCGAGGTTGTCGATTCCCAGCTCGTGCCAGATGAAGATGTCCGGCAGCGAGTTGTTCGCCTTCGCGAACTCGAGGATGTCCGCGCTGCGTTCCGGCTGCCAGCGGGTGTCGCCGGGGCCACCGATGCGGGCGTGACCGAGGCCGTGCGACGCCCAGACTTCCTGGATCTTCTCGTAGGTCGACTGCCAGTCCTGGAGGAACTGGTCCTTCTGCGCACCCCAGTTCGGGTACCAGTTGCCGCCGTCGGGCTCGTTGAAGGTGATGAAGACGTAGTCCTCGGGGTGAGCTGAGTCCTCGGCGACAGCGTCGGCGACGAACTCCACGATTTCGAGGTAGTCCCATACGCCGTTCGGCTGACTCGCGTACGTGCCGTCCGTGAGGCCGTACGTGCGGGTGTCCCCGGGCCGTTGACCGCCGTTGTATGCCCAGTCGGGGTAGTAGTCCTGGACGTAGATGTACATGTCCTGGCCGTGCTTGGCGAAGAAGTCGTCTTCGACGCGGATGGCGTCTCCCGACGGGTGCTGCGTGCCGTAGGGGGCCTTCTGCGACGTGTTCGTCACGTGGGCACCGTTCAACAGTGCCCGGGTCGGGACGCCGTCGTCGCCTAGGCCGTAGAGGGTCCCGGTCGCGCCACCGCGGAAGTCACCCGTTCGCGCGGCGAAGTCCACTTCGAGCTGTTGAGGAGCGGCGGCGGCGGCCGGCACCGCGGTCAGGGCGGTCAGAGCGAGGGCGCATGCGGCTCCCGCGGCAGCCCACTGTCGTGTTCTCACCATTGATTTCTCTCTTCGTCGAGGAGGCGCGTATCGCGTCGGGGCGAACCTAGCACCGCTTGATAACGGTTTCAAGAAAAACTTGATAGCGGTTTCAGAATGGGTTACGTTGCTTCTGCACCTCAACCGATGGAGAGATTGATGACAACGACGTCTTTGGCCCGAGACACGCAGACCACCGCGCTGCGCTGGGGCAATGACCTGGTCGTCTTCACATTCGTCTGGGACGACGACACGGCCGTGAGCCTGGCCGCGGTGTCCTTGGAGCACGCCGAGGAGATCCCTCTTCACCGCATTCCCGCTGTCGAGGTGGTGACCGCCGCATCGGGCCGAGTGCCCGCTTCCGGCCGGTTGACGCACACCGAGATCGGTCAGCGGCTGAGGTACGTCGAGCACTCTGAAACCGTCGAAGACGGGCGCAAGACCCTCAGCATCGTGCAGAGGTACGCCGACCTCGACACTCGGCTCGAGTTGCAGATCCTTGACGGTGTGGACACGGTGAGCAGCGCCGTCACGGTCACCAACACGGGCGAGGGGCGCGTCGTCCTTCGCTCGGTGGCGTCATGGTCTGCGGGGTTCACCGTCGATTCCGCCGCGGACGACTCCCTCGCCGGCTGGTTCCGGCTCACCGGTGTCAGCGATTGGCTCGGCGAAGGCCGGTGGTCACGCGAGGCACTCCGCGGGTCAGACTTCGTGGAGCTCGCCGCGCACCTGACTGGCCACAACCCCCGTGGGTCATTCAGCGTGACTTCTGACGGCACCTGGTCCACAGGTCATCACCTGCCGACGGGTCTGCTCGAAGCACCCGATGTCCACTTGGCACTCGGATGGCAGATCGAGCACAACGGCCCGTGGCGTTGGGAGATCGGAGAGGACACGGCCGGCGGATTCCTGGCCCTATCCGGGCCCACCGACGCGGACTCTGGATGGACACGCGTCCTGTCGCCAGCGGAGTCCTTCACCACTGTCCCGGCGGCGGTCGCCTACGGTCACTCTGCCGACGCTGTCGTGGCGGCGTTGACGGATCACCGGCGGGCCACCAGACGTCCCCACCATGACAACGCCGCCATGCCCGTGGTGTTCAACGACTACATGAACACCCTCGACGGTGACCCTACGACAGCCAAGCTGATCCCCCTCATCGAAGCGGCGGGGGCCGTCGGCGCCGAGGTGTTCTGCATCGACGCAGGCTGGTACGACGATTCCGGCCACTGGTGGGACACTGTCGGAGAATGGCGTCCGTCCACCACCCGGTTCCCGAACGGTCTCGGAGAGGTCATCGACGCGATCCGCGCTGCGGGGATGATTCCGGGTCTCTGGCTTGAACCGGAAGTCATCGGCACTCGCAGCCCGGTCGCGGACTCATTACCCGACGAAGCGTTCCTGCAGCGCAATGGGGTGCGGGTCGTCGAGCACCACCGTTTCCACCTGGATATGCGTCACCCCGCGGCGCGAGCACACCTGGATGAGGTGGTAGACCGACTCGTCAGCGAGTTCGGCATCGGGTTCTTCAAGCTGGACTACAACATCAACCCCGGTCCTGGCACCGACGTCGACGCAGACAGCGTGGGCGACGGGCTACTCGGCCACAACCGTGCACACCTGGACTGGCTCGACGGCGTGCTCGACCGTCACCCCTTGCTCATCATTGAAAACTGCAGCTCTGGGGCCATGCGGATGGACTACGCGCTGCTCTCGCGGGTCGCTATGCAGTCCACCTCCGACCAGCAGGACTTCGAGAAGTACCCGGCTATCGCCGCAGCTGCGCCGCTGTCGATCCTCCCGGAGCAGGCGGCAAGCTGGGCATACCCGCAGCCGTCGATGACGGACGAGGAAGCCGCGTACTGCCTGGTCACCGGTCTGCTCGGCCGGTTCTACGTATCAGGTCACCTGAACGAGATGGACTCCGCACAGCGCGAGCAGGTCGCATCGGCGATCTCTGTCGCGCAGCGGCTGCGCGCAGACATCGCGCAGTCGTACCCTCACTGGCCGAGTGGTCTTCCCCAATGGGACGACCAGTGGGTGTCCCTCGGTCTGCGCCTGCGAGCGGGCGACCTCGTCTCCCTTTGGCGTCGAGGCGGGCCAGCTGCCACCGTCCTCAGCTTCCCTCACCTGCGAGGCCAGGACGTCGTCGTGACCACCGAGTTTCCCCTCAACCTGCCCGCCTGGCCCACCGAATGGGATGCCAGGACAGGAGCGCTCACTGTACACGCGGACGGTCCAGACCTCGCCGCGCGTACTCTCCGCCTCGCCATCCGCCCTAAACGGTCGGCGTAGAGGCCCGCACCGGATCACACTGATCACATACAAAGGAGCAATTCAATGAAGAAGCGGTTCTCCGCCGTCCTCGCCCTCGGCGCGGTTGCGGCACTCACCCTGGCCGGCTGCTCGGACCCGGGGTCCGGAGGCGACTCCGGAAGCGCCCCCGCCGAATGGCCCGCGCAGGACGCCGACCTCAGCGGCACCACCCTCACCATCTGGGCCGCCCAGAACTCGAACACCGTGCCCGACAGTGTCGTGGCGGGGTTCGAAGAACTCACTGGCGCGAAGGTGGATGTCGTCACCATCCCTGATCCGTACGAGCAGAGCATCCAGACGAAAGTTGCTACGGGAGACAAGCCCGACCTCGCGTTCTGGCAGCCGACCGCGTCCCAGCTCACTGCGCTGAACGCCAAGACCAACCTGCAGTCGCTGGACGACGCGCCGTGGCTGGACGCCTACACGCCTGAGCTGCGCGATATCACCGGCATCCTCGACGACACCCGGTACGCGACCCTCATCACGACCCCTGCGGTGGAGGGTGTCTACTACAACAAGCAGGTGTTCGCCGACGCCGGCATCACCACCACGCCCGGCAACTGGGACGAGTTCCTCCAGGTGGCCCGCGACCTGAAGGCCGACGGTGTGACCCCGTTCTTCGACTTCGGCGGCGGCACACCGTGGGCGACGCAATGGTGGGTGCAGGTGCAACTCGCCGACGCTGCAGCCGACGGCCTGTGGGACCGGGTGAACGCCAACGAGGAGACTTTCACCGACCCGACCATCCAAGGCGCCATCGACACCTATCAGGGGCTCATCGAGGAGGGACTGTTCAACGAGAACCTCAAGACGGCGACCTTCGAGGACCAGGGACCGGCGCTCCTCTCCGGTGACGCGGCCATGGCGGTCCAGGTGAACTCGTTCTTCGGGCAGCTGCAGTCGCTCGCTGACACCGAGGAGCTCAACGAGAAGATCGGCTTCTTCCCCATCTCGCCCAGCGGAAACGTCGGCACCTTCATCCCCGACCAGTCCAACGCCCTCGTCGCCTTCAAGACCGGCGACGCGAAGCGAGAGGCCGGCGCGCGCCAGCTGCTGTCCTACTGGCTGGGCGACGGCTACCAGGACTTCGTCAACGCTCAGTCGACCGTTTCGCTGCAGTCGGACGTCGACTCCTCCGCCGATGTGCCGCAGGCGCTTCTCGACGTCAGCGCATCGCTGTCCGACTCTGTCGGCTCGATGCAGGCTCTCGCAGTCGCCAACCCGGATCTGTACCTGAACCTCGGCGACATGATCCAGGGAACCAAGACCGCGGTCGAGGTCGCCGAAGCCACTCAGGCGCAGTTCGCCGAGCTGGCCAAGGCCATCGGAACGCCCGGCTTCTAGCACTACCTGGGGGTGCCGGCAGCTTCGCCGGCACCCCCAACCCGAAAGGTATGACCATGACCACCACACTTGGACTCTCCACGGGCGCCGCCCGAGCCCAGGGCATCAGAGAGATCGCTCCGACGCGGCGTGGAAAGAAGGACCACCCCCTGTGGTTCCTCATCCCCGCCCTGCTCGTCCTGGTGGTGTTCTTCTTCATCCCGACGGTCTTCAACTTCATCTACGCCTTCACCGACTGGTCCAGCTTCAAGAGCGAGATCAACTTCATCGGCTGGGACAACTTCGTTTCGCTGTTCAGCAACGGCGCACTGATCAACGCGCTCGTCGTCACCCTCGTCTACGCGGTCCTCGTCGCCATCTTCCAGAATGTCTTCGGCCTGACCCTCGCCCTGCTCCTCGAACGCGACACGACGATCAACCGCGCACTCCGGGTGGCGTTCTTCATCCCGGTCATCATGTCGGCGCTCGCCGTCGGATACATCTTCCAAGCCATGCTCAAGCCCGAAGGCGCAGTCAACGGCATCCTTGGATTCCTGACCGGACAGAACGTTGAGATCGCGTGGCTCGGCAGCACCACCTGGACCATCGTGGTCGTCGCGCTCATCCACGCATGGAAGTGGATGGGCCTGTCCATGCTGATCTACCTCGCCGGCCTGAAGACCATCAACGAGGACGTCATCGAGGCCGCCCGCCTGGATGGCGCTGGATGGTGGACCACGCTACGCACCATCCGGTTCCCGCTGCTCGCACCCGCTGTCACCTTCAACGTCGCCACCGCTCTCCTCGGCTCGATGAACGGGTTCGACATCGTTCAGGCCACGACCGCGGGCGGACCCGGCGGAACCACGGAACTGCTGAACATCTTCATCTTCCGCACCTTCGGTCAGGGCCTGTTTGCGCAGGCGACCACCATGAGCCTCGTACTGTTCTTGCTCGTAGCTGTACTGGCCTTCCCCGTTATCCGGACACTGCGCAAGCGGGAGGACGTACTGTGACCGCCACCGAGACCCTTGTCAGGTCCACCAGCCACAGCCAGACCCAAGCGGCACGGGTGAAGCGGCGCCCTCATCACGGACGCGCCGCTCGCATCCTTCAGCCGGTCGCAGCCATCGCCGCGGCAGTCGTCCTGCTCGGCGTCCCCTTCTGGTTGGTGATCACCACGGCTGGGAAGGACCAAGCCGAGGCCCTCAACCCGAATCTGTCGCTCCCCACCCAGTGGCAGCTGCTTGACAACTTCGCCACCGTATTCTCCGACGGCAAGATGCTCGCCGCCTTCGGTGGAAGCGTTCTCGTCATGGTGCCCGCGGTCCTCGGCGTTCTGATTCTCGGCTCGATGGCGGCGTGGATCCTCGGCCGGCGCACCTCCACGCCACTCGCCTTCGTCTACGCGCTCGCCATCAGCGGCATCGTGCTGCCTCCAGCGGTTGTCACCATCGTTCTGCTGTTGCGACAGCTCGGCCTCGCCGGGACGGCAGTCGGAATGATCGGCGTGTACATGGGCATGTACATGTCGACGGTCATCTTCTTCGTCACCGGCTTCGTACGAACGATCCCCATCGAGCTCGAGGAAGCCGCCCGCGTCGACGGAGCGTCCCCGATCCGCGTCTTCACGCGCATCATCCTGCCGTTGCTCATGCCGGTGCTGGCGACAGCGACCATCCTCATCTGCCTGTACATCTGGAACGACGTGTTCTACGCCCTCTTCGTGGTCGGCGGTCGGCTGGACACGCTCCCGCTGAACCTCTACCAGGTCGCCAGCGCGGGCCTGTACTTGCAGAACTGGCACCTGATCTTCGCGTATATCATCCTGATGAGCCTGCCGCTCCTGATCACGTTCATGGTGGCGCAGCGCAAGATCATCGCAGGCATCACGAGTGGTGCCGTCAAGTGACGTCCCCTGCACCGCTCAGACGGGTAGGGATGAACGGCACGGGAAGCGGCAAGACAACGACTATCGCGGATGTCGCCGCGCTGGCAGGAGTATCTGTGCCGACAGTCTCGCGCGTGCTCACCGGCGCAGCGAAGGTCAGCCAGGCGAAGCGGGAAGCCGTCGAGGCTGCGATCACCGAGCTCCACTATCGGCCGAGCGCCGCCGCGCGAGTCCTCGCCTCCCGCAAGCCGCAGGTCATCGCCGTCATCGCCGGCGACACCTCGCAGTACGGGTACGCCGGGGCCATCAGGGGTGTAGAGGAAGCGGCACGCGCCGAGGGATACACGGTGATGATCACCGTCGTCGAGAGTCCCGACGATGACGAGATCGACCGCGCTATCTCAGCTACGCTCGCTCAGCCCCTCGCCGGCGTCGTTGTCCTGAAGTTCGACCCTCCTGGCGTTGCGGCCATGCGGAGAATCCCCGAGCCGCTGCCGCTGGTCGCACTGTCGGGTGTCCGGGATCCCTCCGTGTTGCAGGCGGTGCTGGATGAGTCCCGTGCGGCCGAGGAGTTGACCAACCATCTGCTCGAACTCGGGCACGCCACGGTTCATCACGTTCGCGTGCCACCGTCGCGCCGCGAGGACGGCCGGACGACCGGTTGGCGCCGTGCGCTACGTGCGCATGGTGCGCCCATTCCGGAACTGCTCGACGCATCGTGGGATCCACACTCCGGACTCAGCATCGGCGAACAGCTTGCGAAAGACGACTCAGTGACCGCGGTATTCTGCGGCAACGATGAGATTGCGATGGGCGTGATCCGTGGCCTGAACGACGCAGGCCGCCGAGTTCCCGAAGATGTGTCAGTCGTGGGCTTCGACGACCATCCTCTCGCGGAGCTGTGGTCACCGCCCTTGACCACGGTCAAGCAGGACTTCGTCGGACTTGGACGTCGCGGATTCCAGCTCCTGCTCGGCGAGATCAAAGGCGAGGTCGGCAAACGGCTCTCGTCCGAGAGGCCCGCTCTTGTGGTGCGTGAGAGCGCGGCCGCACCGCGGACCAGCTCGGAGTCCTGACACCAAGGCTCTTGCCTCGGCCGATCCGGAACTGGTTGCCGGGATCGCGCCGTTCCATGCTGCAGACTTTCCAACCTGCCCCCGAATGGGCATGCGCATCAGTCAGCCGGTCTGGCCACACCTCGGTGAGTACGCGAACGACCCGATCGTGACGAACGGCCGGTCGGTGCCGTCCGGCCGATTCGAGGAGATCGGCCGCTCTTCGGCGCGACCGGCGCGGTCCAGGTCGGCGGTAGGCCAAAGGTCATGGTGTGCATTTCATCGCGTGCGGGCGGGTAGACGGGTGGAGTCGACGCCTTGCGGCTCGCCGAGCGCACCCGAGGGGGCGATCGATTCGCCGGCGTCGGGCGAGCGGCGGCGCTCAGCGAGAGTCGCGGGAACCATCAGCGCTGCAACGAGGACGAGCGCTACGAGAAGGAAGATGCTTCCGGCAGCCAAGGCTGCAGCGGCCGCGGCGGCGATTCCCGCCGCGGGGGTGTTAGCGTTTCCGGCGGCCGACGCACCCACGGCGACCAGGATGCCGAGCCCGAGGGAGGAGCCGACCTGGTGGAACGTATTGACCACGCCGGACGCAGCGCCGGCGTCCTGAGCCGTCGCGCCGGCGATGCCGAAGGTCGTCATGGGCGCGAACGCGAGCCCCTGTCCGGCGCCGATCAGCAGCATCGGAAGTGCGACGGCGGTGAGATAGTCGCTCGCGGGAGTGATCCGGCTCAACCAGACCATGCCTACCAGGGTGAGCGCGGTGCCGACGACGAGCGCGGGAGTGTTGCCGAAGCGGACCGTCAGCCGCGGAATGGCGAGCGCGACGCCGAAGTTCACGAGTGTCATCGGCAGGAACGCCAGCCCGGCCTGCAGCGGAGAGAATCCCAACGCCTCCTGCAGGTACTGACTCGTGAAGAAGAAGAAGCCGATCATCGCACCGAGGTACAGCAGCCGGACGAGGTACGCCCCTGTGCGGAGGCGGCTGGCGAACAGCCGCAACGGCATGATCGGCTGCGTCGCGCGGCTCTCCGCGATCACGAACAGCGCGAGTACCGCGACGGCGACGACGACGCCGATCAACGTGGGCAGCGCCGTCCAGCCGAACTCGACTGCGTAGAGGATCGCGAAGACGAGCGAGCCGACACCGACTGTCGAGGTGATCGCCCCGATGGCGTCGAATCGGCCAGGGAGCGTGGGGGTCCGAGGCAGGAATCTCGGCGCGAGCAGCAGCATCGCCACCCCGATAGGAACGTTCACGAAGAACCCGGCACGCCAGGAAAGCCACGAAGCGGCGGCTCCTCCGATGACGAGACCCAGACTGGCGCCGATGCCGGCCGTGGCGGAGTACCAGGCCACCGCGCGCGTACGCTCCTCACCCTCGAAGCTCGCGGTGATCAGAGAAAGAGCAGAAGGAGCCACGATCGCCGCACCGATGCCCTGTACCGCGCGAGCGCCGATGAGCAACCAACCGGCGGGCGAGAGGGCGATCAGCAGCGAGGCGACCACGAAGACGAGAAGACCGAAGATGAACACCGGCTTGCGCCCGAGGATGTCACCCGCGCGCGCACCGAGCAACAGCAGGCCACCGAACACGAGCGTGTAGGCGTCCTGCACCCACGCGATCTGCGTCGACGTCAGATCGAGGTCGGCTTGCAGGCTCGGCAGCGCGGTGAAGATCACCGAGTTGTCGAGCAGGATCATGAAGTAGCTGACGAGGACGATCGTCAGGATCGCGCCCTTGTGGAGCGGGCTCGTGCGAATGGTGTGGGTCATGCCTGCCTCCTTCCCCTCACGACAACCGGATCCCGGACACTCAGGCGGTGACCATGACCTTGAGCGCCTCGCGGGCACCCATTGCGGCATAACCGGCCGGGACCTCCTGGAGGGTGATGGTGCGGTCGAAGACTCGGCCCGGATCGATCTCTCCCGAGAGCACCTGCGGGATCGCCGCGTCGAGGTAGGCACGGACTGGGGCCGGACCGCCGGCGAGACGCGCATTCTTGCCGAACAGCGAGCCGAATCCGATCGGAGCCTCTTCGTACTGGGGCACGCCCACGCGGGAGATGATGCCGCCCGGCCGCACGATGCCGTACGCCTGCTCGTAGGCAGGCATGTGTCCGACCGCCTCGAGGACGATGTGCGACCCCTCACCTGAAGTGAGATCCATCACCCTGGCGACCCCCTCCGCGCCTCGCTCTGCGACGACGTCGGTCGCACCGAACTCCACACCGAGGTCGGTGCGAACAGCGTGGCGACCCATCAGGATGATCCGCTCCGCCCCGAGCTGCCGTGAGGCGAGGACAGCCGAAAGGCCGACCGCCCCGTCACCGATCACTGTGACAGTCTTGCCCGGCTTCACCCGCCCCACGCGGGCGGCGTGGTAGCCGGTCAGGTATACGTCGGACAGCGTCAACAGCGATGCGAGCAGCCCCTCGTCCAGGCTGTCACCGTCCACGTCCGGCACCTTCACAAGGCTGCCGTCGGCGAGCGGGATGCGCGCGAGAGAAGCCTGCAGACCGCCGGTCTCGGCGCTGCCGTACCAACCGCCGTGGATGCAGGAGGTCTGGAGACCCTCGCGACAGAACACGCAGGTGTTGTCCTGGAAGGCGAACGGGGCGACGACGAAGTCGCCCGGCTTGACCGAGGCGACCTCTGCACCCACCTCTTCGACGACGGCGATGAGCTCGTGGCCCATCGGGTTGCCCTGGTGCGTCGCATGCATCGAGTGGTAGGGATGCAGGTCAGACCCGCAGATGCACGAGCGGACCGTGCGGACGATCGCATCGGTCGGGTTCTTGATGATCGGGTCGGGCACGGTCTCGACGCGGACGTCGCCGGCGCCGTACATGAAAGTCGCAAGCATGCGATTGCCTCCTGAGCCTGGGGATGCTTCCAGAAGACACCTGGTCGTGCGTGAGCGGGAGTGACGGACGTGCCCGGTACTCGCAGACCCTCCCCCGATGCGCCACCCCGCCGTACGGGCGACGGCATGGATCACCGCAGCGAAGTGCGCGGGTTCCTGTCCACGCGGCGCACCGGCGTGAAGAAGCTCCGGCATCCCGTTGTGGGAGACGTCGAGCTCACGTATGAGGCGTTCGAGCTGCCGGCCGATCCCGGGCTCACGCTCTCCACGTACACGGCGGAACCGGGCTCGCCGTCCGCGGACGCACTGCGCATGCTCGCCATCTGGGCTGCTATCGACGAACACCCGACCGCTGGTGAGGCGACCCTCGCACAGCGCACCGTCGAACGGCGGTCTTCCTGGGACGCGACCGGACGAGAAGCCTAAGCGCTACCCGCGGGTGTGGCTCCCGCGTACGCGCACCTCGCCGGACACGCGGACGGATTCCTGCGGCTCACCGGTCGAGAGCTCCGCCAGCAGCAGCTCGGCCGCGCGGGAGCCCATCTCGGCTAGCGCGGGCGCGAACGCCGTGATCCCGGGACGCCAGATGCGGAACCAGTCGGGGTCGCCGTAGGCGGCGAGCGCGACGCCTCCGGGGACATCGATCCCCTCATCGGAAGCCACCTGCAGCACGCCGAGCGCGATGCGGCTGCTGAGCGCGACGATAGCCTCCGGCGGGCTGCTCGCCAGCTTTCGCATGACGTCTGCACCGCCGTCCGCGGTGTACGTGGTCTCGTGAATCTCGAATCGTCGCCCGCGCGGGGCGTCGACGACGAACCCCCGCGCCTCGAGCGCCGCGACGAAGCCCGCCACCCGGTCTCGGCTGGTGCTCAATGTGCGCGGCCCCGTGATGGCGACGATGCTCTCGTATCCCTCGTCGGCGACGACATCGGTCAGCGCGGCGATCCCGCTCACGTCGTCGCTCACGACCGAGGTCCGCCCGGTGGAGCGGTTCAGTTCGACGAGGGGCACCCCGATCCCGGCGCTGGCCTCGGCCGCGACCGGGACGTGCACGATACCGTCCACCTGACGATCGAGCATCGTGCGCAGCGCGACGGCCTCCTGGGCGGGATCGTTCCCGGTCGTGGCCACCACGAGCTGATAGCCGTTGGCGGCGAGCCGGTTCTGCAGCACCTCCGCACTCGACGTATAGAACTCGTTGACGATGTCTGGAACGACCAGCCCTACCGTCCGCGTGCGGCGCTCGCGGAGAGCCCGGGCCGCGGCGTCCGGCCGGTAGCCGAGCCGCTCGGCGGCGGCCAGCACCTTCGATCGGGTCTCCGCGTCGATCGACCCCTTCCCGGTGATCGCCCGCGAGGCGGTGCCGTAGCCCACACCTGCGGCCTTCGCCACGTCGGAGAGCTTCACCACGTCTTCACCATATCCGCGCGGATGCACCCGTTCCGGCATCAGATCGACGTGCCGGAACGGAGGCGCACCATCACGGGAGCGCCAGGCCGATGGCGGTGCCGACGCCGACGACCGCGAGGATGATCAGCGGAACGGTCAGCAGATCGGCGACGAGCCCGGTGCGGATCATGCGCAGCATCGGGACGTACCCCGAGCCGTAGACGATGGCGTTCGGCGGCGTCGACACCGGCAGCATCGCGCCGGCGTTGCCGCCGAAGATCGCCGCCATCGCCGGAATCAGCGGGTCCACGCCGATCGCCACCGCGATAGGGATCACAATCGGGACGACGATCCCCACACTTGCCGTGTTGCTCGTGGTCTCCGAGATCACCATGCCCAGGATGATGGCGACCAGGCACAGCAGAATGGTGCTGTTCACCCCGGTCGCATCGGCGACGGCGTCGCCGATGGTCTCGGCCAGCCCCGTCGCCTTCATCATCGCGCCGATGGTGAGCCCGACTCCGACCAATACGACCGTGCCCCAGTCGATCTTCGCCGCCTCCGACCACTCCATCGTGGGGAGGCCCTTGGCGGCGGGAAGCAGGAACAGCAGCCCCGACAACACGAGCACGACGGAGCCCTCGTTCAGCTTCGACACGACGGCGAGGACCGCGGGATCGGTGACGTTCAGCGCGGACACCACACCGGGCACGGTCCACAGCACCACGGTCGCCACGAACACCGCCGTGACGATCTTCTCGCCGCGCGTCATCCCGCCGAGCTCAGCGTACGATGCGCGGAACGACTCGGTGCCGTTGGGGATGTGGCGCGTCTCGGGTCTGTTCAGCAGCCACAGCGCGAGGAACATCACCGCGCCGAGAGCGAGCACGTACGGGCCCGAGATCGCGACCCAGTCGAACAGCGGGATCTGATATCCCGTCATCTCCTCGACCGTGCCGCGGCCGATCACGTTCGCGATCCCCGTGATCGGCGTCAGCACCGAGCCGACACCTGCGCCGTACGCAATCGCGAGCATGAGCATGCACGAGAAGCGGGTCTGATACGACTTGACTCCGGTGCTCGGGTCGTGGATGAGATCGCCCACCGTGCGCACCACTCCGATGCCGATCGGCAGAAGCATGGCGGCGGTGGCTGATGCGGACACCAGCATCGCGAGAAGCGCGGCGACGACCATGAATGCGAGCGCCGTGAGGATGGTGCTGTCTCCGATCCGCGGAAGCGAGAGCACCCTGAGCGCGAAGCGACGGTCGAGCCCGTGGACGGTCATGGCGCGCGCGAGGATGAACGCGCCGATGACGAGGAACACGGTCGGTGATCCGAACGCGGAGTACACCTCGGCGGCGGGCGCGACGCCGAGGATGACGAGCAGCGCGATGCCGATGAGGGCCGTGACCGGGATCGGGATCGTTTCGGTGATCCAGAACAGCACGACGAAGCTGAGGACGGCCAGCATGGCGCGCTGATCCCAGGGCAGATCGGCCGGCAGGAGCAGCGCCAGCAGCATGAGCGGCACAACGGCCCAGAGACCGACCCGTGCGCGTGCGATGTCGAATCTGCTCGCGCGTTCGACGTCCTGGTGCGTCTGCACGGCGGTGGTGGTCATGCGCTCACCCCCGTCGCGGCGGTCGCCGCAGCGAGCCCCGAGATCGGGACGACGGCGGCCTCGAGAGCCGGAGTCTTCGCCCACGTGCGCACCGCGGTGCGGCAGATCTTCTCGGCATCGCCCAGGTAGTCCTCCGCCTTCACGAGCTGCGACGGGAGCATGCCGCCCAGGCCTGCTGCGGCGGCGACGTCCCGCAGGGCATCAGCCAGCACCTGACCGTACTCACGTGCGCGGGTGGATGCTGCGTACAGCAGGTCGTGCGCGCGCTCGCGACCGAGCGCATCGGCGAGCTGGATCATCTGCGCCTCCGCGAGGACGAGACCACCGTCGAGTTCCATGTTGCGCCGCATCCGCTCGCGATCGACGCGGAGCCCATCGACGATGACGAACGCCTCCTGCAGAGCACTGCCGGCCAGGGATGCGAGCTGCGGCACGACCTGCCATTCGATCTGCCACTCCCCCGCGCTGCGCTCGTGCCCTGCCTCCTGGATCCGCAGCAGCGACGAGGCGAGGGCACCGGCGGTGCCGGCGAGCCCGATGATCAGTTCGGACGAGATCGGGTTCACCTTCTGCGGCATCGTGGACGATGCCCCCCGATGCGGCGAGTACGGCTCGAATGCCTCGCCGATCTCGGTACGGGAGAGGTCCACGATGTTGCGCGCCAGCTTGGCGCACGTCGCCGTGATCGACGCGCAGAGCCAGCCGAACTCGGCGAGTCCATCGCGGTCGACATGCCACGGCACATCGACGTTCTCGAGGCCGAGATGCGCAGCCATCCGTCCACGGATCTCCTCAGCGCGCGGCCCGTACGCAGCCGACGTCCCGCCCGCGCCGAACATCGAGATGACGGCGACACGCGGCAGTGCCTGCGCGATGCGTGTGCGCTGGCGCGTCAGCTGGGCGAGTAGCGTCGCGAGCGTCGCGCCGAAGGTCGTCGGCACCGCCTGCTGCGCGTGGGTGCGCCCCGCCATCACCGTACCGGCGTGCGCCTCGACCTGGCCGGCCAGACGGTCGCCGAGCCGTGCGATGTCACCATCGAGCAGCTGCAGCGATGCCTTGAGCTGCAACGCCAGGCCGGTATCCATGATGTCCTGCGTGGTCGCACCGTAGTGCACACGACCATTTGGCCCCTCGGGCAGCGCGGCCGCGATCTCGCGCACGATGCCCAGGATGGGGTAACCGACGTTCTTCGCCGACGCCCACAGTCGTCCCTCGTCGATGTTCTCGATGACGGCAGCGCGCGCGATCGCGCCGGCGTCATCGTCAGTCAGGACGCCGACCTCCGCCTGCGCCAGGGCGAGAGCTCGTTCCGCGGCGAGCCAGGTCTCGATGGCCGCGTCGGCGGAGAAGATCTCAGCCTGGCCGGCGTCGCCGGCCATGTGCATCAGCAGAGAGAAGGGAGTTGAAGTCATGCGATCCTCCGTCGCGTCCTCGCGGGATATGGATTCGAATCCATCATGGATTCGAATCCATGATGACGCTCATACGACGACATGTCAACCACGTCCCCCGCCGTGTGCTGCTCGCCCTCGACTCGCCACCGCTGAACGGTCAGATGCTGTCGTCTCCCGAGGCGTCGTAGCGAAATGGCTGCTGGCCGAGGTTCCGGGCTACGTGAACATCGACATCACAGCGGAAGACCTCCTCGGCGGTCGATTGGCCGAGGCGCTGGATGAAGCCAGACACCGTGCGTTTCCCGGCGTGCCGGAGATGCTGCACGTCCTCATGCCGACCATCAGAAACGCGACCGCCGCCATCGGAGCGTCGCGGCGACGGCGGAACGGCGAAGAGCGCGCTACGTTCCGCGGATTCGCGGTCGCCGGCTCCTGCCTCCCAGCCGATCGCGACCGAAGCGTTCGTATCACCACTCGACGGAGCCCCCTATCGGGCTCCGCCAGGTGAGATGAATCGGTTCGTCGACTCCCGCACGATCAGGCGCGGAGTGAACACCTCGACGTGGGCCTTGCCTTCCGGGTGGGAGATCCGAGCGAGGAGCAACTCGGCGGCCCGCTGACCGATGAGCCGAGCCTGCTGGTCGATGGTGCTGAGTTCCACGCCCGGGTATCCTGCCGCGCGCGTATTGTCGTAGCCCACCACCGCGAGATCGCGAGGAACGGCGAGCAGCTCGCGCTTCGCGCAGGCGAGGACTCCGATCGCCGTGGCGTCGTTGTAGCAGAAGACCGCGGACGGCAGTTGTTCCGCCCTCCGGAGCCGAAGCAGAGTCGTGTACCCGGCAGATTCGGTCGCGTCACCCTCCTCCTCGCGCGGCGCCAGTCCCGCGGCGTTCATCGCGTCGCGGTATCCGGCCGCCCGTGCCGGGCTCTGCGAGTCGGGCGGGCCTCCGAGGTAGAGGATGTCGCGGTGACCCGCGGCGATGAGGTGCTCCGTCGCCAGCCTTCCACCCACACGGTCATCGCCGTGCACGGCGTCGACGTGAGACGAGCCCTTGGGCGCGCCCAGGACGACGGTGGGCGTGCCTGCTGTGGCGCTCGCGACATCAATCGTCTCATCGACGTGAGTGGCCAACAGGATGCCGTCGACGCCGAGTCCGACCAGCGACCGGAGCCCCTCTGCAGCCGATTCGCCAGCATACCCGCCGAGCTCCAGGAGCAGACGGTAACCCGCCGGTCGCACGATCTCCGCGACACCATCCGCGAAGTCGGCGTATACCTGGTTGTGGATGTCGAGGACCGCCAGGCCGATCGCGGGTTCCCGACCAGCGCGGTCCGCCGTGGAAGCGCCCTCCGACCCCGTGAGACGGGACGCGTCACCCTGGGATGTGATGCCCATTCTCGAAACCTAGCCTTCCTGATCACGGTTGTCGCCCGGTGTCGCCGTCGACGTGGGAACCTTGATGTAGCCGTTGGGGTTGAGCACGTACTTCTTCGCCGCGCCCTGGTCGAAGTCGGCGTAGCCCTGCGGGGCGTCTTCGAGGCCGATCGGGGTCGCACCGACCGCGTCGGCGATGTGGACCTTGTCGTGCAGGATCGCCATCATCAGTTGCCGGTTGTACTTCATGACCGGGCACTGGCCGGTGGTGAACGACAGCGACTTCGCCCACCCCAGGCCGAGGCGCAGCGACAGCGAGCCGACCTTCGCGGCCTCATCGATGCCGCCCGGGTCGCCCGTCACGTAGAGGCCGGGGATGCCGAGGGCGCCGCCGGCCGCGGTGAGGTCCATCAGCGAGTTGAGCACCGTCGCGGGCGCCTCGTGCGAGGCATCCGTCCCGTGTCCTCTCGCCTCGAACCCGACGGCGTCGACGCCGCTGTCGACCTCGGGGACGCCGAGGATCTGCTCGATCTGGTCTTTGGGGTCGCCCTTCGACACGTCGACGGTCTCGCAGCCGAACGAACGTGCGCGGGCCAAGCGGTCGGCGTTGAGGTCGCCCACGATGACGACGGCCGCGCCGAGCAGCTGCGCACCGACCGCGGCGGCGAGCCCCACAGGACCGGCGCCCGCGATGTAGACCGTCGAACCCGGCCCCACACCGGCGGTGTAGGCGCCGTGGAAGCCGGTGGGGAAGATGTCGGACAGCATCGTGAGGTCGAGGATCTTCTCCAGCGCCTGGTCGCGGTCGGGAAAGACCAGCAGGTTCCAGTCGGCGTAGGGGACCAGCACGTACTCGGCCTGCCCGCCGACCCAGCCGCCCATGTCGACGTACCCGTACGCGCTCCCCGGCCGGTCGGGGTTGACGTTCAGGCAGATGCCGGTCTTGCCCTCTTTGCAGTTGCGGCAGCGGCCGCAGGCGATGTTGAACGGCACCGACACGATGTCGCCCACCTTGACGAACTCGACGTCGGGTCCGACCTCGACCACCTCGCCGGTGATCTCGTGACCGAGCACGAGCCCCGCGGGCGCGGTGGTGCGGCCGCGCACCATGTGCTGATCCGAGCCGCAGATGTTCGTCGACACGGTCTTGAGGATCGCGCCGTGCGGCACCTTCCTGCCCACATTCGCGGGATTCACCCCCGGCCCGTCCTTCAGCTCGAACACGGGATAGTCGGTGTCGATCACCTCGACCTCACCCGGACCTTTGTAGGCCACCGCCCTGTTTGCAGACATCGTCGTCCTCTCTTTCGTGGGATCACACCGCGACGGGATCGAGCCCTGACTGCAGTGCCGTACCGACCGCGCGCAACGCATCGACGACGAGTGCGTGGTCCTCCTCCGCCGATAGACCGGATACCGTCACCACGGCCTCCACGCCACCGCCGCGGACGCGGACCGGGACTGCTCCCCCGGCAAGCACGTAGGCATCGACCGGCAACCACGGCACCGAATCGGGCTCGCCGCCGGCGGCGGCGATGCGCGCGCCGACAAGTGCCGAGCTCTCCTCGAACCGGACGACGGTGGCGACCTTCCTGCGGATCCAGTCCTCGTGATTCGCGGTGGAACCGCGCAGGGCGGCTCGGAAGAGCACGACTCCCCAGGGCCGCCGGACGTCGATCATGATCGGGTACTCGTGCTCGGCCGCTCGAGCCTGGATCTCGCACCCGATGCGCCACGCGATCGACTCGTCGAAGCGAGCGAAGACCGCCTCGGCTTCGTCGGCCTCCAGCTCGGCAACGCGCCGGGCCGCAGCATCCGTCTCCGTCGTCATCGTGGTCACACCCCGTAGCGACTGTGGAAGCGCTCTTCGAGCTGCTCCAGCGTGCGTCCGCGGGTCTCGGGCACCGAGGTCGCGACGAACCAGATCGCGAAGACGCCGACGCCGGCGAACAGCAGGAATGTCCCGAAGCCGAGGCCCTGGACCAGCGCCGGGAAGACGAGCGAGATAAGGGCGTTGACCACCCACAGCACCAGCATCGCCGTCCCGAGCATGACCCCGCGGAACTTCAGCGGGAACAGCTCCGACAGCACCACGAACAGCGTCGGGCCGAGAGCTCCCTGCATGACGCCGATGAAGGCGAGGATCAGCACCATGAGCAGCCACGGGCGGACCGGATTGCCCTCGGGAAGGACCAGGCCGACGGTTCCCACCGCCACGTGCGCGGTCGTGGTGCCGATATAGCCGGTGAGGAGGAAAGCCCGCCGGTTGAACCGGTTGATGATGGTCAGCGTGAAGGCGATCGCGACGACCGAGATGACGCCGTTGAGCACGTTGAAGATCAACGCCGAGTCGCGGTCGAAGCCCGCCTGCTCAAGCACCTGGGTGCCGTAATACATCATCGAGTTGATGCCGGTGAGCTGCTGGAAACCCGCCACGCCGATTCCGATGAGCATCAGCACGCGCAACCAGCGCTGGCTGAGAATGTCGCGCAGCTTTCCGAGATGTTCGCGCTGCTCGGTCCGGGCGAGTTCCTCGACCTCGGCGATCTCGGCAGCAGCACGCTCAGGCGAACGGACGGTCTGCAACACGCTCAGCGCCTCGTCGTTGCACCCCCGCGAAGCCAGCCACCGCGGGCTCTCCGGCATCCGGAGCATGCCGACCAGGAGGAGAACCGCGGGTATCAGCGCCACCGCGAGCATCCAGCGCCAGACGTGCTCGTTGCCACCCCACACGTTGCCGATGATCGCGTTGATGAGGAAGGCGAGGAACTGCCCGATGACCAGCATGAACTCGTTCCGCGACACCAGGCTCCCGCGTCGCTCGTGCGGCGCCACCTCGGCAAGGTACGCCGGGACTACAACTGACGACGCGCCCACCGCGAGGCCCAGCACGAATCGCGCGGCGAGGAGGAACTCGTAGCTCGGCGTCACAACGCAGCCCAGCGTTCCGGCGATGAACAGGATCGCCATCACGATGATCATGCGGCGGCGCCCGACGCGGTCGGCGAGCCGGCCTCCCACGAGAGCGCCGAACGCGGCACCGATCAGCAGCGAGAAGGTGATCGCCCCCTCGCCGAGCGCGTCCAGGTGGAAGTAGTCCACCATGAAGGCCAGCGCGCCGTTGGTCACGCCGGTGTCGTAGCCGAACAGCAGCCCGCCGAGTGTGGCGATGGCCGCGATCCAGCCGAGACGGCGGACGAAACCGCCGGTCCCCAGCGGGGGCAGTGTGATCAGGCTCGTCGTGGATGGCGAAGCATTCTGCATGGGTCGATGAACTTCCTTGTCTTCTCGTCAATAGGTGCGGGCGCGTCCGCGGGGTCGTCGGCTCAGCCGATCAGCTCTCGAAGCCTCTGCAACTGGAAGCGGGACACCTCGTCGGCGGCCTCGTCCTCGGCGAACACGTTCGACACGACGAGGGCGTCGTCGCGGTCGAGGTAGCCGATCGCGCGAAGGGTGGCGAACAGCTCGTCCCAGTTCACGTCGCCGTCGCCGATTCGCAGGTGCTGGTGCACTCGCGCCGCGTTGCCGGGCGGGTTGGAGATGTATCGCAGCCCGTGCGAACGGTGGTGGTCGAAGGTGTCCGCGCTGTACACCGCACCCAGACGTTCGCCGATCTCGGGCAGCAGCGTCGTCGCACGGTCGCCGTAGTGGAAGGTGTGCGAGGCGACGTACACGAAGCCGACGGCCTTCGAGTTGAGGCCGCGCAGCACGCGCCAGGCCTCGAGCCCGTCTTCGACGAAGTCGTCGGGGTGCGGGTCGATATTGATGCGCAGGCCTTCGGATTCGATGACCGGGAGCAACTCCTCCATCGAGCGGTAGAAGGCGGCCTCACTGTCTTCGGCCCGCTCCGGGCGTCCCGAGAACTCGGTGTTGATCATCGGTATCTCGAGCTGCACGGCGAGCTCGATGATCCTGCGGAAATTGCGCACGGCCGCTTCCCGCTGGGGTTCGTCGGGCCACGAGATCCGTTGCACGGGCAAGATGGCCGGGATGCCGACTCCCGCATCCTTCGCCGCCTTCTTGAACCGCCCGACGAGGTCGTCATCGGCTTTCGGGTAACGGAAGAAGGGCGAGAGGTCGACGTGCGGCGTCAGCTGCAGGTGCTCGTAGCCGAGACGAGCAGCGACCTCGGGGAACTCGAGCAGTGAGAAATCGTGGTGGTACGGCGTGGGGTCGAGCGCGATGCGGACCATGGTGTCTCCGGTCGTGTCGTGGTGGACGGTCGTGCGGCTCAGCCGAGGAGCGGTTTCTGGTTCGCCTGCTGGACGAGGTACTCCTCGCGCGCCTGCTGGGTGGATTCGAGGGTCGAGACCTCGGGTACCGGCACGTCCCACCAGCCGGCACCGTCGGGCGCGTAGATGAGCGGGTCGCTGTTGATGTGGATGAACGTGGAGCGGTCGGATGCCTTCGCCTGCGCGAGGGCCGCCTTGAGGTCGTCGATGGCCGAGGCGCCGGGCTCGATCTCGATAACGTCGAGGCCGTAGCTGCGGGCGTTCATCGCGAGGTCGACGGGGAGGATCTGCTCGCCCTGGAAGTTGCGGGCCTCGCGGTCGTACTCGCGGTACCAGGTGCCGAAGCGCTCGGAGCCGACCGTCTCGGACAGGTGGCCGATGGAGGCGTAGCCGTGGTTCTGGATCAGGATGACGATGAGCTTGATGCCCTCGGCGACCGCGGTGACGAGCTCGGTGTTGAGCATGAGGTACGAGCCGTCGCCGACCATGACGATGACGTCGCGGTCGTCGCCGTCGACGAGAAGGCCCCGCTTGGCGCCGAGGCCGCCGGCGATCTCGTAGCCCATGCACGAGAACGCGTACTCGACGTGGTAGCCGAGGGGGTCGCGCACGCGCCACAGCTTGTGGAGGTCACCCGGGAGCGAGCCTGCCGCCTGGACGATGACGTCCTCCGGGGCGCTGGTGGACTGGACGGCGCCGATGATCTCGGGCTGACCGGGCAGTGCGAGCCCCGAGGGGACGAATGCGGCGTCGACCGCGGCATCCCATTGCGCCTTCTCGCGCGCGATGCGCTCGGAGTACTCGCCCGAGATCTCGAAGCCCTCGAGTTCGATGGCGAGCTCGGCGAGCGTCTCGCGGGCGTCGGCGATGACGGGCAGCTGCGAGCCGTGCTTGTAGGCGTCGAAGGAGGCGATGTTGATGTTGACGAACAGCACGTCGGGGTTCTGGAACGCCGTGCGCGATGCCGTGGTGAAGTCGCTGTAGCGCGTGCCGATGCCGATGATGACGTCGGCCTCGGCCGCGAGCCGGTTGGCGGCGAGCGTGCCGGTCGCGCCGACACCGCCGAGATTCTGCGGGTGGTCCCAGTTCAGGACGCCGCCGCCGGCCTGCGAGGTGCCGACCGGGATGCCGGTGGCCTCGACGAGTGCGCGGAGCTGGTCCTCGGCGCCGGAGTAGATGACGCCGCCGCCGGCGACGATGAACGGGTTCTTCGCGTTCCGGATCGCCGCCACCGCGCGGGCGAGCGGGCCGCGCTCGGGCAGCGGACGGCGGATGTGCCACTCGCGGTCCTGCAGGAACTCGACCGGGACGTCGAGCGCCTCGGCCTGCACGTCCTCGGGGAGTGCGATGGTGACGGCGCCGGTCTCAGCGGGGTCGGTGAGCACGCGCATCGCGGCCAGCGCTATGGAGTACAGCTGCTCGGGTCGCTGCACGCGGTCGAAGAACTTCGACAGCGGGCGGAAGGCGTCGGTGACCTGGATGCCGGTGTCCCACGGCTGCTCGAGCTGCTGCAGCACCGGGTCGGCGACGCGGGTCGCGAACGTGTCGCTCGGCAGCAGCAGCGCGGGCATCCGGTTGGTGGTGGCGAGCGCCGCGGCGGTGAGCATGTTGGCGGCGCCCGGGCCGACCGATGCGGCCGAGGCGTAGGTGCCGCGGCGGCGGTGCATGCGCGCGTACCCGACGGCCTGGTGCACCATGGCCTGCTCGTTGCGGGCCTGGTGGTACGGCATGAGGTCGGGGTTCTCGACGTTGAACTGCTTCAGTGCCTGACCGATGCCGGCCACGTTGCCGTGGCCGAAGATGCCGAACATGCCGGGGACGGTGCGCTCGCGGATGTCGCCGTCCACGGTCCACTGGTGGGCCAGGAACTCCACGAGCGCCTGGCTGACCGTCATCCGTCTCGTCGCGCCCATCAGCGGTCGCCTTCCTTGTCGTTCGTGTACGGCAGTCGCTCGTCGAATGCCTGCCCGGTCCAGGTGTCGCGCACCCACGCATGCGCGGGATCGTCACTGATCAGCCACTTCCGCTCGGGGTCGGGGCCGGCCATGACGTTGAGGTAGTAGAGGTCGTATCCCGGGGCCGCGACGGCGGGGCCGTGGTACCCGTAGGGCACGAGCGCGATGTCGCCGGTGCGCACCATCGCGTTGATGTCGATCTCGCCCGCCGGGGACGAGTAGGTGCTGAACATGCCGAACGAGGTCTCGGCTGCGGCATCCGATCCCGCCACCGGAGCCGTCTCGAAGTAGTAGATCTCCTCGAGACGCGACTCGTGGCCGGGCACGTGCTCATCGTGCTTGTGCGGCGGGTACGACGACCAGTTCTCGGCCGGCGTGATCACCTCGCACACGATCAGCCGCACCGCGTCCAGCGCCTGCGGGGTGCCGAAGTTGTGCACCTGACGACTGGAGCGACCCGCTCCTCGCAGCTCGATCGGAGTGTCGGCTGCCGGGATGTGCACGCTCGGCTTCACGACGTCGGTCGGCGAGGTCGCGATCGCGACACGGCCCACGCCGGTCAGCACGGCGGTCGCAGTCGACGAGAGGTAGAGCACGTCGGTCGGCCCGTCGAACACCGACGCGCGGCCCTTCAGCCGCGTCGTCACGGTCTCGGCACCCTCGAACCGCGCAACGGTGAACGACCCCGACAGCGGCACAACGATCCGCTCGACCCCTGTGGGTGCGAGAGCCAGCGAGTCGGTCGCGGTCAGCTCCGCGACCCGGATACCGGTGTGCGCCCAGCCGGGAGTGTTCTCGTCGACGACGCTCTCCCACCCGTCGCGGGCGAGATCGCCCCGGCGATGGAACCAACGGTTGCCAGTCATCAATCCTTCTCGTCATCGAGGGATGCCGCGGCCCCGATCGGCGTGGGGCCGCGGCATCCAGTCTTGTGTAGTTGCGGGGTCAGTTGTTCTGGGGGAAGCCGAGGTTGATGCCGCCGTGGGTGGCGGGGTCGAGCCAGCGGCTGGTGATGGCCTTCTCGCGGGTGAAGAAGTCGAAGCCGTGCACGCCGTAGGCTTTCGCGTCGCCGAACAGGGACTGCTTCCAGCCGCCGAAGGAGTGGTACGCGACGGGGACGGGGATGGGCACGTTGATGCCGATCATGCCGACCTGGACCTCGTTCTGGAACCGGCGGGCCGCTCCCCCGTCGTTGGTGAAGATCGCGGTGCCGTTGCCGAACTGGCCGGAGTTGATCAGGTCGAGACCCTCGTCGTAGCTGTTCACGCGGACGACGGAGAGGACGGGTCCGAAGATCTCCTCCGTGTACGCCTTGCTGGTGGTGGGGATGTCGTCGATCAGGGTGGGGCCGAAGAAGAACCCGTCCTCGTGACCGTCGACGGTGTAGCCGCGGCCGTCGACGACGATCTTCGCGCCATCGGCCTCGGCGATGTCGACGTAGGAGGCGACCTTGTCGCGGTGGATGTCGGTGATCAGCGGGCCCATGTCGGGCTCGACACCGTCGATGCCGGCGCCGTTGCCGATGCGGAGCTTGCCGATGCGGTCCTGGATCTTGACGATGAGGTCGTCGGCGACCGGCTCCACGGCCAGGACGACCGAGATGGCCATGCACCGTTCCCCGGCAGCACCGTACCCGGCGTTCACGGCCTGGTCGGCGACCAGGTCCAGGTCCGCGTCGGGGAGGACGAGCATGTGGTTCTTCGCGCCACCGAGCGCCTGCACCCGCTTGCCATGCTTGCTGGCGGTCTCGTAGATGTACTGCGCGATCGGCGTCGACCCCACGAACGAGATCGACTGCACGACCGGGGAGGTGAGCAGGCCGTCGACGGCGAGCTTGTCGCCCTGCAGCACCGTGAACACGCCGTCCGGGAGGCCGGCTTCTTTCCATGCCTCGGCGAGCCAGAGCGCGGCGGACGGGTCCTTCTCCGAGGGCTTGAGAACCACGGCGTTGCCGGCGGCGATTGCGATCGGCACGAACCACAACGGCACCATCACCGGGAAGTTGAACGGGCTGATCACCCCCACCACGCCGAGCGGCTGCTTCAGCGAGTACACGTCGATCCCGGTCGACGCGTTCTCACTGAACGCGCCCTTGATCAGGTGCGGGAACCCGGTCGCCAACTCGACCACTTCCTGACCGCGGAGGATCTCGCCCATCGCGTCCGAGACGACCTTGCCGTGCTCCGCCGTCACGATCTCCGCCAGCTCCCGCTTACGGGCGTTCAGGATCTCGCGGAAGCTGAAGAGGACGGTCTGGCGCTTCGCGATGGAGAACTTGCTCCACACCTGGTAGCCGCGCTCGGCGGACGCGATCGCCTCGTCGATCTCGGCCTGGTCGGCGAGGGCGACGCGAGCGCTCACGGCACCCGTGGCCGGGTTGTAGATCGGGGCGGTGCGGCCGCTGTTCGAGGCACGCTCCGCGCCGTCGATCCAGTGCGACACGATCGCGGTCTCGTCTGCGACGGGTGCCTCGATCTGGGCTTCGGTGATGTTGGTCATGGGTGTTCCTTCTTGTATGTCGGGCCGGGTGGGGTCAACGGCCGTGGACGAGGGAAGCGGCGGTGTCGACCGCACGCACGACGTTGCCGTCGTTGGGGTAGAGGAGTGTACGGCCGACGACGAGGCCGTGTACTCCGGGGAGCTCGAGGGCGGCTTCCCACGAAGCGAACGTCTCGTCCGGGTCGCCGTCGGCGTCGCCGCCGAGCAGCAGAGTCGGGAGCGTGGCGGCCTCCATGACGCGCGCCATGTCCTTCACGACCGGCAGCTTGAGCCAGCTGTAAGCCGAGCTGTTGCCCAGGCCTGCCGCAATAGCCACCGACGTGATGACGGCATCCGTAGAAAGGTCGTTGACGACGCGATCGTCCCGCCACTCGCTCATGAACGGCTCGAGCATGATCGGGATCTCGGAGCGAGCTGCCTCGCTGACGACGCGTGCGGTCTCCTCCAGCGTTCGAACCGTTGCGGTGTCGCTCAGGTTCACGCGAACCAGCAGTTTGCCGGCATCCAGGCGCGCGCCGACCAGCGAGGGGATGTCGTAGCCGGTGTACCGGTCATCCATCTCGAAGGCGGCGCCGCGCAGACCGCCGCGGTTCATGGAGCCCACCGCGACCTTGCCGTCGAGCACACCGAGGATCGCGAGATCCTCGAGGATGTCCGGCGTGCCCAGCACACCGTCGACGCCCGGACGGGACAACGCCAGCGCGAGGCGCCGCAGCAGGTCGTAGCGGCTGGCCATCGCCAGCGGATCGGTGCCGACGCCGAGCGCACCGCGTGCCGGGTGGTCGGCGGCCACGATGAACAGCCGGCCGTCCCCCTCGACGAGGGGTCGACGACGGCGGTCGGCGAAGATTTCGGGGATCGCACCGGGGGTGCGGAAGCGGATGTCGCGCACCCGCGCGAAGTCGGACTCGGCCACGACGGCGGGAGTCTCGGTGAGCTCAGGCGTGGACACCGGACACCTCCTCCAGGATCGCTTCGACCTCTTCGGTGGTCGGCATCGCCGTAGAGCACTCGCGCCGGGTGGCGACGAGCGCACCGGCGATGTTGGCGAAACGCAGCACGCGCTCGATCGACCAGCCCTGCAGCAGTCCATATGTAAGTGCGCCGCCGAAGCCGTCGCCGGCGCCGAGGCCGTTGACGACGTCGACCGGGTATGGGGCCACCTCGACGGTCTCGTCGCGAGTCTTGGCCAACACGCCCTTGGGGCCCTGCTTGACGATGGCGAGCTCGACGCCACGCTCGATCAGCGCGTCGGCGGCGCGGTGCGGGTCGGTCTCGCCGACGGCGACCTCGCACTCCTCGCGGTTGCCGACGGCGACCGTGACCTTCTCCAGCGCCTTCTCGACCTCACGGGTCGCAGCGGCAGGGGAAGACCAGAACATCGGTCGGTAGTCCAGGTCCAAGATCGTGAGCGGTGCACGACCGCGCGCTTCCCACGCGGTGTGGTGCGCGGTACGGCTCGGGTCGGCCGAGAGGCCTGTCACCGTCGCCCAGAACACCCGCGCGCGGGCGATCGAGTCAAGGTCGAGATTGGCGTTGGTGAGCACCAGGTCGGGCGCGATGGGCGCCCGGTAGAAGTAGAGCGGGAAATCATCCGGCGGAAAGATCTCGCAGAACGTGACCGGAGTGTTCAGACCCGCCGCCGTGCCGACGAAGCGGTCGTCGACGCCGAGCCGGCGCAGTTCCTTATGCGCGTATCGACCGAACGGGTCGTCGCCCGTGGCCGTGATGACGGCGGTGCGAAGACCGTGCTTCGCGGCCGCGACCGCGACGTTTGTGGCACTGCCGCCGAGGAACTTCCCGAACGTCTCGACATCCTCGAGCCCGACACCGTCCTGAAGCGGGTAGATGTCGATGCCGATGCGACCGATCGTCAGGACGTCGTAGCGGCTGTCATCGACTTCCGTCATCTCCATTACTTCCTTCGCTTCAAGTTTGTACTGACATACTAACATCTACCGTCGTAGATGCAAAGCCCGAGAGCGGGCCGCCCAGTGGCAGACCGGCGGCCCGCTCCGGGGTTCATGGCAGCTTGACGGGACCCGTCAGCTCGGCGAGTTCGGCCTCGAGCTCGGCCATCGCCTCCCCGCCGGCCATGAGGTCGGTGATCTGCTCACGGGTGCGCTCGCCCTTGCGGAAATCATCCGCCTTCTTGCCGTGGATGAGCACGGCGAAGCGGTCGCCGACCGCCATCGCGTGCATCACGTTGTGCGTCACGAAGACGACGGCGATGCCCTGCGCCCGCGCGTGCATGATCAGCCGGAGCACGTGAGTCGACTGCTTCACGCCGAGCGCAGACGTCGGCTCGTCGAGGATCAGCACCTTCGCGCCGAAGTACACGGCACGCGCGATCGCCAGCGACTGACGCTCGCCGCCCGACAGGCTGCCGGCGAGGCGGTTGCCATCGGTCACGCGCGTGATGCCGAGCTTCTGCATCTCGGTGACAGTGATCTCGCCGGCCGTCTTCTGGTCGAAGTAGCGGAACGGCCATATCCCTTTGACGGGTTCGCGCCCGACGAAGAAGTTGCGGGCAACCGACATGAGCGGAAAGGTGCCACCGTACTGGTGCACGGTCGCGATGCCCACTTCCGAGGCATCCTTCGGGCTTTCAAAGGCCATCGGCGCGCCGTTGACTTCGACGGTGCCGGTGGACGGCTTGTGCACGCCCGAGAGCACTTTGATGAGGGTCGACTTGCCAGCGCCGTTGTCCCCGAGGAGGCACAGCACTTCGCCCGGCTCGACCTCCAGCGAGATTCCTGCCAGTGCGGTATTGGTGCCGAAGGTCTTCGTGACTTGGTTGAGCTTGAGAATCGGAGTAGCCATTGCCGGAGTCCTTCCTACTTCTTCGCGGTCTTGGGCTTGCCCGGCCCCGCAGTGAGCGCGAGGCGACGGAAGGTGTTGTTCATGAGGACCGCGACCAGGAGCAGGACGCCGAGGATCAGCGACGCCCAGTCGGAGTTCCAGCCGGTGTAGTAGATGCCTTGGTTCACGATCGCGAAGGTCAGGCAGCCGAAGACGATGCCGACGACCGACCCATACCCGCCGGTGAGCAGCACACCACCGACGACGACGGCGATCACCGAGTTGAACACGAAGGCCTGGCCGACACCGGTCTGCGCGCCGCTGTAGAGCATGGTCTGAATGATGCCCACCAGCGAGGCCCCCAGGGCCGTCGAGATGAAGAGTGCGATCTTCACCCTCGGTACCGGGATGCCCGCAGCCCGGGCGCTCTGCGAATCACCGCCGATGGCGAACACCCAGTTCCCGTACTTGGTCGCCTGCAGGATCCACGCGACGACGAGCGCGATCACGATCGCCCAGATGATGGCAACCTCGAACTGGCCGGCGATCAAGGTGCCGAACAGCGCCTTGGAGATGGCATCCGGCGTCATCGGGATGTTCGTGCTGCCGGTGACCAGGCGTGCCACGCCGAGCGTGAGTCCCGCCAGCGCGAACTGCATGGCGAGCGTCACGATGAAGGACGGGACATTGGATCGAGAGACGATCCATCCGTTGACGAAGCCGACGAGCGCACCCACGACGAGGGCGGCGACGATGCCGACGATCACCGGCATTCCGAACGTACCCGCAACGAGTGCCAAAGTGATCGAGCTCGCAGCGACGACCGACCCCACCGAGAGATCAAACTCCCCGGAGATCATCAACAGGCCGACAGGAAGCGCGATGATCGCCAGCTCGGCGGCGATGTTCAACCATGAGGCCGTTCCGCCGGCGGACAGGAACTGCTGGCCGCCGAAGATCGAGAAGAAGATGAAGACGACCAGCGTGCCGGCGAAGGCGCCCGCCTCGGGGCGGTGGGTCAGGCGGCGCCAGGTCCACGGCTCCTTCTGGACACCGGTGATCTTGATGGGAGTGGTGGGCGGGCGGAGCAGATCCGCGCCCTGCGGTGAGACGTTCGTGCTCATGACTCTTTCCTGGTTCTGTGCTCGGGTCGCCTGCGGGGGCGCGGCGGGGCGCAGCGCGAGCCGCACCCCGCCGTCGCCTCAGCGAACGCCGTTCTTGGTTCCCTGGATGGCGAGGTCCACGTTGTCGGACGTGATCAGCGCGGGCCCGGTGAGGATGCGCTCCTCGGGCAGCTTGATGCCGTAAGCAGCCAGCTGGAAGGCGTTGGCGACCGCGTAATAGCCCTGCGCGAAGGGCTGCTGGTCGATCGTGAACAGTTGCGTGCCGTCCGCGATGCGATTGAGGACCGTCTCGGCCACATCGAAGCTGGCCAGCCCCACCTTCTCGGTCAGGCTGCCCTGCTCGAGCGCCGCCGCGGCACTGTCGGCGTCAGCGGTGCCGATAGTGATGACGACATCGACCGACGGGTCCTGCAGCAGCGCGCCCTTGATGGCCTCCTTGATGGCCGTCGGGTCGCCGAACTGGGTCGACGGAAGGTTGAGGTCAGTCACCTTCGTGCCGGACGCACCCTCGTGGATCCCCTCGCAGCGGGCGTCGACGTTGGCGACGCCCGGGAGCGTGTTGACACAGAGGATGTGCGCGTAGCCGTCGTCCTCGAGCTTCTTGCCGCCGGCGACACCCGCCTCATAGTCGTCGGTGCCGATGTAGATCTCTCCGCCGACGTCGCCGACAGTCTCCTGTCCGGCGTTGTAGATGATGACGGGGATGCCCGCGTCCGAGATCGCCTGGATGTTCGCGTTCTGGGCATCGGGAACCCAGTTCGGCAGCACGACGGCGTCCGGGTTCATAGCCTGCAGATTGCCGACGAGCTTCGCCGCGTCCGAGCTGAAGTTGTCGTAGTTCGGCATCGACACGAAGGTGACCTTGCCACCGGCCGCCTCCACGGACTTCGCGGCGGACTCCGCGCCGTTCTTCACTGTCGACCAGAAGAGGTCCGACGAGGCGCCGCCCATGACGGCGATCGTCACGCCATCGGCGCTTCCGTTGCTGGAACCGCCGGTGGCCGAAGAGTCGGGGCTTCCCGACGTGCATCCGGCGAGCGTCATTCCGACCGCGACGATGCCCGCGATCAGCGTGGCCGCAGCTGCACGGCGACGCAGACGAGAAGGCCGGGTGATGAGCTGCGTGGAATTCATCCTCGCGACTCCCTTCATTGTTGAGCCGCACGTTGCGGCGATCGACTTTGACCTGGGTTGATAGTGGACTATGTGCATACATACCGACAATGCGTTGAGTGCACCCGTTACCGAATCGTTACCATCAATCGTCGACGATGGCGCGGACGGACGGTTTGATGGACACCCGTATCCGGGCGCATCGCGTCCGGGCGGAAGGAGCGGACATGCGGGCGAGAATCGGGCTGGTCGGGTTCGGCGTGGGAGGGAGGCTGTTCCATGCCCCGTACATCGAAGCCTCCGCGGAATGCGAGCTGGCGGGCATCGTGGCCCGCTCCCCCGAGCGCGTGAGGCTCGCCGCGACGCACTGCCCCGGAGTGCCGGTCTACGGCTCGCTGGGTGAGCTGATCGACGCCGGAGTCGACGCGGTCACCATCACCACGCCGCCGCAGACCCGTCGCGAGCTCGTACTGGAGGCGGTCGAGCGCGGCGTCGCCGTCGTCGCGGACAAGCCGTTCGCCCTCTCCGCCGACGACGCGCTCACACTGATCTCCGCCGCACACGCCGCCGGCGTCCTGCTCAACGTCTTTCACAACCGCCGCTTCGACGCGGACATCGTCACCGCGCGCGGAGTGCTCGACTCGGGTGCACTCGGCGCGATCCAGCGGCTGGACCTGCGCTGCGACCAAGACGACCCCGACGCGCTCGATGACTCCCCCGACGGCGGACTTCTGCGCGATCTCGGCAGTCACGTCGTCGACCAGGCATTGAGCCTGCTCGGCCCCGCCCGCGCGGTCAGCGCCTCGCTCGACTGGGCGGACACTCCAGCCGGCCCGGTCGACACCGGGTACGTCCTGCACATCCATCACCGATCCGGAGCGCACTCTCATCTGTCGTCCACCAAACGCAGCCGCCTCTCGTCGCGCGAGTTGCGACTGATCGGAAGGAACGGCTCGTACATCTCGGATTACTCCGATGTGCAGTACGACGCAATCGTCCGCGGCGAACGCCCCGGCGCACAGCGTTCGTGGGGCGTCGAGGACGAATCGCGCTGGGGACGGATCCGCCTGCTCGACGGCACCGATCTGGCCGTGCCGTCCGCGCGCGGCGACTACACGACCTTCTACGATCGCTTCGCGCGAGCGTGGGCCACCGGCGATGCCGGTCCGGTTCCCGCCGAGCAGGGCCTCGCGGTACTGGAGGTCATCGACGCCGCGTTCCAGTCCTCCCGGGAGGGGGCAACCGTCGATGTCATCCCCAGTGAAACCAATTGACAGGACATACCGACAACCGTAGAGTTGCCGCTGGCGCCGCTTGGCGTCATCACCGCACCGGCGCTGTGAGGCGACGGCAGATCCTGTTCCAGGAGGACTGTTGACCACCAACGACATCGGAGTCGCCGTCATCGGCGCGGGCATGGCCGGCAAGGCACATGCCGCCGCCTATCGCTCGGCTCCCACTGTTTACGACACCACGCTGCCTCCGGTTCGCCTGGTCTCCATCGCCGACGTCTACGAGCCCCTCGCGGAATCGACGGCACGGCGCTTCGGCTTCACGCGCCACGACACGTCGTGGCAGGCGATCGTCGACGCCGACGACATCAACGTCGTCAGCGTGGTGGTCGCCAACGCGCTGCACCGCGAGATCGTCGAGGCGCTCCTCGCGGCAGGTAAGCACGTGCTGTGTGAGAAGCCGCTGTCCGATACCCTCGACGACGCGCGCGCCATGGTCGCCGCCGCTGACGCGGCCGACACCGTGGCCCGCATCGGGCTCACCTATCGCCGCTCGCCCGGGTTGGCGTTCATCCACGAACTCACGCAGTCCGGCGCGCTGGGCAACATCCTCAACGTGAGCGGCTCGTACTGGACCGAGTACGCCTGCAACCCAGAGTCTCCCATCTCGTGGCGTTACAAGGGACCCAACGGCTCCGGAGCCCTCGCCGACGTCGGCAGCCACCTCACCTACCTCGCCGAGTTCGTCGGCGGCGCCCAGTTCACCTCCGTGCGCGGTGGCACGCTCAGCACCGTCATTCCGACCCGGCCGAAGCCTCTCGGCGCGGTCGTCGGCCACGAAGGAGGCGCTGTCTCGGACGAGCGCGAGCCCGTCGAGAACGACGACGTCGCCGCTTTCTCGGGCCTGCTCGCCAACGGCGCGACCGCGACCCTGCAGGTCTCCCGGGTGGCGGCAGGTCACCCCAATTCGCTCAGCATCGAGGTCTTCGGCGACAAGGGGGCGGCTTCCTTCGACTTCCGGCACCCGGGCGAGATCCAGCTGTACCTCGCGGGGGAGTCGCCGGCGACAGCCGGATACCGCACCGTCATCCTCGGACCGCAGCAGCCGTACTGGAAGGGCGGGCTCGCGATGGACGCCCAGGGCGTCGGTGTCGGCCAGAACGATGGTTTCGTCTTCCAGGCACGCGCCTTCCTCGAAGAGGTGGCGGGCATCCCCGAGGCCGACTCGCTCCCCCGCAACGCCGACTTCGCGGACGGCCTGCGCAACATGCTGCTGCTCGACGCGGTCGCGCAGTCGGCCGCGGCCGGCGGCGCCACCGTCGAGGTGTCGCGCGAGACGGCGGGTGCCCGATGAAGCTCGGCCTGTACAACGCGGTCCTCCACGACCGCACGCTGCCCGAGGCGATCGAGGTCGTCGGCGGCCTGGGCCTGACCGGACTCGAAATCAACACCGGCGGCTTCCTGCCGGCGGTGCACGTGCCCACCTTCGATGACATCCTGGTCAGCGACACCGCTCGCGACGACTTCCTCGGGATCTTCGAGGGCACCGGCGTCGGCATCGCGGGGCTGAACTGCAACGGAAACCCGCTGCACCCCAACCCCGAGATCGGGCGCAAACACGCTGAGGACATCCGCCGCTCGATCCGTCTCGCCGAGCGGCTCGGCCAGCACCGGGTCGTGACGATGTCCGGATTGCCCGGCGGTGAGCCCACCGCGCAGTACCCGAACTGGATCGTCAACGCCTGGAACTCCGCCGCGCTCGACGTGCTGGACTACCAGTGGGCGCTCGTGGCCGACTTCTGGCGGGAGACGGATCGTCTCGCACGCGATCACGACGTCAAGGTGGCGCTCGAGCTGCACCCGCAGAACGTGGTGTTCAACAGCGCCGACGTGCACAAGCTCATCGATCTCACCGGGGCGACGAACGTCGGGGTCGAGCTCGATGCCTCGCACCTGTTCTGGCAGCAGATGGATCCGGTGGCGGTCGCCCAGCACCTCGGCGAACTGGTGTTTCACGCCGCGGCCAAGGACGTGCGTGTCAACCCGCAGTGGGCCGCACTCAACGGCGTGCTGGACAACAGCTTCCGCCGCCTGCGGTCCGACGAGCCGCGCACCAATCTGGGTGGCGACGAGTGGGCGAACGAGTGGCCGAAGAACTCGGCGTGGGACTTCGTCGCCCTCGGCAAGGGGCACGACGTCGCGTACTGGACGGAGTTCCTCCGCGCCCTGCACGACATCGACCCCGACATGATGGTCAACATCGAGCACGAGGACGTCGAACTCGGTCGCGTGGAAGGCGTCGCGGTCGCCGCGGAGGTCCTGAAGGCGGCGGATGCTGCGCTCCAGGGGTCTCTCGTATGACAGCGTGGGCGAGCTATCCGTATCAGGACCGAGTTGTGCTCGTCACCGGCGGCGGCACCGGGATCGGCCGCGCGATCGTGCGGTCGTTCCTGGAGCAGGGTGCCTCGGTCGCCGCGGTCGGCCGCACGCGCGCGGCGCTGGACGAGGCGGTGGCCGACTTCCCGGCCGAGCGCGTCCATGTGATCGTCGCCGACCTGGCCGAGTCCGCGGCACCCGCCGACGCGGTGGCCGAGACGGTCGCCCGGTTCGGCCGCCTCGACGTCGTCGTGGCGAGCGCAGGGACGAGCGAGGGCAGCGACATCCACGATCTCGACATCGCGGTGTGGGAGCGGCAGCGCGCCATCAACCTCGACTCGGTGATCGCGCTGGCCGCGGCGAGCGTTCCGCACCTGACGCAGACGGCGGGCAATCTGCTCGCCATCTCGTCGATCGCGGGTCTGCGCGGCGACTGGGGCATGTTCGCCTACAACGCCACGAAGGCCGCGGTGAATGTCATGATGCAGGCCCTCGCGCTGGACCTCGGCGCCGTCGGTGTGCGCGTGAACGCACTCGCGCCGGGGTTCACGGCCTCGCGGCTCACGCAGGAGCGCCTGGACGACCCGGAGTTCAGGGAGCGCCTGCTCGATCGCGTGGCGATCGGGAGGGTTGCCGACCCGGAGGACATCGCGAAGGTGGCGCTGTTCCTGTGCAGCCCGGACGCCGGGTACATGACGGGCGCCATCGTGCCGGTCGACGGCGGTGTGAGCGCGTCCTCGGGGACGCCGCGCAGCTGAGAGAGCGCACGACAGAGGGGGCCGGCACCCGCCGGCCCCCTCTGTCGTGCGTCGGATGGGTGAGACCTAACCGTACGGAAGCCGGTCGCGGTCGTACGTGATGGTCCGATAGCCGTGAGGAACCGGCGTACCGGCCTCGTCGATCCCCACGAAGACGATCTTGTCGATCGCGAGGATCGGCGCGCGCGTGACCATGTTGCGCACCTCGGCGCGCATCGTCAGTGAGGTACGCCCGAAGGAGACCGCGCGGATTCCGAGCTCGATCAGATCCCCCTGGCGGGCGGAGCTCACGAAGTCGATCTCCGACATGTACTTCGTCACCGCGCGCGGGTTGCCGAGCTGCAGGATCGCGTAGATCGCCGCCTCCTCGTCGATCCAGCGCAGCAGGCTGCCGCCGAAGAGCGTGCCGTGCGCATTGAGGTCTTCCGGCCGCACCCAGCGGCGCGACCGGAAGGTCACCTCGTCGACAGATTCCGCGCTCACGCCGGCGGGAGAAGGATGTCGCGCACGACGTGGTCGAGCTGTTCGTCGGCTTCGAGGAACTGACGCAGTGTGCGCACTGTGGCGCCGAACGTGTCGAACTCCGCCGGGGTCAGACCGTCCACCTCGTAGGCACGACGGAACTCGGGCACCCGCTCGAGAAGGGTGTCGAGGATGTGCGCGGGAACCGGCACATCGATGCGCGACTCGACGGGCAGCAGGTTGTCGTTGATGCGCACCTGCCAGTCGAAAGGGGGCGAGACCACCAGGTTGCCGCCCTGCAGCTCCGACCAGTGCATGTGGTTGCGGAAGGCGGCCGACAGCAGGCGCGAGCGGAACCCCCGAGCGACGAACTCGTGGTACGCCTTCTTGAGCGCGGCGACACCCGCCCATTCCAGATAGCCCGGGTCGATGAGGACTCGCTGGCGCACGACGGATGCCTTGACCCAGTCGTCGAGCCGGCCCCCCATGAGCGTGACGACCGAGCCCATCTCGCCCGTGACGAGTCCGTCGGCGGCGCGGCGATCGAGACCGCGCTCGATGGCTTCGGCCGCGGCGACTGCCTGAGCGACCGTGAACGAGACGGTGACGTTGATGCTGACGCCCCGGTAGGTGGCCTCTTCGATGGCGACGAGCCCCACCGAGGTCGCGGGGATCTTCACGATGATGTTCGGCGCGAGGCTACTGAAGCGCACCGCCTGCTCGACGAGCGCCTCGGCGTCGCGGTGCAGGCGCGGGTCGGTCTGGATCGACAGTCGACCGTCCCTTCCACCCGAGGCCTCGAAGGCGGGCTCGAGCAGCCGCGCCGCAGCGATGGAGAGCTCCTCGACGACCTTCCAGCCCAGGAACGACTCGCCTGCCGTCGGGTACTCCTGCGCGAGTTCAGCGATCCGCGGATGCCATTCGTCGAGGTGCGCGCGGACGGCGGCGAGGGCGATCACCGGATTGCAGGTCGCGCCCACCGCGCCGAACGCGATCGACTGTTCGAGCTCGACGGGATCCGCCGAGTCGTTCCACAGCACGGTCGGGAAGCGATTGGCCGCGTCGGCGAGCGGGGCGGTGGGCGTGCTGGTGTCGAGCGTTCTGCTCACGATTCCTCCACAACTTTGTCAGGACATTACATCGTTAGTATCTCATGATTTTGTCGTGGTTCAAAGGTTTCGCCCGCAAAGAAAGCGGCGACCGCGGGGCTCCCCCCGCGGTCGCCGCGTGTGCTCGGCTGGTCGCTCAGAGATCGAGCACGAGCAGTGGGCATGCCGCCCGCGAGACGCACACCATCATGCAGTCGTTGCGCCCCTGCTCCTCCTTGGTCAGGACCGAGTCCCGGTGGTCGACCTCGCCCTCCAGCACCGGCGTCTCGCACGTGCCGCAGGTTCCCTCGCCGCACGACGACAGGATGTGGATGCCGGCCTCGCCGAGAGTTTCGAGCACACTCTTGTCGGCGGGGACCGTGATCCGCTCGCCCGTGCTCGAGATCTCGACATCGAACGCCACGTCGGCGGCCCGCTCCACCACCTTCGGCGCGAACCGCTCGAGATGCAGGGCGCCCGTCGGCCAGGTGGCATCGCAGATCGTCTCCACCGCCGCCAGGAGCGGCTCCGGTCCGCAGGTGTACACCACGGTGTCGGCATCGGGGCCACCCAGCACCTCGGGCAGGTTGATGATGCCGTGGGTGTCTTGAGGCCACAGCGATACACGCTCGCCGAACGCCGCGAACTCCTCGCGCAATGCCATCGAGTCGAGCGTGCGGCCTCCGTACACGAGCTTCCATGGCTTGCCTCTGCGCTCGACCTCGCGCGCCATCGCCGCGATCGGCGTGATCCCGATACCGCCGGCGATGAACAGATACGAGTCGGCGTCGACCAGCGCGAAGTGGTTGCGCGGCCCTCGGATCGTCAACCGGTCGCCGACATGCACGGAATCGTGCACGTACCGCGAACCGCCGCGACTCGCCGGGGCGTTGAGCACGCCGATCGTCAATGAGGAGCGGTCTGCGGGATCGCCGCACAGCGAGTACTGACGGACGATGCCGTTGCCGAGCTCGACGTCGATATGAGCGCCGGGCTGCCATGCGGGCATCTCGCCTCCGTCCACCGCGGCGAAGGTGATGAAGACGACGTCGGCGGCAGCATCCGTCCGCGCCAGGACGACCGCGTCGATCACCGCCTCCTCCTCGATCGCCTCGGCGGGGGCGTGCTCGGTCAGCACTCCAGTGTGATTCGACATGATGTGGTTCTCCTTCTCTGCGCGGTCAGGCGAAGCGCACCGGCACGCTGTCGAACACGTAGGCGTTCGGCGTGGTGATATAGCGATGCGGCTCACCGGCCAATTCGAAGATGGACTTGCGGGCGACGAGCTGTTCGAGGGCGACGGTGGTCTCGAGGCGGGCAAGCGGGTTGCCGAGGCATCCGTGCAGGCCCTCGCCGAATCCGAGGTGCGGCTTGGGCGTGCGGAGGATGTCGAACTTCTCGGCGTCCTCGAACACCGTCTCGTCACGGTTGGCCGAGCCAAGGATGAGGAAGACGCGCTTGCCCTCGGGGATCTCGACGCCGTCGAACTCGACGGGCCGCACGGTGGTGCGCGCGGTGACCTGGAAGATCGTGCGGTAGCGCAGGGATTCCTCCACAGCGCGAGGGATGAGCTTCGGGTCGTCGTGAAGCGCCCGCTGTTGCTCGGGGTGGCGGCCGAGCTGCTCGAACAGCGTCGACATCGTGCCGGCGGTCGTCTCAACGCCACCGAGGTACATGGCGAAGGCCAGGCCCGTTGCTTCGGCGGCGAAGTCGATCTCGTCGCCGGCGATCGGCACGCCGTCGATCTCGGCCTGCACGATCGCGGTCAGCACGTCCTCGCGGGGATTCGCTCGACGCTCGCGAAGCAGGTGCGCCAGGTACTCGCGCAGCTCCTGCGACGACTCCCTGGCCCAGGGCGTGAGCTCTTGCGATCCGATCTCGCGGTGCTTGATGCCGTGCGTCCACTGCACGAACTTCTCGCGTATCTCACCCTCGGGCATGCCCAGGAAGTTGTAGAACACCTCGAACGGGATCGGCCACGCGAAGTCCGCGGAGATGTCGATCTCGCGCCTGTCGCCGAAGGAGTCGATCAGGGTGTCGCACACCTGACGCACCTCGTCCGTCAAAGCCCGGATGCTGCGCGGCATGAACGACCGCTGCACAGCGGCGCGCAGCTGATCATGCCGCGGATTGTCGATGTTGGGCAGCATGCCGGGGAAGCTGCTCTGCTCCTGCTCGAAGTCGTCGATGTCGACGCCCTGGAAGTTGAGCAGGTCTTCATGGTTCTTGAGGGCTGCCCGCACATCGGCGAACCGGCTCAGCGCGTAGAAGTCCCACTTCTCGTTGTAGTAGACCGGGGCCTCGCGACGGAGTCGCTCGTACGAGGCGAAGGGGTCCGCCTGGAACTCCGCGGTGAACGGGTCGTAGATCGGGTCGTACTCGGCCTCGACGTACGGCTTCTCGATGCTCATCGCCATCGACGTCACTTCCTTCTTCGGAACAGTATTGGCGCGCGCCAACATCAGAACAGTAGCGCGCGCCAACATCCGCGTCAAGCACGTCGCGATCTCCCCCGCGACAGCAGTGCGCCCGACCGCCGGAGCGGTCGGGCGCACGGGGTCCGAGTCGGTCGATGCTATGGAGTCACACGCACGAGACGCCCGCCGATGAGCCACTCGGTGAGCACGAGATCCCCTTCGTGAGCGGCGATGCCGTGCGGGCTGTTGAAGGTGGCAGGCACGAGATCCGGTGCGAAAAGCGCCTCGCCGTCCTCGCCCAGTCGGTTCGGCCAACCGGCCCCCTCGTGCGAGCGGACACGCCGCGGTTCGAGGCGCCGCACGAAGCTGTCCTCGCGGTCGAACTGGGCGACCCCGCCGAACAGCTCGGTGACGAACAGGTCCTCGCCGAGCAGCGCGAAAGAGGACGGACTGTCGAGCTGGTCTTCGCCGAAGACCGAGACCGCGCGGCCGTCCTGGTCCAGGACGACGATGCGATGGTTCGACCGATCCGCGACGAGGGCGCGCAGTTCGTCTCCGCGTCGGCGCAGGACGATGCCGTGCGGACATGAGAACCTCGCGCCGGTCTCGGAGCCGTCGTACGTGCCGAGCAGCGTGCCATCAGACGCGTAGCGGTGCACGAGGTCAGCGCCGTACCCGTCGGCCACCCACACCTCGTCAGTGCCGCCCTGTCCGCGGTCCACATCGATCGACGTCGGCCGCCAGCACGCCTCGCTGTAGACCGGCAGGTCCGGCTGGGCGAGTTCGACCACGATCCGGCCGTCGGCCACGGCGAGCAGCACCGCACGCCCCTGCTTCCATTCCGCCTCGTAGTGCGCGTCCTCTCCGGGCAGCATCCGGTACCCCGGGTCGGCGACGGCGAGCACGCCGTCATCTGAGGTTCGGGCAATCCCGTGAAGCTCGGTGAGAGCCGTGGGCACCTCACGGGTGGCCCCCTCGGGGTCGATCACGAGAAGGGCACGACCTTGCGGGTGCGCACAGTAGATCGTTCCGTCGGGGGTGATGGCGATGCCGGAGTGCATCCAGCCGTCCGAACGCGGTAGACGGTCGCTGAGGTCCTGCCAGCGGGAAATGGGGGCGACGTCACGCGTCATATCTCTCCTCGAATGAGTCTGCGGCCCGATCAGGACCGACCGAACCGCGCCTCCTCCTGCATCTCCTGCAGGTGGCGTCGGATGTCTTCGCGAGCGCTGAGTGGCGCGGGCCACGGGATGTCGACGTCCTGGCGCGCGCCGCCGGCGTCGATGACGGCCAGCGTCAGGACAGCGCCGGACATGCCCACGATCCTGGCCGACCGAGCGGAAGCGCCGTGCGCCACGGCAATCTCGGCGAGGGCGTCCTGGTGGGTCTCATTCATGTAGTCGGCGATGAACGCCACGACGTCGTCGGGAGGTTCGAACACGATCTGCTCCAGGTCTTCGGTCGCGGACCCGACGATAGTAGCGCGCGCTAAGGGTTGGCGCCACTCAAGAAGCGGGCACCAGGAACCGGCTCGAGGAGGTCCGCACCACAAGCCGGGGCGTCACGGTCTCCACGACGGCCGGACGGTCCGGGTCGTCGATCCGCTCGAGGAGCAGCGTCGCCGCCTGCGAAGCGATCGTCCTCGCGTGCTGGTCGACCGAGGTCAGCCCGACGCCGGGATAGCCCGCGGCGCGGGTGTTGTCATAGCCGACCACTGCGAGATCTTCCGGCACACGGATCCGCTCGCGATGAGCGCATGCGAGCACGCCGAAAGCGGCGGCATCGTTGTAGCACACCACGGCCGTCGGAAGTCGGTCGGCGCGGCGCATCGCCAGCAGCGCCTTCGTACCGCCGGACTCGGTGGCATCCGCCTGCTCGAACCTCGCCGGATGTCCCGCCGCCTCCATTGCCGCGCGATAGCCGGCCGCGCGCGCTGCGCCCTGGCGCGTCTCGGGACCGGTCAGGAAGGCGATGTCGCGATGTCCCTGGCTCAGAAGGTGATCTGTCGCGGCGCGCGCCCCCGCGAAGTCGTCACCGTGCACCGCGTCCACGTGCGGAAGGCCGGTCGCCTCGCCCAGCGTCACGGCCGGGGTACCCGCGAGCACACGTCCGAGATCGTCACTGCCTGCGACGTGGGTGGCGATCAGAATGCCGTCCACCCGCAGGCCGACCAGCGATTCCAGGCCGGTGACGCCACGCTCGTCTCGCCGGGGCCCGGTCGCGAGCAGCAGCTGATAGCCTGCCGGCTCCACCACATCGGCGACGCCGTCCGTGAAGTCCGCATACACCTGGTTGTGAATGTCGAGCACAGCGAGGCCTATCGAGTAGGTGCGCCGCCCTGCCAGACTGGCGGCGAGGTTGTTGCGCCGGTATCCGAGCCGCTCGGCCGCATCCAGCACGAGAGCGCGCTTCTCCGGGGCGACATACCCGACATCGCGAATGACGAGCGAGACGAGCTGTCGCGACACACCCGCCTCCCGCGCGACGTCCGTCATGGTCACCGTTCGCCGCACGTTAGCGCCTTCCATACCCGAAACCTAACCCAGGCCACTCTCGCGATCGATCGACGCGCCCGCACAGCGACCTGACATAGTAGTATCTCTATACTATTGTCAAGACAATAGGAAATATGACGAACGGGGCGACGGCATGGCTCAAGAGGAGCATCTGCTCCCCACTGATTTCTTCCTCAAGGTGGACCGCTCCAGCCCGGTGCCGCTCTACTACCAGATTGCGACCGTCTTGGAGGAGGCGATACACGACGGACGACTACCCGCGGGCGCAAGGCTCGAGAACGAGATCTCCGTCGGCCAGCGTTTCGGGTTCTCGCGGCCGACCGTGCGACGTGCGATACAGGAACTCGTCGACAAGGGGCTCTTCGTGCGTCGACGGGGCATCGGCACTCAGGTCGTGCATGGCCAGATCAGCCGCAAGGTCGAGTTGACCAGCCTGTATGAGGACCTCAGCCAAAGCAACCAAAAGCCGACGACTCGCGTCATCCGATACGAGGTCGCGCAAGCGGACGAAGCCACCGCCGATGCGCTCGGCGTTCCCGTCGGCGACAAGGTTCTGCATGTCACTCGCCTTCGTTCGGCCGACGGCGTTCCCATCGCCGTCCTGGACAACACTCTGCCGCGCGACTTCACCGATTTCACTGCCGAACAGCTCGAGCAATTCGGGCTCTACCAGCTGATGCGTAACCGCGGCGTCACGATGCGGGTCGCGAAGCAGCGCATCAGCGCTCGTTCCGCTACTTCTCTCGAAAGCGAACTGCTGGGTATACCTCACGGTGGCGCAGTGCTGACGATGTCGCGGACGGCCTTCGATAACTCGGGACGGGCAGTGGAGTTCGGGCAGCATTGCTACTCACCCGAGAGCTACTCGTTCGAGATGACGCTCGTCGACAAGTAGTCGGACGGGGTCTATCCCACGCGAGGATTCACATCCGGGTCGCTCACCTTGCAGCCTCGCCTAACAGCATCGGATGCTGGTCGATCAGTGGTGGTGCTGCTCGGTGATGCTGAACTGGCCGGGCACGAGGAGGCGCACCGCGCCGGCGGCGACGAGCAGAACGATCGCGCCGATGAGCGAGGCCTGGCCCAGCGCGTCAGCGAACGCCACGGCCGCCTGATCACCCAATGCGGTGATGCCGGTCTCGGCGGCAACGATCTGCGCCCCTGCAATCGATTCCTCGACCTGCGAGATCTGGTCGGGAGTGAGGCCCTGGGGCAGGAACGCGTCGACGTCGACGGGAGTGCGGTACGCCGCGAGGGAGATGCTTCCCAGCAGCGCGACACCGAGCACATTCCCGAGGTCGTACATCGACTCCTCGATGGCCGCGGCGTTACCCGCCTTGGCTGCGGGCGTGCTCCCCATGATCACGGCGGATGCGATTGCGAGTGCCCCGGTGCCTGCGCCGACCAGCGCGAGTGGGCCGACGAGTTGCCAGTACGACGTCACGCCTCCGGTGAGGAAGATCCAGAGCAGTCCGGCGCCGGCGACGGCCAGACCAGCGGCCAGGGCGTTGCGCGTGCCAAGGACGCGGGCGAGAGCCGGGGCGAACGGACCGACGATCAGCGACCCGATCGCCATCGGCAGGAGGGCGACCCCCGCGAGCATCGGGCTGAACCCCGCGACGCTCTGCAGCCACTGGGCCACGAGCAACAGCATTCCCGCCATCGCAACGCTGGCGGTGAAAGCGGCGATCGCGCCGGCCGTGAGGGGCCTACTGCGGAACAACCGGACGTCGAGCAGCGGATCGGGCCGCCGGAGGCACCGCAGCACGAACAGACCCATCAGCGCGAGGCCCGCGGCGATCAAAGCCCACGACCCCAGATCCGCCCACGCGCTCTTCGCGGCTTCCTTGATGCCCCAAACGATGGCGACCATGCCCGCCATCGCCAGGAGCGTGGCGAGGAAGTCCCACCGGGGAGGGTTCGGATCGCGGGACTCGGGCAGCAGGAGGGCACCGGCGATCAGTGCGATCGCGACGAAGGGCACGTTGATGAGGAACGCGGAGTGCCACGAGAAGAACTGCAGCAGAGCGCCGCCGAGCACGGGGCCGATGATCCCGCCGAGGCTGGCGACCACAGCCCAGATCGCGAGCGCCCGAGCCCGCTCCGCAGCATCCGGGAAGATGCTGCGGATCATCGACAGCGTGGTCGGCATGATCATCGCGCCACCGGCGCCCAGAAGGACCCGCAGCGCGATCACGGACGACGGGCTGTCGGCGAAGAGCACCAGCACCGAGACGACGCCGAAGATCACGAATCCCGCCAGCAGGATCTTCTTGCGACCCCAGCGATCAGCCAGCGCGCTCATCGGGATCAGCAGTCCGGCGAGGACGAGCGAGTAGGCGTCGACGATCCACAGCTGCTCGGTCGCCGTCGGTTTGAGCTCGGCAGTGAGCGCCGGCAGCGCGAGGATCAGGATCGTCATGTCCATCATGACGACCAGCAGGCTGCCAGTGAGGACCACGAGCGCCAGCCAACGCTGGCGGGAGGTGAGCGTGCGCGACGTCCCGGGCAGGGACGTTGCGGCGGTGTGCATCTCGGCCATAGAAGAACTCCGGGTTCGGCAGGTGGCGTCGCGCGAGGGCGAAAGATAAATGAGACATAAGTGTCTCACAAAAGAGCAGCTATGTCTCGTAAACGCGCCTTCCTGTACGATCGGCATCCATGACCGAGGCGAACCCCGAGAGCGCGACCCGTGAGCGGACGCGGCGGGCGATTCTCGACGCGGCCATCGCCACCCTGACGAAGCGTCCGGCCGCGAGCCTCGGCGACATCGCGGACGCGGCCGGCGTCGCGCGGAGCACCCTGCATCGCTACTACGGCGACCGCACGACGCTCGAGGCCGCGATCCACGAGTACGTCAAGGCCGAGCACCTCGCGGCCGTCGAGCGCGCGCGCCCCGCTGACGGCACCGGGATCGAAGCCTTCGCCCGCCTGGCGAGCGAGCTGCTCGATCAGTTGCACGTGTTCGCCTGGTGGATGTACGCCGACAACTACCAGGGCGGCTTGGAGGTGGACCCCGAGTCGCGGCCCGAGCAGATCGTCGCGCGTGGGCACGCCGACGGCTCCATCGATGCCGCGATGCCAGCGGACTGGGTGGTGTCGATGCTGTGGTCAGCCCTCTACTCGATCGAGATGCCGACACCACCCGCCGAGGGCACACCGCCGCGCAGTCCGCGGGAGTCTCGCGAACTGGCGCTGCGGACCCTCCTCAAGCTCGTCGAGCCGGGCTGAGGCTCCCGATCAGGCCGCCTCGCGCGTCCCGACCAGAGCGGCGGCCCACTGATCGTTCGTGTCGTGCCGTCCCCGCGGGCCGGTCGCGCGAAGACTTCGCTGCGCGTGCGATGTCCTCAGCGTGCTAATTCTGCACAAGGACATTTGCCGAACGGGGCACGGACCCGACAATGAACGCCGAGTCATCGGCATTCGTGGCACCGATGACAGCGAAACGCGCGGACTCACCGGCCAGCAGCGTGACCAGGGCGCGGTCCACGACAGCATCGGGATCGATCGCGAACTCAGATTGCACGCGGAGATGTTCAGCTTGTAGGTGAGCTCACTGACGGCGGCCTCGATGCGCGGACGCGTATCCGGCCGGATGTACGGATACCCGTTGACGTAGTTGGAGACGGTCTTCTTCGACACGCCGGCCAGGCGGGCAACGTCAGCCATCGTCGGTGCACCCATCGAAGCCTCCCTCCCGTCGCGCACTCATTCATGGCACCACGCGGAGCGTTCGGCCCTGTCCTCTGAGACCCACCGCATGCGAAGCCCGCCGACCCAGCAGCCTGGCCACAGCGTGGTCAGGCTGCCGTGAGCCAGCGCGGCCGGAATGTCACGATGAGGCTGTCGCCCCCGTCACCGACCGCGGCGATCACGTCATCGCCGTACTTGTGTCGGTAGTTTCCCCGAATGCGATCCATCCAGGTCGCTGTGCGCTCGGCGGAGATCTCGGCGGATCCGCGCAGGAGGATGAACTCCTGCTCGTTCTGGCCGGTCTCGAGGTGCAATGATGCGCGCGGGTCTGAACGCAGGTTCCGCTCCTTGGCTGTGCCCGGGTGGACAAGAATCACCGCCTGCCCCCGCCACCAGGCGAACCATACGGGAACGCTGTGGGGATATCCCTGGCGACCGTTCGTCCCCAGCCAGGCGATGCGGTCGTTCTCCAGGCGAGCGAGCACACGTGCGTGCAGAAGGTTGTTGGGGTCGAGCTCGAGGTTGGCGGTCAAGGGGCCTCCGATCGGTGAGATGGCTGATTGCGGTGGGAACGCACGGGGGCTCCCGCGCGCGTAGAGCGGGGCGTGCGACGTGGCGGAAGCGTGGGTCGAGCCCTCAGGCCGCCGTCCTCGCCACGGGGCGCGTACAGCCTCTCATGTGAGCGACAGCTCGGTGCGAAGAAGTGCTCGGTCCACGATGCGGCGGGCGCCAGGAGCGTGTCGGCGCTTGGCCAGCGCGTTCATCCTTCCGAGTCGAATGCGAGGGACCGCTCTTCCCGACCTCGACTGTCCGACCGACTGGGGCCGGTGTTCAAGCGCTGAGCCGCGACCCCCGATGCTCGGCGAATCCCCGTCCCGGCCCGAAGGTATGGATCGGTCGTGTCGAACGGGACATCCTCCCGCGAGTTCTCAACGGCCCGCATCGACGACGGCAGGTCGAAGGGAAGCACACCCGTCAGCGGTGCCCTGCCACTGAACGCATCGAGAATGACGCGATCACTCGCCCCGAAGTCGCCGATCAGTGCGGCGGTGTGCTCAGCAAGCGGCCTGACGATCGCGGGTCGCTCCAGGAAGACCGATACATATGTCGGTGCCATGCTCGCGTAGTGCGCGATGCGCGGATAGACACGTGCCGGCGGGCAATGCCCGGCAGTCACGACCGCCATCCCTGGAGAATCTCAGTCGCCCGGCGCAAGCTTCTCCAAGACGGCTGCGGGCATCGGGTCGACCGATCGATCCGGCTCTGCGTAGTGGTCCTTCGTCGTCTTGATCGAGGTGTGGCCCAAGACATCGGCTGCCGTCTCGATCCCGAGCTCGTTCGCGAGCAGCGTGGCACCGGTTCGACGAAAGGAATGTGGCGTGATGTCCGCTCCCTCCAGCCCGGCGATCTTGAGGATCTCGCGGAAAGTCCTCCGTACATTGTGCGGCGCGAGCGGTGTGCCCTTGCGAGAGTAAAAGAGCAGATGGTCCGGGTCGTCCCCGGCGATACGCGCCAGTCGACGCCGCACCACAGCCGCGGCAAATGCCGGGATGGCGACAACTCGATTTGACTCATCGGTCTTCGGCTTCGCCTGTCGAACGACGCCGACTCCCTTTCGAACGACAATCGTTCCGCAGATGTGGAGCGTGGGTGGGTCGGCGGTCATGTCGACATCGCACTTGCGCAGTGCGAGCGCTTCCCCGATACGAGTCAGTGACCCCAGCATGAGTTCAATCACGTCGCGCACCTGGCCGTCTGGGCGCGGCCCCAATCGACCTGGCTCCGCCCGCCAATCCCGTGCTGCCGCTCGGATTGCGCGGATCTGGTCGACGGTGAGCGCCTTGGGGACGTGCTTCGGTTTCTTCAGTCGGGAGGTCTCCTTGACGGGATTCCGAGGGATGATCTCCCGGCGTACCGCAAATGCGAGCACCATGCTCAGGATCGTCCGCGAGTGCTTCGCGCGCGCGTACGACTTGGCATGCTGGGTCTTGAGGAAGTGCTCCACGCGCCCAACAGTGACCTCACGAATCGTGAAGTGCTGGAACGTGGGAAGAACGAGCGACGTCAACTCGCGCTCGTAGACCTCTTTCGTCCCGTCTGATCTGCTGGGGTCGACCCTGAGGTCGTCGAGCCAAGCGTTAGCGAGCTCGGCGAACGATGAGTCGGCAGTGAGCCCATCGCCGGTACCGCCGATCCGCATCCGCCCTGCGAGAGCGTCCTTCAACGCATTCTTCGCAGCGTTGGCCGACGACCCGGATGCGGTGACTTGACGAGTCTGCCCGTCCCAGTCTCGGAAGCGGGTGGAAGCACGAAACCGCCCCGGCGCGACCTTGGTCGCAGTGATCTCTCCGAAGGTGCCGATCGGCAGCCGCGGACGCCCAGCCATCAGTGCCCACCTCCGCTCACTGCAAGACTTGGCTCGGGCTCGTGGAGTCGGTCCAACCAACTCCGCACATCGGAGATGCGGTACCGCAGTTCGCGGCCGACACGGATGCCGGTGGGGCCGCGGCCGTCGGCGCGCAGGTCGTAGATCGCCTGCACGTGGACGCCGAGGTACTCGGCGAGTTCACTGGTTGTGAGCATCGGCTCGAGGCCGAGCCCAGCGAGGCGTTCGGTGTTCATATCGAACAGGTGCGCCAGGTGACCCCAGGTGAACCGAGGCCCGGCGAGCACCTTGCTGCTGAGCGCGCGCAGATTACGCGAGCCCGCGCAAAAGCGGTGGATAAACGTTGACGACATCGAATCTCTGCCCCTTCAGGTGGGACAAGAAACCCTGGTCAAGTGAGATTCTTCTGTAGCAGGAGCGGGGCTTGAACCCGCGACCTCACGATTATGAGTCGTGCGCTCTCACCAACTGAGCTACCCTGCCGCGTGGCATCCGTCACGGGAACGGATGCTGCGAGCCCCGAGTCAGGATTGAACTGACGACCCCTTCCTTACCATGGAAGTGCTCTGCCACTGAGCTATCGGGGCGTGCCGCCTGCGAGCAGGCAACTAGAAGAGGATACCAGAGGCCCGGCACCCTTCCGAACCGTCAGCCCACGGTGTGGGTGCCGTCGGTGTGCTCCCGCAGCCACGGCATCGGGTCGATGGCGGTGGTGCCGTTCTGGAGCAGTTCGAAGTGCGTGTGCGCCCCGTAGGAGCGCCCGGTGTTGCCGGTGCGACCCAGGACCGTGCCGACCGTGACGTGCTGGCCGGGCGACACCTGGAGCGAGCCGTACTCCATGTGCGCGTAGTGGCTCGAGATCAGCTGACCGTCCACGACGTGGTCGATGATCACGTGCACGCCGTAGGCGCCGCCCGCCTCGGAGGCCACGCGCACCGTGCCGTCGGCGATGGCCTGGATCGGGGCTCCGGCACCCGGCGTGAAGTCCACGCCCTCGTGCATGCGGCCGGAGCGCATGCCGAACCCGTACGACATCGTCACGCCGACCGTGAACGGCCACTGGATGTTGGAGTTCGGGTCGTTGCGGAACAGGTTCGAGAAGTTCTTGATCCCGGCCTCCGACGCCAGCTGAGCCGTCGTCGTGGTCGTGTAGTTCTCGGGACGGTCCAACGTGTCGTGCTCGATGCCCGCCGGTGCGACGTAGGCCTGGATCTCGGCCTCGTCGATCACCGGGACGCTCTGATCGCCCGGTGCGACGACCGACAGCGAGGCGTCGACGCCGCGCACTGCGGCGACCGCCTCGGCGGGCGTCGTCATGCCCACGGCCATGAGCCCCACGATGCCGAGCACGCTGCCCGAGAACGAGGCGGTGGCGACCCGGCGGAACGACGCGCCGCGGCCGGCCTTCGAGCGGCGGGGAGCCGCGTGCGCGGTGGGCCTGTCGTCGGCGGCGGGTCGGGCCTCGGCCGTCTCGGCATCGCCGGCCTGAGCCGTCTCGGCGGAGGGCTGCTGCACGGGCGTCTCGCCCGTGAACTCGAACAGGCGGGCAGCGGCCTCGAACTCGTCGACGTCGGATGCCGCAGCCTGCGGGATCGGCCCGGTGAGGGGGTGGATCTGCTCGGTCGCCGGGCGGGCGTCCGGAGCGGTCGGACGCGGCTCGGCGGACCCGCCGGCTTCGGCAACCGGAATCGACGCGGCCGCCTGCGCCGGCTCGGACACGACGGGCTCGGGAGCGGCGGCGGCCGTCGCCTCCACCAGCGGCGCCGTCGTTGCAGCGGCGGCGACGGCCTCTGCCGCGAGGATCTTCGCGAAGGATCCCGCCATCCACGTCGAGGCGCTGCCGGACGCAGCGCCCGCGCGCACGGTGGAGCTGGTGGGCGTCGGGATGGGCGCGGTCTCGCCGTCGACGAGCGGCTCGAGGAGCTCGAACGGAGGCTTCGAGGCCGCGGCGGGCTCTCCGGCCGGCGCGCCGACGGCGCCGAACTGGCCGGTCTGCGCACGGCGGGCGCGGCGGCTCGTCAGCGGCGCGGCCGGAGCAGGGCCGTCTGCCGTCGGCGCCGAGGGCGGGGCGGCCGGCGCGTCCTGCACGGCCACGATCGGGCGGGCGGCGGGGCGCTGACGGCGGGATGCCGGCGCGAGGCTCGCCGTCGTCGTCTGGCCTGCGGGGCTCCCGAGCTGTGCCTGGGTCGCGGCGGCGGGCGCGGCATCCGTCTTCGTCAGCTCGGCGGAGCGACTCCACACGACGGCCGGGCGCTCCGCAGCAGTGCTCAGGGCCTCACGGCGGCCTGCACCCGCGGTCTCCGGCGTCACCTGCACAGGCGTGGCGGAGGTCCGGCTGGACCGGCGCGTGGGCGCAGATTCGGCCAGGGGTGCGTCGAAAGGCAAAGCGGCGGCGGGCTCTCGGGTCGTGCCGCGCGGGGCTGAGGCGGCAAGGCGGTCGTGGGCTATGACGACCTTCGCAGTTCGGGCAGCGAAGGTAACGAACGGGTAAACACTACCCCGGGCGTCCTGGGAATGCCATGTACGGCTCGGATTTCACCGCGCGGCACACATGAGAGTTCGATGAGACGCCGGTCACGACATGCCGGCGGCCACGGCGAGCCGCTCGAAGACCGCCGGGGTCGCCGCGACCACGAGGGGCGCACGCGACGAGCCGTCGGGCTCGGCGCGGCGGAACCGCCCGCCGGCCTCGGTGACCAGCAGCGACCCGGCGGCGAGGTCCCACGGCGCGAGCCCCCGCTCGAAGTAGCCGTCCAGCCGGCCGGCGGCGACGTACGACAGATCGAGGGATGCCGCACCGCCGCGTCGCAGGTCACGTGCCAGGCCCGGCATCACACCGGAGATCAGCTCGATGTCGCCCGGGCGGGTGGCCGGGTCGTAGCCGAAACCGGTCGCCAGGAGCGCGCCGGCCGGCCCCACCTCGCTGTTCACGTGGATACGGTCGGTGCCGAGCCACGCGCCGTGGTCGCGCGCGGCATGGAACAGCTCTCTGATGACCGGCGCGTACACGACGCCGGCCAGCGCCTCCCACTGCGCCGGGGTGGGCTCGCCGCGGACGGCGGCGATGCTGACGGCGTAGGCGGGAATGCCGTAGGCGTAGTTCACGGTGCCGTCGATGGGATCGACGACCCACGTGATGCCGCTCGCGCCGCCTTCGGCGCCGCTCTCCTCTCCGAGGAAGGCGTCGTCCGGTCGCTCCTGCGCGAGTCGTGCGCGGATCAGCGCTTCGACCTCTCGATCGGCCTCCGTGACGATGTCGGCCAGAGCGGACTTCGTCGCGGCGATCGACACGCCCGCGTCGCGGCGCCTCCGGGCGAGGTCGCCCGCTTCCCGGGCGATATCGATCGCAAGGGCTTCGAGGTCTTGCACGAGAGTCATACCGACCACGCTAACGGGCCACGGGCCGCCGCCCGGCCGCAGGAGTCCGGGCTCCTGAACCGCGTCGGTCGCGCGGCTCGCTAACGTGTTGGGGATGGTGGCATCGTCCTCGGACCGCACGTACGACGTCGCGATCGTGGGCGGCGGCCACAACGCGCTGGTCGCCGCGGCCTACCTCGCCCGCGCCGGCCGGTCGGTGGTCGTCCTCGAGCGCCTCGAGCACCTGGGCGGCGCGGCGGTGTCGGAGCGGCCGTGGGAAGGCGTCGATGCGCGCCTGTCGCGCTACTCCTACCTCGTCAGCCTGCTGCCCGAGCGCATCGTGCGCGACCTCGGTCTCGGCATCCGTCTGCTCCGGCGGCGATACTCCTCGTACACGCCGGACCCCGCCGATCCGGCGCGCGGCGTCCTCATCGACAACGCGGATGCCGCAGCCACCGCCGACTCGTTCGCACGCGTCACCGGCAGCGCGCGCGAGGCCGAGCGGTATGCCGGCTTCACCGAGCGGCTCGCGCCCGTGGCGCGGCTGGTGTTCCCCTCGATGACCGAACCGCTGCTGCGCAGATCGGACCTGCGCGCGCGGCTCGGCGATGACCGCCTGTGGTCGGAGCTCGTCGAGCAGCCCCTCGGTGGCCTGCTGCGAGCCTCGCTGAGCACCGACCTCGTTCGAGGCATCGCCCTCACCGATGGGCTCATCGGCACGTTCGCCGCGGCCGACGAGCCGGATCTGCGTCAGAACCGCTGCTTCCTCTACCACGTGATCGGCGGCGGCACCGGGGACTGGGACGTGCCGGTCGGCGGCATGGGAGAGGTGTCGGCCGCGCTCACGCGGGCCGCGCGCAGCGCGGGAGCCGAGCTCCGCAGCGGCAGCGAAGTGGTGGCGATCTCCCCTGACGGCGAGGTGCGGCTCGGCGACGACTCCGCGGTGCACGCCCGGCTGGTGCTGAGCGGCGTCGGACCGGCGCTGCTGGCCGATCTCCTGTCGGCGGGCGGTGCGGACGCGGTAAGCGGTGCCGAGGCCCCGCGGCCCGAGGGTGCACAGCTGAAGGTCAACATGCTGCTGCGCCGGCTCCCCCGGCTGCGCGACACCGGTGTCGCGCCGGAGGCCGCCTTCGCCGGCACGTTCCACGTCAACGAGACCCTCTCGCAGCTGGACACCGCCCACCGCGTCGCGGCCGGCGGCGGCATCCCCGATCCCCTCCCCGCCGAGATCTACTGCCATTCGCTCACCGACCCGTCGATCCTCGGCCCCGAGCTGCGGCGATCCGGAGCGCAGACCCTCACCCTGTTCGGCCTGCAGGTCCCTCACCGGCTGGTGGCGGGGCGGGATCGGGATGCCGCGCGCTCCGAGCTCCTCGCCGCCGCGCAGCGCTCGCTCGACGCCGTGCTGGCCGAACCCATCGCGGACTGCGTGCTGGAGACGCCCGACGGCACACCGTGTGTCGAAGCGCGCACCACCGCAGACCTCGAACGGGACCTCGGCATGGTCGGCGGTGACATCTTCCACGGCGCGCTGTCGTGGCCGTGGGCCGGCGACGACGAGCCGCTGGATTCCCCCGCGGAGCGCTGGGGCGTCGCCACCGCGCACCCGACGGTGCTGCTCTGCGGCTCGGGCGCGCGCCGCGGGGGCGCGGTGAGTGGCCTGGGCGGCCACAACGCCGCCATGGCCGCGCTGGAGCTGCTCGCGCGCTGACGCGGCCCGCGCGGGTCCGAGGAGGCGACCGGTCCGCGGGGCCCAGGGCTTGAGCTGCGGTCGGCGGCTGCGAAGAGCGGACCCGCCTGCGGCAGGCGGCGCGGCGGCTCCGGCCTACGGGTGCGGCGGCAGCGGCGGCGGTGGCGGGTAGCCCTCGTAACCGGGGCGTGTCGGTGGCGGGAAGCCGGGCTGCGGCGCCGGGGTGCCCTCGGCGCGCGGCGCCGGCCCGGCCGGGGCGGGCGGCGGAGGCGGGTCAGTGGCCGCCGCGAGGGGCACGAACACCCGCGCGCCCGGCGACGGGTGCCCGGTGTGGTAGGCGTTCCAGTCCGGGGAGCCGTCGGGGAGCATGGGCAGCGGCGTGACCCCGTCGATGAACGTCGGCCACGGGAGGAGTTCCTGCGTCGCGGATGCGGGTGCCGCCGGCGGTGCGGCGAGCGGCGCGGCGACCGGGCGCGACCGCTGGCGCTTCGGCGCGAAGAGCAGGTTCACCAGCGGCACGAGCGCGGTCCCGACGGCCGCGAGGATCGCGACAGCCACGACGACCCGCCAGTAGAGCTCGGCCAGGAACATCCACTCGCCGAAGGCCAGCGGGATGATCAGAAGCGCGGCGAGCGCGACCACGAGCGCGACCGTGACGATGACGACGGCACGGGTGAAGGTCGTGTCATGGCGCTGGAAGGCCTTCAGGTAGAGGCGCAGGTGCAGCAGCACCAGCTGCAGGATGAGCACGATCAGCAGGAACTGGATGAACCGCGAGACACCGAGCCATGGGAAGCGCTCGGGCATCCAGATCATGATCGCGCCCAGGAGCAGCGCGACGATCCACGACGCCATGCTCGCCAGGGCGAACCACGCCGGGCGGCGGGGCGCGAGGTGGGCGTCCAGGATCGCGACGCCCGCGAACGCGGCGAGCAGGAGGATCGTGAGGAAGGCCCGCCCGATGAGCCCGTTCTGCGAGCCGACGAGCACCCAGACCACGCAGACGATCGCGGCGGCGATGAGGGCGCCGATCGCGACCCATATCGCGGCTCGCAGCAGCGGCGAAAGGGAGGCGTCGGCGCGCTCCGGCTGTGGCGTCGCATACGGGTCCGGCGCGGTCATGACGTTCCTCTCGGGAGGCGGGCGGCGAGCCCGGCACGCCCATCCTGACACGCGGCGCGGGCGGTTTCGGGATCGCCCCGGTGGCACGCCGCACAGGGGGGGTGTGCCCGCACGCCTCGCCTCGTACCGTGAGCCTGTGCAGAGCGTCTCGCGTCCGCGCCCGCCGGTGACGGCCGCGCCACCGCCGCTGCGGCTGCGGCGCTGGGTGGGTTTCACGGTGCTCGGGGAGAGTCTCGGCTTCCTCATCCCGGTCACGGCCTTCGCCGTGGCAGCCGCCCTCGGGCTGAGCGCATGGTCGGCCTGGGGCGTGCTCGTCGTCTTCGGCGCTGGAGAGGGCGCCCTGCTCGGCCTCGGCCAGGCTCTCGGCGCCCGCTACTCGCGGGCGGAGGTGCCGATCGGGTCGTGGGTGGCCGCGACGGCGGTGGCGGCATCCGTCGCCTGGGCCATCGGGATGCTGCCCTCGACGCTCGCCGACCTCGGGGCTGAGATCGACTGGGCCTCGCCCGCCACGTGGGCGATCGCCGCGCCGGCCGCGCTCGCGCTGCTGGCGACCATTCCCCTGGCTCAGCGTCCGCTGCTCGCCCGCGCCGGCGTGCCCGGTTCGTGGTGGTGGCTGCCCATCAACATGGGCGCGTGGCTGGTCGGCATCGCGTTCACCTTCCTGCCCTCGCCCTGGGTGGATGAGACGACGCCGGCGGCGCTCACCTTCGCACTCTTCGCCGTGGCCGGCGTGCTCATGGCGACCACCGTTGCGGTGCTGACGGGCCTGGGCCTGCGGGCGATGCTCCGAAACGCCGGAACGCGCCCCGCAGTCGGGGCGCGTTCCGGGAATGGTGGCGAGTGAGGGATTCGAACCCCCGAAGGCTACGCCGGCTGATTTACAGTCAGATCCCTTTGGCCGCTTGGGTAACTCGCCGAGTGCGCACCCGCCCGGCTTTTCCAGTCGACCGGAGGCGCGATCCACAATCTTACGCGTTGTTGCGCGAGGTCAGAAATCGGCAGCCCGACAGCGGCAGCACCGCGGTGCCACCCGCGCTCTCACGTGCCGATGCGGTCGATGTCCATGCCGTCCAACGCGCTCGGCGTGCGCAGCAGGGCACCCTCGAAGCGGCAGGTCGCCCCGGCCACGTCCATCGCGGTCTGGAGCACGGCCTCCCATCCGGCGGCGTCTGTGGGCACGCCGTCCACCAGTGCGCGCACCGTCGCGGCGAACGCGGCGTCGCCGGCGCCCATCGTGTCGACGATCCGGCCGGGAAGGCTCGAGATCGGCCGGGTCACCACGACCTCACCGGCTTCGATGGTGGCGCCGGCCGCCCCCTCCGTGGCAAGGACAGCCTTGGCGCCGCGGTCGATCAGCCGGGCGCGCAGCACGTCGAGCCGGGCGTCGTAGAGCAGCGCCGCGTCCTCCTCTCCCACCTTCACCAGCACGGCGCCTGCGGCGAGCTGCTCGAATCCGCGCACGAACTCCGCCGTGTCGCGCATCATGCCGGCGCGGGGGTTCGGGTCGACGGCGACCGAGGCGCCGGTCGTCGCGACGGCCTCGGCCAGCTCCGCCGCCTGCTCGGGGTCGTCGAACGCGAAGCAGCTGACGACCACGAGGTCGGCATCCGCCATCGCCTGCCGCTCCTCCTCCCCGAACCGGATGCGGCGGCGCTGCGACGCCTCGTTGAACTCGTAGACCGGTTCGCCGCCGCCCGAGCGGGTGCTCACGGCGCGGGCGGTGCCGATCAGCGACGGCGTCGCGAGGAGGTCGACTCCGAAGTCGGCCAGATAGCGGCGCACGCGCGAGGCCGGCTCGTCATCGCCCAGCATGGCGATCAGGGTGGCCGGCACCCCCAGCCGCGAGAGGCCGACGGCCACGTTGAGCGCCGCTCCGCCGACGAACTCACGCACGCCGGTGTCGTCGCGCAGCTCGTCGATGAGTGCGTCGCCCACGACCACGACGGTCATCGCGGGACCCCCGCCGCTTCGAGCACCCGACCCACGAACGCCTCGGTGCGGCGCCGCGTGCCGTCGATCTTGCGATCGACGCTGGCGCGGACCTCGTTGGGCGCGAGCGGCGCGGCGAGCCGCACCGTCTCATGGCACGACAGGTCGGCGCAGATGTAGGTGCCGACGCTGTCGCCGTGCGCCCCCGCCTCGCCCGCCTTGCGCGCGGTGTACATCACGACCTGGTCGGCCGGTTGCATGGTGTGGCACAGGTTGCACATCGCCGCCCGACCCCGAGAGGTCCCGTCGGCCGCACGCAGCACGACGCCGGACGGCTCGCCGTCGATCTCGGCGATCACATACCCGCGGCTGCGCGTGCGCGGGTCGCGCCAGGCCAGGAAGTCGAGGTGATCCCAGTCGGTCAGCACGAAGTCGTGCGGCAATGAGACGAGCCTGAGCTCGTCGGGTGAGGCGTTCACGAACGACGAACGCACATCATCTTCGGTCAGCGGGCGCATGGCACCTCCTCGCCGGTCCAGTCTACGAACGACGGATGCCGGCGCCACCCGCCGTGCGGCATCCGCGCGGCCGTCAGCTGGGCTCCACGCGGGCGCGCTGCTCGGCCGTGTCGTCCTCCGCCTCGTCCGACGCGCGTGCGCGGCCGCGGATGAGGAAGCCGAAGCCGAACGCGATGAAGAACATCAGCACGCCGTACACGGCCGCCGGCAGCGACAGCTCGACCGAGCCGAGCACGGTCTGCGCGATGACGATGGCGAGGGTGGCGTTGTGGATGCCGATCTCGAACGACGACGCGATCGCCTGGCGCCGGCCGACCCGTGCGAGGCGGGGGGCGAGGTAGCCGATCGTCAGGCTGATGAGGCAGAACAGGATGGTGATGAGCGACAGGCGACCGAAGTTCTCGACCAGCAGCGTCCAGTTCTGCGCGACCGCCCCGGCGATCACGATGACGAGGATGATCACCGACGCGATGCGGACAGGCTTGTCCATCGCCTGGGCGAACCGCGGCCAGAACCGGCGCACGATCATGCCGAGCGCGACGGGGAGCAGGACGATCGCGAACACCTCGAGCGTCTTCGCCCACTGCAGTCCGAGCTGGTCGTCGAACGGGTCGAAGTACAGGATGGCGAGGTTCGTGATGACCGGCAGCGTGAACACGGCGATGACCGAGTTCACCGCGGTGAGTGAGATGTTCAGGGCCACATCGCCGCGGAACAGGTGGCTGTAGAGGTTGGCGGTGGTCCCGCCGGGCGAGGCGGCGAGCATCATCATGCCGACCGCCAGCACCGGGGGAAGCTGGAACGCGACGACCAGTCCGAAGCAGATCAGCGGCAGCAGCACGAGCTGGCACGCCAGCGCGATGATCACCGCCTTGGGCTGCTTGAGGACGCGCGCGAAGTCGCCGAGGGTGAGGCTCAGGCCGAGCCCGAACATGATGATGCCGAGGGCTACGGGCAGCCCGATGGTGGTCAACGCTGACATGGGACTCAGTGTGCAGGATGCCGCGACCCCGTGTCATCCGTCCACAGGCCGCTCGCGCGGCGGCCTGTGGACGGCGGAGGTCAGCTCCAGCCGAGCCGCATCGCCACGACGTCCGCCGCCGTCGAGGGGAACGCGTCCCACCCGGGCTCGAGGATGCGGCGCGTCAGGCGGTACAGCTCGAACGCGGTCTCCTCGATGGGCAGATCCAGTGAAGCGGCGATGTCGGCGCCCCACGTCGGGAAATCCCGCTCGAAGCGGCGCATCGGATCGATCGTGTCGCGAAGGGGGGTGGATGCCGCCGCGAAGCGCCCGCGGATGGCCCGGACGAGCAGCTGCACCGCCCACTGCCGGATGAACGAGTTGCCGTTGAGCACTTCGCCGCGCCGCACCCGCCCCACGCCGATCAGGAGCTTCACGAGCACCAGACGTGTGTCGTTGACGGGGTCGAACCGGTCGTCCCCGGCGGCCCGCGCCCGCGACTCGCCCAGGAGTCGCGCGGTGGTCCCCGCCTCGTCGTCGACGAGGACTGTCGCATCGCCGGCGCGGGCCCCCTCCAGCTCCGCGGCATCCGAGAATGCGAACTCGAACACGTGCCCGTCGTCGTACACGGCGACGAAGCCGATCTCGCCCTCGCGAGCGGTGAGCACGAGACGGTCCTGGTCGGGAAGCCACGAGAGGTCGGGTCGCACCTCGGGGCCGCGGCCCGCGGCGGTCAGCGCGAAGAAGTCGTGATCCGACCACTCGTCGCGCCGGTCGCGCGCGTCGTCCGACGCCGACCCGAGGAGCACGAGGCCCACGAGGTCCGGGTGCGCCCGCACGCCGTCCGCGAGCCCCGCGCTCAGCTCGTCGAACCGCTCGGGCGAGGTCACTCCGCCTCCACCAGCTCGGCCGGCGTGGCGTCGTGCGCCGATACGACACCGCGCAGCACGTCGGCGTGCTCCACGCCCTCATGCGACGAGACCGGAACCTCCACGCCGGCCAGCCGCCAGACCGCGAACGCGGGCCCGTCGGCCGAAAGCAGCACCGAGCCGTCGCCGGCCACCGCGAGCGTGGCGTCGCCGAACACCGCCTCGGCGTCCGCAGCGGCAGGCAGCGCACCCGCGGGGATCGCGGCATCCGCGTCGCCCTTCGCCGCCAGCACGAGCAGGGTCTCGTCCGCCGACTCGCGCACGAACGCGACGACCGTCGTCGACGTGGATCCAGCGCAGACCGCCGGTGGCCAGCGCCGGGTGGGCACGCCGGAGGGCGACGAGGTCGCGATACAGCGCGAGCCGCTCCGCGACGTCCGGTTCGCCCTCGGTGCCCCAAGGAATGGGGGTGCGGCTGTCCTCGCCCTCCGCGCCGGTGAGCCCGAACTCGTCGCCGGCGTACACGACCGGAAGGCCGGGCAGCGTCACCATGAGGCCCACCGCGACCGGAATGGCACCCGGGGCGGCGTTGGTCGCGAAGCGGCCCGTGTCGTGTGAGTGTCGAGCGGCTGCATGTTGCCCAGGCGCACGCGCCACGGGATGCTCCCGGTGAAGCGGACGACGGCGTCGACGAACTGGCGGGCGGTGTAGCGGGGTATGCCGCCGATCGGCTGGCCGAAGAACCACGGCTCGGTGCGCTCGACGCCCTCGGCGGTCATGAACGGCGTGCCGGTGGGCTCGGACAGCCAGCCCCACAGCGGCCGCGTGAATGACGGGTACGTCATCGCGCCGTGCCAGCCGTCGCCCTGCAGGTCGCTCGCGGCGTCGTTGGTGGACTCGCCGAGGAGGATCGCCTCGGGATTGATCTCGAGCATCGTGCGGCGCAGCAGCTGCCGCACCTCGGCGTTGAGGTCGACGTCGCCGAGCCGCCCGGTCATGTTCGCGACGTCGATGCGCCAGCCGTCGGTGGAGTACGGCGGCTTCAGCCACTTCGCCACGACCGAGTCCGTATCCTCGATGAACCGCCTGCGCAGCTCGTCGGAGGCCCAGTTGAACTTGGGCAGCGTGGGCGTGCCCAGCCACGAGACGTACTCGGTGTTGGCGTCGTCGGTGAAGTAGTAGTACTTCTCCTCGGGGGCGCCGGGGTTGCCCAGCGCCGCCTGGAACCACTCGTGACGGTCCCCCGAGTGGTTGCTCGTGAGATCGCCGATGACGCGGATGCCCCGGGCGTGGGCCGCCTCGATGAGGCGGATGTAGGCCTCATCACCGCCCAGCAGCGGGTCGACGCGGTCGAAGCTCGCCGCGTCGTAACGGTGGTTGGAGGCCGCGGGGAACACCGGCGTGAGGTAGAGCAGGTTCACGCCGAGCGAAACGAGGTGGTCGAGCTTCTCGATCACTCCGTCGAGGTCGCCCCCGTAGAACTGCTGCGAGCGCCCGGGCATGACGGGGTCGACCGGCGTGTCCCAGCTCGCGGCGATCGCCCACTCGGGCGTGGGGTGCGTGTCGGCCTGCGCCGATCGCGCGAACCGGTCGGGGAAGACCTGGTACATGACGGCGTCGGACAGCCACGACGGCGGTGCGGGGTGCGCGACGAGGGCGAAGTCCTCCGCGTCCAGCGTCTCGATCGAGTGCAGACCGGTCTGGTTGAGCCACTCGACCCGGCCGTCCTCGTGCAGGAGCAGCCAGCGGTAGCCGTGACGGCGGTTGCGCACGGCGACCGGCGCCTCCCACCAGTCCCAGCCGTCCGCGGAGCCGACGGGCGAGGCATCCGTCCACTCCGGCTCGTGATCGGGGTTGGAGCGCGTGCGCACGGCCGAGAGCGGTCCGTAGCCGACGGGCACGCGCAGGCGCACGGTGACGATGTCGCCGAGGTCCGGCGCGAGATCGGAGACGTACAGCGGCGAGCCGTCGTGGTGGGGGGTGAGGGTTGTCATGCTCTTCGCCTTTCGGAAGACAGGCGGCGCGGACGCGCCGGGTGCGAGATCGGTGCGACGTGGTTGCACGGCGACGGCCATGACAGAGCCCTTGAGTTGTTGTTCAGTTGTCGGTCATCGATCCTGTCACGGGATCGGATGCCTCGCCTCAGCGCCGCGACCCGAGGTGGATCGCGGCTGCGCCGAGCGGAGCGAGCTCGAATCGGGCGACGCCGTCCGCGACGGTGTACCCCGCGCCGCGGCATCCGTCGCCGTCCGCCGCTTCCCGGCCACCGGTCACGACGTCGCAGTACTCCCCCGCCGGAAGCGAGGTGGGGATCTCGACGGACTGCTCTTCCGTGCCGACGTTGACGGCGACGACACCGCGGCCCTCGCGTTCGAACCCGTACGCGTCGCCCTCGTCCACGCCCTTCAGGCGGGCGGCGTCACCGGCGACCGCGCGGAACTCGAGCATGCCCCCGATCGCCGGCCAGGCCTGCACGCACGTGCGCTCGCCGTCGGTGTAGGACCCGGCCGGGCCCGTGGCGTCGGCGCAGCTCGCCGGAGACACGGTCCCGTCCGGCGCGGCCGGCGCACCGGCGTCGCGATCCGAGAACGCGTAGCCCGAGTAGACGATCGGCGTCCCGTAGTCGTCGGCGAGCATGAGGACGTTGGCGATGACGTACAGCGGTCCGTCGCGATAGGTGACATCGGCCTCCCCGCGCTCGGTGTCGTGGTTGTCGATGAACACGACCGCCGCGTCGGACGGGACATGCAGCGGCCGGTCACCCTCCCGCTCGGGTTCGGCGAACACGCCGCTCTCGAGCTGGGGGAACAGGTCGCGCGCATAGGTGAACTCGAACACCTCGCCGAAGCCGGCGTACTCTTCGGGCTGCACCGGCTCGCCGGCGCCGCGGATCACCTCGCTGATGACGCGCGTGCCCTCGGGAAGCTCTGCGACGACGGCAGCCACGTCGTCGGCCGCCATGTGCTTCGCGGCGTCGATGCGGAATCCCGCGACGCCCAGCGAGAGCAGATCGTCGAGGTAGCCGACGATCGTCTGCCGGACGCGCGGGCTGGCGGTGTCGAGGTCGGCGAGGTTCACCAGCTCGCAGGTCTGCACCTGCTCACGCGAGTCGTAGTCGAGGATGTCGTCGTCGGTGGTGAGCCCGCAGTGGTGGAAGTCCTCGGGGCCGTACAGCCCCGGGTACGCGTAGTGCTCGTACGGCGTTCCCGCGAACCCGGCGCCCGGGGCATCCTGACCCGTCATGTGGTTGACGACCGCGTCGGCGATCACCTCGACGCCGGCGGCACCGCAGCGATCCACCATGTCGGCGAACTCGTCGCGTGTGCCCAGGCGGGACTCCAGCTGGTAGCTCACCGGCTGATACGACGCCCACCACTGCGGCAGGTCGACGTGCTCGTTCGGCGGCGACGTCAGCACCCACGCGAAGCCGTTCGGCCCCAGCGTCGACTCGCACTCCTCGGCGATCGAGGTCCACGGCAGCTGGAAGAGCTGGATGCCGACGTCCGGCGCCGCGCGGTCGGCGTCAGCGGCCTGCGGCGCGGCGCACGCCGCGAGCGCGAGGACGGCGGACACGACGCCTGCGGCGAGCAGACCCCGGCCGATGCCGGGGCGTGGGAGCCCCGGCATCCGCTACTTCACGCTGCCCGCGGTGAGGCCCCCGACGATGTAGCGCTGGAGCGCCAGGAACAGCGCCACCGGGAGCACGGCCGCGAGCACCGCGCCGGCGGCGAACAGGCTCCAGTTCTTGGAGAACTCGTCCGAGATGAACTTGTACAGGCCGACGGCGAGCGTCTGCTTGTCGGGATCGATCAGGATGATGCTCGCCAGCACGAACTCGCTGGATGTGCCGATGAACGACAGCAGCCCGACGACCGCGAGGATCGGCGCGACCAGGCGCAGGATGATCGTGAAGAAGATGCGCGCGTGGCCGGCGCCGTCGATCTTGGCCGCCTCGTCGATCGACGACGGGATGGTGTTGAAGAAGCCGTACATCAGGTACGTGTTCACGCCGAGCGCGCCGCCCAGGTAGACCATGATGAGGCCGATCTGGGTGTTCAGGCCGATGGCGGGGAAGATCTCGCTGATCTGCACCATGAGGAGGAAGATCGCGACCATCGCCAGCATCTGCGGGAACATCTGCACGACGAGCAGCGTCGTCAGCCCGAACCGGCGGCCCGTGAAGCGCATGCGCGAGAACGAGTACGCGGCCAGCGCACCGAGGATCACCGTGCCGGCGGCGGTGGCGAGGCCGATCACCAGCGTGTTGAGGAACCAGGCGCCGTACGGTTGCCGCTCGCTGCCGAACAGGTCGATGTAGCTCTGCAGGCTCACGTTGGAGAACAACGCGTTCGCCGTCAGCAGGGTGCCACCCGGGTTCAGCGAAGCGGAGAAGACGTACAGCAGCGGGAAGATCGCGAACACTGCCACGGCGATGCCGATGAGGTGGCGCCATCCGGTCTCGCGGAAGTATCGCTTGAAGGGGCGACGGGGCATGGGGCCTTCGCCGCGCACGCCGGCGCCCTCCTTCGCGTCGAAGCCGTCGATGGCGGCCGGGGCGGCCATCAGGGCTTCCGCACGTCCGACGCTCTCGCCGAACTCCTGGAGCGTGGACTTCTTCTCGGAGTCTTGGGTGCCGCTCATGTCAGTTCAGCTCCTCGAGGGCCTTGGTGCGTCGGAAGGCGATGACCGAGATCGTGCCGACCAGCAGGAAGATGATGATCGAGAACGCGCTGGCCAGGCCGTAGTCGGCGGTCGATCCCACGAAGGCGACCTTGTACACCATCGTGATGAGGATGTCGGTGGCGCCGACGTTGACGTCGGCCGTCACGTCGCGCGGCCCGCCGCCGGTCAGCATGTAGATCAGGCTGAAGTTGTTGAAGTTGTAGGCGAACGAGGCGATGAGCAGCGGCGCGACCGCGACGAACAGGAGCGGCAGCTTGATGCTCTTGAAGATCTGCCAGGCGCTCGCGCCGTCGACCTTCGCGGCCTCCTGGACGTCGTCCGGGATGGACTGCAGGGCGCCCGTGCAGATGAGGAACATGTAGGGGAACCCGAGCCACAGGTTCACCAGCAGGATGCTGAACTTGGCCAGCCACTCGTTCGTCAGCCAGGGGATGTCCGCCCCATTGAAGAGGACGACGTTGATGTAGCCGAACTCCTGGTTCATCATGCCCGCCCATACCAGCGCCGACAGGAACCCCGGGAAGGCGTACGGGAGGATCATGATGAGGCGGTAGTACTTCTTGGACTTCATCCGCGGATCGTTGAAGACGATCGCGAGGAAGAGGCCCATGGCGAAGCACGTGAACACCGATAGGAACGCGAACACGAAGGTCCACGTGAGCACCGAGAAGAACGGCGCGCGGATCGACTCCTCCGTGAAGGCTCGCACGAAGTTGTCGAACCCCACGGTGATCTGCCAGCCCGGCATCAGCTCCTCGCCGTCGGGGGACGTGAACGCGCCGGTGCCGACGTCGCTGTAGACCGTGCCCGTGCGGGTGTCGGTCATCGTGTCGGCCGCCTCGTCGTACTCGAGGCTCGAGAGGTAGACGTAGGCGACAGAGCCGTCCGGAGTCCGCAGCGACCCGTCGTTGGGGTCTTCGCTGATCGGCACCGCGATCGCGGCGATGGCCTCCTGGTTGGCGACGATCTGCGAGAAGTTGAGGGTGTTGTAGCCGGGGAGCGCGACGGCCTTGCCGCCGTCCATCTCGGCGTTGTCGACCGGCTCGAGCGGGCGGTCGACGCCTCCCAGCTCGACGTCGCCGTCGGGGTTCGTGACCAGGAAGGAGTACTCGCCGAGCTGCTCGACGATCGTCAGCTCGTAGGCCGGCGAGTCCGGCACGCGCTCCTGGGCGGAGAGCATGAGCGAGTTGATCGCGCTCTCCTTGGAGCCGTTGTGACCGGTGCCGTAGTTGGTGAAGGCGATGTAGGCCGTGTAGCCGGCGACGAAGATCTGGAAGATGAGGAGGAAGATCAGGCCCGGGATCAGATACTTCGCGGGCAGATTCCCTCGGCTGAAGTAGACCCAGTTCGCCACGCCCGTCACGACCAGGACGGCGATCGCGGCGACCCACTGCTCGCTCTGGAAGAGGACCAGCGCCGCGTACAGCGCGAGCGCGTCGATGAGGCCGAGGGCGACGACCTTGAAGATCAGGAGCTTCCACCCCGCTCCGGCCGCCTCGGCGATCCGGGCGGCGCGCCTCGACTTCTTGCTGGGGGGTGTCTCGACCGCAGCGTCGCGGTCAATCGTCGGGGTCGCCATCGCTCCTCTTTCGAAACTGCGGGGAAAGTGATCGCCGGGGCGGCGTCGCGCGGACGCCGCCCCGGCATGCCGGTTACTGGATGGCGCCCTGGATGTCGGACGACATCTTGTTCCACAGCTCGACCGGGTCACCGCCGGAGCCGTTGATGATGGCGCCCTCGGTCACGCCCCAGTACTGCCACACCGAGCCCATCTCGGGGATGCTCGGCATCGGGACGGCGTCGGTGCCCACGGTGCCGAAGCCCGCGGTGATCGGGTCGGCCGCGACGGCCGCCTCGTAGGCCGAGGTGAGCGCCGGGGTGCGGCCGCCGACCTCGTAGAGCGCGGTCTGCACCTCTTCGCTGCCGATGTAGTTCACGAGGAACTCCGTGGCGGCGAGCTTGTTCTCGCTCTCCGAGCTGAGGAAGAAGCCCTGCACACCCGCGAACGGCTGAGCTGCCTGGCCGCCGGCCGACGGGATCGGGTCGACGGCGAGGTTCAGGCCCGCCTCTTCGGCAGCCGGGACGTTCCACGGGCCGGTGAGGAAGAACGGCGACTTGCCCGCGACGAAGTTCTCACGGGCGAGGTCGCCCGAGATGTTGGTGTTCAGCACGCCGGTGCCCGCGGCGCCCTGGCTGGCGAGCCACTGCGCGAAGGCCTGGCCGCCCGCGTTGCCGATCTGCAGGTCGCCGGCGTTGTAGCTGCCGTCGGGGTTGCTGCCGAAGACGGGAGCGCCGAACGAGGTCTGGAAGGGGTACAGGTGGTACGGGTCGGCGGCCTCGGGGTCGAGACCGACGAGGAAGGCGTACTCGGTGCCCGCGGCCTGGCCCTTGGCGATCATGTCGTCGTAGGAGGTGGGAGCCTCGGGAACAAGGTCGGTGTTGCGCAGGAGGCCGATGTTCTCGATCGCGTACGGGACGCCGTAGACCTGGCCGTCGTAGCTCCACGCGTCGATGGCGACCTGCTCGAAGTCGCCCGAAGCATCGCCGAGCTCGACGGGAGCGACGACACCGTTGGTCACGAGCGTGCCCAGCCAGTCGTGCGCGCCCACCGCGACGTCGGGACCCTCGCCGGTGGGAACCTGCTGGACGAACTGGTCGCGGATCTCGCCGAACTCCTTCTGGACGAGGTTGACGGCCACACCGGTGTCCTCGGTGAAGTCCTTCGCCGCGTCCTCGAGGACGCCCGCGCGGTCTGCGTCGACCCAGACCGTGATCTCGCCTGCCGACTCGTTCTCCTCACCGGAGTCCGCGTCGCCGCCGCTCGCGCAGCCGACGAGGGTCAGCGCGGAAACGGCAGCAATCGCGCCGAAAGCAGCGATGCTCCTCTTGTTCACCTTCATTGGTGGGTGCCTCTCTTGAGTGCTGGTGTAGTGCCGGCCTCCGCACGGAGGACGAAGACCGTTGTTCCGGGCCCGCAATACTGCAAGCGCTTACATTGTGCCTCACGAGTCGGCAAGGGGCAACACGACCCGCTCGAATCGATATCTGGCTGTGACCTTCGCGTGTTGTGGAACCGCTTGCACAGCCGCTATGGCCGATGCGACGCCGTTGCCCGTCACCGCTGCGCGGCACCGTTCACGATGTGCGGGACGACCAGACGCGCGGCCCGGCGACCCGGCCTGGACGACCGGCAGACGGCAGGGGGCCCCGGCCGGTAGGTTTGGGTCATGGCAGATTCCTCGTTCGACATCGTGAGCAAGGTCGACCACCAGGAGGCCGACAACGCACTCAACCAGGCCCGCAAGGAGGTCGAGCAGCGGTACGACTTCAAGGGCACCGGGGCTTCGATCGAGTGGAGCGGCGAGGCCGTGCTCATCAAGGCCAACTCCGAGGAGCGCGCGAAGGCGGTGCTCGACGTCTTCCAGTCGAAGCTCATCAAGCGCGGCATCTCGCTGAAGAGCCTCGAATCCGGCGACCCGGTCGCCAGCGGCAAGGAGTACCGCATCACCTCGACGATCAAAGACGGCATCTCCTCCGAGAACGCGAAGAAGATCTCGAAGATCATCCGCGATGAGGGGCCGAAGTCGGTGAAGTCGCAGATCCAGGGCGACGAGCTGCGTGTGCAGTCGAAGTCTCGCGACGACCTCCAGGAGGTGCAGCGCCTGCTCAAGGCCGCCGACCTCGACGTAGACCTCCAGTTCGTCAACTACCGCTGACGCGGCATCCGAACCGCGCTCCTACCGCGAAGCAGGCGGAGCACCGCGCAGCACCCGAGTCGCCAAGACACGCCGGACGGGATGCCCCCACCCGGCGTGTTTCGGCGACTCGCTGACGCGGCATCCGCACCGCACTCCCCACCGCGCGCGGCGCGCGGCGCACGCAGCACGCAGAAACCCGCCGCAGCACCCGCCCACAGCACCCGACTCGCCAGGACACGCGGGACGGATGCCTCGCGCCCGGCGTGTCTTGGCGACTCGCGGGCACCGCGGCCCACAACGCAGCCCACACAGCGGTCGGCGCGCCCCGCCGCACCCGACTCGCCAAGACACGCGGGACGGATGCCTCGGGCCCGGCGTGTCCTGGCGACTCACGGGCACCGCAGCCCCAAAGGCAGCCCACACAGCGGTCGGCGCGCCCGCCGCACCCGACTCGCCAAGACACGCGGGACGGATGCCTCGCGCCCGGCGTGTCTTGGCGACTCGCGGGCACCGCAGCCCACAACGCAGCCCACACAGCGGTCGGCGCGCCCCGCCACACCCGACTCGCCAAGACACGCGGGACGGATGCCTCGGGCCCGGCGTGTCTTGGCGACTCGCGGGGACGAACGCCCGGCTGTCAAGGGGTAGCCGTGGCCGGACCCGGAGAGGACGATGACGAGTGACGCCACCGTTTCCCACGTGCCTTTCGACGTGTCCCGGCGGCGCGGGCGGAGGTGAGCGTTGGGCAAGTTGATCTACGAGGGAGCCGTCAAGGTCGATTTCGACGATCGGACGCTGGCGCATCTGCAGGTCGTGATCGGGTCGAAGCTGCGCCGGGGTGAGCCGTTCCACTTCACCTGGCGCGACGACGTGAGCGTCGGCGACGGGCGCACCACCATCTGGGTGCACCCGCGCTCGGTCCTGGTCTACAAGTACTACGGAAGCAAGAAGCCCCAGCTGAACCCCGCGTGGATCGACGCGCTCGCGCACACGGCGAACTCGCCATCCGGCCTGTACCTGGTGCCGGAGCCGGCGCTGCCGCCGAGCCAGAACGGGGCCACGCAGGAAGAGCTGGTGGGCTGAGCACTCACGCGGACGCCGGTCCCGCGGCCACGTCGGCAGCGGATGCCGCAGGGCGCACAGGATGCATCTCCGGGTCCCGCCGCGCAACCCCCGCGACGGCGGGCGTCACGCTCCGTAGCGTGTCCCGGACGTGAGAAGGGTCTGGAGGGTCCGTGTACGCGACGGAGCTGACCATCGGTGAACACGTGTTCCGGCTGCCTGACGGCGTGGACGAGGACGCGGTGCTCGCTCAGCTGACCGACGCCATCCGAGCCGGCGGCGGGATCGTCGACCTGCCCGGCACCTCGACGCACTCGGCCAAGGCGGTGCTCGTGAGTCCGGGAGTCGCGGTCTTCATCGAGCGCATCACCATCCCCGACGCGGAGCTCCTCGGCCCGGAGGGCGACGGCGACGGGGATCCGATCTCCCAGACCGACTGGCCGATCTGACCACCGCGTCCATCCCATCGCGGGTTCGTAGCATGGGACCATGGTGCTGACGGAGCAAGACCCGCTGACCGAACCCGAGACGCGGCCGACACGGAGCCCGAGGCAGCGGCCGGTCGCCCGGCGGGTGGACGTCGACGGGCTGGCCTTCCGGGTGCTGTCCTCCGCCCGGCCGGACGCCGACGCCCCGCCCGTCGTGCTCGTGCACGGCATCGGGGTCTCCCACCGGTACCTGTCCCGCCTGCACGACGAGCTCTCGGCCCATCGGACGGTCGTCTCCATCGACCTCCCCGGTTTCGGCGGCCTGCCCAAGCCGGGCGTGGACCTCGACGTGCCGGCGATGGCGCGCGCGCTGGGTCAGGTGCTCGCCGGACTGGAGCTCGGGCCCGTCGTCCTGCTCGGACACTCGATGGGATCGCAGTGGGTGGTCGAGACCGCCGTCCAGCGTCCGCAGATCGTCACCACCGTCGTCGCGATGGGTCCGGTCGCCGACGAACGGCACCGCACGATCCTGCGGCAGTCGAGCGCCCTCGCCCTCGACACGCTGCTGGAGCCGCCGACGGTGAACGCCATCGTGCTGCGCGACTACCTCCGCTGCGGCCCCCGCTGGTATCTGACGCAGCTGCGTCACATGCTCGCGTACCGCCTGGAGGATCGTGTCGCCGAGCTCACGGTGCCGCTGCTCATCATCCGCGGGGGCGCGGACCCGATCGCGGGACTCGAATGGTGCCGCCGGCTTCGTGAGAACGCGCGCGCCGCCGACCTCGTGGTCATCCCGGGACACCATCACGTCGCACAGCAGTCCGCGCCTCGCGCGGTGGCGTCCGCGCTCCTCGCGCTGACCGCCTGAGGCGCCGCGGACCCTCGAGAGCGGCGTCAGACCGGCGAGCTCTGCTGTGGCATTCGCGGCGGCCGGCCCGCACCCGCGTCGCCCGGCGAGCGCAGCCCGCGCTGACCGACGACCAGCAGTACGACACCCGCGATGACCCCCGCAGTCCCGACCGCCAGCAGGATGCCCCCGAGCACCAGCAGCGCCGTCGCCGCCGGGGCGATCAGGTCGCTGCGCGCTCCCGCGCTCATCTCCACATCGACGCCGGGCGCGCCGTCCGCGTTCATGACGACGATCCCCCAGGTGCCGGGGGTCAGTGTCCACGTGACCTCCTGCGGCCCGGATCCGCTCGCCGACGCGATCCAGATGTCGAGATCGCCCGGGGCGGCCGACGGCGCCGAGCCGGCGTGCTCGCGGTAGCGGACGTCGGAGCGGAAGTCGAGGCGGCGCACCTCGCTGTGCTGGACGTCCGAGAGGTAGCGATCGATGTCGGCCTGCGCGGCGATGCCGACGAACACGGGCTCGTCGGCCGATTCCACGGTCAACCTCAGCGCCGCGACGTCGAACGGCAGATTCGACACGTCGCCGTGCATCGTCAGCGCGTCCCGCGCGGGCGACGTGAGCGCGTACGAGTCCGTCGACATCTCGATCCCGCCCGCGGAGATGTATCCGTCGCCTGCCTGCATCCCCTGGATGCCCGCCGCGGCGACCCCGACGAAGAGAACCGCCCCGCCACCGGCGGCGACGAGCAGTCCGACGATGAGCAGCACGATCCCGACGATCGTGGCGGTCCCCCCGCTCCGCTGCGGCGCAGGGGCGACGCCTGGTGTGAGTGTTCCGGTCATGCTCACAGCGTGCGCCGCGGCGGTCGGATGCTGCGGGGCCAAGGTCCCGTGGGTCCTCACCGCAGCCGCCGCGCGGCCGCCCCTACACTCGGGCCATGCGCTTTCTCCGGGCCGTCCTCTCGGCCGTCGTCGCGACGCTGCCGGTGCTGGTCATCCTGCTGATCCCCAGCCTGGTCCGCGGCGACACCGGCGGGGTCTCGCTGGTCGGCATCGGCAGCACGCTGCTCAACGCCGCCTTCATCGCGGCGATCATCCTCATCCCGAAGGTGAACGGATGGCTCGATCCCGAAACGCCCGGCTGGACCTCCACCACGGCGATGGCGGCAGTGGGAGCGGTGTGGCGGACCCGGATCTGGCTCGCCCTGCTGGCTGTCCTCGCATTGCTCGCCGTCTACGCCGCCGGGCAGACGCTCGCGTACTTCGTCGGGCAGGGCGCACCCGCTGTCGCGGAGGGGACCCTGGACTACAGCAGGTTCCTCGTCCAGGAGATGACCGTGTACCTGCTCGGCTTCGTGCTGTCGCTGACGACGTATCTGCTCATCATGCGCACGCTCGCGCGGTCGCCGAGATGATCGGCCGACGTAAAAGGCCCCGGGTGCTGGGGACACCCGGGGCCTGTCGCCGTCTGCTCTCGCTCACCAACCCCCCGGTTAGCGGCGCCTGACGACGGTTTGGGAAGGATTCTTGGGGAGGGCCTTCCCTGAGATGCTGGGGACATCTCCCCTAAATGTTAACCTGGCGGGCAAGAGGTCCGCTGTCCCCTCTTCGGGGGACAGATCCGCGCGTCTTCACGTCGCCCGGCACCCACGGCAACGGCGCACGTCCACCCGCGGAAGCCCGCGGAAGCGGTCATTCCCCGCGCGAGATCGTCACCATCTCGTCGCGCGGGACCACCTTGATGCGCACGCGCTCGCGGGGCGCGCCCAGCGCCATCTCGTGCTCGTCGAGACGGTGCCAGCCCTCGAGGTCGGTCCACCTCACGCCGCGGGAGGCGAGCAGCTCGGGGATCGCCTCCTCCGACGGGTCGCTGGGCTGCCACCACGTGCCCTGATCGTTGATCAGATGCCGGACGGTCTCCATCGCGTCGGACTTCGTGTGCCCGATGAGACCGACGGGTCCGCGCTTGATCCACCCGGTCGCGTAGACGCCGTTGACGCGCTGGTTGGAGTCCTTGCTCAGCACCTGACCCTCGCGATTGGGGATCACGCCGTGCTTCTTGTCGAACGGCACACCCGGCAGCGGCGAGCCGAAGTACCCGACCGCCCGGTAGATCGCCTGGATGGGGACCTCGCGCAGCTCGCCGGTTCCGACCACCCCGCCCTCGCCGTCGGGCCGCGTCCGCTCGTAGACCAGGGCCGACACCCGGCCGGCGGCATCCGTCTTCACTTCGATCGGCTTGGCGTAGAAGTGCAGGTGAAGCCGGCGCGAGGCCGTGCCGCCGGCGTTGTTGACCGAGTCGCGCTTGCGCCACGACTGCAGCACACGGTCGATGACCATGACCTGCTTGTTGCTCGCGATCGCCGCGCGAGAGGCTTCGTCGTAGTCGAAGTCCTCGTCGTAGACGACCATGTCGACATCTCGCAGTTCGCCGAGCTCGCGCAACTCGAGGGGCGTGAACTTGACGTTCGCGGGACCGCGTCGACCGAAGACGTGGACATCGGTGACCGGCGAGGCCTTGAGGCCTTCGTACACGTTGTCGGGGATCTCGGTCGGCAGCAGGTCCTCGGCGTGCTTGGCGAGCATGCGCGAGATGTCGAGTGCGACGTTGCCGTTGCCGATGACGGCGACGGATGCCGCATCCAGCGGCCACTCGCGGGGAACGTCGGGGTGCCCGTCGAACCAGCTCACGAAGTCCGCCGCGCCGTACGAGCCGACAGCGTCGATCCCCGGGATGTCCAGATCGGTGTCGCGGATCGCGCCGGTGGCGAAGATCACCGCGTTGTAGTGCCGTTTGAGGTCCTCGAGGCTGATGTCCTCGCCGAAGCGCACGTTGCCGAAGATGCGGATGTCGCCGCGATCGAGCACCTCGCGCAGCGCCGTGATGATGCCCTTGATGCGCGGGTGGTCGGGCGCGACGCCGTAGCGGACCAGCCCGTAGGGCGCCGGCAGCTGCTCGAACAGGTCGATCGACACGTCGAACTTGCGCTCGGCCTTCAGCAGGATGTCTGCCGCGTAGATGCCCGCCGGGCCTGCGCCGACGATCGCCAGCCGGAGCTTGGTCATGGTGGTCCTTTCGGGAGGCGTGGCCCCGCGTGGGGCCGGCCCGTGGGCGTGTCGAAGGGCTCGGGGGGCGCGCCCTTCGACGGGCTCAGGGGCTGGGATGGTCAACTGGAGCGATCCGCGACGGCCTGTGCGAACCGGGTCAGCGCCTCGCGCACCGCGCCGTCGGGCAGCGGTTCGAGTGCGTCGACCGCCTGCTGCGACCACGCGTGGGCGAGGTCCAGCGTCGCCTCGGTCGCAGGGTGCTCCCGCAGCTGCGCGAGCGGCTCGTCCAGAAGCGACGGGTCGGCCCCGTCGGCGATGCGTGCGACGCCCTCGTCGATGCGGTCGCGCAGCGCGAGGGACGAGGCATCCGTCCGCTGTCCGAGCACGAGGTAGGGCATGGTCGGCACGCCGGCACGGAGGTCGGTGCCGGGCACCTTGCCGGTCTCGTCGGGATCGGCGGACAGGTCGATGACGTCGTCGAGCAGCTGGAAGGCGACACCGGCCTTCTCGCCGAACGTCATCAACGCGCCTTCGAACTCTTCGGGGCCGTTCGAGAAGATGACGCCGGCCTGGGCCGCCGCCGCGATCAGGGAGCCGGTCTTGTCGGACAGGACCTGCAGATAGAACTCGACGCGATCGTCCGTCTCGGCCGGCCCGACCGTCTCGTGCATCTGCCCGAGCACCAGCCGCTCGAAGGTGTCTGCTTGCAGCCTGATCGCGCGGTCGCCGTGGCGGGCCATGATCTGGCTCGCGCGGGAGAAGAGGAGGTCGCCGGTGAGGATCGCGACGCTGTTGCCCCATACCGCGTGCGCGCTGGGCACGCCGCGGCGCCGATCTGCGGCATCCATCACATCGTCGTGGTAGAGCGAACCGAGGTGGGTCATCTCCAGCGCGGTGGCTGACTCGATCACCTCGTCGGTCGCGCCGTCGCCGAGCTGTGCGGTCAGCAGGGCCAGCATGGGCCGCACGCGCTTGCCGCCGGCGTCGTAGAGGTAGCGGCTCGTGGCGTCGGCGAGCGCGTCGGTGACACGGAGCTCCTGCTCGAGGGCGTCGTCGACGCGTTTGAGCCCCGCCTCCACCGTCTTGAGCAGGCTGCGCGAGCGCGCGCCGGCGAAGACGCGGTCGGTCAGGCCCAGCTTGCCCGCGATGTGCGAGCCCGGCGCGGTCGGTGTCACAAGGCCAGCCTACCGGGGGCGGGTTCGGGCGCGGCTCGCGGGATCGGGCGGCTACCTGTCGCGCGGCTTGGTGGCGCGGTGCAGCGCCACGATCCCCATCGAGAGGTTGCGGTACGCGACGTCGGTCCACCCGGCTTCGCGGATCCACGCCGACAGGGTGCGCTGATCGGGCCAGTCCCGGATCGACTCGTTGAGGTAGTCGTACGCCTCGGCGTTCGAGCTGACGGTCTTGGCCACCACGGGGAGCACGCGGTCGTTGTAGAAGCGGTAGAGGCCGTTGAAGGTCTTCGACGGCGGATGCGAGAACTCGCAGATCACCAGGCGCCCGCCGGGCCTGGTGACGCGCAGCAGCTCGCGCAGCGCCTGCTGGGGCTCGTTGACGTTGCGCAGGCCGAACGACATCGTGACGGCGTCGAACTCGGCATCGGCGAACGGCAGTGCGGTCGCGTCGGCCTGAACGAACGACAGGTTCCGGATGCCGCCGTGCCGCCGCCTGCCCTCCGCGATCATGCCCGGCGAGAAGTCTGCGGCGACCACGTCGGCGCCACGGCCGGCCAGCGCGACGCTCGAGGCGCCCGTGCCCGCCGCGAGATCGAGGATGCGCTCGCCTCGCCGGGGCGCCACCGCACGGGTGGTCGCCGCCCGCCAGAGGCGGTCGTTGCCCATGCTGAGCACGGTGTTCGTGCGGTCGTAGCCGGCGGCGACCTGGTCGAACATGCCGCTCACGCTCGACGGGTCCTTGTGCAGGTCGGCGCGGTTCGGCTCGTGATCGGAGGGGTCGGATGCCACGGCTTCGAGTCTAGGCTTCGGTCGCGGTGGCGCGGCGGCCCGGCCGATCGAGCGACGCGAGTCGTGCGAGCCATCCGGCCGCGGTCGCCTCGTCGAAGGGCGGCTCGCCGTCGCGGACCCGGCGCTCGAGGCTCCGTGCCACCGCCTCGAGCCGTTCGACGAGGTCCTGCGGGTAGTCGTACCGCGCGCGGTGCTCCTCCCACTCGTCGCGGTCCTCGATGTACACGTCGCCCGGCTGGCGCAGGATCCCCTCGCGATCGACGTACGCGGCGTCGGGATCCCGCCGCACCACGTCGAGGTCCATGTCGATGCCGGTCGGCTCTCCGTCGTGCCAGCGCACGTCCCAGGCGATGTCGATGTAGATGCGCGTCCGGCTCGGCGGCGCGTTGAACGTGTACGCGTAGTCGCCGGTCGCCGGGACGAGGGTGACGTTGTCGTGTGCGACGACGACCTCGCGTCCGGGGCGCGCGCTGCGATCGCCCGCCTGCTGGCCGAACCACTCGCCCCAGCCGTCGACGCCGAGGTAGACGCACTCGTGCAGCCAGTGCGGGGAGCCGTCCCACTTGCGCCACCGGAACAGCACCTCGGACCCGGCTGCGGGACGCTCGACGGGACCGGAGGGGCGGGGCTGCGCGGCGTCGTCGGTCACCACGCGAGTCTAGGCTGGAGCCGTGACATCTCCGCACCGCCCGGCTGCGCTGGTGGTCGAGACCCGCGAGATCGACCTGGTCGACGACCTTCTCGCGTACGCCTCCCCCGACGACCCGCTGGCCTGGCTGCGAAGGGGCGACGGCATCGTGGGGATCGGCGCGGTGAGCGGCTACGAGCGCGGCCCGCGCGGGAGCTCCGCCGACGACACGTCCCCCGCGGACGCCTGGCGGCGCATCGCTGAGGCGTCGGAGGTCGACGACCCGCTGCGCCTTCCCGGCACAGGGCTCGTCGCCTTCGGGACGTTCGTGTTCGACGAGCGGTCCGCCGGCACGAGCCGGCTGATCGTCCCGCAGGTCGTCGTCGGGCGACACCACGGCCGATCGTGGATCACGCGGATCCGCACCGCCGGTGAGGCGCTTGCGGAGCCCACGGTGAAGCCGACGCCCTACGGACCGTACTGGTCGGCCACGCTCGGCCCGGGCACACTGGACCCCGCGGGGTATCAGGCGGCGGTGCGACAGGCGGTGGACGCGATCCGCGCGGGTGAGCTCGAGAAGGTCGTGCTCGCCCGCGACCTCGTCGGGACCATCCCGGTCGGCGCCGACCTGCGTCGTCTCGTGCGCGCGCTGTCGGACGACTACCCCGACACCTGGACGTTCGCGGTCGACGGACTCATCGGCGCCAGTCCCGAGACCCTCGTCACCGCGTCACGCGGTGTCGTGACGGCACGCGTGCTCGCCGGCACCATCCCGCGCGGCACCGACGCGCACCGCGACACCGAGGCATCCGCGTCGCTCTCGCACAGCGTCAAGGACCTCGAGGAGCACCGCTACGCCGTGCAGAGCGTGCTCGACACGCTGCGCCCGCACGTGCGCCACCTGCAGGCCGATCCCGAGCCGTTCACGCTGAAGCTGCCGAACCTCTGGCACCTGGCGACCGATGTCGCCGGTGACCTCGCCGACCACGCGTCGGCGCTCGACCTCGTGGCGGCGCTGCACCCGACGGCCGCGGTCGCGGGGACGCCGCGGGATGCCGCGACCGACCTCATCCGCCGGCTCGAGCCGTTCGACCGGCGGCGCTACGCGGGCCCCGTGGGGTGGGTCGACGGCGATGGGAACGGCGAGTGGGCGATCGCCCTGCGGTGCGCGCAGGTCGGCACCCTCCGACCGGAGCGGGGACCGGCGGAGGAGGACCGGAACCCGGCTGCGGGCGACACCGTCGCGGTGGTCGCGCACGCGGGCGCCGGGATCGTGGCACAGAGCAACCCGGAGGCGGAGCTGCTGGAGACCCGCGTCAAGTTCCGGCCGATCGTGGACGCCCTCGCATGACCGCACCCGGCCACCTCCCGGTGCAGGGCAGCGCGGTCCTCACGGGCATTCGCCTGATCGACGGCGACGGGTCGGCGCCGCGGGACGGCCTCGCCCTGGTGATCCAGGACGGCGTCATCGCCGCCGTCGCACCTGCGGACGCGATCGGCGCGCGCACCGGAACGATCGACCTCGGCGGCGCCTTCGTCATGCCGGGCCTGGTCAACATGCACAACCACTTCTCGCTCTCGCTCCCCGGGCCCGGTGGCGACGCGGTGAGCGCCCTCGGCGCGCACGACCTCGCCCTCCACATGGCCGACGCTGCGCGGCGCACGCTGCTCGCCGGCGTGACGACGGTCCGGTGCGTCGCCGAGAAGGCAGGGGCGGACTTCGCTCTGCGGCGCGCGATCGAGACGGGGTACGTGCTCGGACCCCGGATCCGCACAGCCGGCCGGGCGCTGTGCTGCACCGGCGGGCACGGCCACGACACCGACGACACCCTCGAGTGCGACGGCGCCGACGCCTTCGCACGCGGGGTGCGCAGCCAGATCGCCCTCGGCGCCGATCTCATCAAGCTGATGGTCTCGGGCGGCATCGCCGGCGAGCACGAGCAGATCACGACGGCGCAGCTCACCCGCGACGAGATGGCCGCCGCGATCTCGACCGCACACGCCTGGGGGCGCAGGGTGACGGCGCACGCCGGTCCCGCCGCGGTCATCGCCGACGCCGTCGAGCTCGGCCTGGACTGCGTGGAGCACGGCTACGAGCTGACGCCCGAGGTGGCGGCGCTCATGGCCGAGCGCGGCACGGCTCTCGTGCCCACCCTCGTGGTGACCCGCGCACAGGCGTTCTTCGACGATCTCGGCGTGCCCGCGTGGATGGCGGAGCGCTCGCTGGGCGCCGGCATCCGTCATCTCCGGTCGTACCGGCACGCGTTCGAGGCGGGCGTGGAAGTGCTGCTCGGCAGCGACATGCCGCCGTACTGGGCCTTCGAGGGCACCTCGGCCATCGTGCGCGAGCTGGAGCACATGGCGGAGGGCGGACTGGGCGCGGCCGACGCGATCCGCGCGGCCACGTCGGGGCCCGCGCGGTGGCTCGGCGATGAAGGACGCTACGGGATGCTGCGCCCCGGCCACGCCGCGGATCTCATCGCGATGCCCGACGACCCGACCGCGGGCATCGGCGCCCTGCGCGGCCTCGACTTCGTGATGCGCGGCGGGGTCGTGGTGCGGGATGACCGCGGGAGAGCCGCCGTCGGAGGCCTTTAGGCGAGCAGGTCGCGGAGCGGGTCGAGGCCCATCGGTCCGAGACCCAGTGCGTCGCGGTGGAAGTCGCGCAACGAGAATCCGTCGCCGAGCCGCTGCTGACGGACCCGGCGCGCCTCGGTCCACAGGCGTGCACCGACCTTGAACGCGAGCGCCTGCGCAGGCCAGCCCAGGTAGCGATCCACCTCGAACCCGGCCAGGGCGGGCTCGACGAGCGCGAACTCCACGAGCATCCGCTCGGCGAGCTCGGGCGTCCACTCCTGCTCGGCGACGAGCGCGTTGGGTGGGATCGGCCGGCCGGTGTGCAGGCCGATGTCGGCGACGATCCGCACCGACCGCCAGATCTGCCCGAGCAGGAGGCCCAGCCGTTCCGCCGGGTCGCGGAGGAGCCCCAGCTCGTCGGCCAGCTGCTCGGCGTAGTGGGCCCAGCCCTCGGCATAGCCGTGGATGTGACACAGGTGACGTTGCCACGGGTGCAGGTCGGGGTACGAGGCGGTCAGCACGAACTGGAGGTGGTGACCGGGGACACCCTCGTGATGCACGCTCGTCACCTCCTGCCAGCGCGCCGCGACCGGCACGCCGCTCGGGATCGTCCAGACGACGCGCCCCGGCGTCGAGCCGTCCGGCGCTCCGGGGGTGTAGAAGACGACCCCCGACGCGGCCTCGGACACGAGGCACTCCACGCTGCCGATGGCGACGGGCAGGTCGAACGCCGGCCGAACCGCATCGATCGTCTCGGAGACACGCTGCGTCAGCCATGCCTGGATCGCCCCGACGCCGTCGAGGCGGTAGCGCGGGTCGGCGTCGAGCACGGACGCCGCGGACCGGACCGGATCCGCGCCCGTGCCGCCGAGCCGGCGAGCCAGCGTCCGGGCCTCGTCGACCAGCCGCGCCAGCTCGGACCAGCCGTAGGCGTAGGTCTCCGCAATGTCGACGCGGGCGCCGAGCATGCCGGCGGCCAGATCCGGGTACCGGTCGGCACCGACCCCGTCCTCGGTCGGGGCGACGGGGCGCAGCTCGTCGCGGAGCAGCGCGACGAGCTCGGCGAGCGCCGCCGCGGTCTCGTCGGCGGCGGCGCGGACGCGGCCCGCGGCGGCGGAATGCGTCCCGTCCGCCACGGGCACCGAGCCGAACCAGTCGCGATCGATCCACGACTGCACCTGCTCGGTGAGGGTGTCGAGCTGGCGGACCGGCGCGACGGCCCACCCCGCGAAGCGGTCGGCGTTGTCGCGCGACCACCGCAGCGCCGCGACATACTGACGCACCGCTGTCGGCGCCGCCTCCAGCCGCAGCAGCAGTGCCTCGCCCGCGGCATCCGGCGTCACCGTCAGGCCTTCGACGGCAGAGCGGACCAGGTGCACGGGCGTGGCGAGTCCGGCGACCAGCCGCGCCGTGAACCCCGAGTCGAAGAGCAGCCGCTCGCGCTCCAGGCGCTCACGCAGCGCCGCGCGCAGCACCGCGTCACCACCGTCCGTCGCGTCCAGCGCCACCAGCGTCTCGCCCTGCAGCGCGTACTTGCGCTGCAGCCACTGCGGACCGAGATCGGGCAGCGGCGGCCCCTCCAGGCCGATCGCCGCCGCGGCGTCGGGCTCGTGGGCGGCGAGTTCTCTGACGTACGCGTCGGCGATCGCGCGGACGGGGTCGTGGTCGCTCACCGGTTCAGGCTACGCGGCGTGCGGCGCACGGCGCGCCTGGGGGTTCAGCTCGCGGCGAGACGCTTCTTCTCCGCCTCGACGTCGAACGTCGCGAGCGGCCACTGCGGGTCGATGTCCTCGAGCGCCTCGAGCAGCAGGTGCTGCACGGCCAGCCGTGCGTACCACTTGCGGTCCGCGGGCACGACATACCAGGGGGCGTGATCGGTCGAGGTGCGCTCGAACACGGTCTGGTACGCCGCCATGTACTTGGGCCAGAGCTCGCGCTCGTCGACGTCTCCGGGGTTGTACTTCCAGTGCTTGTCGGGCCGCTCGAGTCGCTCCATGAGCCGGTCGCGCTGCTCGCCGTGCGAGATGTGCAGCATCACCTTGACGATCCGGGTGCCGCTGTCGGCCACGCGCTGCTCGAACTCGTTGATCGCGCCGTAGCGGCGCTCGATCTCGTCGGGCGGCGCGAGGGATCGCACCCGGCCGATGAGGACGTCCTCGTAGTGGGACCGATCGAAGACCCCGATGTACCCCGGCTCGGGAAGCCTGCGCTCAACGCGCCACAGGAAGTCGTGCTCGAGCTCTTCGGGGGTGGGCTTCTTGAACGCCGTGAGCGCCACACCCTGCGGGTCGACGGAGCCGACCACGTGACGGATGATGCCGCCCTTGCCCGCGGAGTCCATCGCCTGCAGCACCAGCAGCACGGCGGCGTTCGTCGCGTCGACGCGACTGCGGGCGAACAGCCGCTCCTGGTACTCGTCGAGCTCGGCGGCACCAGCGGCGAGGTCCTCCGCGGCCTGGTCCTTGTCTTCGCCGTATCCGGGCGTGGCGCGGGTGTCGACGTCGGCGAGGACGAAGTCGTCCCCTGCCCGGAGGAGCTCGGCGACGTCGCCGCTCCAGTGCTTCTGACTCGAGGCGATCATGGAGCCATCATGACCTGCCCGCTGCCCTCTCAGCCAGGACCGGCCGCGCCGGGGACGACTCAGCGATCGAGCGGAACCTCGATCAGCTGCCGCCCTCCGACCGGAGCGGTCAGCGCCTGGTCCAGCGCCGACCGCGTCGTGACCCGCCGGTACTCCCAGCCGTAGGCCCTCGCGAGCTCCTCGAGGCGCACGGTGTGCGGGGTGAAGAGCACCCTGTCCATCACCTCGCGGCCGGCGACCGAGGCCACCTCGAGTCCGTCGAAGATGGTGCCCCCGCCGTCGTTGCCGACGATCAGCTGGATCCGCGGCTCCGGCTCCTGCGGCGGCAGCAGCAGCGCTCCGACGTCGTGCAGCAGCGCCAGATCACCGAGCAGCACGCGCGTGACGCCTGGCCCGCCGGCGGCCTGGCTGGCCACGGCGATCCCCGTCGCCGTCGCGACCGTTCCATCGATCCCGGCAAGGCCCCGGTTCGCGTGCACCGGCACCTTCTTGCCCGGCAGCACCTGGTCGGCGACGCGCACGAGACGCGACGAGCCGAAGACGAGGCGATCGTGGGGCCAGGTCGCGCGCCACACCGCGTCGACGAGCCCGGCGCGGTCGATCGGCGCACGGATCACCGACAGCTCGGCGGCGATGGCGCCGAGGCGCTCCCCGGGGACGGCGGACGACAGCCCGTCGGCGTCGGGAGCCGGCGGGGTGAGGTCGACGGATGCCGCGCGCGAGGCGTGCAGCCACGACCCGAGCCACACGCGGTCGGGGTCGCCGGTGGCCACGGCGATGCGGTCGGCGGCGAGGGTGCAGCCGTTCAGATTGAGGGGCTCCCCGGGCCCGCGGACCGCGATGACCTCGACGGCGGGGTCGGACAGCAGCGCGGTCACCTCCCGGCTCAGCGTGGGGTGTCCGAGCACCACGACCCGCTCCACGCGGCCGCCGAGCTCGGCGTCGCGCAGCAGGGTGCGATAGCCGTGCACGAGGTTCCGCCCGAAGCGGGCGCCGCTCACGATCTCGGCGATGAGGGGCCAGCCGCCGATGTGGGCGAGCTCCTCGGCATCCGCTCCCGCGTCCGCGCCCGCCAGCACCACGGTGCGCGGTCCCCGCTCGAGCACGTGGGGTGCGTCCTCCGGCTCGGTCGGGACGTCGGACTCGCCGATCCCACCGCCCCCTTGGTACAGCGCGCCGGATGCCTCGTCCTCGGGCTCCCCGGACGACGGAGGTCCGTCGGGGTCGACGATCGCGGTCGTGACGAGCTCGGTCGCCGGCACGCCCAGCCAGGTCGGGAGGGCGCCGGAGAGCGGTTCGCGATACGGCAGGTTGAGGTGCACGGGGCCGGGCGACCGGGTTCCCACGCCGAGTGCCGCGGCCACGGCCTCTTCGGCGACCGTCCGCAGCATCGCGCTCTGCTCGCCGTCACCGTCGGGATCGACCTGCTCGGGCACCGGGAGGTCGGCCTCGAGGCGGACCGTCGGGGCGAACATGCCCGGCTGGCGGGTGGTCTGGTTGGCGCCCACGCCGCGCAGCTCGGGCGGGCGATCGGCGGTGAGGAGCAGCAGCGGCACGCCGGCATGGTGCGCTTCGAGCGCCGCCGGCAGCAGGTTGGCCACGGCCGTGCCCGACGTGCAGACCACGGCCGCCGGCATCCGTGTCTCGCGGGCGATGCCCAGTGCGGTGAAGCCGGCGACGCGCTCGTCGATGCGCACATGCAGCGCGAGCGATCCGCGTCGCTCCAGCTCGGCGGCGACGAGGGCGAGCGCCTGCGAGCGCGAGCCGGGGCTGAGCACCACGTGGCGCACCCCGAGCTCGACGAGCCGGCACAGCAGCGCCGCGGCGGCGTCGGTCGCGGGCGCGCCGTCGGGGGCGGCGCCCGGGGCGCTGCGGGAGGCGCTCACGTCAGCCGATGATGCCGCGCTGTCCGCGGGCGTCGTCGTCGCCGTCGGCCGGACGTGCCGGAGGCGTCGCAGGCGGGGTGCCGGGAGCGGCCGTGCCGCCTGCCGTGGCGGCCGCGTCGTCCGACGCTGCGGGGGCTGCCGGCGGCTTCCAGCGGGGGTCGTCGTCCTCCGCGTCCAGCTGGGCGAGCTCCTCCTCGAGGCGGCGAATGCGCTCGTCCTGATCGCTTATGCTGCCGATGCGACCGAGGAACTCCGGGTCGTCGTCAGGAGCCCGGCGGGCTGCGACCGTGGAGGCGCGGGCGCGACCCACGATGAGCCAGAGGAGACCGCCGAGCACCGGGAGCAGCACGACGATGAGGATCCAGACGGGCTTGCTCACTCCGCGGTGCCGCGTCGCGGGCTGAACTGCGCAATCGACGATGGTGAAGACCCAGAACGCGGTCGCCACCAGGGCCAGAATCAGCAGCACCCGAGGCATAGCCCCATCCTAGGCGGGCACGGACCGCCGCGGGCGGTTCGCATCGGGTCCGTGATGCAACCGTCGCCGGAGCCGTCGCCGCGGCGGTCGAGGGGCCTCGCCGGAGCCCTCACTGCGGCGAAACGTAGGATGGACGGGTGAAAGCGCGCTCGGCCATCGTCTACTCGGTGCTGCGGCTGCTGGCGTTCCTCGTGCCCTTCGGCATCCTCATGCTGTTCCCGGTCATGCAGACGTACTACTGGCTCGCCGCGATCTTCGCCGCCCTCATCGGCCTGAGTCTGTCGCTGCTGTTCCTGCGCAAGCCACTCGAAGACGCGACCTCCGGCTTCGCCGCCCGCCGCGCGCCGGAGCGGCCCGAGGTCAGCGACGAGGATGCCGAGGACGCCGCCGCCGACGCCGTCGCCGCCGACGCATCTGCTGCGGCCGACACCGCCTCCGCGGCATCCGAACCGAACGATCCCGACGCCGGGCGCTGAGTCGTCCGCGCCGGGCCGCGGTGCCGGCCCGTGAGGGCCGTCAGCCGATGAACGCCCACATGAGGAAGGCGCCGTAGGCGATCGAGGTGAGCGAGGTCAGCCCCAGGGCGACGACGAGCTCGCGCGGGAGGCGGTACGTCCACACGATGAGGATCGCGGGAAGCGCCGCCAGCAGCGCGAACAGCGTGAGCCATGCGATCGGGTAGCCGATCCAGGCGAGGAAGGCCGCGATCGCGAACGGCACCAGGAGGAACACCGAGAAGAGCCAGCGCGTCGCGGTGCGCCCGATGAGCACAGTGAGGGTGCGCTTGCCGGCCGCGCGGTCCTGATCGATGTCGCGCAGGTTGTTCGCAAGCAGCACGGCACAGGCGATGAGGCCCGCGCCGACCGCGCCGAACCACGCCTCCTGCGGCAGTGCGAACGCCTGCACCCACGTGGTGCCGAGCGTGGCGACGAGCCCGAAGAAGACGAAGACGAAGACCTCACCCAGTCCGTAGTAGCCGTACGGACGCTTGCCGCCGGTGTAGAACCAGGCGGCGAGGATGCAGACGGCGCCGACCGCGATGAACCACCACTGCTGCGTGCGGATCGTGATCGCCAGGCCCGCCAGCGCGGCGATCGCGAAGAACGCCAGCGCCACGATGAGCACCGTGCGCGGCTTGGCCTTGCGGCTCGCCGTGAGTCGCGCCGGTCCGACACGGTGGTCGTCGGTGCCGCGGATGCCGTCGCTGTAGTCGTTGGCGTAGTTCACCCCGATCTGCAGCGACACCGACACGATGAGGCAGAACAGCGCGATCACCCAGTGGAAGACGTCGGTGACGAGGATCGCGGCGCCCGTGCCGATGAGGATCGGCGTGACGGCGAGGGGCAGTGTGCGCAGCCGCGCGGCGCTGATCCAGTCGGCCGCGGTCGCAGGCTTGACCCGGTCGGGGGCGCGCGACACGTGTGCCTTCTGCGGGTTGCCTCGGGGGGGCTGCTTCTTGCGCGGGGCGGTGCTGCGCTTCTTGCGGGGGGTTCCTGCCACGACTGCTCATCATAGGGCGCCCGCCCCCGCCGGCATCGGTCAACCCCCTCGCACCGGCGCGCCGACGCGCCGAGGATGGCGGCATGCTGAGCATCGGAACCACCGTCCTCACCGTCGAAGACATCCAGCGCGCCGGCGACTTCTGGCGAGGTGCGCTGGGCTATGTGAACCGCAGCGAGCCCAGCGACGACTGGGTCATCCTCGATCCGCCCGGCAAGGAGCACTGGAGCGCGCCGGGAGCGAGCCTGGCACTGTCGGTGACCGGATATCCGCAGCACTATCCCCCGCGCATCCACCTCGATCTCTACGCCGAGGACCAGCGGGCCGAGGTCGAGCGCCTGCTGGGGCTCGGCGCGCGCGAGGTGGACTGGGACCGGTACCCCGAGGACGCCGACTGGATCGTGCTCGAAGACACCGAGGGCAACCGGTTCTGCGTGGTGGACACCGGACCCCGGCGGTCCGACGACCCCGATCGCGCCTGAGCCGCCTCAGTGCAGCGCGAGGACCGCCCGCCGGATGGCTTCGCGGTCGGGCTTGCCGGAAGGCAGCAGGGCCAGCTCGTCGACCAAGACGAGGCGCGACGGGCGCGCGTGCGATCCGACCTCGGCCTGCACGGCGGCGCGGGCCTCGAGAAGCTGCACCGCTTCGCTGCGACGCAGCGCCTCGCCGCGCGGGGCGACCACGACGGATGCCTCGCCCCACCGGTCGTCCGGGACCCCGACGACGACCGCGCCGGCCAGGCCGGGGATGCCCCGGACGATCCGCTCCACCCGGTCGAGCGAGACGTTGATGCCGCCGGACACGATGACGTTGTCCAACCGGCCGCGCACGCGCAGGACGCCGTCCTCGAGCAGTCCGGCATCGCCGGTGCGGTACCACCGTGTGCCGTCGCGGTCACGCAGGAAGACGGCATCCGTCAACGCGTCGGCCCCGAGGTAGCCGTCGGCCAGCGTGGGACCGGACACCTGCACCTCGCCGCGCTCGATGCGCAGGGTGACGCCGCGCAGCGGCACGCCGTCGTAGACGCAGCCGCCGCTGGTCTCGGTGGACCCGTACGTGCGCACGATGCGCGCCCCGGCTGCCTCCGCCCGTTCCAGCGTCGACGCGGGCAGCGCCTGCCCGCCGACGAGGATCGTCTCGAAGGAGCGCAGCGCGGACCGGACCGCCTGGTCGTCGTGCGCCGCGTCCAGCAGCCGGGACAGCTGCGCGGGGACGAGCGATGTGTAGGTCGGGACGCGCTCCCCGCGCTCGGTGGACACCATGGTGAGCGCCGCCGCGGCGAACGCCTGCGGCGTGAACGCTCCGGAGAGGATCGCGGGCTCGCGGTCGGCGACCAGCGACCGCACGAGGACCTGCAGGCCGGCGACGTAGCCGGCCGGCAGCGCCAGGAGCCACGCGCCGTCCCCGATCCGGTCCGCGGTCGCGAGCGCACTGGCCGTGAGAGCGTCGCGGCTGAGCACGACGCTCTTGGGAACGCCGGTCGACCCCGACGTCGTCACGACGACCGCCGTCCCGGGCCGGACCTCTTCGGGGAGTCCGCTCACCAGCCCGAGCCCGAGCGCGGGTCCCGCGCCGTGGAGGGCACCCCGGAGCCCCCGCAGGATCTCGCGGGGGTCGTCGCCGAGGACGGGTTGAAGCTTCATCGGTCTGCAGAACTCCACGGATCGGTGCGCGAAAGGGCCCGCGAGCGCCGCGCGCGGCCTCGGAGTGCGCGAATGCGTGGAGTTCTGCAGGGGGACATCAGAAGTGCCACGGGTACGGCGACCAGTCGGGCTCGCGCTTCTGCAGGAACGCGTCGCGGCCTTCGACCGCCTCATCCGTGCCGTACGCCAGCCGGGTGGCCTCGCCGGCGAAGACCTGCTGGCCGACGAGCCCGTCGTCCACCGCGTTGAATGCGAACTTGAGCATGCGGATGGCGGTCGGCGACTTCGTCAGGATCGTGCGCGCCATCGCGAGCGCCTCGCGCTCGAGCTCGGCATGGGGCACCACCCGGTTGACGGCCCCCATCTCGTACGCGCGCTGCGCGGAGTACTCCTCGGCGAGGAAGAAGACCTCGCGGGCGAACTTCTGGCCGATCTGCCGCGCGAAGTACGCCGAGCCGTACCCGGCGTCGAACGACCCGACGTCGGCGTCGGTCTGCTTGAAGCGCCCGTGCTCGGCGGAGGCGATCGACAGGTCGCACACGACGTGCAGCGAATGCCCGCCACCCGCTGCCCACCCCGGGACCACGGCGATCACGACCTTCGGCATGAAGCGGATCAGCCGCTGCACCTCCAGGATGTGCAGCCGGCCGGCGCGGGCCGGGTCGGTCACGGCGTCGGACTCGGAGTACTTGTAGCCGTCCCGCCCGCGGATGCGCTGATCGCCGCCCGAGCAGAACGCCCACCCGCCGTCCTTCGGACTCGGCCCGTTGCCGGTGAGGAGGACCACGCCGACGCGCGGGTCCTGCCGCGCGAGGTCCAGGGCGCGATAGAGCTCGTCGACCGTGTGCGGGCGGAACGCGTTGCGCACCTCGGGCCGGTGAAATGCGATCCGAGCGATCCGGCCGTCCTTCGAGACGTGTGAGGTGATGTCGGTGTAGCCGCCCTCGGGGGCGCCGGGCGCCGGCATCCACTCGTCATCGTCGAACAGTTCCGAAACGCTCACCCGGCCAGCCTACGGCGGGCTGCAAGCGGGCGTCATCTGCCACCGCAGGCGGGCCCCGGGCCCTAGCCTGGACCGGTGACTTCGACTGTTCGTGCCGCGGCGGCCGCCGCAGCATCCGCCGCTGTGCTGTTCGCCCTCGCCGCCTGCGCGTCGCCCGGTCCCGCGTCGGCCCCGACGCCGGCTGAGACGAAGACCGTGGCGGTGCTGGACGCCGCCTGCGCCGACGACTCCGGCGTCACAGTCGTGGTCGACGCCTCGTCACTGGAGGACGGCGACAGCAAGGAGTGGTGCATCGCGGCGGACGAGACGCTCGCCGCGTCCGACGCCCTGACTCTCGTCGGCGTCGAGACCGAGGGCACCGAGGAGTACGGCGACCAGGTGGTGTGCCGCGTCAACGGCGTGCCCGCGGCCGATGTCGCGATCCCGGCGGAGGACGGCTCGGACTACTTCGAGACCTGCGCGTCCATGCCCGCGGCGTTCGCGTACTGGTCGCTGTGGACGAAGCCGTCGGGCGGCGAGTGGGGGTACGCGCAGGAGGGACTGTCGACTCTGGAGCTCGAGCCGGGCGACTCGCTGCAGCTGCTCTTCACTCTGAACGGCGAGCCGGCCGCGCCGGCACCGTGACATGACGTTCCGGCCCGGTCCCCTGCGGGCGGCGGCGGTCCTCGCCGCCGGGTTCGTGGCGGCCCGGGTCGTGTACCGCATCCTGTTCCACGGGGCCGGCGGCGACGGCTTCACGCTGCTGGCGCTGCCTGAGCTGCGGCTACCGGCGCCGTTCGCGCACGTGGTCATGCTCGGGCCGGTCACCACGGACGGACTGCGGGATGCCGCGGCGAGCGCTCTGCCGATCGCGCTGGCGATCCTGGCGTTCGGCGCGGTGAACGCCGTCGTCGACCTGCACCGGGCGCTCGCGCGGGCGTCCCGCCGGGGTCCGCTCCGCGGCATCGCCCGGGCGCTCGCGATCGCGGCCGCCACCCTCCCCTCCCTCGCGGAGGGAGCCAGGGCGGTCCGGTTCGCGCAGCGACTCCGCGGCGAGCGCGCCGGGGCACGGATGCTGCTCCCCCTGCTCGAGCGCACCCTCGAGCGCGCCGCGGCGGTGGCCGCCGCCCTCGAGCTGCGCGGCTTCGCCGGGCGGGGACTGGCCGGCGACTGCCTCGGACCGGTCGAGGCCGAGGCCGTGGAGGTCGGCTTCGGCGGCTGCACCTCGGGGCGAGGCATCCGTCTCCCTTCCTCCCTCACGCTCGGGGCGGGCACCCTCACGCTCGTCGTCGGCGCGACCGGCTCCGGCAAGTCGACGCTGCTGCGCGCGCTCTCGGGGCTTCATACGCACACGGACGGCGGCTGGATCGCCGGGTCGCTGCGGGTCGTCGGGCATGAGCGGGCCACCGTTCCCCCGCGCGACCTGGCGCAGCGGGTGGGCGTCGTGCTGCAGCATCCGCGTGAGGCGTTCGCCTCCGAGCGCGTGCGCGACGAGATCGGGCTCGCTCTGGAACTGCGGGGTGTGGCACCCGTGATCGTGGCCGCCCGCGTGGCCGAGATCGCGGACCGGGTCGGGGTGACCGGGCTGCTCGACCGCCCGACGCGCGGACTCTCGGCGGGCGAGGCGACATTGGTGGCCATCGCCGCCGCGATCGTCGAGCACCCGATCCTGCTCCTGGTCGACGAGCCGCTCGCCGACCTGGACGCGGACGCTCGGGCGCGTGTCGCCGGGCTGCTCGAAGCGCTCGCGCACGAGGCGGGGATGTGCGTCGTGGTGGCCGAGCACCGCGTCGGCACGCTCGCGGGGATCGCCGACACGGTGCTGAGGATCGACGACGGCGTGATCCGCTGTATGGCGTCGCCCGTGGGCGGCGCGGAGGTTTCGGGTGCGGGGGGTACGCCCCGAGCGCACGCGAGCCGTGCCGAAGCAGGCTCGTCGCAGGGTTGCGTGCTTCGAGCCCGCGGAATCACCGTGCGTCACCGCGACACGGTGGCCGTGGCCGGCGCGGCCGTCGAGCTGCACGCCGGTGAGATCGTCGCGCTGGTCGGACCGAACGGCGCAGGAAAGTCCACCCTGCTCGCCGCGCTCGCGCTGCCCGGCCGCGGAATGGACGTCGAGGCGGCCGGCCGGGTGGCGCTGGTTCCGGATGCCTCGGACGACCTGTTCACATCGGACACCGTGGCGGCCGAGTGCCGACGGGCGGACCGGCGTGCCGCGCGAGGCGCCGCACCCGCCACCGCCGCGCGGTTCGCGGGCTTCCTCGGTCTCGACCCCGAGTCCCCCGGCTTGGCAGCGCGCATGGCGCGGCACCCGCGCGACCTCTCGGCGGGTGAGCGTCGCTGCCTCGCCCTCGCGATCCAGCTCGCGGGCTCGCCACGCGTGCTGATGGTGGATGAGCCCACGCGGGGCCTCGACCTCGCGGCGCGCGAGCTGGTGTGGGCGGCGCTCACCGCGCTCGCCGGGAGCGGCACCGCGGTGCTGGTGGCGTCGCACGAGCCGGAGGTCGCCGCCCGCGCAGACCGTCGGCTGACCATGCGGTCCGGGCTGTTGTCGACTGAGCGTCCGGGGCCCGTGGAGCCGGCCGTCCCGCAGGGCGCGTTCAGGATTCAGTCCAGACGCGCCGCAGCCGTCGCCCGTCCCCTCGATATCCCGCCTGTCGCCGTGGCTGACCCGCCCGCACAGACTGAATCCCGAACACCCCACGCGCGCGGCGCCGGCCTGGGGGCCCTCGCGGCAGCGAACCTCGTCGCGCTCGGGGCGTTCTGCTGGCCCCTCGTCGCCAGCGCCGTGCCCGAGCAGGCGTACGCCGCCGTGCCCGTCGCCGCGCTCGCCCTCATTCCGCTCGCGGCGCTCGTCGTCGTGGCGACCCTCGACGGCACGGTGAGGTCGGCGCACATGCTGGCGCTGCTGGGCACCCTTGCGGCGATCGGCGCCGCGGTGCGGATCGCGGGCACCGGCGTCGGCGGCGTCGAGGCCGTGTTCATCCTGCTGATCCTCGCCGGGCGGGCTTACGGCGCGCGGTTCGGCATGCTGCTCGGCATGGCGACGATCGTCCTGTCGACGCTGATCACCGGCACGTTCGGGCCGTGGACCCCGTTCCAGATGTTCGCGTGCGCATGGGTCGGCGCGATCGCCGGACTCCTGCCGCGACGGATGCCGCGCCCCGGCGAGATCGCGATGCTCGCCGTCTACGGAGTCGTGGCTTCGTACGTGTTCGGCCTGCTGATGAACCTGTGGTTCTGGCCGTTCGCGGTCGGGTTCGGCACCGGCATCTCGTACGACGGCACCGCCCCGCTCGGAGTGAACCTCTCGAGCTTCCTCGTCTACTCTCTGGTGACCTCGACCCTGAGCTGGGACACCCTCCGCGCGATCACCACCGTCATCGGGCTCGTCCTCGTGGGCCGGCCGATCCTCGCCGCGCTCCGCCGCGCCAAGCCGCTCGCGACGCGGCCGCAGACCGTGCCCGCCCCGCGAGAGCCCGCTGCTGCCGCCCTCTCGTGAGGATCACGGGCCGTCCGCCCCGCCCGCCGAGAGCACGACTTCGCCCCGAGCGCACGGGTAACCGACAGCCGGGAGTCGTGCGCTCGACGACACGTCGTACGTTCGGCGCGAGGCGCGGCGCCCGCCCCCGCGCGGCGCTGCGGGCTCAGACCGAGAAGTACTTCGCCTCGGGGTGGTGGAAGACGAAGGCGTCGGTGGACTGCTCGGGGTGCAGCTGCAGCTCCTCGCTGAGCTCGACGCCCATGCGCTCGGGGCGGAGCAGCTCGACGACCTTGCGACGGTCCTCCATCTCTGGGCACGCGGGGTAGCCGAGCGAGAAGCGGGCGCCGCGGTACTCGAGCTTGAACAGGCCCGCCGTCTCGGTCGGGTCCTCGTGCGAGAACCCGAGCTCGGAGCGGATGCGGGCGTGCCAGAACTCCGCGAGCGCCTCGGTCAGCTGCATCACGAGGCCGTTGAGCTCGTAGTAGTCGCGGTACTTGTCCGCGGCGAAGAGCCTCGCGGTGACCGAGTCGATGTTCGCGCCCGCGGTCACGAGCTGCACCGGCAGCACGTCGACCTGGCCCGACTCGCGGGAGCGCACGAAGTCCGCCAGGCACAGGTGGCGGTCGCGACGCTGGCGCGGGAAATGGAAGCGCAGGCGGTCGGCGCCGACCGCACCGCCCGAGCCGCCGTCCGGCGCGAGCAGCCCCGGTACGCCGATCACGCCGGCAGGGTCGTCGCCGTGGTGCAGCACGACGACGTCGTTGCCCTCCGACACCACCGGGAAGTAGCCGTAGGCGACCGACGCGTCGAGCATGCCCTCGGCGAGGATGCGGTCCAGCCAGTAGCGCAGCCGCGGGCGACCCTCGGCCTCGACGAGCTGCTCGTAGCTGAGCCCCTCGGATCCGCGGCCGGGCTTGAGCCCCCACTGCCCCATGAAGGTGGCGCGCTCGTCGAGGAAGGCGGCGTAGTCGTGCAGCGCGAGACCGCGGACGATGCGGGTGCCCCAGAAGGGCGGGGCGGGCACGGGATTGTCGGATGCCACGTCCGAGCGCGCCGGCATCGCCTCGGGTTCGGTGAGCGTGAGCTTCGAACCCGCGGCGTGGCGGCGCTTCTTCAGCGCCGGCAGCCCGACCGCGGCGGGGTCGGCGCCGCGGGCGATCTTCACGAGCGGCTCCATGAGCGCGAGGCCCTCGAACGCGTCGCGGGCGTAGCGCACCTCGCCGTCGAACAGCGAGGCGAGGTCGTCCTCGACGTAGGCGCGGGTGAGGGCGGCGCCGCCGAGGATCACCGGCCACCGGGTGCCGAGGCCCCGCGAGGTGAGCTCCTCGAGGTTCTCCTTCATCACGACCGTCGACTTCACGAGCAGCCCCGACATGCCGATGACGTCGGCGTCGTGCTCCTCGGCGGCGGCGATGATGTCGGCGATCGGCTGCTTGATGCCGAGGTTGACGACGTCGTAGCCGTTGTTGGTGAGGATGATGTCGACGAGGTTCTTGCCGATGTCATGCACGTCGCCGCGGACGGTCGCCAGGACGATGCGGCCCTTGCCCGAGGCATCCGACTTCTCCATGTGCGGTTCGAGCAGGGCCACGGCGGTCTTCATGACCTCGGCGGACTGCAGCACGAACGGCAGCTGCATCTCCCCCGCGCCGAACCGCTCGCCGACGACCTTCATCCCCTCGAGGAGGTGGTCGTTGATGATCTGCAGCGGCGTGAGGCCGCCCTCGCGGGCGAGCTCGAGATCTGCATCGAGGCCCTTTCCCTCCCCGTCGATGATGCGGCGCTCGAGGCGCTCGCCGACCGGCAGCGCCGCGAGCTCGGCGGCGCGCTGGTTGCGCAGCGCGGCGGTGTCGACGCCCGCGAAGAGGTCGAGCATCCGGGCCAGCGGGTCGTACGTGACGTTGCCGTCGGCGTCGTACTCGCGGCGGTCCCACACCAGGTCGAGCGCGACCTGGCGCTGCTCGTCCGAGATCGAGGCGAGCGGCACGATCTTGGCGGCGTCGATGATGCCGGAGGTCAGGCCCGCCTCGACCGCCTCGTGCAGGAACGCCGAGTTCAGCACGCTGCGCGCGGCCGGGTTGAGCCCGAACGAGACGTTCGAGACGCCCAGCGTGGTGTTGATGCCCGGGTACTTCGCGGTGATCCGGCGGATCGCCTCGATCGTCTCGATGGCGTCGCGGCGGGTCTCCTCCTGGCCGGTGGCGATCGGGAAGGTGAGGCAGTCGACGATGATGTCGCTCACCCGCATCCCCCACTCGCCGACGAGCTCGTCGACGAGGCGCGATGCGATCGCGACCTTGCCCTCGGTGGTGCGGGCCTGGCCGTGCTCGTCGATCGTGAGGGCGACGACGGCGGCGCCGTGCTCCTTGACGAGCGGCATGATCCGCCCGAAGCGCGAGGTCGGGCCGTCGCCGTCCTCGTAGTTCACCGAGTTCACGACGGGTCGGCCGCCGATGAGCTCGAGCCCCGCGGCGATGACCGCCGGCTCGGTCGAGTCGACGACGAGCGGCAGCGTCGACGCCGATGCGAAGCGCGAGACGACTTCGCGGATGTCGGCGACGCCGTCGCGGCCCACGTAGTCGATGCAGACGTCGAGCAGGTGCGCGCCGACGCGGATCTGGTCACGGGCGATCTCGACGCAGTCGTCCCAGCGCTCCTCGAGCATCGCCTCGCGGAACGCCTTCGAGCCGTTCGCGTTCGTGCGCTCGCCGATCGCGAGGTACGACGCGTCCTGCTGGAACGGCACGTGCTGGTACAGCGAGGCCACCCCCGGCTCGATCGCCGGGTGACGTTCCCCCGCGCCCCGCAGCGGACGCAGCCGCTCGACGACGGCTGCGAGGTGCTCGGGCGTCGTGCCGCAGCATCCGCCCACCAGTCCCAGCCCGAACTCGCGCATGAACTGCTCGTGCGCCGTGGCGAGCTCGACGGGCGTGAGCGGGTAGTGCGCGCCGTTCGCACCCAGCACGGGCAGCCCGGCGTTGGGCATGCACGCGATCGGCACCGTCGCGTGCTTCGACAGGTGCCGCAGGTGCTCGCTCATCTCGGTCGGGCCCGTGGCGCAGTTGAGGCCGATCGCGTCGACCCCGAGCGGCTCGATGGCGGTGAGCGCGGCGCCGATCTCGGAGCCCATGAGCATGGTGCCGGTCGTCTCGACGGTCACCTCGACGAAGATCGGAAGACGGATGCCGCGGCTGACGATCGCCTGCCGGCAGCCGTTGATCGCCGCCTTGGTCTGAAGGAGATCCTGCGAGGTCTCGACGAGGAACGCGTCCGCGCCGCCGTCGATGAGGCCCTCCGCCTGCAGCGCGAACGTCTGCTTGAGGTTGTCGTAGGTGGTGTGGCCGAGGCTCGGGAGCTTCGTGCCGGGACCCATCGATCCGAGCACCCAGCGCACGCGACCGTCGGCGGACTCGGCGGCCTCGACCCGCTCGCGCGCGATGCGCGCGCCCGCCTCGGCGAGCTCGGCGATGCGGTCGACGATGCCGTAGTCGTCGAGGTTCGACCAGTTCGCGCCGAACGTGTTGGTCTCGACGGCGTCGACGCCGACGGCCAGGTACGCGTCGTGGATCTCGCCCACGACGTCCGGGCGCGACACGTTGAGGATCTCGTTGCAGCCCTCGAGGCCGTTGAAGTCGCCGTCGACCGAGAGGTCGTACTGCTGCAGCATCGTGCCCATGGCGCCGTCGGCGATGACGACGCGGTCGCGCACGGCGTCCAGCAGCTGTTGCGACCGCCCCGGCCGCGGCACGCCCTCGATGTCGAGCGCGTAGCGAGGGGCGGGCGGTGCGGCGGTCACCTCGCGATTTTAGCCGCGGTCCCGTTTCGCATTGCGGTTCGTGACGGATGCCGCTGCCCGGCGCACGCGGCCGGTCCGGCGTCTGCGCGCTCGCCGGGACCGCGCGATCTCGCCGCCGCGAAGCGGGCTCAGGCGTTCTTCGCGTCGCGCCAGCGCAGCCAGCGCCGGACGAGGTCGTAGTCCCAGTCCGGTCCGTGGAAGGCGAGGGTGAACAGGCGCACGCCGGCGTCGTAGAGGTCGTCGGCGTGGTCTTCGCCGCGGTGCCCCAGCTCGTTCGAGATGACCAGGCCGGACGTGTCGCGCTGCTCGCGCTCGGCCCAGCGCTCGATGACGTCGAGCTTGTGGGGCAGCTCGTGCGGACGCACGAAGCTGTGCCAGATGTCGGCGTGCCGGGCGACGAGCCGCAGCGTCTTCTGCTCGCCCTTGCCGCCGATCATCACCGGGATGTCGCGCGTCGGCGCCGGGTTGAGCGTGCGCCAGCGCGCCTCGATGCGCGCGAGGCCCTCGGCGAGGTCGTCCAGAAGAGCACGTCCACGCCCATGTCCTCGAGGTGCCGGACGGCGTCGCGGAAGGAGGAGTAGGGGGCGTGCTGGGGCTGCAACTGCACGCCGAGGCGCACCGGAGCATCGAGGAGGGGCATGGGGAAAGACTAAGGCGGCCTGGGAGGGGTGGTCCTCGTTCGCGGACGGATGCCTCGACCCGGCGTCGCACGCCGGGTCGAGGCATCCGTCACTGTCAGCGCCGCGCCCGCGCCGCCTTGAGGTAGGCGTCGGCGGTGTCCCACGCGGCGATCGCGACGATGCCGAACGCGAAGACCGTCGTGACGACCGTGGTGACGGTGTCGGCGGACTCCGCCGGGATGACGGTGTCGAAGAACACCGGGTTGATCAGCTGCTGCTGCGAGAGCAGCCACAGCGCCCCGCCGGCCACGGTGAGGTTGAGGAAGAGGTTGACCGTCGCCGAGCCGAGGTCCCACCTGCCCTTGGCGTACACCGAGATCGTCAGCAGCGCCTCCAGCAGCATCACGGCGAAGAGCCCGCCGATCCACCACGGCCACAGGCTCGGGGCCAGGAACGAGGTCCACCCGGTTTCGGCGCTGTAGGCGAACCCGACGAAGTGGTCCCAGAGGATCGCGCCGGCGGCGATCGCCAGGAACACCAGGGATGCCACGAGGTCACCGAGACCGGTCCCGCGCTCGCGCGGCTCGGGCAGATCGTCGGGGGTCCAGCTGCTCACCAGCCCCACGTCGGCGCTGTGGGTGGAACGCTCGACGACGAAGAACACGAGCGTGGTCCAGAAGCCGATGTGGACGATCACGCTGAGGACGACGCTGACCACCGACCCGACGATCTCGCCGAATCCCGCACCCGACAGCGTCTGACCGAGCGCCACGCCGAACGCCGCGCAGACCGGGACGATCGCCCACAGCAGCTTCGTCAGGCGCCACCAGGTGAGGAAGTATCGCGGCCCCACCAGCCACAGCGGGCGGTCGGTGTACTGCGCGGCGAGCTTGTCGGGGTCTCCGAGCTCGACGAGCACGGCCCGCTCGGCATCCGCGGGCGGCTCGCCCTGGGCGACGCGCGCTTCCACCTGGTCGTCGATGGAGGCCCGCAGCTCGGCTCCGAGGTCGGCGCGCTGATTCTCGGGCACCGTGCGCAGCGCGGCGTCGACGTAGCGGTCGGTGAGGGTGGCGGGGGTGGTGTGCATGTCAGTTCTCCTCGGGCAGCGCGTCGATCGCGGCGGCGATCGCGTGGAACTCTTCGATGAGGGCCGCCGCCAGCCGGCTGCCGGCGGCGCTGGCGCGATAGAACTTGCGGGGCCGGGCCTCGTCGGTGTTCCACTCGCTCGTGAGATATCCCTGCTTCTCCAGGCGGCGGAGCAGGGGGTACAGCGTGTTGGTGTCGGTGGCGAAGCCGCGTTCCGCCAGCTGCTCGAGCAGGCCGTAGCCGTACCCGGGCTGCTCGAGCAGCCGCAGGCAGGCCAGCACGACCGTGCCGCGTCGCAGCTCCTGAAGGTGGGTCTCGAGGACCTCGGACTCGCTCATGCCCCACACGATACTGTGTAACGCACACCATTGTCAACCACACTTCATCGTCGCCGGCGCGCGCCGCGTCGGCAGGGAGGGGATCTGCGCGTGAGAGGAGGCATCCGCCACCTCCGTCCTCGATTCGGCAGATCTCCTCGGATGGGACGGCGGACGGGGCAGACTGGGCAGGTGAGCACACCCGCGCCCCTCCCCCCGCTGTCCGAGATCCTCGCTGGGGCGCGCGTCGTGGCGCTGCCGCTCGTGACGCGGTTCCGGGGCGTCGACGTGCGGGAGGCCCTGGTGTTCGAGGGCCCCGAGGGGTGGAGCGAGTTCTCGCCCTTCGCCGAGTACGGCGACGAGGAGGCGGCCACGTGGCTGGGCGCAGCCATCGAGGACGCCTGGGTGCCGCGCCCCGCCGCCCGCCGGGATGCCATCGGCGTGAACGCGACGGTGCCGGCCGTGGCCGCGGCATCCGTCCCCGCCGTGCTCGCGCGATTCGACGAGTGCCGCACGGCGAAGGTGAAGGTCGCGGAGCCCGGTCAGCGGCTCGCCGACGACGTGGCGCGGGTGCGCGCGGTCCGCGACGCACTGGGTCCCGAGGGGCGCGTGCGCATCGACGCGAACGGGGCGTGGAACCTCGACGAGGCCGAGCGGGCGCTCCACGCGCTCGCCGAGTTCGACCTCGAGTACGCCGAGCAGCCCTGCGCGTCGGTCGAGGAGCTCGCCGAGCTGCGACGGCGCGTGAAGTACATGGGCATCCCCATCGCCGCCGACGAGAGCGTGCGCAAGGCCGCCGATCCGCTCGCCGTGGCGCGCGCGGGCGCGGCCGATCTGCTGGTCGTCAAGGCGCAGCCGCTCGGCGGCATCCGGCGCGCGCTGGACATCGTCGCCGAAGCGGGGCTTCCGGCCGTCGTGTCGAGCGCCCTCGACACCTCGATCGGCCTCTCGATGGGCGTCGCCCTGGCCGCGGCCCTCCCCGAGCTCGACTACGACTGCGGGCTGGGGACCGCAGCGCTCCTGGCGGCAGACGTCGTCGACCCGCCGCTGATCCCGCACGCCGGCCACCTGAGCGTCGGCCGCGTCGACCCCGACCCGGCGCTGCTGGCCGCGCACGCGGCATCCGCCGACCGCACGCAGTGGTGGCTGGATCGCCTCACCCGCTGCCACGCGGTGCTGGCGGCGGCGGGCTGACGACCGGTCAGGCGGGGTCGACCAGCGCCGTCGCGAGGCGCGCCGTGCGCTCGTTCGTGAGCTGATGCGCCTGCGCGGCGGTGAGGCCGGTCATCACCGCGTACGCGCACGCGTCCTCCCAGGTCTGCATGATGAGCCCGGCGAACTCGGTCGCGGGCAGCCGCAGCCCGAAGCCGTACGACTGCGCGAGGCTCTCGATGAACGAGCCGACGCGTTCGGCCATCCCCTCCTGCCACGCCACGTACGTCGCCGCCAGCCGCGGGTCGCGCATCGCGCGGGTGCGGATCTCGCTGGTGAGCAGGATGCCGTGCTCGCGGTCGAATGCCACGTCCAGCAGCTGGCGCACCAGGGCACCGGCCTCCAGGTCCTGTCCCTGCGACTGCAGCTCGGCGACGCGCGCGGCGACCGCGTCGATCTTCTCGCCGGCGACGCGCTCGGTCAGCGCGAGCATCAGCTCGTCCTTCGTCTCGAAGTTGGAGTAGAACGCGCCGCGGGTGAAGCCGGCCCGTTCGCAGATGACTTCGACGGATGCCGCGTCCAGGCCGAGCTCGGCGAAGACCTCGGCCGCGGCATCCAGCAGCTTCTGACGCGTGGCCTCACGCCGCTTCGAGGTGCCGGGCGAGGTGCCGGGCGCCTCGGCCACACCGGTATCGCTCATCGGTCCTCTCCTCCCCGCCAGTCTCACACGGACTCTTCAGTTTCGGGCGGGCAACCCGTCTTACGATACACTCATGTATCCGATACGGCGCTGTATCGAAAGACTCTCACCTTTCCACCCGTGAACCGGAGGCGCTGTGTCGACTCTTCTCTATGCGCTCGGACGCTGGTCGTACCGTCACCCCTGGCGCGTGCTGGTCTCGTGGGTGCTGCTGCTCGTGCTGGCAGGCGGCGGCGCGCTGGTGTTCGCGAAGGGGACCGACAATTCCTTCTCGATCCCCGGCACGGAGGCGCAGGAGGGCATCCAGCTGCTCGACCGCAGCTTCCCCCAGGCCAGCGGCACCAGCGCCCAGCTCGTCGTGGTCGCCGCCGACGGCGACCGCATCGACGACGGGCCCTACGCGGCGGGCATCGACGGGGCGGTGTCGCAGCTCGAAGACCTCGACGGCGTGATCGCCGTGACCGACCCGTTCAACGAGATGGTCTCGGGCATGGTCGCCGACGACGGCTCGGCCGCCATCATCCGCCTGCAGTTCGACGGCCAGGCCACCGACGTCTCCGACGAGACCAAGTCCGCGCTGGAGGACGTCGCCGAGGACCTGCGCGCCGACCTCCCGGACGGATCGCAGGTCGCCATGGGCGGCGATCTCTTCTCGACGTCGGTTCCGGCGCTGTCGCTCATCGAGGCCGTGGGTGTGCTCATCGCGCTGTTCGTGCTGATCGTGACGTTCCGCTCGTTCGCGGTCGCGTGGTTCCCGCTCGTCTCCGCACTCATCGGCGTGGGCCTTGCCATCGCGCTCATCTTCGTGTCGACGGCGTTCGCGTCGATCTCGTCGACGACCCCGATGCTCGCGATCATGCTGGGCCTCGCGGTCGGCATCGACTACGCCCTCTTCATCGTCGCGCGGCATCAGGACCAGGTGCGCGCCGGCATCGCACCGGAGGAGTCGGCCGCGCGCGCCACCGGCACGGCCGGCTCGGCCGTCGTCTTCGCCGGCGTCACGGTGCTGATCGCCCTGATCGGCCTGGGCTTCGCAGGCATCCCGTTCCTGACGACGATGGGCATCGCGGCCGCCGTCGCCGTCGCGATCGCGGTGGTCGTCGCCGTCACGCTGACGCCCGCTCTCCTGGGCTTCGCCAAGGACCGGGTGGTCGGCTGGGGCCACGGCCGGAAGCGACGCGGGATGCCGCTGGGAACGACTTCGCGCGCGACCCGCGGCGACGCCGCCGCCGCCGACGAGGAGGGGACGCCGGGCGCTGCGGACCCTCAGCAGGAAGCGGACCCCCATGCCGGCCCCGGCAAGAGGCCGAACCGGTGGGTGATGCTGATCACGAGGCATCCGCTCATCACGACGATCGCGGTCGTGGTGACCCTCGGGATCATGGCGATCCCGGCGGCGAGCCTGGCCCTCGCGCTGCCCAACGCCGGCGTGCAGCCCGAGTCCAGTCAGGCGCGGCAGGCGTACGACCTCACGGCCGAGCATTTCGGGCCCGGCGCGAACGGCCCCCTCATCATGACGGGCACGATCGTCACCTCGACCGACCCCCTGGGGCTCATGGCGGACCTCGCCGCCGAGATCGAGCAGGTCCCGGGGGTGAAGGAGGTCGCCCTCGCGACGCCGAACGAGACGGCCGACACCGGCCTGATCCAGATCGTGCCCGAGACGGCGCCCGACGACCCGGCGACCGCCGACCTCGTCCGCGCGCTGCGCGAGCTCGCGCCCGAGCTCGAGGACGAGTACGGCGTCGACCTCCTGGTGACCGGCTTCACCGCCGTCGGCATCGACATCTCGGATCGCCTCGGCGCCGCCCTGCTGCCGTTCGGGGTCTTCGTCGTCGGCCTGTCGCTGGTGCTGCTGATGATCGTGTTCCGCTCCGTGTGGGTGCCGATCAAGGCCGCGCTGGGGTACCTGCTGTCGGTGGCCGCGTCGTTCGGTGTGGTCGCCGCCGTCTTCGAGTGGGGCTGGGGTGCCGATCTGCTGCACGTGACCCGCACCGGCCCGGTGATCAGCTTCATGCCGATCATCCTCATGGGCGTGCTGTTCGGCCTGGCGATGGACTACCAGGTGTTCCTGGTCAGCCGCATGCGCGAGGACTACGTGCATGCGCGCCGCGCACGCGGCCACGCCGCGCGCAGCCGCCGCGACATCGCGGTCGGCGCGGTGCGCTCCGGCTTCACCGCCTCGGCCCGGGTGGTGACCGCGGCGGCCGTCATCATGTTCGCGGTCTTCGCGGCGTTCGTGCCAGAGGGCGACTCCTCCATCAAGCCGATCGCCCTCGGCCTCGCGGTGGGGATCGCCGTCGACGCGTTCCTCGTCCGCATGACGCTCGTGCCCGCGGTGATGACCCTGCTCGGCGACAACGCGTGGTGGATGCCGCGCTGGCTGGAGCGCATCCTCCCCCACTTCGACATCGAAGGGGAGGCGGTCGAGCGCGAGCTCGCCCTCGCGACGTGGCCCGAGGCCGACACGACGGCCGTCGTCGTCGGCGACGGGGTGGGCGTGCGGGCCGACGCCGGCGGCCCTGCCGGCGAGGTCGTGCTCTTCGAGGGCGCGTCGTTCCGGGTGGAGCCCGGCGGCACCCTCATCGCCACCGGCGACCCGCGCGCCGCGCGCGCGTTCGCGCTGACCGTCGGGGGCCGCCTGGCCCCCACCGACGGCCGGCTGCGCGTCGCCGGCCACCTGCTGCCCGAGCGCGCGGCGTGGGTGCGCGCCCACGCAGGTCTCGCCCTCCTCGGCGACGCCGACGACCGCCTGCCCGCGCTGCGGCGCGCCCTCGGCGGGCGGGCGAGCGTCGTCGTGATCGACGGGGTGGACGCCCTCGACGCCGCCGAGCGCGACCAGGCCGCGGCGCTCCTGCGCGACGCGACCGATTCGCTGACGGAATCGGACGCCCGCCTCACCCTCGTCCTGACCTCGCGCACCGAGAGCGCCGCCCTCGCGCTCCTCGCCGACGCGCACCGCCCCGACGTCGCAGCGATCGCCCTGCACGCCGGCAGCACTCAGACCACTCGCTCCGCAGAGGTGACCGCATGACGCTCCCCATCGAACGCGCCCGCTCGCGCCGCCCCATCACGTGGCTGACGCTCATCGGGGTGCTCCTCCTCCCCGTGGTCATCGGCGGTATCCTCGTCGCCGCGCTGTACAACCCGGTCGAGCGCCTCGACAGCCTCAACGCTGCCGTGGTCAACGAGGACGAGCCGGTGACGATCGACGGGCAGCTGGTGCCGCTCGGCCGCCAGCTGACGGCAGGGCTCGTCGAGGGCTCGGACGAGCTCGACAGCAATCTCACCTGGACGATCTCCAACGCCGAAGACGCCGAGGAGGGACTCGCCGACGGCACCTACGCCGCGGTCATCACGATCCCCGAGAACTTCTCCGCCGCGGCCACCTCGACCCAGCCCGGCGAGACCCCCGAGCGGGCGACCATCGAGGTGACGACCCCGCCCGACAGCCTGATCGTGGACGATGCGATCACCGCGCAGGTCGCCTCGGCGGCGGCGACGACGATGGGCACGCAGCTGTCGACCGTCTACCTCGAGAACGTGTTCCTGGGCTTCACGACGCTGGGTGAGCAGCTGGGCACCGCCGCGGACGGCGCGACGCAGCTCGCCGACGGTGCGACGCAGGCGGCCGACGGCGCCGCCGAGCTGCCCGGCGGACTCTCGCAGCTTGCCGAGGGCAACGCACAGCTCGCGGACGGCGCCTCGCAGCTCGCGGGCGGCGCCGGTCAGCTCGCCGGGGGCGCGAGCTCCCTCCAGAGCGGCCTGACGACGATCGCGGGCAAGACGCGCGAAGCCGCGGGGGGCGCGCAGCAGCTGGCCGACGGGGTGACCGGCGGCGCGGCGCAGCTGGAGCAGAGCGGCCTCGTCCCGGACGAGCTGGACGCGGGGGCCGACCTGAGCGCGACGCTCGCCGGCGACACCGAGGCGGCCGCAGCAAAGACGCTCGAGCTGGCAGGCGGGTGCTTCGCGGTCAGCACCGACCCCCAGTTCTGCGTGGATCTCGTCACCCAGGCCACGATCGCACAGCGCACGGCGGCCGGCGCCCAGCAGGCCGCCCAGGGAACCGCCGGCGGGCTGCGGGCGTTCGACACCGCCGCCACGGCGGAGTTCGCGGGGCAGCTGCGCGACATCGGCGCCAACGTCGTCGCGCTGAGCGGCGGGCTCTCGCAGCTCGCCGGTGGAATCGACCAGTCCGCTGCGGGCGCCGGGGAGCTCGCCGGCGGCGCCGCGGGAATCCAGGACGGCGCGAACGGCCTCGCCGGCGGCGCCTCCCAGCTCGCGGACGGTGCCACGCAGGCCACCGACGGCGCCACGAGCCTCGCCGATGGAGTGGCACAGCTCGCCGACGGCACCGGAGAGCTCGCGAACGGCTTGACGACGGCATCCGAGTCCATCCCCACCTACACTGACGACGAGGCGACCGACCTCGCCTCGGTGGTCGCCGACCCGGTCGCAGCCGAAGGCCTGGGGACGTCGCTCTTCGGCGCGTCGGCGGTTCCGCTGCTGGCCACGCTCGCCCTCTGGTTCGGCGGGCTGGGCACCTTCATCGCCCTTCAGGCCGTCTCCCGCCGCGCGCTCACCTCACGGGCCCCGTCGGCCCTTCTCGCCCTGCGCACGTTCGCCCCGGCCGCGGGTCTCGGCGCGCTGCAGGGCCTGCTGGTCGCAGGCGTCGTGCAGCTGGCCGCCTCCTACTCATGGTCGCAGTGGTCGGCGTTCGCGCTCGTGAGCGTGATCGCGGGGATCGCCTTCGCCGCGGTCAACCAGGCGCTCGTGGCGGTGTTCAGCGGCGGCGGCCGGTGGATCTCGGCCCTCGTCGGCGTGTTCGCGATGGCGACCGGCGTGGTCTCGACGGTGCCGGGCGTGCTCTCGAGCGTCGCGGGCCTCCTGCCCACCGCGCCCGCCTACAACGGCATGCTCGCCGCCCTCACGTCGGTGTCCGGCGTCGGCGCCGCCCTCACCGGTCTCGTGATCTGGACGCTGCTGGGGCTCGCCGCGACGATCCTGGTGGTCGCCCGCCGCCGCAGCACGTCGGCCCGGGCGCTCCTGAAGGCGGCGCCGGTCGCCGCCTGATCCCGCAACCGCCGGGCTACTCCTCGGGGCCGGTGCCGTCCGCGGCGCCGGCCTCCGCGTCGGCGGCGTCCTCGCGGACTTCGTCGGTGACCGCGTCGGTCGGGGGCGCCTCGTCGGCGCGGGCGTCGTCGGCGTGACGCTCGTGGGGTGTCGGATCGCTCATGGTTCTCCTCTCGCGTCCGGCCACTGTCGCGGACGCGCGTGGCGTCGCCAACGGGCTTGACACGGCGCCACCGGCGATCCCGCCGGGACCTGCAGCTCAGGGAGGACCCGTCAGCTCAGCCCGGAGTAGGCGTGGAGGCCCTTGAAGAACATGTTCACGATCGTGAAGTTGAAGATCACGGCCGTGAACCCGATGATCGACAGCCACGCCGAGCGCGCTCCGCGCCAGCCGCGCGTCGCACGCGCGTGGATGTAGCCGGCGTACAGCACCCAGATCACGAAGGTCCAGACCTCCTTCGTGTCGAAGCCCCAGTAGCGGCCCCACGCGTCGTTGGCCCAGATCGATCCGGCGATGAGCGTGAAGGTCCAGAAGATGAAGCCGAGGATCGCGAACCGGTACGCCAGCGACTCGAGGGTGTCGGCGCTGGGCAGCGTGCGCAGGAAGCGCGGACCGGTGCGGGGGACGGATGCCTCGGCCGAGGCATCCGTCGTCCGTTCCGCACGCTCGGCCGCGGCGACCTTGCGCTCGCGGCGGCCCTGCATGAGCTGCAGCACCGACAGCCCGAAGGCCAGCGCGAACAGCGCGGTCGCGAGCGACGCGACGAAGACGTGGATGACCAGCCACACCGACTTCAGCGGGTCCATGAGCGGGACGATGTCGGTGTAGAACCAGATCGCCGTGCCGCCCAGCAGCACCACCGTGAGCCCGGTGATGAACGTGCCGAGGAAGCGGAGGTCGTAGCGCAGCAGCACCGCGAGGTACACCGCGACGATGAGGAGGGTGCCGGTGAGGGCGAACTCGTACATGTTCGACCACGGCACGCGACCGGCGGCGATGCCGCGGGTGATGTCTGCGCCGAGGTGGAAGAGGAACCCGAGCACGGTCAGCGACGTGCCGATGCGCGCCCACACCAGGCGCTGACGACGACCGATCGGCGCGTTGAGGGCGGCGTCCGGCCCCTGCTCACGGAGCGGCTGCGCCTCGCCCGTGCGCCCGGCGCCGGCGGCGACCAGTTCGCGCTCGCGCACGCTGCTCGTCGCCGCATTCTTCGTGTCGACGGCCATGGCACCGCGGCGGGCGAGGTCGACGGCGTACGCGATGAATGCCAGCGCGTAGACCGCGATGGCCGTCCAGACCAGGAGCACCGAGACCGAGTCGAGGGTCAGTGGGGAGGCGTCGGGCATGATTCCTCAGTCTACGTCGGGGGCGGATCCGGCTCTCGAATCGCGCACGCTGCGGTTCTCGGGCCCGGAATCCTGCGAAGTGGGCGATGCGGAAGGCGAGGGTTCGCCGAGCGACGCCAGATGCTGCTGGGCGAACTGGGCGACGGCGGCGTCGAGGGCGGGGTCCTCGCCGCGGGCGAGGCCGGCGTACTCCAGCCGGACGGTGTGCCCGTCGGCGGCGGCCCTGACCCACATGCGCCGGCGCGGGACGAACAGCGCCGCAAGCAGGCCTGCGGTCGCGAGCACGGCGAACACCAGCACCCACGTCGCCGACGCATCGCGGTGGATGGACAGCGACACGTAGCGCTTCACCGACTCCTTCAGGTCGGCTGCACCCTCCGGCGACTCGTCGTCGAACGAGATCGTGCCGAGCCCGTCGGGCAGGTCGACCGTCTGGCCGGGCATCAGCTCGAGCGCTTCGGCGCCCGAGTCGCCCCCGGCGAGCTGGGTCATCTCGCTCGGGTCGAGCGTGTACACCGACCGCGGGATGCCGTCGTTGATCCCCAGATCGCCGGAGTACACCCAGAACGTGAGCATCGGGTACTCGAGGTCGCCGTAGACCGAGGTGAACGCGCCGTTTGTGAGCTCCTGCGCGGTCGGGTAGAAGAAGCCGACGAGCCCGACCTGATCACGCAGCCCGTCCGGCACCTTCACGACGCCCTGCGAGGTCATGTTGTCGTCCTGCGGCAGGAACGGCACCGACTCCGAGAACACGACCTCGCCCTCCGGGTCGCGGATCGTGATGGTCGGGGCGTAGCCGTTGCCCATCAGGTACACGCGGTCGCCGGCGATCTCCAGCGGGTGATTCACCCGCACCTCGCCCTGCTGGGCGGCCGCGTCGGGGAACTGGGTCGTCAGTCGCGCGACGAAGTCGCCGGCCTGTCCCGCCCCCTGCTGTCCCGGCGCCACGTACGACAGCGCGAACTCGTCGAGTGTGAGCGCATACGGCTCGAGCGCGTCTTCGTCGACGAACCGCCCCGGGTTGAACGAGGTGTAGTCGAGCATGGTGTTGACCCAGGTGCGACCCTCGATGATCACCGTCTGCCCGGTGTAGGTGAAGCCCCCACCGATGCCGACGGCGAGCAGCACCCCGACCAGCGCGCCGTGGAAGACGAGGTTGCCGGTCTCGCGCAGATAGCCCCGCTCAGCCGACACCGACAGCGTCCCGGCCGAGTCGTACCGCTCGACGCGGTATCCCGCCTTGCGAAGCTGAGCGCGCGCGGCGTCGATCGCGGCCGCGGCGGCGGCTTCGGCATCCGGCGCGTCGCCGAATTCGAGCACCTCCGAGCGGTGCGCGTCGAGCCGCGACAGCCGTGCCGGCGTGCGCGGCGGCTTTGCCCGCATCGCCTTGTAGTGGTGCTTCGTGCGGGGGATGACGCAGCCCACGAGCGAGACGAACAGCAGGATGTAGATGGCCGAGAACCACGGCGACGTGTAGACGTCGAAGAGGCTCAGGTTGTCGAGCACCGGTGCGAGGTCGGGGTTGTCGACGAAGTACTGGCGGACGCCGTTGGGGTCGGCGCTCCGTTGGGGCACGAGCGACCCCGGCACGGCGGCGATCGCCAGCAGCAGCAGCAGCACGAGCGCGGTGCGCATCGACGTGAGCTGCCGCCAGCCCCACCGCAGCCAGCCGGTCACGCCGAGCGCGGGCGAGCCGACCTCGGAGGACGACGGATCGGATGCCGCGCCGTCGGCGTGGTCCGACGGGCGCAGCGGCCCTTCGACCGGCGCGGGGTCCGCGGGGTCGATCGTCGACTCTCCGGCGGCGTCAGAGCGGGGCCGGGACACTCGCGAACACCCCCTGCAGCTGGGCCATGATCGCCGTCCAGACCCCCGTCACCATCAGCAGGCCCAGCACGATGAGCAGTGCGCCGCCGACGAGGTTGACGAGCCGGATGTGACGGCGCACGAACGACACCGACTTCGTCGCCCAGCCGAAGCCGAGGGTGAGCAGGAGGAACGGGATGCCCAAGCCCAGCGAGTACGCCACGCCGAGCAGGGCGGCGCGCGCCGCCGAACCCGAGTCGAAGGCCATCGTGAGGATCACGGCGAGCGTCGGGCCGATGCAGGGCGCCCAGCCGATCCCGAGCGCGACGCCGAGCAGCGGCGCGCCGACGAGCCCGAGGCTGCCGCGCACCTGGGGCCGGGCGATCCGCTGCGCCGCGCCGAACCAGCCGATGAAGACCAGGCCCATGGCGATGATGACGACGCCGAGGATGCGGGTGATGGGGTCCGCGTACTCCACCAGGAACCGGCCGAGCGTGCCGCCCAGCATCGCGATGCTGACGAACACCACGGTGAAGCCGGCGATGAACAGGGCCACGCCGAGCACGAGGCGGCCGCGGCCGGGAGCTGGGTCGGGGTCTGCACCCACGGCCACCGTCTCGCGCGTGAGAGAAGCGGGCGAAGTCCCGGGTTCCGTCGCCGCGGCGACCGATTCGGCCGATTCTGCGCGCGTCTTCGACGGCTCCGCCGCCGGCCGCGGGCTCACCGCTCCGCCGATGAAGCCGAGGTAGCCCGGCACGAGCGGCAGCACGCACGGCGACAGGAACGAGATCGCCCCCGCGAGGATCGCGATGGGGACGGCGACCAGCAGCGACCCGTCGGCCACCAGCGCGCCGAGGTTCACGTCTCCTCCAGCATCTCGCGCACGAGGGTCTCGAGGATCGAGGCGTCCTCGATCTGGCCGACGAGGCGGGCGGCGACGCGGCCGTCCTGGTCGAGCACGAGCGTCACCGGAACGGCGTTGAGCGGCGTCTCCCCCGCGAAGGCGAGCTTGATCGAGCCGTCCTCGACGGCGAGAGCGCTGGGGTACTCGACGCCGTACGTCTCGGCGAAGGCGCGCGAGGCCTCCGCGCCGTCGTAGAGGTTCACGCCCAGGAACGAGACGTCCTGACCCTCGAACGACGCGTCGGCGGCGGCGAGCTCGGGAGCTTCGACGCGGCACGGCGCGCAGCCGGCGTACCAGAAGTTGACGACCAGCACGTCACCGGCGTAGTCGGCGCTGGAGGTCGTGCCGCCGGTGTCGAGCACCGCCTCGAACTGCACGGGGTCGGTGCGCTCCGCGGCCGGGATCTCGACCACGCGGAAGCCGTCCGCCGCGACGAACCCCTTGTTGTCGCCGGAGCGGTACTGCTCGGCCAGCGGGTCCTCCGCGCACGCGGCGAGCCCCGCGATCAGCCCGACGGCCAGGAGAGCGGATGCCGCGGCCCGCCCCCGCCGCGCCCTCGACCGGCGCGTCCCGCGACGGGTCATACCGCCCCCACGTCCACGGCGCCGGCCGTGGATGCCGGCTCGGCATAGGCGGTCTCGGTCCAGGTGCCGTCGACCATCTCGAAGCTGGTCACACTCGACAGCGCGCACCGGCGCGCTCGCGGGTCGTGGCGCAGCGGAAGGCCCGTCACGGCGAGGTGCGTGATCCAGATGGGCAGCTGGTGCGAGACGACGACGACGTCGCCCCCGTCGGCGGCGTCCCACGCATGGGTCATCGCCGCGTTCATGCGGCCGACCACGTCGGCGTACGGCTCCCCCCAGCTGGGCAGCGCGGGCTTGCTGAGGTGCCGCCAGTTCCACGGGTTGACGAGGGCCATCACCATGCGCTTGCCCTCGAAGACGTTCGTCGGCTCGATGACGCGCTCGTCGATGATCGGCTCGAGCCCGAACAGCTCGGTGAACGGCTCGGCCGACTCCTGGGTGCGCTGCAGCGGCGAGCACACCAGCGCCGAGACCGGGCGGTCGAGCGACTGCAGGTATTCGGCCGCCTGCCGCGCCATCCGGCGTCCCGCTTCGCTCAGCCCGAACCCCGGCAGACGCCCGTAGAGCACGCGTCGGGGGTTGTGGACCTCCCCGTGGCGCACGAGGTGGAGGCGGTCGGCGGGCACCGCACCAGTCTACGTGGGCCGGTTCTGTGGGGCCGCTGAGCGTCAGTCGAGGTCGGGCTCGGCGCCACCCGCGCGCTCGGCGAGCAGTGCGCGGATGCGGACGACGAGGAACCAGGCGACGGCGAGCGCCGAGACGCCGATGACGACGTACTGGAGGACGTCAGCGTAGCGCTCGACGATGTGCCACGACTCGCCGAGGAAGAACCCCGACAGCACGAAGATGCAGTTCCAGATCAGACTGCCCGCCGCGGTGAGCAGGGCGAAGCGCCAGACCGGCATCCCGGTGACCCCCGCGGGGATCGAGATGAGGCTGCGGAAGATCGGGATCATGCGCCCGAAGAACACCGCCTTGCCGCCGTGCCGCCCGAACCACGCCACGGTCCGGTCGATGTCCTCCGGGTGCAGCAGCGGAACCTTCGCCGCGATCGCGCGCAGGCGGCGGAGGCCCAGCCACGCGCCCAGCCCGTAGAGGAGCAGCGCGCCGGCCAGGGAGCCCGCGGTGGTCCAGACCAGCGCCTCGACGAGCGAGAAGGACCCGCGGCTGGCGGCCAGTCCCGCCATCGGCAGGATCACCTCGCTCGGCAGCGGCGGGAAGAGGTTCTCCAGGGCGATGGCGATACCCGCGCCGATCGGCCCGATGACTTCCATCAACGACACCGCCCAGTCGGACAGCGTGGTCAGCCACGACCCGTCGGTGGCCGGTGCGGTCGTCGTCGCATTCGTCATTCGTCGGATTCCCGTCCGTCGGTGGCAGCTGTGTGGCGGCGGCCGCGAACCGTCCGGACGCGACGACACCACGCTACGGAACGAAGTTGAGCGAATCCCGGGGGCAGACCCCCGAATGCCGGTGGGGCTTCCCGCGGGGAGGTCAGGCGCTGGAGACGCCCGACGAGGTGACGGCGAACGCGAGGACCAGCGAGAGCACGATGAGCGCCGCGCCGACGAGCGGCACCCAGAACGCGAGCCGGCGCTTGACCATCAGCACGATCGCCACCACCACCGTCAGCGCGAACGCCACCCAGGGCAGGATCATGCCCATGAGCCAGCCGAGCGTGATCAGCTCCGTGCTGCACTCCCGCACGCCGCAGGAGTCCGAGCCCATCACGAGGAAGATGCCCATGAACGACGCGAGTGCCGCCAGCACGCCGTCGGCCACGAGCAGGACGATGGTGACGATCAGATCGAGGGTCTTCACCGGCGGCTTCGCCGGGGGCGGGGCGGCGGCGGAAGCGCCGGGATACGCGCCGGTCATGCCCGCATCGTAGCGCGACCGCTCCGGCGAGCCGCGGCGCCTAGACTTGTCGCTCGTGAGTGAACGCGTCCTCGTCAACCAGCTGCAGGGTCTCGCCGACGGCCCCGTCTCCGTCTCCGGGTGGGTCGAGACCGTCCGCGACCAGAAGAAGGTGCAGTTCGTCATCCTCCGCGACGAGACCGGCGCGGTGCAGCTGGTCAACCCCGCGACGCGTCCCGCCGAGGACGGCGCGGAGCAGGATGCCGCCGCCCTCGCCCTCACCGACCTCATCTCCACCCTCGCCACCGGCACCTTCCTGACGGTGACGGGCGACCTCAAGCACGACGAGCGCGTGAAGCTCGGGGGTGTCGAGATCAAGATCGCGGCGCTGGATGTCGCGGCATCCGCTCTGCCCGAGACCCCGATCGCCGCCGACTCGGGACTCGACAAGCGGATGGACTGGCGATTCCTCGACCTGCGCCAGCGCCGCAACAACCTGATCTTCCGCGTGCAGACCACGCTGGAGCACGCGTTCCGCACGTACTGGATCGAGCGCGACTACATCGAGGTCCACTCGCCGAAGCTCATGGCGTCGGCATCCGAGTCCAATGCCGAGCTGTTCGAGGTGCCCTACTTCGAGGACAAGACCGCCTACCTCGCGCAGTCGCCGCAGTTCTTCAAGCAGATGGCGCAGGTGGCAGGCTTCGGCAAGATCTTCGAGATCGCCCCCGCGTTCCGCGCGGACCCCTCGTTCACGTCGCGCCACGCCACCGAGTTCACCTCGATCGACGCCGAGATCAGCTGGATCGACTCGCACGAGGATGTCGCGCGCATGCAGGAGGAGCTGCTGCAGGCCGGGTTCCAGGCGGTCAAGGACAAGCACGGCGCCGAGATCCAGGAGCTCTTCGGGCTCGACGTGGAGGTTCCCGCCATCCCGTTCCCGCGCATCCCGCTGGCCGAGGCGCGCGAGATCGTCCGGAGCCGCGGCTATGAGATCCCCCGCACGGACGGCGACCTCGACCCCGAGGGCGAGCGCCAGATCTCCGCGCACGTCGAGGAGACCTACGGCCACCAGTTCGTTTTCATCACGGACTACCACCCCGAGATCCGCGCGTTCTACCACATGCGCGACGCCGAGACCGGGCTCACGAAGTCCTACGACCTGCTGTTCAAGGGCGTCGAGATCACGACGGGTGCGCAGCGCGAGCACCGCGTCGACGTGCTCATCGAGCAGGCCAGGGAGAAGGGCCTGGAGCCGGAGCACCTGGACTTCTACTTCGACTTCTTCCGCTACGGCGCTCCGCCCCACGGCGGGTTCGGCATGGGGCTCGCGCGCGTGCTCATGCTGCTGCTCGGTCAGGACTCGATCCGCGAGGTCACCTACCTCTTCCGCGGTCCCACGCGCCTGGCGCCCTGACGACCGGAGAGCGGATGCCGCGGCACGGCGTGCGGCTCGCGGGACGGTTCAGCCGCTGAGCGCTGCGCGCAGGCGGTCGGGCGACACCCGCCAATGGCCGTGCAGCTCACCGTCGATGAGCACGACCGGGATCTTCTCCCACCACTGCGCATAGAGGGCGGCGTCGTCGGCGATCGACAGCTCCTCGACCTCGACCGCATCTTCCGGCAGCTCGGCCACGACGGTCTCGACGACCTCGCGGGCGACGTCGCAGAGGTGGCAGTCGGGCTTGCCGATGAGGGTGAGGGTCGTCACGGCGCGGCTCAGCGCTCGACGGGGTAGCCCGAGGCGATCCAGTCGTTGGTGCCGCCGTCGACGTTGGTCGCGTCGTAGCCGCGGGCCTCGAGGGCCTCGACGACGCGTCCGGAGCGCCCACCGACGGCGCAGATGACGTCGAAGGCTCCGTCGGGCAGCTCGTGCAGCCGGTCGCCGAGGGCCGACATCGGGATGTTGATCGCGCCGGGCACGCGCCCGGCGGCGAACTCGTCGACCTCGCGCACGTCGATCAGCGGAACGCCGGTGCGCTCGCGCAGCTGCTGGACGGTGATGGACTTCATGGATGCCTCTCGGGACGCGGACCGCGCAGACACGAAGCGCCCCCTTCCGACCGGTGCTGAGCTTGTCGAAGCGCAGCGCCGTGGGGGCGCTTGGTGCGGATACCGCTTACTTCTTGTTGCGGCGCTGGTGGCGAGTCTTGCGAAGCAGCTTGCGGTGCTTCTTCTTCGCCATGCGCTTGCGGCGCTTCTTGATGACAGAACCCACGGAAAACCTCACAATGTCGGGGTCTGGGCGCGGCGTGTGCGCGCCCGGGAACGGGCAGATACGAAAATGCCTCGGAACAGTCTAGCCGACGTCGGCGATCGGCCGTTGCAGGGCCTCGGTCACCGCGGACTCGGGAACGCGGTAGCTGCGGCCGAAGCGCACGGCCGGCAGCTCGCCGGAGTGGACGAGGCGATACACCGTCATCTTCGAGACCCGCATCAGCTCGGCGACCTCGGCCACCGTGAGGAAGCGCACATCGGGCAGTTCCGCCATGTCGATCCCCTTCCCCAGACGTCTTGCGATCACTTTAGACGGACGTAGACCAGCGTGTAAACCGGGGCCGATGTCAACTCGTGTGGCAGATGGTGCGAATGCGCGCGCTCACGTCTCGGACCGCTGCCGCGCCCGGCGCTCGCGCGCCTCGCGGGCGGCCTGCCGCTCGAGCTTGCGGGCGTCACGGAGCGCCTTCTCGGCGGCGCGGACGGCCCGCTGCGCCTCCCGGTAGCTCTTGTCGTCGGCGATGTCCGCGTCGTCGGGTGCGAACCAGGACTCGCGGGCGGGACGTGCGCCGGCCCCGATCGCACCGATGTAGTCCGCGACTCCCTCCAGCCCGCGCGCGAGGGCGAACGAGAACGGGTCCGACTCGTCCAGGAACGCGCCGGCCTCGATCGCCGCGCGCAGCTCCGGGTAGGCGTCCGCCGTGATGAGCGCACGGAACATCGCGTCCTCCCGGCGGGCGATCTCGTCGTCGCGCAGCCCCTGTTCCCGCTCGACCCGCGCGTACGCGGTGAGGACCGTGCCCGCCCAGCGCGCCGTCCCCGTCACCAGCAGCATCACGGCGAGGCGCTCCTCGTACGACAGCGGCGTCTCGGCGAGCGCGCTGAGGCCGGCATCCATCCAGGCGGCGCTGTTGGGCGTGGCGGGCACGCCGGAGAGTGGGATCTCGAGCACCCAGGGGTGGGCGAGGTAGTGCTGCAGCTGCTCGCGGTACAGCGCCTCGAGGCGCTCCCGCCAGCCCCCTGCGGTGCGGGTGGCCTCCGACGGCGCGCCCGTCGCCTCCTCCTGCATGAGGAGCACCAGATCGTCCTTCGCGCTGACGTACCGGTACAGCGACATCGGCGTGAACCCCAGCCGCGCCGCGACCGCCGCCATCGAGACCGCCCCCAGCCCCTCCGCGTCGGCGATCTCGACGGCCGCCTCGACGATCCGCTCCACGCTCATCTCGCGCTTCGGACCCCGCTGCGGAGTCGCCGCGACGCCCCAGGCCAAGGCGATGCCGCGCGGAAGCTCGGGCTCGGCTGCGTCGGACATGCGGTCAGTCTAGGACTGTTTACCTTGTACACATAGCGAGGGTGTGATAAACAGTTACCGCTATAAACAGTTTATGCCGTACTCGAAAGGACTGCCATGCGTTCCCCCACCGCTCCACCGGTCATCGCGGTCGACGGACTCCGCAAGACGTTCGGTCGCCAGCGCGTGCTCGACGGCCTGTCGTTCGACGTCCAGCGAGGGGAGGTCTTCGCTCTGCTCGGCCCGAATGGGGCGGGGAAGACGACGACCATCAACATCCTGACCACCCTCGTGCGACCCGATGCCGGAACTGCAGTCGTCGCCGGCTTCGACGTGACGGCCGCACCGGAACAGGTGCAGCGTCGCATCAGCCTCACCGGGCAGGCCGCCGCGGTCGACGACGCCCTCACCGGTACCGAGAACCTCGTGATGCTCGGGCGGCTCTCCGGACTCTCACGTCGCGCCGCGCGAGCCCGCGCCGCCGAGCTGCTGCAGCAGTTCGCACTGACGGATGCCGCCACCCGCCGCGTCGGCACCTACTCCGGCGGCATGCGCCGACGCCTCGACCTCGCGCTGAGCTTCGTCGTGGCCCCCGAGGTGCTGTTCCTGGACGAGCCCACGACGGGCCTCGACACCCGCAGCCGGCGCGAGCTGTGGGACGTCATCCGCTCGCTCGCCGACGCGGGCACGACGGTCTTCCTCACCACCCAGTACCTCGAGGAGGCCGATCAGCTGGCCGACCGCGTGGCCGTGCTCGACGGCGGACGGGTCGTCGGCAGCGGCACCGCCGCGGAGCTGAAGGCGCGGGTCGGAGGCGACGCGGTCCAGGTGCACGACGCGCAGGGCGCACTCCTGCGCGAGGTTCCCACGGACGGCTCGGTGTCGGGCCTGCGCCGGGCGCTGGACGTGCTCGACGAGTCGGGGACCCAGGGCGTCGTCACCCTGCGGCGGCCGAGCCTCGACGACGTCTTCCTCACCCTCACCTCCCCCGACGGCCGCGGCGCGGTGCGCACGACCGCCGAGACCGCCAAGGAGCTCGCATGACCGCCGTCGCCCCCACCCCTGCCGTGCGCCCGCGCATCTCGGGGCTCACCGCCGAGAGCGTCTTCGTCGGTCGCAGCCTGCTGCACTCGATGCGTGACGGCGAGTCGCTGGTCATGGCGATCATGCTGCCGGTGCTGCTCATGGTGCTCTTCACGTACGTCTTCGGCGGGGCCATCGATCCCTCCGGGGGCTACGTGGACTACGTGGTGCCGGGCATCATCCTGCTGTGCGCCGGCTTCGGCGCCGCCTCCACGGCCGTGTATGTCGCCAACGACATGAAGGCGGGGATCATCGACCGCTTCCGCACCATGCCGCTGCGATCCGGCGCGGTGCTCACCGGCCACGTCGTCGCCAGCCTGCTGCGCAACCTGCTGGCCACGGGCATCGTGATCGGCGTCGCGCTGCTGGTCGGCTTCCGCCCGACGGCCGATCTCTGGGGATGGCTGGGCGCTGTCGCGCTCATCGCGCTGTACATCCTCGCGATCACCTACCTGTTCGCCGCCATCGGCCTGGCCGCCGGCAGCCCCGAGGCCGCGAACGGCTACGGGTTCATCATCCTGTTCCTGCCCTACCTGTCCAGCGCCTTCGTCCCGGTCTCGACGATGCCCGAGTGGCTGCAGTGGGCGGCGGAGAATCAGCCGGTCACGCCCATCATCGAGGCGCTGCGGAGTCTGTTGATGGGAACCCCGATGGGTGACGCGGCGTGGTGGGCGGTCGGCTGGTGCCTGGCGATCCTGATCGTCTCGTTCGCGTGGGGCGCGTGGCTCTTCCGGCGCAAGGCGGGGCGGCGCTGAGCCATCGCCGTCGCCGGGCCGGTCACCGGCCCGGCAGTCGCCGGAGCGCGTTCTCCAGCGCGTGCTTGGCGGATGCCGCCGCGCGGCCGACCACCTCGGCCGCGTGCGCGGCGCCGTCCGGCAGCGCAGCCGCGGCACCGTCGCCGGGTTCGGCGGCGCCGTCGTCGAGGAAGGGCACGAGCCAGTCGTCCACCTCGTCGAGCGGGCCTGCGGACAGGCTGTAGTAGCGGTGCTGCCCTTCTTCGCGCACCGACACCAGGTGGGCGTCGCGCAGCACCTTCAGGTGCTTCGAGACCGTCGGCTGGCTGGCGCCGAGCTCGGTCACGATGTGCGAGACGCTGGTGCCCCGGTCTCCGGCGGATGAGCGGTCGAGGAGGAGTCGCAGGATGTCGCGACGCGTTCTGTCCGCAATCACGTCGAAGATGTCCGCCATAGGCTCAGAGTAGTCGGGACCCCTGCGGAGTACCATGAGGGCGCCCCGCCCCCGAGGGCAGGTGGCCGGCGACGCGGAGGAGTCCAGATGACGGATGGCAGGCGAGGCGCCCGCGTCGCACCTCGACTCCGCCTGCGCGTCATCGGCCACGCCGTCGTGGAGTTCTTCCGCGAGCTCACCCAGCGCTCCCCCGCGCGGTTCGCGATCATCATCTTCCTCTCGCTGATCCTGGTGTTCACCGGGCTCTTCTCGCTGCCGATCGCCTCGGCGGACGGCCAGGTGACCCCCTTCGCCGACGCCTTCTTCACCGCCGTCTCGACGATCTGCGTCACCGGGCTCGCCACGGTCGACATGGCCACGCACTGGTCGCCCTTCGGTCACGTGCTGGTGTTCGTCGGCGTGCAGATCGGCGCTCTGGGCGTGCTCACGCTGGCCTCGATCCTGGGCCTGGTGATCTCGCGCCGGCTCGGGCTGCGCGCGAAGCTCATCGCCGCGAGCGACTCGAATCCGCTGCGCACCCACGGCGGGCCGGTCAACGAGAGCCAGACGGTGCAGCTGGGCCAGATCGGCAGCCTGCTGGCCACGGTCGCGCTGTCGACCCTCGTCATCGAGGCGATCATCGCGGTGCTGCTCTTCCCCGGTCTGATCCTCGCCGGCGTCCCGTGGCATGCGGCGCTCTGGGAGGCCCCGTTCTACGCGGCGATGGCGTTCACGAACACCGGGTTCACCCCCAACGCGGAGGGCCTCGAGCCGTTCCGCCACGACTACTTCTTCCTGACCGCGCTGATGGCGGGCGTCTTCCTCGGCTCGATCGGGTTCCCGGTCATCTACACGCTCCGCCGCGAGCTGTGGCACGTGCGCCGCTGGTCGCTGCACGCCAAGCTCACCCTCATCACCACGGTGCTGCTGTTCTTCGCGGGCGGTGCGGTCTTCCTCGTCCTCGAGTACGACAACCTGCTCACGCTCGGCACCGAGGACGCGTGGGACACCACCTTCCAGGCGTTCTTCCTGTCGGCGATGACGAGATCAGGCGGGTTCGCGATCCTCGACATCGGCGAGCTCAACCAGTCCAGCCTGCTGGTGGGATGCATGCTCATGTTCGTCGGCGGCGGGTCGGCCTCCACCGCCGGCGGCATCAAGGTCACCACGCTGGCGGTCATCGCGCTCGCGGTCGTCTCCGAGGCGAAGGGACGCGCCTCGAACCAGGTGTTCGGACGGCGCATCCCCAGCGACGTGCTCCGGGTCGCGCTGTCCGTGGTGGCGTGGGGCGCGACCATCGTCGCCATCTCCACGATCATCATCACGCAGATCACCAAGGCCGACCTCGGGGACGTCCTCTTCGACGTCATCTCCGGCTTCGCCACCGTCGGCCTGTCGACCGGCCTCACCGAGACGCTCCCCGATCCGGCTGTGTATGTGCTGGCGATCACGATCGTGATGGGGCGCGTTGGTACAGTGACACTCGCAGCGGCGGTGGCCGCGGCATCCCGTTCGCAGTTGTACTCGCTGCCTGTCGAAAGGCCGATCGTTGGTTGAGCGGATCAGGGGCGACGCGCCCGTGCTCGTGATCGGACTCGGTCGCTTCGGCGCCGCCTGCGCCGGGGAGCTGGACCGGCTCGACCGGGAGGTGCTCGCGATCGACGAGAGCCTCGACCTGGTGCAGAAGTGGTCCGAGCGCGTGACGCACACCGTGCAGGCCGACGCGCGCAACATCGATGCGCTCAAGCAGATCGGCGCCCAGGACTTCCAGGTGGCCGTGGTCGCCGTCGGCTCGCTGATCGAGGCATCCGTCCTCATCACGGCCAATCTCGTCGACCTGAAGGTGCCGCAGATCTGGGCCAAGGCGGTGTCGCAGTCGCACGGCAAGATCCTCGCGCGCGTCGGCGCCAACCACGTGATCTATCCCGAGCGGGAGGCCGGCGAGCGTGTCGCCCACCTCGTGAGCGGACGGATGCTGGACTTCATCCGGTTCGACGACGACTTCGCGCTGGCCAAGCTCTACCCGCCGAAGTTCATCCGCGGCGTGGGCCTGAACGAGTCGGGGGTGCGGACGAAGTACAACGTCACCGTCGTCGGCGTGAAGAGCCCGGGCAAGCCCTTCCGCTACGCCGAGGCGAACACCGTGGTCACCAACCACGACCTCATCATCGTGTCGGGCACGAACTCCGACATCGAGAGGTTCGCGTCGCTCGAGCGGTGACCCGGCGGCGTGCGGATGTCGGCGGGGCGGAGCAGACTGACCCCATGAGCGACCGAGAGAGCACCGCCGCCGACGCCGAGCGCTGGCTCGACGCGTACCGCCGCGCGTGGACGAGCAACGATCCCGACGACATCCGGGCGGCCTTCACCGACGATGCCGAGTACCGGACCGAGCCGTTCCGGGCGCCGATCAGCGGCCACGACGCGATCGTCGCCTCGTGGCTGGAGCGGCAGGACGAGCCGGGGACGTGGCAGTTCGATGCGCGCGTCGTCGGGGTGGACGGCCGCCGGGTCTTCATTCAGGGCGAGACGCGATACGCCTCCGGCACGACCTACAGCAATCTGTGGGATGTCACGCTCGCCGACGACCCACGCGCGAGCTCGTTCACCGAGTGGTGGATGGATCACGCGCGGCCGAGCTGACCCGGCCTCACCCGCCGGCGGCGAGTTCCTTCGCGCGGGCGAGCGCCGCATCGGTGGCCTCGGCGAACACCTCGTCGAGCCGGGCCTGCTGCAGCACGGCGATGGCGCGCTCGGTGGTGCCCTTGGGACTCGTGACCCGCCGGCGCAGCTCGGCCGGCTCATCGGCGGATGCCTCGAGGAGCGCGGCTGCGCCGATGAAGGTCTGCTCGGCCATGAGTCGCGCCTCCGCGCGCGCGAAGCCCTTGTCCATCGCGGCCTTCGTGAACTCCTCGACCAGGAGGAAGAAGTACGCCGGACCCGAGCCCGAGATGGTGGACAGTGCGTCGATCTGCGACTCGGGCACCTCCACGACGGTGCCGACCGTCTCGAAGACGCGCCGAGCCGTGTCCACCGCCGCGGGGTCGGCGTGATTCCCCGCCGCGAGGCCCGTCACCGCGCGGCCGACCAGTGCCGGCGTGTTGGGCATGGAGCGCAGCACCGCGACGCCGTCGCCGAGGATCTGCTCGAACGTCGCGATCGTCACGCCGGCGGCGAGGCTGACCACGACGGCTCCCGGCCGCACCGCCGGCGCGATCTCGCGCAGCAGGCCGGGCACCATCGCCGGCTTGACGCCCACGAGGATGACGTCGGCAGCGGCGGCGGCATCCGTGTTCGCCGTCTCGTGATCCTCCAGCGCGACGCTGGTCACCGCGGCGAGGCCGTCGAGCTCCGCGGCCTTGGCCCGCGAGCGGTTGGTGGCGGTCACCCCGCCGCCCGCGAGCCCGGACCGGGAGATCCCGCGGGCGATGGCGCCGCCCATCGAGCCGGCACCGAGGATCGCGATGGGAGGAAGCAGCGTGGGGCGAGAGGGCATGGCGTCATCCTACGAGCGGCGGGGCGGGCATCCGTTTCAAAAAGCCTTGACTTATATAAGCCAGAACGCAATGATGAACCCATGCACGCGCTGGACGTCCTCGGTGATCCGGTCCGGCGGCGCATCCTCGAGCTCCTCGCGGAGGGCGAGCTGAGCGCCGGCCGGATCGGCGCCGCGGTCCAGCGCGAATTCGGCATCTCCCAGCCGGCCGTGTCGCAGCACCTCCGGGTGCTGCGCGAGGCGGGTTTCGCATCCGTCCGCCCTGACGGCACCCGGCGCCTGTACGCGATCTCCCCCGCTCCGCTCGAGGACGCGGCGGCCTGGTTCGACCCGTTCCGCCGCTTCTGGCAGCCCCACCTCGATGCCCTGGCGACGGAGCTGGCGCGCGGCCGACGCGAACGGCGACGTCGGGAGGCGGGCGCTCAGGACGGTCCGGCCGCGGGGTCCGGGGCGACGGAGCCCGCGCCCCGACCCGAGACATCAGAACCGACAACCCCGCAGGAGGAGTGACATGGTGGACGTACAGGCGCAGGTCGCCGCGGTGACGCGCGAGATCGCAAGCGACGAGATCGACGGATTCCCGTCGCGCGTGCAGACGCTCGCGCAGACGTACCCGTCACCCATCGACGACGTCTGGGACGCCGTGACGAGCGCGGCGCGCATCGCCCGGTGGTTCCTGCCCGTCTCGGGCGACCTCGTGCTGGGCGGCAGGTACCAGTTCGAGGGGAACGCCGGGGGCGAGATCCAGGAGTGCGCAACGCCGGCGGACGGACGCGCGCACTACAAGGCGACCTGGGAGTACGGCGGCGGCGTGACGTGGCTGACCGTCCGCCTGACCGCGGAGGGGCCGGAAGCCACTCGCCTCGAACTGGAGCACGTGGCCCGCACCGACGACGTCCCGGACGGCTTCTGGGAGACGTACGGCCCCGGTGCGACGGGCGTCGGCTGGGACGGCGGACTGCTCGGCCTGTCGCTGCACCTGTCCGGCTCCGGCGACGGGCCGACGCCGGCCGAGGCCGAGGCGTGGGCGCTCTCGAACGAGGGGCGGGCCTTCTACCGCGCGGCCGCCGACGGCTGGGGAGCGGCCCATGCCGCCGACGGGACGGACGCCGAGACGGCTCGCCGGGCCGCCGACAACACCTACGCGTTCTACACCGGGCAGACCCCGGAGGCCGACGGGACGCCGTGAGGCGCGACGCCGCTCGCGGGCCGGCGCGCCGGTGGCGGCATCCGCACCCGGAAGTCGATTGCGCGCGACGCGGGCCGGTCTATTCTCATGAGTGCGGGGGCGCTGAGGCTCCCGCAGGACGTGGGAGGCACCCGACATGACCCTCTTCGACGGCATCATCGCACGCCGCGTCGAGACGCCCGACCTGACCGTGAACGTGCTCGAGCGGGACGGCGACGACCCCGCGACGCCCCCCGAGCGGACGATCGTCTTCGTCCACGGCAACGTGTCGTCGTCGCTGTTCTGGCAGCCGCTGATGCTCGACCTGCCGACCGATCTCCGCGTCATCGCCATCGACCTCCGCGGCTACGGCGGCACCGAGCACGCGCCCATCGACGCCACGCGCGGGATGCGGGACTTCAGCGACGACGTGCGGGCGACCCTGACGGCGCTGGAGATCCCCACGGCCCACTTCGTCGGATGGTCGATGGGCGCCGGTGTGATCATGCAGTACGCCCTCGAGCACTCCGTGCTCAGCCTGACGCTGGAAGCACCGATCTCGCCGTACGGCGTCGGCGGCACGCGCCCGGACGGCAGCCGCCTCACGGACGACGACGCCGGCTGCGGCGGCGGCACCGTGAACCCGGACTTCGTGCAGCGCCTCATCGACCATGACATGAGCGACGACCCCAACTCTCCCCGCAGCGTCTTCCGCTCCGGGTACGTCGCACCCGGCTTCCAGACCCCGCACGAGGACGTGTGGGTGGAGTCGATGCTCACCACGTCCACCGCCACGGGCAACTACCCGGGCGACTCTGTGACGAGCGAGAGCTGGCCGGGATTCGCGGCCGGCAGGATCGGCGTGCTGAACGCGATGGCTCCCGGTCACTGCGACCTCAGCGGGATCGTCGGGCTCGACCCGAAGCCGCCGGTGCTCTGGATCCATGGGCGCCTGGACCCGATCGTGTCGGACGCGTCCTTCTACGACTACAACAACCTCGGAAAGCTCGGCATCGTGCCGGACTGGCCGGGCGACGACATCGCGCCGCCGCAGGCCATGGTGTCGCAGACGCGGGACGTGCTGGCCCGCTACGCCGACGGCGGGGGCGAGGTCACCGAGCTCGACCTCGAGGACGTCGGCCACACCCCGCACTTGGAGCGGCCCGCGGAGTTCCGCCATGCGCTCCTCGAGGTCATCGGATACGTCGGGCACCCCAGCGACCCGGCGCCGCCGACCGAGACGATCATCCTCCGGTCATCCGACTGATGGAGTACTGCGTCTTCACCGAGCCGCAGCAGGGAGCGAGCTACGACGACCAGCTGGCGTTCGCCCAGACGGCCGAGCGGCTCGGTTTCGACGGATTCTTCCGCTCGGACCACTACCTCCACATGGGAGACGGAGAGGGGCTCCCCGGTCCCACCGACGCGTGGACGACGCTCGCCGGCCTCGCCCGCGAGACCTCCCGGATCCGCCTCGGCACCCTGGTCTCGTCGGTGACCTACCGGGTGCCGGGCGTGCTCGCGATCCAGGTCGCGCAGGTCGACGCCATGTCGGGCGGCCGCGTCGAGCTGGGCCTGGGCACCGGCTGGTTCGCGCGCGAGCACGAGGCGTACGGCATCCCTTTCCCCGCGAAGCGGTTCGACCTCCTCGAGGAGCAGCTCGAGCTCCTCACGGGCCTGTGGAGCACCCCCGCGGGCGAGACCTACAGCTTCGAGGGCGCCCACTACCGGCTGACGGATGCCCCGGCCCTGCCGAAGCCGGTCCAGCGGCGGATCCCGCTCATCGTGGGCGGCGGCGGGCCACGGCGCACGCCGGACCTCGCGGCACGGTACGCGACGGAGTTCAACATCGGCTTCCGCTCGGAGGAGGAGTCGGCACAGAAGTTCGCCGGCGTGCGCCAGGCGTGCGAGCGGGCCGGACGCGACCCGGCGTCGCTGAAGCTCTCGGTCGCGCTGCCCACGGTGGCCGGGGCATCCGCCGCCGACCTGGACCGTCGCGCCACCCGCATCGACCGGACCGTGGACGAGCTGCGCGGCGACGTCAACATCGTCGGCGACCGCGACGAGATCGTCGCGAAGGTCGAGCGCCTCGCGGCGCTCGGTGCCCAGCGCGTGTACTTCCAGCTCCTCGACCTGCAGGACGTCTCGCACGTCGAGTACCTCGGCGAGGTGCTTCCCCACCTCCCCCGCTGAGCCCGATCGGGTCCGCGTCAGGCGGGCAGGCGGTACGACGGCAGGCCGCGACGGCGGATGAGCCACTCCGCGACCACGAGGTTCGGCAGCCAGCTGAGGAACGGCACCGCCGCGTAGGCGTCGGCGAACGCCGCATCGAACTCCCAGGGGAGGCCGAGCGCGAGGGGCGCGAGCAGCAGCACCGGCAGCCAGAGCCGAAGGGTCACCGCCGCGTAGGTCAGTGCGTAGTTGCGGATCATCCACGCGCGGTGGCTCGGGACGTCGCCGCGGCGGATCGCCCGGTAGGCCCGCCACCCCGTGATGAGCCAGAGCACGCCCAGCGCCCCGAAGCCGAAGAGCCCGACGTACCCGGCGGGGCTCGACGGCGCGATGACCAGGCCGGCGACCCCGCCGATGCCGACGCCGACGAGATAGACGCGGCCCGTCCAGCGGTGCAGGCGCGGCAGGCGCGCCCGCAGCCCGCGCCAGAACTGCAGCGGACCGGCGAGGAGCGCGACGGCACCGCCGGCGATGTGGGCGTACAGGGCCCCTTGCACGAGCGGATGCGCCTGCGCGTACGTCGGCGCGAGGCCGACCTCGCGCTCGGCGAGCTCGGCCAGCGACGCGCTGAAGTAGGGAACGGCCGAGAACGCGACGATCGCGACGGCGGTGAGCAGCACGAAGGTCCAGCCGACGCGGGAGCGCACCCCACCGGAGCGCGCGACGGCTGGGGCGGTGCGGACGGGTTCGATGAGGCGGGTCACGAGCGTCACGCTAGGCCCGGGCGTCGCCTGCCCAGCAGGGTGCAGACCCCCCGACGCCCGGGGGCTGACCCCCGCATCGTCAGCGGCGGGCGTCGAAGAACGTGCGCAGGAGAGCGGATGCCTCGCCCTCGCGCAGTCCCGCCACCACCTCGGCCCGGTACGGCAGGCGCCGGTCGCGCACGACGTCGTAGACCGATCCCGCCGCGCCGGCCTTCTCGTCCCACGCGCCGAACACGAGACGCGACACCCGGGACTGCAGCACCGCGCCGGCGCACATCACGCACGGCTCGAGGGTCACCACGAGCGTGCACCCCTCCAGATTCCACGAGCCGAGCGCGGTCGCGGCCGCCCGCAGCGCCACGACCTCGGCGTGGGCCGTGGGGTCGTGGTCGCGTTCGCGAAGGTTGCGCCCCTCGCCGATCACCGCCCCCGCGTCATCCGTCACCACCGCTCCGACGGGGACGTCACCCGCTTCGCCCGCCAGCGCCGCAAGCGCGAGCGCGCGATCCATCGCGGCGAGGTCGGCCGACTGGTGCTGCACACGATGAGCGTAGCCGCGCGGATCGACCCGGGCGCGACGGCCCGGACGCACTACCCTGGGGCGTATGCGCCTGCACGTCGCCGACCACCCCCTCATCACGCACAAGCTCACGGTGCTGCGCGACCAGCGCACCTCGTCGCCGGTGTTCCGTCAGCTCACCGAGGAGCTCGTGACCCTGCTCGCCTACGAGGCGACCCGCAAGGTCCGCGTCGAGCAGATCGAGATCCAGACCCCCGTCACCACCACCACCGGGGTCAAGATCGGCGACCCGCGGCCGCTCGTCGTGCCGATCCTCCGCGCCGGCCTGGGCATGCTGGAGGGAATGGTGAAGCTGATCCCGACCGCCGAGGTCGGGTTCCTCGGCATGGTGCGCAACGAGGAGACCCTCGAGCCGTCGACGTACGCCGAGCGGCTGCCCGACGACCTCAGCGATCGCCAGTGCTTCGTGCTCGACCCGATGCTGGCGACCGGCGGCTCGCTGGGCGCGGCGATCGAGTTCCTGTTCCGTCGCGGCGCGCAGGACGTCACGGCGATCTGCCTGCTCGGCGCCCCCGAGGGCGTGGCGGCGATCGAGAAGCAGGTCGACGGGCGCGACGTCACGCTGGTGCTCGGTGCGCTGGACGAGCGGCTCAACGACAAGGGCTACATCGTGCCGGGCCTGGGCGACGCCGGCGACCGTCTCTACGGCACCGTCTGACCCTCTGCCACCGGCAGTCCGTCCGCGGGGGCGGCGGCCGGCCGCACCGCGGCAGCGGCACCGGGAACCGCCCAGGTGCCGACGATCGCGACCGGCGTGAACGGACGGCCGTTGAACCGCGTCGCGGTGACGGTCGTGTACGCCCCCATCGTCGGGCTGATCAGCAGGTCGCCGAGCTGCAGGTCGGGCAGCAGCACCTCGCGCGCGACGACGTCCGACGAGTCGCAGGTCGGGCCGGCGAGCGTCGCCCAGCGGTGGTCGTCCGGCGGACGCCGGCGACCCCGGGCGTCGGTCGCGCCGAGGTCGCGCTCGGCGAACACGAGCGGATGCACGTCCTCGGTGAGCACGTTCGAGTACGACCCGTACAGGCCGTCGTCGAGGTAGTACCACCGCCCGTCGGCGCGTTCGGCGACGCCCACGACGCTCGTGACGAGGCTCATCGCCTCGGCCACCATGACCCGCCCCGGTTCGGCGATGATGTCCAGTCGGCGCGCGTGCGGCGCCAGCACCGGTCGCAGCAGCGCGGCGATCGCGTCGATGCCGGCTGCCTCGCTGTCGTACGAGGCCGGCAGGCCGCCGCCGATGTCGAGGGTGTCGAACCGGACGTCGAGGCGCCGCTCGAGGATGCCCATCAGCTCGAGCGTGTCGGCCGCCGCCGCGGCGAAGCGCGGGGGGTCGTCGAGCTGGCTGCCGACGTGATAGCTGAAGCCCGCGACCCGCACGCCGGCCGACAGCGCGCTCTCGACGAGCCGCGCGGCCTCGAACGGCCCGACCCCGAACTTACTCGACAGGTCGCTCTTGGCGTGCGGACTGCGGTAAGCCAGCCGCACCAGCAGCCGCGTGTCGGCCGGTGCGCCGCGGAACTTCGCGATCTCGGCCTCGTTGTCCACGACGAACACGCGCACACCGGCGGCGAGCGCTTCGGCGATCTCGGCCGGCTTCTTGATCGGATGCGTGTGGATGATCCGCGTCGCCGCCACCCCGCGTCGCGTGAGCAGCCGCAGCTCTTCGCCGGTGGCGACGTCGAAGCCGCATCCTGCGCTGTCGAGGACGTCGAGGACCGCGTCATGGGCGAGCGCCTTGACGGCGTAGTGGAAGCCGACCAACGGCAGGGCCGCCCGCAGCCGCCGGTACTGCGCCTGGACGCGGCCGGGGTCCAGCAGCAGCACCGGAGTGCCGTGCACGGCGATTGCGGCGCGCGCAGCGACCGTGGACAGGAGAGCGGATGCCTCGGCCCGGCGGCGGTCCTCGTACGGGCGGGTGGTGCGCGGCTCACGCCGCAGCGTGCTGAGGTTCATGATGTCACCGGGGTCCGGCGACGCCCGTCGCGCAGACCGGTCCGGGCCGTCACCGTGAAGGAGCCGGCGGCGATGGAGTAGAAGACGAGGTCGGCGGCGACCTTGCCGGCGAGCATGCCCCACAACGGGTCGGGAAGGAGCCAGACGCCGAGCATGAGGGCGGCGGGGCGGATCACGAAGGTGTCGAGGAGCTCGGCCGCGCCGAACTCCGCCAGCAGCAGCATGCCGGTGCGGGCCACCGCCCGCCGCCAGGTCGCGGACACCTGCGCCTGCTCGCTGTAGATGGTGACGGCCAGCACGAGGTAGAACCCGAGGGTCTCCCCCGCGAGCGCCGCCAGCGCGATGAGCGGTGCGGATTCGGTCCAGATGGTGGCGAGCAGGCCGGCGAACACCATCGCGGCGGTCCCGACCAGCTCCGCGGGCAGGTAGCGGATGATCCAGAAGACCGGGCCGCGACGCCGGGAGGCGGCATCCGTCCGCGTGTCCTCCGTCGCCGTCACGGTCGCGGCGATCGGGTCCTCGATGGTGGTCATGGCGCCCTCCTCGCTGTGGAGGAGGAGGGCGGGCCGAGCGTGATACCCGGACAGACCGGCGCGGCATCCGCCCCTCGCCGAACGGATGCCGCGCCTCAGCGTCTGTGCGACGCATGGCCCACCCAATCACGGGAGGAAAAGACCCCCAACGGGGTTGACATCCTCGTGCCGGATGCTTAGAAGCCGCCGCGGCGTGGGGTGAGCCTGGGAAACGTGGGTGTCGGCTGCTCAATCCCCGAGTGACGGCTCCTGCGGATTGCTGCGGCCGGTCTCGCGCTCCCAGAACTCCAACTGCTGGGTCAGCGCCTTGGCGAGCTCGAACACCTGGTCGGGCGGGATGCGGATCCGGCTCACGACGCGCGCCGGCACCACGGTGTGACGCTGGCCGGTCTCGGCGTCGACCTGCTCCCGCGGCGGCTGCGCGAGGGTGAGGAAGTCCATCACGAACACCGTCGGCGTGTGCCACACGTTGGCGAAGTCGGCGTAGGCGCCGCCGATCAGTTCCGGCGGAAGGTCGATCTCGAACTGCTGCGATGCGTCGTCGGCCATGCGGGCTCCTCTTCGGGCGTCGGGTCTCGCGGCGAGGGACCGGCGGAAGAGCCGGTGATGTCGGTGCGACGTGTGCGCGAGTCTACGCGGCGGTCAGCCGCGCCCGACCAGCCGCGCGAAGCCGCTGAGGCGGGCCACCCCCTCCGGCGTGTAGGGGAGGTCGTCGAGCAGCCCGGGCGAATACACGAGGTACGCGGTGTGCATCGCGCGCGAGATGGCGACGTTCAGCCGGTTGCGCAGCAGCAGGAACTCCAGGCCCCGGGGTGCGTCGCGCCCGCTGGAGGCCGCGAGCGACACGATCGCCACCGCCGCCTCCTTGCCCTGGAATTTGTCGACCGTCCCGACGGGGACTTCAGCGAATCCCGCCGCGGCGAGGGCGGCCTCGACCGCCACCTGCTGCGCGTTGTACGGCGTGACCACGATGATGTCGCGCGGCTGCAGCGGGCGCGGCGGCATCGCCACCGAGGCGGATGCCGCTGCGGACTTCCGCTCGGCGTCGTCGGTCGCCACGTCGGTCCAGTCGCGTCCGACGAGGTCCGCGACGAGGCGAGCCACCTCGGCTGCCTCCTCGAGCGACTGCGTGGCGTTCCCGCGGTGCCGCAGCGGCACGGGCACCAGGCCCGGCGGGATGCCGGCGATCCGCCGCAGCGTGGTCGAGGGGTGGGCCTCGAGCTCGCCCCGGTACGACAGCGTCGAGACGGGGGCGGCGACCTCGGGCCGCATGCGACGGGTCTGGGCCAGGAAGTAGCCGTACTCGGGCAGCACGACGTCGGCGCCGTCCATCACCCAGCCGAGCGCCGACGTGTCGACCGGCGCCGGATGGGTGCCCTGACTGACCTGCGGCAGCTGCTGGGGGTCGCCCAGCAGCAGCAGCCGGGGGGCGGCGAGCGACACCGCGATCGTCGAGGCCAGCGAGAACTGCCCCGCCTCGTCGACGACCAGGAGGTCGAGGCTGCCGCGCGGCACGCGCCCCTCGTGGCTGAAGTCCCACGCGGTGCCGCCGATCACATAGCCGGATGCCTCGTGCTCGGCGGTGAAGGCGGCGACGCCGTTCTTCGGCAGCACGGTGAAGGTGTGCGGGTCCGACGGATCCTTCGGCGCCTTGCCGACCTGGGCGGCGGGGACGCCCGCCTGGATGACCCGGTCGAGGAGCTGCTCGATCGTGGCGTGACCTTGGGCGACGACTCCGACCTTGTAGCCGTGCTCGCGCACGAGGCGGGCGATGACGTGGGATCCGACGTAGGTCTTGCCGGTGCCCGGCGGACCCTGCACGGCCAGGTAGCTGCGGTCGAGGTCGCGGACGGCGCGTGCGATCGCGTCCACGGTATCGGTGTCTGCGGACGGCAGCGCCCCCGCGACGGCGCCGTCCCGAGCCGGTCGGAGCCGCGGCGGGCGCCGGCACAGGATGTCGGTGGCGGGGTCGGCCGGGAGGTCCGGCGCTGCGGCGATGACGGCATCCGCCCACGCGTCGATCGCGGCCTGCTGGTTGCCCGCCGCTGGGGGCGCCTGCGGGGTCAGCGCCAGGGGCAGCTGGGTCCAGGTGACGCCGTCGACCGCGGTCTCCTCGATCACGGCGCCGTCGTCGAGCACCTCGATGACGGTGACCGAGCGGGCGGAGTGGATCCAGCGCGGCGAGGGCTCGAACGGGTAGGGGGCCGGCAGCTCGTACAGCGCGAAGGGATGGGTGCCTTCGCTCAGGCGCGTGCCCGGCGCCACGTCGCCGCGCAGTTCGACGATGCGGCGCTCGCCGCCCCGGCCGCTCTCCGAGAAGTGCCAGTCCTCGCGGACCCGGCTGCGTGCGGGGTCGATCGCAACGACGTCGCGCGTCTCGTCCCACAGCGACACCGGCTCGCGCAGGCGCAGGAAGTGGGTCGCCCAGAACGACTTCGCCTCGCGCGGGTAGTAGTCGATCGCGGCGGCGCCGAGGCGGAGGGACCGGGCCGCCACGGAATCCTCCGGATGGCCGTGCGCGAGCGCCTCGAGCATCGTCGCACGCGGCGACGGCTCGTAGGCACGCTCGTCGGGCTCGGGGTTGGGTGAGGGCACCAGCGCCGCCTCGCGCGCCCGGTCGACGAGCCAGTCGCGCAGGCGGCGGGTCGACACGCAGTCGTAGCGGTTGTAGTCGGCCAGATCGTCCAGCACGAGCCGCGCCTCGACATCATGCCCGTCGGCAGCGAGAGCGCGCGCCTCGACATAGCGGACGATCGAGTCGTCGCCCTTCTGCACGTCGCTCGTGCGCACCTCGTCGCCCATGTAGAGCGGCTCGAGCTTCTTGATCGAGTATGAGCGCGACCCGACGCGCAGCGCGCGACGCACGATGGGGTACAGGTCGACGAAGACGCCGTCGCGCAGGAGCCGGTCGACGTCGGCCTCGCGCACGCCGTGCCGCGCGGCCATCGCCAGCAGGTGCGTCGGCTCGTAGGGCGCGTAGTGGTAGATGTGCATGCCGGGGAACTGCTGGCGCCGCAGGTTCACGATGTCGAGGAACGCCTCGAGGGCGCGCCGCTCGTCGGCGAACGAGTGCGCCCACAGGGCGGTGTACTGCTCGCGGCTGTCGACCCACCCGAACAGGTAGTCGATCCCCCACTGCGTGGGCTCGCCCGGCAGCGGGGGCTCGGTGTGCAGCGGATCGCCCTCGAAGTCGAAGAAGAGGTCGCCGTGGTCGGGCCGCGGCAGCGCACCGAGCGCCTTCGGGGCCACCACCTCGAACACCGGGACGGGCGGCGCCTCGTCGGGGGCGGCCTCGGGCTCGTCGACGAGCGCGCCGATCCCGAGCCGGGCGGCCTCCGGCTGGGTGGTGGCCGCCCCGGGCCCCACCGCCACCGCCGCCGCAGTGACGACGGCCGCCGCGGGCTTCGGCGCGACGAGCGGCGGCGTTCCGGCCGGGCTCTCCAGCTGCAGGCGCGCCTGGGTGCGCAGCGAGGCGAACACGTCGGGGTTCATCGCCGCGGGGCCGCGGGCGGCGTGGGCGAGCTGCTCGATCGTCGCGATGCCGGCGGCGCGCAGGCGCTCGCGCTGCACCGGCCGCATCCCCGCCACCAGGAGCAGGTCGCGGGATGCCACGACCTCGGCGTCGCACGTCGCGCAGCGTCCGCACGCGACGACCGCGAGGTCGCCGCGGGGGTCTCCCCACGCGATCGGCGCACCCGCCGGCCCCTGCTCGAGGCGACGATCGGCGATGAGGGCTTCGAGCCGCTCGCGCCGCAGTGCGAAGACGGGCAGCAGGTCGTCGACCTCGTGCTCGCTGACGCTGCCGTCGCCGAGCAGCAGCTGCACGCGCCCGGCGCGGGGCACGCCCAGCCGGTCGAGCTGGTCGACGTACGCCGCGAGCTGCATCAGCGCGGTCACGCGGGCGTGGCGGGCGAGCTTGGTGTCCTGCACGAGCCACGGCCGGTCGGCTGCGGGTCCCGCCGACGGGTCGCGCACGAGGAAGTCCGCGAAGCCGACGAACGACTCGGTGGCGAATGCCGCCTGGTAGACCACCTCGGCGTCCGACGCCAGGGCCGCAGACGTGAGAGCGACCGCATCGGCCAGGCCCGCGGCATCCGACGACCTCGTCTCGGGGATCTGGACCACCCGGTCGCCGAACCGCGCGACGTAGTCGGCGAGCACGCGCCGCTCGTGCACCGTACCGAGGCGTCCGGCGCGCTCGAGGGTGAGGTCTTCGGGCTCTTCGACGGCGGCGATGCGCCCCAGCCGCGCGTCGATCGCCCGCAGCCACGCGAACTCGCATTCCGCGGCGGCCTTGAGGTCGCTCGCGCTCCAGACGATCCGGCCTTCGTCTTCGATGTATCGCATGCCCTGCCCTTCCCCCACGACCCTAGCCGCGGCCCCCGACACCTCCCGCCCCGATGCCCAGACCACCTCTTCTCGCCGAAGCCACCCGCGACGGACGGTCCGCGACGGGTGGTTTCGGCGAGAAGAGGTGGATTGGGCACAGAGTGACGTGGGAGCAACCCCGGCACCGCCCGCGACGCACCTGCCAGACTGAACCCATGAGCCTCCCCTTCGAGAGCGCGTACCGTCACGGATTCGCCCGCATCGCAGCGTGCACGATCCCGATCTCGATCGCCGATCCGGTCGCGAACGCCGACGCGGTGCTGGCATCGGCGCGGGAGTGCGACGCCGAGGGGGTCGCGGTCGCAGTCTTCCCCGAGCTGTGCCTGACCGGCTACAGCATCGAGGACCTCGTCATGCAGGACGCCGTGCTCGACGGCGTGGCGGCGGCGGTCGAGCGGCTGGTGGCGGCATCCGTCGATCTGCTTCCGGTGATCGTGGTCGGCGCGCCGCTGCGCCACCGCAACCGCCTCTACAACTGCGCCGTCGTGATCCACCGCGGCGAGCTGCTGGGCGTCGCCCCCAAGTCGTATCTGCCGACCTACCGCGAGTTCTACGAGCGGCGCTGGTACGCGCCCGGCGACGACCAGGCCGGGCAGGACATCCGCGTCGGCGCCCTGGAGGCGCCGTTCGGCCCCGACCTGCTGTTCGAGGCGCTCGACATCCCCGGCCTGGTGGTGCACGTCGAGGTCTGCGAGGACGTCTGGGTGCCCATCCCGCCGTCGTCGGCCGCCGCGCTGGCGGGCGCCACGGTGCTGCTGAACCTCAGCGGCAGCCCCATCACGATCGCCCGCGCCGAGGACCGCAAGGACCTCTGCAAGTCGCAGTCGCTGCGCTGCCTCGCCGCGTACGCGTACGCGGCCGCCGGGCAGGGGGAGTCCACGAACGACCTGTCGTGGGACGGTCAGACCATGATCTACGAGGGCGGCAACCTGCTCGCCGAGACCGAGCGCTTCCCCGACGGGCCGCGCCGCTCGGTCGCCGACGTCGATCTCGACCGCCTCCGTCAGGACCGCCTGCGCCAGGGCACGTTCGACGACAACCGGCGGACCTGGACGGATGCCTCGACCGGCGCGGGTGCGAACGCCTTCCGCATCGTGCACTTCGAGCTCGATCCGCCGCCGACCGGCATCGGGCTGCGCCGCGTGCTCGACCGCTTCCCGTTCGTGCCGGACGACCCCGAGCGCCTCGCCCTGGACTGCTACGAGGCGTTCAACATCCAGGTGTCCGGACTCGTCCAGCGCATGCGGGCGATCGGCGGCCCGAAGCCCGTCATCGGCGTGAGCGGGGGCCTCGACTCGACGCACGCGCTGCTGGTGGTGGCGCGCGCCATGGACGTCATGGGCCGCCCGCGCACCGACATCCTCGCGTACACCATGCCCGGCTTCGCCACGAGCGAGCACACCAAGTCCAACGCCATCGCCCTCGCCGAGGCGGTGGGGGCGTCGATCGAGACGATCGACATCCGTCCGCTCGCGCTGGAGATGCTCGAGCGCCTCGACCATCCGTTCGCCGACGGCGAACCGGTGCACGACATCACCTTCGAGAACGTGCAGGCGGGTCTGCGCACCGACTACCTCTTCCGCCTGGCGAATCACCACGGCGGCATGGTGATCGGCACGTCCGACTTGTCGGAGCTCGCCCTCGGCTGGGCCACGTACGGCGTGGGCGACCACATGAGTCACTACGCCGTCAACGCGGGCGTGCCGAAGACCCTGATCCAGCACGTCATCCGGTGGGTGATCTCGCACCGCGGCGACGAGGGAGGCTCGGCCGATCTCAGCGACCGCGCGCGCGAGGTGCTGCAGTCGGTCCTCGACACCGAGATCTCGCCCGAGCTGGTCCCGGCCGGGCAGGACGGCAGGATGCAGTCGACCGAGGACCGCATCGGCCCGTACGCCCTCCACGACTTCGCGCTGTACCACGTGCTGCGGTTCGGATTCCGGCCGTCGAAGATCGCGTTCCTCGCCGCCGCGGCGTGGGGCGACAAGGATGCCGGCGCATGGCCGCCCGGGTTCCCCGACGAGGACCGGTATGCGTACGACCTCCCCACCGTCGTGAAGTGGCTGCAGGTCTTCCTCAAGCGTTATTTCGCCTTCGCGCAGTTCAAGCGGTCGGCGATCCCGAACGGGCCCAAGGTCTCGCCGGCGGGGTCGCTGTCGCCGCGAGGCGACTGGCGCGCCCCGTCCGACGGCAACGCCCGGGCATGGCTGGAGGAGCTGAAGTCGGCGCTCCCCGAGCTCGTCCAGGAGTGACGGCGGGGGTCAGGCCGCCGGAGCCGGGGCGTGGGCGAGGGTGATGATCCAGCTGTCCCGGGAGAGATCGACCAGCTGGTAGGACACCTTGCGGTCGGGGATCCAGCCCTTCGTCAGCGGGCTGTCGAGGCGCACGTGGTCGGCCGCCACGCGGGCGCCCCGGCCGTCGGCGTCGCGGACCGCCTGGACCCGCGTCCAGTGCGCGAGGAGCCGGCGCAGGTCGGTCTCCTCCAGCAGGTGCGAGTGCCGCTTCATGAGATTCAGCTCCGCGTCGTCGGGGTGCGCGTCGCGCAGGTCGAGCCCCAGTGACGTGCCCGCCTCGCTGACGGCCACCACCGTGGCCGCGCGGAAGCTCACGTTCCGGATCTTGAGCGGCACCTCGGCGCCGTCGACCTCCGCGAAGAGCTGCGTGTGGAAGCCGAAGGTGCGCGGAGCCTCGCGCTCGACGCGCACCCGCTCAGGCTCGACGCCGAGGCGCGCGGCGACGATCTCCTTCGCGAGCAGGCGCTTGCGGTCGTGCTCGGGCAGCTTCGGGTCCCAGCCGAGCCGCGCCGTGATCCCTGCCGGAGTCTCCAGAAGCACCGATTCCATGACCACACCCCGTCTCCGCGGCCCGTCCGCACCTCCATCCTGGCCACGCACCGGCCGGGTGGCCAGACCGCCACGCGCAGGGAGCGCGCCGCACGTCAACCCCCCTGGCGCCAGCACCCACGGCACCGGAGGATGACAGCGTGGGCGAGCAGGCGGCAGATCCCGGGGGTGACGGCGGGCAGGGCGCATGGACGGATTCGCGGCGGTCGACTTCGAGTTCGCGCGGCAGGTGCTCCAGCGGGGCATCGCCGCCCTCTTCGTCGTCGCCTTCGTCTCGACGCTGAACCAGTTCCGGCCGCTGCTCGGGGAGCGCGGGCTGCTTCCCGCGCCCGCGCTGCTGGACTGGGCGCGGACCTCCTCGCGGGGTCGGCGGCTCCTGCGCCCCACCCTGTTCCGCTTCGTCCGCTACACCGACCGCCGGCTCGTGGCGCTGTGCGCAGCGGGCATCGGCGTTGCGGCGGCACTCGTGGCCGGCATCCCGCAGCTCGGACCGCCGTGGCTGCCGATGGCGTGCTTCCTCCTGCTGTGGCTCGGGTACATGTCGGTCACCAGCATCGGCCAGACCTTCTACGGCTTCGGGTGGGAGATGCTGCTGCTCGAGGCGGGCTTCCTCGCCGCGTTCCTCGGGTCGGACGACCAGCCGCCGCCCACCATCATCATCGTCCTGTTCTGGTGGCTGGTGTTCCGTCTGGAGTTCGGCGCGGGCATGATCAAGATCCGCGGCGGCCGGGAATGGCGCGACCTCACTGCGCTGATGTACCACCACGAGACGCAGCCGATGCCCGGTCCGCTCAGCCGCCAGGCGCACCTGCTGCCGCGCTGGTTCCACCGGGGCGAGGTGCTCGGGAACCACTTCGCGCAGCTCGTCGTGCCGTGGCTCCTGTTCGCGCCGGTGCTCGGCCTCATCGCTCCCGGCCCGGTGCCGGCCGTCGTCGGCGCGGCGGCGGCAGCCGTCGTCATCGCCACCCAGGCGTGGCTCGTCGTCACCGGCAACTTCGCGTGGCTGAACTGGATGACGATCGTGCTGGCATTCTCGGCCGTCGGGATCCCCGGGATCGGCGCGGAGCCCCGGCCCGCGGCCGCCGGATCTGGATGGATCGTCGACGGGATGCCGCTTGTCTGGGTGGTCGTCACCAGCGCGGTCGGGGCTCTGTACCTCGTGCTCAGCTGGTGGCCGCTCAAGAACCTGTTCGCGCATCGCCAGCTCATGAACGCCTCGTTCAACCGCTGGCAGCTGGCGAATGCCTATGGAGCGTTCGGGACGGTGACCAAGGAGCGGATCGAGATCGTCGTCGAGGGGACGATGGACGACGATCCGGATGCCGCCACCTGGCACGAGTACGGATTCAAGGGCAAGCCCGGTGACGTCCGCCGGGTGCCCCGGCAGTTCGCGCCGTACCACCTGCGCCTGGACTGGCTGATGTGGTTCCTCCCGCTCGGGCGGTCGCTGGAGGACTGGTTCACCGCCTTCCTGGTGCGGCTGCTGGAGGCGGATGCCCCCACCCTGCGCCTGCTGGCCCACGACCCGTTCGCGGGCGCACGGCCGCGGTGGGTGCGGGCGGTGTCGTACCGCTACCGCTTCACCGACCGGGCCGAGTTCCGGCGGACCCGGGCCCGGTGGACGCGCGACCGCCGGCGGCCCGTTCTCGGGCCGGTGTCGCTGCGGCGCTGACCGGCTCGCCGCCGGCGTCCCGGTCTCACGGCATCTGCTCTCCGCCGGCGGCGGCCCCGTCGGCGGCCCGGTTGCGGCGCGCGGTCAGATCGATGATCGAGATGAGGAACGCGATGCCGAGGAAGACGCCGACCGAGAGCATCCCGAACGCGTACGCGTCGTGGTACACCACGATGTCGTCGTGGGTGCCGGATTCGCGGTAGATCGCCGCGTAGAACAGCGACAGCCCCACCGCGGTTCCCACCGCGGCGCCGATGCGCTGCCCGAGCTGGCCGACGGAGCCGGCGAGGCCGCCCTGCTTGACCGGGATGTCGGCCAGGGTGAGCGCCTGGTTGGGGGCGATGACGAGGCCGCCCCCGGCGCCGCCGACCGTCATCATCGCCGCGGCGAGGTACGGCGTCCAGGCAGGGGCGCTGTACAGCGCGATGAGGACGAGGCCCCCTGCGCACACCAGCACGCCCACGAGGCCCCACACCACGACCACCCGGCCGTGGCGGCTCACAAGGTTGCCGCCGATCCACGAGGATGCCGCGCTCGCGAGCGCGAAGCCGATCGACACCATCCCCGCGAACACCGGTTCGAGCCCGAGCCCGATCTGCAGGAACAGCGTCGTGAGCAGGAAGAGCGCGGGCAGGGCGGTGAAGTACGCGGTCTGCAGCAGCGTGCCGTTGCGATACGACGAGATGCGGAAGAGGCCGAGCGGGATGAGCGGGTTGCGGCCGCGCGCCGCGTAGCGGCGCTCCCACGCGATGAAGGCCGATGCGAACAGCGCGAAGGCGACCAGCAGCCACCACCGGGCCGGGTTGTCGGTCGGCGCGCCGGTCGTGAACAGGAACGGCCACATCAGCGAGACGATGCCGGCGCCGAAGAGCAGCACCCCGACCGGGTCGAGCTGCACCGGACGCTGCGAGCGCGTGCGCGTCTCGGGAAGCAGCCACAGCGCGAGGCCGATCGCGATGAGGCACAGCGGCACGTTCATCCAGAAGATCAGCCGCCAGCCGTCCGTCGGACCGCCCAGCGCGATGAGCAGGCCGCCGAGCGTCGGCCCGAACGCGGTGGCGAGGCCGATCGTGGCTCCGAACAGCCCGAACGCGCGGGCCCGTTCCTTGCCCTGGAACAGCTCCTGCGCCATGCCGAGCACCTGGGGCATCTGGATGCCGGCCGCCACGCCCTGCAGCAGCCGGGCGATCAGCAGCACCTCGGCGGTGGGCGCGAGGGCGCACAGCACGCTGGTGACGGTGTACAGCGAGAGCCCCACCACGAAGAGCGTCCGGCGCGAGCGCTGATCACCGAGTCGTCCCATGGGGACGAGCACCAGGCCGAAGGTCAGCACGAAGCCCGACACGATGAGCTGCAGCTCGGTCGACCCCGCGTCCAGCACCTCCCCGATGGACGGCAGCGCGACGTTGACCTTCGTCATGTCGAGGATCGTGATCGCCGCGACGGAGACGCACACCCAGAACGCCCGCCAGCGGGCGCCGGCCGAGAGCGGGATGACCGCCGTGTGAGCGGGCACGGTGCGCGCCGTGCGCGAGGGGGTCTGCGGCGGCGTCTCGGGCATCGTGCCCAGGTTAGTCCCGTCCCGCCGTGGTGCGGGCCGGCCAGGGGCCGGGAGATGATGGAGGCGTGAGACTCCTCGTCGCCGCCCTCGCCTCCGAACTCGTCGCCTTCCCCGAGGATCTCCCCGGGTTCGACCGGCTCGTCACGGGTCCCGGCAAGCTGCAGGCCACCTACGCCCTGACGCGCGCGCTGGACGCCGGCACCTACGATGAGGTCGTGGTGGTCGGCACCGCCGGCGCGATCGACGCGCGGCTGGAGGCATCCGTCTACGAGATCGCCGCGGCGCTGCAGCACGACGTCACCGACATCGACGGCATCGTCGGCCAGCACGTGTCGCTGCCGCCCCTGGTGGAGCTCGACACCGACGGGGTCACCATCGCCACCGGCGACCACTTCGTGGACGACGCGGAGGCGGTCGAGGTGATCCGCCCGCTGGGCGCGGGCCTGGTCGACATGGAGACCTACGCCTACATCTGGGTCGCGCAGCGGTTCGGTGTGCCGATCCGGGTGCTCAAGGCGGTGTCCGATCGCGCGCAGGACGGTGCCATCACCGACTGGCACGCCGCGGTCGCCGCGTGCAGCCGCCAGCTCCGCGATCGCATCCGCGCCGACTACGGCGTCTGAGCCGCCCTGCACGCAGCACAGACGCCGAGCCGGAGCCCGCGGCGCTCGCGGAACCTACGGCACCACCCACTGCGTCTTCGGCCACGTGATCGAGGACAGGGTCGCCTGGCCCGACAGCGAGGGGTGGAAGTAGTCGCGGGTCGAGACGTCCGAGCGCGCGAACGCGTAGCCTGCCACGGTCATCCCGTCGAAGCGGCACTTGACCGTCGCCGCGCAGGCTTCCGAGAGCGCCGCGTTGTACTCGTTCACCCGCTGCTGGACGGCGGCGCGGCGCTGCACGTCCGCCGCTGCGGTGCTGCTGGGGTTCGCCAGCATCGACTGGCACGTCTGCAGCAGGCTCCACGCCAGCCGCGCCGACAGACTCGTCCGGTTCAGCTCGTACAGCCGCTGCAGGCTCGGGATGCTGGCGACGAAGATCTCGGGCGAGCCGGGGCTCGCCGCGAGGGCCGTGAGGGCCGCCGTCACGTTCGCCTTGAAGGTGGCGGTAGGCGTCATGGCGCCGACGGTGCGCGTGCACGCGTCGTTCGCACCGATCTCGATCGTCACGTACTGGACCGATTGCACGGCCGCGGCGTCGGCCTGCCCTTTGAGCGCGAACGAGGTGGCACCGGCCTTGGCGAAGTTGAAGGCGGCGAGCCCGGTCGCGCCGAGGGCGCGGAGCCGCAGGAAGTGCGAGTTCACGGTGGTGCTCGATCCGGTCGCCCAGCTGTTCGCCGGGCACGACGTGAGGCTGGAGCAGGTCATCGCGGCCTGGGTGATCGAGTCGCCCAGCGCCGCCATGCGGACGATCTGAGCCGGTGGCGGGGCGGCGCTCGCGGCCGAGGCCGAGACGAGCGAGCCGGTGAGCAGGACTGCGGTTGCCGCGATCGCGGCGAGGGCGCGGCGCGCCCGGATGCGAGAAGGCATGATTCCTCCGTACGTCGGCGTGACGGATGGGCGCGGCGCGCTGCCGCGGCCGGACGGAGCCGGCGGTCGAGCCGGGATCGCGGATCCCCCCAGGAATCCCATGTCGGGTGACACGATCTGCCGCGAACGATACACCCGCGGCGCGGAACGCGACAGAGGCCGCTGCCGCGGGATCAGGCGGGTGCGACGACGGCCTGCGCGATGACGCTCGGCCCTTCGCGCGTCACCTCGACCGCCAGCTGCGCGGGCAGCTGCTCCTTCATCGCGGCGACGTGGCTGATGATCCCGACGGTCCGACCGCCCTGCCGCAGCTCGTCGAGGGTGCTCATGGCGAGTTCCAGCGTCTCCTCGTCGAGCGACCCGAACCCCTCGTCCACGAACAGCGTGTCGAGGCGGATGCCGCCGGCTCGCGCGGTCACCACCTCCGCGAGTCCGAGCGCCAGGGCGAGGGAGGCCAGGAACGTCTCGCCGCCGGACAACGACTGCGCGGGGCGCGCCTGCCCGGTGAAGGCGTCCATCACGTCCAGGCCGAGCCCGGAGGCGGCGCCTCGCGCGGCCCGCGCATCGGTGTGCTGCAGGCGGTAGCGCCCCGACGACATGTCGGCGAGGCGGATGTTGGCGGCGGCGACGATCTCCTCCAGCTCGGCGGCGAGGACGAACGTCTCGAGATCCATCTTCATGGTGTTGGGGGCGCGTCCGGCGACGGTGTCGGCCAGACGCGTGATGGCCTCGGCATCGGCGATCCTGGCGGCGACGCCCGCGTACGCTTCGTCGATCTGCAATGCGAGGTCGCGCAGCGCCTCGACGAGCGTCTGCGCGTCACGCTCCGCCCGCAGCGCCGCCGTGCGAGCGGCATCCGCGGCATCGAGGGCCGCCTTCGCGGCGGCGGTGTCGACGGGCTGGTCGGGGGCGCCGGCGAGCTCCAGCTCGAGGTCGAGCAGGCGGGCCCGCGTGGCGGCGAGCTGCGCGTCGTGGGTGGCGATGCCCTCCGCGAGCGCTTCCGCCTCGCGCGGCTCGAGCAGCGCCCGGATGACGTCGTCCGCGTCGGCGAACGCGGACGCGCGCACCCTGGCGTCGGCGTCGGCGCGGCTCTCGGCGGCGGCCGCCGCCGCGCGGGCGTCGTCGGCGCGCGCATCGTGCGCGCGCCGGGCGGCATCGCGGACACGCCTGGCCTGGGCGACGCGGTCGGCCACGCTGGGGTGGTGACCGCGCGCGGCGTCGACGGCGGCCCTGATCCCCTCGACCGTCGCGGCGAGACCGGCCGATCGCGTCCGCGCGGTGGTGAGGAGATCGGCAAGTGCCGCACGGGACGCCTCGGCGTCGGCGTCGAGTGCCGCGAGCTGCGCGTGCTGCGTCGCGAGCTCGTCGCGGCGCTCTGCTGCCGCGTCGGCCGCGGCGAGCTGGTCGGCGGCCTCGCGCAGTGCCTCTCGCAATGCGTCCGCGCCCTCGCCGCCGGCGCGGGCGGCGGCGTCGCCGTGGCGCTCGCGCGCCGCGCGCGCGGCCTCCGCCGCGGTGCGCTCCCGCGCGAGGGCTGCGTCGCGGGCGGCTTCGGCGGCCCCGACGACCTCGTCGGTCACCGGCTCATCGGCGGGCCCGGCGGGCGCTGGGTGCGAGGTCGCGCCGCACACGGCGCACGGCTCGCCGTCGACAAGGGCCGAGGCGAGCTCGCCGGCGTAGCCGTCCAGGCGTCGCTGCAGCAGCGCGGCGAGGCGGGATCCGACCGCGGCGACCGCGGCGGCTGCGTCACGGTGGTCGACCTCGGCGTCGCGGCGGGCGTCGGCGAGCTGTTCGGCCTCCTCTGCCGCGCTCAGGCGGGCGGCGAGATCGTCGTGACGCACCCGAGCGGCATCGCGCCCGGCGGCGCTCTCGCGCAAGGGCGCGAGCTCGCCCTCGAGGCGGGTGAGCTCGGCGGGGACCTGCGCGCGCTGGGCGTCGAGGGCGGCGATGTCGGCCGCGAGCCGCGAGCACTCCGCCTCGGCCTCGGTCAGCCGCGCCTCGGCATCGGCGAGCGCGGACTCCTGCTCGATCGCCGCCGTCCACACGGCGAGCTCGCCGGTGAGGCGCTCGACGACGACCGACAGGTCGGCGGAGGCGTCCTCGCCGCCTGCTTCGGCTGCGAGCTCCCAGGCGGCGGCCGCCTCGGCCGCCGCCGTCCGAGCCTCGGCCGCCGCGCGATCGGCCCGGCTGGCGGCCTCCAGCGGCGCACGGAGCGCCTCGGCCGACCGCGCGCGCTCGAGCCGTTCCCGATCGGAGGCGACCAGGCTGCGGGCCGTCTCGAGCGCGGTGAGTCGTTCGCGGGCACGTGCGAGCTCGGCCTGCGCCCTCGACAGCGCGACGAGCTCGGCGTGTGCGGCGTCGGCGGCGGCACGGGCCTCATCGGCGGCCACACGCTCTCTGGTGAGGGTGTCGAGGCGGTACGCCGCGCGCTGCTGCCCCAGCTCGACCGCCGCGCGGCGGGTGGCGAGGTCGGGCGGCGGCGCGTCGTCCCCGCGACTGCCGGCGGGGTCATCGCCGTCCGCGGCTGCGGCGGCCACGAGCCGCTCGGCCTGGCCGAGCAGCGTCCGCGCGCGCTCGCCGAGCGCCTCGAGCTCGCCCTGCGCGGCCTTGCTGCGATCGGCGAGCTCGCGCGCATAATCCTCGTAGCGCCGGGAGCCGAAGAGCGCGCGCAGCAGCGACTGACGCTCCGACCCCGCGGCGAGGAGGAACCGGGAGAAGCGGTTCTGGGCGAGGAGGATCACCTGCTGGAACTGCTGCGCGCTGAGGCCGAGCACCTCGTCGAGCAGCAGGCCGACGTCACGCGGGCGGGCTGCGCGTCCGGCCCACGCGCCGTCGACGAGCTCTTCGAGCTCGGCCCGGGTGGGCTCGGCGGTCAGGCCCCCGCCGCGGCGCGCGGGCCGCTGGTACTCCGGAGCCCGGGTCACCCGCCACCGTCGGTCGCCGACCGTGAACTCGAGCCGCACCTCAGTGGGATCGTCGGGAGAGCAGTGGTCGCTGCGCAGGCGCTTGTCGCCGGAGTCGTAGCGCGGCACGCTGCCGTAGAGGGCGAAGCAGACGCCGTCGAGGATGCTCGACTTGCCGGCGCCCGTCCGCCCCGTGATGAGGAAGATGCCCTCTCGCTCGAAGGCGTCGAAGTCGACCGTCTGCCGCTCGCGGAACGGCCCGAACCCGGTGAGCTCGAGGCGGTGCAGCCTCACGTGCCCGCCTCCACCCGCGTGCGCTCGTCGAGGAGCTCCCTGACGAGCTCCGCTTCGCGCGGCGAGGCGCCCTCGCCGCCGCGCACATGGGCGAGGAAGGCGTCCACGAGCTCGGCGTCGTTGCGCGCCGCGCGCACGCGCTGCGCATAGGTGCGCCCGTCTCCGGCCGGACCGGCGACAGGTGCGTGCCGCACCTCCGCGCAGAAGGGGAAGCGGGCGAGAAGCCGGCGCATCGGATCGCGCTGCGGAAGGGGGTCGGTGTACTCGGCGCGGATCCAGTGGTCGGCGTGCTCGGCGAAGCGCTTGTCGGTCAGGAGCTCGTCGAGGGTCGCGTTGACGGTCGCCAGCGGACGCGGCACCGGGAGGGGCAGCCACCGCACGTCGGCGAGCCCGCCGGCGTCGAGTTCGACCAGCCACGAGCCGCGCGGCTTGGCGCCCTCGTCGAAGCTGTAGTGCAGCGGCGCGCCGGCGTAGCGCACCGCGCGCGACAGCTGCTGCCGCCCGTGGATGTGGCCGAGCGCCATGTAGTCCACGCCGTCGAAGGCCGACAGCGGCACGACGTCGAGACCGCCCTGCTGGATGTCGCGCTCCAGGTGGGGAGTGGGCTGCACCCCGGCGGCGAAGCAGTGGGCGATGGCCACCGACCTGCCGCCGCGCCGGGCGGAGTCGGCGCGCACGAGGTCCATCGCGCGGGTGACGACGTCGGCCTGCGTGCGCACCCCCGGCCAGACGCTGCGCAGCAGCACCGGCTCGAGGTAAGGGATGCCGTAGACGTGGAGGGGGCCGTGCTCATCGGCCACCGTGACGGGAACCCCGACAGCGGCCGGATCGGTGATGATGTGGATGCCGTCGCGCAGGAGCGCCGACTGGAATCCCAGGCGAGCCGCGGAGTCGTGGTTGCCACTGGTCACCACCACGGTCGCGCCGGCGTCCGCGAGGGCGCGCAGGGTGTCGGTGAGCAGCGTGTACGCGGCCGCGGCGGGGGCGGCGGAGTCGAACACGTCGCCGGCGACGACCACCAGGTCGACGGCGTGCTGGCGCACCTGACCGGCGAGCGCCTCGAGCACACCGCGGAGCGCGTCGAGCGTGGCGTGGCCGTGGAACGACCGCCCGATGTGCCAGTCCGAGGTGTGCAGGATGCGCATGCCCACACGGTACGTTCGCCCGCCGACATCCGCCGCGAGGCAGGCCGGTCACTCGCGGAACGCGCGGTCCCTGCACACTCACCGGACGGCGCCGGGCGTACCCTCGACGCATGTCCTTGCCCGAGGTCTGCGTCGTGTACCTGCTGCGGCGCGGACCGAGCGGCGTCGAGGTGCTCCTGGGCGATAAGCGCACCGGCCTCGGACAGGGCAAGGTCGTGGGGATCGGGGGGAAGCTCGATCACGGCGAGTCGGCGCACGAGGCGGCGGTGCGCGAGGTCGAGGAGGAGATCGGCGTGCGGGTCGAGGCATCCGCTCTCCATCTCGCGGGCACGATCGACTACCACTTCCCGACCCGGCCGGCCTGGTCCCAGCGGTCCACCGTCTTCGTGTGCCGCCGATGGGAGGGCGAGCCCGTCGAGACGGCCGAGATCACGCCGCGCTGGTACGCGCTGGAGGCCGTGCCGTACCCGCGGATGTGGGACGACGCCTCGCGCTGGCTGCCGGGAGTGCTCCGCGGAGGCACCGTGGACGCCCGCTTCACCTTCGGCGCGGACCTCCACACCGTGGTGCTCACCGCGATGTGAACACGCGCGCGCGGCACTCCCGCACCACGTGTCCGTCGCCTTATCGTGGAGCATGGCGCTCACCGCGGACACCGCCCCACGATCCACCGTCGTGGCACTCGTCGGCGCCGACAGCGACGAGCTGCTGACCGGCCTCGCCGACGTGCCCGCCCTCGTCGCGCTGTCGCTGCGCGAGGCGGACCCGGCCGTCGCGGCGCACCTGGTCGCGTCGGTGTCGCTGCCCTACGTGGTGCACGACGCGGACCCCCTCGAGCACGTCGCGTCGGCCTGGGTCGAACTGTACGAGGAGCGCTCGACGCTCGGGTCGCTCGAGGTGGAGGTGGGGGCGCTGCTGGACCAGTTCGCCTCGGGTGAGGCGGTCATGCCCGACTACTACGTGGTGGCGGGCCCGGAGGCGATCGGAGGCACCTGGCGGCACTGGTGGCTCGGCGCCCTCGCCCATCGCGCGCCGTCGCGCGTGCTGCCGGTGGAGGCGTCGGGGGCGGCGCTGCGCGCGCGGCTGCGCAGCCTTCCGGCGTCGCGGCCCTGGCCCGAGCCGTCGGCCTGGCTGCCCCAGGTGCAGTTCGACATCCCCGACCGGGTGGGCCTGCGCGATCAGGGCGGCACCGTCTGAGCTCATGCGGGATCGTCGACTGCCGGTCGACGCCGGATTCCTGCCATCTCCCGTCGACCCGGCAATGTCGGACCCCCGGCGTAGGTTTCCCCTGTCGGAACCAACGGAGGAAACCATGTTCGCTGTCTATGCCGCCGAGCAGCAGTACCGCCACGACACCTGGACGCGCCGGCGCGACCACGCCCTGCTCGCGTCGATCCGCGAGCGGCAGGGCGCCCAGGCGATGAGCGCCGTCGCAGCGCCCGCTGCCGCTCCCTTGCCGCGCGCGCCGTGGGCGCGCCCGATCGGACGACGCAGCGAGGCCGCCACCCCCGCGGCGTGCGCGATCGCCTGACCCCGAGCGCCGGCCCGTCTCAGAGCGATCCGGGTTCGGCCGCCGTCGCGCCGGCGCTGCGGCTCGCGGCGCGGTCCCGCGCGACGGCGTCGCCGACGACCTGGCCGCCGCTGCGCAGCAGTGCGCGGCGCCAGGGCAGAGTGCCCTCGATCTCGATCTGGATGGAGATCGAGAGGATCGTGCGGATGAGTACGATGAGGCCGAGGATCGCCGCTTCCTCGAGCGAGGGCTTCGACGTGATCGTTCGGATGAGGTCCGCGGCGACCAGCACCTCGAGGCCGAGGAGGATCGCACCGCCGAGCGTCGTCCGCAGCACCGTGAACGCGGCCCGGCCGCCCTCGCGCCGGTTGAGGGAGCGCACGCTGAGCACGAGCGCGATGACGAAGCCGACGATCATCGCGGCGGCCCCGATCGCCTCGAAGCCGACGGCGACGACGGTGAACACGTCCTCCATGCGCACGCGCTCAGCCTAGGGCCGAGCGGTCCGTCGCCGCCGCCGGATCGCGGAACTCAGCGCGAGTCGTCGCGTCCCGGCGAGGCGGGGCTGTCGGCGTCACCGGTCGACACCTGCCTCGCGAGCTCCTCGACGTCGTGCTCGGGCAGATCGATCCCCGACTGCGTCAGCCGCTGGCGCAGCACTTCCGCGATGCGCTCGAGCGGCTCGGCGCCGACATCGGAGCGCGTCTGCGCGACGATGCCTGCCACCTTGTCGACGTCCGAGGCGTTGTTCTGCGACATGGCGGGCAGGCGCTGCTCCTGCTCCGAGCCGAGTGCGCCCGGCGTGCGCTGCGCCTCGCTCACCGAGAGCGTGTCGCGACCCCCGTCGTGGCCGTGGTGGTCGCCGCCGTCGATGACGCCGATGCCGACCGCCTCGTGGCTCGGCTCCCCGCTCTGCGCGCCGTCCGACGGCACCGTGGCGGCGGCACCCTCCGCGGGCTCGGCCGGCGCGGCGCTCGCGGCGGCCTGCTCCGCCGACCCGGAGTCGGCCCCGGCGGAGCGGCTCGCCTCGGCGCTGTCCGGCGATCCCTCCGCGGGCGGCCTGGTCGCCGCAGGGGCGGCGCCTCCCTGCTCGGGCGCCTCGGTCCACGTGCCGGCGGGCTCCGAGCCGGGGGCCGGCTCACCCAGGGCCGGCGCGGCCTCCGGCTGCTGGTCCTCGTTGCCTGTCGTGCTCATCTCAGGGCTCCTCTCCGCGCTGTTGATCGGATGCCAGGTCGGGGTCGGCTCCCTGCCGGGCCGCCTCACCCTCGACGGGGTCGTCGGGCTGCAGAGCAGCGTCCGTCAGCAGGTCGCCCTCGGTGGTGGCGGCGCTGCGCTCCTGCGACGCGGTGTCGTCCACCTGCTCCCAGCCGCCCTGCGGGTCGGCGTCGATGACGCCCTCGGGAAGGTCGCTCTCCGACCGATCGCGCTCCATGTGGCGCTCCTCTCGTCCTCCCCCAGCATCCCCCGCGTGATGCGGAGCGTCATGGGGTTGACAAGGCGGAGGGTCGTCGGAACGCGGGCCGGGATCAGGGGCGGGAGTGCAGGATGCCGCGGTGCGCGGGGTTCTCGTCGAACCAGTCGGCGACGTACCAGCAGACGGGCAGGACCTTCCGGTCCCCCGTCTCCTCGAGCTCCTTCACGGCTCTCCCGACCAGTTCGCCGGCGTAGCCGTGTCCGCGGAATGTCGGCACGGTGTATGCGCGGGTCATCGCCACCGTGCGCCCGTCGTCGCGGTAGTCCAGCACGCTGACGAGGTCGTCGCCGCGGTGCAGCGTGTAGCGCGAGGCATCCGTCTCTTTGGTGAAGCGCAGCTCGGTCACCCGCACAGGCTACGCCGCGCCCGGACCGCACGCGTCCGCGCAGAGCGATGTCGCGGCATTCCTTGAGCGCACGTTGTGCCGGTCTTCAGGACCCACCGCCCGCAGGGCCGCGCCAGGCGCAGCTGCCGCAGGTCCCGCGGCTGCTGGGACTGAGCAATCTGTCACATTCCGTCATGATCGGAGCCCCCGCATCCGTGCGATTTGACGTTTTTCGACAGACTCCGTCATAATCGGCCACATGACTGACAACGCGCTGTATCTGTCCGCCCGGGAGGCGAACAGGACTGCCGGCATGATGATGGCCGGCCGCATTGTCATGTGTTGTCGAATGTGCCACTAGCACGGTGACCCCCGCCGGACTCCTCCTCCGCTTCTGAAGACGGATCGCCAGGAGTCCCCCGAAGCACCGGTTTCGTGCGTCGATCACGCGCACCCGGACCCGCTTCGCACACCGCCCAACGTCGGGCACAGGCCTCCATCGGCCGACGGCCTTTCTCGCCACCGACGACCAGGGCCGCAGCACATCCCACCCGGCTCCGCGGCCGGGTTCCTCCCGCAAGGACCATCATCATGTCGAACACCGCCCTCCTCGACCGCCCCGCCGCTCCCGTCCGCCACCTCCGCGCCGTCGACCGGACCGCCCGGATCGAGCCGCCCGCCGCGGCGCCGGAACCCGCGCAGCCGGCCCCCCGCGCCCTGCCCGCCGGCTCCGCGCCGCGCGGCTTCGCCCTCTACGTCGGGATCGACGAGGCCAAGGCCGCCGCCTCGGGGGTCAACCTCGGTGTCCTGGTCGACGCGCTCCGCCGCACCCTCGCCGACCTCGCGCCGTCCGCCGAGACCTATGCCACGGTCGCCCTCGCCCCGGTCGGTTCCGGCGGCCGCGACGTGGACGTGGTGCGCCTGGCGCTCCAGGAGCCGTCGGCGATCGCCCGCACCAAGCACGAGGAGCCGGAGGACGACGAGGTCACCGCCGGAGGAGTCGTCGTCGACATCTCCCGCAAGCGCGTGCTGATCGACGGCGAGTCGGCTGCGTTCACGTTCAAGGAGTTCGAGCTCCTCCAGTACCTCGTGCTGCGCGAGGGCCGCACCATCGAGCGCACCGAGCTCGTCAGCTCCCTGTGGCAGGGAACGTCCGACGAGGACGCCCCGGGCGAGCGCACGATCGACGTGCACGTGCGGCGCCTGCGCGCCAAGCTCGGGCGCTACGAGGACATCGTGCGCACGGTGCGCGGCGTCGGCTACCGCTTCGACCGTCACGCCGACGTCGTGATCCGCTACGGGCACGGCACCCCGTCGCCCGATCGCTTCTGATGCCGCCGTCGGCCTCCGCGGTGTCGGAGGCCGGGGCGTAGGGTGGGCGGCATGACGACGTCGCTCCCGCGCACCTCCCGGACGAGGGATGCCGCGCGGGGCACGACGCGCGCCGCCGATCGCGATCCGCGCCCCGACCACGGCCGGCCCATCGAGACGGAGTACCGCCCGCGGCGGCCACTGGACCTGCGACGCACCGTGCTCGCTCAGCGACGCGGCGCGGCGGATCCGACGATGGCGGTCTCCGGGGCCGTGATCTGGTGGGCCAGCCGCACCCCGGAGGGCGTGGCGACCCTGGCCATCCGCGAGACGCATCCCGGCGTGGTGCGCGGCGCGGCGTGGGGTCCCGGCCGGGAGTGGGCGCTGGCGCAGCTGCCGGCGCTGTGCGGCGCCGACGACGACCCCACCGGGTTCGATGCGACGCGGCATCCGGTGATCGCCGACGCCCACCGCCGCAATCCGGGTCTGCGGCTGTCTCGCACGGGACTCGTCTTCGACGCTCTGGCCGGTGCGATCTTCGAGCAGAAGGTGACCGGCATGCAGGCCTTCGGCGCGTGGCGCCGCATCGTCACCTGGTGCGGGGAGCGCGCACCCGGCCCGACGCCTGTGCCGATGTTCGCGCCGCCCACGATCGAGGGCTGGCAGCACGTCCCGTCGTGGCTCTGGCACCGGGCGGGACTCGAGCCGCCCCAGTCGAAGGCCGTCGTGCGGGCCGCGCGGCGCGGCGACGCGATCGTGCGGGCCGTGCTGGCCGCCGACGACGGCGAGGCGGTCGACCGGGTCCTCGTCAGCCAGGCCGGGATCGGTCCGTGGACCTCGGCCGAGACCCGCATCCGCGCGCTCGGCGACCCCGATGCTGTCAGCGTGGGCGACTTCCACCTCGCACACGAGGTCGGCTACGCGCTGACGGGGCATCGCGTGGACGACGACGGGATGCTGCAGCTGCTGGCCGCGTGGCCGCGCCACCGCCAGCGCGTCGTCCGCCTCATCGGCGCGAGCGGCGTGCGCGAGCCGAGACGCGGCCCGCGGCTCCACCCCGAGGATCACCGCGGTCGCTGAGTCGGTCGACCGGCGCCCCTTGCCGATGTCGGAGCCACGCACGACACTGGGACGCGCCGCGCGGCCGGGCGCGGCATCCACCGTCCGTCGTCAGGAGTCCGACATGGCCAGCCTCAACCCGTATCTCTCGTTCGCGGACCAGGCCCGCGAGGCGATGACGTTCTATCAGGGCGTGTTCGGCGGCGAGCTCGACATCTCGACCTTCGGCCAGTACGAGGGCATGGTGCAGGATCCCGCAGAGGCCGACCTCGTCATGCACGCGCAGCTCACCAGTCCCGACGGCTTCGTGCTCATGGCCGCCGACACGCCGACCGGCATGACGTGGCGGCAGCCGGCCGGCATGGCGGTGTCGGTCAGCGGCGACGACGAGGCGCTGCTGCAGGGCTTCTGGGACAAGCTGACAGACCGCGGCACCGTGACGATGCCGTTCGACACCCCACCCTGGGGCGGGCGGTTCGGCATGCTCACCGACCGCTTCGGCATCGACTGGATGGTGGCCGTCAACGCGCCGTCGCCGTGACGACCCGACCGCTCGGCGGTTAGGCGAAGGCGGGCATGACGCGGTCGTGCACCAGCCGCAGCTGCGTGTCGACGTCGGGAACACCGGCGACATCGCGGCCCATGAACGACTTCACGAGCGCGGCATCCGTGATCGCGAGGATCATGTGGTTGACGCCGGCCGGCTCGATCTCGCGCTTGATCTTCTCTGCGCACTCCTCGGGCGTGCCGGCGATGGACAGGCGCTCGGCGACGTCGGGCGGGGTGAGGTCGATCGCGCCGCCGAGGTCGCCCGCACCGAGGGCGGCGATCGCGGGCGCGAGCTGCTCCGGCTCGACGCCGTTGCGTCGCAGCTGCTCGGCCGGCATCGCCGACGCGTAGAGGCCGACCATCGAGCGCGCGGCCTCCTTCGCCGCCGCCGAGTCCTCGCCGACCGCGAACACGACCCACGCGCCGAGGTCGAGGTCCTCGACATTCTTGCCTGCCCGCTCGGCACCGATGCGGCAGTGCTCGACCATGTAGTCGTAGGCCTCCCTCGTGTAGCTCAGGGCGTGATGGCATCCGTCGGAGAACTCGGCGCTGGCCTCGAACGACTTGGGGCCGCGCATCGCGCCGATCTTGACGGGCACGCGCTCCTGGACCGGGCGCGCGAAGGTGAACAGGCCCTCGTAGCGGAAGAACTCGCCGTCCATCGTGATCGCGCCGTCATCCAGCAGCGTGCGGATGACCTTCGTCCCCTCGATCACGCGGGACAGCGGCTTGGTGCCGGTCCAGTCGATCTTGTACTGGGCCAGCAGCCCGAAGTTGCCGCTGCCGATGACGACCTCGGCGCGACCGTTCGTGAGCTCGTCGAGGGTGGCGGTGGCCTGGGCGATGAGGGTCGGCTCGCGCAGCACGACGCCCGAGACGCTCGGGCCGAACCGCACGTTGGTGGTCTTGTCGGCGGCAGCGGCGAACAGCAGCCACAGGTCCTTGTGCCAGGTCTCGTCGGCGGCGTACACGGCGTGGAAGCCGAGCTCGTCGGCCAGCTGGATCGAGCGCAGCGACTGGTCCAGCGGGTAGTCGGGCAGCATGACGTAGCTGAACTTCATGGCGATCTCCTTCGGGTGGGCGCGACCGAACACCGTTGCTCGGTCTCGGGTCGGTGTCTACGGCGCGGCGCCGGTCGCGGCATCCGCCCCCTCCGCCTCGATGTCGGCGAGGATCTCGGAGCCGGCGACCACGCTGTCTGCGAAGTGCCGGTGCATCCAGGCGAGGTGGTCGCCGCGGGCGTTCATGATCCGCAGCGAGTCCCAGTTCGGGAACGTCTGCTGCAGCACCCATCGCTCCATGAGCCGGGGGTCGACCTCGAACACGTGTTCGTGGGTCGTGATGGCCACGTCGCTGACCCGCCGGGGCTCGGGGGGCTGCATCTGCTCGTCGTAGCGGTAGGCCATGTCAGCCCTCCTCGCGGTACGCCCGGTCGAGGTGGTATTTCCCGGGGTTCATGATGTTGTGCGGGTCCAGGGTGCGCTTGATGTCGAGCATGACCTCGAAGCCGCGACCCAGCTCCTCGGGCACGAGGTCGACCTCACCCTCGCGGCACGAGCCGTGGCACGCGCTGATCGAGCCGCCGTGGTCGATCGAGACGCGGGCGATGTCGCGCTTGGCGTTCACCCACAGCTCCCACGCGCGGTCGTCGAGCTGCTGCTCCCAGATGCCGACATCGATCTCGGTGAGGTAGTCGGCGCCGGTGCTGCCCTGCGTGTAGGCGAACATCCCCCAGTCGTCGAAGACGTCGGTGCGGCGGCGGAGTTCGGCGACGATCTCGTGCCACGCCTTGGTCACGCCCGGCAGCTGCGAGTAGTTGATCGCGGCGTCCTCGCAGTGCCAGCTCATCGGCACGACCTGGCCGTCCTTGGTGCGGCCGTGCAGGGGCGTGGCGTAGCGGTCGTGCCGCGCGGCCCAGTCGCCCTCGGAGATCTCGTCGCCGAGGTAGCGGGCGCCGTGCTCCTTCGCGATGCGGAACAGCCGCCGCCCGCCGGCGCGCACCTCGTCGTCGTACCCGTACATCACGGCGCACACGAGCGCCCGCACGTCGGTGGGCTGCGGGATGTAGGCCTCGTCGTCGCGCCGCAGGTAGGCCACCTTGTGCTCGTCGAACAGCACCGCGCCGGCGAAGGTCGCCACGCCCGCGCGGGCCAGCGCCCCGGTGCACGCGTACGCGTCGTCGTAGTTGTCGAACGCCCAGAACGGCGACAGCTCGGCCTCGGCCTTGGGGAAGAGCTTCAGCGTCGCCTTGGTCGCGATGCCGAGCGTGCCCTGATGCCCCATGAACAGGTGCTTGAGCTGATAGCCGCTGGAGGACTTCGTGATCTTGCCGCCGATGCCGTCGCCGACGTGCAGGATCTCGCCCGTGGGCAGCACGTGGTCGAAGCTGAGCACGAGGTCGCGGGTGTGCCCGTAGCGCGAGCCGATGAGCGACCACCCGCTGGTGCCGATGCGCCCGCCGACGAGCGAGCAGGGGTACGACGCGGGATTGTCGGGGTAGAACAGCCCGTACGGCGCCAGGTACTCGTTGAGCTTGAGCATGTTGATGCCGGTGCCGACGGTCACGGTGCGGTTCACGAGGTCGAGCTCGTGCACCTGGTTCATCCGTTTGACGTCGATCAGGATGCCGCCGCGCAGCGGCACCGCACCGTCAGTCAATCCCGTGCCGCCGTCGCGCGGCACCACCGGCACCCGCAGGTCGTTCGCGATGGTCACCACGGCCGCGACCTGCTCGGTCGAGGTCGGCAGCACCACGAGGTCGGGCAGCCGCTCCGACCAGCGATGCACCGGGAACGGCGCCGGCACACGGGCGCGGTTGTAGCGGTCGGCCTTGCCGGTGAGGATCTGCTCGTCCGCGAGGACGGTGCGCAGGGCCCGGACGACGGTGTCGACGTCGTCGATCGTCATCGTCATCAGTGCGCTCCCCCGCAGCCGCAGGTGCCGCCCCCGCAGCCACCGCCGCCGCACCCCCGCGGACTGCGACCGCGCCCGGCCGCGCCCTGCCGCGCCCTGGCGAGCCGGCGATCGCCGGTCGCGCCGCGCGTGCCGCCGACCTGGATCCCGAGCGACGTCGCCAGCAGCTCGTGGATGTCGAGCACGTCGATGTCGACGTCGTCGCCGGCCTCGGTCAGCGGTCGCTCCGACCACGGGCACGCGCTCACGAGCGTGTCGATGTCGAGCTTCTGCGCGTGCGACAGGCGCCGCGCGCTGATCGCGGCGGTGAGCTCGGGCTTCTCGATCGCGAGTCCGCCGCCCGCGCCGGAGCAGTACGACCACTGGGTCACCCGATCGACGTCCTCGAAGCGCAGCCCGGGGATCGCACGCAGGATCTCGCGCGGCTCCTTCCAGATGCCCTTGCGCTTGTTCAGCCGACAGGGGTCGTGGTACGTGATGGCCCGATCGACGGCGACCTCGGGAACGAGGCGCCCGTCGCGGATCATCTCGGCGAACAGCTCCACCACCAGAACGACTTCGAGGTCGAACTCGGCTCCGAAGTACTTCGGATAGTCCTCGGTGAACGAGATGTAGTCGTGCGGGTCGAGCACCAGGATGCGGCGGGTGCCCGTCTCCCGCCAGGACCTCATGTTGTGCTCAGCGAAGGCGCGCGCCTGATCGACGTAGCCCATCTCGGCGGCCGGTCCGCCGCAGCACCACTGCTCGCCCATCAGCCCGAACTCGTAGCCCGCCTTCTGCAGGATCTGCGCGACGGCCCGCGGCACCGAGGTGCGGTAGAACGCCGCTTCGCAGTCGACGAAGAGGATGGTCTCGCCGCCGACCGGGATGCCGAGACCCGCGGCCCAGTCCCGCACGGTGTCCTGCCCCACCGGCTGCTCGCCGAGTACCGGCTCGTGGCTGCGCTCGGCGGTGAGCTCGTTCCACACCTTGTACCCGGGCTGGTGGATCCCGGAGTCCACCGCGAGCGCCCGCGCCGCCTTCACGACGTCGACGGTGCGGGTGCGGAACCGGTAGAAGTCGCCGGTGAAGAGGGTGTTGGGGCACCGCAGCTCGCACGCCCCGCACTGCGTGCAGTTGACGTAGTCGGCCGCGACGTCCTCGATCGTCAGCTCCCCGCGTTCCATCGCGACGACGTTGGCGTGGAAGGCGGTCGGTGTCCACGACTCGTTGCGCGTCTCGGTCATGACCGGGCAGACCTCGCGGCAGAACTTATGGCCCGACGAATAGCAGTTGTACGAGGCGTTGCGCCACTCCTCGACGAACTCCCGGGTCTTGACGTCGGCCACCGGGATCATCACCGGCCGCACGATCTGGTCGTCCCGGGTCAGCTCCGTGAGCTCGGGCGGGTTCTCCCGCATGCCGGGCGTGAAGGGCTGCAGGAGCACGTCGTCGGCCGGTGATCCGTCCGGGGCGAGGTCGGGCATGAGGAACCCCCTGGGCGAGAGAGTCCGACCCGGCGTGTCCGACGCCGGACTGCGTTGAGTCACATCCTGGCCGCCCGGCCGGGCAAGTTCAAGGGTGTCCGTCCCGCACGCCGCGCCGGCCGAGGCGGGCGCCCGCTAGGCGTAGGCGCTGTCGTCGACCGGGGACGGCGCGGGTCCGAGCGCTTCCAGCTCCGCCCAGACCTCAGCGGGGATCGTCGTGGCGGCGAGCTCGTCCAGCTGCGCGAGCCGACGGGCGGACGAGATGCCGACGATGGTCGAGTCGACGAGGGGCGAGCGCACCGAGAAGTCGAGCGCGACCGCGGCGAGCGGCACGCCGTGCGCGGCGCACACCCGCTCGAGGCGCGCCACCCACTCCTGCAGGGCCGGCGGCGCCGGGCGGTAGGCGTACATGGCGCCCGCACGGGCGCCGGGCGCCAGGATCCCCGCGCCGAAGGGGGCGGCGTTGAACACCGTCATGCCGAGCTCCCGCGCAGCGGCGAACACCGGCTCGGCGGACTGATCGACGACCGTGAACCGGTTGTGCACCAGCACGGCGTCGAAGACGCCGGTGTCGACGTAGCGCGCCATCAGGGGCGCAGGGCCGGCCGCGACCCCGATGGCGCCGACACGACCGGACTCGCGCAGCTCGATGAGCCCCTCGACGGCGCCGCCGCGTCCGATGGCCTCGTCGAAGGTCACCGTGAACGGGTCGTGCAGGTGCAGCAGCGGCAGGCGGTCCACGCCCAGGCGCGCCGTCGTCTCGTCGAACGAGCGCAGCACGCGGTCGCGATCGAACGCGCCCGTCACGGGATCGGCGTCGACCTTCGAGATGACGCGGGTCGCGGCATCCGCCCCGAGCCTCGCGATCGCGCGCCCGAGCACCGCCTCGCTGCGTCCGTCGGCGTAGTTGTTCGACGTGTCGATGAAGGCGTGCGTGCTCGCGAAGAGCTGCTCGGCGACGTCGACGGCGGCCTCCTCCTCACGGGACCCCGGCTCGGTGCCGCGTCCGAGGCCGGACGTGCCGAGGGTGAGCGGGCTGACGTTGAGGGCCATGAGATCCGTTCCGGTGGGGGGCGTGTCCTTTTACCTTTCCAGATCGCGCGAGGGTACGGGCCGCGCGGGAAGGGCCTCTAGGCTCTTGGGCATGGCCACGACGCGCAGGGGCTGGACCCGCGGGCACTCCGGGTGGGCGCTCGGCACCGCCCTCATGTTCACGCTGGGGATCATCTTCGGACTGATCTGGGGCAACGTGCTGCTGGGGGTCATGCTCGCCGCCGCCGTGTCGATCGGCTGGCTCATGGCGTACGAGTCCTGGCGGGGCCGCAGCGTCGGCCTCGAGGACCGCGACGACGACGGCGCGCGGCTCTGACCGATCCGCAGCCCTACCCATCTCCGCCCGCCCGTCGTATCGTGTGCGCCAGGAGGTGATCCGCATGCAAGCGAGCGTCGGAGACCGCGTTGTCATCCACGGCCGAGTCGTCGGTGCGGTGGAGCGCGCGGGTGAGGTGATCGAGGTGCGGGGCAGTCGGGAGAACCCGCTGCTCGTCGTCCGCTACGACGACGGGCACGAGGCGATCCTGTCCCCCGGAAGCGACTGCGAGATCCGTCACGCATCCTGACCGTGGAGCCGGCGCAGAGGTGTCCGACCGGGTGAGGCTAGCCTTGCGCGTATGCACGATCGCCTTGCGACCGGGGTGACCCGGCCCCCCGCGCCCTCTTCCTTCGCCCTGCAGCCGGCCCGCCTGGAGCTGCGCTTCCGCCGCGTGAGGCTCGCCGCGCGCGAGTGGCTGACGCGCGCGTACGTGCGGGTGCGGCTCGAGGGCTCCGAGCTCGCCGGTTTCGCGTCGCGGGGCGCCGACGACCACATCCGGGTCTTCTTCCCCGACGGCGACCCGCAGACGGCCGACGAGCTGCGCGCGGCCCCGAGTCGGCAGTACACCCCCCTCGCGTGGGGCGACGACTGGCTCGAGCTCGAGTTCGCCGTCCACGGCGACCCGGCCGCCGGCACGGCCGGGGTCGCCGCCGCGTGGGCCGCGACGGCTCCCCTCGGCGCGATCGCGGGCGTCGGCGGTCCCCGCGGCTCGAAGGTGCTCACCGGGCGACCGGACGCGTGGCTGCTCGCAGGCGACGAGACCGCCGTGCCCGCGATGCGCCGGTTCGCGCGGCAGATGGACGTCGATGCCGTCGGCACGATCTGCGTGGAAGTGACGGATGCCGCGCACGAGCTGCCCATCGACGCGCCGGCCGGCGTCCGTGTCGAGCAGGTGCACCGCGGCGGCGGTCACCCGGGCGGCGCGCTCGCCGCCCGCCTCGACGCACTGACCGCGGCGGACCGGCCGGCGGGGTCGGTGCTCGGATTCGTCGCGGCCGAGCAGTCGATCGTGAGACCCGCGCGTGACCTGCTGCTGGAGCGCTGGGGACTGGACGCGGAGCAGGTCGTCGTGAAGGGCTACTGGAAGCGCGGCGTGGCGGACGCCCCCCACTGATCCTCGTCGGCTACCCGAGGAGCTCGGGCCGCCGGAACTCCTCGCCCCGCAGGTGCTCCGCGAGGAATGCGAACACCGTCTCGTACCAGATCACCGCGTGCTGCGGCTTGAGGACCCAGTGGTTCTCGTCCGGGAAGTACAGGAAGCGGTGCGGCATCCGTCCCTCCTCATCGGCGTGGTGCTCCGCGAGCTCCGACCACAGCCGCAGCCCTTCGCCGATCGGCACGCGGTAGTCCTTGTCGCCGTGGATGACGAGCAGGGGCGTGCGGATGTTCGCGACGAATCGGTGCGGCGAATGCTCGAGCATCGCCTCCGGCGTGAAGATCCGCTGCCAGTACTCGGAGTTGTCGGTGGTGCCCGAGAACTGGTCGAGCGCCCACAGGCTCGCGTGCGTCACGATCGCGCGGAACCGATCGGTGTGCCCGGCCACCCAGTTGGCCATGTAGCCCCCGAACGAGCCGCCCATCGCCGCGGTGCGGGTCTCGTCGATGTCGTCGCGGGAGGCGACCGCGTCGGTGATGGACATGAGGTCGGTGTACGGCTTGCCGCCCCAGCTGTTCCAGCCGCGGGCGATGAAGTCCAGTCCGTAGCCCGTCGACAGCGCGGGGTCGGGCAGTAGCACGGCGTAGCCGCGGGCGACGGCCAGCAGCGGGGCCCACCGCCAGCTCCAGGCGTTCCAGCTGCCCAGCGGACCGCCGTGGATCCACAGCAGGAGCGGCGCCGGGGCCTCCGCCGACGCCCCGTCGGGCAGCAGCAGCCAGCCCCGCACGCGCGCGCCGTCCTCGGCCGTCGTCTCGACGTCGGCGATCGAACCCGGTGCGGCGGGGGACGCGGCGGGCGTGGCCAGCGGGGTCACGCTCCCGCTGCGGGCGATGCGCACCGGGTGCGGCGGCAGCACCCAGGAAGACCGCAGGGCGACCAGGTCACCGGTGCGCCGGTCGACGACGACATTCGCGTAGGCGAAGTCGTCGTCCGTGAGCTTCTGGGCGGAGCCGCCGTCCAGCGGCAGCCGCCACACCGGTCCGCGACCGTCGTCGTCGGCCGTCGCGATGAGCGCCGCGTCGCCGGCGTCGAAGGTCAGCGACGAGGCCCACCGATCCCAATCGGCGACCACGCGCGCCGCCTTCGACCCGTCGATGCCCGCGACCCACACCTCTTCGTCGGTGGGGGCCTCGGGCGTCGACTTCACGGTGCGCAGGAACGCGATCCGGGTGCCGTCGTGGCTCACCGCCGGCATCTCGTAGTCCACCCCCGTCTCGTCGAACAGGGTGGTGCTCCGCCCGCTCGCGGTGTCGATCGCCACGATGACGCGCCGGCCCGCTCGCTGCTCGCGCCGCTCGAGCGAGACGATCAGAGTCGCGCCGTCGGGAGTGAGCGCGGCCTCCGCGTGGTCGGCGGAGCGGCCGGGCCGGGGCGTGAGGTCGCGCGGGCGGGGCAGTGTCGCGGGATACGGCTTCTCGGGTGAGCCTGCGGTCTCGACGTCGCCGGGGGCGGCATCCGTCTGCTGCTCTTCGCCGGCGGCGGACTCGGCCACCGCGGCGGCGATCGTCTCCTCGAGATCGCCGAGATCGAGGCCCAGGAGGTGCGGCTCGGCCGGTCCCAGATCGTGGTCCCAGTAGCGCACCGGATACGCGTCGTGGAGGATGGCCGACACCTTCTTCTCCTTGCGCTTCGCGCGCAGCGCGGCCTCGCTCTCGAGGCTGTCGGCGCCCGGGAGCAGCGCTGCGGTCACGACGACCGTCTCGGCGGCCTCGGCCGTCGCGGCGATCCCGTCGACGCCGCCGGCCAGCCGCGTGACCGGGCGGGCCTCGCCGCCGGCGGCGGGGAGGAGCCAGAGCTGGCCGGACTCGTCGTCGGCGTCGCCCTCGGCGTCGGACCGGGCCGACACGAAGAGGAGGTCGCCGCTCGCGGTGAACGCGGCACCCGCCTCGCCCTTCGCCGACCTGGTCAGCCGGCGGGGCGTCCCGCCGCCGGTCGCCGGAACCGCCCACAGCGCCCGCTCGTAGGCCGTGCCGTCCTTCTTCAGCGCGCCGACGGTCAGCACCGCGGTCTCACCGTCCGGCGAGAGCGCGATCCCCTCCACTCGCGGCAGTGCGATGTAGTCGGTCAGCGAGGCGAACGGGGAGGAGCCGGTGGCGGTGGGCATGTTTCCACGCTAATCGACCGCCTCGACGAGCCGGGCGGCCCGTCACGACCACTGCGTGAGCTTGTCGGGGTTGCGCATGACGAAGACGTCGGTGATCCGGCCGCCCTGCACGCGCACCGTGAACTGGGCGCTCGGCCGGCCCTGCAGCGTCGCGAGGAACCCGACGCCGTCCGGGGTCTCGACCGCGCGCAGCACCGCGTCCGGCTCGAGGCGCGGCAGTCCGAGAAGGAAGCGGGCCACGCGATCCGCGCCGGTCACCGGGCGCAGAGCGGCCGAGACGCGACCGCCGCCGTCGGAGCGCAGCACGACCCCGGGGTCGAGGACCGATACGAGCGCGTCGAGATCGCCCGTCTCGGTCGCCGCGGCGAAGGCCCGTGCGACGGCGTCATGCTCCGCACGCGACGCCTCGCCGGCGCGCCGCTCCTGCACCCGCCGGCGCGCGTGTGCGGCGAGCTGGCGGACGGCGGCGGGGCTGCGACCGAGGGTGGCGGCGATCTCGCCGAACGGCACGCCGAAGACGTCGTGCAGCACGAACGCCACGCGCTCGGCCGGTGTCAGCGACTCGAGCACCACCAGCAGCGCGAGTGAGACCGAATCGTCGAGCGCGACCCGGTCGGCGGGATCGACGGGGACGGATGCCGCGACCGGCGCGTCCGCGGGCACCGGCTCGGGCAGCCACTCGCCGACGTAGCGCTCGCGGCGGGCGCGTGCCGACCCCAGCATGTCAAGGCAGACGCGGCCTGCCACCCGGGTGAGCCACGCCGCCGGATTGCGGATGCCGGCGCGCTCCTCGTCCGAGAGCCGGAACCAGCGGACGTAGGTCTCCTGCACCGCATCCTCCGCGTCGGCGACCGTGCCGAGCAGGCGGTAGCAGACGGCGAGCAGGCTCCCCCGCTCGCCGTCGACGTCGGTCGGCGGCATCCGTCCTCCTGGTCTCGGGCCGTGTCCGCCGGCAGGCGATGCCGGCGACACGTCACATTCTGTCGTGCTGCGTCGTCGGTGATGCGAGACGTCCCGCAGGCGCGCGGGCGGAAAGGAGACAGGACATGAGGGTCGCAGTGGCCGGAGGAACAGGGATGGTCGGAGCCCACGTCGTCGACGAGCTGAGGGCGGGTGCCCACGAGCCGGTCGTGCTCAGCCGGAGCACCGGCGTCGATCTCGCGACCGGCTCGGGACTGGCGGCCGCGCTCGAAGGCGTCGAGGCGGTCGTGGACGTCGCGAACATCACGACCCTGTCGGCCGACGCGGCGACCCGGTTCTTCCGCGCCGCGACCGGCAACCTCCTCGAGGCCGCCGGGCGCGCCGGCGCGCGCGTCGTGCTCCTGTCGATCGTCGGCGTGGATCGGATGCCGCACGACTACTACGCCGGCAAGCTCGCTCAGGAGCGGCTGGTGGAGGCCGCGGCCGTTCCCTGGACGATCCTCCGCGCCACGCAGTTCCACGAGTTCGCCGCCCAGCTGTTCGAGCGCGCCGCGCTGGGTCCGTTGCACCTGGCGCCGCGGGCGCGGGTGCAGCCTGTCGCGGCGAGGGAGGTGGCGGCGCGATTGGCGCAGCTCGCGACCGAGCCCTCTCGCGGAAGGGTCGCCGACCTCGCGGGGCCCCGCGAGGAGCGGCTGGACGACATGGTGAAGGCCTACGCGCGCCGGAGCGGATATCGCGGGTGGATCCCCGCGGTGAGCCTTCCGGGGGCGCAGATGAAGGCCCTGCGAGCGGGCCTGGGCCTGCCGGCGCGCGGTGCGGACCTCGGCACGCTGAGCTTCGCCGACTGGCTCGAGCACGCCGCGAAGGTCGCCCGGCGCTGAGCCGCGAGCGCAAGCCCTCGCGTCACCGGCCGCCGCTGGGTCACCATGGGTGTTCACACGGCGCGACGAGAGGGACCAGGTGAGACTCGCGATCGCCGGCGGCACCGGCATGACCGGCCGCCATCTCGCCGCCGTCGCTCGCGAGCGTGGGCACGAGGTCGTGGTGCTCGCGCGCAGCACCGGCGTCGAGCTGCTCAGCGGCGCAGGTCTCGGCACGGCGCTGCAGGGTGTGGACGCCGTCATCGACGCGACCAACGTGAAGACGGCGAAGGCGGACGTCGCGGTGATGTTCTTCGCGGGGGTGACCAAGACCCTCGTGTCGGCGGAGCGCGCGGCCGGCGTGCGACATCATCTCGCGCTGACGATCGTGGGGGCGGACGCGGCACCGGAGGGCTACTACGCCGGAAAGCTCGCGCAGGAGCGGCTCGTCGCCGACGGCGGGGTGCCGTGGACGATCCTGCGCGCGACGCAGTTCCACGAGTACGCCGCCCTGATGTTCCACCGCACGCACGCGGGCGCACACGTCGCGCCGACCGGCCGCGTGCAGCCGATCGCGGTGCGCGAGGTGGCGCGCCACCTCGTCGACCTCGCTGAGCGGGGGCCGGTCGGACGCGCCGTCGACCTCGGGGGACCCCGCGAGGAGAGCCTCTCCGACATGGTGCGCCGCTACGCGCAGGCGATCGGCTACCGCGGCCCCGTCCCCGCCGTTCGCACCCCGGGTCCCATCGGGCGCGCCCTGCGCTCCGGCGCCCTGCTTCCCGGACCCGAGGCGCTGCGGGGGACGCAGACGTTCACCGAGTGGCTGGCCGGGCTTCCCGACGTGTGACGACCGCGCCCTACATCTCCTCGTGGGTCAGGGGGTCGGCGTCCCAGAGGCGACCGCGCTCGAGGGCGCTGACGGCGGCGACCTGCTCGTCGGTGAGCGAGAAGCCGAAGACGTCGGCGTTCTCCCGCTGCCGGTCGGCGTCGGCGGACTTCGGGATCGGCGTGCTGCCCAGCTGCGTGTGCCACCGCAGCACGACCTGCGTCGGGGTGACGCCGTGCACGGTCGCGAGCTCGTTCAGCAGCTGCTCGGTGAGCAGTTCGCTGCGTCGGGCAAGCGGGCTCCAGCTCTCGGTGCGGATGCCGTGCGCGCGGTGGAACGCGCGCAGGGGCTCCTGCGGGAAGTACGGATGCAGCTCCACCTGATTCACGGCCGGCACCACGCCGGTCTCCTCGATGAGCTCGGTCAGCATCTCCGCGGTGAAGTTCGACACGCCGATCGAGCGCACGAGTCCCTGCCGGCGGGCGTCGATCAGGCCCTGCCAGGTCTCGACGTAGCGGCCCACGCTCGGATTCGGCCAGTGGATGAGGTGCAGGTCGATGTGGTCCAGGCCGAGCGCGTCGAGCGACCCCTTGATGCTGTCGAGCGCCTCCTGCCGGCCGTGGTGCCGCCCGGGGATCTTCGACGTGACGAGGATCTTGTCGCGCGAGACGCCGCTGCGGCGCACGGCCTCGCCGACTTCGCGCTCGTTCTCGTAGTTGACGGCGGTGTCCAGCAGCCGGTAGCCGGAGTCGATCGCGGCGACCATGGCCGCGATCCCCTCCTCGCCCCGCAGGTTGTAGGTGCCCAGCCCGAGTTCGGGGAACCAGGCTCCGTCGTTCAGGATCACGGTGGGGATCGCGCTCATGCTCCCATCCTGGCGTGGAACCCGCGCCGCGGAGCGAACCGGGTGCGGCCGGTCACGGGAGCTCGTCGGTGCCGATCTCGCCTTCGCGGGCGGCACGCTCGTCGGCTTCCGCGCTGTCGACCTGGTCGTCGTCGACGTCGGAGTCCAGCGGGCGGTCGTCTTCCCCGCGCAGCAGCGGGTCGAGGATCGTGTCGTCGTCCCGGTCGTCGTCCATCGGTCCGTCATAGGGCTGGCTGGTCATGTCGCCCTCCTTCCACTGACCCGACGGTACGGCCGGCTGCCGCGCGACCGGAGGGGCTTGCGCCCGGCGTCGGCTGGCGGTACCGCGACGCCGACGCCGCCCCGCCGACCGGGATGGATCCGGCCGGCGCCCCGACGAGCGCCTCGGCGGCGTGGGCGGTGCGGGCGGCGAAGCGCGTGGTGTCGGCGCCGCGGGCGAGCGATTGCGCGTTGAGGCCGTCGATCATGCCGATGAGCTGCCACGCGACCCCGCCCGGCGCGGTCGTCGAGAAGGCGCCGGTGCGGCAGCCGTCCGCGACGATGCGCTCGACGAGCGCCTGCCACCGCTGCATCTGCGTGCGCACCGCGGCCGCCAGCGCCTCGTTGCGTCGCGACATCGCCCAACCCTCGACCCACACGACGGTGAGCTCCTCGCGCGTATCGTCCATCAGCGTGTCGATGAGCCTGCCGAGGCGGAGCGTCGGGTCGTCCCCTGCGCCGATGACCTCCTCGACGTCGCGGATCTCCTCGTCGACGAGGTCGGTGTACGCGCGCGCGACCAGGTCGTCCATCGACGGGTGGTAGTGCGCGACGAGACCGGGCGCGACGCCCGCGCGCTCGCCCACCGCCCGCAGCGTGAGGGCGCTCAGCCCCTGCTCGCGTGCGATGCCGATCGCCGCCGCCACGATCTCGGCGGCGCGCTCGGCGGGTGCCTTCCGCGTACGCGGGCGACTGGACGTGCTTGACATGGTCCGGCCAGCATAGATATCTTCGCTATTGATCGCTAGATCAATTAGCGCCGCGACCGCGGCGCGCAACGGAAGGGATCCGCGACGATGGCGTGGAGGATGCCGCACGAGGGAGACCCGCACGAGCGCACCTGGATGGCGTTCCCGACCGACGGACCCACGCTCGGCGACGACCCCGCCGAGCACGAGCGGTTCTACGCCGCATGGAGCGCGGTGGCCAACGCGGTCGCCGACTTCGAGCCGGTCACGATGCTGGTCGACCCGTCGAAGGCCGAGCGCGCGCGCCGCATGCTCGACTCCGCGATCGAGCTCGTCGAGACGCCCGTCGACGAGTTCTGGTTCCGCGACCACGGGCCCACCTTCGTGGTCGACGACGAGCGGCCCGGCGTGCTCGGCGCGGTGGACTGGGTGTTCAACGGCTGGGGAGCCCCGCAGTGGGCGTCGTGGGAGAAGGCCGCCGAGCACGCCCGCTTCACGGCCGGCCTCGTGGGCGCCGAGCTCGTCAGCTCGCTCCTGGTGAACGAGGGCGGCGGCATCCACGTCGACGGCGAGGGCACGGTCCTGGTCACCGAGACGGTGCAGCTCGACCCGCGCCGCAACCCGCTCGCCGACAAGGCGCGCGTCGAGGCGGAGCTGCGCCGCACGATCGGCGCCACCCGGGTCGTATGGCTCCCCCGCGGGCTCACTCGCGACTACGACGAGTTCGGCACGAACGGGCACGTCGACATCGTGGCGACGATCCCCGCCCCCGGGCGTGTGCTGCTGCACACGCAGCAGAATCCCGAGCACCCCGACTACGAGGTCTCGAACGGACTGCACGCGTTCCTGTCGGAGCAGACGGATGCCGCGGGCCGCCGATTCGAGATCGTCGAGCTCCCCGCCCCCGACACGCTCCGCGACGCCGACGGGTTCGTCGACTACAGCTACGTCAACCACCTCGTCGTCAACGGCGGCATCATCGCCTGCGGCTTCGGCGAGGAGCGCGCGGATGCCAGGGCCCGTGAGATCCTCGAGGCGGCCTACCCGGGCCGGCGCGCCGTCACCGTCGACGCCCGGCAGATCTTCGCCGGCGGTGGGGGCATCCACTGCATCACCCAGCAGCAGCCCGAGGTCGTGACCCGATGACGCGCTCGTTCCCGGTGGTGGAGAAGACCATCGCCCAGCTGCGTGCGGCTCTCGAGGCCGGGGAGGTGACGGCCGTCGAGCTGGTCGACGCCTACCTCGCTCGCCTCGACGCCTACGACGCCCCCGGCACCCCGACCGCCCTGAACGCGGTGGTCGTGCGCAACCCGGCCGCGCGCGCCGAGGCCGCAGCATCCGATCTCCGTCGCGCCGAGGGCCGCAGCCTGGGGCCGCTGGAGGGCATCCCCTACACCGCGAAGGACTCGTTCATGGCAGAGGGGCTCACGGTCGCCGCCGGGTCCCCCGCGTTCGCCGAGCTCGTCGCGCAGCGCGACGCCTACTCGATCGAACGCCTGCGCGCCGCGGGATGCATCCTCCTCGGGCTCACCAACATGCCGCCGATGGCGAACGGCGGCATGCAGCGCGGCGTGTACGGACGCGCCGAGAGCCCGTACAACGCCGCCTATCTCACCTCGGCGTTCGGCTCCGGGTCGTCCAACGGCTCGGGCACGGCGACCGCCGCCTCCTTCGCGGCGTTCGGGCTCGGCGAGGAGACCTGGTCCAGCGGCCGCGCGCCCGCCTCGTACAACGCCCTCTGCGCGTACACCCCGTCGCGCGGGGTCATCTCGGTGCGCGGCAACTGGCCCCTCGTGCCGACCATGGACGTCGTGGTGCCGCACACCCGAACGATGGCCGACCTCCTCGAGGTCCTCGACGTGCTGGTCGCGGACGATCCCGACACGCGCGGGGACTTCTGGCGCGCGCAGCCGTGGGTCGAGATCCCGGATGCCTCCGCCACGCGTCCCGCCGCGTATCCGGCGCTGCGCTCCTCCGGCGTCGACGGCGCGCGCGCCGCACTCGCCGGGCGCCGGTTCGGTGTGCCCCGGATGTACATCGACGAGGATCCCGACGCCGGCACCGACCCGGCGGGCGGGATCGGCGGCCCGACCGGGACCCGCATCCAGACGCGGCCGTCGGTACTGGCCCTCTGGGAGCAGGCGCGACGCGATCTCGAGGCGGCCGGTGCGGAAGTGGTGGAGGTCGACTTCCCCGTCGTGACGAACTACGAAGGCGACCGCCCAGGTGCGCCGAACATCAAGACCCGCGGCCTCGTGTCCGAGGCGTTCCTCCAGCGCGAGATCGTCGACCTGTCGGCGTGGGCGTGGGACGACTTCCTCCGCGCGAACGGCGACCCCGCGCTCGACCGCCTGGAAGCCGTCGACGGTGCGGCGATCTTCCCCCATCCGGAGGGCGCGCTTCCCGATCGGTACACGGGATTCGACGACGACATCGCGACCTACCCCGATCACGTCCGGGCGCATCGGTACGACTCGTTCACCGAGATCCCCGAGCTGGCGGACGGGGTCGAGGGTCTCGAGGAGACCCGCCGCCTCGACCTCGAGGAGTGGATGTCGCAGCTGCGGCTCGACGCCGTCGTCTTCCCGGCGGTGGCCGACGTCGGAAGCGCCGACATGGACGTGAACGAGGCATCCGCGGATCTCGGCTGGCGCAACGGCGTGTGGGTGGCGAACGGGAACCTCGCGATCCGCCACCTCGGCATACCGACGGTGACCGTGCCGATGGGGACGATGTCCGACATCGGGATGCCGGTGGGGCTCACGATCGCCGGTCGGGCCTACGCCGACGCCGACCTTCTCGCGTGGGCTTCGGCCTTCGAGGCGCTGCGCCCCCGCCGCACCCCGCCCCCGCGCACACCCGAGCTCTGACGTCCGAGCACCGGTCGGAGGTTTCGACCTGGCGCGCCGTTCACCGCAGGCCCGAGCGCAGATCCTCTCCCGCCCCGCCGACGGCGCCGAGCGTACGATCCGCGCCGGCCGGCTCGCCGTCTGTCGTCAACGACGGCGGCGCCGCCGCGTAGGCGTCGGACAGATCGTGATACGGCTTGGAGAAGAAGGCCAGAAGCACGATGAGCAGCATCAGCAGGCTCGCACCCACGAACGCCAGCGCGATGCCACGCGCCTCCCCGTCGCCGAGCAGCCAGCCGAAGGCACCCTGGCCCGCAGTGGAATCCATGTAAGGGATGAGCCAGAACTGGGCGACCGGCCCGATGATGAAGGCCGACACGGGCGCGGCCGCAGACTCGACGCTGGCAGCGAAGCCGAACACGCGCCCCTGCTTCTCGAATGGCACGACGCGTTGCACGATCGTCTGCTCCGCGGCCTCGGCGATCGGCATGAGGCTCATGAAGAGGAGGATCCCCAGCGCGTACAGCCACCACCACTCGCGGATCGCGAAGCTCAGGCCCAGCAGCGCCACGCCGACGTTCACCAGCAGCAGGGTGCGCACCGGGTTCTTCCCGAGACCGAACTTGGCCACGAGCCCGCCGCCGATGATGAAGCCGAAGCTGGTCACACCCAGGACGATCCCCCACACCTGGACGGAGAACAGCGTCAGGCCGTACGGGTCCATGAGCGCCATGAACACGCCTCCGACGAGGTTGTTGAAGGTGGCGAACAGGATGAGCGCGAGGAGACCCGGCACCGCCATGACGGCGGGGATGACGCCGCGGAAGCCGAAGCCCTTGGGCGCCTCGCCCTCGACGTGCGCGACGCCGCGCTCGGGGATCGGCACGAACAGGAGGTGGATCAGCGCGACGCCGGTCGCGGCGATGGCGATCGCGACGGTCCACCCCATGCCGAGGAAGCCGATCGCCAGGCCGGAGAACACGCTGGTCACCATGAACGCGATGCCCTGGACCGCGCCGACGAGGCCGTTCGCGCGATCGCGGCGCTCGGCGGGGACCAGCAGGGTCACCGTCGTCGAGAGGGCGATGTTGCGCAGGTTCTCGACGACCCCGCCGACGAGGATCACGCCCGCGAACACCCAGAACCAGGGCCCCTGCCAGTCCAGGAGCGTGCTCTCGGGGAACGCGAGGTAGAGCCCGCCGGCCGCGAGGTACGACGCGGCCGTCACTCCGCTCGACAGGAGCATGACGGCCTTCTTCTTCATGTGGTCGACGATCACGCCGAAGACCACCCCGAACACCGCGACGAGGAGCATGTACGAGCCGCCGATGATCGCGGTCGCCAGCACCGACTCGGTCTCGAGGTAGACCCAGAAGGTGAGCGCGAACCACAGGAAGCTCGTGGTCACGTTCGCCACGGCGGTGTTGACGAGCACCTGGTAGAAGGCGCGCAGCGTCCGCTCCCCCGGCTTCGGCTGCGCCTCGTCGACCCGGACGACGCCCTCAGGGGACGGCTGACTCATGTGTTCCTCCGGCGTGTTGCGGTCGGGAGCGGGGGTGAGGGATAGAGTGAATGTGGACAGTGTTCACATTCGGTGCTCACAACGTACACATCCGAGCGGGGCGACGCAATGACCTCACCGCGCACCTATCATCACGGGGACCTCCGACGTGCGCTGATCGGCGAAGGCCTGCAGCTCGCCCGCACCGGGGGGCCGAACGCCGTCACGCTGCGGGAGGCCACGCGCGCCGCCGGCGTCTCCCCCAACGCCGCGTACCGCCACTTCACCGATCGCGACGCGCTCGTCAGGGCGGTCGCCGCCGAGGCGCAGCTCGCGCTCGCGCGCGCGATCACCGATCGCGTCGGCGAGACACCGTCCGACCTGGCGCCGGCGGAGGCCTCCATCGAGCGGCTGCGGCGCGTGGGCCTCGCCTACATCGATTTCGCCCGCACCGAGCGCGGGTGGTTCGAGACGGCGTTCTTCACCCAGGACACGCACGCCAACGACGGGATCGTCACGCTCGACGACGAGATCGTCGCCCCGTTCCGGCTGCTCATGTCGACGCTCGACGAGATGGTCGACGCGGGAGCGCTCGCGCCGGAGCGGCGGCCGTTGGCGGAGTGGGCCTGCTGGTCGTCCGTGCACGGCTTCGCCGACATCGCCGTGCACGGGCCGGTCCGGTGGCAGGCGGCATCCGTCATCGACGCCCTGGCGGCCGCGGTCGTCGAGGCGGCGATTACCGGTGTGCGCGGCTCCCCCGCGCCGGGCGACGCGGCCCACCCCACCCCCCACCCCTCCTAGACTTTCGCGCATGGCGGTCACACGCGAGACGACCTCGGACCCGCGCCCCTCGCTGATCCGCCGAGGCCTGTGGTGGGCCGCCGACTACGCCTACGCCGCACGACGCCAGCTGGCCGTGCTCTCGTTCCCGTGGGCGATCGGCCGCCCGCGGCCCACGCCGCCCGCCTGGAGCCGGGACGGCGACGACCTGCCCGAGATCCTCCTCGTGCCGGGGGTGTACGAGCACTGGACCTTCCTGCGCCCCCTCGGCGACGCGCTCGCCCGCGCCGGGCACCGGGTGGGCGTGGTGCACGGCCTGGGGGTGAACCGCCGCAGCGTCCCCGACACCGCGGAGCGTCTCGCGCACCTCCTCGCGCAGACGCCCGCGCCGCCCGCCGGGCGGGTGCTCGTCGCCCACAGCAAGGGCGGCCTCATCGGCAAGCACCTGCTCGTGTCGTCGGGGGCGGCCGCCCGGGCGGCGGCGGCGGCGGCGGCCGGCGGAGACCCCGCCTCGGCTGCCGCGACGGCCGCCGAGGACGGCCGCCCGCTGGGCCTGCTCGGTCTCGTGGCCGTCGCGACTCCCTTCGGCGGCTCGCGCCTGGCGGGCCTCTTCGTGATCCCGAGCATCCGTGCGTTCCACCCCGACGACGAGACCATCCTCACGCTCAGGCGCGACTCGTCGGTGAACGGCCGCATCGTTTCGGTCTTCGGGCCATGGGACCCGCACATCCCCGAGGGCAGCGCCCTGGACGGCGCGACGAACATCGCGGTGGGCACCGCGGGGCACTTCCGGCTGCTGGGGGCCGACGCGACGACGCACGCTGTGCTCGACGGCATCGCCATCCTGCGCGGTGGCGAGGACGTCTGACGGCGGGTGGAGGGCGCGAAGCGGATCAGTCGGATGCCGCCCCGCGGCGCCGCACGAGCGTGTGGCCGGTCGCGGTGAAGGCCTCGTTTCCGGCGAGCTTCCCGGTCGTCGTCGCCTCGACGGTGAAGCCGAGCGCTTCGTAGAAGTCGCGCGCCGCGTTCCCGGCGAGGACCTCCAGTTCCACCGAGCCGTCGCAGCGGGCCGCGAAGTGCTCCACGAGCGCCCGTCCGACGCCACGGCGATGAAGATCCGGGTCGACGTAGAGCCAGGTGATCTCGCCGTCGCCCTCCTCGATGCCGCCGGCCAGGAATCCCGCGATGCGGCCGTCGGCCTCGGCCACCCACACCTCGCCGTCGAACAGCCCCTCGTTCTCATACGTGGCGGCGAGATCGAGGTACGCCTCCAGCAGGCCGGCGCCTCGCAGCTCCTGCAGGCGTGCAGCGTCATGGATGCGGCAGATGTCGTCCCAGTCGCCCGGCTGATACGGGCGGATCTCGGTGATCACGCCGGCGCCCCCCGGATGGGTGCAGCCGGCGCGGCCTGCGCAGCCGACTCGCGCCACGCGGCGAGCACCTCGACGTGCCGCATCAGGAACGCGCGCTCGTCGAGCCGCTTGCGACGCAGCCACCCGGTGACCTCGTCGTTGCACTTGCTGGCGTTGCATGAGCGGCACGCCGGCACGACGTTGTCGAACGTGTACCGTCCGCCGCGCGAGATCGGCAGCACGCAGTCCTTCTGGAACGGCCCGGTGACGGTGCCGCAGTAGGCGCACGCTCCCCAGGCCGCGAGAAGCGCCTGCCACTCCTCGATGCTGAGGTCGTTGTCGGCGGCGGCGACCCGGCGGGCGCGACGTCGCGCCGCGCGCGCACGCCTGCTCCCACTCGCCACCATGCCCGACACGCTACCCATCGCACCGTCGGAGGAGCACCCGACGCGGCCGGGGCGGCGCCGAGTGCGCGGCATCCTGTCGACTGCACGCCTTCCGCGCGCAGGCAGGCCGTGCGTTCGCGGCGACGTCGTGCACTGGCCGCCCACCTCACATGATGCGCCTCCCGCCGGTGAGCAACACGAAACCACCGCGCCCATCCGCGCGAGTACCGTAGTGGCGTGACTGCTCCCGTCGATGCCACCACCACGCCCGCCTGGTCGGAGCTCAGCGCGCTCCGCGACTCGTTCGCGCCCGACCTGCGCGGCTGGTTCGAGGCCGATCCGCGGCGGGCGGAGCGGCTGAGCCTCCCGCTGGCCGACCTCCACGTCGACCTGTCGAAGAACCTCGTCACCGACGACGTCCTCGCGGCCCTGGTGCGCCTGGCGGAGCAGACCGGTGTCGCCGAGCGCTACGCCGCGATGATCTCCGGCGAGCACATCAACACCACCGAGGACCGCGCGGTTCTCCACACCGCGCTCCGCCGCCCGCCGGGCGCCAGGCCGGCGCTCGTCGTCGACGGGCAGGACGTCGACGCCGACGTCCAGTCGGTGCTCTCGGCGATGACCGCCTTCGCCGACCGGGTGCGCTCGGGCGAGTGGCAGGGGGTGACCGGCAAGCGGGTCATGCACATCGTCAACATCGGGATCGGCGGCTCCGACCTCGGCCCCGTCATGATCTCGGCAGCGCTCGAGCCGTATGCGAAGGCCGGCATCGAGGCGCGCTTCGTGTCGAACATCGACCCGTTCGATCTCGCCCACAAGACGAAGGACCTCGACCCCGAGACCACCCTGTTCATCGTCGCGTCGAAGACCTTCACGACGCTCGAGACCCTCACCAACGCGCGCCTCGCGCGGGACTGGCTGTGGGCGGGCCTTTCGCAGTCCGGCGCGATCGACGGGAGCGAAGAGCAGAAGGCGGATGCCGTCGCCCACCACTTCGTCGCCGTCTCGACCGCGCTCGACAAGGTCGCCGCCTTCGGCATCGACACCGACAACGCGTTCGGTTTCTGGGACTGGGTCGGCGGTCGCTACTCCGTGGACTCCGCCATCGGCCTGTCCCTCATGATCGAGCTCGGCCCCGACGTGTTCCGCGAGCTGCTCACCGGCTTCCACGCCGTGGACGAGCACGTCCGCACCACGCCGCTCGAGCGTAACGTGCCGGTGCTGATGGGCCTCCTCAACATCTGGTACTCGAACTTCCTCGGCGCCCAGTCGCACGCGGTGCTCCCGTACGCCCAGCAGCTCAGCCGCTTCGCCGCGTATCTCCAGCAGCTCACGATGGAGTCCAACGGCAAGTCGGTGCGCTGGGACGGCTCCCCGGTCACCACCGACACCGGCGAGGTGTTCTGGGGGGAGCCGGGCACCAACGGGCAGCATGCGTTCTATCAGCTGATCCACCAGGGCACCCGGCTCATCCCGGCCGACTTCATCGCCTTCGCGAACCCGGCGTACGCGCTCGAGGACGGCGGCCGCGACGTCCACGCGCTGTTCCTGTCGAACTTCCTGGCGCAGACCAAGGCGCTCGCCTTCGGCAAGACCGCCGAGGAGGTCGAGGCCGAGGGCACCACGGGTGCGCTCGTGGCCGCCCGCACCTTCCCGGGGAACAGGCCGACGACGTCGATATTCGCGCCCGCGCTCACGCCGGCCGTCCTCGGCCAGCTGGTCGCGCTGTACGAGCACATCACCTTCACGCAGGGCGTGATCTGGGGCGTGAACTCGTTCGACCAGTGGGGAGTCGAGCTCGGCAAGCAGCTGGCGCTGCAGATCGCTCCCGCCATCGAGGGCGACGAGTCGGCGATCGCCGCGCAGGATGCCTCGACTCGGGCGCTCCTGGCCTACTACACCGAGCACCGCAGGTAGCAGCGGCGTCGGAGAGCCGGATGCCGGGGCCACCGGCATCCGCGGATCCGAGGAGATCTGCCGAACAGAGGGCGCTTCTCACACCAGGCCCTCGTTTGGGCTGATGTCCTCCGAACAGCGATGCGGATGCCTCGGCCACCGGTCGCACGGATCGCCCGGCCGCCTGCCGAGGCCTCCACGTTCCTCCCAGGCAACGACCGGGAACCGTCCAGCCGCGATGAGGCAGACTCGGGGACTTGTGCGTCCGACCCGATGGGCGCATCGGCGCCGATACCCGCGGCGCGAGACCCGAGAGATCGTCACGTTCGCCATGCATACAGACCAGTCGCCTGCTCCTTCCCGTCGCTCCCTCCGCCGCCGTCGCCGCCCCTTCCGTCCGGCCGTCGTCGCCGGCACCGCCTTCGGCATCGCCCTCACCACGGGGTTCGCCCTCGCCTCGCCGGCCCTCGCCGCCGCCGCCCCGCTCGCGGCCAGCGCCATCGTCACGGCAGCCGCGCCGGATGCCGCAGCCGAGACCCTGCGCGACATCCGCGTCGACGCCCAGGGCACACTCCTCGCCGCCCGCGTCGCCCTCACCGAGGCCGACAGCCTCGCCGCGGAGATCGAGGCGGCGGGACTGGATCTCGGCGTCGACGACACCACCATCCGGACGTCGACGCTCGAGGACGCCGCCGAGCCCCTCGAAGAGCTCGACGTCGTCCCGATGCTGCTCATCCCGGGGCTCACCGCCGATGCCGAGAGCGCGACCACCGACGTGACCCAGCGGGTGGACGCCCTCCGTGAGCGCCTGGACGGCGCCAAGGAGAAGAAGGCGGCCGAGGAGGCGGCAGCCGCCGCTGCCGCCGCCGCAGCCGCGGAGGCGCAGCGCCAGGCCGAGGCTGCCGCTGCTGCCGCGGCGGCGCAAGCCGCGGCGAACACCGTGGACGGCGCCAAGGCCACGGCGCGCCAGATGGCGGCGTCGCAGTACGGCTGGGGAGACGGGGAGTTCTCGTGCCTCGACTCGCTCTGGGACAAGGAGTCGGACTGGAACTACGAGGCCTACAACACCTCCAGCGGCGCCACCGGCATCCCCCAGTCGCTCCCGGGCGACAAGATGGCCACTTTCGGCGCCGACTGGCAGACCAACGCGACGACCCAGATCGCGTGGGGCCTGGACTACATCAAGCGCGCGTACGGCACGCCATGCGCAGCGTGGGGACACAGCCAGGCCACGGACTGGTACTGATCGACGTCCCCCACTGCGCGATGCAGAGGAAGGATGCCGCACCCCGGCCGCAGTCGCGGGGTGCGGCATCCTCGGTCTGAAGGCTCAGGCCTGAGAGGACGATCCGGATCCGTAGAGCTCCGCCACCTCCTGCGAGGAGATCCAGCGGTCGAAGGTGTCGGACCGCGGCCAGCCGTCGGGAGAGTCCTGCCACGGATCACGAAAACATAACAACTGACCCTTGCCACCGTTACCTCGCCGTTATAGAGTGCTTGCACGGTAGTTGTTTTGCTGTGGCAGCTGCCGACATGTGATTGCAGGACACTCTTGGTGCAAGGGACAAGGGCCGGTCGGTAGCCTCTCCGACCGGCCCTTACTCTTGCCACGCCCAGGATCGGCCCGACGCCGGCCCACACCGCCTCCGGCTCACACGCCTCCGCCGCCTCCGCCTCCGCCGCCGCCACCGGCGGATCCGCCGCCGGACGACCCCCCGGACGAGGATGACGACGCCGCCGACGCGGACAGGTGCGAGACGCCCGCCGAGAACGCGGCGGCGTTGAACCCCGACGTGCCTGCATACCAGGTCGGCGAGTTGCCCTCGCCGTAGAGCACTGCGAGCTCGGTGGACCACTCCTTCTCCTGCCCGAACACCACCGCGTACGGCAGCAGTGCCTCGTACAGCTTGAGCTTCACGCGCGGATCGCCGGTGTCGACGGGGACGCGTTCCGCACCCTGCGGCGACTGCAGCATGCGGATGCGGTCGGCCTCCGCCCACTCGATGAACTGCTTGAGCCCGAGCAGGTGATCCCGCGCCTCGGCGCCGGCGGCCGTCAACGGCCTGCGCGCCACCACGGCGACGACGACCATACTCGCCAGACCCGCCGCGATGATCAGCAGGATGGGCCACAGCGGCGCGACGAAGGCCGTCAGCGCGCCGATGCCGAACAGCAGCACCAGGACGTCGGTGACGACCACGACCACGATCGGCCATGCCCTGGCCTTGACCGGCACCCGCCGCCGCAGGCCGCGCGACACCAGCTCGCTCGCCGCGGCCTTGAGGACCGACTGCGCCGTCGTGGAGAACCGGGTGTCGGTGCGGCCGAACTCGAACTCCTCGCCGGGCACCCCGTTCGGGAACAGGCCGGTCAGCAGCATCCGCCCATCGCCGTCGGCGCGTGCCGGATCGACGAGCACCGCCTTCAGGCGCTGGCCGCCGAAGAGCTTGCGCGGCCCCTCCTCGATGCGGATGCTGCCGACCACCGCCTGCTCGAGCACCTCCGCCGGGATCGCCTTGGTCGTCCGGCCCAGCAGCACGGCGCTCTCCAGCGCATCGATGACGCGCGGCGGGGTGTACTCGGCGATGATCACGGGCCGGCCCGGCTCGTCCCGCAGGTGCCGGATCCGCGAGCGGGCGGCGAGCACGACAGCGGCGCCGAGGCCCAGCAGCGCGACGCCGCCCTGCAGCCAGCCCCACGGCGACGCGAGATAGGAGGAGTCGAACTCCGTGAAGGTGCCGGAGTCGAACCCGATCGCGATCGTCATCGTCTGATACGGCTGCAGTCCGTCGACGGATGCCACGACGGCCGTGGCGTCGGCGCCGATGGGGCACGTCTGCTCGTCGCCCTGATACCCGACATAGCAGGCCTCCTCGCCGGTGCGCTCGGCGGCGAGGTCAGGGGGCATGGTGACGCGCGCCGTGACCCGGCCGAACGGCTGCGCCCAGTCCGTGCCGTTGACGTCCCAGTAGAACTCGTCGGCGCCGGTGTCGGCGAAGTACCGGGTGACGTTCTCGAGGGTGTACGTGAGGACATACGTCTGGCGACCGTGCACGAAGTCGTCTGCGCGGGATGTCATCACGAAGACCCCGTCCTCGGACTCCGTCTCGGCCTCTCGCGGCGCGCCCTCCCCGTCGGTGATCGAGACCAGCCGCGGGTTCAGCGGTGCGCCCTGGTACGAGTCCGGGAGGATGCGCCTCATCCCGCGGTTCTGATCGATGTCAGGGAACAGCGCCACGAACGTCTCGACGACGGTGAGGGTGCTGGAACCGTCGCCGGCGCGCCCCAGCTGGTACTCCACGTCGAGGCTCTCGAACGAGAAGTCATCGACCCCGGCCCGTGCCGGAACGGGCCCGGCGACGGCAAGCAGCAGGCCCGCGAGCACGGCGAGCACAAGGCCGGCCGCACCGAGCCGCCGTGTGCCGGAACTCATGGCAGCAGAAGACCCCATGGGGCCAGCCTAGGGTCGGGGGGAGGCCGTAATCTGGACGCTATGACCGATCGCCGCCTCGCCATCGACGCTTGGGAGAGCCTCTTCCGCGCGCAGCACGAGGTGTTCGGAGACATCAACGACGACTTCGACGACGCCACGCTGAGCCAGGCCGAGTACGACGTGCTGCTCACGGTGACCCGGGCCACCGACGCGACCGCCCGGCTGCGGGACGTCACGGCGAACATGCTCATCAGCCAGCCGAGCGTCTCGCGCCTCGTCGACCGCATGGTCGCGCGCGGGCTGCTGGTCAAGTGCGCCGATCCCGACGACGGGCGCGGCGCCCTGGTCCGGGCGACGGATGCCGGCGCCGCACTGTTCCGCCGCGTCGCGAGCGCCCATGGGCGGGCGATCGCCGAGCGGATGTCGCTGCTGACGGACGACGAGCTGGCCCAGCTCCGCGACCTCACCGCGAAGCTGCGCAGGACGCCCACGTACTGAGCCCGGGATCGTCACCCGCAGGCGGAGGCTACGGCGTACGGCGACGGAGCGTCAGCGATGCGAGGATGAGCGCCCCGGCGGCGAAGGCCACCACCACCAGCAGCGGCGCGAAGACGTCCCACCCCTCGTCGCCCGCCGTCACCGCGTTGATGGTGTCGATCGCGTAGCTCAGCGGCAGCACCTTCGAGATCTGATACAGCGCCTCGGGCATGTCCTCGCGCGGCATGAACAGGCCGCCGAGGATGATCTGCGGGAAGACGATCAGCGGCATGAACTGCACCGCCTGGAACTCGGTGCGTGCGAACGCGCTTGCGAGCAGACCCAGCGCGCTGCCCAGGATGGCGTCGACGACGGCGACAAGGCCGAGCTGCCACAGCGGGCCCTCGACCTCCAGTCCGCACACCCACACCGCGAAGGTCACGGTGATGACCGCCTGGAGCGTCGCCATGAGCCCGAAGGCGAGCCCGTAGCCGAGGATGAAGTCGGCCTTCGCGAGCGGCGTCGTCATCAGGCGCTCGAGCGTGCCCGACCGCCGCTCGCGGAGCGTCGTGATCGAGGTGATGAGGAACATGACGATGAACGGGAAGAGCGCCAGGATCGGTCCCCCGAACTGGTCGAAGACGCCGTCCATGTCACTGAACAGCCACGCGAAGAGCCCCACGAGAAGGCTCGGCGCGACGAGCATCAGGGCGATCGACCGCGGGTCGTGGCTCAGCTGCCGCAGCACCCGGCCCGCGGTGGCGACGGTCAGGGTGCCGTTCATGATCGGCCCCCGTCCTGACCGCGCGGATCGTGCGCGCCCGCGGGCCCCCCGGGTCCGGCGTGCTGCCGCGCCTCGCGCCGCGTCAGCGCGCGGCGGTCGCCGTCGGCCGAGGCATCCGCCGCCTGTCGCAGCGCGTCCTGCTGGACGAGCGCGAGGAACGCGGCATCCGGATCGGCCTCTCCGGTGTCGGCGAGCAGGCCGGCGGGGGTCGTGTCGGCGATGATGCGCCCCGCCCGCATCAGCAGCAGGCGGTCGCAGCGCAGCGCCTCGTCCATCACGTGGCTCGACACGATGAGCGTTGCGCCGGACTCGGCGAGTGAGCGGAAGACGTCCCACAGCTCGTTGCGCAGCAGCGGGTCCAGGCCCACGGTCGGCTCGTCGAGGACGAGCAGCTCCGGGGCGCCGAGCATCGCGACCGCCAACGACACCCGGGACTCCTGTCCGCCGCTGAGCGAGTCGACGGTCTGATCGCGCTGGTCGGCGAGGCCCACCTGCTCGATCACGCGGTCGACGTCCGCACGCGGGGCGCCGACGACGCGGGCGAAGTAGCGCAGGTTCTGCCGGATCGTGAGGTCGCCGTAGACCGACGCGGCCTGGGTGTCGTACGCCACGCGCCGCCGCAGCGCGCTCGATCCGGCGGGCTCACCGAGCACGGTGACGGTCCCGCCGGCGATCTTCTGCACGCCGACGATCGAGCGCATCAGCGTCGTCTTGCCGCAGCCGGACGGCCCGAGGAGCCCCGTGATCTGGCCGCGCGGGATGTCGAGCTGCAGGTCGGTGAAGACCTCGGTGCGACCCCGCCGCACGTGCAGGCCGCGCACGGTGACGGCATCCGCCGACGAGTTATTCATCACGTGATGAATAGTGCTCCCGGGACGCCGCGGCGTCAAGAGCGATCGTCAGCCGAACAGGTACCGCTGAAGCGTGGGTCCGACGCGGCCGACCAGTTCGTCGACGGATGCCTCGGCCAGGCCAGGCAGCCGCAGCACATAGCGGGCGACGATCAGCCCTGCCACCTGCGAGGCGACGAGCGAAGCCCGCAGGTCGGCGTCCTCGACCTGGAGCGTGCCGACGATGCGCGAGAGCAGCTCCCGCGAGAGGAAGCCGGCCAGGAGGGGTGTCGTGAGCTTGTTGCCGATGGCGGTGCGCAGCAGCGCCACACCACGGCGGCGCACGTCCGGGTCCTCCCAGGTGACCAGGAGGTAGCGCACGATGCGCGCGCCGATCTCGTCCGTCGGGCCGGCCAGAATCTCGGGAAGCGCGAGATCGGGCCGCATCGGCGCTCCGACGGCTTCGCCGAACAGGTCGGCCTTCGTGCCGAAATAGTGATGCACCAGCGCCGCGTCCACGCCCGCGCGCGCCGCGATGCCGCGCATCGTGGCACCGTCGTAGCCCAGCTCGCCGAACTCGTCCATCGCGGCGGTGAGGATCCGCTCGCGCGCGTCGGACTGCCCCGCCCGGGGGCGGCCACGGCGCCGCTTTGAAGCCGGCACGACATACTCCGCCACGACGCCAGCCTATGTCGGCACCCGGCGATCGGCACCGCGCGCGGCGTCGAGCGCGGTCGTAGGGTGGGCGCCATGCACACACGCAACCAGGCGAGGCTGCAGGTGGTGGCCGGCCCGATGTTCGCCGGCAAGTCCGAGGAGCTGCTGCGCCGGGTCCGCCGCGCGCGCATCGCCGGGCTGTCGGTCGAGGTGTTCAGCCACACGCTCGACGACCGGCGCGGCCAGGGGCAAGTGAGCTCGCACTCGGGGCTCAGCATCCCCTCACGGCCTTTCTCCGATGTCGCGTCCCTCGTGTCGGCCGTGCACGGAAGGGAACTGGATCTCGTGGCCGTCGACGAGGCGCAGTTCTTCGGGCCCGACCTCGTGCCGGCGGTCGACGCACTGGTGGCCGGCGGCGTGGACGTCGTCGTGTCGGGACTGTGCGTCACGTTCGACGGGCGGCCCTTCGAGCCGCTGCCGTCGCTGATGGCGATCGCCGAGAACGCGATCAAGCTCACCGCGGTGTGCGCGGTCTGCGGCGAGGACGCGGCGTTCCATCAGCGGATCGCGGCCGCCGGCGACGGCGAAGACCCGACCGTCCCGACGCGGGCGCAGGTGGGCGGCATCGAGTCGTACCAGGCGCGCTGCCGTCGGCACTTCACCGCGGCGCTCACGCGCCGGTAGAGAACGGATGCCCCGCCCCCGGGCGCGGGGACGAGGCATCCGTCATTCTCGCCTGCTGCTCAGCCGGTCACTGCTCGATGGGCTGCGGCGCGTCGGCGGTCGACTCGTGCGCCTTGATGGTGGGCGCGGAGCCCTCCGTCGACACCTCGACCTTGCGCGGCTTGGCCTTCTCGCTGACGGGGATCGTGACGCTCAGCACGCCGTTGCTGTAGCTGGCGGAGATGCGCTCGGTGTCGATCCCCTGCCCGAGGTTGAGCTGCCGCAGGAAGCTCGCGGCCTCCCGCTCGCGCGTGATCCACTTGACGTCGTCGCCGCTGTGGAGCGTGCGCTCGGCGCGGATCGTCAGGAGCTGGCCGTCCACGTCGATGTCGACCGATCCCGGGTCGATGCCCGGCAGGTCGGCCGTCAGGACGTAGTGGTCGCCGTCGCGGTAGAGGTCCATCGGCATGCGGCGCGGGCCGCGTCGCGTGTCGAGGAGACTCGACGCCAGACGATCGAGGTCACGGAACGGGTCGTAGGTGGCCATGGGGTTTCTCCTCTCGTTCTTGGAGTTGAGTCGACTCGACTCAACTAGTGACAGATTAGCACTCGCACGTGCCGAGTGCTAAGTGGGCGCGTGTTCGCCCTGGACGAACACCCGGGTCGCGACGTTGCCAGATGTGGCCGTGAGGGCCGGAACCGACGGTTGGAAGCGGCCACGACTGCCACATCCATGGGCCCGCGCAGCGCCGGCGCCTCCTCCCCAGCGCGCCGGGTCCGCACGAGTACACACAGATCCGGATGCCTGGACCCCCTCGGCCACCCCGCGCGAGAGGGTCGGGCATATGCCTCGCGTCCCGCGCCCGCTGCCACCCGAGCTCGGAGACGCCTTCGCGTACGCGGACGCGCGGCGGGCCGGGGTGACGCGGCGACGACTCCGGGCGCAGGACTGTGAGGCGCCGTTCCGCGGCGTGCGGCTCCTCACGCGACCGGACCGGATCGAGGAGGCGGCGGACGCGCCGCTCGCCCGCGACCGGATCCAGCGGGCCGACGTGACGCGGCGCGCCCGAGGGCTGCAGCAGGTGATGCCGGCCCACGCGTTCTTCGCCACCGAGACGGCCGCCGTCCTCTGGGGCGTTCCCGTCAGCCACGGCGACCTTCTCGCGGTGGCCGTTCCCGCTCCGCACCGTGCGCCGCGGCGCCAGGGCGTCCGCGGCCTGCAGGTCGATCCCGGCCTCGTCCGCGTCAGCGACTGCGGCGGTGTGCGGGTGAGCAGCCCGGCGTCGACGTGGGCCATGCTCGGGTCGATCCTGACGCTGCGGGAGCTCGTCACGGCGGGTGATGCGTTCGTCCGCATCCCCCGGGACGACCGCGAGAAGCCGCTGCCCCACCGGAGCTTGACGTCGATCGAGCAGCTTCAGCGCGCCACCGCGGCGGGGCCGCGGAAGGGCGCTGCGCGCCTGCGGGCAGCCCTCGAGCTCATCAGAGTCGGAAGCAGCTCTCCGCTCGAGTCGGAGTACCGCCTGGATGCCGCGGGCGCGGGGCTGCCCGAGCCGCAGCTCGACGTCGAGATCCGCGACGCCGCAGGGCGTCTGCTGGGCATCTCGGAAGTCGTGTATCCGCATCAGCGCACGGTGGTCGAGATCGAGGGCGACCACCACCGCACCAGTCGCGCCCAATGGAACCGGGACATCGAGAAGTACGCGTCGTACGCGCAGGCGGGGTGGGAGGTGGTGCGGCTCACCTCCGCACACATCCGCGGGAGGCATCCGCGCGCTATCTCGATTGTTCGAGCTACCCTCCTGCGGCGAGGATGGGAACCCTCCTGACCCGCGATCGGTCCGCCGGCGGGTGCGCACGCCCCAGAGGATCTGGCAGCTGTGGCCGCCTCGCACTCGCCGTACCGGCCGCAAGCGCCGGATTCTCCGAACCCGTCAGCACTCGATGACGTTGACCGCGAGACCGCCCTCGCTCGTCTCCTTGTACTTGTGCGACATGTCGATGCCGGTCTGGCGCATCGTCTCCACCACCGCGTCGAGCGAGACGTAGTGCGAGCCGTCGCCGCGCAACGCGAGCCGGGCCGCCGTCACCGCGGTCGACGCGGCGATCGCGTTGCGCTCGATGCACGGGATCTGCACCAGCCCGCCGACGGGGTCGCAGGTGAGGCCGAGGTGATGCTCCATGGCGATCTCGGCCGCGTTCTCGATCTGGCGGTTGGTGCCGCCCATCACCGCGGTGAGGCCGCCCGCCGCCATCGCGCACGCCGAGCCCACCTCGGCCTGGCACCCGCCCTCGGCTCCCGAGATCGACGCGTTGGCCTTGAAGAGCGAGCCCAGCGCCGTCGCGGTGAGCAGATAGCGACGGATGCCGCGGCGACGGTTGGCTTCGGCGACCTCGTGCTCGTCCCACCCGGCGACCTCCGCGGGGGCGGCGGGATGCCCGTGGTAGCCGAGGAGGGCGCTGCCGACGAGCTCGCCGTACGGGGTCACTGCGTTGCCGGCACCGAGCCCGGAGTCGGCGAGGAAGCGCCACCAGTACATCGCGACCGCCGGCACGATGCCCGCGGCGCCGTTGGTGGGGGCGGTCACCACGCGTCCGCCCGCGGCGTTCTCCTCGTTGACGGCGAGCGCGAACGCTCCGAGCCACTCACCCGGAAGCTCCCGGCGACCGTCGGCCTCGGCCTCCTCGAGCTGCGCCCGGATCGCAGCCGCACGCCGTTTGACCCCCAGGATCCCGGGCAGCACGCCGTCGGCACGGAGCCCCGCCTCGACGCAGCCGGCCATGGCGTCCCAGATGGCGTCGAGCCCTTCGGCGACCTCCTCCTCGCTGCGCAGCGCGGTCTCGTTGAGCCGCGCGACTTCGGCGATGGTCAGGCCTCGTTCATCGCACAGCGCGAGCAGCTGCTCGGCGCTGTCGAAGTGGACGGGGAAGGCGGCGGCGCGCGTCGCGACCGGCTCGCCCTCACGGCGGATGAAGCCACCGCCGATCGAGTAGTACGTCTCGCGGGCGACGAGGCCGGCGTCCGAGGCGACTGCCGGGGCGAGGACGCCCGTCGATGATCCGGTCTCGCGGATGCCGGGCGCGCTCAGCCCGCGCGGCGGGCCGTCGGCCGGCGAGCCCCATGCCTCCAGTGTCATCGCGTTCGGATGGGCGGGAAGCCTGGTGCGCGCCGCGAAGACGACGTCGCCGCGCCGGAACGGGACGGCGTGGACGCCGGCTACAGCGAGGGCGTCTCCGTCGGTCCATCCGCTCCACGCCGCGCGCACGGCATCCGGATCCACCGTCTCGGGCTCCAGCCCCTGCAGCCCGGCGACGACGGCGTCGGGCGTCCCGTGGCCGATGCCGGTGGCGCCCAGCGAGCCGTACAGCGTGCACGTGATGCGCGCCACCCGGGGCAGCGCACCGGACGCGCGCAGCCGGTCGGCGAAGTCGTGGGCCGCCCGCATCGGGCCGACCGTGTGGGAGCTCGAGGGTCCTACGCCGATGGAGAACAGCTCGAACGCCGAGACGTAGGCGCTCATCGCCACCAGGCTAGCCGCACTCCGTGCGCTCTGGCAGGCGTTATCGAGCCGATAGGAGCACGATGCGCGCATCCAGACGACTTGGCGGGGCAGTCTGCCGCGTCAGGCCGACGGCCGGAACGACACCAGCCCGACCGTGTTGTCTTCGGAGTCCTTGACGAACGCCTGCCACTCGTCGTGACCGGCAGGGCCGAGCGTGTCGTCGGAGTGATGGAAGATCACGTGCGGCGGCGAGACCACCTCCGCGCGATCTGCCAGCCGCGCGATGGCGGTCTCGACGTCGTCGACATGGAGGTAGAGCAGCGATGACGGCGCGCCGCGGTCGAAGAGCAGCCGCACCCCGTCGAGCTCGAAGAACAGCAGGCCGGGCGGGTCGAAGACGGCGGCGGCCGGCGTTCCCAGTAGAGCGGAGTAGAAGGCTGCCGCGCGGTCGAGATCGTCGGCATGCTGGGCGACCTGGACGAGTCTCATGGCGTCATTGTGGCCCGCGCGTACGCGACGTGCCAGCACGGTGCAACCCCCCTCGCGCGGCGCCCCCGGTCGGAGTAGTCAAGAGGTACTCGTCTTCTGGAGGTGCGTGATGCTGTTCGTCATCTATCTGATCCTGCTCATCGGCGGCATGGTGCTGGTGGGCATCTCGTTCTCGCTGCCGATCCTCTCCGCCCCGGCCTTCGTCGTGGGCGTGCTCATCATCGCCGGCGCCGTGGCGGTGCCGATCACTGCGGGGATGTTCGAGCAGCGGAGGTAGCATCCGTCATCCGTCATCCGCGTCCGCGGCGGGCGACCCATCGCGGACATGCGAGAATCGCCCTTTCGGCTGGAGGGGGTGCGCGGTCCATGACGGACGCCGTCGATCAAGCGAGCGGCATCGTGCTGGTCGAGGGGCTTCCGGGGTCGGGGAAGTCGACGACAGCCGGCGACCTCGCCGCGTGGGTGGGCGATAAGGGCGTACCCGCCCAGCACTGGCCGGAGGGTCGACCCGACCACCCGGTCGACTTCGAGAAGGTCTCCCTCCTCACGGACGAGGAGTTCGCGCATCTGCGCGACGACCCGGAGTCGTGGCGGACCGTACGCGCACATGCGGAGCGCTACCCCGACGGCTGGATCGTCCGCGACACCGATCGCCTGCAGCTGCCCGGTGACCTGATCGGCTGGATCCGGGCCAGGGACGCGTACGACGGCGACGTTGCGCCCGAGGTCCACGCGCGAGCCCTGTCGGAGAGCTGGCGTCGATTCGGCGCGGCGGTGAGCGCGGACGAGGTGCAGGTGTGGGAGTGCGTGCTGATACAGAATCCCGTCTGCGCCTTCATCGCCCGGTTCGACCGCCCGCCGGCGGTGCTCATGGACCATGTGAGAGGACTCGTCGCGGCGGTGCGAAGCCACAACCCGATGCTCGTGTACCTCGACCCCGGCGACCCCGACGCGGTGCTCCGGAGGGTCGCCGAGGAGCGCCCGGAGTGGTGGCTGGACTTCGTGATCCGGTACCACACCGAGCAGGGCTTCGGGCTTCGGGCGGGCCTGCAGGGATTCGATGGCTACGTCGAATTCATGCGGATGCGCCGCGAGCTGGAGCTCGACCTGCTGACTCGGCTGGATCTGCCGACGATCGTGGTGGAGACATCGCGAGAGCCGCGGGATGCCGCGACGCAGCGCATCCGCGGCTTCGTGGCGGCGCACCTGGCCGGGTCGGCGCGTTCGTCACGCTGACGCGGGAGCGATGCGCGCCGACGGCGGCGAGGCCGACGTACGCTGTGACTGTTCGCGAAGGGAGCACCGATGCCCGTCCACGATGATGACCTGCCGGTGCACCGCGTGCCCGGACCCGGTGAACCGGACATCCCGGAGATCGAGGTGGACGAGACGATCGCCCCTCGGCCCGAGGAAGAGGTCGCCGACCTCCTGCGGGCGGAGCCGGACGTGGCGGATCACCGCGACAGCGCACGCGGCCCATCACGGCCGTGACCGCGTGGAGTCTCGATCTTCCCGGCGTCGTCGAGCTGCCCGGTGGTCGACGCGTGCGCGGCCGCGGACTGCGCGAAGGGGCGCGGGCGAACTACCGCGCGCGGGCGGCGGAGGCCCCGTGGCAGCGCCGCTTCGTCCGCACCCTCGACGTGCAAGGCTAGGTCCCCGAACGGCACGCCGGGATGACGCCCGGCTTACTCCGGCACGTACTTGAACGAGAGCTGGATCCGGGTGCGGAACAGCAGCGCGCCGTCGTCGCCGACCACGACGTCCTGTTTCGTGACCTCCGCCACGCGCAGGTCGTGAAGCGACCCGGACGCTGTGGTGATCGCCTCCCGGGCCGCCTCCTCCCACGAGGACGCACTCGTGCCGACGACATCGATCACTCGGTACACGCTCATCTCGACCTCCATCGCTCGATGCGGACAGGTCCATGATGATGGCGTGCACGCGCCGAGGGAAGGGCCCACAGGATCAGAGCGACGGCCTGGCGGCCACCCGCGCCGCCGATGGCCCACGTCAGCACTTCCGGCGCGGTGGACGAGCACTCCAGCTCGACGTACCTTCGTGGCGCCTCGCCGAGCCGTCGCAGGCGCGCACCTATCGTGATCTCATGCGGAGAGTCCTGGCGCTGACCACATCGCTGCTCTTGCTGAGCGGATGCGCCGCCGTCCCCGCGGATCCCCAAGGCACCTTGGAGCGCGTGTCGGGCGGCACCCTGAACGTCGGCGTGTCCCCGAACGGCGACTTCGCCTCCGTGTCCGGCGACGCGGTAACCGGCTCCGAGGCAGCGCTCGTCGAGGCGTTCGCCGACACGGTCGACGCGGACGTGGAGTGGACCGTGGGATCAGAGGAGGCACTGGTGCGTGCCCTGGAGCGGGAGGATGTCGATCTCGTGATCGGCGGGCTGACCGATGCCACGCCGTGGGCGGACAAGGCGGGTGTGACGAGGCCGTACGGCGAGTTCACCGACGAAGACGGCAAGACCCACAAGCTGGTGATGCTGGTGCCGATGGGCGAGAACGCCTTCCTCACCAGGCTCGAGACGTTCCTGACGCACGAGGCTGCGGGGTCACGGTGAGCATCAGCTTCGGCAGGACCGAGCTGCCCGAGAAGCAGGTGCAGGTGCTGCACCGGGCGATCAGGCTCGAGTGGATCACGATCGGCTTCCTCGCCGTCAGCGTCACCCTGGTGTTCCTCGTGCTCGGCAACTCTCAGGCGATGAAGGCCGCCTGGCTCGAGGATCTGCTCTCGTTCATCCCTCCGATCGCCTTCCTCATCGCGGTGCGGATCAACCGGAAGCCACCCACTTCGGATCATCCCTATGGGTTCCACCGATCGGTGGGGGTCGGGCACCTCGTCGCCGCGGTGGCCCTGACCGCGATGGGGACGTTCCTCATCATCGATTCGGGAACGGGACTCCTTCGCGGCGACCACCCGACCATCGGAACCGTCGTGGTGTTCGGTCAGGTGATCTGGCTCGGCTGGCTGATGATCGGCGTCATGGCTCTCATCGCCGTGCCACCCGTCATCATCGGGCGCGCCAAGCTGAAGCTGGCACGGGAGCTGCACAACAAGGTGCTGTACGCCGACGCCGACATGAACAAGGCCGACTGGATGACGGCGGCCGGCTCCATCGTGGGTGTCGCGGGCGTCGGCATCGGGCTCTGGTGGCTGGACTACGTCGCCGCCCTCTTCATCTCCGCCAGCATCCTGTACGACGGCTTCCGCAACCTCCGCGCCGCCATCCTCGACCTGATGGATGAGCGCGCGACCACGTTCGACGACAAGAAGCCTCACCCGGTCGGCCGAGAGGTGGAGAAGTACCTCCGCGAATTGCCGTGGGTCGCCGAAGCGGGGTGCCGCACGCGCGACGAGGGGCACGTGTTCCACATCGAGGCGTTCATCGTCCCGCGCGACGGTCAGCCGCCGTCGATGGAACACCTCGAGCGTGCCCGGCTCGCCTGCATCGACATCGACTGGAAGGTGCAGGACATCGTGCTGGTGCTCGTCCCCGAGCTCCCGGACGTCGTCCAGCCGGAACCGACGCTCTAGACCAAGCCGCCTTCCTCAGCGGATGGTCCACCCGCCGTCGACGGCCAGCGTCTGGCCGGTGATGAGCGACGCCGCGGGAGAGCAGAGGAACACGACGGCTCCGGCAACCTCCGTGGGCTTGCCGATGCGATGCAGTGCGGCGATCCGGTCGATGACGTCGGCGCGGAATGCGGGATCGGACAACGCCTCGGACGTGCCGTCGGTCTCGATGAATGTCGGAGCCACCGCGTTGACGCGGATGCCCCGCTCACCCCACTCGACCGCATGGCAGCGGGTCATGTGCAGCATGGCCGCCTTGGCGATGCAATAGGACGACTCACCGGGCAGCGCCACGATGCCGGCCTGCGAAGCGATGTTCACGATCGCACCGCCGGACGGCATGGAGCGCGCGACGTGCTGCGAGAGGAACAGCGCTGAGCGCACGTTCAGCGACCACACCGCGTCGAAGTCCGCTCCGTCACGTCGATCGCCGGCGCGTTGATCCCGCCGCCGGCGTTGTTGATCAGGATGTCGAACGCGCCATCATCGGATGCGGCGTCGATGGCGGCTCGCGCCTCATCGAGTTCCAGGACGTGGAGGACGATCGAGGATGCAGAACCGCCCTCGGGGACCGCCGCGCGGCATACATGAGTATCGCAGCACCGCGCCGGTTCGGAGTCTCAACCACCCTGCCTGCGGACGGGGACCAGAGCCGGCCGCGCGCTCCGGTGCAGCTGCCCTCGGACCTCGTCGATCGTCGCGAGGATCGACACCGTCTCGTCGTGCGTGTGCAGCGGCGACTCGACCCGCTTCTCGGCCACGTATGACGCGAATGCGGTCGACTGATAGGCGTAGCCGTCGGTCGGCCCGTCGACGGACGGATGCCGCCACGTCGCGGTCTCCTGCGCACCCCACGGCCCCACCACGACGGTCATCTCCGTGGGCGTGAACCATGGCGAGGCGAACGCGACGCGACCCGCGGACCCGGCGACGTCGGCCGTCGCGGGGAGCGATGTGACAAGCGATGTCGACAGCAGCGCGGCGGAATCGCCTTCGCTGGTGAGCAGGATGTTCGCGGTGGCGTCGACGCCATCGGGTGTGACGGTGCCCGCCGCGCCGCGGCGAGGGAAGAATGAGTGTCACGAACGATCTCCGGTCGAGGGTTGCGGTGAAGCAGCCGTCACTTCGATGCGCGCGGCGAGCGGCGCATCCGACGATCCTCCGATGAAGACGTCGAAGGCTCCCGGCTCGACGTCGAAGCCCGGCGTGCGGTGCGATTCCGACCAGAAGGCGAGATCCTCGAAGCAGAGCTGGAACGCCACCGACTGCGACTCTCCTGCCTCCAGGTGGACCCCGGAGAACTTGCGCAGCACCCTGACCGGCTGCACGCGGTGCGCGACGACGTCGTGGATGTACAGCTGCACGATCTCGTCTCCCTCGCGGTCGCCGACGTTGGTCACGGTGATCTCGAGACCGAATGTCGCGCCTTGCCGCAGGCTCTCGAGGGGCATCATCTCGGTCCGCACGCGTGCTTCCGAGTACTCGAATCGGGTGTAGGTCAGCCCGTGTCCGAAGGGCAGCAGCGGCCCGAGGTCGAGATCCAGGTACTTCGAGGAGTACTTGTCGTCGACATTGTTGGGCCCGTGCAGGGCGGGGTCCCATTTCGTCGGCTCCAGCTGCCCGCCGACAGTTGCGGGGCGCCCCGTGTTCTCGTGGCTGTAGAAGATCGGCACCTGGCTGCTGCTTCGCGGCAGCGACACGGGCAGCTTGCCGGAGGGCGCGGTGCCCCCCGTCAGCGCCGAGACGATCGCATGCGGTGCCTCGGTGCCGAGGTGCCACGCCTGCAGCACGGCCGGCGCCCGATGGAACCATTCGCTCAGCGCGAGCGGCCGACCGCTCTCGATGACCACGATGAACGGCACCCCTGTGTCGGCGATGGCGTGGATGAGCGCCTCCTGCTGGCCGGGCAGGCGCAGGTCGCTTCGTGACGCGGCCTCGCCCGAGAGGTTGCTCGGCTCGCCGACGAACACGACGACCAGGTCGCTCTCCGACGCCTTCGAAGCCGCCTCCGCGGCGAGAGACGGGTCGTCTCCCCCGAGGAACGTCGCGCCCGGGCTCAGAAGAACCTCCGTCTCGGGGAGTCGGCGACGCAGCTCGTCCACGATGCTCCCCGATGGGGTGGCGAACGACTGCACCCATGCTCCGAGATGATCGGTGCTGTCCGCGGAGGGGCCGGTCACGAGAAGTCGCCGCGGCCTGCGAAGAGGCAGCAGCGCGTCGTCGTTCTTGAGCAGCACCATCGACGCCGCGGCGACGTCGCGCGCGATGTCGCGGTGTTCCGGGGTCGCCTCGAAGATCTCCTGCTCGGGCTCGACATACGGGTCGTCGAAGAGTCCGAGCGCGACCTTCAGCGTGAGGACCCGACGGACGGCGTCGTCGACGACCGTGGGCGAGAGCTCCGCGTCGGTGAGGGCGGGGACGCCGTCCTTCACCACGTTGCCTCCCATCTCGACCGTCAAGCCCGCGCGGAAGGCGAGGAGGAGCGCCTCGGCGGTGGTCGCCGCAACCCCATGGGGGATGAGGTTCATGACCCCGTCCGCATCCCCGACGACGACGCCCTCGAACCCCCACTCCTCCCGCAGCACCTCGGTGAGCAGGCGCCCGTTGGCGTGCATGGGAACGCCGTCGATGGTGTTGAAGGCCGCCATGATGGTGGCAGCGCCGGCGTCGAGCACTGCCTTGAAGGGCGGGAGGTAGGTGTTGCGCAGGCGGTACTCGGACATGTCCGTCGTGTTGTAGTCGCGTCCGCCCTCTGCGTGGCCGTAGCCGACGAAGTGCTTCGCGCACGCGGCGATGGCGCTGGCCGCGGCCAGGTCGTCGCCCTGGTATCCGCGCACCATCGCCGCTCCGAAGGCGCTGTTGAGGAGGACGTCCTCGCCGAAGCCCTCGACGACGCGGCCCCACCGCGGGTCGCGCGAGACGTCGACCATCGGCGAGAAGGTCCAGTTCACGCCCCCGGATGCCGCCTCCCGGCCCGAGACGCGGGCGACGAGCTCCGCCAGCTCCGGCTGGAAGCTGGAGGCCAGCGCGAGCGGTGTCGGAAAGATCGTCCGCTGGCCGTGGATGACGTCGAGACCGACGAGCAGCGGGATGCCGAGCCGGGTGTTCGTCACCGCGTGGCGCTGCATCGCATTGGTCGCCTCGGCGCTGCCCTGCCAGAAGATGCAGCCCATGCCGGCGGAGACGAGGTCGCGAGTGCGTCCCGCATCCGGGTGATAGGTGATCTGCAGCTGGCCGAGCTTCTCCTGCCAGGTCATCCGGGCGAGGAGGTCTTCGACGAACGGGTCATTCACGAGGGTTTCCTTTCGAGACGGTCGCAGCGGCGTCGACCGACCACGGGTGCAGCGTGGCATAGCGATACCACGTCAGTTCTTCCAGGTGCCAGGGACCCAGCTCGGATGAGCGCGAGTACTTCGCCAGCAGGCTCCCCCGCTGATGCTCGACCTGTCCGGGACTGCGGGGTGCGATGACGGTGACGCTGGCGAAGACATCCGCCGACAGCAGATCCTCGCCGATGCGGACGACGGGCGAGGTGGCGAGGATGAAGCCGGATGCCCCGCGCCCACTCGAGGCCAGCATCCGGCGGGCCGCTGACGCGGCCGAGGCGCTGATGTCGGCGTCCTCCAGCACGTCCAGGCCGCGTTCGTTGTAGCCGTGGCAGAAGCCCATCAGCGAGTTCCGCAGCTCCAGCGTCAGCAGAGTGCGTGGGGAGACCCCCTCATCGGACACCCCTCGCACCACCGCCGGGACGGTGACCCACGACTGCCGGTCGGCGAGGTGCTGCTCGAGATGCGGATCCGGCTCCCGCCGCCACGGCGTGGTCCGCAGGAGGGGTCGCCACGCCAGCCGACAGGGAGAGCCGGCGCGGTGCCCGGCCGCCCGTGGAGGGGCCGCGTCCCGTGCTGAGGATCAACCCGGCTTCCTGCAGCTGGGTGACGCGTTCCGCGACCACACTGCGTCCGAGCCCGACCCGCTCGATGAGAGTCGTCTGCGTGACGCCGTCGTCACGTCGGATCGCGTCGAGGACGGCCGATAGTCCGGCTTGCCGCTCACCGGCCATGGCACATCCTTCGAGACTCGAGTTCTCCTCAAGTATGCCGTCCGGCGCGGTTATTCCGGTCATCGGAAGAATGGCGTGTAATCGACAGGAAGAGTCGCCCTCGGAATCAGGCGGGATACTCGAATCCCGGAAACACGAAGACCCGCGGAGATCCGCGGGTCTTCGATCACTGTCTCAACACAGTGCGCGCCCGAAGGGACTCGAACCCCTAACCTTCTGATCCGTAGTCAGATGCTCTATCCATTGAGCTACGGGCGCATGTTGCTCGCTCGCGCGCACAACGTCGTCAAGAATACCTCACGCGTGCGCGGGGCGCGAATCGGCGGCGGGATGCCGCGCCCCGGGCGTGTCCGCCCGCGGGCACCGCCGTCACGCGTCGAGTTCGCTGACGTCGATGCCCGAGATGCGCGGCGACGGCGTTGAGGTAGATGTCGGGGCCGAGGCATCCGTCCCCGCGTCGTGATGGCGCTTGTGGGCGGCCAGACGGGGAAGGTCGACGAGGCGGATCGACTGCATGCGCGCCGCCCGCATGCGGTCGTAGTCGGGGTCGAGGTCGGGACGCATGCCCTCCACACGCAGCCGGCGCTGCAGGTTCGCCTCGACGTCGCCCCACGCGGCGTCGCGCGCCTGCTCGATGAGGGTGCGCACCACGTGCGGGTCGTCGGCCATGCGACGCAGCTCGTGCGCGACGCCGGCGTACTGGCGGCCGCGCTTGCGCAGGTTGCGGGTGTCGCGGTCGCGGTAGTCGTGCGTGCCGTCCGGATCGGTGAACTTGCCCCACGCCTTCTTGCGCTGACGCTTGACGAGTTCAGCCGCCTCATCCTGCTCGTCGGCGAGCGCGACGAGCGTCTCGTGGGCGTACGGCGCGAAGCGCGCGACGTCGAACGGCTCGTCGTGGGCGATCGTCTCGACGAGGATGTGGTTGCGGATCGCCAGCCGAGCGGCGGCGGACGCGATGGACACCCCTTCGGCGATCGCCTCTGCGGTCTTGCCCATTGCGCCTCCCCTCAAGAGGCTAGCGTCCGCCGGATCGTTCGACCGCTCCCCTTCGAACACCAGCAGCGCCGCTAGCAATCCGTGCGCATGGAATCAAGACCCTCCCCGGGCTGCGAAGGCTCCCCGTAGCGTCGGAGTCATCCCTCACGAGAGGAGTGACCGATGGGGATCATGGACGACGCCAAGGAGACGGCTGAAGCCGTCGGCGAGAAGGTCAAGCGCGGGTGGGAAGACACCACGGACCGCATCGGCGACAAGGTCGACGAGATGAAGGCCGACGCAGAGGTTCGCAAGGCTGAGCGCGAGCGGGACTCGGTCAAGACGCGCAACGACATCAAGGAAGACCTGCGGGACAACTGACCCGCACCTGAAGAAGGCGGAGCCGCCCGGGGGGCCGGCTCCGCCTTCGCCATGTCGGCGGGATTCTCAGTCGATCGCGGCGATGCGCCACGAGGCGGTGACGGATGCGTCGGGCTCGATGACGATGAGACCCGCGTCGTAGTCGTACGACGGCGCGTTGAAGGCATCCGGCGCACACGTCATCGGCTCGACGGCCAGCCCGAGGCGGCTCTGCGCCGGGTCGGGCTTGTCGGCGGTGTGCACCTGGACCCACGGGCACGCGGCATCCCACGTCATCTGCACGCCCGAGCCCGCGGCATCCGTCACCCGCACCGTGGCCCAGCCGTCGGCGTCGCGCACGAGGCCGGAGTAGGCGTGGTCGAGCTCGACGCCGCCGATCGCCCGCGGCGAGCGGAAGTCGAAGCGCTGGGGATCGTCGGCGTCGACGGCGACGAGCTCGGTGGGGATGAGGCGGTCGGGGGTCACCGCGAGCACCTCAGCGGCCGGCAGCTCGAGCGTCCAGTCGTCCACGCGCCCGTCGCCCGCGACGAGGTACGGGTGCGGCCCGGTTCCCCACGGTGCCGGCTCCGCGCTCTCGTTCGACGCCGTGACGGACTGCGTGAGGCCGTCGGCCCCCAGCGAGAAGGTCGTCTTCACGATGAGGCGCCACGGGTAGAACGTCTGCGGCTGGATGACGGCGGCCAGCGTCACGTGGTCGGGTCCCTTGTCGACGGCCTCGAAGTCGAGCCAGGTCGCGAGGCCGTGCAGCGCGTGCGAGCGCGCGACCTCGGTGAGCGGCAGCTGGAAGTCGCGCCCGCCGAACGAGTAGGTGCCGTCGACGACGCGGTTGGGCCACGGTGCCAACGTCGCACCGCGATGCGACGGACGCACCTCGTCGGCCTCGAACGGCACCACGAGGTCGCGGCCGCTGTACGTCAGCGAGCGCAGCGTCGCACCGACGCTCGCGACGACGGCCTCGTAGTCGCCCGCGCGCAGCGCGTGCTGGGTTCCGGAAGCGGGGGGACGTGCCATGTGGGCTCCTTGGAAGTGGGCGGATGCCGCCACCCAGCGTAGCGGCGGGGTTCGGGGCGCTTCGAGCGGTTCGCGGCGCTTCGAGCCAGGGTTTCGCGGCGAGCCAGGGGTTTCGCGGCGAGCCAGGGGGTTTCGCGGCGAGCCAGGGGGTTTCGCGGCGAGACCGGTGACGACGTCACCGGTCTCGGCCGGTTCCCTCGGTCTCGACCACGCGGGGGGCGACGGCGCGGGCTCAGAGCCCCTGCGCGAGCCGGTAGTAGGCCTGGTTCCAGCGGAGCTCGCGCTGGAACCCGCGGAGCGTCGTGTCTTCGTCGATCACGACGAGCTCAGTGCCCGCGATGTCGGCGAAGTCGCGGAACACCTCGATGCCCACGGCTGTCGTCATGACGGTGTGGTGCGCCGCGCCGGCGGTGAGCCAGCACGCCGCGCTCGTCGCGAAGTCCGGCGCCGGCTTCCACACCGCCCGGCCGACAGGAAGCTGCGGGAGGTCGGGGGCGTCGACGTTCTCGACCACATTGGCGACGAGGCGGAAGCGGTCGCGCATGTCGCTCATCGCGACGACGAGCGCCGGCCCGGGGTCGGCGGTGAACACCAGGCGCACCGGGTCATCCTTGCCGCCGATGCCGAGCGGGTGCACCTCGAGGCGCGGCTTGGCGGTCGTGAGCGAGGGCGAGACCTCGAGCATGTGCGCGCCGAGGATCTTCTCGTCGCCCGCCACGAGGTCGTAGGTGTAGTCCTCCATGAGGCTCGCACCGCCGGGAAGGCCGGCGCCCATGACGTTGGCGACGCGCACCAGGATCGCCGTCTTCCAGTCGCCCTCGGCGCCGAAGCCGTAGCCCTCGGCCATCAGGCGCTGCACCGCGAGGCCGGGGAGCTGCTTCAGCGCGCCGAGATCCTCGAACGACGTCGTGAAGGCGCCGAAGCCGCCCTCCTCCAGGAACGAGCGCAGCCCGAGCTCGATCGCCGCGCCGTCGCGCAGCGACTGGTGGCGGTCGCCGCCCGGCCGCAGCTCGGGCGCGACGTCGTAGGCGTCGAGGTACTCGGCGACCAGTGCGTCGACGTCGGCGTCGGCTGCAGCCTCGACCGCAGCGACGAGCTCGTTCACGCCCCACGTGTTGACCTGCACGCCGAAGCGCAGCTCGGCCTCGGTCTTGTCGCCCTCGGTGACGGCGACGTAGCGCATGTTGTCGCCGAAGCGCGCGAGCTTGAGCGTGCGCGAGGCGGCCCACCCGGCCGCGGCCCGCTGCCAGTCCTCGACCTGCTGCCGCACCGCCGGGTTGGACACGTGGCCGACGACGGTCTTGCGGGCCACGCCCAGCCGCGTCTGGATGTACCCGAACTCGCGGTCGCCGTGCGCGGCCTGGTTGAGATTCATGAAGTCGAAGTCGATGTCGGCCCACGGCAGCTCGACGTTGGCCTGCGTGTGCAGGTGCAGGAGCGGCTTCTGCAGGGCGTCGAGGCCGGCGATCCACATCTTCGCGGGGCTGAACGTGTGCATCCATGCCACGACGCCGATGACCTCGTCGCGGGCGTTGACGTCCAGGGCGAGGCGCCGGATCGAGTCGGAGTCCTTCAGGACCGGCTTCCACACGACGTTGACGGGAAGGCCTTCCAGCCCGGCCGCGACGGTCTGCGACTGCTCAGCGACCTGGCGGAGGGTCTCCTCGCCGTAGAGCGTCTGGCTGCCCGTGACGAACCAGATCTCGTAGGCGTCGAGGGACGTGGACAGGGGTGTGCGGGGCATGAGGGGTCCTTCGGGGTTCTCAGAGGGCGGAGACGGCCGCGGCTTCCACGGCGAGGCCGGCGCGATAGCGGTCGAGGTAGGAGGCGAAGCCGGCGACGTCGGCGGGGTCCGGATCGGCGGTCGAGATGGCGGCGCCCGCGAAGACGCGCTCGCCGAGGTAGGAAGCCAGCGAGCGAGCGGATGCCTCCGCCGAGGCCGCCGGATGGAGTGGGCGCTTTGCGCCCGTATCGAGATCATCCGTCCCCGCCACTGCCCGCGCGTACGCGGCGAGCACGGCGATCCCCCATGCCCCGCCCTCGGAGGCGGTGTCGCCGACCGAGACGGGGGCGCCGAGCGCTCCCGCGAGGAAGCGCTGCGCGACACCGGCGGTCCGGAACATGCCGCCGTGCGCGAACAGCCGATCGAGTCGGACGCCCTCCTCGTCGAGCACCCGCATGCCCAGTGCGAGGGTGCCGAACACCCCGTACAGGTGCGCGCGCATCGTGTTCGCGAGCGTCAGGCGGCTGTCGGGAGTGCGCACGAAGAGCGGCCGGCCCTCGGTGAGGCCGGCGATCGGCTCACCGGCGAGATGGTTGTACGCGAGCAGCCCGCCCGCGTCGGGCTCCCCGGCCAGGGCCTGCGCGAAGAGCGTCTCGTAGACGAGATCGTCGGGGAGCGCGTGTCCGGCCGCCTCGGCGAACTGCGCGAACATCCCGGCCCAGGCGGCGAGCTCACTGGCGCCGTTGTTGCAGTGCACCATCGCCACCGCGTCGCCCGCGGGGGTCGTGACGAGGTCCAGCTCGTGATGCACCCGCTCGAGCGGGCGCTCGAGCACGACCATCGCGAAGATGCTCGTGCCGGCGCTGACGTTGCCGGTGCGGGGCGCCACCGCGTTGGTGGCGACCATGCCCGTGCCGGCGTCGCCTTCCGGCGGGCAGAACGGGATGCCGGGGCGCAGGGTGCCCGACGGATCGAGCAGCGCCGCGCCCTCCGTGGTCAGCTCCCCCGCCGCCTCGCCCGCGACGAGCACCTCAGGCAGCAGCTCGGCGACGCTGTCCACCGGGAGCCGGCCGGCGGCGAGAGCGTCGTAGCGCGCGAGCAGGTCGGCGTCGTAGCCGGCGGTCCCGGCGCCGATCGGGAACATGCCGGACGCGTCGCCGACGCCGAGCACCTTCTGGCCCGTCAGCTTCCAGTGCACGTAGCCGGCGAGCGTGGTGGCGAAGCGGACAGCGGGGACGTGGTCCTCGCCGTCGACGACGGCCTGGTGCAGATGCGCGATGGACCAGCGCAGCGGGATGTTCACCCCGAAGGCCTCGGTGAGCTCCGCGGCGGCCACGCCCGTGCTGGTGTTGCGCCACGTGCGGAACGGCACGAGCAGCTCCCCCTCCGCGTCGAACGCCAGGTAGCCGTGCATCATCGCCGAGACGCCGATCGCCCCGAAGGTCTCGGCCACGACGTCGTACCGCCGCTCCACGTCGGCGACGAGGTCGGCGTACGCGGCCTGAAGACCCGACCACACGTCGTCGAGCGAGTAGGTCCACACCCCCGACTCGTAGCGGTTCTCCCACGCGTGCGAGCCGACGGCGAGCACCGTGGCCGGGTCGTCCGCGTCGACGAGGCAGGCTTTGATGCGGGTCGAGCCGAGCTCGATCCCGAGCGCGGTGCGGCCCGCGCGGATCGCGTCGGCGGCGGCCGCCGTCATCGCCGGGCCTCCTCGCCGCGGCGCTCGTCCTCGTCACGGCGCTCGTCGGAGCTCTGTCCGTAGACGTTCTGGTAGCGGTCGTAGAGGCGGTCGATCGCGTCCTGCGGGATCGGGATCACCGGGCCGGCCTCCCGCGCGTAGTGCACGGTGCGGGCGACGTCCTCGACCATGACCGCGGCCTTGACCGCGTCCTTCGCCGAGACCCCGATGGTGAAGGGACCGTGGTTCTGCATCAGCACGGCGCGTGAGCGGTGGCCGGTGAGCGTCTCGACGATGCCGCGTCCGATCGAGTCGTCGCCGATGATCGCGAAGGGCCCGACCGGGATGGGACCGCCGAACTCGTCCGCCATCGCCGTGATGACGCACGGGATCTCCTCGCCGCGGGCTGCCCACGCCACCGCGAACGTCGAGTGGGTGTGCACCACTCCCCCGACCTCGGGCATGTGGCGGTAGACATAGGCGTGCGCGGCGGTGTCGCTGGACGGGCTGCGCTCGCTGCCGGGAGTGCCGGGCACGACGTTGCCGTCAAGGTCGCACAGGATCATGTTGTCGGGCGCCAGGTCGTCATACGAGACGCCGGAGGGCTTGATGACGAAGAGATCGGCGCCGGGGACGCGGCCCGAGACGTTCCCGCCGGTCCAGACCACGAGGCCGTAGCGGACGAGCTCGCCGTGGAGCCTCGCCACGTCGGCGCGGACGGCCGCGATGGCGGCCTCGACCTCCGGGCTGTATCGCGTCGCCGTCGCCGGGGAGTCAGGGCTGGTCACGGGGATCCTCCGTCGGGTCTCGTGTGAGAGAGGCGGGCCGGTTGGGCCTCCGGACGCCATGTTACCGGTAACAACCGCGATCCGCACCGGTGCCTTCACATCGGCGCCCGCCGCGTCGCGCGCTCAGGCCCATCGCCGGGGCGCTCATCGCGGCGCCCCGCGGCGCCCGGGGACCTCACCGAGGCGGCGCTGTGGACGCCCGCACGACGAGGCGCGGCGGGGCGACGCGAGGCGGAGACTCCCCCAGCACCTCGGCGACGACGCGGCGAGCCTCGCCGGTCAGGTCGATCCCGACCGTCGTGAGCGCGGGACGGTAGTAGGCGGCATCCGGGTTGTCGTCGAATCCCGCGACGCTCACGTCGCCGGGCACCTCCAGGCCTGCGCGCCGCATGCCGGCGATGAGCCCGAGTGCCATCTGGTCATTGGCGACCGCGACGGCGGTCGGACCGTCGGCCGACCGCACCGCCGCCGCAACGTCGCCCGCCAGCGCGTCGCCTGCAGCGGCGGTCCAATCGCCGGTCCACCGCGGCCCGGGCTCGACGCCCGCCGCGGCGAGCGCGCGCAGGGCGCCGGCTTCGCGCGAGCGGGCCTCGAGCCAGTCCTCGGGTCCGGCGAACCGCGCGATCCGGCGGTGGCCGAGCGTCACCAGGTGCGACACGGCGAGCTCGGCGCCCGCCTCCTGCGCCGCCGCGCCCGAGCCGGAGTGCAGCGCCGCCACGGCGATCCCGGCGTGCGCGTCCACCAGGGCGGGAAGCGTCGCGGCGTGCGGGGCGAGCACGATGAGGCCGTCGACGCCCTGGCCGAGGAGCCGGTCGGCCGCGTCGCGGACGGATGCCTCGTCCGAGGCATCCGCGTAGGCCGTCGCGATCCAGCGGCCCGAGCCGCGTGCCGCCGCCTCCAGCGCCGCGATGCCGACCGCCGGGCCGTACAGGGTCGCGTCGGAGGCGATGACGCCCAGGGTGCGGGTGGTGCGCGTGCCGAGCGCCCGCGCGGCGTTGTTGACGCGGTACCCGAGCGCGGCGATGGCCTGCTCGACGCGGTCCCGGGTCTCGGGTCGGATGTTCGGCTGCTGATTGAGGACGCGCGAGACGGTCTGCGTCGAGACCCCGGCCGCCCGGGCGACGTCGCGCACGCCCACCCGGGAGGTGGGCACTTCCCGTCGCGGCTCGCTCATCGCGCTCACCCTATCCGCCGGCGATGCGGCGATGGGATCATCCGCGTGCTGCAGGGCGGGCGTCGAGGCGGAATGTGATCCCTCACTCCGGCCGGCCTCACTTCCGTGAATCCGTGATCGAGAAGCCTGTTTCCCTCTCGCGTTACGAAGCTGTTACCGCTAACATCTTGCCATCGACCGGAATGTGAGGGCTAACATCTCCAGCGTCGGAGTCGCCGGGGAGCGGCTCGCATCACACAGAGCCGGCAGCGATGCCGGACCAGAACGAGGAGGTTTTGGAATGAGCAAGAAGAAGCTTCTCGCCGGGTTCGCGCTCCTGGGGGCACTGGCCCTCGCGGCGACCGGCTGCGCCAGCGGAGACGCCGACGCCGGCGACAGCGGCGACGCGAGCGGCGGTGACGAGGTCATCACCGTCGGGTTCGCCCAGACCGGCTCCGAGTCGGGGTGGCGGTCTGCCAACACCGAGTCGATGAAGGACGCGTTCTCGGCCGAGAACGGGTTCGAGCTGATCTTCAACGCGGCCGACAACGACACCGCCGCCCAGATCGCGGCCGTCCGCGACTTCATGAACCAGGGCGTCGACGCGATCGTCATCGCCCCGATCGTGGAGGACGGCTGGGACGACGTGCTGCAGGAGGCGGCGGATGCCGGCATCCCGGTGATCCTCGAGGACCGCACCGTCTCGGCGCCCGACGACCTCTACGCGAGCTGGGTGGGCCTGGACTTCAAGAAGGAAGGCGTCATGGCCGGCGAGTGGGCGGCCGAGACCTTCGGCGACACCCCCACGAAGATGGTCGTGCTCGAAGGCACGACGGGCTCCGCTCCCGCGAACGACCGCGCTGCCGGCTTCGACGAGGCCGTGGAAGGCACGGCGATCGAGAAGATCGACTCGCAGACCGGCGACTTCACCCGTGACGGCGGCAAGACCGTCATGGAGGGCTTCCTCCAGAAGTACGGCGTCGACGGCATCGACCTGGTCTACGCGCACAACGACGACATGGCGCTCGGTGCGATCGAGGCCATCGAGGCGGCCGGTGCCGAGCCGGGCGTCGACATCCAGATCGTCTCGATCGACGCCGTCAAGGACGGCATGCAGGCCCTGGTCGACGGGAAGATCAACTTCATCGTCGAGTGCAACCCGCTGCTCGGTGAGCTGGCGGCGGCCCTGGTGAAGGACGTGCTGGCCGGCGAAGAGGTCGAGAAGGAGGTCTACGTCGAGGACCAGACCTTCACGCAGGAGCAGGCCGCCGAGGTCATCGACAGCCGTCCCTACTGATCGTCATCGCATCGATCCTGTAACAAGGTAGGTCGAGAGCACGCCGCCGGGTGGCCCACGGGTCCCCGGCGGCGGTGCCGACGATGAAAGCCCGGAAAGGCAGCTGACCCATGTCCGCGGACACCGCAGTCCCGCCGGTCGTCGAGATGACCGGGATCACCATCCGCTTCCCCGGTGTGCTCGCACTGGACGGCGTCGACTTCTCGCTGCGCCCCGGCGAAGTCCACTCGCTCATGGGCGAGAACGGCGCCGGCAAGTCCACCCTCATCAAAGCCCTCACCGGCGTGTATCCGGTGGATGCGGGCGAGATCGTCGTCGGCGGTCGCCCGCGGCGATTCGCCAGCACGGCCGACGCGCAGGACGCCGGCATCTCGACCGTCTATCAGGAGGTCAACCTCTGCGCGAACCTGTCGGTGGGTGAGAACGTGATGCTCGGCCACGAGCCCCGCACCGCGACCGGCATCGACTGGAAGGCCGCGCATCGACGGGCCGCCGACCAGCTGGAGAGCCTGGGGCTGAACGTCGACACCCGCTCCGCGCTGTCGAGCCACTCCATCGCCATCCAGCAGCTCATCGCGATCGCTCGCGCCATGGTGCTCGACGCGAAGGTGCTGATCCTCGACGAGCCGACGTCGAGCCTCGACCGCGGCGAGGTCGAGCAGCTGTTCCGCGTCGTGCGCGAGCTGCGCGCGAAGGGCGTCGCGATCCTCTTCGTGAGCCACTTCCTCGACCAGATCTACGAGATCTCCGACCGCATCACGGTGCTGCGCAACGGGCGCCTCGTCGGCGAGTACGCGATCGACGAACTGCCCCGCGGCGAGCTCGTCAGCAAGATGATCGGCCGTGAGCTCGACGAGCTCGCGGCGCTGGCCACCGTCGCCGACCGGGCCATCGACCGCTCGGCGACGCCCGTGCTGCGGGCGAGCGGCGTGGGCAGGCGAGGCTCGCTCGAGCCGGTGGACGTCGAGGTGTACGAGGGCGAGGTCGTCGGCGTCGCGGGGCTGCTCGGGTCCGGGCGGACCGAGCTGGTGCGCCTGCTGTACGGCGCCGACCGGGCCGAGAGCGGCCGGATCGAGGTCAACGGCCGCCCCACGAGGCATCCGACGCCCCGTCACGCCATCGAGAACCGCATCGCGTTCTCATCCGAGAACCGGCGGGCCGAGGGCATCATCGCCGACCTGACGGTCGCCGAGAACATCGTGCTGGGCATCCAGGCGCGTCGCGGCGCCATGCGCAGGATTCCCAAGAGCGAGGCGGATGCCGTCGTCGCGGAGTACATCGCCGCCCTCGGGGTGCGCCCGGCCGACCCCGACATGCCGGCGGGCAACCTCTCCGGCGGCAACCAGCAGAAGGTGCTGCTGGCGCGGTGGCTGGCCACGGCGCCGGAGCTGATCGTCCTGGACGAGCCCACGCGCGGGATCGACGTCGGCGCCAAGGCCGACATCCAGCGCAAGGTCGCCGAGCTGAGCGGCCAGGGGCTGTCCGTGATCTTCATCTCCTCCGAGCTCGAGGAGGTGCTGCGCATCGCGCAGCGCATCGTCGTGATGCGCGACCGCCGCAAGATCGGCGAGCTCGACAGCAGCGAGGTCGATCTCGACGGACTCATCGAGTACATCGCCCACGAGACCGAGGAGAGCGCGGCATGAGAGCGATCATGAAGCACCGGCTGTTCTGGCCGGCCGCCGCACTGGTGATCCTGATCGCAGTCAACGCGATCGCCCGGCCCCAGTTCATCCTCGTGACGCTGCGGGACGGCGAGCTCTACGGCGCGCTCATCGACATCCTGCGCAACAGCGCGCCGCTGATGCTCGTGGCCCTCGGCATGACGATCGTGATCGCGACCCGCGGCATCGATCTCTCGGTCGGCGCCATCATGGCGGTCTCGGGCGCCGTCGCCCTCACGATCATCGATGCCTCCCCCGACCCCGGCAATCTCGCCACGGTCCTCGTCGCGCTCGTCGTGGCCCTCGCGGTGGCGCTGGTGCTGGGCGTGTGGAACGGGTTCCTCGTGGCGGTCGTCGGCATCCAGCCGATCATCGCCACCCTGGTGCTGATGCTGGCGGGACGCGGCGTCGCCCTCCTCATCACCGAGGGGTTCATCACGACCGTCAACAGCGAGCCGTACGAGTTCATCGCGACCGGCTACCTGCTCGCCGTTCCCTTCGCGTTCCTCATCTGGGTCGCGGCTGTGGTCGTGATCGGCCTGATGGAGCGGCGCACGGCGCTCGGCGTCCTCACCGAGGCGGTGGGCATCAACCCGGAGGCGAGCCGGCTGGCCGGCGTCCGCGCCCGCGGCATCGTGTTCAGCGCGTACGTCGTCAGCGGCCTCCTCGCCGGCATCGCCGGGATCATCTACAGCTCCAACATCCGCGCGGCGGACGCCAATGCGGCCGGCCTCTTCATCGAGCTCTACGCGATCCTCGCGGTGGTCCTCGGCGGCACGTCCCTCATGGGAGGCAAGTTCACGATCGCCGGCACCGTCATCGGCGTGCTCACCATCCAGACCCTGGAGGCGACCATCCTGTTCCTCGGTGTGCCCTCGGCGCAGAGCCCGGTGTTCTTCGCGATCGTCGTCATCGTCGTCGTGCTCGTGCAGTCCCCGCGCCTGCACCGGTGGGCCCGCGGGGCGCTGCGCGCGGCGCGCGCCCGCAGCAGATCGACCGCCGGTGACCGGACGGGGGTGGCGTCATGACCCGGAGCCTCGAGATGACGGCGCGCCGCACGACGGCCCCGTCGCGCTACGCCACCTTCATGAGCCGGCACGCGTCGCTCATGCCGACCTTCGCCGCCGTGGTGATCCTGCTCGTGCTGCTCGTCGGCGCGCAGTCCCGCTTCCCGCGTTTCCTCAGCCCGGGCAACCTCTCGGCGCTGCTCCTGGACAACGCCTACCTCGTCGTGCTCGCCGTGGGCCTGACCTTCGTGATCCTCACCGGCGGCATCGACCTGTCGGTCGGCTCGGTGATGGCCTTCACCGGCATCCTGGGGGCGAGCATGCTCTCGCAGGGGGTACCGGCGGCGGTCGCGATCCCCGTCATGCTGGTCGCCGGCGCCGCGATCGGCCTCTTGATCGGCGTCCTGGTGCAGTACTTCGACGTCCAGCCGTTCATCGCCTCCCTCGCAGGACTGTTCCTGGCGCGGGGCCTGGCGTTCGTGGTGAGCCTCTCGTCGATCCGCGTGGAGGACCCGGCGGTGCTGTGGCTGCAGCGCACGCGCTTCAGCCTCGGCGGCTGGTACATCACGCCGACCGGCATCATCGCGCTGCTCACGGTGGCCATCGCCTTCGTCGTGCTGCTGTGGACCCGCTTCGGACGCACCGTCTACGCGATCGGCGGCAACGAGCAGTCGGCGCGCCTGATGGGACTCAGCGTCGCCCGCACCAAGATCATCGTCTACGTGATCAGCGGGGTCTGCGGCGGCCTGGCCGGGCTGCTGCTGACCGCCTACTCCGGCGCCGGGTACCCCCGCAACGGCATCGGCACCGAGCTCGACGCGATCGCGGCGGTGGTCATCGGCGGCACCCTCCTCACCGGAGGCACCGGCTACGTGCTGGGATCGCTGATCGGCGTGCTGGTCTACGGCACGATCAAGAAGCTGATCTCGTTCATGGGCGCCGAGCAGGCCTGGACCCAGATCATCATCGGGGCGCTGCTGCTGATCTTCATCGTCGTGCAGCGGGTGATCGTCGCACGCTCGCAGCGACGAAGATAGCGAGGCGACACCACGTCCGTGCACAGCGGTCGCGCCCCTCTCCGTCGGGATAATGGCCTGATGGAAGAGGCGCGGCCGCTGCTGCAGCTCTCCGGGGCGACGGTGCGCTTCGGAGCGGATGCCGCGATCGACGGTGTCGACTTCCGACTGTTCCCCGGCGAGGTGCATTCGCTGATGGGCGAGAACGGCGCGGGCAAGTCGACGCTCATCAAGGCGATCACCGGTGCCCTCCCGCTGGATGCCGGTGTGCTGACGCTGGGTGGCGAGGTCATGCGCTTCAGCTCGCCGCACGATGCGCAGCGCGCCGGGATCTCGACCGTGTACCAGGAGATCGATCTCCTCCCCAACGTGTCGGTCGCCGAGAACATCGCCCTCGGCCGTGAGCCGCGGAGAGCGGGCGGGATCGACTGGCGGCGCGTGCGCCGCGACGCCCACGAGGCGCTCGCAGACCTCGGCCTCGACATCGATCCGGCATCGCGGCTCGGCACCCACTCGCTCGCGGTGCAGCAGCTGGTCGCGATCGCGCGCGCGATCTCCACCGACGTGCGGGTCCTCGTCCTCGACGAGCCGACGTCGAGTCTGGATCTCGACGAGGTCGCCGAGCTCTTCCGCGTCGTCCGCGACCTCAAGCAGCGCGGCGTCGCGATCCTCTTCGTGTCGCACTTCCTCGACCAGGTGTACGAGCTGTGCGATCGCGTCACCGTGCTCCGCGACGGCCGGTTCATCGGCGAGTACCTGACCCGGGAGCTCCTGCGCATCGACCTCGTGCAGGCGATGCTCGGACGCAGCGCCGCCGCCGCCCTCACCTCGACTCCACGGGCGGAGGGCGCGCTCGACGAGCGGCCGACGCTCACCGCACGGGCGGTGTCGGCCGGCCCGGGCATCCGTGATGCGGACGTCGACCTCCACGAGGGCGATGTGCTGGGCGTTGCCGGGCTGCTCGGCTCGGGGCGCACCGAGCTGGCTCGGGCGATCACCGGGATCGACCGGATCGACAGCGGCGTCATCCGGATCGAGGGGACCGGCAAGGCGCCCACCGGCGCCCGCTCGGCGATCTCGCTCGGCGTGGTGTACTCCTCCGAGAACCGCCGGTCGGAGGGCATCATCAGCGAGCTGAGCGTGCTCGACAACATCACGCTCGCCCTGCAGGCCGACCGCGGCATGATGCGGCGCATCCCCCCGGCCCGGCAGCGCGAGCTCGCGGCGAGCTGGGTCGAGGCGCTCGACATCCGGCCGCCCGATCTCGACCGCCCCGCCGGGACGCTGTCGGGCGGCAACCAGCAGAAGGTGCTGCTCGCGCGCCTGCTGGCCCTGTCGCCGCGGGTGCTCGTGCTCGACGAGCCGACGCGCGGGATCGACGTCGGTGCGAAGGTCGAGATCCAGAACCTCGTCGGCGAGATGGCGGCCAACGGGCTGTCGGTGATGTTCATCTCGGCGGAGCTCGAGGAGGTCCTCCGCGTCGGCCACCGGGTGGCCATCCTGCGTGACGGGCGCATCGTCGACACGCTGCCGTCGGACTCCCTGACCGTCGACTCGCTGCTGGCGCTCGTCGCGCGACCGGAAGAGCTCGATGACTGACCCGCGGACGACGGCCGACGACGGATCGACGCGGGCCGCGAACATCTTCGACGTCGCCCGCCTCGCGGGCGTCTCGCACCAGACCGTCTCGCGGGTCATCAACGATCTGCCGAACGTGCGACCGGCGACCCGCGCGCGCGTCGAGCAGGCGATCGCCCAGCTGCGCTACAGCCCCTCGCCTGCCGCCCGGGCTCTCGTCACGCGACGCACCCGCACCATCGGCCTCGTCACGCCCGGCGTGCCGGACTACGGTCCGACATCCATCGCGACGCACTTCAACTTCGCCGCGCGCGCGGCCCGCTACAGCGTCGACACGGTCAGCGCCGTCGACCCCGACCCGGCTGCGATCAAGGGCGTGGTCGAGGGCCTGCTGCGCCAGCGCGTCGACGCGATCGTGCTGATCGTCGTCGACATCGGCGTGCTGGAGGTGGTGCGGGGGCTCGACCTCAGCATCCCGCTGGTGGCAGCGACGTCCGCCGCCCGGCGCAGCCCGCACATCGTCTCGATCGACCAGTACCGCGGGGCGCGGTCCGCCGTGCGCCACCTCGCCGAGCTCGGCCACACGCGGATCCTGCACCTCGCGGGGCCCACCCGCGCGCCCGATGCGCTGGAGCGCATCCGCGGCTGGCGGGACGAGCTCGCCGAGCGCCGGCTCGAGATCCTCGAGCCCCGGCACGGCGACTGGTCGGCCGCCAGCGGGCATCGCGTGGGGCTGGACCTCGACGTCGCCGCGGGATCGGCGGTGTTCGTGGGCAACGACCACATGTCGATCGGCCTCATGTCGGCGCTCCGCGAGCGCGGGCTGCGGGTCCCCGAGGACGTGAGCGTCGTGGGGTTCGACGATGTGCCGGAGGCGGGATACCTCTACCCGCCGTTGACCACGGTCCGACAGGACTTCGGCACACTGGGCGAGCTGATCATGCAGAAGGTGCTGCTCGCCGTCGAGGAGCCCGACAGCATCACCGAGGACACCCCGATCCCCACGCACCTCATCGTCCGGGAGTCCACGCGCGCTCCGTCCGCGTGAACCGCGGGAGCGCAGTGCGCGAGGCGGAATCGTCCGCGCCGCGCCGAGTGCCCTCGGGCGGATGGCACGCTGGAGCCATGCGCGCACGCTTCAAGGACACCGGCCGCTCCACGCTGCGCGCGCGACTGCTGACCGCACTGTCGGGTGATCCCGACGGCACGCCCGGGTGGGTGCGGGCCCTCGCCGACGGCGACGACGCCGGCTGGTTCGCCGACGGCGGGCCGGTGTGGACGGTGCACGCGGGGACGGGGACCTTCGTCGCCGGCATCCGTGCCCTTCTCATCCAGGCCCTGCACCCGGGGGCGATGGCGGGCGTCCACGACTTCTCGCGGTACCGCGACGACCCGATCGGCCGGCTCACCGGGACCGTGCGGTGGATCATCTGCGTCACGTACGGCTCCACCGCGCAGGCGTCGCGCGAGACGGCCCGGGTCGCGCGGCTGCACCAGCGCGTGCGGGGATCATACGAATCGGCGTCGGGGCGGCGGGAGTACTCGGCCGCCGACGCCGACCTCGTCGACTGGGTGCACCTGGCCTTCACCGAGGCCTTCCTCGGTGCGCACGAGCGCTGGGGCGGACCGATCCCCGGCGGACCCGACGCGTACGTCCGCGAGTGGGCGCAGGCCGGCCGGCTGATGGGCCTGGAGCAGCCCCCGCTCACCGAGGCCGAGCTGCACGCGCGCATGGACGGCTACCTGGCGGCCGGCGAGCTTCGCCGCGACGACCGGGTCGACGACGTGGTCCGCTTCCTCCGCCGCGCGCCGTTCACCGGCGTCATGCGGGTGGCGTACCGTGTGCTCTTCGCCGCTGCGGTGGCAAGCCTCCCCGTGCGGTACCGGCGGCTGCTTGGGCTGCGTCGCACCCCGCTCCCTGTCGTGACGCTGACCCGCGTCGTGCTCGCGGTGTCGGCCAGGGCGCTCGCGCGCGGCCCCCGCGCCCAGGACTTCGCGCGGGACCGGCTGCGCAGGCTCGCGGCCGGCGGCTCGCCGGCGGAGGTCGCCGCCGCGCCGACCTGAGCCCGCCCTACGCCGCCCGCACCGTGCCATGACTCCGCCCGGCGTCGGCCCGCCCCCGGATCGCGGCGCGGATTCATGCGGTCCCGAAGGCTCGCACATCCCGCGCTGGCGGAGTTGCGGCACGCCACGCGGCCCCTGCTGAGCTCGGCGATGACGGCCCTCCCTGACCGCCGCCGTGGCACGCTGGAGGCATGCGCATCGCCGTCACCGGCTCGTCCGGAAAACTGGGAACCGTCGTCGCCCGCGAGCTGCGGGCGGCCGGCTTCGAGGTCATCGGCCTCGATGTGGTCGGCGACCGCGGTCCCGGTTTCGTGCAGGTCGACCTGACGGACTACGGCCAGGTCGTCGACGCCCTCTCGGCGGTGAACGACCGCCACGACGGGTTCGACGCGGTCGTGCACCTGGGCGCGATCCCGGCTCCCGGCATCCGCTCCGACGTGGCGACGTTCCACAACAACATGACGGCGAGCTTCAACGTGTTCTGGGCGGCGGTGAGGCTCGGCATCCGTCGCATCGTGTACGCCTCGAGCGAGACCGTGCTGGGCCTGCCGTTCGACGTTCCGCCGCCGTACATCCCGGTCGACGAGGAGTACCCGCCCCGCCCCGAGTCGGTGTACTCGCTCGTCAAGACGCTCGAGGAGCGCATGGCGGTCGAGCTGGTGCGCTGGCATCCCGATCTGTCGATCACCGGTCTGCGCTTCTCGAACGTGATGGTCCCCGAGGACTACGCCGAGTTCCCGTCGTTCGACGACGACGCGACGAAGCGCAAGTGGAACCTCTGGGGCTACATCGACGCCCGCGACGGTGCCCAGGCCGTGCGCCGCGCCTTGGAGGTCGCCCCCACGGGCTTCGAGACGTACATCATCGCCGCGGCCGACACGGTGATGTCGCGGCCCAACGGCGAACTCGTCGCCGAGGTGTTCCCCGGCGTGCAGACGCGCGGGTTCGGCGACCACGACACGCTGCTCTCGATCGACAAGGCCCGCCGCATCCTCGGCTACGAGCCGGAGCACTCGTGGCGGGACCACGTCCCGGGCTCATGAACGACGACCCGCGCCTCGCTGCCGCCCGCTACCGGGCGGCGCGCGACGGCGAGGCCGCCGAAGCGGAGACGGATGCCGCCGGGCCGCCGTCGCGGGCCGCGCAGGCGTATTCGGCGGCCGACCGCGCCGCCGTGGTCGAGACCGCGATCCAGCAGGCGATGCGCCGCGGCGACTTCGACGACCTGCCGGGCGCCGGCAAGCCGATCCCGGGGCTCGGCGAGAGCCACGACCCGGACTGGTGGATCCGCCGCAAGATCGAGACTGAGAACCTCACCGGGCTGGGCCCGCCCGCCCTGATGCTCCGGGTCGAGAACCTCGAGCTCGGCGATCGACTCGACGAGCTCGCCCGTGAGCAGGACGTGCGCGAGACCGTCGAGGACTTCAACCGCCGCGTCATCGAGGCGCGGCGGCAGCTGCTCGGCGGCCCGCCGGTCGTCACCCCGGTGCGCGACGTCGAGACGGAGGTCGCCGCGTGGGCAGAGCGCCGGCAGGCGCGGCTCGTAGCGCAGCAGGAGGGGACGGATGCCTCCCCCGCGCGACGTCGCCCGTGGTGGCGCCGGCGGGGGCGCGAGTAGGGGTCCGGCGGCGCGTCAGGCGTTCGGGTTCGTGGCCCTGCCGTCGAGCCAGAGCGTGTTCGAAGGGTCGGAGTGCGTCGAGTCCGTGCCGACGTGCTTGTCACCGATCTGTGGACCCTTGGTGATGACGTGGACCAGCGCCATCGCATGGCCGCGCCCCAGCCCGTAGTCGTCCGCAAGCCACTGGATGATCGGCGTCGCCTTCGTCGTCTCGCCGAATCCCTTCTCGCGTGCCTTCTCGATGAACTGGCGGGGCGTGAGCCCGGTCTTCTCCTCGATGTTGTCGAGGTATGCCTGGAATGACATTCGTGCAGTCCTTTCAGCGTCCGGTCGGGATGTCGAGCACTCCGGGAGCATCCTGCCACTCCTTGGATGATGCGGTCGGCGCGGCGCTCTGACCCCGCCTCGCCCCGGCATCGAGCGCACGGGATCGCGCCGAGGGAACGGCTTGTTCGCGCAGGCAACCCGTGCACTGGTCGAGAAGCCGTGCAGTCGCGGGAAGTGCGCCCCGGCGCAGCCCCGCGACAGAGCGCGCAGGCGCCGCACAGGCGGGCTCCGGTAGACTGGCACCGCCCATTTCGATGTGCATCTACCTGACCGCGTCCTCTGCGCGGAGCAAGGCGGCACGATGCGCCGCCGCCGGCGGCTTGCGAGCCTGGAGAGAGATGCACACGACCCTGGTCGAGACCGACACGATCGCGCGTGCGGCGATCCGCCGCCCGAGCCTCATCCGCGAAGCCGGCTACGCCTACTTCCCGGTCGCGCTGATCGCCCGCCTCCCCTTCGCGATGATGGTCGTGGGCATCCTCACGCTCGTCGTGTCGGCGCGCGGCTCGCTCGCGCTCGGCGGCGTCACCAGCGCCATGACCGGTCTCGGCACAGCGCTGGTCGGCCCGCTCCTCGGCGCCGCCGCCGACCGGTTCGGGCAGCGCCGCGTGCTGCTGATCGCGGGCACCGCCAACAGCGTGCTGCTCGTGGCGATGGCGTGGCTGGCCTTCGCGCCGGTTCCGGATGCCGCGCTCCTGGCCGTCGCGTTCTTCATCGGCGCGTCGATGCCCCAGGTCGCGCCGCTGTCGCGCAGCCGCCTGGTGGCCATCATCGGGCGGGCCTATCCGCGTGACCGCCGCACGAGGATCGTCAACGGGGCCATGGCGTACGAGTCCGCCGCCGACGAGATCGTCTTCGTGTTCGGTCCGGTGATCGTCGGCCTCCTCGCCACGACGATGACGCCCGCGGCACCGGTCATCGGCGCCGCGCTGCTCGCCCTGGTGTTCGTCACCGCGTTCGCGCTGCACCCGACGGCTGCGAGCGGCACAGCGCACGGGAACGCCGAGCGCCCGGTGCAAGCCCCCGTCGGGGAGCTTCTGCGCGTGCGGGTGCTCGCACCCGTCGCGGGTGCCCTCGGGATGGGGCTCTTCTTCGGGGCGATGCTCACCTCCCTCACCGCCTTCATGGCCGAGCGCGGCGTGCCCGAGCAGGCCGGGCTCGTGTACGGCGCGATGGGCATCGGATCGGCCGCGCTCGCCCTCGGCGTGACCCTCTTCCCTGCGCGCTTCTCGCTCCGCGCGCGGTGGCTGACCTTCGCGGGGCTCCTCGTCGCCGGCGCGGCCGCGCTGCCGTTCGTCGACTCCGTCACCGGGATGGCGCTGTGCCTGCTGGTGATCGGCGTCGGCATCGGGCCGACGCTCGTCACGCAGTACAGCCTCGCCGCCGCCTTCAGCCCACGCGGCCGGTCCGCCACCGTCATGACGATGCTCGGCTCGGGGATCGTGGTCGGCCAGTCCGCGGCATCCGCTCTCACCGGCATCGTCGCCGACGCGGCCGGAGCGCCCGTCGCCCTCGTCGCGCCCGCCCTCGCGGCGGCCCTCGTGCTCGGCGCCGGCATCGTGAACGCGGTCGCGCGGCGCGAGAGCTAGGGCGTCGCGCCGGCGAGCAGCCTCTTGATCTCGGCCATCGTCTGCTCCGACTGCGCGAGGAGCTCGTGCAGTCGCTGCGTGGCGTCGTCGCTCGCGCGCGCGGTCGTGGTCGGGCCCGCCGCGGTGACATCCGCCCCGGCCGTCGACGTCACCGCGACGCCCGCGTCGACGGCACCGGACACCGCACCGGCGGCGACGCCCTTCGCCGCGTGCGAGGCCAGGGAAGGTGTCGCCGCTTCGGGGGCCGTCTCGCCTTCGACGTCACTGACCGCCAGAGCCTGGGCATCCGCCTCGGCGTTCTCGTCCGCCGCCTTGCGCGGCCCGAGGAAGAGGTTGGCGAGGTACCCCGTGAAGGTGCCGAAGATGCCGACGCCCACGATGATGATCAGCGCCCCGATCAGGCGTCCGGCGTTGGTCACGGGGAACCGATCGCCGTAGCCCACCGTCGAGATGGTGACGAGCGTGTACCAGAGCGCGTCCGAGGCTGTGGTGATGTTCGCGCCGTCGGCGTCCTCCTCGACGGCCAGCACCGAGATGCTGCCGAACTGGAGCACCAGCACCCCCATGAGCAGGAGGGTCATCAGGGCGCTGTTCGCGCGGTCCTTCACCAGCGTCGTCCAGACGGTCCTCGGACCGAGCTCGCGCAGCAGCCGGAAGACGCGCAGCAGACGGAACAGCCGCAGGATCTTGAACTGCGGGAACGGGAGGCTCGCCAGCAGGTCGGCCCAGCCGAAGCCGCGGAAGAAGTACCGGCCGGCCGACGGCGCCGTCGTGATCCGGTAGATGAAGTCGCCGAGGAAGATCGCGCTGAACAGCGCGTTCATCACCGACAGCACGAGTTCGAGCGCGGCGTCCCCCGCGACCAGGTACACCAGCACCAGGTTCACGATCGAGAGGATCGACAGCGCACCGATGAAGATCTCGTACGCGGTGTTCTTGAGCTCCGCCCGTGCGGCGGCACGCGCCTGCGCGCGCGCCCGGGACCGTTCGCGGATCTGGGAGAGAGGCCGGGCCATGACGACTCCTCGGATCGGGTCACGCCGGACGCCCTCCGGCTGAGCCCCCATTGTCCTCGCTCAGCGGCGGGCGGCGCGAGCGTCACGCCGCACTGAAGCCGCCTGCCCAGCGCCGGCGGCGCAGCCTTACGGCACCGGGGCGCCGATCGTGGTCGCGGCGTTCCCGCCCGTCGGCGCGTGCGGGTGGGCTGCGGCGGCACGACGTCGCCGCAGCGCCGCGGCGGCGCGCCGGGTGGCGTCGACGGTCTCGGTGAGCACGTCGTCCCACCGCGCCAGGAACGCCGGCAGGCCGTAGTGGGTGAGCGCGTGCGTGCGCGCCCGGGCGCCGACGTCCCTCGCCCACTCCGGCTCGTGGAGGAAGGTCCGCACCGCACGCCGCAGCTCGTCGACGTCCGTCGATGCCACGCCGGCGTCGGGCGGCACGGCGCGACCGGCCTCGGTCGTCGCGAGAGCGGCCACCGGCATCCCCAGATGCATCGCCTCCAGCAGCGAAAGGCCGAGGGAGGTCCAGCGGAACGGATGGACGTACACGCGCCGGCGCGCCAGCTCGGCGTGCAGCAGCCGGGGCGGCAGGCTCTCCGCGGGGTGGATGTCGGTGTGACCCGGGAATGCATCCGCCAGCCGCCCCGCGTCGATCCCGAACACGTCGACCGGCGCTTCCCGCGTGAACTGCGGCAGCAGATCGGTGCCCGTCGCCCGCCACCGCCGCACCGGCTCGTTGACCACGACCCCGATGCGCGGCAGCTCCCCGGTGTAGAGCGGCCCGGGGTCGGGCACGCCGTGCTCGACCACGGTCGTGCGGGCGTTCCCGCTGTCCCAGAACAGCCGGTTGAAGTGCGTCACGTGAGCGATCGGGATCCTGCGCTGATCGGCGAGCGGATGCCTCGTGGCGAAGGCGGACGGGCCGGGAGTGTTGTGCTCCAGGTACACCGCGGGCACATCCCTGCCCGGCACGCGGCCGGTCAGCTGCTCCACCAGCGCGAGCTCCTCCGGGCGCTGGAGGACGACGATGTCGATGTCCTCCTCGCCGAGCGCGTGGAGCGGGACAGCCCGGGCGTGCTCCCACCCCCAGCATCCGACGCCGTCGTCCTCCCCCGGCCCGTCGCCGGGCACCGCGAGAAGGTACTCGTGGGCGCCGCGGACGAAGGCGTCGGTGTAGCCGCCGTGGATGGGCCAGAGGAGGACCCGCACGTCGAGGGCCTAGTAGTCCTCGGGGGCGAGGTCGCCCTGCCCGCTCTCGCCCAGCTCGGCGATCTCAGGAGACATGTCCTGCGTCTCGGGCTGGAGGCCCTCCGACGGCAGGTCGAGGCGTGGCACCTGGTCCTCGTCCGACGGCAGGTGCGCGGGGTCGTCGCCGGTGGCGGTCGCCGCGTCGTCGTCGAAGTCGTCAGTCTGCCCGTTCGTGCGGTCCCACTCGGCCTGCGCCGGGTCGAGGGTGGGATCGGGTTCGATCGAGGTGTCCTGGTCGCGCAGCGGCTGCACGCCGGTCAGCCCGTCAGGGGCGCGGGGGATGTCATCGGGAAGGTTGTCGGACATGGGTGTTCGTGTCCTCTCTCTCAGGAGAAGCCACCGTACGAAGGTCCGGCGGCGGGCGGCACGGGGTTGACGGCCGAGCCCGCGGAGAGGTACGGACGCCGGATGCCTCGCGCCCGCGAACCCGGCCTAGTCTCGTCTCATGCACGGGTCTTCGGAGGCGGGTTCGTGAGCGACGGCGGGCGGTCGGCGGACCGATGGGTGCTGCACGTCGATCTGGACCAGTTCATCGCGGCGGTCGAGGTGCTGCGCACCCCCGATCTCGCCGGCAGACCGGTGATCGTCGGCGGCCGGGGCGATCCCACCGAGCGCGCGGTGGTGTCGACGGCGTCGTACGAGGCACGGCAGTACGGGGTGGGATCCGGGATGCCGCTGCGCATCGCCGCACGCAAGGTTCCGGATGCCGTCATCCTTCCGGTCGACGCGCCCGCGTACCTCGCCGCGTCCGAGGAGGTCATGGCGACGCTGCGCGCGCAGCCCGGTGCGGTGGTGCAGGTGCTCGGGTGGGACGAGGCGTTCGTCGGCGTCGCCGCGCAGGATCCCGAGGGGTACGCACGCCGGCTGCAGGCGGCGGTGCTCGAGCGCACGCGGCTGCACTGCAGCGTCGGCATCGGCGACACACTGGTGCGCGCCAAGAACGCCACCGACTTCGGCAAGCCGCGGGGCGTCTTCCGTCTGACCGCGGACAACTGGCTCGACGTGATGGGCGACAAGCCGACGATCGCCCTGTGGGGCGTCGGCTCCAAGGTCTCCAAGCGGCTCGCGCTGCTCGGGGTCACGACGGTCCGCGAGCTCGCCGTCGCCGACACCGACGCGCTGGCGAGTGAGTTCGGGCCGAAGATGGGGCCGTGGTACCGCCAGCTCGGTCGCGGCGACGGGTCCGCAGTCGTCGACGACACGCCGTGGGTGGCGCGCGGGCACAGCAAGGAGACGACGTTCCAGGTCGACATCGTCGATCCCCACGACATCGAGCGCGAGGCTCGCCGCCTCCTCGACGAGGTGCTCGATGAGGTGGCATCCGACGATCGCCCTGTCGTGGGACTCGGCCTCAAGGTGCGCTACGCGCCCTTCCTCACGAAGACGTTCACGAAGAAGATCCCGGCGACGTCCGACCGCGCGGTCGTCGTGGCGCGGGCGCTCGAGCTCGTCGCGAAGATCGATCCGGGCCGTCCCATCCGCCTGCTCGGCGTGCGCGCCGAGATGGCGATGCCCGACGACGCACGGGAGGGTCACACTCCGACGCGCAGCGGCTGGTAACCGCGGGCCACCGCGGCCGCGCCGACGCCGTCTCGAGGCAAGGCGTTTCGGCCGAGACCGGGGACGCCGCCCCTCAGCTCGGCCGAGACGCCCGGTCTCGGGGCTGAGGGAGGTCGACGAACCCTCCGGTCGGCGGGGAGGCCCGGTCTCGCCGCGCAGCCCGGGTCACGCCAGCCGGCGCGGCTCGAGGCAAGGGATTCCGGCCGAGACCGAGGACATCGCTCCTCAGCTCGGCCGAAACGCCCTGTCTCGCCGCGGAGTGCGAGCCGGCGACCCCTCGGCTCGGCGAGCACGCCGCGTCTCGCCGCGCAGCCCGGGTCACGCCAGCCGGCGCGGCTCGAGGCAAGGGATTCCGGCCGAGACCGGGGACGTCGCTCCTCTGCTCGGCCGAAACGCCCTGTCTCGGCGCTCGGCGCGGGCCGGCGCGGGCCGGCGAGCGCCGGCGCGGGCCCGGGGGCCAGCGCGGGTCCGCCGGGCCAGCGCGGCCCGCGGAGGGTGCGCTCAGCGCAGGTCCGCGAGCGCGCGGTGCACCGACGCGACAGCGCTGGAGCCCTCGCCCACGGCGGCGGCCACGCGCTTCATGGATCCGCGGCGCACGTCGCCGGCGGCGAACACGCGCGGCACCGACGTCTCGAAGGGCAGCGGCTCGCGCCCCAGCCCCTGCCAGCGCTGGAGCGACTGCACCGACACGTCGGTGCCGGTCCGCAGGAACCCGTCGGCGTCGCGATCCAGCTCGGCGAGCCACGACGTCGCGGGCTCGGCGCCGATGAAGCAGAAGAGGCCCTTCGCGTCGACGTCGCCGATCGAGTCGATGCGCACGCGCTCGAGGGACGACGAGCCCTCGAGGCCGACCACGCGCGACCCGGTGTGCACGGCGACCCTCGGCTCCTCGAGGAGCCGGTCCACCAGGTACGACGACATCCGCGTGCCGAGGTCGGACCCGCGCACCACGAGGTGCACGGGGCAGCCGTTGGCGGCGAGGTAGAGCGATGCCTGGCCGGCGGAGTTCGCCCCGCCGACGACTACCACCGGCGACTCGAGCACCTGCCGCAGCTCGAGCGGCGTCGCCGCGTAGTAGATCCCCGCTCCCTCGAACTCGTTCCAGCGGTCGAGATCGAGCGTGCGGTAGGCGGCTCCGGAGGTGACGATCGCGGTGCGGGCACGGATGACGCGACCGTCGGTCAGGGTGATGTCGAGGTCGTCCCCCGCGGCGCGCAGGTCGACGGCCTCGCACGGCGCGTACACGCGGACTCCGAACTTCAGTGCCTGGAGCGATGCCTGGCCGATGAGGTCGCCGCCGCTGACGCCGAACGGGAACCCGAGGAAGTTCTCGATGCGCGAGGTGGCTGCGGCCTGCCCGCCCGGCGCGACCGCGTCCAGCAGCACCGTGCTCAGTCCCTCGGAGGCGCCGTAGATCGCGGCGGCGAGCCCCGCCGGTCCCCCGCCGATCACCACCAGGTCGACGACCTCGTCGCCGCGCGCCTGGTAGCTGAGCCCCAGCCTCTCCGCCACGGCGCCGGGGGTGGCCCGCGGCATCGGCGCGCCCTGGATGAACGCGACCGGAAGGTCGTCGAGCGTGATGCCGTGCTCTCCGAGCGGGCCGAGGTCGCCGGGCGGCAGCTCGATCGCGGTGTGGACCAGGTCGACGCGCTCGGCGAACCGGCGAAGCGTCATGAACTCGCGCGACGAACGCGGGCCGACGAGCTTCAGCGTGAGGGCAGCGGGTCCCCGGCGGAGCATCTCGCGGCGGGCCCACAGTGCGTGCAGCACGATGTCGCACAGCTCGTCGTCCTCCGCCATGAGCAGTCGCAGCTGGGCACGGCTGACCCGCAGCATCCGCCCCCCGGCCGAGGCGCGCGCCGACAGGAACGCGCCCTGACCGTTGAGCAGCCCGAGCTCGCCCACGAAGCTGCGCGGGCCCATCCGCCCGATCGACGTCTCGCCCACCCAGCCGAACGAGACGCGCACCAGCTCGATCTCGCCGGACTCGACGAGGATCAGGTCGTAGTCCAGGTCTCCGGCCTCGAACAGGTACTCGCCCTCGGCGACCTCCTGCGGCTCTCCGAACGCCCGCAGGCGGCTCCACTGCGCGTCGGTGAGCGGCGGCCTCATCATCCGCTCGAGGTCGGTCTGCGTCACACTCGAACCACCCATGGCAAGGCCCCTCGTCGTCAGTGGATCAGAAGTCGCCAGTCGGCCGGCACCCGGCCCGCGGGACCGGGCGAAGGCTGGCTGAGCGGACGAGCTTCCGGCGGCGCGAGCGGCGGGCCGTCCACGTAATCCCCGGCCATGTAGTCCCAGAACCAGGTCTCCCCCGGCTCGAAGCTGCGCGCGTAGCGGTGCCCGCTGGAGCGGAAGTGGGCCGTCGCGTGCTGTGCGGGCGAGGTGTCGCAGCATCCGATCTCTCCGCACACCGCGCACCGCCGCAGGTGCACCCACCAGCCGCCGACGGCGTCGCAGTCGGCGCAGCCCTCTCCGGAGGGCGGCAGAGTGGGATCGATCTCGTTCAGGCTCATGCGCCTGCCCTTCTCGCACGGTCGTCGGGGCCGATGCTAACGCCCCTCCTCGCCGTCGCGGCCGGTTCGCCCCCGCCAGACGGACGCTGTGCCAGTCTGACGGCATGGCAGAGGTCTTCCGGGACGAGCTCGGCGTCCCCCATATCCGCGCCTCGGACGTCGGCGACCTCGCCGAGGCGCAGGGCGAGGTGACCGCGCGGGATCGCGGCTGGCAGATCGAGGTCGCCCGGCTGCGCGCGTCGGGCCGCATCTCGGAGCTGATCGGGCAGGCGGGAGTGGCGTGGGACGTCTTCGCGCGACGTGCGCGCCTGGACGACACGGCTCGCCGGGCGTTCGCGGCGCTCGACGCGGACACCGCCGAGTTCGTCCGCCGCTACGCCGCAGGGGTCCGCCGGGGAATGGCGACGTCCGGCGGCTCGGCCGCCGAGTTCGCGACCTTGGATACGGCGTTCCACGAGGCCCGGCCCCTCGAGCCGTGGGAGGACCACGATCCCCTCGGGGTGCTGCATGCGGCCCATGCGCTGTTCTCGCCGCTTCCGCTGCTGCTGTGGCGCGAGCACGTGGCCGCGACGCTCGGCGACGACTGGGTCGACGTCTTCGCCGGATTCGGCGACGACGGCGACTCCGGGGAAGACGGCACGCCGACCTCGGGCAGCAACGCGTGGGCGCTGCACGGATCGAGGACGGACAGCGGGATGCCGCTCCTCGCGGGAGACCCGCACCGCACGTTCGAGCTGCCCGGCGTGTACCAGCAGGTGCGGCTGGCCTGCGACGAGTTCGACGTCGTCGGCCTCACGTTCCCCGGGGTGCCCGGCGTGCAGCACTTCGGCCACACCGGCGAGGCCGCGTGGGGCGTGACGAACGCGATGGCGCACAGCGTCGACGTGTTCCGCGAGCGGCTGCGCCCGACCGAGGACGGGTACGACTCCCTCGGCCCGCGGGGCTGGCGCCCCGCCGACGTGCGGCGCTCGCTGGTGCGGGTTCGTGGAGCCGAGGCGGTCGAGGTCGAGGCGATCGAGACCGAGCGCGGCACGGTGGTGTCGGAGCTGAGCCGACGCGACGGCGAGCTCGTCGGCTGGAGCGTGCGCCTTCCCGCGCGGGCGGGCGCCGACGTGGGGGCCCGGGCGCTGCTGCCGCTGCTGCGCGCGCGCACCGCCGTCGAGGTGATCGGCGCCTTCTCGTCGTGGGTGGACCCGGTGAACCGCGTCCTGGCGGCCGATCGCACCGGCGTCGTGCTCTCGGCCACCGTCGGCGCGACGCCCGATCGGCCGCCCGGCCGGCGCCGGCGGGCATTCGACGGCGCCACGGTGGATCCGGCCCCGAACCGGCCGGCCGTCCCGGCCGTGGAGGTGACCGACAGCGTCGTCGACGCCAACGAGCGCCCCTCCGATCCGCGCATCGACCTGGGCTGGGCCTACCCGCCGCCGCACCGCGCGTCGCGCATCCGCCACCTTCTCGCCGAGCGGCGGCCTCGCGCGGTCGCCGAGTTCGCCGCGGTCTGGGGCGACACCGCAGGAGGCTCCCTGATGGCCGGTCTCCTCGCCGCTGTCCGCCCGGACGACCTGTCGCCCGCCGCCGCGGCGGCGCTCGACGAGCTGCGCGCGTGGGACGGGCGGATGGATGCCTCCTCCGCTGACGCCGGCCGCTACGGCGCCTGGCGGTCCGGCGTCGCCCGCCGCGTCGCCGCGCATCCGGCGCTGGCCCCGCTCCGCGCCCCGCACCCGTTCGGCCGCGTGTTCGACGCGTGGGTCGGCGCGGATGTCCAGGTGCCCGCTGCGCTGCCGCGTCTGCTGCGGCATCCGGCCCTCGCGCCGGAGATGCCGTCGATCGTCACCGAGGCGTGGGAGGAGGCATCCGTCGCGCCCGCGTGGGGCGAGATGCACCGGCTGCTGCCGACGCATGCGCTCGCCGGCGTCCCGGGCGTCATGGCTCCGGGGGCGGGGCTCGACATCCCGATGTCGGGAGACGGCGAGACGGTGCGGTGCACCGGCTCCACCTCGGGCGTCACCGAGCGCAGCTGGCGGGGCTCGGTCGCGCGCTGGGCGTGGGACCTGGCGGACCGGGAGCAGAGCCTGTGGAGCGTCCCGTTCGGCGCCTCGGGGCACCCGGGATCGCCGCACTTCGCCGACCAGCTGGACGACTGGGCGGGCGTCCGACCGGCGCGGGTGGTTACCGAGTGGGCGCGGCTCCGCCCCGATTCCGACGCCGGCGCACCAACGGCCGCAGGCGCCGGCGGAGCCGCCGGCTGACGGTCAGGACCCCGCGAAAGCCGGGAGGTCGAGCGCCCCCTCGCGGGCCGTCTCGATCGCCGCGTGCACCGCGCCCAGCGAGACGATGTCGGCGCCGAGCGTCGAGGCCACCACCTCGGGGACAGGCAGGTCGAGCTCGCGCGGGAGTGCGGCGCGCGCGGCCTCGATCACGGGGCCGGCGCCTTCGGCGACCGCGCCCGAGACGATGATGCGGCGCGAGTCGAAGAAGCTGCCGAGCACGCCGGCCACCACGGCGAGCGTCTCGCCGACCTGCCGCGCGATCGCGAGCGCCGCCTCGTCGCCCCCCGCCGCCAGCGTCAGCACCGCCTTTCCGTCGATCCTGGCGTCCGCGAGCCGTCGCAGCGCGCTGCCGGCGGGCACGGCGCCCGCGGCGAGCGCCTCGCGCGCCAGGGCTGCGGCGCGATAGCCGAGGCCCCAGGCGCCCTCGACGCCTGCGACGTGGTCGAACGCCACCATCTCGGCCGCCCCGCCGTGCGCACCCCGGAGCAGCCGGCCGTCCACCCACACGCCGGCGCCGAGGCGGTCGCCCGCGAGGAGCGTGACGAAGTCGTCGTATCCGACCGCCGCCCCGACGGTGCGCTCGGCGACCGCGGCCAGCGACGCGTCGTTCTCGACGCGCACCAGCGGCGCCCACGCCCCGAAGAGCCCGGCGAAGTCGGGGTTCATGCGCCGCCAGAAGTCGTCGCGGTGGGGCGGCGAGGCGCCTGCGCGGTCGACCGGCGCCGGCACGCCGACGCACAGGGCCGCCACGGCGGACCGCCCGCGCCCCGCCGAAGACAGCGCCTCGTCGACGACCCGTGCGGCGTCGCGCCGCCGGGCCTCGGCGGAATCCTCCTCGGGAGCCACGTCGAGGTGGCGCACCGAGAGGCCCCCGCCGCGGAGGTCGGCCACGGTCGCCGTGAGGTGGGCACGGCCCGCATCCAGTCCCACGACGCAGGCGGCGTCCGAACGGAACGCGAACCGGCGGGCAGGGCGCCCCTTGCGGTAGTCCCCGGCGGCCCTCGCGTTGGGCAGTTCGGCCAGGAGGCCACGCCGGACGAGTTCGTCGACGACGTCGATGGCCGTCGACCGGGTCAGCCCGGTGCTCTCGATCACATCGGACGAGGTGAAGGCCTCGGCATCCCACGCGAAGCCGAGCACCGCGTCCAGGCTCGCCCGACGCAGCGTCGTCGGCGTCAGCAGGGATTGTGAAGTCAAGGCCTTGACCTTTCGTGGGCTCCTTCTGCATTATGGACGACAACAATTTGATTCGACGGCTAAATCTAATCATCGAACCAATGCGACCCTCGACCCCACGGAGAAGGACAACGTCGTGCCTGCAGCATCCGTCATCGTCCGCCGCGCCTGCGCAGCGGCCGCCGCCCTCGCGATCGCCGGCTCCACGCTCGTCGCGTGCGCCGGCGCAGCATCGGGTCCCGCCGAGGTGAGGTTCCACCTCAGCAAGCCCGAGGCCATCCCGTACTTCCGGGACCTCATCAAGGAGTACAACGCCAGCCAGGACGAGGTCGAAGTCGTCTTCGACACCTCCTCGAACCTGCAAGCGGGGTTTCTCCGCGGAAACCCGCCCGACCTCGGGCTGCTCAACTACAACATGGAGATGGCGCGCTTCATGGAGCGCGGCGCCCTCAGCGACCTCAGCGACATGCCGGAGGCCGACCGCATCCTGCCCGAGGTGCAGGATCTCGTCGACCAGTACGCCACCTACCCCGGCCGCACCAGCGTGCTGCCGTACTCGGTGATGGCGGCGTCCGTCATCTACAACAAGCGCATCTTCGAGGAGCAGGGGCTCGAAGTGCCCACCACGTGGGATGAGCTCATCGCCGTCTGCGACGCCCTCCAGGCCGCCGGGATCACGCCGTTCTACGCCACCTTCAAGGATCCGTGGACCGTCGGGCAGGGGTGGTTCGACTACACGGTGGGCGGCGAGATCGACGTGGCCGAGTTCTACGAGCAGATGAACGAGCTCGGCACGGAGGTCGGTCCCAACTCTCCCGTGTCGTTCCAGAAGACGATGCTGGACCCGGTCGAGCGGATGGTGCAGCTCACCGAGAACTACGTCAACGAGGATGCCGCCAGCCGCGGCTACGGCGACGGCAACCTCGCCTTCGCCAAGGAGGAGGCGGCGATGTACCTGCAGGGGCCGTGGGCCTTCGGCGAGATCGACAAGACCAACCCCGACCTCGACCTCGGCACCTTCCCGCTGCCGATGACCGACGACCCCGCCGACAACAGGGTGCGCGTGAACATCGACCTCGCCGCGTGGATCCCCGAGGCGTCCGACCAGAAGGAGGGGGCGCGGGACTTCCTGAGCTACCTCTTCCAGAAGGAGGTCATGGACGAGTACAACGCGGCCTTCCTCGGCTACGGCACCACGACCGACTCCGCCCCCGTCACCGACGAGCGCATCCTCGGGATGAAGGAGTATTACGACGCCGCGCAGTTCTACCAAGGCGCCTCGAAGGCGATCCCGCTGACCATCCCCACCGACAACTACATGCAGGGCATCGTGACCGGCGCCGACCCCGAGCGCACGCTCGCGAGGCTCGACGCCGACTGGGCCCGCCTGGCGCTGCGCCAATAGCGCGACACGAGAGGAACGCACTCATGGCAACCACCACGGCCGCCGTCACGGCGCCGAAGACGGACCGGCGCTCCGGCGCGGCGACGATGCCGCGCACGCGCCGCAAGGTGGACGGGGTCTACTACCTCTTCCTCCTGCCCGCGCTGATCCTGTTCACGCTGGCGATCACGATCCCCGCGGTCATCGGCATCTTCTTCAGCTTCACCAACTCGATCGGATTCGGGGACTGGGAGTTCGTCGGCATCATCAACTACATCGCCGTCTTCACCGACCCGGCGATCCTGCAGAGCTACCTGTTCACGTTCGGCTTCGCCGCCGTGACCGTCGTCGTCGTCAACGTCCTCGCCTTCCTCCTCGCGGTCGGGCTGGTGTCGCGGGTGCGGCTGAAGACGGGGCTGCGGACCATCTTCGTGATCCCGATGGTGATCTCGGGCATCATCATCGCCTACGTCTTCAACTTCCTGTTCTCCAACTCCGTGCCCACGCTCGGCCAGCTGTGGGGCATCGGGTGGCTGAGCGAGAGCATCCTCGCCAACCCCGACCTGGCCTGGATCGCGATCGTCATCGTCACCGCGTGGCAGGCGATCCCCGGCACGCTCCTCATCTACATCGCCGGGCTCCTGTCGATCCCCGGCGACGTGTACGAGGCGGCCGACATCGACGGCGCCGGCAAGTTCCAGCAGCTGACGCGCATCACGCTGCCGCTCGTCGCCGGCTACGTCGTGATCAACCTGATCATCGGCTTCAAGGACTTCCTCAACGCCTACGACATCATCGTCGGCCTCACCAACGGCGGCCCGGGCACCGCGACGCGCAGCATCGCGATGACGATCTTCACCGGCTTCTCGGGCGGCGACTACGCCTATCAGATGGCCAACGCGACGATCTTCTTCCTCATCGCGCTCAGCCTGGCCCTCCTCCAACTCCGTCTCACTCGCGGAAGGAACGTGTTCTGATGACCACGCAGCCCGCCCTCGCTGTCGAGGACATGACCGCCGAGCGCGTGCTCGCCGGCGACGAAGCCCGGAAGCCCGCCCGCTCCCGGTTCGCAATGGAGCGCGTCAACTGGCCGGGGACCATCGTGCTCGCCCTCTGCGCCATCACGGTGCTCGTCCCGCTGTACGTGACGGTGATGATGGCGTTCAAGACGCAGTCGCAGGCCGTCGACGGCAACGCCTTCACGTGGCCGTCGCCGTGGAGCATCGAGGGATTCGTCACGGCGTGGGAGCTGACGAACTTCCCGCGCGCGTTCCTCATCTCGCTGCTGATCACCGTCTTCACGGTGGGCGGCACGATCATCCTTGCGGCGCTCGCCTCGTTCGCGATCTCGCGCAACTGGGACCACAAGCTGTTCCGGTACTCGTTCTACTACCTGCTCGCGGCGATGTTCCTGCCGTTCCCGGTGGTGGCGCTCCCGCAGATCCAGCTGACGGGCCTCACCGGTCTCGACAACCCCGCCGGCGTGATCCTCCTGAAGATCATGTTCCAGCTGAGCTTCAGCATCCTGCTCTTCACGGCGTTCCTGCGCTCGATCCCCGCCGAGCTGGAGGAGAGCGCGCGCATCGACGGCGCCAGCACCAACCAGACGTTCTGGCGGCTGATCTTCCCGCTGCTCGCCCCCATGAGCGCCACCGTCGGCATCTTCGCCTTCCTGGCCTCGTGGAACGACTTCATGATGCCGTCGCTCATCATCTCCGACCCGGCGCTGCAGACGCTGCCGGTGGTGCAGAACATCTTCCAGACGCAGTTCAGCAACAACTACAACGTCTCGTTCGCCTCGTACCTGATGGCGATGGCGCCGGCCATCATCGTCTACCTCTTCACCCAGCGATGGGTCGTGGAGGGCGTCACCCAGGGTGCCGTGAAGGGCTGAGCCCGCGGCATCCCGTCATCCCACCCGACAAGGAACACCCGAAAGGAAACGCGTCCCCGTGACGACTGTGCACTCCGCACCCCTGACCAACAAGCTCAACGACCTCGAGCTGCCCGCCTGGTGGCGGCAGGCGGTGGTCTACCAGGTGTATCCGCGAAGCTTCGCGGATGCGAACGGCGACGGCATCGGCGACATCAAGGGCGTCACCTCGCGCGTGCCGTATCTGAAAGAGCTCGGCGTCGACGCGGTCTGGCTGAGCCCGTTCTACCCGTCGGCGCTGGCGGACGGCGGCTACGACGTCGCCGACTACCGCGACGTCGACCCGCGGCTGGGCACGCTCGACGACTTCGACGAGATGCTGGCGGCGCTGCACGCGGCGGGCATCAAGGTCGTCGTCGACATCGTCCCGAATCACACCTCCGACCAGCACGCATGGTTCCAGGAGGCTCTCGCGGCGGGGCGCGGCTCGGCCGCCCGGGCGCGGTACATCTTCCGCGACGGCACGGGCCCCGACGGGTCCGAGCCGCCCGCCGACTGGGTGTCGGTGTTCGGCGGATCGGCGTGGGAGCGCGTGGCCGACGGGCAGTGGTACTTCCACAACTTCGCCAAGGAGCAGCCCGACCTCGACTGGTCCAATCCCGAGGTGCGCGCCGACTTCGTCACCACGCTGCGCTTCTGGTCGGACCGCGGCGTCGACGGCTTCCGCATCGATGTCGCCCACATGCTCACGAAGGATTTCGTCGACCCGCTCCCGTCGCAGGCGGAGCTGGACGCCATGCCCCGTGACGGCAACCACCCGATGATCGACCGCGACGACGTGCACGAGGTGTACGCCGAGTGGCGCGAGGTGTTCGACTCGTACGACCCGCCGCGCACCGCCGTGGCCGAAGCGTGGGTCGAGCCGTCGCGCATCCCGCTGTACGCGCGCGCCGAGAGCCTGGGCCAGGCGTTCAACTTCGACCTGCTCGAGGCCGACTTCGATGCCGGGCAGTTCCGCCGCATCGTCGGCGACAACCTCGCCCTCGCCGAGAAGTCGGGATCCTCGACGACCTGGGTGCTGTCGAACCACGACGTGGTGCGCCACGCGACCCGGTACGGCCTGCCCGACGCCGAGCGCGACGAGAAGGGCCGGCCGACGCGCAAGCACGGGAACGAGTGGCTGCTCTCCGGCGGAACCACGCCGGCACTCGACAAGGAGCGGGGCCTGCGGCGCGCCCGAGCGGCATCGCTGTTCGTCCTCGGGCTGCCGGGGTCGGCGTACGTCTATCAGGGCGAGGAGCTGGGCCTGCACGAGGTCGCGTCGATCCCCGACTCCGCGCGCCAGGACCCGACCTTCTTCCGCAGCCCCGGCGAGGACATCGGACGGGACGGATGCCGCGTCCCGCTGCCATGGTCGGCAGCAGGCTCCTCGTTCGGCTTCGGCGACGGCGGGGCGCACCTGCCGCAGCCCGATTGGTTCGGCGAGCTCGCCGTGTCGGTGCAGGACGGCGACCCGACCTCGACGCTGGCGCTCTACCGCCAGGCGCTCGCTCTGCGCCGCCTGGTGCAGACCGACGAGTCCCTGGAGTGGATCGACACCGGCCGCGACGACGTGCTGGCGTTCCGCAGGCCGAACGGCTGGACCGTCGTGACGAACTTCGGGGAGGCGCCGTACGCCCTCGATGGACGGGGCGCCAGGTCGCTGTCGAGCCAGCACTTCGAGGGCGACCAGCTGCCGGGTGAGACGACCGTCTGGATCACCGGGGCCTGAGCCAGGGGCGACGGATGCCGCGGCAGCGAGGTCCGCGGCATCCGTTCCCTGCTCCTGCGTCCCCGGGATCAGGGCATCCGCTCGAACACCTCGCGCGCGCGCAGGGTTCGCACCCGGGTGACGGGACGGGTGGCCAGGACGATCTTCCCCCGGGCGTGCAGCTTGGCGAGGTCCTCGAACGCGTCCACGATGTCGTCGATGGGATACAGCCCCGACACGAGCAGCCGGAACGCGCCCGCGCCGGCGAGGTCGACGACCTTCTGCAGCACGCTCGTCGCCTGGGCGACGGATTCCGGGTCGTCGCGGAGCAGCCGCAGCTCCACCTCGCGCCGGTCTGCGCTGGAGCGGTAGCGCTCGGCGGGAACGCCGAGCGCCTCGGCCACCTGTCGGCCATCCTTGCCGTAGTTGTCGATGTACGCCGTGACCGGCCGCCCCGCGGCCCGCCGGATGCGCTCGGCCATGCCGTCGTCATAGCTCACGGGGATGATGCCGAGCTGTCGCAGGTAGTCGAAGTTGCGGGCGCCGCAGGTGCCGATGACGCGAGCGCCGCGGTGCTTGGCGATCTGCGCCTCGATGCTGCCGACGCCGCCCGCGGCCGCCGAGATCACCACCGTGTCGGACGCGCCGATCCGCAGGTCGTCGAGCGTCTCGAGCGCCGTGGCGCCGGCGAGGAACAGCCCTCCGGCGACCTCCCACTCCAAGCCCCGGGGCTTGGGCACCAGCTGGGCCTCGGGGAGGACGACGTGGCTCGCGTGCGCACCGGTCCGGGTGTGCCCGACGACGTCGGCCCCGACGCGGAATCGGGTCACTCCCGGACCGACCGCGCGGACGATCCCGGCGAGATCGCACCCGGACGCGCGCGGCCAGGGGTCATCGCGCCAGGTGTCCTCCTTGCCGTTGCGCAGGAAGGCGTCCATGTGGTTGATCGCCGTCGAGATCACCTCGACCAGCACTTCGCCCGGCCCGGGCGTCGGCAGCGGGTGCAGATGGCGCTTGAGCACGTCTGCGTCGCCGTAGTGGGTGTAGCGGTAGGTGAAGGCCTCCGTCGGTGCTCTCATCGCGATCCCCTTCGCAGCTCTGCGCGCGGCCCAGTGCGGGTCTCGAAGGGTTGTTCCGCCCGCGGCACGCGAATGGATGCAGGCGAATGGAAGTCGGCCGGCCTGTCACCGGATCACGACGCGATGCCACACCACCTCATGGGCGGCGAGCACCAGGCCGTCACGCAGCGAGACGGCACGGCCGCCGATGAGGTCGCGCGCGTCCGGGTCGAGGCCGGAGAGCGTCAGCGCATCGACTTCCACCGGATGATCGCCGACGTTGGCGAGCACGAGGATCGCGGAGTCCGGGCCGGGGCGGAGGAATCCGACGACATGGTCGTCGTGTGCGTCGAACGGCCGGAGCTCGTTCCCGGCGAGTTCGGGGGCGTCGCGACGGGCTGAGATCAGCGTCGTCAGGCGCGCGAAGACGCGGCCCGCGGCGGTGCGGGGATCGTTCCTTCGGGCGTACTCGCGCTCGGGCCGGTGCGGCCGGTGCACCCATCGGCTGTCTCCGGCTTGAGCGGGGTCGTCCTCGTACGAGTAGTCGTTGAGCTGCGCCACCTCGTCGCCGAGGTAGAGGAGGGGGATGCCTCCGGTCGAGAGGGCGAGCGCGTGCGCGAGGACCACGCGATCCTCGCCGCCGTCGTCACCGGCCTCGATACCCGCCAGCGACGCCGTCGTGCCGGTCACCCGGGCATCGCCGGTGCGCGGGTTCTCCTGGAACGGCACCCCCCTCGCGAACGATCCGGGAGCCCGCCCGACGTAGAAGTCGTTGAGGAACCTGCGGTGCGGGTAGCCGTCGATGCCGAACTCCGCGGCGTCCTCGTCGGCGAACGTCCAGCCGATGTCGTCGTGGCTGCGCACGTAGTTCACCCACGCCGTGCCGTCGGGCAGCGCGTGCCGGCGCTCGAGCGCTTGCTGCAGCATCCGCCCGTCGCGCGTCGCCAGGGCCTCCCAAGTGAGCGCCATCTGAAGCGGGTTGTACGACAGCTGACACTCGTCGGGTGAGATGTACTCGGCCACCTCGTCGGGGTGCACGATCGCCTCGGACTTGAACAGCAGGCTCGGGGCGGCCATGCGCAGCACCGCGTTGAAGGCCTGCAGCAGCAGGTGGGCCTCCGGCAGGGACTCGCACGCCGTGCCGAACCGCTTCCAGATGAAGGCCACCGCGTCCATCCGCAGCACCTCGACGCCCTGGTTGGCGAGGAAGAGCATCTCGCCGGCCATCGCCTGGAAGACGGCGGGGTTGGCGTAGTTGAGATCCCACTGGAAGGAGTAGAAGGTCGCCCAGATCCACCGGCCGTCCGGCAGCTGCACGAACGAGCCGGGATGGTCGTCGGGGAAGATCTCGCGCGTGGTCCGCTCGTACGCGTCGGGCAGGGTGCGGTCGGGGAAGATCAGGTAGAAATCCTCGTAGCCGGCTACGCCGGCGACGGCCTTGCGGGCCCATTCGTGCTCGTTGCTCGTGTGGTTGAAGATGAAGTCGACGACGAGCGAGATCCCCGCCTCGCGCAGCTCCGCGGCGAGGTCGGCGAGCTCCGCCATCGAACCGAGCCTGGGGTTCACCCGTCGGTAGCTGGAGACGGCGTAGCCGCCGTCGCTGTTGCCCTCCGGACTCTCGAAGAGCGGCATCAGGTGCAGATACGTCAGCCCCAGCTCGCGGAAGTACGGGATGCGCTCGCGGATGCCGGCGAGGCCGCCGCCGTACCGGTCGACGTAGCAGACGCCGCCGAGCATGCGCTGCGACTGGAACCAGTCCGGACGCCGCTCCCGCTCCCGATCCAGCTCCTTGAGCGGCTCGGGCCGGGCATGCCACGACTCCGCGGCGAGCGCCACCACCGACCGGAGCCGGTCGAGCGCGTCCGGGCGGTCGCCGTAGAGGCGCCCGAACAGTCCGTGGAGGCGGGGCAGGTGCCGGCGGACACGGTCGAGGAACTCCGCCTCGGCACCGGCACCCGCCAGATCGTCGAGGATTCCGGCGACATCGGCGGCTTCGTCAGCGAGGGTGGACACGATGCCCACTCTGGCGCACCCGGTGCCGCGCGGTCCATACGCGGGTGCCGTTCGAGGTGACACGACGTCCGTGGCGACATCCAGGGGCGGAGCGAGTACAAAGGAAGCGAGAAGCGGACGAGATCGGCGGTGATGGCGTCATGCAGGATACGAACGATGCGGTCGTGACACTCAGCGAGGAGCGCTGCTGGAACCTCCTTGCCCGACGCGAACTCGGCCGCCTCGCGCTGGACGCCGACGGCGAGCCCGACATCTTTCCGGTGAACTATGTGACCGACGGATCGCGCATCCTGTTCCGCACCGCGCCGGGTTCGAAGCTCGCCACGCTGGCCACGAGCCCGCGCGTGGCGTTCGAGGTCGACGAGTACGACGACACCTTCGCGGCGAGCGTCATCGTCAAGGGGGTGGCCGAGCGCCTGGAGCGCCAGCGTGACATCGACGCGGCGGACGCGCTGCCGCTGCGGCCGTGGATCCCGACGCTCAAGTACCGCTGGGTGCGCATCACGCCGACGCAGATCAGCGGCCGATGGTTTCAGAGGACTGCTGAGCCGGACCGCTATCGGGCGTCGGCGGACGACCACACGACGTGACCGCGCACCTCCCGGTGTCCGCCGTCGGTGCGACGATTCGCACGACGGACGAGCGGCGGGAGGCGAGGGCATGCGGGGCGAGGCGACCGTGCTGCACGCGGACCTCGACGCCTTCTACGCCTCGGTCGAGCAGCGGGACGCGCCGGCGCTGCGCGGGCGGCCGGTGATCGTCGGCGGCGGGGTCGTGCTCGCCGCCAGCTACGAGGCGAAGGCCCGCGGGGTGCGCACCGCGATGGGAGGCCGCCAGGCGCGTGACCTCTGCCCGGACGCGATCGTCGTACCGCCCCGCATGGAGGCGTACTCGGCCGCGAGCAAGGCGGTCTTCGCCATCTTCCGCGACACGACGCCGCTGGTGGAGGGACTGTCGATCGACGAGGCGTTCCTCGAGGTGGGCGGGCTGCGCCGGCTGGCCGGCACTCCGGAGCAGATCGGGGTGCGCCTGCGTGAGCGGGTGCGCGCCGAGGTGGGGCTCGCGATCTCGGTCGGGGTCGCCCGCACGAAGTTCCTCGCCAAGGTGGCGAGCGCGGTGAGCAAGCCCGACGGGCTGCTGGTCGTCGAGCCCGAGCGGGAGCAGGCGTTCCTCCTCCCCCTCCCCGTCGAACGGCTGTGGGGCGTGGGGGCAGCGACCGCCGCGAAGCTGCACGGCCTGGGGATCCACACCGTCGGCGAGCTCGCCGAGCTCCAGGCGTCGACCGCCGAGCGGCTCCTCGGCCGGGCCGCCGGAGCCCACCTTCACGCGCTGGCGCGGCTGCGCGATCCCCGACCCGTCGACACCACGAAGCGCCGCGGATCGATCGGCTCGCAGCGGGCGCTCGGCACCCGTCCCCGTTCCGCCGACGAGCTCGACGTGATCCTCACCCAGATCGTCGACCGGCTCGCGCGCCGGCTGCGCGACGGCGACCGGGTGTGCCGCACCGTCGTGCTGCGACTCCGGTACGGCGACTTCGGGAGGGCCACCCGCTCCCACACCGTCCGATCCCCCACCGACCGCACGACCGTGCTCCTCGCGGTGGCGCGCGCGCTGCTGGCCGCTGCGCAACCCGAGATCGACCGGCGCGGCATCACGCTGATCGGCGTCTCGCTGTCGCAGCTCGGCGGGGCCGACAGCATCCCACCCGAACTTCCCCTCGACTGGGACGACGGCGCCCGTCTCGATGTCGCACTGGACGCGGTGCGCACGCGGTTCGGCGCGGCCGCCGTCTCGCGCGCCGCGCAGCTGGGCCGCGATCCGGGCTGGTCGACGCCGCTGCTGCCCGAGCACGAGTGACGGGCGCCGATGCTCGCTGCGGTGGGGCGGGGGACGGATGCCGCGTCGGTCGGTCACCTCGTGGCCGCGAGCTCCTCACCCCAGCGGCGCGCCCGCTCCAGCTCGCCGTCGGCGACCGGGCCGGAGTAGCCGTGCACCCCGAACGTGTGCGGCTTCGCGGCCGGGCGGAAGCCGAGCGCGACGAGGCGCTTCATGGCCTTCTTCGCCGCCGACCCCGGCAGGCGGGGGCTGGTCACGCGGGTGTCGAACGTCGCGACCCTGATGTCGCGGCCGGGCGACGCCAGGGAAGCGATCCACTCCCGGATGCCTCGGCGCGGGATGTTCTCCGCGCCCTGCTGCTGCGCGGCCTCGCGCGTCTTGTCCGTCGACATCGAGAAGGCGTGTGTCGGCCCGCCGACGACCAGCAGATCGACGTCGTCCTCGAGCATCGCCGGCGCCGACACGGCGTCTACGACGTCGGTGGACTCGAGGCCGAGACCGGCGGCCACCTCTCGGGCGAGCTGCTCGGTGTTGCCCCACAGCGTCTCGAACACCACTACTGCATGCATCATGCCTCCTCGGCGCGGCGGGCTGGACGCTCCAGGCGCCGATCGCCTGGCCTCATCCTCGCCGCGCGCGCTCCGCTGCCAGGGGCCTTTCGTCCCGCGATCTCTCCGTCCTCCGGCTCGCAGAGGCGCACGAGGCGGGCTCGAGCAGCGGATCAGGACGACACGGCCGAGTCTCGCTTCGCAGGCACCGTGATGGACGCCACCTCCTCCAGCCGAGGACGGCTCTCGTCGCCGTCCTCGACGACGCCGGTGTGCCACGTCATCGTGAGCCCATCGGGTCTGTCTTCCAGGAGCGCGACGTTGTTGTCGAACCAGGGGCCCTTCACCGTCTTCCAGCGGAAGGGCGGGTCGGGCACTTTGGCGGAATGCGCCGCGGCTGCCCCAAGCGGCGTCGCTGCGCCATACGACATCACCACCGAGAACCAGCGCAGGAAGCGCGGCAGCGGGTTCCGCATCGGTGAGCAGACGGCCTGCACGATGCGGCTGCCGTGCTGCCGCTCGACCTCGGCCAGGTACGAGAAGTGCACATCCCCCGACAGGAAGGTCACGGTCTGCGGCGACGGGCCACGGTCGCCGTCGGCCACCTCCGTCGCGATCGCGGCCACCGCCTGGAAGCTGTTCTGGAAGGCCGCCCAGTGCTCCAGATCGAAGCCCCGCCGCAGTCGCTCGCCCACCCACGCGGCCGCGCGACCCCACGCGCCCTGAGCGATCGCCTCATCCCACGCCTCGACGTGGTGCAGACCCAGCGGCAGGAGGAACGGGAGCGAGGTGGCCACCAGCACGTGGCGGCATCCGCCCTGCATGTGCTCGTCGAACCACGTCAGCTCTCGGTCGTTCAGCAGCCCCCGGTCCGACGGGGTGAGGTCTCGCGCGACACGCGAGTCCAGGACGATCAGGCGGGTTCCCTCGAAGTCCCGCGAGTAGCTCCAGCGGTAGCTGCTCGGGTCGCTGTCGCAGCGATCGGCGAACGCGTCGAGGGCATCAGTCAGGTCGCGGGAGGCGTCGTCGCGGCGGGCGCAGACGGTCTGCCACATCTCGTCGGCGGCGCGCTCGCGGGGAGACAGGTTGCCGAGGTGCTGGTAGACCCAGTACGAGGCCAGGCCCGCGACGATGCGTTCGTGCCACCACGTGGTGGCCTGCATCTTCTTCTTCCAGTCGAGCGAGGCGTTCCAGTCGTCACGGATGTCGTGGTCGTCGAAGATCATCGCGGTCGGCACGCAGGACAACAGCCACCGGTTCGCGTCATCCGACCATGCCAGGCGGTACAGATGCGCGTACTCCTCGAAGTCCTTGAGCTCCTTCCCCGGCGGCTCGTGGATGTCGCGGCGGCTGCGGATGAACGCCTGCATGGCCTTGGTGGTCGAATCGGCGTACACCTGATCCCCGAGGAAGAGGAGCATCTCCGGCCGGTCTTGGCGACCGTCGGCCACCGCGAGGGCGAACGACCGCAACGAGTCCACGCCGTGGGTCCGGTTGCCCGAGCGGTCGTGGGGCACGCTGGTGCGGCACGATCCGAAGGCGATCTGAGACGGATGCCCCGGCGCGCGCGTGGTGATCACCGAAGCCGGATAGTCCGAGCCCGGATCAGGCCAGACCGTGCGCCCGTCGATCTCGACACGGTACGGCGAGACGCTCCCGGGCTCGAGCCCGTCGACTTCGACCAGTGCGTAATGGTGGCCGTGCACCGCGAAGGTGCGGGCCTCCCACGACCGTCCCCCGACGTGCGCGCTCACCAGACACTCGGACTGCGTCTCCACCCAGATGCTGGCCGACGTCTCGTCGACGTAGCGGAGCATCGGCCCCAGGATCAGCGGGGATGGCATGGACCCGTTCTACTCCGACGACACGCCACAACGCCACGGTGACGACAACGCGCTTCCTCCACCCCCGTCGCGGGCGGCCGAGATATTTATTCACCGGAATACAAATTCGCGGAGGGGCGTTGCAACAGGTCGACACCGACGCCCTCGAGGCGACCAGCGCCGACACGTGGGACCGTGTCGTGGCGGTCACCCAGACGAGTGTCTTCCTCGGCATGAAGGCGGCGGCCGAGGCGCTCAAGAAGCGAGGCAACGGCGCCGTCGTCAACATCAGCTCGATGTACGGCATCGTCGGCTCCGGCGTCAGCCCGGCCTACCACGCCGCCAAGGGGGCGGTGCGACTGCTCACCAAGACCACCGCGCTCGGGTGGGCCAAGGAAGGTGTGCGGGTCAACTCGGTGCACCCCGGGTTCATCGACACCCCCATCCTGGGCGACACCGATCGCGATCAGCTCGTGGCCGGCACGCCGATGGGCCGCCTGGGACGCCCGGAGGAGATCGCCGCGATCATCACGTTCCTGGCGAGCGACGACGCGAGCTTCGTGACCGGAGCGGAGTTCGTCGCCGACGGCGGCTACACCGCCGGATGACGCGCAGCGGGGTGGTCTGAGACCACCATGGCATTCCCGCAGCGGGCGCGCCGATCGACGGCGCGCCCGCTCCGGCTCACCGTCGAAGAGCGGTCATCGGGTGATCAGCGGCGACGCCAGAGGTGCGGGGCCATGCCCAGGCGGAGCGAAGGATGAAGGCCAGGAGCAGGACTTCGATGCCGATCGAGATGCCGTAGAAGGCGGCCCACTCCCAGGTCGCCCCTGCCGCGTTGAAGATCGAGTACGGGATGAGGAGCGATGCGACGACGAGGTTCGTGAGGCGGTTCACCTGAGCCGGCAGCGTGACGGAGAGGACCACCATCAGAGCCGGGATCGACACGGATACGAGGAAGATCGTCAGCAGTGTCGAGCTGATGTCGAACCGCCAGACGAGGCCGTTCAGGATGCCGTCGACGACGCCGGGCTTGTAGAAGTTGAGGATGTCGACGTACACGTAGAGGAACATGAAGGTGGTCCAGGCGGCGGCGAGCTTCAGCTGCACGGGGACCGTCCCGTTGTCGAGCGGGTTTGTGATCTCTGTTCTCGTGGTCATGGGTATCCCTTTCTTGAGGAGTGGTCCCTCCGCGATGGCTGGAGGTCGGACCGGGGGCGTGTTCGTGGATGGGGTCGTTCTCGTCGGACGGGGCGTCAGATGGTGACCACGACCTTTCCGCGGGCGTGCCCGGTCCCGACATAGCTGAGGGCTTCGGCTGCCTGGTCGAGCAGGTACGTCCGGTCGATAGCGGGCGTGACCTGCCCGGTCGCGAGGAGGTCGGCCAGGGTGAGCAGATCCTGGCGCTTCCCGACGGACGTGAAGGGCCGCAGTCTCTGACGCGTAAAGGCGGACAGCATGCGAGCCACGAGGATCCGGCCGAGGGGACCGATCCAGCGGCCGCCGCGACCACTGTTGGGAATGAGGGTGCCCGTCGGCGTCAGCGCCCGGCGGGAAGCCGCCAGGGGCTGGGCCTCCACACTGTCCAAGATGACGTCGTAGCGCTTCCCGATGCGGGTGAAGTCGGTCGCCGTGTAGTCGATGACGTGGTCTGCGCCGAGCGACCGGACCAGGTCAACATTGCGGGTGCTGCACACGCCCGTCACCTCAGCCTCGAACGCCTTCGCGATCTGGACGGCGAACGATCCCACCCCGCCCGACGCGCCCGTGATGAGCACCGTCTGACCCGGCTCGACGTTCGCGATGTCGCGCAACGCCTGCAGCGCCGTCATCGCCGAGGTGGGCACCGCTGCCGCATCCGCGGCCGACAGGCCGGCGGGGATCAATGCGACGTTGCCCGCCGGAACGCAGGCGTACTCGGCGAGCGCTCCGGTCGTGCCCCAGCCGAAGACCTCGTCGCCAGGGTGGAGGTCGATGACATCTTCCCCCACCGCCGCCACCACTCCGGAGAAGTCTCTGCCGGGGATGCCGTTGCGCGGTCGGTGGAGCCCGAACACCAGACGTACGAGGTAGGGCTGACCGGTCATGACGAAGTAGTCGCCGGGATGCACGGAGGCCGCCACCACGCGGACGAGCACCTCGTCGCGACCAGGGCGCGGCACCCCGATCTCGGTCACGCCCAGCACGGACGGCGGCCCGTACTCGCGCTGCACGACGGCGCGCATGGTCGTGGCGATGATCCGGCTCGTCGCTGACGCCACGTGGGCCGCGGCATCCGGTCGCTCTTCGATGTGCATGTGAAGCCTCTTCTCGCGTCTCGGGAGTTCGTACACTGTACGTCGTACGCTGTACTATCGCCGTACGCCGTACGATTGTCAAGTGCTGCAGGGGAGCGAGGAGACGATGTCTGCCGAGGAACACCGCCAGCGGGCCCCCGATGCGGGGTTGAGCAGGCAACGGGTCGTGGACGAGGCGATCCGGCTCGCCGACCGTGAGGGTGTCGCGGGTCTGAGCATGCGCCGGCTGGCCGGCACCCTCGGCGCCGGCGCGATGTCGCTCTACCACTACGTCGCGAGCAAGGAGGATCTGCTCGACGCCATGATCGACGTCGTCTTCGAGCAGATCGAACTGCCCCCTGAAGGCACGGATTGGCAGTCGGCACTGCGACAGCGAGCGATATCCGCCCGGCAGGTGCTCGCGCGCCACCCCTGGGCGAATGGCCTGATGGAGTCGCGGACCTCGCCGGGGCCCGCCAACCTCCGCCACCACGAAGCCGTCACCGCCTGCCTGCGAAGGGCCGGCTTCTCACCCTTGGCGGCGACCCATGCCAACTGGCTTCTCGACAGCTATGTGTACGGTTTCGCTCTCCAGACAGCCGGCCTGCCGTTCGACACCGCCGCTGAGCTCGCCGACATGACCGAGGACATCTATCTGCCTCAGCTTCCTCACGATGAGTTCCCGTACCTGAATGAGTCAGCCGCGGCGCTCGTCGCTGCCGGCTTCGACCCGGCTGAGGAGTTCATCTTCGGCCTCGACCTCGTCCTCGCCGCCCTCGAGCCGCTGCGGACCGCGACGTAGCGACGCCGGATCTCGGCGCCGTCGTGTCGGGTCGCCTGACAGCGCAGGATGAGTTCACCGAAACGCAACCCGTTTGTCGAGGCGTGCCGGCTGCATTAGCGTGCATGACGTCGAACGGCGCGCGCCGGCGTCGAGAGGTTCGAGGCGGAGGTCAGAGCATGTCGGTGGGTTTGCTCGCGGTGGTGGACGACATCCTCACCGCCGCCGTCAAAGCGAGCGCGAAGACCGCGGGCGTCGTGATCGATGACGCGGCCGTCACTCCGCAGTACGTGCAGGGGATCACCCCGGCGCGTGAGCTGCCGGTCGTCGGGAAGATCGCCCTCGGCAGTCTGGCCAACAAGTTCGTCATCATCATCCCCCTCGCACTGCTGCTCACCGCGTTCGCACCGTGGGTGCTGCCGTGGCTGCTCATCATCGGCGGCTCCTACCTGTGCTTCGAAGGCGCCGAGAAGGTCATGGAGTGGTTCGGGGCCCACCACGGCCCCGGTCAGGACGAGCCGAGGGACGAGCGCAAGCTGGTGTTCGGCGCGATCCGCACGGACCTGATACTCAGCACCGAGATCATGCTCATCTCGCTGGCCAGTCTCGACGCGGGCCTGGGCATCTGGATGACCCTCGGCGCTCTCACCGTGATCGCTCTGGCCATGACTCTGCTCGTCTACGGCGTCGTCGCACTGCTGGTGAAGATCGACGACGTGGGACTCGGGATGGCGCAGAGCCCGGTCGCCAGGGTGCGCACCACGGGCGAATCGATCGTGCGATCCATGCCGACCGTGTTCCGCATCATCAGTGTGATCGGCACGGTCGCCATGCTGTGGGTCGGGGGCCACCTGGTGATCGAGAATCTGGCGGAGACCTTCTGGTCGGGCCCGTACGACCTGCTGCATGTCGTGACGCACTGGGTGGAGTCGCTCGGGCCGGTTGTGGTGTGGGTCGTCGAGTCCGTGCTGTCCGGCTTGTTCGGTCTGGTCTACGGGTTGCTCATCGCGGGGATCGTATTCGCCGTGATGAGAATCCTGAAGCGCAAGGCGCCGGCCGGCGCTGCGCATTGACGACGGACTACGAGCCCAGGCTGCTGACCTCGTCGGCGACCGCGGGACGGGCGTCCTCGATCTCGTCGATCGTGATCTCGAGGTACGCGAACTCCCCCTCGGGGTCGGGATCGTGCCAGCGCGCCTCCGCTCGGCTCGCGGTCACCCGACCATCGGACGGATGTCGCCCCTCGACCGGTGTAGACCAGCGCTGCCGAGTGAACGTCTCACCCCGCTCATCCGACCCGAGGCGGTCGTCGGGCGAACGTCGGCGACGCCAATCGCGGCGGCCACCGCGGTCTGCAGCTGCCAGTTCGTCAGGCGCTACTCTGCGACATCCGTTGCCCCCCGTGATCCGACTGCCGCCATCAGGCGGCGGCCGCGGCGACGCTGAGCGCCATGAGCTGTTCGAGTGCGGCATCCGGGATCTCGACTCCCGGGAAGCGCGCGAACTGTCCCATCGGCATGGACTCGACCATTTTCAGCATGTTCTCGTTGTCGGATGCCGCGGCCAGCTGCTCTTCGGTGGCGCCGGCCATCATCGCCTGCATGAGCGCCGGACCGACGACGGGATGCCCGAACCAGTCGCCGACCGTCGACTCGAGGGTGAGAGGTTCGAGCTGCTCGACATCGCCCGCGAGCTCCAGCGCCTCGGACAGCACCACATCGGATGACGAGCGGCCCAGCTCGATGCGGTAGGCGCCCGGCTCGACGCGCCAGCGGTCCTTGACGACGTCCCAGTAGGCGAAGGCGCGCCGCTCGAGAGTCAGCTCGACGACCGCGGACTCGCCGGCCGCCAAGTGCACCTTCGTGAACGCGCCCAGCTCGCGCACGGGTCGACGCACCGGCGCTGCCGCAGGTGCCACATAGACCTGGAGGACCTCGGCACCCGCGACGGCCCCGTCATTGCGCACGACGACCCGCACGGTCGCTTCGTCGTACCCGGATGCCGCGACCTCGAGTCCCTCGTAGGTGAACGTCGAGTAGCTCAGGCCGTGCCCGAAGGGATAGCGCACCGGCTGCTCGGCGGTCGTGTACCAGCGGTAGCCGACGAACACGCCCTCGCCGTAGCGGACCGTCTCGTTCTCGCCCGGGAAGGTGACGTACGAGGGGGTGTCCTGCAGCCGGAGCGGGATGGACTCGGCGAGGCGTCCCGAGGGGTTGACCGCACCGGTGAGGACGTCGGCGAGAGCACCCCCGACGGCCTGTCCCAGCGCCCATCCCTCGACGATGGCGTCGACGGAATCGTGCCACGGTTCGAGCGAGACGACCCCGCCGTTGGAGAGGACGACCACCGTCCGACCGGCGACGGCCGCGACCGCCTCGATGAGCGCGACGTGCGCCGCGGGGAGCTCGAGGTGCGTGCGGTCGAAGCCCTCCGACTGGTCTTTCTCGTACAGGCCGACGAAGACCACCGCGACATCGGCGCCCTGCGCCGCGGCTCGTGCGTCGTCGAGGAGAGCCGCGGCGTCGGCTGCGGCATCCGTCGAGTATCCCGGCGCGTACGGGAGATCGCCGAGCTGCGCGCGCAGCTCGTCGAGCGGGATGTCGAGACGAGTGGCGTTCACATGGGAGCTTCCACCGCCCTGGTACTGAGGCTTCACAGCGAGCTCGCCGAGGACGACGGTCTTCCGCCCCGGACGAAGCGGCAGAGTGTCCCGTTCGTTGCGCAGGAGCACGATCGCCTCGCCGGCGGCACGCCGGGCGAGGGCATGGTGCGCGTCTGCGTCAAGGGGCGCGGTCGGCTGTTCGGCGGCGGTCCGCTCCGCGAGCGTGCGGAGCCGCTCGAGCGACCGATCCACCGACGCGCGATCGAGACGTCCGTCTCGGACGGCCGCGACGATCGCATCGCGGCCCTCGTCTCCGGTTCCGGGCATCTCGAGGTCGAGTCCTGCGCGAAGGGCCTGGACCCGATCCTTGATCGCACCCCAGTCCGAGAGCACCAGCCCTTCGAACCCCCACTCGCCGCGCAGCAGCTCGGTGAGCAGCCACTCGTTCTCCGAGGCGAACACGCCGTTGATCGCGTTGTAAGCGCTCATGACGGTCGTCGGCTGCGCTCGGGTGACGACCCGCTCGAAGGCAGGCAGGTAGATCTCGCGCAGAGTCCGGTGGTCGACCTCTGCGCTCACCCGCATCCGGTCGGTCTCCTGACTGTTGACGGCGAAGTGCTTGAGCGATGTGCCGACGCCGGTTGATTGCACGCCGTGGACGTACTCGGTCGCGAGCACCCCGGTGAGCAGCGGATCCTCCGACAGGTACTCGAACGTGCGACCGCCCAGTGGGGAGCGCTTGATGTTGATCGCGGGACCGAGGAGCACATCGACGTCGAGCGCACGTGCTTCCCGGCCGAGGGCCTCACCGATCTCTCGGATCAGGGCGGGGTTCCACGTCGAGCCGAGAGCGACCCCCGGTGGGAAGCAGGTGGCAGGGAGGCTGTCGTAGAGGCCGAGGTTGTCGGACGCACCGTCCTGCCGCCGCACACCGTGCGGGCCGTCGACGATCGTGAGGGAGCGGATGCCGTCGCCCTCGCGAGTGGACCAGAAGTCGCGTCCGCTGAGCATCGCCGCCGCCTCGACCACACCCTCGTCGCTCTGCGGCTCGGGCTCGGCGAAGAGATCCTGGGGAATCGGCTCTCCTGCCGACACGGCGGCGAAGCCGCGCTCGAGATCGGCGAGGAACGCCTCCGAGTGGGGCATCATGCCGGCGATCTGGCGGGGCGTGATGTCCTCCCGCCCGTTCAGGCCACCGCTCATGTGCGCGGCGGCCTCCGGCACGTACTTCGTCACGACGCCCATGAACACCGCCATCACCTCGGGCTCGTCGATGATCTCGCCCATCGGGGTGTCGACGGTGACCGGCGCCCGCTCAGTGGGGTCGACCTCGAACGGCTCGACCCATTCGTGCACGCCGTGCTCGACGAGCGCCGTGTCGCCGGAGGGAAGGACGACGTCGGCTGTCGTGCCGACCGGCACGGTGGCTGACACGGTGATCGCGCCGTCGGCCAGCTCCCACGAGACGGAGGCCTCGCCGTACGGCGTCTCGAGGCGCGCGGCCGCCGAGGTCAGCCCGGCGCGCGGCGGCTGTGGCGCGATGCGCAGGCGGCGGTACCCGGGCTCGGCGGGGGCGAGCCCGGCGACGACGCGGTGGAGCCAGTCGGCGACCGAGCCGAAGGCGTAGTGGTTGAACGAGGTCATCCCGCTCGGATTGACGGTTCCGTCCGGGAGCAGTGAGTCCCACCGCTCCCAGATCGTCGTGGCGCCGTGCTTCACGGTGTACAGCCACGAGGGCGCCTCGGTCTGCAGCAGCAGCCGGTACGCGACGTCCGGGTGGCCGTTGGCGGAGAGCGCGTCGCAGATCAACGGTGTGCCGACGAAGCCCGTGGAGATCTTGTACCCGTTGCCGCGGACGATCTCGGAGAGGCGATCCGCCGCATGCGCGCGCGCCGCTTCGCCTTCGATCAGGTCGAACTGCAGAGCGAGGGCGTACGCGGTCGCCGAGTCGGAAAGCAGCCGACCCGATCCCGAGACGTACTCGCGGTGGAACGCGGCGCGCACCTCGTCGGCGAGCGTGCGGTAGCGCGCCGCGTCCTCGTCTCGGCCCAGGAGGGCTGCGGCATCCGCAACGATGCGTGACGAGCGAGCGAAATAGGCCGTGGCGACGATCTCGGGGTAGGTCTGGGCTGCCTCGGGCCGGCCTGCCGGCGCAGTCGGGTCGAGCCAATCGCCGAACTGGAATCCCTTCGACCAGATCCGGTCCTCTCCTGCGGCCGCGGTCACTTCGTCCACCCACGCGGCCATGCTCTCGAACTGGGTCCGCAGGATGCCGAGGTCGCCGTAGGCGCGGTACATCGTCCACGGCACGACGGTCGCCGCATCCGCCCACGCCGCCATCGGCCCCTGGTAGCCGGTGGTGACAGCCGGGACCACCATCGGCGTCCCGCCGTACTTCTTCTGCTCGGCGGCGAGGTCGCGCAGCCACGACGTCAGAAATCCCGCGGAGTCGTAGAGGAACTCGGCCGTCGGCGCGAACACCTGCAGGTCGCCGGTCCAGCCGAGACGCTCGTCGCGCTGCGGGCAGTCGGTGGGGATGTCGACGAAGTTGCCCCGCATCCCCCAGACCGCGTTCTCGTGCAGGCGGTTCACCAGGGGATCGGACGACTCGAACCACCCGGTGCGGCGAAGGTCCGAGTGCAGGACTTCGGCCACGATGTCAGCGGGGTCGAGCTCTCCCGGCCAGCCGGTGACCTCGGCATACCGGAAGCCGTGGAACGTGAACCGAGGCGCCCATTCCTCCGCCTCTCCTCCACGCAGCGTGTAGGTGTCGGTCGCCTTCGCACCGCGAAGGGGCTCGGTCGCGAGCTCTCCGCGCTCGAGCACTTCGGCGTGACGAAGACTGACGGTGCGGCCCGCGTCACCTCTCACCCGGATGCGGAGGCGCCCGACCAGGTTCTGGCCGAAGTCCAGGATGGTCTTGCCGGACGGGCTCGTCGACACCTCCTGCACGGCGAGGGTCTCGACGTGCCGGACGGGCGGGCCATCGGGTGCGACGAGCGTCGCGGCGTCGAACTCGCGCAGCGCCACAGGAGCCCACGCGCGGACGTCGATGTCGGCGGTCGACCACGCCGGGTCGAACGCCTGAGCGTCGAAGTCCTCTCCGTTGTAGAGATCAGCCGAGCTGATCGGGCCCGCGCTCGACACCCACTCGGGGCCGGATGCCACGACCTGGCGCTCCCCGTCGGCATACTCGACTTCGAGCTGCACCAGCACTCCCAGATCGCCGCCGTACAGCGCGCGACGACCGTCCCAGCCGAGATGCCCGCGCCACCAGCCATCGCCGAGCCACGCGCCGATCGCATTGCGACCCGGCATGAGCAGCTCGGTGACCTCGTACGTCTGGTAGCGCAGCCGGCTCTCGTACGCCGTCCATCCGGGAGCCAGTTCCTGATCTCCGACGCGGGATCCGTTGAGCTCCAGCTCGTACACACCCTGCGCCGTCGCGTAGATGCGAGCACGTGCGATCTCAGCCTCGCGGATCTCGAACGAGCCGCGCACGAGGGGCGACGCGACCGTGGGATCCACCGGACTCACCATCTGCGCTCGCCAGTCGTGCGCTTCCAGAAGCCCCGCCTCCACGGTCGCCCATTCGCCCCACTCGGATACTGATCCGTCCTCGCCGGTCACCCGCACCCGCACCGACCGGTGCTCGCGCGAGGCCAAAGGCGCGAAGGGCCACGGCACGAGAACCGATTCGGCGCTGTCGACGGCGATCGCCTCGCCATCGGCGTCCTGAACCTCGAATCGAGCCTGCCGCCACCCTGCCGGCGCGGCGCTGACGATCCAGCTCAACCGGGGAGCGGATTCGCCGATCCCGATTGCGTCGCGGTGATTCTCGAAGCGGACGGGGGTGACGGTGACAGCGGCGACCATGATGGCGGATTCTCCGGATGATGGGTCAGCGGACGGAACGGATGCGGAGGACGACGGCGCCGGCGAGCAGTACCGATGCGGCAGCGATGACGAAGAGCAGCGTGTAGTTGCGCTCCCCGCCGGTGACGCCGATCAGCAGGATGCCGGATGCCGCGAGTGGTGCGAGCGACTGCGGAATCGACGTGGCGAACCCCGTGATGCCCATGAAGCGGCCGGCGTCCGTCTCGCGTTCGGGAAGCACGTCCAGCAGGAGCGCCTGGTCGACCGCGGCGAACAGACCCAGCCCGAGCGAGGTGACGAGCGATCCGGTGATGAGGAGCACCATCTCGGGCGCGAATGCCTGAAGGAGCATTCCGATGGCCATGATGATCCCGCCCAGGAGAACGAACACGCGGCGGCGCTTCACCCGATCCGACATGAAGCCGCCGCCGAGCGCGCCGAGGGTCACGGCGAGGATTCCGCCGAGACTGAGGGTGGCGATGATGCCGGCGACCGATTCGACGCTGATGCCGAGACGATCCGCGAAGAAGAACGCGGTGTAGGTGGTGTTGAGGGTGATGCCCGTGTAGAAGAGGAAACGTGCCAGCCAGTTCCACGAGAAGTCGGGGTACTTGCGCGGGTTGTAGACGTACTTCGCCAGCAGCTGGCCCACCGTGATCGGATCCTTCGCCATCGTGCGGCTGTCTGCCTCGTGCACGAGCACGACGAAGAGGAAGACGAACAGCACGCCCACCGCACCGGGGACGAGGAAGAGCAGCAGCGGGTCACCGGTGAAGAACTGCGCGAGGATCACGCCGAAGACGGGTGCGATCTGCGTGGCGAAGCTCGTGAGGCCCGCGACCTTGCCGCGCTGCGACTCGGGCAGGCGATCGGCGGTCGAGATCTGCAGGTTGCTGAGGGTGGTGCCCCATCCCCACTGCGCGAGGATCCAGCCGAGGCCGAGGATGAGCACATTCGGCGCCAGTGCCATCACGACGAGCGAGAGCACTCCGACGACCACACCGCCGATCATGAACGGACGGCGGCGCCCGATGCGGGTGCGCGTGCGGTCGCTCCAGATGCCCATGAACGGCGAGGTCAGCATCACGAACAGCGCACCCGCTCCGGTGATGAACCCCAGATACTCCGGATGCCCCGGGGCCAGGGCATTGACGCGGATGGTGAGCGAGATCGCGAGCGGCGTGATGAAGGCCATGAAGACGCCGAACTGCGCCAGCACCATGGACCAGATGTAGCGAGAACCCACTTTGGGAAGGTCAGCGGGAGGTGCCTCGCTGATCTCGTCGACGGCGACCGCATCGAACGCGGGTGCAGGGACGGAGGCGGGAAGCGGCGTGACGAGCGGCTCGTCTTTGCTGGGTGTCGTCATGGGGACTCCATCGTCGTTGTTACTAGCACGTGCTAGCGCATGGTCAGGATGCTACGGTATCGTCACTAGCGCGCGCAAGTATCGAGGAGCATCGGATGCCGGCTTCCACCGTCAAGCGAGTCACCGCCGCCGACGTGGCCCGCTCTCTCGGCCTGTCCCGCGCCACCGTCGGGTTCGTGCTCAACGACACTCCCGGTCAGACCATCCCCGAGGCGACGCGTGAGCGGGTGCTGGCGGAGGCCAAGCGGCTCGGCTACCGGGCGAACTCGGCGGCGCAGGCGCTGGCGAGCGGGCGAAGCCGGATCATCCTGCTGGTCCTCCCCGATTGGCCGCTCGACTACAGCATGCGCAGCCACCTCGATGAGGCCTCGCTCGCCTTGGATGAGGCCGGATACTCCTTGGTCACGATGACCCCCCATCCCACCGGTCAAGCGCGGCCCCTCTGGGAGACCCTGCGCCCGGACGTCGTTCTCGGGATGACGCCCTTCGATGCGCGTCGGCTCGAGGAGATCCGCGCCAGCGGAGTGCAGCACATCCTCCCGTCCACTCCCACGGACGATTCGGCGACGAGCGAGGACCTCGGCTTCGCGGGTGGCCCGCGGCTCCAGGTCGAGCACCTTCTGGATCGGGGGCGCACGCGACTCGCTTTCGCCGGCTCGCCGGATCCACGTGTCGCCGATCTCGTCGCCCAGCGCCGTCGACTGGCCGTGCAGACCCTCGGGGATCGCACGGGCCGGGGCCTCGTCGCGGAGGGGCCGCTCACAGAATCCGATTCCTCGGACACGGTGTCCGATTGGGTCTCGGCCGGGGTGGACGGGGTCGTCGCCTACAACGACGACATCGCGGCCGTCGTGCTCGGTGCCGCGCTGCGTGCCGGCATCCGCGTCCCCGAAGACCTCGCGATCATCGGTCACGACGACACGCCGCTCGCGCGACTCCTCGTTCCGGCACTCTCGAGTGTTCGGATCGATACCGCGGGACTCGGCCGGTATCTCGCCGACTTGGCGCTCAGCGCCGCGATGGGCTCCGCACCACCACCCGCAGGGCCCGAGACCGATGCCCACCTGGTGGCTCGCGAGACCACCTGATCCCGGCGGACCTGCGCCTGGTCACCCGTCGACGGGTGGGCTGACCAGGGACTTACTGCGGAGACGGAGGGATTTGAACCCTCGGTCCCCGTGAGGGGACTCCACCTTAGCAGGGTGGTGCACTAGGCCTGACTATGCGACGTCTCCAGGCATCCGGGGCCTGCTGGGCGCGGATGCACCCAGCAATCATAACCGAGTCGCGCGACGCCGCTTGCACCCTGTCGACGGCAGTCACGAGCGTCCCGGTATCAGCGGCCTCGGACGATCGCTCCTCCCGTCATGCCGTTCACACAGTACGGAGTCCTCAGCGGAACCCTGGTCGCGCACCACCGCGACGACCCCGACGACTTCGGGCGCTGGAGGCACGTCAACCTCAAGGTCCGCAGCGGCGGACGCGACTTCCGGGTCGCCGTCGACGTCGACAGCAAGGATTCCGCGGTCGGCGTGCAGTGGAAGGTGCTGCGCGTGCGTGGCACGGCGCTCGGCTGGCCGACGCCGCCGGCCGCGGGCTACACCGCACTCGCCTCGGCCCCCGGGACGGGCGCGATCGACGTCATCCGGCATCCGGCGCTCCGTGTCGTCGGGTTCCGGCGCTGGCTGCTCCGGATCCTCCGGGTGGGCGGAGCGGTGCCGGCGGCACGGTCCTGGTTCTGGATCCCGGTGCTGAGGCCCTGGCGCTCGGGCGATCACCTCGAAGCGTCAGAGGCGCTCGAGATGACGCTCCGCGTGGGCGCCGTCACGCTCGTGTGGGGCGAGCCGTTCCCCGAGGGAGCCCCGCCCACATCGCTGCAGGGCATGCACAACGTGCATCAGAACCAAGGTGACCCCGCGGGGTCGCCGTGGTGGCCGGAGAACGGCATCTGGCAGGACGGCGCGGTGGCGACGCAGCAGTCCGACGGCCGCTGGCTCGTCTTCCTCTCGAAGTTCTCGACCCAGCGCGACCACACCGACGCGCAGGGCCACCCGCTCTGACCCCCGCAGCGAGACCCGCGCGCTAAGCAGCAGGCGCTCAGTCGGCGATGGCCACTTGGTTGCCGCCGCTGTTCTTGGCGGTGTACATGGCCTGGTCGGCACGGCGGATGAGGCGATCCACGTTCAGCACGCCCTCTCCGACCCGGGCTGTCGCGACGCCGATGCTCGCTGCGATCGGCAGCGACGCGGGCAGGAACGGATACTCCTCCCCGGCCACCGCTTCGCGCAGCCTCTCCGCGATCTCCACAGCGGAGGCGGCATCCGCCCCGCACACGACCACGAACTCGTCGCCGCCGTACCGGGCCACGACATCGCCCTCGCGCAGGTTCTGCTGCAGCCGCCGGCCGACTTCGCGCAGCACCTCGTCGCCGCGGTCGTGGCCGAGGGTGTCGTTGACCTCTTTGAAGCCGTCGAGGTCGATGAAGATCACCGAGGCGGGCGTGTGGTCTCCGAGCGTCGGCAGATCCTCGAGGCTGCGCCGGTTCGGCAGGTCGGTGATGTCGTCGTGCATCGCGGCGTGCTGCAGTCGGCGTTCGAGCCGCACCGTCGCGAGCTTCTGCGCGGCCTGGCCGGCGAGGGCTTCCGCCAGCGGGGATGCCTCGTCGTCGAAGACGCGCGGATGCCGGAAGAAGCACGCGAACAGCCCGAGCGCCACACCGTCCAGCTGCAGCGGTGCGGCGATCAGGGCGTGGACGCCGGTGTGGCGCATCGCGGCCGCGAGCGACGGCGACACCTTCTCGGCGACCGCCTCGTCGGTGATCTTCAGCACTTCGCGCAGCTCCCGCGCCCGTGCCGACATGGTGAACTCGGGGATGACGGGCTCGAAGGGGTTGGTGCCGGCGGTCCGCCGCAAGACGCCGTTGTCGGAGAACAGCATCACGACCGAATCCTCGGCCCGGTAGGCCTGCGCAGCGGTGTCGGCCAGTATCTTGCTGAGACGCTCCTCGGTCGTCGCCGCCGCGAACGCGACGGACGCGTCCATGATCAGCTGCAGCCGGCTCTGCGTGCGGTCGGCCAGGCCGTGCAGATTGCGCAGGCGGGTGCCGGACGCATAGCGGTCGGCGGCCTCCATCACCGTCAGCACTGCACCGTCGGCGTCCTCCGCACGCGTGACGAGGACGGCACGCTCCGGATGACCGGGGCACGACATCATCCTCGCAGCGAACGCCGCGCCCTCGAGGAAGTCGGCGACGGGCACCAGGATGTCGCTCAGCACCCGGCCGGTGACATCGGTGTCCTCACCGAGCCACCGACGGAACCACGCGTTCGACTCCACGATATGGTCGGCGCGGTCCACGCGCACCACGCCGACGGGCAGCGCGTCGATCTCCAGACCGCTCATGAGCATCCTCTCCGCGCCGGGCACGCGGCATCCGTCCGAAATGTATCGCATCGCCGGGCGGGCTCGAGCACACGCGTTGAGAAACGCTCGGAGCCGCCCGGATGCGAAGTGCTCAGTTCTCCGGCAGCGTGCATGTCGTCTGCGCTGCGGTCTGACCCGTGATCTCCGAGGGCAGCTCGACACGCTCCTCCTCGGCGGGGGTCGGCCCGGCTGCGGGCGTCTCGGCCGCAGGAGCTTCCACAGCGTCCCCCGTCGGTCCGGGCGCGGGGACATCCGGCTTGACCGCCTCCCCGGTGACCTCGACGCCGTACCCCTGGCTGGCGTCGCCCGTGAGCGTGAGCGGCTGGTTGGTGCGGAGCGCCTCGAAGAGCGCGTCGGCGGCCTCGGTGACCGGGAGCACGCGGCTGCCGCCCGCCCCCGTCGCGTAACGCGTCGGGTACTGCACGAAGATGATGTCCTCGTAGGGGACGTCCTTCGCGGCCATCGCGATCTGCACCATCAGGTTCGGGTTGGTCAGCCCCGAGCTCAGCACGAGCTGCTCCTGCTGCACCTGCGTGACCGCCGTGGTCGCAAGGTTGAGCAGCGTCGCCGGATCAGCCAGCACGGCGTCGGACTGCAGCTTGCGCATCATCGACGACATGAACTGCTGCTGGTTCGAGATGCGGCCGAGGTCGGACCCGTCGCCGATGCCGTGGCGCACGCGCAGGAACTGCAGCGCCTCCACACCGACGAGGGTGTGGGTGCCGGCGGCGAGGTCGAGACCCGTGTGGCCGTCCTTGATGTCTCCCGCGACGCAGACGTCGACACCGCCGATGGCGTCGGACATGTTGATGACGCCGGTCCACCGGATGGCGGCGGCGAAGTGGATCTGCTCGCCGGTGAGCTCTTCCACCGTGCGCACCGTGCAGCCGAGCCCGCCGTAGAGGTACGACGCGTTGATCATCTGCAGCGACATGGCGGGGTGCTCGCCGCTGCCGTCCTCCTTCGCGCACGCGGGGATCGGCACGAGCATGTCGCGGGGGAACGACACGACGGTGACGCGGCGCGGCTCGTCCGAGATGTGCACGAGCATCGTCACGTCGTTGCGCTCTCCCGGCGAGTCGTCTTCGGCGCAGCGCGGGAAGAGCGCGACGTCCTGCCCCTCGCAGGAATCCGTGCCGACCATCAGCACGTTGACACCGCCCTCGATCGCGCCGAGCGACGGCGGCAGCGGCTTGTCCTCGTTCAAGACGACCGCGTTGGCGGAGATCGCCGATGCGGCGTCCCACACGTTGTACGCGGCGATGCCTGCCGCGCTCACGCCGAACACGGCGAGCGCGACGCCCAGCATGGACAGGACGGTGGTGAGCGGATGCCGCGTGCGCAGCGCTCCGTGGCGCGCGAGCGGTCCGCGGCCCTCGGTCGAGGGTCGCCGGGTCGCCGGCATCAGCCGGCGGCCCTGACGTTGCCGGCGGAGCAGGTCTGCTGGGCGGCGTTCTGCCCGGGGATGTTGTCGGGGAGCGCCACCGCGGTCTCGGTGGGAACGGGCGTGGCGCCCGGCTCGGCGGTCGGGGTCGGGTCCACCGGCGCCTCGCTGGGCTCGGGGTCGGCCACGATCACACCGCCGGTCAGATCCTGGTCGTGGGTGACCTCGATCGGCTCGTTGGCGGCCAGTGCGGCCCACATCTGGCCTGCGGCGTCGTAGTCGGGCACGACCCGGTTCGGGTCGTTCGGGTCCTCGAGGACCGGGTACTGGAGGAACACGATGTCCTGGAAGGGGACGTCCTTCACCGCGAGCGCGATCTGCGCGAGCGTCATCGGGTTGGTCAGCCCGGCGCTGGGCGTGATGTTGTCGACCGCCGTCGTGGCGAGCTTGTACAGCGTCGCGGGGTTGGAGATGACCTCTTCGCTCACCAGCTTGCGGGCGAGGCTGGACATGTACTGCTGCTGGTTGCTGATGCGGGCGAGGTCGCTGCCGTTCTCGAGGCCGTGTCGGGTGCGGAGGAACTGCAGCGCCTCGACTCCCTGCACGGTGCGGGGGCCTGCGGCCCAGTCGATCCCGGTGTAGATGTCGCGGATGCCGCCGTTGCCGATGCAGACCTCGACACCGCCGATCGCGTCGGTGATGTTGATGACGTTGCCGAAGCTCACCTTGGCCGCCAGCGGCACGTTCTGGCCGCTGAGCTCCTTGATCGTCTTGGCCACGCACGACAGCCCGCCGTCGCCCCACGCCTGGTTGATCTGCGCATAGGAGCTGCCACCGGTGGTGGAGCCGTCCTCACGCGTGCACGAGGGGATGGGGATCATCAGATCGCGAGGGAACGACACCACGGTCACCCGGCGGGGGTTGTCCGAGATGTGCACGAGCATGTTGACGTCGTTGAGCTGTCCCTCCGCCTCCGGGCCGGTGCAGCGGTCGCCGAAGATGTAGGCGTACTCGGGCTCGCACTCGTCGGTTCCGACGAGGAGCACGTCCACGCCGCCCTCGATGGCCCCGATGTCGGGCGGAAGCGCGCCCTGGCCCTCGAGCTCGACGGCGTCGTCGGCGAAGCTGGAGGTGAGGTCGGATAGGGCGTAGGCGGCGACGCCGAAGCCGGAGACCAGCGCAACGGCGGCGATGACGCCGACGAGCTTGAGGAGGAAAGCGAGCGGGCCCGGAGACGACAGCTCGCCATGGCGCGCCACGGTGCGGCGGCCCTGGTGGGCGGGTCGGCGGGTCTGGCTCACTCGGTCCTCTCCGGATGTCGGCTCTCAAGCCCCCGGGCACAGGTGCACAGCGGAGGGTGTGGGATTCGAACCCACGGGACATTGCTGCCCACTGGTTTTCAAGACCAGGTCCATCGGCCGCTCGGACAACCCTCCCGAGGATCCCGGCTCCCCGAGGGGCGCGGCATCCGTCGAACAGGCGTCGAGTCTAGCCGACAGCACTGTCGCCCCATTCTTCCAACGGCGGCTGGCAATCCTCTGAAGGACGCGCACGTGAAGCGTGTCAGCGGCGCCTTCGGGGGCTGCGACGGCCGAACGCTGCTCAGAGCGCGCCCAGCACCGCGGCGACGCCGCCGGCCTGCACCGATCCCGTCGTCTCGCCCGCGGCGTCGCGCACCTCCTGCGGGCCCTGCTCCATCGCCACGGCACGGCCGCCGTGCTCGAGCGCCCACCGGAACATGCCGACGTCGTTTCGGCCGTCGCCAATCACCAGCACGTTCTCGGGCTCGATCCTCAGCTCGGTGCGCACGAGCTCGAGTCCGGTGCTCTTGTCGACGCCCTGCGGGGCGATGTCGAGCCACGCGGTCCACCCCACCGCGTACGAGACCTCGTGCAGGCCGATGTCGCGCACCAGCTCGAGGTAGTCCTGCTCGTCCTGCTCGGGCGAGACGACCACGACGCGGCAGACGCGCTCGCGTCCCAGCTCCTCGAAGGGCACCCGGCGGGCGTGCACGAGGTTCCAGTCCTCGAGGTATTCGGTGTACAGGCGCACGCCGTCGGGCAGCTCGACGAGGTAGCGCGCCTCCGGCAGGTGCTCCCGCAGCAGCCGCAGCACCTCGCGGGGATCGAACGTCTCGACGTGCCACCGTTCGTAGACCAGCTCGTCGGCGTCGACGCGCTTGAGCACGACGGCGCCGTTGGAGCACACCACGTACTCGGGTGCGAGCTCGAGCACCCGCAGAATGCCGCGGGTGCCCTCCCAGCTTCGCCCGGTCGCGATCATCACCTCGTGGCCGGCGTCCTGCGCGTGCGCGACCGCCTCGACGACGCCGGGGCTCAGGGATTCGTCCTCGAGGAGGACGGTGCCGTCGATGTCGAGCACGATGAGCATGCGCGCGACCGCGACGCCCGGAACCTCGGTCTCCCGAGCCAGCTCATCGACCAGCTCGGCGGCGTCCCCCTGCGGCTCTACCTCGATGCGGCCGGCGGCGGGCAGCGCCTCCTCGACGACGGGGTCGGTGTCGATGTCGTCGGCGGCGCGGGAGCTGCCGCCGGCGCCGTCGTGAGCCGATGTCACGCGATGGGCTCCATGACCTCGAGCCCGCCGAGGAGGGGCCGCAGCACCTCGGGAACGGCGACCGAGCCGTCCTCGCGCTGGTGGGTCTCCAGCAGCGCGACGATCCACCGGGTCGTGGCGAGCGTCCCGTTCAGTGTCGCGACCGGCTGGGTCCTGCCGCCGTCGGGGCGATGGCGGATGTCGAGCCGGCGCGCCTGGTAGGTGGTGCAGTTCGACGTCGACGTGAGCTCGCGGTACGCCTGCTGCGTGGGCACCCAGGCCTCGATGTCGAACTTGCGCGCGGCGCTGGAGCCCAGGTCGCCGGCGGCCACGTCGATCACGCGGTAGGACAGGCCCAGATCCTGCAGCATGCCCTCCTGCATCTGGACGAGACGCTCGTGCTCGGCCTCCGCATCCTCGGGCGTCGTGTAGACGAACATCTCCAGCTTGTTGAACTGGTGCACCCGGATGATCCCGCGGGTGTCCTTGCCGTACGACCCCGCCTCGCTGCGGTAGCAGGTGGACCAGCCGGCGTAGCGCTTCGCGCCCGCCGAGAGGTCGAGAATCTCGCCCATGTGGTACCCGGCCAGCGGCACCTCGCTGGTGCCGACGAGGTACAGGTCGTCGTCCTCGAGGTGGTAGACCTCGGCGGAGTGCTTGCCGAGGAACCCGGTGCCCTGCATGACCTCGGGGCGCACGAGCGTCGGCGGGATCATCGGCGTGAAGCCCGCCTGCACGGCCCGGTCCAGCGCGAGGTTCATGAGGGCGATCTCGAGGCGGGCGCCGATGCCGGTGAGGAAGTAGAAGCGGCTGCCCGACACCTTGGTGCCGCGCTCCATGTCGATCGCGCCCAGGCGCTCCCCGAGCTCGAGGTGGTCGCGCGGCTCGAAGCCGAACGCGGGAATCTCGCCGTGCGTGCGCAGCGTGACGAAGTCGTCCTCGCCGCCGGCCGGCACGCCGTCGATCACGATGTTCTCGAGCGCGGCGAAGGCGGCGGCGGATGCCTCCTCCGCGGCGGCCACCGCGTGCTGGGCCTGCTTCACCCGCTCGCTGAGGTCCTTGGCCTCGGCGACGAGCGCCGCCTTCTGCTCCTTGGGGGCCTGAGCGACCTTCTTGCCGTGCGCGTTCTGCGCGGCGCGGAGCTCCTCGAACGCGGTGATCGCGGCGCGTCGCGCCCGGTCGGCCTCGCGTGCCGCGTCGACCGTCTCGGGCGACTCGCCGCGCGCCTCCTGCGAGCGCTTGACCAGCTCGGGATTGTCGCGGAGCAGCACGGGATCGATCACCCTGCAAGCTTAGTCGGCGCCCGCACACCGGCCCGGTGAGTGTCAAGCTCACCAGCGGATTGCACCGCACGCCCCCGTCGGGTCCTAATCTGTACGACATGGCGGCGGTATCGGGATCGGGCGAGGACGCGGCCCGCGACGACGACGATCTCACTCCTCACCCGGCCGACGCCGTGTACGCGGACGGCCCGTCGACCGAGGACCTCGACCTCGCCGACGTCGCGGCCGAGCCGGCGGATGCGACCGCAGCCGAGGCATCCGCCACCGCCGACGCGGCGGAGGCCAAGGCGCCCGACCCCGCGCAGGCGGCCGAGCCGGACGAGGTGATCCGCGAGCCGGAGGACGTCGAGCCCGATACGGCCGACGGCGAGACCGGCGAGGCGCGGCGGGTCGGGCCCGAGGGCGAGCCTCGCCCGATGGAGGAGGGCGCAGAGCGCCCGTCCCCCAAGGCGGCGCTGGTCTACAACCCGACGAAGGTCGACGCCGACGCGCTGCGCGAGACGGTGACGAGGCTGGCCGAGGAGGCCGGCTGGTCCGAGCCGCTGTTCTACGAGACGACGGTGGACGACCTCGGCGACGACGTGACGCGCGAGGCGCTGAAGGAGGGTGTCAACGCCGTCCTGGTGGCCGGCGGCGACGGCACGGTGCGCGCGGTGTCGGAGGCGATGAGCGGAAGCGGCGTGCCGCTGTCGATCGTGCCCAGCGGCACCGGCAACCTGCTGGCGCGCAACCTCAAGCTGCCGCTCACCGAGCCCGACGCCATGGTGCGTGCGGTCTTCGACGGCGACACGCTGTCGATGGACGTGGGGTGGACGGAGCTCGCCCGGCCCGACGGCACGACGGCGGAGCACGCGTTCGTGGTCATGGGCGGGATCGGCCTGGACGCCGCGATGATCGCCAACACCAACCCGCAGCTGAAGAAGACCGTCGGATGGGTCGCCTACGTCGACGGCGCCGCTCGGGCGCTCCCCAGCGCCAAGCCCTTCCGCGTCGTCTACGAGCTCCCCGGGCACCGCCTGCACTCCTCGCGGGTGCAGAGCGTGCTGTTCGCCAACTGCGGCAAGCTGCCCGCCGGCCTCGAGCTCATCCCCGAGGCCTCCGTCGCCGACGGGGCGCTGGACATCGTCATCTTCCAGCCGAAGGGCCCGTTCGGCTGGCTGTTCGTGTGGCGCCGGGTGGCGTGGGACAACAGCTTCCTGCGGCGGTTCCGCACCGGTCGCCGCGTGCTGGCGCTGCGCACCAAGGACAACTCCGTGCTCTACTCCCGCGGCGCCGGCATCGAGCTGGCCGCGCACGAGGCCCAGCCGGTGCAGCTTGACGGCGACGAGTTCGGCGAGGCGCTCTCGGTGAAGACCCGCGTGGAGCCGTCCGCGCTGCTCGTCGTCGTCCCCAAGGGGCACTCCACCGACGACCTCTGACGGGGACACTTCCGGGCCGGATCGGCGCCGGGGGGCCGCCCTCGAGCCCGCGAGCGGCCGATTCTGCCCGGGTCCTGCACGCCGTCTGTCAAGGCCCGTCGCCGCGCACGCGCCGGCGGCATGATGGACCCATGCCCGGACCCACGCTCGTCTGGTTCCGCGACGACCTGCGCCTCGCCGACAATCCCGCGCTGCGTGCCGCGCTCGACCGCGGGGAGCCCGTGATCGGCCTGTACGTCCTCGACGACGAGAGCCCCGGCATCCGCCCGATCGGCGGGGCCGCGCGATGGTGGCTGCACCACTCGCTCGCCTCGCTCGGCGAGCGGCTGCAGGAGCGCGGCGGCACGCTGGTGCTGCGGCGCGGCCCCGCGGGGCGGGTGGTGCGGGAGACGGTGACGGATGCCTCCGCCGCGGCCGTCTTCTGGAACCGGCGCTACGGCGGCCCCGAGCGCGAGATCGACGCCGAGCTGAAGGTGGGCCTGCGCGGCGACGGGGTCGAGGTCGCCTCGTTCGCCGCCTCGCTCCTCTTCGAGCCGTGGACCGTGAAGACCGGCGCCGGGACGCCGTTCTCGGTGTTCTCGCCCTTCTGGCGCGCGTGCCAGTCGCTGCCGGCGCCGCGGGAGCCGCTGCCCGAACCGCGCGAGGTGCCGGCGCCGCGCCGGGCCGCGGCATCCGACTCCCTCGACGACTGGGGGCTGCTGCCCACGCGGCCCGACTGGGCGGGCGGGCTGCGCGAGACGTGGGAACCCGGTGAGCCCGCGGCGCGGCGGCGGCTGCGCGAGTTCCTCCGCGACGACCTCGCGAACTACGACCGGGCCCGCGACGAACCCGCCGCGGGGGCGACCTCGCAGCTCTCGCCGCGCCTGCGATGGGGCGAGATCAGCCCGTACACGGTGTGGCACGAGGCGATCGCGTCGGGCGGCGGCGGCCGGTTCCTGTCGGAGCTGGGCTGGCGGGAGTTCGCGTGGCATGTGCTGTACCACCATCCCGATCTGGCGACCAGGAACCTGCGGCCGGAGTTCGACGCCTTCCCGTGGCCGCGCCTGCGGCCCAGCGCCCTGGAGGCGTGGCAGCGGGGACGCACCGGCGTCCCGCTCGTCGACGCGGGGATGAAGGAGCTGTGGCGCACCGGCTACATGCATAATCGCGTGCGCATGGTCGCGGCATCCTTCCTCATCAAGAACCTGCTCATCGACTGGCGGCACGGCGAGGAGTGGTTCTGGGACACGCTCGTCGACGCCGACGGCGCCAACAACGCGTTCAACTGGCAGTGGGTCGCGGGATCGGGTGCCGACGCCGCGCCGTACTTCCGCATCTTCAACCCAGAGCTGCAGGCGAAGAAGTTCGACCCCGACGGCCGGTACGTCCGCGAGTGGGCGCCGGAGCACCTGCAGGGCGACGCGCCCGAGCCGATCGTCGACCTCGGCGACTCCCGGAAGGCGGCGCTGGCGGCCTACGAGCACGTCAAGCGCGCCGCGCGGTCCTGACGCGGCGGCGGCGCGGCGCCGCGCCACAGACTCGGAGATCGACGCGAGGTCGGAGCATCCGTCCCACACGGTCCGCGCGAGTGCCGATCTCCGATTCCGTGGCGAGCGGTCTGCCGGAGCGCCGCCCCGGGACGAGGGCCCCGGGGCGGCGCGTGTGCGAGAGGACTACTCCGCGACCGGGATCGACTGCGCCTCGAGGGTCGCGATCGTGGACTCCTGTCCCTTCTCGAGCGCCTCGGTGAGCGTGCCGGTCCCCGAGGCCGCGGCCTTGAAGCCGTCGGACACGTCGGCGTACGTCTGCGTCATCGTCGGGCCCCACACGAAGTCGGGGTTGACCTGCTCGGCCGCCTCCGCGAAGACGTCGTAGATCGGCTGGCCACCGTAGAACTCCACGCCCTCGGTGAGGGTCGGCAGCTCCAGGCCGGCGGTGGTGGCGGGGTAGATCGCCGCGGTCTGGTTCAGCGACGTGAGCGCCTCCTCCGACGTGTTCAGCCACAGCGCGAACTTCGCCGCCTCGTAGAGGTGATCGGTGCCCTTGAACACCGCGATGGACGAGCCGCCCCAGTTGCCGGCGGCGGTCCCGCCGTCCTCCCACTGCGGCGCCAGCGCGACCGACCAGTTGCCGGCGGTGTCGGGAGCGCCCGACGAGATGGAGTTCGCACCCCAGACGGCCGAGTTCCAGGTCCACACCTCACCCGAGTTGTAGGCGTTGTTCCACTCGTCGGTCCACGCCGGGTAGCTCGAGACGAGGTCGTTCTCGAGGAGGTCCTGCCAGTAATCGGCGACCTTCACCGACTCGTCGCTGGTGAGCTCGACCGTCCACGCGTCGCCGTCGTTGGCGAACCACTGGCCGCCCGCCTGCCACACGAAGCCGGCGAACTGGTTGATGTCGGTCTGCGAGAAGTTGGTGATGTAGCCGCCGGCCTCACGCACCTTCACGGCGGCCTCGCGGTACTCCTCCCACGTCGTGGGCACCTCGATGCCGTTCTGCTCGAACAGGTCGCTGCGGTAGAACAGCGCCATGGGGCCCTGGTCCTGCGGCACGCCGTAGACCTCGTCCTCGGTGCCGAGCGTGACCTGCGACCACGTCCAGTCCAGGAACTGGTCGGAGGCCGCGACGACGTCCTCGCAGGCGGCGAGGTTCTCGAGGCCGTCCTGCACGCGGAAGTTCGGCAGGGCGTCGTACTCGATCTGACCGAGGTCGGGGGCGTTGCCCGCCTCGAGCTGGTTGAAGAAGTTCTGGTAGGTGCCGGCGTTGCCCGACGGACCCGTCTGGACCTCGACCTGGATGTCGGGGTTCTCCTCGTTCCAGATGGCCACGGCGTCCTCGATGCCGGGGATCCAGCTGGTGAACGTGAGCGTGACGTCCTCGCCCGCGGGCTCGCAGGCTGCGGCCTCGCCTCCGCCCGATCCGGAGTCGCCCGCTGCGCACGCCGTCATGGCGAGCGCGACGGACGTGAGCAGGGCTGCGGTGACCGCTCGTTTCGTGTGACGCATGAGCTTTCCTTCTCTTGGTGGTGGTCCCGGATGCCGCCGGGTCGGGGGTCTACTTGAGGGCGCCGGTGCCGAGGCCCGTGCGCCAATAGCGCTGCAGCAGCAGGAACGTGATGATCAGCGGCACGATCGACAGGAGCGACCCGACCAGCACGAAGGTGCGCAGCTCGGGGAACTGGTTGATCGTCGAGTTCCACGCGTAGAGGCCGTACGTGACGGGGAACAGGTCCTCGCTGCGCAGCATGATCAGCGGCAGGAAGAAGTTGTTCCAGATGGTGACGAACTGGAACAGGAAGACGGTGATGAGCGCGGGGAACATCAGCCGGATCGACACGGTGAAGAACGTCCGCAGCTCGCCGGCGCCGTCCAGCCGGCTCGCTTCCAGCAGCTCGTCGGGGACGGATGCCTCGGCGAAGACGCGCGCGAGATACACGCCGAACGGGCTCACCACGCTCGGCAGGAACACCGCCCAGAACGTGTCCGTCAGCTGCACGCGGCTGAACAGCAGGAACAGCGGAAGGGCGAGCGCCGTCGCCGGCACGAGGACGCCGCCGAGCACGACGTTGAAGATGGTCTCGCGCCCGGGGAACCGGTACTTCGCCAGCGCGTAGCCGCACATCCCCGCGAGGAGGGTCGCGACCACGGCGCCGAAGCCGGCGTACAGGATGCTGTTGAGGATCCACCGCAGGTACACGCCGTCGCGGTAGGAGAACAGCCCGGCGATGTTCTGGAAGAGCTGGAAGTCCGCGAACCACAGGGGGTTGGTGCTGAACAGGTCGCCGCGGCTCTTGGTCGACGCGACGAGCAGCCACCAGATGGGAACGAGGAAGTACAGCGTGAAGATCGCCATCACCAGCATGGCGCCGGTGCGCGACAGGATGCTCTCGCGCGGGCCGCGGGCGGTGGGGGCGGAGCCGCCGCGCGCCAGGGCGCGAGGGTTCACGGCGGGCGAGGTGGAGGTGGCGTCGGGCCCGGTCGCGGTGCTCATGCCTGGGCTCCCTTCCGGCGGGTGAGGCGGAGGAACGTGAAGGAGAGGATGAACGTCGCCAGGGCCAGCACGACCGAGAAGGCGGCCGCGAGCGACACGTTCGGGATCGAGCTGGTCGCGTAGATCGTCATGTTCGGCGTGTACGTGCTCGTCACCGCCGAGCTGAAGGAGCGGAACGTCTGCGGCTCGGCGAGCAGCTGGAGCGTGCCGATGATCGACAGCACGGCCGTCAGCACCAGGGCGGGTCGCACCAGCGGGATCTTGATGGACCAGGCGATGCGCGCCTGTCCGGCCCCGTCGATGCGGGCCGCCTCGTAGATGTCCGGCGGGATCGCCAGCAGCGTCGAGTAGATGATGAGCATGTTGTAGCCGACGAACACCCAGGTGACGACGTTGGCGATCGCCCACAGGACGAAGTCCGCCGACAGCAGGTTCACCTGGCTGGTGAGGGCCTCGAACGGCGACAGGTTGGGCGAGTAGAGGAAGCCCCACATGATGGCGGCGATCACGCCGGGCACCGCGTACGGCGCGAAGAAGGCCAGGCGGAAGAACTTCTTGCCGCGGATGAGCGGGGAATCCAGCAGCAGCGCGAACAGCAGCGCCAGGCCGAGCATCACCGGCACCTGCACGATGCCGAAGATGAGCACGCGGGCCACCGACGTCCAGAACGCCTCGTTCTGGAACACGATCGCGTACTGCTGGAAGCCGCCGAACACCTCGGTCGCCGCGCCGAAGGTGCCCTCGCGCTCGACGACGAGCATCGACTGCCAGACGGCGACGCCGATCGGCACGAGGTAGAACAGCACGAACATGACCGCGAACGGTGCGACGAAGGCGACGATCGCCCAGGGATGCTGGACGCGGCGGCGCCGGTCCTTCGGCCGCGCGGGGCCGGCGGCTCGGCCGCCGCGCGCGCGGGGCTGGGCGGTGGTGGGCGCAGTCATGCCGCGCGCTCCTCTCTGATCACCCGAACCGCGCCGGCGGGGACCGCGAGGAGTCCCTCGACGGTGCTGCCGGTCACCAGCTCGGTGCCGTGGGCGTCGACGTCGATCGCCTCGGCGCTGTGGTTGACGATGAATCGCCACACGGTCTCGCCGTCGGTGCGGCGGATGATCTCGACCTCGGCCCCGGCGCCGGGCTCGCGCCGGACGCCTGCCGCGGTGACGACGCGGCGCACGAGATCCCGCAGGGCGGCGCGGTCGAGCAGGGTGGCGAGGTACCACGCGTCGCCGGCGGATCCCCCGCCGGCGCGACGGGTCACCGCCGGGCGTCTGGCGGCGGGACCGTCGGCGAAGCGGTCGACGACCTCGGCCTCGGTCGCCTCGAGCCGTTCCGCCCAGACCGTGGCGCCGGCACCCGACTCGAGGGCGATCCGCGTGCCGGGAAGCACGGGGGCGAACTCCTGGACGCGGATGCCGAGGAGCTCGCGCCACGCGCCGGGATAGCCGCCCGGTCGCACGCGGTCCTGCTCGTCGACGATGCCGCTGTAGAACGTGACGAGCGCGTGGGCGCCGGCGGCGACAGCCTCGTCGAGGGCTGCGGCATCCGCATCCGACACCAGGTACAGACCCGGAGTGACGACGAGCCGGTAGCCGGTGAGGTCGGCACCGGGCCGCACCACGTCCACGGTGACGCCGAGGTCGTGCAGCGCGCCGTAGAGCGCGTGCACCTGGTCGAGGTACTCGAGCGCGTGCGTCGGGCGGTTCTCGGCGTCGGAGGCCCACCAGGCCTCCCACGAGAACAGCAGTGCCACGTCGGCCTGCACGCGTGCGCCGGCGACCTCGTCGAGTGCCCCGACGATCCGGCCCAGTTCGAGCACCTCCCGCCAGAGGTCGGAATCGGTGCCGGCATGCGGGAGGAGGGCCGAATGGAACTTTTCCGAGCCCTGCAGCGAGGCGCGCCACTGGAAGAAGCACACCGCGTCCGCGCCGCGCGCGACGTGCGTCAGCGAGTTGCGCAGCAGCTGCCCGGGCTCCTTCGCGAGGTTGACCGGCTGCCAGTTGACGGCGCCGGTCGAGTGCTCCATAAGCAGCCACGGATCTCCCCCGGCCAGCCCGCGGGTGAGGTCGGCGGCGAAGGCGAGCTCGGCGCGCGGCTCGCCGAGGCGGTGATCGAGGTAGTGGTCGTTGGCGATGACGTCCATCTCGGGCGCCCACGCCCAGTAGTCGAGGTCGCGGATGTGCGCGGTGACCATGAAGTTGGTCGTGATGGGCAGCGCGCTGTGCCGGCGGATCGCGGCCGCCTCCGCGCGGTAGTGGGCGAGCAGCTCGTCGGACGAGAAGCGGTGGAAGTCGAGCAGCTGCCCCGGATTGCGGCTGGACAGCGTCAGCTTCGGGGTGAGGATCTCGTCCCAGTCCGAGTAGCGCTGGCTCCAGAAGCTGGTTCCCCAGGCCCGGTTGAGCTCGTCGATCGAGCCATGGCGTGCGCGCAGCCAGCGGCGGAACGCCCGCGTGCTCTCCTCGCAGTGGCAGAGCGCATTGTGGCATCCGAGTTCGTTCGAGACGTGCCAGAGCGCGATCGCCGGGTGGCGACCGTAGCGCTGGGCGACCGCCTCGGCGAGGTCGACCGCGTACCGGCGGAACACCGGCGAACTCGGGCACCATGCCTGCCGGCCGCCCGGGAACCGCGTCGTGCCGTCCTCGACGACGGGGAGGACCTCCGGATGCCGGGTGGTGAGCCAGGGCGGGGGCGATGAGGTGCCGGTGCCGAGGTTCACCCGGATCCCCGCGTTATGGAGGAGCTCGATCACCTCGTCGAGCGCCGTGAAGTCGAAGGAGCCGTCCGCGGCCTGCAGGGCCGCCCAGCCGAAGATGTTGACGGCGACGAGGTCGACGCCGGCCTGCTGCATGAGCCGGACGTCTTCGCGCCACACGGCCGGATCCCACTGCTCGGGGTTGTAGTCGCAGCCGAACGCGATGCCCTGGTGCTCGAACCGGGGGCGTTCGCTCGCGAGCGCCGTCTCGGCCAGCGCCGGCGGGATCGGCGTCAAGGTCGGGGCGGAGTGGTCCACGGTGCTCCAGGGGATCGTCGTTGATTCTGTGAACGTGCACAGAGACGGCCTCACGAAAGCGTCCGGCGATTTCTGTGAACGTACACAGAGTGCCACCGACGTGCCCGTGGTGTCAACACCTCCGCGCAGTACAGTGAGTCGATGACCACCAGGCAGGCCCGATCCAAGCGAGCCACCGTGCACGACGTCGCGCTAGCAGCGGGGGTCTCGCGAGGAACCGTGAGCCGATACGTGAACGGCGATCGCTACGTCTCGGCATCGGCGCGCGAGGCGATCCAGGAGGCCATCGCGAAGGTGGGCTACGTGCCCAACACCGCGGCACGCAACCTCGTCATGCAGCGCACGCAGGCCGTCGGGTTCATCGTGCACGAGCCCCACTCGCTGTTCGTCGAGGATCCCAACATCGGCGCGATCCTCCTCGGCGCGAACACCCGCCTGTCCGAGGCCGACCACCAGATGGCCGTGCTCATCGTCGACACCGAGCGCGACACCGAGCGGGTGGCGCGGTACCTCTCAGGGGGCCTCGTCGACGGCGTCATCATCGTCTCCGCCCGTGCGGACGACCCGATCACGCGCGTGGTCGAGCGCCTCGAGCTGCCCGCCGCCTACGTCGGCCACCCGCCCGGGGCTGCCGACTCCGCCTCGTTCGTCGTGATCGACAACGCCGGCGCCGCCGAAGCGATCACGCGTCGCCTGGCCGAGACCGGCCGGCGGCGCATCGGCATGATCGCCGCCGCACTCGACCGCGACTCGGGCGCCGACCGGCTGCGCGGGTTCCGCACGGCGCTCGGCGCGTCCTTCGACGAGGCGCTCGTCGAGCCCGTGCCCCTCTACTCCTACTCGGCGGGCACGGCCGGCATGCGGCGGCTGCTCGAACGCGCCCCCGACCTGGACGGAGTGTTCGCGGCATCCGACGCCGTCGCCGCCGGCGCGATCGAGGCGATCAAGGAGACCGGTCGCCAGGTGCCGGATGACATCGGCGTCGTCGGGTTCGACGACAGCGCATGGGCGCTGCGGACGACCCCCGCGCTCTCGACCGTGCGCCAGCCGGCCGCCGGGCTCGGCGCGGAGGCGGCCGGCCTCGTCCTCGCCCGGCTGCGCGGCGACGAGACCCCCGCGGAGATGCGACTGGACTGCGAGATCGTCTGGCGCGGCACCGCCTGACAAGCCCCCGAACGCCGGCGGGCGGCATCCGTGCCCCTCAGCCGCGCAGGCACGGCCCCGGCGCCCGCGGGTCCGGAAGACGCGACCGGCGACACGTCCCGCGCGGCGAGCGCGGCGCGGGCGAACTCCTCCACCTACATCGACGACGCCCTGCGCCCGGAGGCCGCGGGCGACGACGAGGCCGAACTGCGCATCGCCCACCTGGTGCACTCCCCCGGCTCGTTCTGCAGCGCGGGAAGCGTGCCGTTCACGGAGGAGTCCGCCCCGGCGCTCGCGTGACGGGCGCCGCCAGCTCATCGGAATAGGACCCCCACCACGGCGGGTTGGCTTCAGTGATGAGCACCGCCACCTCCGCCCCGGCCCTGTCCGTCCTCGACCTCGTGCCGGTGCGCAGCGGCCAGACGAGCGCACAGGCGGTCGCGGCATCCCTCGCCCTCACCGCCGCCGCCGACCGGCTGGGGTACCGCCGCTACTGGTTCGCCGAGCACCACAACATGCCGGCCGTCGCCTCGACGACGCCGCCGGTGCTGGCCGCGGCGGCGGCGGCTCGCACCACGCGGATCCGCCTCGGCTCGGGCGGCGTGATGCTGCCCAATCACTCCCCGCTCGTCGTGGCCGAACAGTTCGCGGCGCTCGAGGCGCTGGCGCCGGGGCGCATCGACCTCGGCCTCGGGCGGGCGCCCGGCTCCGACCCCGTCATCACTCAGCTGCTGCGGCAGAGCGGCACCACGAGCGACGTCGAGCGCTTCCCCGACCACGTGCGCGACATCATGCGCCTGGTCGCGCCCGAGGGCGCAAGCCTGCGGTTCACCTCGGGTGGCACCTACGACGTGCACGCGACGCCGGCTGCGACCACCACGCCGGAGGTCTGGCTGCTGGGGTCGAGCGACTACTCGGCGCAGCTCGCCGCGGCGCTCGGGCTGCCCTACGTGTTCGCGAACCACTTCTCGGGTGAAGGGCTGGAACGCGCGCTCGGGCTGTACCGGTCGGCCTTCCAGCCGTCCGAATCCCTCGCGGCACCGCGTACATTCCTCACGGCGAATGTCCTCGTCGCGCCGACGCAGCAGGAGGCCGACGAGCGCGCCCTCCCCAACCTCCGCATGACCGCGCGGTTGCGGACCAACCGCCCGCTGGTCGCTCTCGAGACGGTCGAGCACTCGCTCGCGAACGCGGCCGAGTTCGCCGGCCTCGGCGACACCGTCATGGCCTCGGCGCGCGCGAAGTGGTTCGTGGGCACGGCCGAGGCCGTGGCATCCGATCTCCGCGCGTTCGCCGCGCAGCACGACGTCGACGAGGTCATGATCTCGCCCATCGCGGGATCGTATGAGAACGAGCCGATGGATGCGGCCCCCGGCCGGCTGCAGACCCTCGAGCTGCTCGCGGCCGAGCTCGGCCGGTGAGAGCGGGCCCGGCTCAGTCCTGCGGGTCGGGCTCCCCGGAGATGAGGCCGCGCAGCCAGTCCCTGGCCTCGACGAACACGTCGTCGGAGTACCGCTCGGGGTAGCGCACCACCGCGCGGTCGGCGCGCGGATACGAGCCGAGGAAGATCACCCGCGGGCTGAAGCGGCGCAGCCCCATCAGCGCGTCGGCCATGCGCTCGTCCTCGAGGTGGCCGTCGGCGTCGACGACGAAGCGGTAGCGGCCGAGCTCGTCGCCGATCGGACGCGAGGCCAGGAGCGACAGGTTGATGCCCCGGGTGGCGAACTGCTCGAGCATCTCCAGCAGCGCACCGGGGTGGTCGTCGGGCAGCTCGACGATGAGCGACGTCTTGTCGGCGCCGGTGGGAGGCGGCGGCACGACCGTCCGGCTCACCAGCACGAAGCGCGTCACGGCGTTCGGGTTGTCGCCGATGTCGGAGGCCAGCAGCTCGAGGTCGTGATGCTCGAGGATCCCGGGAGGCGCGATCGCGGCATCCGCGTCGCTGGATCCGTCCAGCAGCCCCATGGCGCTGGCGACGTTGCTCGCCGACGGCACGTGCGCGTGAGCGGGCAGCGTCCGCGAGAGCCACTGCAGGCACTGCGCATAGGCGACGGGGTGGGCGGCGATGAGCGAGACGTCGTCCAGCCGCGTGCCCGGGCGGCCGACGAGCACGAACTCGACGGGCACCAGGTACTCCCCGACGATGCGCAGTCCGGGCACGGTGGCCAGCGCGTCCTGCGCCGTCGACACGCCGCCGTCGACGGAGTTCTCGATCGCGATCATCGCCGCGTCGGACCGCCCGGCGACGACGTCGGCCAGCGCCTCTCCGACGTTGCGCACCGGCCGCCAGTCGTGGCCGCGCGCCTCGGGCACCTGCGCGAGCGCCGCCTCGGTGAAGGTTCCCGCAGGCCCGAGGTAGCTGTACGTGCGGCGGGCGGGAGCGGATGCCTCGGGGGCGGCGGCCTCGGAAGTCACGCGTGTCAGCCTATCCGCGTTCAGGATTCAGTCCGCCCGTTGGGGCGTGCGGGCGCCGGCCCGGGTTTCCCGCGGCCGCGCCGGGGAACGGTGCCCGGGGAGACTGAATGCTGAACCGCGACTTCCTCTATCCGTTACGCCGACGGCGTCAAGCCTGTGCAGCGCCCCGGGTGGACGGGCAGACTGGGACGCATGAGCCGAGCAGGACAGCCCGCCGAAGCCTCCGACCTCATCGACATCGATGAGCTGATCGCCGCGTACTACGACGTCGTACCCGATCCGGCCGCTGCCGAGCAGCGCGTCGTGTTCGGCACGAGTGGGCACCGCGGCTCGTCCCTTTCGGGCAGCTTCAACGAGACCCACATCCTGGCGACGACCCAGGCGATCGTCGACTACCGCCGGTCGCAGGGCATCGAGGGTCCGCTCTTCCTCGGGCGCGACACGCACGGCCTCTCGCTGCCCGCAGAGCGCAGCGCGATCGAGGTGCTCGTCGCGAACGGCATCGACGTGCGCGTGGACGCGCGGGACTCGTGGGTGCCGACGCCGGCCCTCAGCCACGCGATCCTCACGTACAACCGCGGCCGGGATGCCGCCGATCCAGGCCGGGCCGACGGCATCGTCGTGACTCCCAGCCACAATCCGCCGCGCGACGGCGGCTTCAAGTACAACCCGCCGAACGGCGGACCGGCCGACACCGACGCCACCGGGTGGATCGCCGACCGCGCGAACGAGCTCATCGCGGCGCGCCTCGAGGGCGTCGCGCGGACGCCGTTCAAGGACATCGACGCCGACACGCTCGGGCAGTACGACTTCCGCGACGCCTACGTGCGAGATCTGGGGAGCATCATCGACGTCGATGCGATCCGGTCGGCGGGCGTGCGCATCGGCGCCGACCCGCTGGGCGGTGCGTCGGTCGAGTACTGGGCTCTGATCGCGGAGGTGCACGCCCTCGACCTGACCGTGGTGAACCCCGACGTCGACCCGACGTGGAAGTTCATGACGCTGGACTGGGACGAGAAGATCCGCATGGACCCGTCGTCGCCGTCGGCGATGGCGGGGCTCATCGGCCGCCGCGCGGAGTACGACATCCTCACCGGCAACGACGCCGACGCCGACCGCCACGGCATCGTCACGCCGGACGCCGGCCTGATGAACCCCAACCACTACCTCGCGGTCGCGATCGACTACCTGTATGCGCACCGCCCCGACTGGCCGACGGATGCCGCGATCGGCAAGACCCTCGTCAGCTCCATGATCATCGACCGGGTCGCCGAGTCGCTGGGGCGTCCCCTGCTCGAGGTGCCGGTCGGGTTCAAGTGGTTCGTCCCCGGCCTGCTCGACGGCTCGGTCGCCTTCGGCGGCGAGGAGTCCGCCGGCGCGTCGTTCCTCCGCAAGGACGGCACGGTCTGGACGACCGACAAGGACGGCATCCTGCTCTGCCTCCTCGCCGCCGAGATCCTCGCGGTGACGGGGAAGACGCCGTCGCAGCGGTACGCCGAGCTCGAGGCCGAGTTCGGAGCGTCGGCGTACCAGCGCGTGGACGCCCCGGCATCCGCCGCCCAGAAGGCCGCGCTCGGCAAGCTGGCACCCGAGTCGGTTTCTGCCACGGAGCTCGCCGGCGAGCCGATCACCGCCAAGCTGTCGCACGCGCCGGGCAACGGCGCGGCCATCGGCGGCCTGAAGGTGCAGACCGAGCACGCGTGGTTCGCCGCGCGCCCCTCGGGCACCGAGGACGTCTACAAGCTCTACGCCGAGTCGCTGCGCGGCCCGGAGCACCTCGCACAGGTGCAGGCGGAGGCACGAGAGGTGGTGGCGGCCGCCATCTCGGGAGCGTGACGTCGGTGCGCGGCATCCGCTCGGGTTCCGCGCACAGACGCCGGAACGCGCGAACCCCCATGCCGGAGCATGGGGGTTCGCGCGTTCCGTGAGCCTCTCGGACGTCCGCCGAGGGGGCGGACCGTCCGGAACCCTTGTCAGCGCGCGACGCCGCGGCGGCGCGTGACGGCCACGTAGATGCCGAGCACGATGATCGAGCCGATGATCGAGCCGATGATGCCCGACGGCTGCAGGAAGCCGCCGTTGGGGTCGGCGCCGAAGATCAGGAAGCCGAGGAAGCCGCCGACGAACGACCCGACGATGCCGAGCACGATCGTCATCAGGATCCCGATGCTCTGCTTGCCCGGGATGACGGCGCGAGCGATGAGCCCGGCGATGAGGCCGATGATGATGAGGCCGATGATGGTCCAGAGCATTGATCTCTCCTTTTCTCGTGGACGCTGCGGGGGGTTGCGGCGTCTCTTGTGAGATGACCAAGACGCTACCGTCACTGTCGATTCTGCTGTGAGAATCCGAATGCCCCTATCCTTTGGGGCTTGCGGACGCTACAATCACACGCTCTTGATGAAGGGCAAGCGTTTTCCAAGGATCTGCGCCACAATGGACCACGTGCCGGATCTCCTGCTTCATCTCCACGAAACCGAACTCATCGTCACCGCCGCCGGCGTGGACATCGCCCGGTACGCGTTCGACGCGGATGGCCCGGTCACGGAGGGCCCCAAGCCCTTCTTCCATCCGATCCGCGCGCTGGACGGCGCGCCGCTCACGGCATACCGCCCGTGGGACCACCGGTGGCACAAGGGACTGCAGTTCACGTGGACACACGTGTCGGGTGAGAACTTCTGGGGCGGGCCGACGTATCGGCGCGACGCCGGGTACGTCGCCCTGGACAACGTCGGCCGCATGCGCCACGACCGCTTCACGACGGTGGCCCACGCCGGCTCGGAGGTCTCGTTCACCGAGGAGCTCACCTGGATCACGCAGGCCGGCGCGGAGTGGATCACCGAGGTCCGCACGCACCGCTTCCACGGCCTCGACGAAGAGCGCGGCCTCTGGGTGCTCGACTTCGCCACGACGCTGCGCAACGTATCGGGCCGTGACCTGGAGCTCGGCAGTCCGACGACCGAAGGTCGCCCGAACGCCGGCTACACCGGGTACGCGATCCGGATGCCTCGGGCGTGGACGGGAGGCCGGGTGCTGGCCGCCGGCCTCCCGGACGACGCCGGGACGGAACCGCTCATGGGCCGGGAGACGCCGTGGGTGGCGTTCTCCGGCGAGCACGACGAGGTCGACGGCGGCGGTACCGTGATCGCGTTCGCCGGCACGTCGACCGGTGCCCCCGCCATCCGCTGGTTCGTTCGCAGCGAGCCCTTCCCGATCCTCGCGCCGTCGGCGTCGTTCGACGAGCACGTCCTGATGGCACCCGGCGCCGAGCTCCGGCTCGCGCACCGCCACGCGTTCGGCTCCCGCGTCTGGTCTCCCGACGAGACCCGGGCGATCGCCGGGGAGCTGACGCCGTCGTGACCCGCTCCGGGCGGCACACGCCTACCATGGTCGGACCGATCGCCCGCGGGATCCGTCCCGGCGGCGGCGATCAGACGGGACGAGCGCGATGAAGCGAGTGGGCATCCGCGATGTCGCGGAGCGCGCCGGCGTCTCGATCAGCACGGTGTCCAACGCCCTCAATCGCCCCCAGATGGTGAGCGAGGGGCTCGTGGCGCGGGTCCGCACCGCGGCCGAGCAGCTCGGGTACGTCCCGCTTCAGGCGGCGCAGGCGCTGCGCGCCGGGCGGTCGGGCCTCCTGGGGATGACCGTCATCAACATCGCCAACCCGTTCTTCGCCGACATGGTCGCCGGCGCCGAGGATGCCGCATCCGCCGCCGGCCTTCGCGTGCTCGTCGGGAACAGCTCCGACGACGTCGCGAAGGAGCGGGACCACCTCGAGCTCTTCGAGCGCGTGCACGTCGAGGGGGCGCTGGTGAGCCCGTTCGGACCTCTCGCACCATGGCTCGACCGGCTGCGCGGGCGCGGCATCCCCGTCGTCCTCGTCGATGCCGCCGACGACACCGGGGAGCTGCCCTCGGTCTCGTTCGACGACGTGGCCGGCGGCCGCCTCGCCGCCGAGCACCTGCTCGCCTCGGGTCGACGGCGGCTGGCGTTCGTCGGCGCCCGCGGGGAGGTGCGGCAGGTCCGCGAGCGGCTGGAGGGTGCGCGGCTCGCCGTCGCGGCGTGCCCGGGCGCCACGATCGAGCCGGTCTGGACCGAGCGGACCACCTCCGCGCGGGGAGTCGCCTTCGGCGAGCAGCTCGCCGCGCGGTCGCCCCGGGATCGGCCGGACGGCCTGGTCGCCTCCAACGATCACCTCGCGATCGGCCTCGTCCACGGCCTGATCGCCGGCGGTGTCCGCGTGCCCGACGATGTCGCCGTCGTCGGCTACGACGACATCGAGTTCGCCGCGATCGCGGCCGTACCGCTCACGTCGGTGCGGCAGCCGGCACGTGAGATGGGCCGGGCCGCCGCCGAACTCCTCCTCGCCCGCCTGTCCGGCGCGTCCGGCTCCGACCTCGCGAGCGTGGTCTATCAGCCCGAGCTCGTCGTGCGCGCCTCGACGGCCGGGTAGCCCGGTCTTCTGCTCGTTCGCGGGGGCGGCGCCCAGCCGGGCGGCGGCGAGCCTCGGGTATCCGGGCGCCCGGCCGGGCGACGGCGAGCCTCGGGTGGCGGGCCGCGGGGTGGCGGCATCCGTCTAGCATGTCCTCATGGCTGAGAAAGCGTTTACCGGACCGATCCGCGTGATCGCGCTCGCGCAGCACCGCCGGCCGGCACGCTCCGTGCTGCGCCTGCTCGCCCGGCGGCCGGGCCGGATGGCGCTCGCGATCCTCGCCTTCGCGTGCAAGGAGGTGCCGCTGTGGTTCCTCCCGGTGGTGACGGCGCGGATCATCGACCTCGTCGCCACCGGCGGGGACGTCTCCACGGTGCTGGTCTGGTTCACCGTTGCCGCGGTGCTGCTGCTGCAGAACTACCCGATGCACATCGCGTACACGCGCAACTTCATGACCGTCGTGCGCGACACCGGGGCCGATCTGCGCAACGCCCTCGCCGCGCGGCTGCAGAGCCTCTCGATCGGCTATCACACCCGCGTGAGCTCGTCGATCGTGCAGACCAAGGTCGTGCGCGACGTCGAGAACGTCGAGCTGATGCTGCAGCAGGTCACCCATCCGCTCCTGTCGGCGACGATGGTGCTCATCGGCGCAGTGGTGATGACGGCGATCGCCGTGCCGCAGTTCCTCCCTGTCTACGCGCTCGCCGTGCCGATCGCACTCGGCCTGCGCTGGGCGCTGAGTCGCCGCTCGCGCGCCCGCAACGAGGTCTTCCGCCGCGAGGTCGAGGGCTTCGCCGCCCGTGTCGGCGAGATGGCCTCCCTCATCCCGGTGACGCGCGCTCACGGGCTCGAGCGCACCGCCGTCTCGCGCGTGCAGGCCGGCGCCGACGGCGTGCGCCGCGCGGGTCTCGACCTCGACATGCTCAACGGCCACGTCGCCTCGATCTCGTGGGTCGCGATGCAGCTGCTGGGGCTCGGATGCCTCGTCGCGGCCGCCGTCTTCGCCCTCACCGGCATCCTGCCGATCACCCCCGGGGAGGTCGTGCTGCTGTCGACGTACTTCACGCTGCTGACCCAGGGGCTGACGTCGCTGCTCATGCTGATCCCCGTCGGGGCGCGGGGCATGGAGTCGATGCGCTCGATCTCGGAGGTGCTGCAGGAGCCGGACCTCGAGCAGAACGAGGGCAAGCGCGCGGTGACGTCCGTCGACGGGCGCCTCGAGCTGCAGCATGTGTCGCACCGCTACGACGGCGCCGACCGCGACGCCGTCCACGACGTGTCGCTCGAAATCCTCCCCGGCGAGACCGTCGCGTTCGTCGGCTCGTCGGGCTCCGGCAAGTCCACGATGCTCAACCTCGTCCTGGGCTTCGTGCGTCCGACCGCCGGCCGACTGCTGCTGGACGGCGCCGACATGCAGGACCTCGATCTGCGCACCGTCCGCCGCTCGGTGTCGGTCGTGCCGCAGGAGTCGGTGCTGTTCGAGGGCAGCATCCGCGAGAACATCGCCTACGGCCTGGAAGACGCCTCGGACGAGCGGCTGCGCGCCGCGCTGCGGGACGCCAATGCGGCGGAGTTCGTCGATGCGCTCCCCGAAGGCTGGAACACCGTCGTGGGCGAGCGCGGCGCGCGACTTTCGGGCGGCCAGCGGCAGCGGCTCGCCATCGCGCGGGCGCTGGTGCGCGATCCCCGGATCCTGCTGCTCGACGAGGCGACCTCGGCGCTGGATCCCGAGTCCGAGGAGCTCGTCAAGGACGCCCTCAACCGCCTCATGGCGGGACGCACGACGCTCGTGGTGGCCCACCGGCTGTCGACGATCCGGCAGGCCGACCGCATCGTCGTGCTCGAGCACGGCGAGATCGCCGAGATCGGCACCCACGACCAGCTGCTGGCGGCGGCGGGCCGCTACGCCCGCCTGCACTGGACACAGGTTGGCCTCGCCGGCTGAGTGCGGTGCCGGCCGGTGCCGTCAGGGGGCCGCGCAGGATTCAGGAAGAATCGCCTCCGGCGGCGCGAGGAAGCGCTTCTTCAGGCCGCTGGGCGCTGATCTTGCTGAGCCCCGAACACGGTACGACTCAGCGAGCGCGCGGATAGCGCTTTCCGCCACCGGCGCCTACCCTGGGAGGATCGGGTGCCTCCGGCATCCGCTCGATCCCCGAGGAGCCGACGTGACCGACACTCTTCGCTGCGCCATCGTGGGCACCGGCGCCATCGCCCATGCGCACGCCCGCGCGATCGCGGCCTACCCGCACGCCGAGCTCGTCGCCGTCACAGACCTGTCACGGGCGTCGGCGGAGTCCTTCGCCGCTCAGCACGGCCGGCCCGCGATCTACGACGACCTCGACGCGCTCCTGGGCGCCGACAAGCCCGATGTCGTCCACATCTGCACGCCCCCGGTCGCGCATGCGGCGCAGGCGGTCGCCGCGTTCGCCGCCGGCGCGCACGTCGTCGTCGAGAAACCGCCGGCGCCGTCGCTGGACGAGCTGGAGGAGATGACGGATGCCGCCTCCGCCGCCGGCCGCGAACTCGCGGTGGTCTTCCAGCAGCGCACCGGCACCGCCGCGGCCCACACGAAGCGGCTCCTCGATTCCGGGGCGCTCGGACGACCGCTGCTCGCGCAGTGCCAGACGCTCTGGTACCGCGACGCCGCGTACTTCGCCGTGCCATGGCGCGGCAAGTGGGAGACCGAGGGCGGCGGGACGACGCTCGGCCACGGCATCCACCAGCTCGACCTGCTGGCGTACCTGCTCGGTGATTGGGAGCGGGTCGAGGCGCGGATGTGGCGACTGGACCGGCAGACGCAGACCGAGGACGTGTCGACGGGGACGGTCGTCTTCACGGGCGGGGTCGTCGCCCAGGTGGTCTCGAGCACCGTGTCACCGCGCGAAATGAGCTCGATCCGCATCGACACCGAGAAGGCCACGATCACCGTCGATCACCTGTACGGCCACGGCCACGAGAACTGGCGCATCACGCCGGCCGCGCACATCGACCCCGACGAGTCCGCCACGTGGGCACTCACCGGACCCGAGGAGCGCAGCGACCACGAGTACCTGCTGCGCGACGTGTTCGACGCGCTGCGCGCCGGCGCCCCGCTGCCCCCGACGGCCGACGCGCCCGCCCGCACCTTCGGGCTCGTCGCGGCGATGTACGCGTCGGCCGACGCCGACGGCGCCGTCGTCACGCCGGCCGACCTCGCGGTGCACCCCACCCATCGTCGCAGCTTCGCGAGCGCCGTCATCGACCTGCGACCGGGCCATCGGCCGGTCGGGCGCTCTCACTGAATCGTTCAAATTCTCGCTCAGGTCTCTTGCGAAACGTTTTTCGCTCAGGTACCGTAGCGGGCAAGCGCTTTCCAGCACTCGCCAATCCGCACCGAGGGACGCGCAACACCGCACACACAGACGAGGAACGTCTCGCGGACACACCGAACGCAGACGTTCAAGAGAGGACAAGGATGTTCAGCAAGAAGCGGGCATTCGCCGTCACCGCGATCGCGGCCGGCGCCGCCCTGGTGCTCGCCGGCTGCGCCGGCGGCAACGGTGACACCCCCGAGGCCGACCCCACCTTCGACCCGAACGAGGAGGTCACGCTCGACCTCGCCTTCTGGGGCAACGACGTCCGCGCCGAGCTCTACAACGAGGCGATCGCGGCGTTCAATGAGGAGTATCCGAACATCGAGGTCAACACCTCGTTCCTGGCTTTCCCCGAGTTCTGGGAGAAGCGGCAGACGGAGGCGGCCGGCGGCAACCTGCCGGACGTGATGCAGTTCGACTACTCCTACCTGCGTCAGTACTCCCAGAACGGCCTGCTCCTCGACCTCGACCCGTACCTCGGCAGCATCATCGAGACCGACCCGCTGCCCCAGAACATCCTCGACATCGGCGTCGTGAACGACACCACGTACGCCATCCCGACCTCCACGAACGCGTGGGGCATGTACACCAACCCGGTACTGCTCGAGCAGGCCGGCGTCGAGGAGTTCGACGGCGGCACGTGGGCGGACTACACCGAGTGGATGGGCGAGGTCACCGACGCCTCCGGCGGCGCGTTCTGGGGCGGCAGCGACTTCACCGGCCGCATCCAGAACTTCGAGCTGCAGCTGCGCGCTGAGGGATCGGACCTCTTCAGCGATGACGGCGAGCCCGGGTTCGACGAGGACCGGCTCGCCGAGTTCTGGGAGTCCGGACAGGACATCCGCGACGGCATCGGCGTCCCGCAGCAGCGCGTCGAGGAGGTGGCTCCGTTGAGCCCCTTCGACACCGCGCTCACCGCGTCCGAGCTGACGTGGGACAACTTCGGATCGGGATACCTCGGCAACCTCGGCGAGGAATACCCCGAGCTCGGACTCGTGGCCCCGCCGATCACCGAGGAAGGCGCCAAGGACCTGTACCTCAAGCCCTCGATGCTCCACGCCATCGCGGAGAACACCGACCACCCCGAGGCAGCGGCCACCCTGGTGAACTTCCTCATCAACTCGCCGCAGTCCGGCGAGATCTTCGGAACGAACCGCGGCCTCCCCGCCTCGGAGACGGCCCTCGCGGCAGCCGAGCTCGACCCGCTGAGCCAGCAGATCGCCGACTACGAGGCCTCGATCTCGGACCGCCTCGGCGACGCCCCGCCCGTTCCGATCATCGGCTACGGCACGCTGGAGGAGAAGTTCCGCCAGCTCGGCACGGAGCTCAACTTCGGGACCATCACCGTCGATGACGCCGTCTCGCAGTTCTTCGCCGAGATGGACGTCGTCCTCAACCAGTGAGTCCTTCCGGGTCCGGGCGCGCACAGCGCACCCGGGCCCGGAACCCCCCGAAACCCCGCATCGGAGAGTCTCGTGAGCACCACCGCGACCAGAGTCATCGTCACGGGCGAGAAGTCCTCGCGCCGGTCCCTGTCCCGCAAGCGCCATCCGGAACAGCTGGAGCGCCCGGGTCAGCGCTCGCGGCAGCGTCGCGAGACGCTGGCGGGCTACGGCTTCCTGATCCCGTGGCTGATCGGATTCTTCGGTCTCACCCTCGTGCCGATGGTGTACTCGCTGTACCTGTCGTTCACCAGCTACAACATCTTCTCGCCGCCCCGGTGGATCGGGCTGGACAACTACGTCCGCATGTTCACCACCGACCCGGCGTTCATGCAGTCCGCGCAGATCACCCTGATCTACGTGCTGGTCGGCACCCCGATCACCCTCGCCGCCGCCCTCGGCGTCGCGATGCTGCTGAACTTCCGCGACCGCGGCTCGGGGTTCTTCCGCTCCGCCTTCTACGCGCCGTCGCTGATCGGCGGATCGGTCAGCGTCGCGATCGTCTGGCGGGCGATGTTCTCCGGCGACGGTCCGGTCGACAACACCCTCACCTTCTTCGGCATCGACATCGGCGGCTGGATCGGCAACCCCGCCCTCGTGCTGCCGATGATGATCCTGCTGGCGGTCTGGCAGTTCGGCGCCACCATGGTCATCTTCCTCGCCGGCCTCAAGCAGATCCCGAAGGAGCTCTACGAGGCTGCCGAGATGGACGGTGCGGGCGCCTGGCACCGATTCCGCGCGGTCACGCTCCCGATGCTGAGCCCCGTGATCTTCTTCAACCTGCTGCTCGGCCTGATCGGGGCGTTCCAGGTGTTCGCGTCTGCGTACATCATCAGCAACGGAACCGGCGGCCCCGCCGGGATGACGAACTTCATCACCCTCTACCTCTACAAGCGCGGCTTCGCCGACGGCCAGATGGGGTACGCCGCCGCGATCGCGTGGGTGCTGCTGATCGTCGTCGCGATCATCGCCGTCATTCTGTTCCGCACCCAGCGCTCCTGGGTCCACTACGCCGGAGACAACCGATGAGCACCACATCCTCGTTCGGCGAGAACGCCCTCCTCCTCACCGAGAACCAGGTCGACCCCGACCCGAAGGTCTCCCCGACGACCCGCCGCAAGGTCAAGCGGCGCACGTGGCAGACCGTGATCTGGATGATCGCGCTGCTCGCGCTCGCCGCGATCGTCCTCTACCCGCTGGTGTGGCTGCTGCTGTCGACCTTCAAGCCGAACGCCGAGTTCGGCCAGAACCCGGGCCTGCTCCCGCAGAACCCGACGTTGGACAATTACGCCAAAGTGATGGAGGGCATCGCCGGCGTGCCCATGTGGCAGTTCTTCCTGAACTCGCTCATCATCGCCGTCGGCTCCGTGATCGGCACCGTGGTCTCGTCAGCCCTCGCCGCGTACGCGTTCGCCCGCATCCAGTTCAAGGGCCTCAGCATCCTGTTCGCCGCGATGATCGGCACGCTGCTGCTGCCGTTCCACGTCGTGATCATCCCCCAGTACATCATCTTCAACAACCTCGACCTGGTCGACACCTTCTGGCCGATCCTGCTGCCGAAGTTCCTCGCCACCGAGGCGTTCTTCGTCTTCCTGCTCGTGCAGTTCATGCGTCAGATGCCCCGTGACATGGACGAAGCGGCCCGCATCGACGGCGCCGGGCACATCCGCATCTTCTGGTCGATCATCCTGCCGCTGATCAAGCCGGCGCTCATCACCTGCTCGATCTTCGCGTTCATCTGGGCCTGGAACGACTTCCTCGGCCCCCTGCTGTACCTCACCAGCCCAGAGAACTATCCGCTTCCGATCGCCCTCCGCCTCTACAACGACGCCTCGTCGGGCGGTGCCGACTACGGAGCCACGGTCACGGCCTCGTTCATCGCCCTGGTCCCGGTGCTCCTCTTCTTCCTCGTGTTCCAGCGCTTCCTCGTCGACGGCGTCGCCACGCAGGGTCTGAAGGGCTAGGGCGCCATGGACCGCCGAGAACTCCGCGCCGCGCGCCGTGCCGACGCATCGGGCAGCGGACCGACGCTCGAAGAGCGCGACCCCGCACGCTTCCCCGGCGCGAAGGGCGCCTTCGCCCTGTTCGGCGAGGTGCTGCTCACCGGGCTGCTCATCACCGCCGCCGGACTGCTCGTCGTGACGCTGCCGGCCGCGCTGGCCGCCGGCATCCGTCACCTCCGCCGGTATGTCGAGGCGGAGCAGTCGCACGTGCGGACGTTCTGGCACGACTGGCGCGCGGCCCTTCCCGGCGGCACCGCGGTGGGGCTCGCGGGCGTCGTCCTCGCGCTCGTGCTGACGCTCGACATCCGCCTCGCGGGCTCAGGCGCCCTTCCCGGCGGACCCGTCGTCGCCCTCGTCGGCTGGGCCGGGCTCATCGTGGGAGCGACCGCCCTGCTCCTCGCGGCCGGCGCGTGGACGCCCGAGCACGGCTGGCGCGGCGCCTTGCGCAGCATCCCGGCCACCGTCGTGCGCGACCCGCTGGGCACGGTGTACCTCGCCGCGGCGGGCGCGCTCGTCGCGGTCGTGACCTGGATGCTCGCGCCGCTCCTCCTCGCCGGTCTCGGCTGCGCCGCCTTCGCCGTCGTCGCGGTCCCCGCGCGCCGGGGTCGCCGCGACTGACCCGTTCCCTTTCCGCATCCCGAACAAGGAGCTGCTCGACGTGCTCTACGGCGCCGATTACAACCCCGACCAGTGGCCGGAGGAGGTGTGGGACGAGGACGTCCGCCTCATGCGGGAGGCCGGCGTCAACATCGTCAGCCTCGGCATCTTCGCGTGGTCGCGCATCCAGCCGGCGGAGGATGTCTGGGACTTCGACTGGCTCGACACCGTCATCGGCAAGCTGCACGCCGGCGGCATCTCCGTGAACCTGGCGACGGCCACCGCGTCGCCCCCGCCCTGGGTGAGCAAGAACCACCCCGAGACGCTTCCCGCCGACGAATCCGGTGCCTCGTACTGGCCCGGCAGCCGTCAGCACTTCGCCCCCTCGTCGCCGACCTACCGACGCCTGGCCGGCGAGCTGGTGCGCCGGCTGGCCGAGCGCTACGCCCACCACCCCGCCGTGGTGATGTGGCACGTCGGCAACGAGTTCGGGTGCCACCTCTGGATGGACTTCTCGGATGCCGCCCGCGACGCGTACCGCGCATGGCTCGAGAAGAAGCACACCACCGTCGACGCGCTCAACGACGCGTGGGGCACGAGCTTCTGGTCGCAGCGCTACGGCTCCTTCGAGGAGATCTTCCCGCCGCGGCTCGCACCGTACAGCCACAACCCGTCGTCGATGCTGGATTGGCGTCGGTTCACCAGCGACATGCTGCTGGAGTGCTACCTGCTGGAGCGCGAGATCCTGCTCGCCGCCGGCGTGACGCAGCCGATCACGACGAACTTCATGGGCCCGTTCAAGCCCGCGGACTACCGCCGGTGGGCGCCGCACATGGACGTCATCGCCGACGACTGCTACCCCGACCCCTCCGATCCGCACCGCATCCGCGACGCCGCGTTCCAGCGCGACCTGGTGCGCTCGCTCAAGCCCGGAGTGCCGTGGCTGCTGTGGGAGCAGGCGACGGATGCCGTGAACTGGCGCCCCGCGAATCCCGGCAAGCGTCCGGGGGCACTGGTCGCCGAGACAGCGCAGTCCATCGCGCGCGGGGCCGACGGCATCATGTTCTTCCAGTGGCGGCAGTCGCGCGCGGGAAGCGAGAAGTTCCACTCGGCGATGCTGCCGCACGCCGGGACCGAGACCCGGACCTGGAACGCGGTGACCGAGCTCGGCGCCCGCCTCGCCGCCCTTCCCGAGCTGCCCGCACCCGGACGCGACGCCCAAGTGGCGCTCGTCTTCGACTGGGAGAACTGGTGGGCGGTCGAGGAGCGCGACCACCCCACCGAGATCGACTACCTCGCGCTGGTCCTGGAGTGGTACGGCGGGTTCCACTCCCGCGGCATCCAGGTCGACATCGTCGGCCCGGAGGAGGTGGATCGCGCCTACGACCTCGTGGTGGCGCCCGCTCTGTACCTCCTCCGCGACGACGGCGCCGCAGCGATCACCCGATTCGTCGAGGACGGGGGCACCCTCCTGACCGGCCCCTTCAGCGACATCGTCGACGCGCGCGACCAGTTCCGCGACGGCGGGTTCGTCACGCAGCTCGGCCCCGTGCTCGGACTGCGGTTCGAGGACTTCGGCGCCCTCCCCGGCGCGTCCGCCGGCGGAAGTGGGATCGGCGCGCTCACCGCTGGGCCCTCACCGGCCGCCCCGTCGGGCGGCGGCGTGACGTTCACGCTCGGCGGCCAGCCGCGGACCGGTCGGCTCGTGGCGGAGTCCGTGCACCCGGCGGGTGCGACCGTCGTCGCCTCCTTCGACTCGGGCCTCCGGGCCGGTGCGCCCGCGCTCACCCGTCACCGCTTCGGCACGGGCGAAGCCTGGTACGTCGCCACGCAGCCCGATGCCGACGGCGTCGACGCCGTCGTCGCGACGGTGGTGGCGGCATCCGGCGCCCGTCCCGTCGTCGACGGGCTGCCCGAGGGCGTGGAAGCCGCCCGCCGCGGCGACCTCGTGACCCTCATCAATCACGGCGAGACCGCTGTGGAGGTGGCGGTGACGGGGACGGATGCCGAGAGCGGCCTCGCAGTCGAGCGCGTCGTGCTCGACACTCAGGGCGTCGCCTTCCTCTTCGTACCCGCCGTGGCCGCCGCGGAGCCCGAAGCGCCCGCCGCGCAGGACGCGGTGACCGTCGTCTGACCCCTCAGCCCTTCCACCGAGACTGGAGACATCCATGCCCGTACCACGCCTGCTTGCCGCGACCGCCCTTGCGGCCGGCACCGCCCTCGTCCTCGCCGGATGTGCCGGAGGCTCGTCCGACGACGCCGCGGCGTTCGATCCCGGCGAGAAGGTGACGCTGGACTTCGCCTTCTGGGGCAACGACGACCGCGCCGCGCGCTACAACCAGCTGATCGAGGCGTTCAACGAGGAGTACCCAAACATCACGGTCAACACCTCGTTCACCGACTTCCCGAGCTTCTGGGAGAAGCGGCAGACTGAGGCCGCCGGCGGCGGCCTTCCGGACGTCTTCCAGTTCTCCGACAGCTACCTGCGCCAGTACGGCGAGTCGGGCAACCTCCTCGACCTCGCCGAGGTGTCGGAGTACATCGACACGACGACGTTCGACGAGTCGCTCCTCGGGTCGGGCGCGCTGGACGGCACGCAGTACTCCCTGCCCACCGGCTACAGCCTCTGGGCGAACTTCGTCAACGATGACCTCGTCGCACAGGCGGGCGTCGAAGCGCCCGAGGCCGGCACGAGCTTCGCCGACTTCGACGACTGGATGGCGTCTGTGACCGACGCGACAGGCGGCGCGGTCTACGGCGGCACCGATTACACGCAGCGCATTCAGGTGTTCGAGCTCGTGCTGCGCGCGAACGGCGGCGATCTCTACACCGACGAGGGCGAGCTGGGCTTCACCGAGGACGAGCTGCGCGAGTTCTGGGAGTCCGGCGACGACATCCGCGACGGCGTCACGGTGCCGCAGCAGAAGCTCGAGGAGCTTTCTCCCAAGTCCGGTTTCGGGGCCGCGACCACGGCGAGCGAGATGAGCTGGAGCAACTTCCTCGGCGGCTACCTCGCCGACTCCGGCTCTTCGTCGATCTCCATCGTCGCGCCCCCCACCGCCAAGGAGGGTTCGAAGGATCTCTACCGTCAGGCAGGTCTGCAGGTGGCGATCGCCGAGAACACCGAGCACCCCGAAGCCGCGGCCATCTTCCTGGACTTCGTCGTGAACAGCCCGGAGGCGGGCGAAATCTTCGGCACGACCCTCGGGTTCCCGGCCTCCTCCTCGAAGCTCGAGGGTGCGACGCTCGAGGGTCCCGACAAGCAGGTCGCCGACTACATCGAGGCCGCCGCCGAACGCATCGGCGACGCCCCGCCCGTGCCGGTCGTGGGCTACGGCTCGCTCGAGCAGACCTTCTGGGATCTCGGCAAGTCGATCGGCCTCGGCGCCCTCTCGGTGGACGACGCCGTGACGCAGTTCTTCGCAGAAGCCGACGCCATTCTCGGCTGAGGCCCCGGGGTCGGCGGGACGGATGCCGCGGCCGCATGCTGCGCCGCGGCAACCGTCCTCCCATCTGCGCGTGCGCCGCGGGGTGAGGCATCCGCTCCCCTTCCTTCCATCCGAGAGAACACCATGACCGACGCCACAGCCCGACTCGACCCGCACTACGAGATCGCCGACATCGACCGGCGCCTCTTCGGCGGGTTCGTCGAGCACCTCGGTCGCCACGTCTATTGGGGGATCTTCGAGCCGAGGCATCCGTCTGCCGACGAGCAGGGCTTCCGCAAGGATGTGATCCAGCTCGTGAAAGAGCTCGGCATCTCGACCATCCGCTACCGCGGCGGCAACTTCGTCTCGGGATACCGGTGGGAGGACGGGATCGGGCCTGTGTCGGAGCGTCCTCGCCGCCTCGAGCTCGCGTGGCACTCCACCGAGACGAACGAGATCGGCCTGCACGAGTTATCACACCTCGCGCAGGGACGGGCGGTGCGGGTCCCGGTCGAGGCGGATGGATTCCGCAGCGAGAAGCTCGGCGAGGTCGCTGCCGTGAACGCCGTGGCGACGATCGACGATGAGGGGGTGTCGCTCTTCCTGGTCAACCGTTCGACGACGGATGCCACGACCCTCCGCGTTGACCTCGAACCGCTCATGCGATCCCTCGGCCGCGAGATCGCGATCGTCGAGTCCCATCTGCTGCACGACGACGACCTGTACGCGGCGAACACGCTCGAGGAGCCCGAGCGGGTGGGCGTGCGCGCGGCCGAGGCATCCGTGGACGGTGAGACGCTCACCGTGACGCTTCCCGCCGTGTCGTGGGCGGTCCGGCTCTCATGAGCGCCCTGACCGGCACGGAGGAGGCGGTGGCGGCGACGCCCACCATCCTCGCGGTCGACGCCACGCGCTCCGCGCGCGCCGAGCGGCGCCCGCGCATGGCGAACGAGGAGGATCTGCGACCCGGCCTGACCGTGACCAGCAGGGCGCTGGTGAAGGACGGCCGCCCCTGGCTGCCCGTCTCGGGCGAGCTGCATTACACGCGGGTGCCGCGCGACCGGTGGACTGAGCGCCTGAGGCTGATGCGCGCGGGCGGGATCTCGGTCGTGTCGACGTACGTGCCGTGGCTGCACCACGAGCCCGTCCGGGGCGAGGCGCGCTTCGACGGGCGATACGATGTCGCCGCCTTCGTCGACGCCGTGCGCGCCGAGGAACTCGAGCTCGTGCTGCGGATCGGCCCGTGGGTCCACGGCGAGATGCGCAACGGCGGCTTCCCCGACTGGGTACAGCGGACGCCCGTCGCCCATCGCACCGACGACCCCGCCTATCTCGACCTCGTGCGGGAGTGGTTCGCGCGGCTCGCGGGAGCTCTCGAAGGACGTTGCACGCCGGCGACGATGCTCGCGATCCAGCTCGAGAACGAGCTCTACGACCAGCCCGGTCATCTCGTGACGCTCAAGCGCCTGGCGCGCGACGCCGGCATGTCGGCTCCGCTGTGGACGGCCACCGCCTGGGGCGGCGCCGACCTCCCCGACCCGGAGGTGCTGCCCCTATGGGGCGGCTACGGCGACGGGTTCTGGGTGGACCCGGGCGCGCCGTGGCATCCCACGTTCCGCGCGCACTACTTCTTCTCCGACACCTGGGACGACCCGGGCATCGGCGCCGACGTGCGAGGCAAGGCCGGCGCGGCGCGCACCGGGCTCTCGCCGTGGTTTCCCGCCGCCACGTGCGAGCTGGGCGGCGGTATGGGCACGGCTTATCACCGCCGGCCCCGCCCGGACGCGCACGACATCGCCGCCATCGCGCACGCGAAGCTCGGCAGCGGCTCGGCCTGGCAGGGCTACTACATGTACGCCGGCGGCACGAACCCCGAACCCGGTCTCGAGGAGACCCAGGCCACCGGCTACCCCAACGACATGACCCGGCGGAGCTACGACTTCCACGCACCCATCGGCGAGGCCGGCCGCCTGGCGCCCAGCCACGCCGCGCTTCGCCTGCAGCACGCCTTCGTCGGAGCGTTCGGCGACCGGCTGGCGCCGGCGCCGTCGCACCTGCCCGAGGAGGGTCCGCAGGACGTCGAGGATTCCGCGACGCTGCGGTGGGCCGTCCGCGCCGAGGAGGGATCCGGCTTCCTGTTCATCGGGTGGCACCAGCCGCACGTGCCGCTCCCGACGTACCGCGACGCCCGGTTCCGCATCCAGACCCCGCGCGGCCCGGTCGAGTTCCCGAGCGCACCGGTCGACATCCCGCCGGGCACGCTCGCGCGCTGGCCGCTGGGGCTGGATGTCGGCGGCGTGCGGATCGACTGGGCGACCGCCTCGGCGGTCACCGTGCTTCCCGACGGCGAAGCGGGCGGCTCCGCGCCGACGCTCGTGCTCGTCGAAGACGCGGGCGTCCCGGTCGAGGTCGCGCACGACGGCCTGGCTCACCGGCTGGAGCCGGGCGGGCCCCCGCTCCGGATCGAAGAGCCCCACGGCGCCGCCCTGGACGTGCTCGTGATCCCGGTCCACGACGCCGCGCATGCCTGGGTGGTCGACGCGGCCGCCGGGCGTCGGCGGCTCATCGTCAGCGCCGACGAGGTGACGTGGGATGCCGCGGGATCGGTATCGGTGCGCGCGAGCGGTTCGGCACCCGACGTGCGCGAGTACCTTCGCGGAGGCTGGCACGCCCCGACGTGGGAGCGTGTCGAGGGCACGGCGGTCGCGGCATCCGTCCCCGTCCGCACCGTGCGCGCGTCGACCGTCCCGACGGGCGTCTACGGGTCGCGCGCGGGTCGGCAGGCTGCCCCGGGCGACGACGTGCTGGACTCGCACGCCGCGGTGTACCGCCTCGAGATCCCTGCGTGGGTCGAGGACGACGCCGTGCTCCGGCTCGCGTGGGCGGGCGACGTCGCGCAGCTGCGGGTCGACGGGGCGACGGCGACCGACCGGTTCTGGGACGGGTCGCAACTGGTGGTGAACCTCTTCGACATCGGCGCCGCGCCGTCGTCGCATGTGGAACTTCACGTGCTGCCCCTGCGGCGCGACACCGGGGTGCACCTGCCGGCAGAAGCCGCAGCACGCCTGGCGGCGTCTCGCGAAGCGCTGTGCGCCCTTGACAGTGCCGTCGTTGAGCAGCGCGCCCTGTGGCGCGAAGTCGCCGGCGTCCCCGAGGGGAAGAGCGACCGATGACGCTCAGCAGGGCGGGCGCGCAAGGGCGGTTGCGTGGTCTCCGATTGCGTGTCACACTATTGGAAAGCGTTTACCCGGCGGAATGGAAGCCAGCGAGCCGGGCATCCACAGCCTTCACAGAAGAAAGCAGGTCCTCATGACCGACACGACACTCGCACCAGCCTCGGCAGAGGCGCCGGCACGCGCCCTGGTGCGCGAGATCGGCATCATCATGAACGGCGTCTCTGGCCGCATGGGGTACCGGCAGCACCTCGTGCGCTCGATCCTCGCGATCCGCGATCAGGGTGGCATCGAGCTGCCGGACGGCACGAAGATCACCGTCAAGCCGCTCCTCGTCGGCCGCAGCGAGGCCAAGCTCGCAGACCTCGCCGCCAAGCACGGCATCGAGGACTACACGACCGACCTCGACGCCGCCCTCGCCGACCCGCGGTGGGAGATCTACGCCGACTTCCTCGTGACGAAGGCCCGCGCGTCAGCGCTGCGCAAGGCGATCGCGGCCGGCAAGACCATCTACACCGAGAAGCCCACGGCCGAGACGGTCGACGAGGCCCTCGAGCTCGCGAAGCTCGCGCAGGAGGCCGGCGTCAAGACCGGCGTGGTGCACGACAAGCTGTACCTGCCGGGCCTGCAGAAGCTGAAGCGCCTCATCGACTCGGGCTTCTTCGGCCGGATCCTCTCGGTGCGCGGCGAGTTCGGCTACTGGGTGTTCGAGGGCGACTGGCAGCCCGCGCAGCGCCCCTCGTGGAACTACCGCGCCGAGGACGGCGGCGGCATCATCGTCGACATGTTCCCGCACTGGAACTACGTGCTGGAGAACCTGTTCGGCGAGGTCAAGTCGGTCTACGCGCAGGCCGCGGTGCACATCCGGGACCGCTGGGACGAGAAGGGCGAGCACTACACCGCCACCGCCGAGGACGCCGCGTACGGCATCTTCGAGCTCGAGGGCGACATCGTCGCACAGATCAACTCGTCGTGGACCGTGCGCGTGAAGCGCGACGAGCTGGTGGAGTTCCATGTCGACGGCACGCACGGCTCGGCCGTCGTGGGCCTCTTCGGCGCGAAGATCCAGCACCGCAACGCCACGCCCAAGCCGGTGTGGAACCCCGACCTCGCCGACGACCACGACTACGACGCCGACTGGGCGGAGGTGCCCACGAACGACGTGTTCCAGAACGGCTTCCGCCAGCAGTGGGAGGAGTTCCTCGTCTCGTACGTCGAGGGCACCGACTACGAGTTCGACCTGCTCTCGGGCGCGCGCGGCGTGCTGCTGGCCGAGGCCGGCCTGCAGTCCAGCCGCGAAGGCCGCAAGGTCGAGCTGCCGACGCTGTCGCTGGACTGATCAGGACCGCGGATGCCGAAGCTCACTCTCCTCGCAGGTGACGGGTCGCTCTCGACCGTCGCCCTGAACGAGTCGCCGGGCTACACCAGGCCCGGCGGCCCGCTCCGCAGCCGCGTGGCGTACGCGGCCGCGCACGTCGTCCCCCGCACGTGGGCCGACAACACCCCCGGCCGTCCGGCAGAGGTGGATTGGGACGCGACGCTCGACTTCCGCCGCGCCGTGTACTCGTGGGGTCTCGGCGTCGCCGACGCCATGGACACGGCGCAGCGCAACATGGGCCTCGATGCGGCGGCGACGCGCGACCTCATCGCGCGTTCGGCGCAGGTCGCCCGCGAGGAGGGCGGCGCGGTCGTCGTCGGCGTCAACACCGACCACGTCGACGCCGAGTGCATCTCGCTCTCGCAGGTCGTCGACGCCTACAAGGAGCAGCTCCACTTCACCGAGGAGCAGGGCGCCGGCCCGGTCCTCATGGCGTCGCGCCACCTCGCGCGCGTGGCGGTGTCGGCCGAGGACTACCGCCGCGTGTACCGCGAGGTGCTGCAGTCGGCGACAGTGCCGGTGGTGCTGCACTGGCTCGGCACCGCGTTCGACCCGGCGCTGGAGGGCTACTTCGGCTCACCGGACTGGCGCGAGGCCTCCGCCGTGCTGCTCGAGATCATCGAGGAGAACGCCGGCAAGGTCGCGGGCGTCAAGATGAGCCTGCTGGATGCCGCCTCCGAGGTCTCGGTGCGCGAGCGCCTCCCGGAGGGTGTACGCATGTTCACCGGCGACGACTTCAACTACGTCGGCCTCATCGGCGGGCGGGACGTGCCGCAGGCGCGCCAGCCGGAGCGGGACGCGGCATCCGCTCGTCAGCACTCCGACGCCCTGCTCGGCGCCTTCGCGACGATCACGCCGGTCGCCTCTGCGGCGATCCAGGCGCTCGACGCCGGGGACCCGGCGCGCTACCTCGAGATCCTCGAGCCCACCGAGGAGCTCAGCCGCCAGGTGTTCGCCGCGCCGACGTTCTACTACAAGACCGGCGTCGCGTTCCTGTCGTGGCTCAACGGCCACCAGCCCGCATTCCAGATGGTCGGCGGGCTGCATTCCGCGCGCAGCCTGCCGCACCTGTCGCGAATCGTCGAGCTCGCCAACTCCTCGCTCGCGCTCGAGAAGCCCGAGCTCGCCGCCGTCCGGTGGCACGGCATGCTGCGGCACAACGGCATCGACGTGCCGGGGGTGATCTCGTGAGCATCGACCCGCGCCTGTCGATCAACCAGGCCACCATCAAGCACGCCGACCTCGCCACCGCACTGCGGGTCACCGCCGAGGCGGGCGTCGAGGCGATCGGCCTGTGGCGCGAGCCCGTGCAGGAGGTCGGCCTCGCGACCGCCGCGTCGATGCTCGCCGACTCGGGGCTGCGCTTCACCACGCACTGCCGGTCGGGCTTCTTCACGATGCCGGAGGGGCCCGCGCGCCGTACCTCGATCGACGACAACCGCGTCGCGATCGAAGAGGCTGCGACTCTGGCCGCCGCCGGCGCCGAGGGGTCGACCGCGATCCTCGTGCTCGTCGCGGGCGGCCTGCCCCAGGGCTCGCGCGACCTCGTCGGCGCCCGTGAGCGCGTGCGCGACGCGATCGGCGAGCTGGCCCCGGATGCCGCGGCCGCCGGTGTGACGCTCGCGATCGAGCCGCTGCATCCGATGTACGCGTCCGACCGCTGCGTCGTCTCGACCCTCGGCCAGGCGCTCGACATCGCGGCCGACTTCGACCCGGCCGTGGTGGGCGCCACCGTCGACACGTTCCACATCTGGTGGGACCCCGACGTGCTCACCTCGATCGAACGCGCCGGCCGCGAGGGCCGCATCGCGACGTACCAGGTGTGCGACTGGAAGACGCCGCTTCCCGCCGACGTGCTGCTCAGCCGTCACTACCCCGGCGACGGTGTCATCGACCTCGCGTCGCTGACCCGCGCCGTCGAGGCGACAGGCTACGACCGCGACATCGAGGTCGAGATCTTCAACGAGGAGATCTGGGCGACCGACCCGGTCGTCGCCGTGCAGCGCACCGCCGCGGGGTTCGCGGCATCCGTCTCCCCGCACCTGCGAGCCCGCGTCACGGGCTGACGCACGGCACGGCCTCGCCGCGGAAGGAGCGGCCGAGAAGCGCGGGAAACGGAGTTTCGGAAATCGCTTACCAAACTCTCGCCTCGACCGGATACAGGCCCTAGACTCTGCCTCGTGAGCGACATCATCGCGCCGACCCGAGGCGCGGCCACCCTGCATGACGTCGCGCGCGAGGCCGGCGTCTCGCTCGCGACCGCCTCGCGCGTGCTCAACGGCTCGACCCGCAAGGTCGCGGAGAGCTACCGGGACCGCGTTCAGGCCGCCGCCGACAAGCTCGGCTACACCGCCAACCTGTCCGCGCAGGCGACCGCCCGCGGCACGGCAGCCATCGTGGCACTGCTCGTCGCCGACATCGCCGACCCCTACTTCGGCCAGCTGGCGTCGGGCGTCGCCCGCGGGGCCGATGAGGCGGGCCTCGTCGTCACCATCGCGATCACCGAACGCGATCCGCAGCGCGAGGTCAAGCTGGTCCGCGCGCTGCGCGGTCAGCGCCCGCGCGGACTCATCCTCGCGGCGTCGCGCGTGGAGGGCCCCGACGCCGTCGGCCTCCAGGGCGAGCTCGACGCGTTCTCGCAGATGGGCGGCCGGGTCGTCGTGGTCGGCCCCGGCGGGGGGTCGGCCCGCTCCGTCGCCGTCGACAACCGCGGCGGCTCGGCCGCACTCGGTGCCCGACTGGCCGGGCTCGGCTACCGAGAGGCGATCGTGGTGGCGGCCGCCGAGGGCATCCGCACATCCGACGACCGTGTCGCGGGCTTCACCGACGGGTTCACCTCGGCCGGGGGCACCGTGCGCGAGGTGCACCGCGCCGGCTTCACGAGAGACGCGGGCTACGCCGCAGCGACGGAGCTGCTGGGCGGCGACGTCCCCGCCGGAACGCTGATCTTCGGCATCAGCGACGTCGTCGCGATCGGCGTCATGTCGGCCGTGCGTGACGCGGGCCGCCAGGTCGGCGCCGACATCGCCGTCGCCGGCTTCGACGACATCGCCACCGGGCGCGACATCCGCCCGGGTCTCACGACGGTGCGCGTGCCCCTCGAGGATCTCGGCTACCGGGCCCTTCACGCCGCGACCGACCCGGAGTGGGCGCCCGACGAGCCCGCCCTGCCCCTCGAGGTCATCGTCCGCGGCAGCACGCCGCCCCGCTGACCCCGGGCGCGGGCCGGCCTGGCGCTGGGGGCAGAACTCCGGATACCCGGGGCAGCCCGGGCGCCGGATGCCCGGGAAGCGCTTCCGGGTAGGCTGAGCGCGCACCGCGATCGAAGGAGCACGGATGCCTCGCCCGCCACGCGCCGAAGGATCACGCGTCACCATCGCCGACGTCGCCGCCCGCGCCGGCGTCTCGCTGTCGACGGTGTCGCGCGCCTTGAACGGCAACCCCACGGTGGACCCTGCGCTGGCGGAGCGGGTGAAGGATGCCGCGGCCGCCCTGGACTACACCGCGAGCCCCGTCGCGCGCAGCCTCGTCCTCGGCCGCACGCAGACGGTGGCCGTGATCGTACCGGACCTCGGCAACCCCACGTTCCAGTCGATCCTCCGCGGACTGAGCCGGGCGGCTGCGGCCGACGACTACCACGTGCTGGTGGCCGACTCGGCCGAGTCCGTCGAGGAGGAGCGGGTCCTCGCCGGAGCCACACGTCGGCGCACCGACGGCGTGATCCTCTGCGCGCCGCGCCTGCCACAGGACGAGCTCGACCGCCTCGTGGGAGGGCTCCGCCCCGTCGTGCTCATCAACCGCACCTCGGGCGAGGTCCCCTCGGTGCGGGCGGACTACCGCTCAGCCCTCGCCGCCGAGCTCGCCCACCTCCACGGGCTCGGCCACCGCCGCATCGTCTTCCTTGCGGGCGCTCCCCGCAGCGTCGCGAACGCCGCCCGGCTGGAGGCGATCGCGGACTTCGTCGCGGACCACCCTGACACCGAGGTGACCGAGATCCCCTGCGGCGTCGACTTCGAGGCGGGTGCCGGCGCGGGCGAGGCGGTGCTCGCATCCGGCGCGACAGCCGCCGTCGCCTTCAACGACCTCGTCGCGATGGGACTTCTCAGCATCGTGCAGGAGAGCGGATGCCGCGTCCCGGCCGACCTCTCCATCGTCGGCTTCGACGACATCCCGTTCGCCCGCTACACGACCCCCCCGCTCACGACGGCAGCCGTCCCGGCGGCCGAGCTCGGCGCCGAGGCCTGGGCGCGCATGCGCGACCTGCTCGAGGGCGCCGAGCCGGGACATCCGCTCGTTCTCCTCCCAGAGGTGACGGTTCGCGGCACGACCGGACCCGCCGCCTGAGCGCCGGGCGACACGACCAGACCCGCCGCCTGAGCGCCGGGCGACACGACCGGACCCGCCGCCTGAGCGCCGGGCGGCACCACCGGACCCGCCCCTTGAGAGCCGAGAACCGACGGCACCGCCCGCGGTCAGCGGTCACCGGTGACCGCATCGCCCTCATACACGTAGACGACGACGTGGCCGTTCAGAAGCACGAACCGGACGAAGTCGCGGCGCGGCGCGTCGTCGACGAGCAGCTCCACCGACGCGCCGGCGCCGTAGGGTGCGCAGCCCTCCGCACCGCTGCCCAGGCCGAGGGCGCGGTGAGGCTCCCTGATGACGAGACACATCGTCCCGAAGCGCGAGCGTCCGCTCCAGACCGCCAGCCCGTCGAAGCCGTCGTAGCGGCGCAGTTCGGCGGCCGAGAGGCCCATCCGGCCGAGGACGCCGTGAGGATCCACCGGCGCCGCACCCCGCGGCAGCGGCGCGAGCACGGCCTCCGGGCCGGTGGCGGTGCGTGTCGGCAGGTGGTCCACCGGCGAGGACGTCGAGGCCGCGAACGCCGCGAACACGACGACGGATGCCGCAGCCACGGCAGCCGCCGCCGATCGCCGTCGCGGGCGCACAGCGGCGCCCGCCGGCGCTCCCCCGTCCTCCGCCGCGTCGATCGGGCCAGCGTCGCCCGGCACGTCAGGGCGCGCGTTGGTCCGGGCGGCGACCGTGCGGCGCCGCCGGTCCGCGGCCTCCAGCTCCTCCAGCCGCGCCTGCGCCGACGGGTCATCCCCGATGTCGGCATCGGGCCCGTAGGCGCGGCGCCGCAGGCGCTCCAGCTCGTCCGCGTCCGCTGAATGGTCCGACCACCGCGGGCCTTCCATGCGGCCCATTATCCGCGCGGCGGGCAGGCACCGGAAGCCCGGTCGTGACGCCGCTGCAACCCGCGGGCCGGCCGCACCGCCGGCTCTCATGCTAGGCTGAGAAAACGTTTCCTGGAGGAGTCACATGAGCCGCCGCCGGTATGCCCTCGTCGGGGCGGGACACCGAGCCCAGATGTACGTCGACGCGATCACCGGGCGGTACGCCGACGAGGCGGTGCTCGTGGCGATCTGCGAGCCCAACCCGGTGCGCGCGCAGTACTACGTCGACCGCGTCGCCGAGGCGGGCGCTCCCGCACCCGCCGTCTACGGCCCCGACCACCTCGAGGCGATGATCCGGGAACAGCGGGTGGACCGCGTGGTGATCTGCGCCCGCGACGACCTGCACGCTCCGCTCATCGTGCGGTCGATGGATGCCGGCGCCGACGTCGTGGTCGAGAAGCCGCTCACCATCGACGCGCCGAGCGCTGCGGCGATCGAGGACGCGATCGACCGCACCGGGCGCGAGGTCGTCATCACCTTCAACTACCGCTACTCGCCGCGCAACAGTGCGCTGCGCGAGGTCATCCAGGACGGCGTGATCGGCGAGGTCACCTCCGTCGACTTCTCGTGGCTGCTCGACACCAAGCACGGCGCCGATTACTTCCGCCGCTGGCACCGCGAGAAGGCGCACTCCGGGGGGCTCCTCGTCCACAAGGCGAGCCATCACTTCGACCTGGTCAACTGGTGGATCCGCTCGGCCCCGCGCCGGGTGTTCGCGTCGGGCGGCCTGCGCTTCTACGGCGCCGAGAACGCGGCGGCCCGCGGCATCCGCAACCGTGCTGCCCGTGGCACGCACGACGGAGCGGACGCGTTCGAGCTCGATCTGCGCGACGACGAGCGGCTGAAGGCGCTCTACCTCGACGCCGAGCAGCACGACGGCTACCTGCGCGATCGGGACGTCTTCGGCGAGGGCATCACGATCGAAGACAACCTCGCGCTCGTCGTCGACTACCTCTCCGGCGCCACGCTGTCGTACTCGCTGAACGCCCACGCGCCGTGGGAGGGCTACCGGGTCGCCGTCAACGGCACCCTCGGCCGCGCTGAGCTCGAGGTGGTCGAGCGCGGCGCGGTCCTCGCTGGCGAGGGCCTGCACCCGGTGCTCGATCCGTCGGCCGTCCACGCCGGCGCTTCGGGATCGCTGCGACCGGAGGGCGAGCGCCTCATCGTGCAGCGGCACTGGGAGGCCGCCTCCGAGGTGCCGCTCGAGACGAGCGGCGACGGCCACGGCGGGGGCGACGCGCTGCTGCTCGCCGACGTGTTCGAGGGACCGGGCGACGACCCGCTGGCGCGTCCGGCAGACTGGCGCGACGGCGTCCGCTCGATCGCCGTCGGCATCGCCGGCAACCGCTCGCTCGAGACCGGGCTGCCCGTCGAGGTCGCCGACCTGGGCATCCGCTTCCTCACCGCCGACGCCGCGGTCGGCACGGCCGACGCCGCCGGCACCCGGGCATGAGCCGCATCGCCGTCACCGGTGGCGCGGGGCGCCTCGGCCGCAGCCTGGTCGCCGGACTCGCCGCCGCGGGCCACGAGCTGGTGTCGCTCGACCGCGCCGTCTCGGACGCGCCGGAGCTCGCCGGCGTGCAGCAGATCGCGGCGGACCTGACGGAGACGGATGCCGCCACCCGCGCGATCGCCGGCTCGCAGGCCGATGCGCTCATCCACCTCGCCGCGATCGCCGTGCCGTTCAGCGCGCCCGAAGACGTGATCCTCCGCACCAACGCGACGCTGGCGCTGAACGTGCTGTCGGCGGGGGTCGCGGCGGGGATCCCGAAGATCGTCACGGCGTCCAGCCCGACCGTGCTGGGCTACGGCGCGCCGACCGGCTGGCTGCCCGACCGCTTCCCGCTCGATGAGCAGACCACGCCCCGGCCGTGGAACGCCTACGCGCTGTCGAAGCACCTCGCCGAGCAGACGATCGCGATGCTCGCACGCCAGACCGGCGATGCGGTCCGCTTCGCGGCGTTCCGCCCCTGCTACGTCATCGCCCCGGAGGAGTGGCGCGGCGCGCCGACGCAGCAGGGGCACACCGTGGCGGAGCGCCTGAACGATCCTGCCCTCTCCGCCCCGGCCCTCTTCAACTACGTCGACGCGCGGGACGTGGCGGCCTTCGTCGACACGCTGCTGCTCGCGCTGCCCGAGATCCCGAACGCCGAGGTGTTCTTCGTCGGCGCCGACGACGCCCTCGCGCGCCGGCCGCTCGCCGAGCTGCTGCCGCAGTTCGTCCCCGGGACCGACGACCTCGCCGCAGGACTCACCGGCAGCGCTCCCGCGTTCTCCAACGCGAAGGCGCGGCGCGTGCTCGGCTGGCGACCCGCCCATTCCTGGCGCGGCGAGCTCGGTGAGCGCACGGCCGGCAGCGAGTCGGCCGAGCCGGCGGCGAGCCACCCCTTCCCCGACCTCGCCCGAAAGGACGTGCTGGCGTGATCTTCGACGGCATCCTCTTCTTCCCGGTCACGCCGTTCGACGCGCAGGGTCGCATCGAAGAGGACGTGCTGCGCACGCACATCGCCACCACGCTCGAGCACGCGCCCGGCGGTGTGTTCCCGGCGTGCGGCACGGGTGAGTTCCACGCGCTGTCGACCGAGGAGGCGACGCGCGTCGTGCACGTCGCGGCCGAGACCGTGGCGGGCCGGGTGCCGGTCGTCGCCGGCACGGGCGGTCCGCTGGGGCACGCGACGACGCTCGCGCGGGCGGCCGCCGACGCCGGCGCCGACGCACTGCTCGTGCTGCCGCCGTACCTCGTCGGCGGCCCCCAGGCGGGACTCGTCGCCTATGTGGAAGCGGTGGCCGCGGCATCCGATCTCCCCGTCGTGATCTACCATCGCGGCACGGCGCAGTACTCCGTCGAGTCGGTGCGGCGTCTGGCCCGCAACCCGAAGGTCGTCGGCTTCAAGGACGGCGTCGGGGACGTCGGCCTCGCGCAGCAGATCGTGCGCGCGGTCGCGGCCGAGGGACGCGACGACTTCGCCTTCTTCAACGGGCTGCTGACCGCCGAGCTCACGCAGGGCGCGTACCGGGGCATCGGCATCCCGCTGTACTCGTCGGCCGCCTTCGCCATGATCCCCGAGGTGGCGAACGCGTACTACCGCGCGTACGTCGACGGCGACGAGGAGCGCCGCGCCGCGCTGCTCGACGGCTTCTACGCGCCGCTGGTGCAGCTGCGCGACGAGACCCCGGGCTTCGGCGTCGCGCTCATCAAGGCCGGCCTGCGCCTCGGCGGGCTGCCCGTCGGCTCGGTGCGCGCGCCTCTCGTCGACCCGACGCCCACGCAGGAGGAGCGCCTCACCGAGATCCTCGCGGCCGGGCGGGCGCTGCTGTGACGAACCTCCCCGGCGCGCTGGCGGCGGCGTCGGATGCGGCGCCGGAGGCCACCATCGCGGCCTTCGAAGCGCGACTGATCCGCGTGGCGCTCACCCGACCCTGGGCGGCGGACGTCACCGCGGTCGGCGTGATCGCGACCCACGTCGTGCGCTCGGACGGCGCCGAGGGCTGGGGGTTCTCGTGGACGCCGCAGATCGGGGCCGCAGCGGTGCACGCCCTGCTGGTCCACGACATCACCGCGTTCGCGATCGGCCGCCCGGCTGACCCCGGATCGGAGTGGCTCGCGCTGTGGGAGCACCTGCACGAGGCGGGCGGCGGCGGGGTGACGACGATCGCGATGGCGGGACTGAACCTGGCGCTGTGGGATGCGGCGGCCCGCGCCGCCGGCACATCGCTCACCGGCTTCCTCGGCGCGCAGCGCAAGCGCGTGCGCGCCTACGGCTCGGGCGTGAACCTGCACTACACGCTCGATGAGCTGGTCGCCCAGGCGGGCCGCTGGGTGGAGGCGGGGTTCGACGCGGTGAAGGTGAAGGTCGGCGGACCCGACGTCGCCGAAGACCTCGACCGTCTGCGCGCGGTGCGCGACGTGATCGGACCCGACCGGGCGCTCATGATCGACGCCAACCAGCGCTGGGACCTCGACCGCGCGACGCGCTCGATCGACGTGCTGGCCGAGGTCTCGCCCGCATGGATCGAGGAGCCGCTGCGCGCCGACGACCTGCACGGGCACATCGAGCTCTCGAAGCGGCTCGCCGCCGCGAGCGGCATCCCCCTCGCGGTCGGCGAGAACCTCCACACCGTGTTCCGGTTCGACGACTTCCTCCGCACCGGAGCCGCGCAGATCGTCCAGCCCAACATCGTGCGCGTGGGCGGCATCACCCCGTTCCTCGGGATCGCCGCGATCGCCGCCGAGTACGGCGCCGCCCTGCATCCGCATCTCCTCCCCGAGCTGTCCGGCCAGGTCGCGCTGTGCCTGCGGGCCGTCTCCGGCGTCGCGGAGCCCATGGTCGAGGACGTCGAAGACGCCGGCTTCGGCGCGCTCGGCGCCCTCCTCGACGACTCGCCCATCCGCATCGCCCGCGGCTCGCTCACCGAGGTCGACCACCGCGGCCTCGGCATCCGCTTCTCATGACCTCTCCCCCGCCTCCGCGCGAAAGGACATCCGCGATGACCACCGCCACCACCACCTCGGCGACCGAGCTCGACGCCCTCGCCTCTGCCGCCGCCGCGGCCGCCCCCGTCTGGCGGGCGGCGGATGCCGCGACCCGCGCGTCGTGGCTGCGGGCCGCTGCCGACGCGCTCGACGCGCACGTCGATGAGCTCGTCGCGGTCGCCGACGAGGAGACCCGCCTCGGCGAGACGCGGCTGCGCGGCGAGGTCGGACGCACCACGGGCCAGCTGCGACTGTTCGCGACCGTGGTCGAGGAGGGCTCGTACCTCGAGCTGACCGTCGACGACGCCGACCCGTCGGCGGTGCCCCCGCGTCCCGAACTGCGTCGGCTGCTCGTCGGCGTCGGGCCGGTGGCGGTGTTCTCGGCGTCGAACTTCCCGTTCGCGTTCTCGGTCGCCGGGGGCGACACCTCCTCGGCGCTGGCCGCCGGCAACCCGGTCATCGTCAAGGCGCACTCGGGGCATCCCCGGCTCTCACAGCGCACCGCCGAGATCGTCGCCGGCGCGCTCGTGGACGCCGGCGCGCCCGAGGGCTCGCTCGCGCTCGTGACGGGCCGCGAAGCCGGCAACGTGCTGGTGCAGCATCCGCTCATCCGGGCCGCCGGGTTCACCGGATCGCTCGGCGGCGGCCGTGCGCTGTTCGACCTCGCGGCCGGCCGCCCCGACCCCATCCCGTTCTACGGCGAGCTGGGGTCGCTGAACCCGGTCGTGATCACCCGGGCGGCGGTGGCCGCCCGCGGCGAGATCCTCGCACAGGGGCTCGTCGGCTCGTTCACGCTCGGCGTCGGCCAGTTCTGCACGAAGCCCGGCGTCGTGTTCGTGCCCGAGGGCGCGGGATTCGAGGGGCTCGTCGCCGGATTCGCCACGGGTGCCGCCGGCGGACCGCTGCTCACCGACCGCATCACCGAGGCCTTCCCGTCGGGGATCGAGCACCTCGAGTCCGACCCGTCGGTCGCGGTCGTCGCGCAGGGCCTCCCCGCGGAGCCGGGGTCGGCGCGTCCGGTGGTGCTGTCTACGGATGCCGCGTCCGTCGCCGCCCGGCCCGACACGCTGCTCGAGGAGTGCTTCGGTCCCGTCACCCTGCTCGCGCGCTACTCCTCGGCCGAGGAGCTGCACGCCGCGCTGCAGGCGGTGCCCGGCTCGCTCACGGCGACGCTGCACGCCGAGGCATCCGACGATGTCACCGCCGTGGTCGAGGTGCTCGCGCGCAAGGCCGGACGCGTGCTCTTCTCGGGCTGGCCGACCGGCGTCGCGGTGACGTGGTCGCAGCAGCACGGCGGCCCGTGGCCCGCCACGACGTCGCTGCACACCTCGGTCGGCGCGACGGCGATCCGCCGCTTCCTGCGCCCCGTGGTCTACCAGGACGCGCCGGCGGCGCTGCTTCCCGACGTGCTCCGCGACGAGTCCCTCGCGGCGCTCCCGCACCGCCGCAACGGCGTGCTGCGCGTGCCCTGAGCCCGGTTCCGTCGCTCCGGCGCGTCTGCGCCGGTTCTGGGGGACGGCGCGGGGGTCACGGGCGAGGCAGCGCCCAGGCGAGTGCGGCGCCGGCCTCCTCGAGCCAGCGGCGCGCGTCGGCCATCGCGGCCGTCGCGGATCCGGAGAGGTCGGTGAGCGAGGCGGTCGCCGCGAAGCCCGACACGTCGGCGTCGGCGGCGATCCGTCCGGCGACGAGCATCACGGGCACGCCGGCGGCCGCCGCGATCGCGCCCACGTGCGCGGGCACCTTGCCCGCCGCCGACTGCCCGTCGTACGACCCCTCGCCGGTGAGGACGACGGATGCCGCCGCCACCGCGGTCCCGAGACCCACGAGCTCCGCGACCGCCGCCGATCCCGGCACGAGGTCCGCTCCCCACGCGAGCAGGCCGAAGCCCGTGCCGCCGGCGGCGCCCGTGCCCGGAGTCGCGGCGTCGATGCCGGCGAACGCGTCGAGCGCGGCCAGCCGCGCGAGGCCGGCGTCCAGCTCGACGACGTCGTCGGGGCTCGCACCCTTCTGCGGGCCGAAGACCGCCGCCGCGCCGAGCGGTCCGAGGAGCGGGTTCGTCACGTCGCTGAGCACCGTCACGCCGTCTGGCGGGAGCGCCGCCAGTTCCGACAGGTCGGCCGACGCCACCCCGGCGAGCCCGCGCGCGCCGTCGGCGACGGGTTGCCCCGTGGCATCCGTGAATCGCGCCCCCAGCGCGGTCAGCATGCCGACGCCGCCGTCGGTGGATGAGCTCGAGCCGATTCCCAGCACCAGCCGCGACACGCCGTGCGCGAGTGCGGCGGCTATCGCCTCGCCGAACCCGCGGGTGTGGGCACCGAACGCCCGCAGCCGCGGCGGGGTGCCGAGCAGCTCGATCCCGCTGGTGCTCGCGAGCTCGACGACGCCGGTTCCGCCCGGTGCGTCGACGGTCGGCGGCAGGAGAGCCCAGGATGCCTCGACCGGCGCGTCCTCCGGACCGGTGACGGTGACCGGCATCCGTCGGGCGCCTGGCACCGCGGCGAGGAACGCATCGACGGTGCCCTCGCCGCCGTCCGCCATCGGCAGCAGGCGGACGGCGTCTTGGGGCCGCTCCCGCCGCCATCCGTTCGCGAGCGCGTCCGCGGCGGCCGCAGCGGCGACCGTGCCCTTGAACGAGTCCGGGGCGATCACGACGGTTTGTGCCATGGCGTCATTCTCCTGGGGCAGGGTGCGGTCCGCGCCGGTCACGGTGCGGGCGCGGGCGGGTTCGGCGAGCGGAAAGCGTTGTCCGATCCGATCATGATCGTAGTCGCGAATCCGTCCGTGGCGCAGTGGCGGCGGCCGCGAGCGGCGCTCGTCGCGGACGGGCGACTGCGCGGGATGTCGCTGCGCGGGACGCGGCATCCGTTCTCCCGCTTCTGCCCGCTCGGATCACGCCGGTCGGGCGAACCCGGCAGAATGGGGACGGCGCCGCTCGGCGACCCCGACCCCCGGAGTGACATGACCTGGCTCGTGACCGGAGGCGCCGGCTACATCGGCGCCCACATCGTCCGCGCTCTCGACGGCGCGGGCCTGACGCCCGTCGTGATCGACGACCTCTCCAGCGGCCACGCGGCCTTCGTGCCCGCGGGCGTGCCGTTCGTGCGCGGGTCGATCCTCGACCGCGACCTCGTCGAGCGCACGCTGCGCGAGCACGACGTCGAGGGCGTGATCCACCTCGCGGGGTTCAAGTACGCCGGGGTGTCGGTGCAGCGTCCACTGCACACCTACGCCCAGAACGTCGAGGGCACCCGCGTGCTCCTCGAGTCGATGCAGGCCGCCGGTGTCGCCAACCTGGTCTTCTCGTCTTCGGCGGCGGTCTACGGCACGCCCGACGTGCCGCTGGTCACCGAGGACCTGCCCAAGCGGCCCGCGTCGCCGTACGGCGAGTCCAAGCTCATCGGCGAGTGGATGATCCGCGATCAGGCGGTGGCCACCGCCGACGACGAGCGCCCGCTCCGCCACACCGCGCTGCGCTACTTCAACGTGGTCGGCTCCGGCGACCCGGCCGTCTACGACACCAGCCCCCACAACCTGTTCCCGCTGGTGTTCGAGGCGCTCCTCGAGGGCCGCACGCCCCGTATCAACGGCGACGACTACGACACCCCGGACGGCACGAACGTGCGCGACTACGTCCACGTCGCCGACATCGCCGCGGCGCACGTCGCCGCCGCGCAACGGCTGCTCGCCGGCCGGCCGATCGAGCCCGCCTACAACCTCGGCTCGCAGAACGGCCTGAGCGTGCGCGAGATCATGGACGCGATGGCCCGCGTCACCGGCATCGACTTCACGCCCGAGATCGCGCCGCGGCGCCCGGGCGACCCCGACCGCATCGTCGCCACGGGCGACCTCGCCGCGCGCGACCTCGACTGGAAGAACCGGTACTCGGTCGACGAGATGGTCCGAAGCGGCTGGGAGGCCCGCCGCGCCGCCGGCTGAGCGCGCCGGGTTGCGGAGGTTGCACGTCCTGCGGCGTCGGGCCGCGCGAGGTGGCACGTCGTGACACCCGAACACCGGCCCAATCGCTTCAGGTGGCACGACACGCCGCGGCCCGCGCCGCGAAGCCGCACGTCGTGGCACCTGAACACCGACGCAATCGCTTCGAGTGGCACGACACGCCGCAGGCCGGGTCGCGAAGCGGCACGTCGTGGCACCCGAACACCGGCCCAGCGCCTCCGAGAGCGAGCGCGAGCCGGCGCGGCGAGCCCCGGCTCAGCCGGCGGGGCCGGTGCTCGCGCGCACCACGAGGCGCGTCGGGACAGTCTCGAACGAGGCGGGCGCACCGGCCTCGATGCCGTCGATGAGCAGGGCGACGGCGCGCGAGCCGAGTGCGTCGAAGTCCTGACGCACCGTCGTCAGCGGCGGCCGGTAGTCGGCGGCATCCGCCACGTCGTCGAACCCGACCACGCTGATGTCATCCGGCACGGCGCGGCCCGCCTCGGCGAACGCCCGCAGCAGGCCGAGCGACATCTGGTCGTTCGCGGCGAAGACGGCGGTCGCGCCCGCACCGAGGAGAGCGGATGCCGCAGCCGCCCCCGACGCAGACGTCCAGTCGCCGCGCACCACCGGCGGCACCGCGGCTCCTGCCTGGGCGAGCGCGTCGCGCCAGCCTCGCTCACGCTCGGCCGCCGCGAAGGATTCCTCGGGACCGGCGAGGTGGTGCACCGTCGGGTGACCGAGGTCGAGCAGATGCCGGACCGCCTGGCCCGCCCCGTCCGCATGGTCGGTCTCGACGACACCGAAGCGGTCGTCGCGCGGCGAGTCCACCACCACGAGCTGCAGTCCCGCCGCGCGCACGTCCGCCTCCCGGACGCGATCCGTCGCCTCGTTCAGCACCACAGCGCCGTCCACGCCCTGGTCGACCAGGCGCCCGAACGCGGCGGCGACATCGCCGTCGGCGCCGAGCGTCACGACGGTGAGAGCGTAGCCGCGGGCGGCCGCGGCATCCGCCACCGCCTGAAGCATGCGGGAGTTGCCCACCGACGCCAGCGTCGAGACCACCAGGCCGATCGTCTGCGTGCGGCCGGTGCGCAACGCGCGCGCCGCCCGATGGGGGCGGTAGCCGAGCTCTGACATCGCCTCCTCGATGCGCGCGCGGGTCGCGGGGTCGACGCGCGGACTGCCGTTGACGACGCGTGAGACGGTCTGGCCCGAGACGCCGGCGCGCGCGGCGACGTCTGCCATCGACACCCGTCGACCCACCATGTGCGTCGCCTCCCTCACCCGTCCACTCACCCCCGGCCCTGAGCCCTCGCGTTGCACCCGGGGCTCGACCGCTGCCCCTCCGCGTCATCGGCGAAAGCTCCGAGCATGTTGACGCTAACATAGCGCATCGGCTACCGTGTTGACGTGAACACTCCCGACTTCTCACCCGACGTCGACGCCGCCGCAGGTGACCTCACCGCCGAGACCGCAGCCCGGACTCTCGGCGCCGGCGTCGTGAGACGGGCCACCCGGCTGGCGGACGGCCGCGAGCTCATCTACTACGACGACCCCGATACGACGCTCGGCCCCGGGCGCGCGGCCGACGCCCGCGAGCTCGCGCCCCGCCCCGAGACCGCGACGATGCGGCGGGATGTGCTCACCGGAGACTGGGTGTCCATCGCGGCGGCACGCCAGAACCGCGCGTTCCTGCCTCCCGCCCACCTCGATCCGCTGGCACCGCAGACGCCGACGAACCCGTCCGAGATCCCCTCGCGCTACGACGTCGCCGTCTTCGAGAACAAGTCGCCGTCCTTCGGGCCCGCCCTCGCCACCGCGCACGGTGACGCCCCGGCCGGCGTCGACGCTCCCCGCGGCCTCGACGACCTCGAAGCTTCCGGACTCGGCCGCACTCGCACCAGCGTCGGACGGTGCGAGGTGGTGTGCTTCAGCCCCGAGCACGCGGGCTCGTTCGGCTCGCTCACCCCGACGCGGGCGCGCACCGTCATAGAGGCGTGGGCGGACCGCACGGCCGCGCTGTCGGCGCTTCCCGGCATCGAGCAGGTCTTCCCGTTCGAGAACCGTGGCGAGGCGATCGGCGTCACCCTCCCGCATCCGCACGGGCAGATCTACGCCTACCCGTACATCACGCCGCGCACGACGAGCCTCCTCGCGTCGATCGACCGGGAGGGGCAGGACCTCTTCGAACGCATCCTTGCGTTCGAGCGCGCGGGTGATCGCGTGATTCTCGAGGGCGAGCACTGGACGGCGTTCGTGCCGTTCGCCGCGCGCTGGCCGATCGAGATCCACCTGATGCCGCACCGTCACGTCGCAGACTTCGCCGAGACGTCCGACGCCGAGCGCGACGAACTCGCGCCGCTGTACCTCCGGCTGCTCCGCGGGGTCGACGCCTTGTACGACTCCGCCACGCCCTATATCGCCGCGTGGCACCAGGCGCCGGTGCACCGCGGGCGCGACACCGCGCGTCTTCACCTGCAGCTGACCTCGCCGCGACGCGCGGCCGACAAGCTCAAGTTCCTCGCCGGATCCGAAGCCGCCATGGGCGCCTGGATCGGCGACATCCCGCCCGAGATGGCCGCGGCGCAGCTGCGCGAGGCCGTGGCATCCGTTCCCGAGGAGACCCTGTGACCGCCACCGACACCCGCCCCGTCGACGCGGCGCGCGCCCTCTTCGCCGACCGGTTCGGCGCCGCCCCCGCAGGCACCTGGTCCGCTCCGGGCCGCGTCAACCTCATCGGCGAGCACACCGACTACAACGACGGCTTCGTCCTCCCGTTCGCGATCCAGCACCGCACGCACGTCGCCCTGGCCCCCCGCAACGACGGCCGTGTCCGCGTGGCCTCGACGTTCGATGACGGCGTGGTCGAGGTGGGGCTCGCGGAGCTCGGCGCGCTCTTTCCCGCCCGGCGCGACGAGATCCCGGAGTGGGCGCGCTACCCGCTGGGGGTGGCGTGGGCGCTGCTGGAGTCCGCCGGAACCGACCCCCACACCCCGACGGGCGTCGACCTCGCCTTCGCCTCGGACGTCCCGGTCGGTGCGGGCCTGTCGTCGTCGGCCGCCATCGAGGGCGCGACCGCCGTGGCCCTCGCCGAGATCTGGGGCATCGACCTCGACCGCGTCGCCCTGGCGAAGGTCGGCCGTCGTGCCGAGAACGAGGCGGTCGGCGCGCCGACCGGCATCATGGACCAGATGGCCTCGCTCCTCGGTCGCGCCGACGCCGCCATCTTCCTGGACTGCCGCTCGCTCGAGGCGCAGGTCGTCGACCTCGGCCTCGCCGGCGCCGGGCTCGAGCTCGTCGTCATCGACACGGGTGTGAAGCACTCGCACGCCACCGGCGGCTACGGCGAGCGCCGCGCCGCGTGCGAGCGAGGCGCCGCCGCCCTCGGGGTGCCGGCGCTCCGCGATGTCGCACCGCGCGACCTCCCGCGGCTCGCCGAGCTGGTCGACGACGTGACGCTCCGGCGCGTGCGGCACGTGGTCACCGAGAACCAGCGTGTGCTCGACACCGTCCGCACGTTGCGCGACCATGGCCCGACGGCGATCGGCGACCTGCTCGTCGCATCGCACGCCTCGATGCGCGACGACTTCGAGATCTCGGTGCCCGAGCTCGACACCGCCGTCGACGCCGCCCTGTCGGCCGGCGCCGTGGGGGCGCGCATGACCGGCGGCGGCTTCGGCGGAGCTGCGATCGCACTGGTCGCGCGCGAAAAGGTGCAGGAGGTGACGGATGCCGCCACCGCCGCATTCGACGCCGCGGGGTTCGCCGCTCCGACGATCTTCACCGTCACGCCGTCCGCGGGGGCCGCCCGCGACTGAGGGCGCCGCCCCGCCTGCCAGCCGCACGCCTCCAGCCGCCCGCCAGCCGGCCGCCTCCGTCCAGGCTGCCGCCGAGCCACAGGGTTTCGGCCGAGACCGGGGGCGCCGTCCCCTGTCTCGGCGGGAACGCCTTGGCTCGACGCCGCCCCGCCGGCCGGACGCACGCATCCGCCCAAGCCGCCCGTCGAGCCCGGCCGCATCCGTCCAGGCCGCCGAGCCACAGCATTTCGGCCGAGACCGAGGGCGCCGTCCCCCGTCTCGGCGGGAACGCCTTGGCTCGACGCCTCCCCCGCCACGTACGCCGCCCCGCCGCATACGCCGCCCCCGCCGGCGACCCGACGCCGGCGACGTGCAACCACCCGACTCCGACGACCCGACGCCGACCACCCGCCACCAACACCCCAACACCCCGACACGCAACCAGCCGACGCGCCGACGCCGCGCGCGCAAGAGGTGGCGATGACGGATGCCGCGCCCTAGCGTCGAACGCAGGGCCGCGGCATCCGTCTCCCGGTCCGGAAGGAGCGATCGTGGCGTACATCACCGTCGGGACCGAGAACTCGGTGGACGTCGACCTCTACTACACCGACCAGGGACCCGCCGACGCGCAGCCGGTGGTGCTGATCCACGGCTTCCCGCTGAACGGCGAGTCCTGGGGCAAGCAGCAGGCGGCGCTGCTCGACGCCGGCTACCGAGTGGTCGCCTACGACCGGCGCGGGTTCGGCGCCTCGACCAAGGCCGGGTCGGGGTACGACTACGACACGTTCGCCGCCGACCTGCACGCCCTTATGGAGGACCTTGACCTGCGCGACGCGGTGCTGGTGGGCTTCTCGATGGGAACCGGCGAGATCGCCCGCTATCTGTCGCGCTACGGCAGCGGCCGCGTGGCGAAGGCGGCGTTCCTCGGCTCGCTCGAGCCCTTCCTGCTGCAGACCGACGACAACCCCGGCGGGGCCGGGCCGCAGGAGTTCTTCGACGGCATCGCGCAGTCGGTGCGGGAGGACCGGTACGCCTTCATCGCCGGGTTCTACAAGGACTTCTACAACCTGGACGACAACCTCGGCACCCGCATCTCGCAGGAGGCGCTCGACGCGAGCATCCAGGTCGCGACCTACGCCGGCAACACCGCGATCGCGGCGGCGCCGCTCACCTGGCCGACCGACTTCCGGGGCGACATCGGGTCGATCGACGTGCCGGCCCTCATCCTCCACGGCACCGCCGACAACATCCTGCCGATCGACGTCACGGCGCGGCGGTTCCGGGAGCTCCTTCCCGACGCGACCTACGTCGAGCTCGAGGGCGCCCCCCACGGACTGCTGTGGACGCACGGCGCCGAGGTGAACGAGGCGCTGCTCGCCTTCCTGAAGAGCTGACGGACGACGGATGCCTCGACCGCTGCGTTCGCCGCGGCGCATGGGCGAGGCATCCGTCGTTCGTCTCGCTCGTGCCCGGCGCGGACGTCGGTCCTCGGGCGCGTTCGTCAAGCCCCTCGCCGGTGACGCCTTCGCCCGGCACCGTGGCCGGAGAAGGAGGACGACATGCGCGACGACGAAGACCTGAGCCGTGACCCGGATCCCGAGGACGCGCCCGACACGCTTGCGGGCGGCGAGTTCGACGCCCAGCTGAGCGAGGCGCAGCGCGACGCCGACGTCGCGGTGGAGGGCGACAGCGACGAAGCGCCGGGGAACGAGCCCCAGGGCTGAGAAATCAACCGCCGTTCGGGTTTACTGTCCCTATGGCAGAGCACGCGACGGGGCGACGGGGCTCCTATGCGAAGGGCGTCGCCAAGCGCGAAGAGATCCTGACCCGCGCCCTCGACGTCATCGCCCGTGAGGGCTACGGCGGCGCCTCCGTGAAGGAGCTGGCGGATGCCGTGGGCCTCAGCCAGGCGGGACTCCTCCACTACTTCGAGAGCAAGGAGGAGCTCTTCACCGAGATCCTCCGCAAGCGCGATGAGCGCGATCTCGCGCACTTCGGCAGCACGACGCTGGCCGCCGCCGATCTCGCGGCCCTGCGCACCGGTTACGTCGAGACCGTGCGCCACAACGCCCACGTCCCGGGGCTCGTGCAGCTGTTCGCCCGGCTCTCGGTCGATGCGGGCGACGCGGGGCATCCGGCGCACGGGTTCTTCCTCGAGCGCAGCGACACCCTCCGCACGTCGTTCGCCCGGGCCATCGCCGAACGCCAGGCCGCCGGCGAGGTCACCGACCGGGTCGATGCCGACACCCTCGCCCGCATCTTCCAGGCCGTCGCGGACGGTCTGCAGCTGCAGTGGCTGCTGGAGCCCGATGTCGACATGGCGGCCGCGGTCGATGCCCTGTTCGACCTGCTGAAGACGGAGAAGCGATGACCGACACGACGACCACGCGGTACGCCGAGGCCGACACCGCGACGGGGCGCGTCCGCGGGGCATGGCGGGGCGTGCCCGGTGCCGGCGGCTCCGCGGCGTTCCTCGGGATTCCGTTCGCTCAGCCGCCGGTCGGCGACCTCCGGTTCGCCGCGCCGGTTCCGCCGCAGCCGTGGCGAGGGGTGCGCGACGCCCTGGAGTTCGGCGCGACGGCGCAGCGCGGCGACACCGGGATCACGCTCATCCCCGAGCCGTCGGTTCCGGGAGAGTCGACGCTCAACGTCAACGTGTTCACGCCGTCGCCGGGCGACACCGGCGCGGCGCTGCCGGTGCTCGTCTGGATCCACGGCGGCGGCTACATCTCGGGTTCGCCCGCGAGCCCCTGGTACGACGGGAAGGCGTTCAACCGCGACGGCGTGGTCACGGTGACGATCTCGTACCGCCTCGGATTCGACGGGTTCGGCCACATCGACGGCGCACCCTCGAATCGCGGCGTGCGGGACTGGGTGCGGGCACTCGAATGGGTGCGCGACAACATCGCGAACTTCGGCGGCGATCCGGGCCGCGTGACGATCGCGGGCCAGTCCGCCGGCGGAGGCGCGGTGCTGCGGCTGCTCGCGCTGCCCTCGGCGCAGCATCTCTTCCACTCGGTTTGGGCGCTGTCCGCCGCGCCGGCCGACGTGTCCGCCGAGCGCGCCGAGGCGGCGGCGGCCCGGCTGGCGGGACTGGCAGGCGTCGCCGCGACCCGCGACGGGTTCTCGAGCGTGCCGGAGACGACGCTGCACGAGTTGCAGTCGAAGGCGTCCCAGCCCCCGTCGAAGGACCGCCTCGCCGGTGTGCGCGCCATGCTGCAGGACGGCCTCTCGTGGGGACCGATGGTCGACGGCGATCTCGTGCCCCAGCCGACGGTCGCCGCGCTGCGCGCCGGCGTCGGCGCCGACAAGCCGCTGGTGCTGGGCTCCACCGACGACGAGTTCACGATGGTGCTCGACTCGGCGGCGCGCGCGCTGCGCCTCGTCCCCGCGGGGCTCGCGCTCGCACGGCTCGGCGTGCCGGCTGCGCGCCGTCGCGCCTACCTCGCCGACAACGCGGCGCAGCGGCGCAAGGGGACGGCGGCGACCCTGGGCCGATTCGTCACCGACAGCGTCTTCCGCTCGACCGTCGTCAAGGTGGCCGACGCGAGAGGCACGGCGCCCACGTGGGTGTATCGGTTCTCGTGGCCGTCGCCCACGAAGCGCTGGGCGCTGCACTGCCTCGACGTCCCGTTCTGGTTCGACTGCCTCGACGCCGCCGGAGTGGCGGCCATTGCGGGCGACGCTCCGCCGCGCCGGATCGCCGCCGCGCTCCACGGCGCCGCGGTCGCGCTCGTCCGCGGGGACGACCCCGGCTGGCCGGCGTGGTCGGTCACGCCGGGCACGACGCGCGTCTTCGGCGGCGAGGCATCCGCCCCCGACGTCATCGCCGACGGATACCGGAGCGTCCGGGCCCTCGTCTGACCCTGCCCGCTCTGCTCGGGGCCCCCGGACGTCAGCTGAGGGCGGGGATGACCTCGCGCTCGAAGAGCTCCATCCCGGTGGTGTCGTACGCCGCCTCGGGGAAGTAGTGGATCGCGTAGGCGATGCCGTGCCGCTCGCGCTCGGCGAGCTTGTCGACCACCTGGGCGACCGAGCCGAAGCCCGGCGAGGCGAGGTATTCGTGCTCGATCCTGTCTGCCCGCTCCTGGCCCACGTGCGGCAGCAGCCGCTCCTTGACCACGGCGAGCCGCTCCCGGGCCTCGTTCTCGGTCGCCCCGACGATGGTGTTGAAGTTCGACGACCGCGTGATCTCCGCGAAGTCGCGCCCCAGGTTGTCGCAGTGCTCGCGCAGGACGGCGCTCTTGCGGTCGATGTCCTCGAGCGACCCGGAGTAGTTCGTATAGGACGCGTACTTCGCCGCGATCTTCAGCGTCACCTTCTCGCCGCCGCCGGCGATCCACAGCGGGATGCCGCCGTCCTGCAGCGGCAGCGGCTGAACGATGGCGCCGTCGACCCGGTAGTGCCTGCCGTCGAGGGTCGCGCGCCCGGTCGTCCACGCCTGCTGCATGATGTCGACGCCTTCGCGGAGCATCCGCAGCCGCTGCGGGATGGGCGGGAAGCCGTAGCCGTACGCGTTCCACTCGTGCTCGTACCAGCCTCCGCCGATGCCCATCTCGGTGCGGCCGCCCGAGACGATGTCGACCGTGGCGGCGACCTTGGCGAGGTAGGCCGGGTTGCGGTAGCCCATGCACGTGCACATCTGGCCGAGCCGGATGCGGCTGGTCGACGCGGCGAAGGCGGCCATCAGCGTCCACGCCTCGTGCGTCGCCTCGTCGGAGTGGACAGGCGTGGTGTGGAAGTGGTCGTACACCCACAGCGACGCCCACGCGCCGGCGTCCGCGCGCTGCGCGAGGCCGTTCATCACCTCCCACTGGGCGGCGGGCTCGATGCCCACGAGATCGAATCGCCAGCCCTGGGGGATGAAGGTTCCGAAGCGCATGGCTCCCACCCTAAATCGGGTGACGGATGCCTCAGCCCGCCGCCGCCGAGGCTCGACGGCCGCCCGGCGGCGGGGTATGTTCCGCGGGTCGTGCGGGCGTCAGGCGCCGGACAGGCGCGCGTGCGGCATCCGCTTGCGCATGATCGCGATCGCCTCGGGGTTGTGGTCGACGAGCACGGCGTCGCGGCCGAGCGCAGACGCGACCGCGCCGGTCGTGCCGCTGCCCGCGAAGAAGTCGAGCACGCGGTCACCGGGACGGGAGGATGCCTGCACGATGCGCCGCAGGATGCCCTCCGGCTTCTGCGTGGGGTAGCCGGTCTTCTCGCGCCCTGTGGTGGGCACGATGGTGTGCCACCAGACGTCGGTGGGGAGCTTTCCGCGCTCGGCCTTCTCGGCCGTGACCAGTCCCGGCGCCATGTAGGGCTCGCGGTCGACGGCGTCGGAGTCGAACCAGTACGCCCGCGGATCCTTGACGTACACCAGGATCGTGTCGTGCTTGGTGGGCCAGCGCTTGCGCGTCTTCGCGCCGTAGTCGTACGCCCAGATGAGCTCGTTGAGGAACCGCTCCCGCCCGACGAGGGCGTCCATGAGCACCTTCGCGTAGTGCGCTTCGCGATAGTCCAGGTGCAGGTACAGCGTGCCGTCGTCGGCGAGGAGCCGCCATGCCTCGAGGAGCCGCGGCTCGAGGAAGCCCCAGTAGTCGTCGAACCGGTCGTCGTAGGCGCGCAGGTCGCCGCGGATGCGCTCGTACTCCCGTCCGTGGAACCCTCGTCGGACGACCCCCGCCGGCGCCGGCTGTTCAGGATTCAGTCCACCGGGCACGGCCTCGCGCACCGAGCCCCGGGATTCCGAGGCGCTCCCGGCCGCCCGATCGTGCGGGGACTGAATCCTGAACGACGCGCGTGCCACCTCGACGGCCCGCTCCTGCGGACGGCCGGTGTTGAACGGGGGGTCGAGGTAGATGAGGGTGAACGAGCCGTCCGCGAAGTCGCGGATCACCTCGAGGTTATCGCCGTGGTGGATCTCGACGGCCCCGGTCGCGGGCGCAACGCCCGGCCCGGTGGTCCCAGAGGATGCCCCGGGCGCGGGCGCAACGCCCGGCCCGGCGGCGGTCCTGGCGCCCGGCCCGCTCTCGCCGGTCACGGCACCCGGCGCAGCCACGCGTCGGTGGCGAACTTCGACGCGACCAGAGCCTCCGCCTCGGCGTACTCGTCCTCGGTGATGCGCCCGGGCACGGCTCCGTAGAGGCTCGTGAACGTCTGCTCGAGCTTGGCGATGATCGCTTCGCGCGGAAGGCCCGTCTGCCGGCGCAGCGGGTCCACGCGCTTGGCCGCCGACGTGGTGCCCTTGTCGCTCAGCTTCTCGCGTCCGATGCGCAGCACCTCGGTCATCGTCTGCCCGTCCATGTCGTAGCTGAGCGTCGCGTGGTGCAGCACTCCGCCGTTGGCCAGGCGCTTCTGCGCCGCGCCGCCGATCTTGCCCTGCGGCGAGGCGATGTCGTTGAGGGGCTGGTACACCGCGTCGATGCCGAGGCCGCGCAGCGCCTGCAGCACCCAGTCGTCCAGGAACGCGTACGAGTCGGCGAAGGTGAGGCCCTGGACGAGGGATGCCGGCACGTACAGCGAGTACGTGATGATCGAGTTCGCGCCCATGAGCATGGCGCCGCCGCCCGAGATGCGGCGCACGACGTCGAAGCCGTGCCGCGCGGCGCCGTCGGGATCCACCTCGTTGCGCAGCGACTGGAACGAGCCGATCACGACGGCGTTCTCGTCCCACTCCCAGATGCGCAGCGTGGGGCGCCGTCTGCCGTCACCCACCCGGCCGGTGAGCACCTCGTCGAGCGCGAGGTTCATGCGCGGCGAGACGGGGCGCTCGTGCACGATCTCCCAGTCGAAGTCGCGCCAGCCCGGCGCGGTCACGAGCGCCCGGCGCACCGCGGTCCCGACCGCTTCAGGGGTGAAGCCGAGCAGCTGGGCGCCCTCGGGGAGCGCGGAGCGCACCGCCGCGGCGATGGCCGCGACGTCCGACTCGACCGGGAGGCCGTTGACGGCGGCGTCGATGTCGGCGAGCGCGTCGTCCGGCTCGAGGAAGAAGTCGCCCGCGAGGCGGAAGTCGGCGATCCGGCCGTCGCGCTCCTCGAGGTCGACGACGACGAGCTTCCCGCCGGGCACCTTGTATTCGCCGTGCATGGGCTTCAGCCTATTGCCCGCCCTCGCCCCGGCCGCCGCCGGGACGGGCTGCTCGGGCGCTCCGCCCTCAGTCGCGCGGCGGGAAGCGCCGGTCGAGCCAGGCGATCAGGTCGGCGCGCACGTCCTGCTGGACGACCTCGTTGAAGATCTCGTGACGCGCTCCGGGGTAGACCAGGGTCGTGACGTCGGTGTACCGCGACCGCGTGCGGTAGGCATCGGCCAGCTTGTGGACGCTGCGGGGCCCGCCGAGCGGATCGTCCCGGCCGACCATGAGGAGGATCGGCACGTCGGTGCCCGGGTTGCGGCGGGGAAGCCCTTGGAGGCGGAGGCTGTCGGCCCATCCCACGAGCTGCTGCAGCGTCGAGGTGGTCGTCAGCGGGTCGTCGAGGAACGCGCGTCCCACGGCGTGGTCGGACGACAGCCATTCGGTCCCCATCGCGTCGGGACCCGCCCAGCGCGCGTTGAGCGGCCCGGCGTTCGTCCAGCCCAGGAGCCGCAGGCTGGTCGCGCTGAGCACGACGCCGGCGTAGGCATCGGGCAGGCGGTTCAGCAGGATCTGCGTGAAGTAGGAGCCCAGCGAGTGCCCGAGGATCACCAGCGGCAGGTCGGGGTTCTCGTCCCGGATGAGCTCGGTGAAGGTCGCGAGCGCCGCGATCATCGCCTGCAGGCCGCCCTTGCCGGGGCGCCCCAGCCGAGACGCGTCGCCCGCCCACTGCTGCATGCCGGTGCGGCCGTGCCCCAGGTGGTCGTCCGCGTAGACGGTGTAGCCCGCGGTGGTCAGGGCGTCGATGAGCGCACCGTAGCGACCCGAGTGCTCGCCGACGCCGTGCACGAGCTGCACGATCGCGTGGGGCGGGGTCTTCGCCTCGTGGACGTCGTAGAAGATCGTGACGCCGCTTGCGGCGAGGTACTCGGGCATGCGCAGAAGTCTAGGAGCACGGATGCCGCCACCGGTCGTCCCCGCGGCGAGGGCGCGGGGACGGCGCCCCGCCGCGTCGCGGCATCCGCTTTCCGATTTTCCTTAGCAAGACTAATGAGCTATGCTAAACAGTCGGATGAGCAGCAACGGGACCTTGATGACGACGAACGACCTCGGCGCGGAACCCGCCGACCAGCCCGACCTCTCGCCCGCCGCGCAGCGCCTCCGGATCGCGACGTTCCGTCTCGCCCGGCGCATGCGCACGCAGCGGGCCGTCGACTCGATGAGCGACGGGCAGTTCGCGGTGCTCGCGGCGCTGAAGGTGCACGGTCCCCACACGCTGGGCGAGCTGGCCGACCGGGAGCGGGTGTCGGCCCCCTCGATGAACCGCACGGTCAACTGCCTGCAGGACGCCGGGTACATCGTGCGCGGCGCCGACGAGCGCGACGGACGCAAGGTCGTCATCTCGCTCACACCCGAGGGCGAGGCGGTCGTCGAGGAGACCGCGCGGCGCCGCGACGCGTGGGTCGAGGCATCCCTCGCCCACCTCACCGTGGCCGAGCGCGAGACCCTCGAGGCTGCCGCCGAGATCATGCAGCGGATGGTCGACCGATGAGCGCGATGTTCCGGTCGTTCTCCGCCTTCAACTACCGCGTCTGGTTCATCGGCGCGCTGGTGTCGAACGTCGGCGCGTGGATGCAGGCGACGGCCATCAGCTGGGTGGTGCTCACCGAGCTCACCGACAACGACGCCGCCGCGATGGGCGTCACGATGGCGCTGCAGTTCGCGCCGCCGCTGCTGCTCGTCGGCGTGACCGGGCTGGTCGCCGACCGGTTCGACCGCCGCCGGCTCCTGCTGGTGACACAGAGCCTGCTGCTGCTGCTGGGCCTCGCGATCGGCGTGCTGATCTTCGTCGGCGCGATGACGCTGTGGATCATGTACGCGTTCGCGCTGGCGCTCGGCATCGTCGCCGCGTTCGACAACCCCGCCCGGCAGGCGTTCGTGTCGGACCTCGTGGCGCGCGAGAACGCCTCGAACGCGGTCGCCCTGAACGCCGCGTCGTTCAACGGCGCCCGCATGATCGGGCCCGCCGTCGCCGGCGTCGTCATCGTCGCGATCGGGACGGGCTGGGTGTTCGTCGCCAACGCCGTGACGTTCCTGGCGATGCTCGCCGCGCTGCTGCTGATCCGCACGCGCGAGCTGATTCCGCGGGTGAAGGCGCCGCAGTCCTCGCGGCTGGCCGACGGGTTCCGTTACGTCGCGGGGCGCCCCGACCTCGTCGTGACCTTCGCGATGGTGTTCCTCATCGGCGCGTTCGGCATGAACTTCCCGATCCTCGCCTCGACGATGGCCGTCGAGTTCGGCAAGGAGGCGGACGGGTTCGGCCTCTTGAGCTCGATCCTCGCGGTCGGCTCGGTCGTCGGCGCGCTCATGGCGGCCCGGCGTGATCGTGCCCGGCTGCGCGTGCTCATCGCGGGAACAGCGATGTTCGGCTTCGCCGCCCTGGTGTCGGCGTTCATGCCCACGTACTGGCTGTATGCCGTCACGCTCATGTTCACCGGCTTCTCGGTCGTGACCATGATGACCACGGCCAACGGCTACGTGCAGACCACCACCGACCCGGTGCTCCGCGGCCGCGTGCTGGCGCTGTACATGGCGATCCTGATGGGTGGCACGCCGATCGGCGCCCCCATCGTCGGCTGGGTGGCGGCGGAATGGGGGCCTCGCGCGGCGATCCTCGTCGGCGCGGCCGCGGCCTTCGTGGCCTTCGCAATCGGCACGACGTGGCTCCTGGTGTCGGGCCGGCTCCACCGCCACGAGCGCAAGCGGTTTCGACTCACCCTGGACGAGACACGCCCCCTGTCGGTGGTCGCCCCCGAGGAGTTCAGCGACGAGGTCGCCGGCACGACCCCGATCCGCGTCGTCCCAGGCGACGAGGAGCGCGACCTCCGCGCGCGCCGCGCGAGCTGACGCGCGCCGCACCCGGCCCCGCCGGGCGGTGCCGCGCCGTCCCGCCCCGGTTCGCTCGCCACAGGTGCACGCGATTCGCCGTCGGGCCCCGCGTCTGCGGCGAGCGAACCCGGGGTGGGCTCAGGAGGCGGTGAGGCTGACGGATGCCGCGGCCAGGCCCTCGGCCGTGACCGTCACGGTCGCCCGACCCGGCCCCGTCGGCCGCACGATCGCGAGCGCCCGGCCGTGGTGGGTGGTGACCGTGGGTCCGGCGAACGACTCCTCGGTGCGGATGCGTCCGGTGCCGAGCCCGACGAGATCGGCGTCGCCGTCGACCGTCACCGCGACCGCCCGGTCGGCGTCGCCCGCGACGATCCCGTCGGCGTCCGCGAGGGCGATGCGGACGAAGCCGAGACCGTCAGCGGAGATCTCGTTCCGCTCCGCGACCGCGATGAGGCCGACGTCCGCCGCCGTCCGCAGCGCCGTGCGGCCGACCTCGCGCCCCGCGGAGCGTGCGACGGCGACCAGCTCGCCGGGGCGGTACTCCGTCTCGAAGCGCGCCCGGAAGGCCTTCTCGGCACCCACCGCCGCGACGCCGAGCGAGACGCCGTCGAGCAGCAGCTCGATCTCCTCCGCCGGCGCATACACGTCGACGGTGACCGGCGCGCCGGGCGCGGCATCCCACGTCCACGACGACACCGAGTCGTCCCACGACCAGGGCGTGGTGGCGGTCGGTCGGCCGTGGTGCCGGGGCGGGTGCACCGCGAGGTACGGCTCGGTGCGCAGCCCGAACACGATCTCGCGATAGTACGACGCGGGGCGCCGGTGACCGGTGATGTCGAGGTCGCCGCAGCCGGCGAGCAGGTGCGGGAAAGGCCCGGCCGTGCCGGTCGGCCGGTAGCCGGGCTCGTCGGTGTAGTCGACCCGGCCGATGCCGGCCTCTCCGAGGTAGTCCCATCCGGTCCACGTGAAATCCCCGATGACGTGCGGCAGGCGCTCGACCAGCTCCCACATCTTCTCGATGCGCGACGGGAAGGTCTCGGAGCCCACGATGACCCGGTTCGGGAACAGGTCGCGGTCGAGCTCATAGCGAGACTCCGCGTAGTTGAACCCGACCACGTCGAGCACCGACGCCGACTCCTCGGTCGAGGCGGTCACGAGCTCCGAAGCGTTGGCGCGGGCCATCATGTCGCCCATCGTCGCCATCATCGTGTTGGGATCGGATGCCTCGCCCTCGGCCGTCTCGTCGCCGGCATCCGCCTCGCGCATGCGGTCGAGATTGGCGATGATCCCGTTGATCCCGTTGGTGACGAGCCGCGTGTCGTCGCGCTCGCGGATCCGCTCGGCGAGGCGCCTGCTCCAGGCGGAGCCCGCGGGCGACGCCAGCTCGAGGATCTCGTTGCCGATCGAGTACATGATGACGCTCGGGTGGTTGAGGTCCTTCGCGACGAGCGCGTCGACGTCGTGCCGCCAGCGGTCGGCGAAGCCGGGCGCGGCGTCGAAGGCGACCTTCGATCGCGTCCAGGTGTCGGTGAGCTCGTCCATCACGTAGACGCCGTGACGATCGCACGCGTCGAGCATCGCGCGGCTCATGGGATTGTGGGCGCTGCGCAGGGCGTTGAAGCCCGCCTCCTTGAGCAGCCGCACGCGGCGGTCCTCCGCGTCGGGCAGGCTGACGGCGCCGAGCGGCCCGTTGTCGTGATGGATGCATGCGCCCCGGAGGACGACGGGCTCGCCGTTGACGCGCAGGCCGCGAACCGCGTCGACCTGGAGGCGGCGGATGCCGAAGGTCGCGGCATCCGTGTCGAGCCCTGATCCGTCCTCCGCCGTGAGGGCGGTGTGCACGTGGTGGAGGGCAGGAGACGTCTCACTCCACAGCGACGGCCGTTCGACCGCCAGTCGGACGCGGGCGACGGCGTCGCTGCCGGGAAGGACGGTCACCGGTGCGGAGCCGGTGGCGACGGCGCCTCCGTCGTGTCCGGTCACCGTCCACTCCACGCGCAGCGTGCGGGTGTGACGCGAGCCGTTGCGCACCGTGGTGGCGATGTGGACGACGGCCCGGTCGGCGTCGATGTCGGGGGTCGTCACGCGCGTGCCGTCGAGCGGGATGTGGACGGGATCGGCGACCACCAGGTGCACGGGGCGATAGATGCCCGCTCCGGAATACCAGCGGCTGTCGCGGTGCGCCCGCGCTTCGACGGTGATGCGGTTGGCCTCGCCGTAGCGCAGATACGGGTCGAGCACTGCCTCGAACGCGTTGTAGCCGTTCGGCTCGTGGATCACCGCGTCGCCGTTCACGAACACCGCCGCGTCGCGGTACACGCCCTCGAACTCCAGGCGCACCGTCCTGTCGCGCCAGGCCGCGGGCACCTCGAGCGTCCGGGCGTACTCGAAGACGCCGCCCGGCGTGTATCCGGTGTGCACGCCCTGGTCGCTGTCGGCTGATCGCGGGAGGTCGCGCAGCGCGTCGTGCGGCAGGCGCACGGGCCGGGGCGCGGACTCCGGCGTCGGCGCCTCGAACGCGCCGAGCTTCGGGCCGGCGGTCCATCCGTCGAGGAACGGCTGCCGGATCATGCCTGCGCCTCCTCTGCGCCGGTCTCTGCGGCAGCCGGGAGGCCGTCCGCGGAGGCATCCGCCGTGCCGTCGAGGCCGTCCAGCGCCTGCTCGATCGAGACGAGGTCGTAGCCGCGGATCATGCTGCGGAACACGTCGTGCAGCGCCTCGGCCATGTCGGTCGACGCCGGGTCGAGCAGCCACTGCACCTGAAGACCGTCCATCAGGGCGATCGTGTTGACCGCCGCGCGATCGGGGTCGATGCCCTCGGCGAGCCGGCCGGCGGCGGCCACTCGCCGGAACGCGCCGGTGATGCTGTCGCGCACGAAGCGGTACCGGTTGACGAAGTACTCGTGGGCGGGGTGGGTCGGCGAGGTCGCCTCTGCCGAGAGCGTGCAGTAGAGCTCGACGATGCCCGGCTGCGCGGCATTGAACCGGGCGAGCTCGGCGAGCGCGCGGAGCGACTCCACGCCGTCGGGCAGGTCGAAGTCGACCCTCGCGCGGGAGAGGTCGTCGCGGTGATCGAGGAGCGCGAGCAGCAGGGCGCTCTTGCTGCGGAAATGGTGGAGCAGCCCCGCCTCGCTCATGCCCACGCGCTCGGCCACCTCGCGGAGGGAGCCCGCGCGGTACCCCGACTGCGCGAACACCTCCAGTGCGGCGTCGAGGATCGCCGTGCGGGTCTCCTTGGATTTCGCGTACTCGCCGCGGGGCTTCCGCGGCGTCGCGGCGGGGGTCGCCTTCCGCGTCCGTGCGGAGGTCGTCTCGGTCATCGTCTCACCGTATCCCGGGTCGTCTCGCGCACCTTCTGTCGGCGCCCGCCGGGTCCTTCATGACCGTTCTATAACGAATTTCTAGTATTCGCTAGATTTTTGTGTCAAAAACCTAGCGCTCACTCGTTTTTCTTGTTAGCGTCTCCGGGCAGTAGGCGATCCGCAGGGGAATCGCCACAGATGAAGGGACCAAGGATGTTCCGTTGGAAGGCCACAGCAGCCACCATCGCGATCGCCGCTCTCGCCCTCACCGGTTGCGCCGCAGGTGGCGACTCCGGATCCGGCGACGGCTCGGGTGGCGACACGCTGACACTCGGGGCGATCCTCGCGCCGACGACCCTCGACCCGGCGGGAGCCGAGTGGGGCAACCGCGCGCCGTTCTACCAGGCGGTCTTCGACACGCTTCTCCTCGCGACCCCCGAAGGCACGATCGAGCCGTGGCTCGCGAGCGAGTGGGCGTACAACGAGGACAACACCGTGCTCACGCTCACCCTCCGCGACGACGTGACGTTCTCGGACGGCTCGGAGCTCACCGCCGACGTCGTGGTCAAGAACCTGCAGCGGTTCAAGGACGGCACGTCGCCGGATGCCGGCTACCTCGGCTCGATCGCGAGCATGGAAGCCCCTGACGACCAGACCGTCGTGATCACGCTGAGCGCGCCCGACCCCGCATTCCTCAACTACCTCACGCGCGACCCGGGCCTCATCGGTGCCGAGGCCTCGTTCGAGAGCGCCGATGTCGACACGAACCCCGTCGGCTCGGGCCCGTACGTCCTCGACACCGCGGCGACCGTCACGGGCACCAGCTACGTCTACACGAAGAACGAGGACTACTGGAACCCCGACGCCCAGCACTACGACGAGCTGGTCATCAACGTCCTCAGCGACCCGACCGCGGCGCTGAACGCGATCAAGGCAGGCGAGGCGAACGGCGTCAAGCTGTCGAACAACGACAACCTCGCCGAGGTCGAGGGCGCGGGGTGGACGGTCAACGCGAACGAGCTCGACTTCCAGGGCCTGCTCCTGCTCGACCGAGCGGGCACCATGGCCCCCGAGCTCGCCGACCCGAAGGTGCGCCAGGCCATCAACTTCGCGTTCGACCGCGAAGGCCTGCTCAAGGCGATCGGCGCTGACAAGGGAACGGTCACGACGCAGGTGTTCTCGGCCGCGAGCGACGCATACGACCCCGAGCTCGACGAGTACTACACGTATGACCCCGACAAGGCCAAGGAGCTGCTGGCCGAAGCCGGCCTCGCCGACGGCTTCACCCTCAGCCTGCCCTCCGTGGGCGTGTTCGGAACGGCCGCCCCGACGCTGATCCAGCAGCAGCTGGCCGACGTGGGCATCACGGTGGAGTACACCGAGGTGGCGCCGAACAACTTCATCGCGGACCTGCTGGCTCCTAAGTACCCGGTGTCGTTCATGGCACTCGAGCAGAACCCCGACTGGCAGCTTATCCAGTTCATGATCGCGCCGACCGCCGTGTTCAACCCGTTCAAGTACAGCGATCCCAAGGTCGACGAGTACATGAAGCAGATCCAGTACGGCGACGAGGCGACGCAGGCCTCGGTCGCGAAGGAGCTGAACACCTACATCGTGGAGCAGGCGTGGTTCGCCCCGTTCTTCCGCGTGCAGGGCAGCGTCGCGACGGATGCCGACACCACCGTCGAGATGCTTCCGACGAACGCCTACCCGGCCATCTACGACTTCAAGCCGAAGCAGTAGCAGGCCTCCGGCCCGCCCGTCGACCCGACGGGCGGGCCGGTCCACTCTCTTCTCGAGATCAGGAGCGCAGCAGCATGCTCACCTTCATCGTCCGACGCGTACTCGCCGGCGTCGTCCTCCTCTTCGTCATCTCCGCACTCGCGTTCAGCCTGCTCTACCTCGACAGCGCCAACATCGCCCGGCGCATCCTCGGGCAGAATGCGACCCCCGAGCTGGTCGCCCAGAAGACGCAGGAACTGGGCCTGGACCGGCCGCTCCCGGTGCAGTACCTGGACTGGCTCACGAACGCCCTCACCGGCGACCTCGGCCGCTCCTGGTTCAACGGACAGCTGGTCTCGGTGAGCCTCTCCGGGCGCCTCGCCGTCACGCTGTCCATCGTCATCGGCACCACCATCGTCACGGCGATCGTGTCGGTCATCCTCGGCGTCCTGGCTGCCCGCCGCGGCGGCGCGGTCGACGGCACCGTGCAGTTCATCTCGGTCCTCGGCTTCGCGATCCCGGGATTCCTCATCGCGCTGTACCTCGTGCTGATCTTCGCCATCAACCTGCACTGGTTCAAGGCGACCGGATACGTCCCCCTCAGCGAGTCGTTCGCGGGGTGGCTCTCCTCCGTGACCCTCCCCATCGCGGCGCTGTCGATCGGCGCCATCGCCGCGGTCACTCAGCAGATCCGCGGCTCCATGATCGACGCGATGTCGCGCGACTACGTGCGCACGCTGCGCGCCCGGGGCCTCGATACCCGGAGCGTGGTCTACCGGCACGCGCTCCGCAACGCCGGTGGTCCCGCCCTGGCGATCCTCGCCGTCCAGTTCATCGGTCTTCTCGGAGGTGCCGTCATCGTCGAGCAGGTCTTCGCGCTCCCCGGTATGGGACAGCTCACCGTTCAGGCGGGCCTGCAGGGCGACATCCCCGTGATGATGGGCCTCGTCGTGGCGATCGCCGTGATCGTGATCCTCGTCAACCTCCTCATCGACCTCGCGCAGGCTGCGCTCAACCCGAAGGTGCGACTGTCATGACCGCCATCGAAGTCCCGCCCGCGATCCCGACCCCCCACGTCAAGGCGTCGCTCTTCCGGCGCCTTCTGCGCAAGCCCGTCGGGCTGATCGCGCTCGTCTTCCTCGGCGTCGTCGTGCTCCTCGCGTTCATCGGCCCGCTCATCGCACCGTACGACCCGAACCAGGCCTCGCTCCAGCTCGTGCTCGCACCGCCGAGCGCGGAGCACCCGCTCGGCAACGACAGCGCCGGTCGTGACGTCCTGTCCCGGCTGCTGTGGGCGACGTCCACGACGCTGGCCGCGGCATCCGTCGCCGTCGTCACCGCGCTCCTCATCGGCGTCATCGGCGGCCTGATCGCCGGCTACTTCAAGGGCTGGTTCGACTCCGCGGCCTCGTGGCTCACGTCCCTCGTCATGGCGCTGCCCGGCATCGTCATCCTGATCGCCGCGCGCGCCGTCCTCGGCCCTTCCGTGTGGTGGTCGATGCTGATCTTCGGCATCCTCCTCTCCACCGCCTACTACCGGCTCGTCTACGCCGCCGTCGTCGGCGTGCGCAGCGAGCTGTACGTCGACGCGGCCCGCGTGTCGGGACTGTCCGACATGCGGATCATCGGCCGGCACATCCTGTCGGTCGTCCGCGCCCCGATCATCATCCAGACCGCGATCATCGCCGGCATCGCCATCGGCATCCAGTCGGGTCTGGAGTTCCTCGGGCTGGGCGACATGACGGTGCCCACCTGGGGCTCCATGCTGAGCGACGGCTTCGCCAACATCTACCGCGCTCCGCTCCTCATGGTGTGGCCGTCCCTCGCGATCGCGACCACCTGCATCGCGCTGACGCTGCTCGCCAACGCGATGCGCGATGTGCTCGAGCGCACCGCTACGGTGCGCCGTCGCCGTCGCCGCGCGGTCGCCACCGCCACGGGCTCGATCGCGGCCGTCACCACGTCGCTCGCGACCGGAGGCGCCGACGCGATGCCCCTCGAGGACTCCGCCGAGCTCCCCGTCGTCGCCGAGACGATCGTCCACCCCGACGACGTGAACACCGCGGAGAAGCCCACGCAGCCGGTGCTGTCGATCCGCGACCTGCGCGTGGCGTACCAGCAGCCCGAAGGCGCCGACATCGAGGTCGTCCACGGCGTCTCGCTCGATGTGCGCAAGGGCGAGATCCACGGGCTCATCGGAGAATCCGGGTCGGGCAAGACGCAGACCGCCTTCGCCGTGCTGGGGCTGCTCCCCCGCGGCGGGCACGTCTCGCAGGGTTCGATCGATTACGAGGGCACGCAGCTCGCGGACGCTTCGGAGCGCACCTACGCGGGCATCCGCGGCAAGCGGATCGGCTACATCCCGCAGGAGCCGATGTCGAACCTCGACCCGTCGTTCAAGATCGGCTTCCAGCTGGTCGAGCCGCTGCGCAAGCACCTCGGCCTCAGCAGGAAGGACGCCACCGACAAGTCGCTCGCGCTGCTCGAGCGGGTCGGCATCCCCAACCCGAAGCGCACCTTCGACGCCTACCCGTTCGAGGTGTCGGGCGGCATGGCCCAGCGCGTGCTGATCGCCGGAGCCGTCTCGACCGATCCCGACCTCATCATCGCCGACGAGCCCACGACCGCCTTGGACGTGACGGTGCAGGCGGAGGTGCTGGACCTGCTGCGGGACCTGCAGCGTGAGCGCCACATGGCGATGCTGCTGGTGACGCACAACTTCGGCGTCGTCGCCGACCTGTGCGACCGCGTCACCGTCATGCAGCAGGGCCTGTTCGTCGAGCAGGGCCCCGTCCGCACCATCCTGGGCGACCCTTCTCACCCGTACACGAAGTCCCTGCTGGGCGCGATCCTCGACGAGGGTCCGGCCCGGCCCCCGCTGGCAGCCGCCGGCGCGCTCTCCGAAGGAGGACGGCGATGAGCCTTCTCACGATCACGGACCTCGAGGTCGCCTACCCCGGCAAGGGCTTCCGCGCCAAGCCGTTCCAGGCGCTCAAGGGCGTGTCACTCGACATCCTCCCCGGCGAGACGGTGGGGCTGGTCGGCGAGTCCGGATCCGGCAAGACGACCCTCGGCCGGGCGGTGCTGGGTCTCGCGCCGGTCACGGGCGGCTCGATCGTCTACGACGGGCGCGACATCGGGCATCTCTCGCGGCGGGATCGCCGCGGACTGGCGAGCGAGATCCAGGTGGTCTTCCAGGACCCCTACTCGTCGCTCAACCCGTCGCTGACCATCGAGCAGATCCTCGCCGAGCCGCTCACCGCGCGCGGCGTGGGGTCGAAGGAGGCCAAGTCGCGCGTGAGGGACCTGCTCGACCGCGTGGGACTGCCCTCCAACGCGGCCGGCCGGCTCCCGCGCGAGTTCTCGGGCGGCCAGCGTCAGCGCATCGCGATCGCCCGCGCCCTCGCGCTGGACCCGAAGCTCATCGTGTGCGACGAGCCCGTGTCGGCGCTGGACCTGTCGACGCAGGCGCGCGTGCTGGACCTCTTCATCGAGATCCAGGAGCGCACCGGGGTCGCTTACCTCTTCATCTCGCACGACCTCGCCGTGGTGCGCCACATCAGTCACCGCGTGGCCGTCATGTACCGCGGCGAACTGGTCGAGACCGGCGACGGCGACCAGGTGACGTCGCGTCCGCAGCATCCGTACACGCAGCGGCTCTTCCTGGCCGCGCCCGTCCCCGACCCCGACCACCAGCAGCAGCGCCGCGCCGCACGCCGGGAGCTGCTGGCCGCCCAGGCCGCCGCCGACGCCGCCTGACAAGAAGGAATCACCGTGACGACCGACCTCACCTCCTCACCAGCCTCCGTCGACCACCTGGTCCCGCTGCTCGAGCGCCTCACGCTCGAGCAGAAGGCATCCCTCGTGCAGGGCGCCGACTTCTGGACCACCGTCCCGCTCCCCGAGATCGGCCTGCGCGCGATGACGCTGTCCGACGGCCCCGCCGGCGTCCGCGGACCCCGGTGGGATGAGCGCGAGCCGTCACTCAACCTGCCGTCGGGGTCGGCCCTGGCCGCGTCATGGGACGTCGGCCTCGCCTACCGGTACGGCGCGGCGGCGGCATCCGAAGCACGCCGCAAGGGCGTCGACGTGGTGCTCGGCCCGACCATCAACCTGCACCGCTCGCCCCTGGGCGGCCGGCACTTCGAGTGCTTCAGCGAGGACCCCGAGCTGTCGGCGGAGCTCGCCGCCGCGTACGTCCGCGGTCTGCAGGACAACGGCGTCGCCGCCACTCCCAAGCACTACGTCGCGAACGACTCCGAGACCGACCGCTTCACCGTCGACATCCGGGTCGACGACCGTGCGCTGCGCGAGCTGTACCTCGCCCCCTTCGAGCGCGCCGTCGAGGCGGGCGCCTGGTCGATCATGAGCGCGTACAACGCCGTCGACGGCGTGACCATGACCGAGAACGACCTGCTCGAGACGCCGCTCAACTCGGAGTGGGGCTTCGACGGGGTCGTCGTCAGCGACTGGACGGCCGTGCGATCGCTCGACGCGGTGCCCGCCGCCCAGGACCTCGCGATGCCGGGTCCCGCCCCCGCATGGGCCGATCTCGTCGAGGCGGTCCGCGACGGCCGCGTGGCAGAGGCCGACCTCGACCGAAAGGTGCTGCGCCTGCTGCTCCTCGCCGAGCGCGTGGGTGCGCTGGGCGACGCCGCTCCGATCGAACCGGCCCCGCTGGACGGGCCGGCGTTCGCCCGGCAGGCGGCCATCGAGGGTACGGTGCTGCTTCGCAACGACGGCGTGCTGCCGTTGGATGCCGCCTCCCTCCGTCGCATCGCCGTCATCGGCCACAACGCGCTCGAGGCCCGGACCCAGGGCGGCGGCAGCGCGACCGTCCTGCCCGAGGCGGTGGTGTCGCCCCTCGATGCCATCCGCTCGGCCGTTCCCGGCGCCGAGGTCCGGTACGAGATCGGCGCCGTCGTGCAGGAGGGCGTCGCCGAGATCCCCCTCAGCCAGCTGCGCAACCCGGCGACCGGAGAGGCCGGCCTGCGCGTGGCCTTCTACGACGCCGACGGCACCGAGCTCTTCGCCGAGAACCGCCGCGCGACCGCGCTGGTGTGGTTCGGCGGCGACGCGCCCATCGCGGCGAGCACCACCGTGGTCTTCGAGACGATCTACACGCCGACCCAGACCGGCGACATCGAGCTGGGCTTCGCCGGCGCCAACGCCGGACGCCTGTACGTCGACGGCCGCCTGCTGCTCGACGACGCACCGGTGATCGAGGGCACCGACCTCGGTGCGGCGTTCCTCAACCCGCCGTCGCTCACCGCCACCGTCCCCGTCGAGGCCGGCCGGGAGATCGCCGTCCGCGTCGAGTTCACCCGTGAGGGCGAGGGCGCTCTGTCCGGCGCGCTCAGCGCCACGCTCGGCATCGCCCCCGAGCGCACCGACCCCGACGAGCTCATCGCCCGGGCGGTCGCGGAGGCGGAGGCATCCGAGGTCGCGATCGTCGTCGTGGGCACGAACTCGAAGGTCGAGTCGGAGGGCTACGACCGCACCGATCTCGATCTGCCGGGACGCCAGGACGACCTGGTCCGCGCGGTCGCCGCCACCGGGACGCCGACGATCGTCGTGGTGAACGCCGGCTCGCCGGTCGTGCTGCCGTGGGCGGGAGAGGTCGGCGCGGTCGTGCAGGGCTACTTCGGGGGACAGGAGTTCGGCCACGCGATCGCGGATGTGCTCACCGGCGCCGCCGAGCCCGGCGGCCGCCTGCCCACCACGTGGCCGGCGGCGCTGGAGGACGTGCCCGTGACCGAGGTGATCCCGACGGACGGACGACTGGAGTACCGCGAGGGCATCCACATCGGCTACCGCGCGTGGCTGCGCTCCGGCGCCGAGCCTGCCTTCCCGTTCGGCCACGGGCTGGGCTACACGACGTGGTCGTGGGGCGCCGCGCAGCGCATCGGCGACGCGCTGGAGATCACCCTCGCCAACACCGGCGACCGCGCCGGGAAGCAGATCGTGCAGGTCTACGCCGAGCGGCCGCAGTCCGAGGTCGAGCGCCCCGAGCGCTGGCTCGTCGGCTTCGCGACGGTGCACGCGGACGCGGGTGAGACGGTCACCGCGACCGTTCCGGTTCCGTCACGTCGGCTCGCCCACTGGGACGGCGAATGGGTCGTCGAGCCGGGCGCGTACACGCTGCGCGCGGGAGCGTCGGTCGCCGACCTGCCCCTGACGCTCGAGTGGCACGTCGCGGGCGGTGCCGCGTGAGCCCGGCTCCTATCACCGCCGACCTGCTGCACGGCGCCGCCGACAGCCGGCTGACGGAGGTCGTGGCACGCCTGGACGGCTACCTGCGGAGCGACCCCGACCTGTCGTTCCAAGTCGCGGCGTTCCACCGCGGAGAGCCCGTGCTCGACGCGTGGGGCGGGCCGCACCTCAGCGAGGACTCGGTGATCGTGCCCTACTCGGTGACCAAGAACACCATCGGTCTCGCGGTCGGCCTGCTCGTCGAGCGCGGCGAGCTCGACCTCGACGAGCCGGTCGCGCACTACTGGCCGGAGTTCGCCGCGAAGGGCAAGAAGCACGTCACGGTGCGGCAGCTGCTGTCGCACCAAGGGGGCCTCCCGCAGGCCACTCCGCCGGTCGGCTGGGACGAGCTGCTCGACCACCACGCCGCCGCCGAGCGTCTTGCAGGGAGCCGCCCGTTCTGGCACCCCGGCAGCGCGTTCGGGTACCACGCCATCACGATCGGGAGCCTGGGCGACGAGCTGGTGTTCCGGGTGACCGGCCGCACGCTGCACGCGTTCTACGAGGAGGAGATCCGCGCGCCGCACGGCATCGACTTCTTCCTGGGTCTCCCCGCCGAGCACGAGCGGCGCCGGGTGGACGTGCTGCCGATGATCCAGCCGGTGTCCGACACCCCCTCTCGCGAGTACTCCGCCCTCGGCCCCGTCGTGTTCAGCTCGATGAGCGCGGACGTGGACCTCGCCAACTCCCCGCGCAGCTGGCGCTACGGGCATCCCGCCGGGTCGGGCGCGGGCAGCGCCCGGGGGCTCGCGCGCCTCATGGCGGCAGCCGTCACCGGCGTCGAGGGCCGCGACCCGTTCCTCGGCGCCGACACCGTCGAAGAGATCGGTCAGCAGCAGATCCGCGGCTACGACGAGGTGCTCCACCAGCACGACCGCGCCCACGCGATCGTGTTCCAGAAGCCCTCCCAGCAGCTGGCGTTCGGCGGCCCCCGCTCGTTCGGCCACGACGGCGCCGCCGGCGCGCTGGCCTGCGTCGACCCCGACAGCGGCGTCGCCTTCGCGTGGACTGTCGCACGCGGCCCGTGGCCCGGCGGTGCGGACCCGCGCGCCGTGACGCTCGCGCGCGAGCTGGGCATCCTCCTCTCCTCCTGATCTCCTCCCGAAGGGACCCCGTGACCGCCCTCCCCAATCCGCTGCTCAACGGCTTCCACCCCGACCCCAGCGTGGTCGAGGTGGACGGCGTCTTCTATCTGGCGACCTCGACGTTCGAGTACCTGCCGGGCATCCCGATCCACCGCTCGACGGACTTCCGGACGTGGGAGCTCATCGGGCACGTCGCCACCCGCGCCGGCCAGCTCGGCGTCGACGGTGTGCCGACCGGCGGCGGCGCGTGGGCGCCGACGATCCGCCACCACGGCGGGCTGTTCCACCTCGTCATCACGGATGCGATGGGGCGCGGCATGCTGCACTTCACCGCGACCGATGCGGAAGGCCCCTGGAGCGACGGCGAGCTGCTGCGCAAGGCCGACGGCTCGGGCACGATCGAGGGCATCGACCCCGACATCGCGTGGGATGCCGACGGCACGTGCTACATCACCTTCTCGGGGCTTCAGCTGAGCGGCGCGCTGGACCCCAACCAGCCCGCGCACCTCGGCATCCAGCAGGTGAAGGTGGACCTGAACGCCCACCGGGCCACGGAGGAGCCGCGGTCGCTGTGGTCGGGCACCGGCCTGATGTTCCCCGAGGCGCCCCATCTGTACGAGGTGGACGGCAACTGGTACCTGATGATCGCGGAGGGCGGCACCGAGCGTGGCCACGCGATCTCGGTCGCGCGCGGAGACTCCCCGGAGGGCCCGTTCACCGGCGCTCCGGGCAACCCGCTCGTCTCGGCGCGGTCGACGCCGCGCCCCGTCCAGAACACCGGCCACGGCGACCTCGTGCGGGGACCGGACGGGCAGTGGCTGTGCGTGCTGCTCGGCGTCCGCCCCCGCAGCGGAACCCGCGCCTTCTCGGCGCTCGGGCGTGAGACGTTCGTGACGCCCGTCACCTGGTCCGACGGCTGGCCGGCTGTGGCGCCGGTGGAGCTCGCACCGCGGCCCGGAACCCGCGTGGAGATCGACTTCTCGGAGGCCCTGGACGGCGAGTGGATCGGCGTGCGCCGGCTGCCCTCCGAGATCGCGGCCCTCGAGGACGGCCGCCTCGTGCTGACCGCCGACGGCAGCACCCTCGGCGACGCGCAGCCCGTGTTCGTCGGCCGTCGTCAGGAGCATCTGACGAACGAGGTGACGGTGCGACTGGACGTCGCCGTCGGCGTCGGAGGCCTCGCGGTGCGCTACGACGAGCAGTTCCGCATCGAGTTGGAGGCGGGCGACGGAACGCTCACCGCGCGCGCGTGGATCGGCGGGCTGCACCAGGAGTGGCGCCATCCGCTCGCGGGCGACCGCGTCGAGCTGCACCTCGCTTCACGCAAGCCCGCGGCCGGCGGCGGCCTGGTGTCGACCAGCGACGTCTTCCATCTGGGCGCGACGGTCGACGGCGAGCGCGTCGAGCTCGCGCAGATCGACGGCCGCTTCCTGTCGTCGGAGGTCACCGAGTCCTTCACCGGACGGGTCATCGGCGTCTACGCCGTGCGGGGCCGGATCGCCGTGGAGCGCTGGATCAGCGAAGGGAACGACGAGTGACGGATGCCGCGGCCCCGCGCCGCACCCATGACCCGGCCGACGCCCGCGTGGCCTCGCTGCGCGCCGAGCTGCGCGACGACACCCCGTTCGTCGCCACGCCGACGCCCCGCCTGACCTGGACGGTCACGTCTGCGCAGCCGTGGCTGCAGGCGAGCGCGGAGGCGACGGACGGCCGGCGGACGGTTCCCCTCGACGACGGGGAGTCGGCGCTCGTCGCCTGGCCTTTCGACCCCCTCGCGCCGGACGAGATCCGCGAGGTCCGCGTGCGCGCGCGGTCGACAGCGGGCGACCGCACGGCGTGGAGCGAGCCGCTCCGCGTGGAGGCGGGCTTCCTCGCTCCGGGCGAATGGACCGCGCAGCCGATCGGCCTGGACGACGCGGCGCGCGAGGCTCAGCCGGCGCTCGTGCGCACCCGCTTCACGGTCGACCGGCCCGTCGCCAGGGCGCTGCTGTTCTGGACCGCGCTCGGGGTCGCGGAGCCCGAGCTCAACGGCGCCGCGGTGTCAGATGACGTGCTCTCGCCGGGCTGGACCGCGTACCGCGACCGCCTGGTGCACGAGACGGTCGACGTCACCGCTCTGCTGCGCACCGGGGAGAACGTCCTCGGCGCGACGATCGCCGGCGCCTGGTACACCGAGAAGTACGGCTTCTTCGCCTTCACGAACCGGGTCTACGGCACGCAGCCGTCCTTCCTCGCCCAGCTGCGCGTCACCTACGAGGACGGCGTCGTCGAGACGCTGGCCGCCACCGGCGACGGCTGGACCGCCGCGGGCGGCGGCCCGGTCGTCGACAGCGGCATCTACGCCGGCGAGCACCAGGACCTGCGCCGCGCGCTGCCCGGCTGGTCCGAGCCCGGTCGCACCCCCACCGACGACGACGGCTGGGCGCCGGCGCGCGTCGGCGCCGCCGCGCTCGCGGGCTTCGAAGCCGTGCCGACGCCCGAGGCGCGCATCGCTCCCCCGGTCCGTCGCACCCAGGAGATCCCGGTCGCCGGCGTGCTGACCACCCCATCGGGCGGGACGATCCTCGACTTCGGGCAGAACCTCGTCGGGCGGATCCGTCTGCGAGTGCGTGGCGAGCGCGGCACCCGGGTCGTCGTGCGCCACGCGGAGGTCCTGGAAGACGGCGAGCTCGGCCTCCGTCCCCTCCGCAACGCGCGGGCCACCGCCACCTTCGATCTCTCCGGCGGGGACGACATCCTGGAGTCCCGCTTCTCGTTCTACGGCTTCCGGTACGCGCAGATCACGGGCGCCGACGTCGACCCCGCCGACGTCGAGGCCGTCGTGCTGCACACCGACATGCGCCGCACCGGCTGGTTCTCGTCGTCGCACGAGATGCTGGACCGCCTGCACGAGAACGTGGTGTGGGGCATGCGGGGGAATTTCCTGTCGATCCCGACCGACTGCCCTCAGCGCGACGAGCGGCTGGGCTGGACGGGAGACATCCAGGTCTTCTCTCCGACGGCCGCGTTCCTCTACGACTGCGACGGCTTCCTCGCGTCGTGGCTGCGCGACCTCGCGCTCGAGCAGTCGCGGCAGAACGGGAACGTGCCGCTGGTCGTGCCGTCGGCGCTTCCTGCCTTCGGCGACGGCCTCGGCCCGACCGCCGCGTGGGGCGACGCCGCCACCGTGGTCCCGACCGTCCTCCATGAGCGCTACGGCGACCTCGGCGTGGTGCGCGACCAGTACGAGAGCATGAGGTCGTGGGTCGACGCGGTGCTGCGCGACGCCGGAGACAGCGGCTTGTGGGCCGGGCGCATGCAGCTCGGCGACTGGCTCGACCCGGCGGCACCGCCCGACAAGCCCGGACGGGCCAAGGTCGACGGTGACATCGTGGCGACGGCCTACCTCGCCCGGTCGCTTCGCCAGGTCGCCGACGCGGCGGCCCTGCTCGGGAAGGACGCGGATGCCGGCGCCTATGCGGCGCTCGCCGAGCGGAGCCGCGTAGCCTTCGCCGCCGAGTACGTCACACCCGCCGGGCGCATGATGAGCGACGCGCCGACGGCGTACGCACTGGCCCTCGAGTTCGACCTCGTGACCGATCCGGTCGCCCGCGCCGGTCTCGCCGACCGCCTGGCGTCCCTGGTGCGCGAGGGCGGATATCGCATCGGCACGGGCTTCGTCGGCACGCCGCTCGTCACCGACGCGCTGACGGCAGCCGGCCATCTGGCGGCCGCCGAGCGCCTGCTGCTGCAGACGGAGTGCCCGTCGTGGCTCTACCCGGTGACCATGGGCGCGACGACGGTGTGGGAGCGCTGGGACAGCCTGCTCCCGGACGGCACGGTGAACCCCGGAGAGATGACGTCGTTCAACCACTACGCGCTCGGCGCCGTCGCCGACTGGCTGCACCGCAGCGTGGCAGGTCTCGCACCGGCGGCTCCCGGGTACCGGCGCCTGCGCATCGCCCCGCGTCCGCTCCCGGCGCTCGACCGGGCGACGGCGCGCCACCTCACGCCCTACGGCGAGGCATCCGTCTCATGGCACCGTGACGGCGATGCGATCGTCGTGCGCGCGGTGGTTCCCCCGAACACGACCGCCGAGGTCGACCTGCCCGGGCACGACGGCACCGGTGCGCTGGAGGTCGGCTCCGGGGAGCACGAATGGCGCATCGCCGCCGAGCCGGCGTCCCCGCGGCCCCAGCTGCCCGGGCTCCGGGCATCCCTCGCCGACGTCATCGACGACCCGCGCGCCTACCGGGCGCTGCTGGACACCCTGGCGGAGTCCGACGAGGCCCGGGCGGAGTCGGTGCGCACCGAGACGGTCTGGGCGTCGGGCCGCTCGGCCTCGACGGCGCTGATGTTCACGCCGCCCGATCTGCTCGACCGCGTCGACGCGGCGATCCGCGCCGCGACCGCCGGCTGACCCGACGGCTGAGACAGCGGCGCCGCGGCTCCCACCCGGGGGCCGCGGCGCCGTCGTCTCAGCGGACCGTGATGATCACGCGCTGGTAGGCCTTCAGCGGCAGCGCCGCATCGTCGAGGGCCTCGGCGATCACGTGGATGGTGTCGCCCGGACGGGCGTCGGCGGGGATCTCGATCGCGGCCTGTGCGCCGTCCGCTGCGAGCGCGACCTCGCCCACGTACGATCCCGCCTCGGCGTAGACCCACCAGCGCAGGGTCACCGCATCGCCGTCGGGATCGGTGACGGATGCCTCCAGCGCCACGCGGTCGCCGGGCGCGGCCTCCCGGTCGATCCCGCCCGCGATCGACAGGCGGGGGTGGTGGTTGGCCTCGTCCCAGCCGGTGACGGTCCAGCGAAGCCGCGCGGCGAAGTCCGCCTGCGCATCGGCGAACCACCGCGCAACCGACCCCTCATCGCCGGTCGGACCGCCGGTCGCCCACTCCGCGCCGCCCGGGTGGAACGCGGCGTCCACGAGGCCCCACGTGTCGGCGCCCGGCTCGGTGGGCCGATAACGCCCGCCCCAGCCGCCGTAGGACGGATGCTCGTGGCCGCGCAGGCCCGGCACCAGCAGGTTCAGCATGTTGGTGGTGTCGCCCTCCGAGATCCACTCGCCGGCCCGCTGCGGGTCCATCCAGACCTGGTAGCCCTGGGCCCGCAGCTCGTCGGCGGAGAGACCGGAGAGGTGGAAGTAGTCCGTCATGTCACCGGGCACCATCTGCCGGCCATCGCCCCACACCCGATAGAGCGCACCCAGGGGCCCGACCTCCGTCACGTTCTCCCGCGTCCACTCGGCGCTGAGCAGGTGCTGGTCCTCGGCCCGCACCGTGCGCCGAGCCATGTAGCCCCACGCGAGCGTGGCGACCTCGATGGTCCGGATGCCGGGCCAGACGGGCGCGATGTAGTCGTCGTAGGTGCCGTCCTGCGAGGCGAACTTCGTGATGACGGCCTTCGCGGACACCGCGGCGTGCACGGCGTCCCACTCGTCGGTGCCGCGGAACCGCTCCTCGATCGACATGAGCGCCCGCGCCACCGTGCTCGGGCCCGCCCACAGCTGGAGGAACACGGGCCCCGGGCGGTCGTCCAGGAGCACGTCGGCGATGAGCCGGGACCCCGGCGACTCAGCGGAGGTGTCGCCCTCGAAGTCGATGTTCCCGTCGCGGATCACGGCGCGGAGGGCGTCGGGCTCGGGATACCGCGGATCGTGGCGGCGGAGGTTCTCGTGGACCTCCGCGTACGCCTCGACCGCGTCGTGGATGAAGCGCTCGCTCGGCGCCCAGCGCCAGGACGTCTGCGGCTTGTCGTACTCGCGCTCGGGGAGGAAGAACTCGGTCCCCCTCCCGTCCCCTCGCCAGTGGAAGCGACTGGAGGCGTAGACGAGCCCCTCGACCTCCACCTCGTTGCTGTACAGGAGGAAGCGGATCATCGAGTTGAGGTCGTCGAGCTCCGGGTCGGCCGTCACGATGGTGCGCGGACGGGGGATCCTCGAGACGACGGGCTCGAGGGCGCTCACGCGGTCACCTCCGCGGCATCCGCACCGGCCTGCCAGCTGTCGAACTCGGCGAGCTTCAGATAGAAGTCCTCGAACATGAGGCGGGTGTCCACCCACGTGTACACGCGGATCGGACGGGCGTCGGGCACCTCGATGTAGGCGCCGTCGTCGCCGATCGCCGGGGTCGGCCGAGCGACGTAGCGGCTCGAGGTGGGGTCGGGCTCGAAGACCGACTGCAGCGCGCTCAGCAGCACGAGCGGCGAGTCGCCCAGCGCGTACGTCTCGGCGGCGCCGCCGGAGAAGGTGCTCACCATCCGCATCACCTGCGCGACCTCATCGTAGAGATGACGGCCGAGCGGGCCCGTGGCCGCGACCCGGAGCCGCAGCTCGGCGTCGGACACCAGGCACTGGCGGTACACGTCGCGCGGCACCTGCCAGACCGGGATCCGGGAGTCGCCGAAGACGACCTGCGCGGCGGTCACGTCGATGAGCAGGTTGTACTCGATCGGCATGGCGTTCGGCGGCGGCACGGCGAGTCCCTCGTGCTCGGCGCCCCCGATCCACACCAGCGTGAGGCGCTCGGCCACCCGGGGCTCCTGCAGCCATGCCGAGGCGAGGTCGGTCAGTCCCCCGCCGGCGAGGTAGAACAGCGGCGTCTCGACGTCGTCGCGGAGCGCCTCGGCGATGATGGCGTCGACGGCGGGCGCCGGCCGGGGGGTCGCGGCATCGGCGAGCGGCGAGTTCGCGCCCTCGACGATCACGCCGACGGACTGCAGTCCCATCCGAGCGAAGACGTCGCGGGCGACGGCGGCGGCGTGGCCCGCCTGGGAGTCACTCGGGTCGAACGGATCCCCCGGTCGCAGGTGCGAGGCCACGACGAGCCGGATGTCGACGCTCGGCGACAGCAGATGGTGCACCAGCTGGTAGAGGTCGTCCGGATCGCCCGAGAAGTCGTTGTCGATGATCACGCGGGCGCGGGGAGCGCCGAGCGGCGGGAGGTCCTGCCACGGCGTCTCGCCCAGCTGCCAGGTGCGGCCGGCGCGTGCGGCCTCGGTGTCGGCCGGTGTCGGCACGGTCGTCATCTTCGACTCCTTCTGCGGCGTTCATCGCCTCCCGGATTGTACCACCGGTTGACCAATTTCTCTCGAAGGGTGGGCGGTCAGACGACGGCGATCGCTACGACGACAGCCACCGCCACGACACCGGACAGCGCGACGAAGCCGGCCAGGAACGCGAGCGGTCCCGCACCCGGGAGCGGCGCGCGATCGCCGCGCGTGAGCAGGATGTCGACGGTTCGTCGGCCCCGTCGCCGGGAGATCACCCAGAGCACTCCCGCGACGACGAGGCCAGCGACGCCCACGAGGATCCACCACGGGTCGGCGAAGGCGACGGGAAGCAGCCGCATCGCGACGAGCGAGCCCACCCCGACGGCGAGGGCGGTCCGCCGCCAGGCGAGCTCGGTGCGCTCGGGCTGCAGGCCGGGATCGAAGAGCTCCGTCATCGCAGCAGGATCGCGAGCAGCACGAGCACCCCGGCGGCGGTCACGGCGACCGCCAGAACGATGCCGAGCAGAGAGGCGGGGAGCGCGCGGCCCGTGCGCAGCGCCCGCTCGGCGCGCGACCAGCCCACCCAGGCGAGTGCAGGAGTGAGCACGCCGGCGACCACGAGCACGAGCGAGGCGGCCAGGCGGAGCGCGGGGTGCAGCTCGAGCCCGAGGAGCTCGAGCGCGACGCCGCCCGCGATGAGGGCGAGCGCCGTGCGGATCCACGCCAGGAACGTGCGCTCGTTCGCGAGGGTGAACCGGGCGTCGGGTTCGGAGCCCTGACCGAAGACGGATGCCGGGAACCGGCGCTCCCCGCTCACGCGGCGACCGTCCGGAATCCGGCGTTGCCCATGGAGGAATCGGGCGTGTTCTGCGAGCGCGCCGAGTTGCGGTAGCGGTTGCAGTACGAGATGTGACAGAGATAGCTGCCGCCTCGGAGCACCCGGGCGCCGCCCCGCTCGGGGCCGCGCGGATCGGTCACCGGCTCCTCCGTGTACGTGCGGGGCGAGAACCAGTCGGCGCACCACTCCCAGACGTTCCCCACCGGCTGCCACAGCCCGTAGCCGTTCCGGTCGAAGGCTCTCGCGGGCGCCGTGGTGAGGTAGCCGTCCTCGAGCGTGTTCGTCCGGGGGAAGTCGCCCTGCCAGATGTTCGCGCGCCAGCCGCCGGCATCCACGTCGTCGTCTCCCCAGGGATACTTCGCGCCGTCGACGCCACCGCGCGCGGCGTACTCCCACTCCGCCTCGGTGGGAAGCCGGCGCCCGGCCCACGCGCAATACGCCTGCGCGTCGTTCCAGCTGACATGGACCACGGGGTGATCGCCGAGGCCGTCGAGCGTCGAGCCGCTGCCGCCCGGGTGCGCCCAGTCGGCACCGCGCACGCCGAGCCACCACGGCGTTCCCGCCGCCTGCCCCATCACATCCGATGCCGGCGCCCGCACCGCGAGGTGGAACACCGCGCTGAAGCCGAACGTCTCCGCCTCGGTGCGGTACCCGGTGTCGGCGACGAACCGGGCGAAGTCGTCGTTGGTGACCGTCGTCGCGTCGATGGTGAACGCCTGGAGCGTGACACGGTGGAGCGGCGACTCGCCGTCGCCGGGGTTGCGATCCCCCGACGAGTCGCCCATCGTGAACTCGCCCGCCGGGACGGCGACCTGCTCCATGACGTGCCGCGCTGCGTTCGCCGGGGAGGCCGCAGGCGCGGCATCCGCTCGCCCGATCTGCACGAATTGCGACCGCTGCGGCGCCCCGCACGCACAAGACGGCCCGCAGTCGGTCCGGTCGTCCTCCATGACCCAATCCTCCCCGATCACCGGGCGAAGACGCGCCGGACCCGCTCGAGCGTCTCCTCGTCATGGGGGCCCCATGCGGGGTGCGGCGTGTCCGGACCTCGATACGGCTCGTCACGATAGTGCCGCTGGTACTGCTCGAGCTTTGCCTCGAGATCGGCGCGGACCTCGGCGTACGCAGGGTCGTCGGCGACGTTGCGCACCTCGACGGGGTCGTCTCTCAGGTCGTACAGCTCCCACTCCGGCTCGAAGACGCGGTCGGAGGCGCCCGGCACGCCGAGCCCGGCGCCGTAGTAGCGGATCCCGCACGAGACGCGCAACCTCGCAGACGACCCGGCGTACGGCGAGATCAAGGGCCGCCTGCGCAACGCGCTCGAGGCGTGGCGCGCGGAGTACGGCGACCTGGGAGTGGTCCCCGAGCGCGAGCTCAGCGAAAGATGGCGGCCGGGCGGTGAGCCCAGGCCCACGGCGGCGCCGGACGTTCGCCTCGAGGGGGGACGTGTGACCGCGACCTGCGCGACGCCCGGAGCGTCGATCGCGTGGACATCCGATCCGCCGGGGCCCCTGGGCGAGCTCGGAGAGCTGGAGCGCCAGACCGGATCGCCCGTTCCCGACGGCCGACGCTGGCGGCTCTACTCGTCGCCCATCCCACGTCCCTCCGAGCCGGTGTGGTTCGGTGCCTGGCGGCTCGGCCATGCGCCGAGCGAGCAGGTGCTCCTGGCGCAAAGCGCTGCGACCGCGGTCGTGGCCGAGCCGGAGACGATCGTCTGATGCGCGCCGTCATGCTGATGTTCGACAGCCTCAACCGGCATATGGTGCCTCCGTTCGTGGACGACGTGCCGCCGCTCCCGGGCTTCCGTCGGCTCGCCGAGCGGACCGTCGCGTTCGGCAACTTCTACGCCGGCTCGATGCCGTGCATGCCGGCGCGACGCGAGCTCCACACGGGCCGCCACAACTTCCTCCACCGCAGCTGGGGACCGCTGGAGCCGTTCGACGATTCGGTGCCGGCCATGCTCGGCGCGAACGGCATCCACACCCATCTCGTCTCCGACCATCTGCACTACTGGGAGGACGGCGGCGCGACCTACCACACGCGTTACTCGACGTGGGAGTTCTTCCGCGGCCAGGAGGGCGATCCTTGGAAGGGCGTCGTGGGGCGCGGCGACGTGCGCCTCCCCGCTCCCCTGCGCGCGCGCATGCAGGACGCCGTGAACCGAGAGCACATGTCGACGGAGGAGACGCACTCCCAGACCCGCACCGTCGACGCCGGTCTCGAGTTCATCCGCACCAACGCCGAGGCGGACGACTGGATGCTCCAGATCGAGCTCTTCGACCCGCATGAGCCGTTCTTCGCCGCCGAGCGATTCCGGCAGGCTCGCGGACTGGACTCCGAGGCATCCTTCGACTGGCCGGCGTACCGGCGGGTGCTCGAAGACGACGGCGACGTCGACAAGGCCCGCGGCGAGTACCTCGCGCTGCTGGACATGTGCGACCACTCCGTCGGCCGCGTGCTGGACGCCATGGACGAGCACGGGCTCTGGGACGACACGATGCTGATCGTCAACACCGATCACGGCTTCCTGCTCGGCGAGCACGGCTGGTGGGCGAAGTCGATGCAGCCGTGGTTCAACGAGCTCGTGCACCTCCCGATGTACCTGTGGGATCCCCGCTCGGGACGCCGCGGCATCCGTGATGACCGTCTGGCGCAGACCATCGACATCCCGACCACGCTGCTGGACTTCTTCGGCGTGGAGCGCACGGACGACATGACCGGCATCCCGCTCGCCGGGGACGCGGACGCGGCGCACGAGGGCGCGCTGTTCGGCATCCACGGCGGCCATGTGAACGTCACGGACGGACGCCACGTCTACATGCGAGCCGCGGACTCGCCCGCCAACTCCCCGCTCGAGGAGTTCACGCTCATGCCCACGCATATGCGCGCGCGGTTCTCGGTCGGGGAGTTGGCGTCATGGGAGCCGGCCGAGCCGTTCACCTTCACCAAGGGCCTGCGCACCATGCGCATGGCGTCGACGGCGATGTGGCTGAACTCGTGGCAGCACGGAACGATGCTCTTCGACCTGTCGACGGACCCGGAGCAGCTGCAGCCGATCGCCGACGACACGGTGGAACTGCGGATGGCGCAGCTCCTCGTGGAGCTGATGCATCGCAGCGACGCGCCGGCCGGCCAGTTCACGCGCCTCGGGCTTCCCGCGGAGGGCGACGTCGGTCCGGAGCACCTGCGCGCCGGCGCGCACCGCGAGCGTGCGCTGCGCACCGGCGAGCCGATCCCTCGTCGACACGAGCTGCGGGCGGCCGAGCTGCTGAGCCGCCCCCTCGGCCAGCTGCTGGCGGACGCTCAGCTCGGCGCGGTCGTGGCCCGGCACGCGCCGGACGTGGTGAACACCGAGATGGTCGGACTCCCGCGCGGAGCGGACCTGCTGTCGATGGCGGCACGGGCGGCCATCGACGCCCAGACGCTTCGAGCGCTCGAAGCCGAGCTGGCCGGGGTGATCGCTGGGCGCGTCTCCGCAGCGACGTGACCAGGGGCCCGGTCAGCGCGCCTCGCGGACGCCCAGACGCTCGAGGTGGGCGTTGCTGAACCGCCCCTCCGGGTCGAGCCGCTCGAACACCACCCGGGCGTCGCCGAGCCGCGGGTGCACGCGCTCGATCGCCGCGCGGTCGAAGCCGTGCACCTTGCCCCAGTGCGGGCGGGCACCGAACGGCTGGAGCGCCGCCTCGATGCGGGCGATCGATTCCGCCACGGCTTGCGGGCGGTGACGGAAGAACGTGAAGTGGATGATCACGACGTCGCGCCCGTACGCCGGGCTCAGCCACAGGTCGTCGGCGGCGGCGGTGCGCAGCTCCGTCCAGTAGAGATCCGGGCGGAGGCCGTCGCCGAGCGGGCGGATCGCGTTCAGCGCCGCGACGGCGGCGGCCCGGTCGACGAAGTATTCGCTCTGGATCTCGTCGCCGAAGGACGGCTGCGCATCGAGGCGGAAGTGCGGGAGGCGCAGCATCCACGGTCCCGGCACGCCCGCGAGCTCGGTGACGTTGTCCTCCGGCCCGAGTGGGGACTCGCCGCTGAGCGCGCGGGCTCCGTCCAGCAGGGTGTCGGGGACGGGGTCGTCGTCGGCGTCGAGGCGCGTCTTGACCCAGACGTAGCCCACCGACGGCTCCTCCCAGCGGGAGAACACCGACACGCTGTAGGCGAGGGAGGTCAGCGCGTCGTACTCGGCGAGCGCTCGGTCCCACGTCACGCCGGTGTAGATGTCCTGCCGGACCCGGAAGGCGGGCTGCACGTCGAGGGTGAGCGCCACGACGATGCCGAAGGCCCCGAGCCCGACCACCAGCGCGTCGAAGTCGGGATCGCCGCGGCGCACGTCGTGCACCTCGGCGTCTGCGCCGACGTACCGCAGGGCGCGGACCGACGCCGACAGGACCTGGTTGCGGTCGCCCGAGCCGTGGGTGCCGGTCGCAGTGGCGCCACCGACGTTGATGTGCGGGAGGGAGCCCATGTTCCGCAGCGCCCAGCCGCGCTCGTCGAGCCACACGGCGAGCACGCCGTAGCGGATACCGGCCGGCACGGTGACGGTCTGCGCGGCCTCGTCCAGCTCGAACTCGGGCGCGAAGCCCGTCACGTCGACGAGCGTGCCGGTCGTGTCGGGGAGGTCGGTGAACGAATGGCGTGTGCCGAGCGCCCGGACGCGACCCGGTTCGGCGAGCACGCGCCGGACGTCGTCGACGGAGGTCGCCGTGACGATCCGCGGTGCGGTGTACTCGTAGGTTCCGGCCCAGTTGCGTTCCACGCGTCCCAACCTAGCCGGGCCGCCTCAGCCGGAGGCCTCGGCCGCGAGGCGCTGGGATGCCGTCGCCATGTGGGCGGCCATGGCCGAGGCCGCGGCATCCTCGTCCCCCGCTTCGATCGCACGGAAGACCGTGCCGTGCTCGTCGATCGCGATGCGGGCTTCGGCGTCGTCGTGGACGGCGCGGTCGGCGTAGACCTGCAGCAGCGAGCGCACGACGTGCAGGAGGTCGACGAGGGTGTCGTTGCCGGCCGCCGTCGCCAGGGCGTTGTGGAAGTCCAGATCGGCCCGCGCGAACGCCTTGAGGTCCGAGACACCCGCGCGCATGCGGTCGAGGGAGACCGACAGGGCACGCAGATCGGATGCCGCGGCTCGGCCCGCCGCGAGCCGCGCGACGTAGATCTCCAGGCCGGAGCGCAGCTCCAGCAGCTCGGCGGTGTTCTTGCTCCCGATGAGGAGCCCCCACCGCAGCGTCTGCGGGAGCAGCTCGCTCGCCGTGCCGCGGAGGTAGGTGCCGGAGCCCGGGCGCACGTCGACGATGCCGAGGATCTCGAGCGCGGCCAGCGCCTCGCGCACCGCGGACCGTCCGACGCCGAGGGTCGCTGCGAGCTGGCGCTCCGGAGGCAGCCGGGTGCCGGCCTCCAGGTCGCCGGTCGTGAAGAGATCCATGAGCCGGCGGGCGACCTCCGACACCGGGGTGCCGCTCGGCAGCGCACCGAGCGCGGCCGTGATCTCGGCGGAGCGGTCGTCGGGGTACGCGGGCATGCGAACAACTTACGGCAGTCGACGCCGCTCGGGCATTGCATTCGGTCAACCGGTTTGTTGGAATCGACGAAACGGTGCCGCGTTTGCAATTGGTCAACCGGTTTGCCACAATGGACGGCAATCACCTCGATCGCCGTCGATAGCAGGAGTCACTGTGGACCAGAGCAAGACCATCACCGATGCGCCGCCCGTGGCGCGCTCGGCCATCCGGAAGGTGTCGATCCGGCTCGTGCCGTTCGTGGCGCTGATGTTCTTCATCAACTACCTCGACCGCACGGCGATCGGCTTCGCCGCTCCCAACGGCATGAACGAGGACCTGGCCCTCTCCGCCGCCCAGTTCGGATTCGCGTCGGGCGTCTTCTTCATCGGCTACATCCTGCTCGAGGTGCCCTCCAACCTCGCGCTGCACCGGTTCGGCGCGCGTCGCTGGCTCTCGCGCATCATGGTCAGCTGGGGCGTCGTGGCACTCCTGTTCACGTGGGTGCAGAACTTCGAGCAGCTCGTCGTGCTCCGCTTCCTCCTCGGCGTCGCCGAGGCCGGCTTCTTCCCCGGCGCCATCCTGTTCCTGAGCCTGTGGGTGCCCGCGCAGTACCGCGGCCGCGTCCTCATGCTCTTCTACCTGGCGCAGCCGCTCACGACCGTCATCGGCGCCCCGCTGGCCGGCTGGCTCATCCAGCAGCACGAGGTCTTCTTCGGCCTCGAGGGCTGGCGCTTCATGTTCTTCGGCGTCGCGATCCCCGCGATCGTGGTCGGCGTCATCGCGTGGTTCTACCTCAAGGACAAGCCGGCCGACGCGAAGTGGCTCACCGCGGAGGAGCAGGTCTGGCTGACCGACGCGCTCGACCGCGAGAAGGCCGCCACGCAGAAGAAGGAGCACGGCCACGTGTCGGCGCGCTTCGCCTTCAAGAGCGGTCGCGTGTGGGTGCTGTCCTTCATCTACTTCGGCTTCATCTACGGCCTGTACGCGCTGGCCTTCTTCCTGCCCACGATCATCGAGGGCTTCCAGTCGCAGACCGGTCAGACCTTCGACACGCTGCAGAAGGGCCTCATCACCGCGATCCCCTACCTGCCGGCCGCCATCGTCATGTACTTCTGGTCGCGCGACGCCTCCCGCCGCGGCCTGAAGACCTGGCACATCGCCGGCCCTGCGATCGCCGGCGCCGTCAGCATCCCGCTCGCGCTGTTCATGGGATCGCCCGCCGCCACCATCGCCGTCATCACGGTCACGGCGTGCGCGATCTTCGCCGCCCTGCCGAACTTCTGGACCCTGCCGACGCGGTTCCTCACGGGAGCCGCAGCGGCCGCCGGCGTCGCTCTGATCAACACGATCGGCAACCTCGCCGGGTTCTCGGCGCCGTTCATCACCGGGGCCGTGCACGACTGGACCGGCGGCTACGAGATCCCGATGTTCATCGTGGGCGCGGTCATGCTCGTGTCGGCCGTGCTCATGGTGCTGCTCGCCCGCAGCAACCGGATCAACCCGGCGGTCGTGGATGAGGCGACGACCGATGAGCCCGTCGTAGACGCGGAGGCCCTGAGCGCCGCGGCCGACCCCAAGGGCGACGTGCGATGACGCGTCTGTGGAACGAGCCGGCGGACTTCGCCGACGAGATGATCGAGGGGTTCGTGGCGGCCAACGGCCGCTACGTCCGCCGGGTGCCGGGCGGCTTGGTGCGCAGCACCACCTCCCCGGCCGGTCAGGTCGCGGTCGTGGTCGGCGGCGGCTCGGGCCACTATCCCGCCTTCGGCGGGCTCGTCGGTCCCGGGCTGGCGCACGGCGCGGCGATGGGCAACCTGTTCGCGTCGCCGTCGACCCAGCAGGTGTACTCGGTGGCCAAAGCCGCCGAGGGCGGCGGCGGGGTGTTCTTCTCCTACGGCAACTACGCCGGCGACGTGCTGAACTTCGACGCGGCGCAGGAGCGGCTGCGCGCGGAGGGCATCGCGTGCGAGACGGTCACGGTCACCGACGACATCGTGTCGGCGTCGGCCGATGAGAAGCACCGGCGCCGGGGCATCGCGGGCGATCTGACGGTGTTCCGCATCGCGGCGGCGGCCGCGGAGTCGGGCGGGGATCTGGGTGAGGTCACGCGGCTGGCGCGGCTGGCGAACGAGCGCACCCGGTCGTTCGGGGTCGCGTTCACCGGCTGCACGCTGCCCGGTGCGGAGCAGCCGCTGTTCACGGTGCCCGAGGGGCGGATGGCGATCGGGCTCGGCATCCACGGCGAGCCGGGGATCGACGAGACCGACATCCCCACCGCCGATGGGCTGGCCGAGCTGCTGGTCGGGAAGCTGCTGGCCGAGGTGCCCGACGGCATCGAGGTCGCGGGGGCGCGCGTCGTGCCGATCCTGAACGGCCTGGGGTCGCTGAAGTACGAGGAGATGTTCGTCGTCTACCGGCGCATCGCCCGGCTGCTCGAAGACGCGGGGATCGAGGTCGTGGACCCGCACGTGGGCGAGTACTGCACGAGCTTCGACATGGCCGGCACCTCGCTGACGCTGTTCTGGCTCGACGACGAACTGGCGAGCCTCTGGGAGGCCCCGGTGGACACCCCCGCGTACCGTCGCGGTGTGGTGGGCGCCCGGGAGCGGGTGACGGTGACGGATGCCGCCGCCGACGCCGCGGCGGAGATCCCCGACGCCGACGAGGCGTCCCGGGATGCCGCGCGGACGGTGCTCGCCGCGGTGCGCACCATCGTGGAGACCGTCGACGCGCATGTGGACGAGCTGGGCCGGATCGACCAGGTCGCCGGTGACGGCGACCACGGCATCGGCATGCAGCGCGGCTCGCACGCCGCCCTTCACGCCGCGACCACCGCGGCTGAAGCCGGCGCCGGCGCGCAGACCACCCTCGCCCGCGCGGCCGACGCCTGGAGCGACAAGGCCGGCGGCACATCCGGCGCGCTGTGGGGGGTCATCCTCAACGCCGTCGCCGCGAAGCTCGGCGACCAGGGCCGCCCGGACGCCGCCGCGGTCGCCGCCGGCGTCGCGGCCGGCTCCCGCGGGGTCACCGACTACGGCAAGGCCGAGGTCGGCGACAAGACCCTCGTCGACGCGCTCGTGCCGTTCAGCACCACGCTGACCGGCGCCGTCGACGCCGGCGCCTCGCTGACCGACGCCTGGCGCACCGCCGCACACGCCGCCACCCGCGCCGCCGCCGCCACCGCCGACCTCCTCCCCCGCATGGGCCGTGCCCGCACGCACGGCCAGAACAGCGTGGGCACCCCCGACCCGGGCGCGATCTCACTCGCGCTCATCGTGACCGCCGTGGGCCACACGCTCACCGGCGGCGAGAACCAGAAGGGACGCGCCGATGGCTGAGCCGCTGCGCATCGTGATCGGCTGCGACGACGCCGGTTACGACTACAAGGAGATCCTCAAGAAGGACCTTCAGGACAACCCCGGCGTGGCCGAGGTGATCGACGTGGGCGTGGATGCCGACGGCCACACCCCCTACCCGAAGGTCGCCATCGAAGCCGCCCAGCAGGTCGCGAACGGCACCGCCGACCGGGCGCTGCTGATCTGCGGGACGGGCCTGGGCGTCGCCATCGCCGCCAACAAGGTCCCCGGCATCCGCGCCGTCACCGCCCACGACTCGTACTCGGTCGAACGCGGCGTGCTGTCCAACAACGCCCAGGTGCTCACCATGGGCCAGCGCGTGGTCGGCATCGAACTCGCCCGCCGCCTGGTCCGCGAGTGGCTCACCTACCGGTTCGAGACCACCTCCGCCTCGGCCGACAAGGTCGCCGTCATCGACCAGTTCGAGAACACCGGATCCTGCTGATGAGCGAGCACGAACTCCGCCCCGCCGCACCGACCTCGCACGATCCCGCCCCGGATCCGCGAGTCCCGGCGGAGTTCGTGCACGCCCCCGTCACCATCGGGGTCAGCCTGAAGACCTACTTCGGCAACGCGCAGGCGCGCGCATGGTTCGCCGACGTCGCCCAGCGCGCCGCCGCGCACCCCGCCGTGGCCGACGGCACGGTCCGGTTCTTCGTCATCCCCACCTATCTGCAGATCCCCGCCGCCCTCCAGGCGTTCGCCGGCACCCCGGTGCTGGTCGGCGCGCAGGACGTGTCGGAGTTCGCCCCCGGCGCCTACACCGGCGAGGTCACCGCGCAAGAGCTCGCCGAGGTCGGCGTCCAGGTCGCCGAGATCGGCCACGCCGAACGCCGCCGCCTCTTCGACGAGACCGACGCCGTCACCGCCGCCAAGGCCGCCGCCGCCCTGAGCCACGGCATCACCCCGGTGCTGTGCATCGGCGAGGCCGAGCGCCTCGGCGCCCCCGCCGCCGCGCGGGCGAACGTCGAGCAGCTCGCCACGAACCTCGACGGCGTCCCCGCCGGACCCGTGATCGTCGCCTACGAGCCGGTCTGGGCCATCGGCGCCGCCGAGCCCGCCCCCGACGACCACATCACCACCGTCGCCCGCGCCCTCCGCGCCGCACTCGACGCCGACCCCGCCCGCGCCGGCAGCGTCGTCATCTACGGCGGATCCGCCGGCCCCGGACTCCTCACCCGCCTCGGCCACACCGTCGACGGCCTCTTCCTCGGCCGCTTCGCCCACGACCCCGACGCACTCCACGCCGTGCTCGACGAGGCATCCGTCCTCGCGACATCACGCCCGGCTGAGGCACAGCGTCCGGGCGAAGGCCGGCGACCGGGAGTGGAGGCGGACGCATGATCGGCCTCGGCACCTACGCGTTCTTCTGGCAGCACTCCGACCAGGTCCCCGAGCCGCTGACGCTCATCGACGCGTTCGAGGCGACCCGGGCCCTGGATGTCGGCCTGTTCCAGATCTGCGACTACGCACCGCTCGACGGTATGGACGACGCGGAGCTGACCGATGCCGCCGTCGCGGCGCGAGACCTGGGCCTCGAGATCGAGCTCGGCACCAAGGGCATCGAGCCCGACCGCCTCGCCCGCTTCCTCGATCTCGCGGGCGTCTTCGGCGCGAAGCTCGTCCGCAGCATGCTGTACTCCCCCGACACCCGACCGACGCTGACCGCGGCCGAGCAGTGGCTGCGCGGGTCGCTGCCGGCGTACGAGGCATCCGGAGTCGACCTCGCCCTCGAGACGTACGAGCAGGTCTCGACCGCCGACCTCACAGACCTCGTCGCCCGCATCGACAGCGAGCGCCTCGGGATCTGCCTCGACCCCGCCAACGTCGTGGCGCGCCTCGAGCTGCCGCGCGAGTGCGTCGAGGCCACCGCCGCGCACGTCAAGAACGTGCACGTCAAGGACTTCGCGTTCGCCCGCCAGCCCGGCTGGGTCGGCTTCACCTACGGCGGCGCGCCCATGGGCGACGGCCTGCACGACTACCCCCACCTGCTCGAGACCGTGAAGCCCCGTGAGAACCGGGTCAACGAGATCGTCGAGCACTGGCTCTCCTGGCAGGGAGACGCCGAGACCACCATCCGCACCGAGCGGGAATGGACCCGCCGAACCATCGAATACCTGAGGAGCACGACATGAGCACCACCACCGACCCTTCGACAAGCTCAGGGCAGGCCGCGGCTGGCGCCGCGTACAAGATCGCCGTCGTCGGCGCGGGCGGGAAGATGGGCATGCGCGTGTCCAACAACCTCGTGAAGACCGACCACACCATCTGGTACGTCGAGAACTCGCCCGCCGGCCAGCAGCGCACGATCGACGCCGGCCGTGAGCTGACGGATGCCGCGACCGCCGTCGCCGACGCCGACATCGTCGTGCTCGCGGTGCCCGACCTGGCCCTCGGCCCGGTCACCGCCGACCTCGTCCCGCAGCTGAAGTCCGGCGCGATCGTCCTCACGCTCGACCCGGCCGCCGCCTACGCGGGCCTCCTCACCACCCGTGAGGACGTCATCCAGGCCGTCGCGCACCCCTGCCACCCCTCGGTGTTCCTCGAGCGCACCACCAAGGAGGAGTGGGCCGACACCTTCGGCGGCATCGCCGCCCCGCAGGACGCCATCGCCGCGGTCGAGAGCGACGACCCCGCCCACAAGGCGATCGTCGAGGCCACGGTCCGCGCGATCTACGCTCCCGTCATCGACGTGCACTTCGTCACCGTCAAGCAGCTCGCCCAGCTCGAGCCCACCCTCGTCGAGACCGTCGCGTGCATGATCGGCGCACTCCTGAACGAGGCGCTCGACGAGGCCATCCACACGATGGGCGTTCCCGAGGCGGCGGCCCGCAGCATCCTGTACGGCCACACCCAGGTGGCTCTCGCCAACGGCCTGCGCGGCGACAATCCGTTCTCGGACGCCTGCCTCATCGCGATGGACTACGGGCGCGAGTCGATCATCAAGGAAGACTGGAAGAAGATCTTCCGCGACGACGAGCTCGACAAGAACCTCGCCCGCATGCTGCACCTCGACCACATCGAGCGCTGACGTCGCGAGCGGCAGGGAGAGGAGCACACACCGTGGGACAGCTCGAGGGCAAGACCGCGCTCATCACCGGCGGCGCACTGGGGATCGGCCTGGCCGTGGCGCAGCGCTTCGCCCGTGAGGGCGCGCGCGTCATCCTCGCCGACCGCAACGGCGAGGGTGCTGCCGCGGCGGCCGCCGACATCGGCGAGAACGCCCGCGCCGTGACGATGGACATCTCGGACGAGGACGCGGTCGCGGCCGCCTTCGCCGAGGTGGAGGCGGCCGGCTGGGTCCCCGACGTCGTCGTGGCCAACGCCGGGGTCCAGCTCTTCGGTCAGGACGCGCCGGCGGCCGACCTCGACCTCGACGTGTGGCGGCGGACGATCGACATCAACCTCACGGGGGCGTTCCTGACCGTCAAGCACGCGGTGCGCTCGATGCTCCGCCACGGCGGCGGGTCGATCATCCTCACGGGAAGCCCCACCGCCGTCAACGGCGAGGGCAAGGACTTCACCGCCTACAGCGCCTCCAAGGCCGGCATGCACGGCCTCGCGCGCACCGTGGCAGCCGCCTACGCCGACCGCGGCATCCGCGTGAACACGGTCCAGCCGGCGTACACCGAGACGCCGCTGGTGGCCGCGATCAGCGAGGACCCCGCGTCGCGGGCCGCGATCATCAGCCGCATCCCGATCGGGCGCGCCGGCACGCCGGACGACGTCGCGGGCATCATGGTGTACCTCGCCAGCGACGACGGCGCGTTCGCCACCGGGGCGACCTTCCAGGTCGACGGCGGGATGACCTCGCTCTGACCTCGGCCGCCGGGCTCGCCCGGGGCACTCCCCCGGATCACCCTGCGACGCAAGGATGGATGCATGACCGACACCTGGAACGCCGGCGTGGCCGCCCCGTGGCGCAGCGGCGCATGGTCGATCGAGCGCCGCGGCGACGAGTTCGCCGACATCGCCTACGACGGCCGCGTCGTGCTGCGCTCGGTGCGCGCCGTCGTCCGCGACCGCAACTGGGACACGGCAGCCCTCGTCGTCGACAGGGTGGATGAGTCCGGCCTCGCCCTCACGCTGCACGTGCACTCGGAGGGACTCGGCGCCGAGCTGCGCGGTGTGGTGCGCGCGGAGGTCCGCGGGCCCGGCCGCCTGCGGCTCCTGACCGACCTGGAGTCGGCCACCGCCTTCGAGACCAACCGGACGGGGCTCGTGGTGCTGCACCCTCCCGGACTGGCGGGAGCCACGCTCGAGGTGCGCCACTCCGGAGGGACCGTCGAGCACTCGCAGTATCCCGTGGCTGTCAGCCCGCACCAGCCGGCGTTCGACATCGCCGGCCTCTCGTGGTCGCACCAGGGCCTCGACGTGGAACTCCGCTTCGCGGGTGACGTGTTCGAGATGGAGGACCAGCGCAATTGGACGGATGCCTCGTACAAGACGTACAGCCGTCCGCTGGCGCTGCCGTTCCCCTATGCGCTCGAGGCCGGTGAGCGCGTGGTCCAGTCGATCGACGTCTCGGTGTCGGGGACGCCCGCTCCGGTCGCGGCAGCCGGTCCCGCCCGCGTCCGGCTCGAGGACGGCCCCGCGCTTCCCGCGATCGCGGTCTCGGCCGCCACCGCACCTGACCCTGCCCCCGCCGGCCTCGCGCCGGTGCCGTGGTCGGCGGTGATCGTCGAGCTCGACCTCGCGACCCGCAACTGGCGCGCCGCACTCGGCCGGGCTGCGGCATCCGCTCTCCCGCTGGATGTGCGGTTCGTGCTCGCCGACGACGACCCGAGCGGGATCGACGAGGCGGTCCTCGCGCTGCGCGACCTTCCTCTCGTGCGGGTGACCGCCTTCTGGCCCACCGGACCCGCACGGCATGTCTCGGATCTCGAGGCGATCGGGCTGCTGCGTCACGCCCTCACCCAGGCGGGTGTCGACGCGCTCATCGTCGGCGGCGTCCGCTCGCACTTCACCGAGCTCAACCGCGAGCACCACCGCCTGCCGCGACGACTCGACGGGCTGGTGTTCAGCACCACGCCGCTCTTCCACAGCCTGAGCACGGCGCAGCTGGTCGAGGCGCTGCCGATGCAGCGGCTGGTCGCTGCCCAGGCGGTCGACCTGGCGGGCGGACCCCCCGTGCACATCGGCCCGGTCTCGCTGCGCCCGCACTTCAACGACGTCGCCACGACGCCTCCGCCGATGCCCGAGCACGACGACCTGCGGGACGGCTACGGCTCGGCGCTGATCGACGCGGCCGACCCGCGTCAGGCCGCGCCCGAGCTCGCGGCGTGGACCGTGGCGAGCGCCGCCGCCCTCGCGGTGCCGGGTGTGGCGACGCTGGCGTACTTCGAGGAGTGGGGCCCGCGCGGCGTCCGGGCCTCCGACGGCACCGCCTTCCCGGTGCTCGACGCGGTGACGCAGCTCACCGGCGTCGCGGGGCGGCCCGGCCTGCGCGGCGACTCCGCCGACGGCCTGGTGTGGGCGCTCGGAGCGCGCACCGACGCGGGCACCGTCGTGCTGGTCGCGAACCTCGGCACGCGCGTCCGCGAGGTCGAGGTCGAGCTCCCCGGAGGCGAGGTCCGCGCCGCCGAGGTGCCCGCCGGCGGGTTCGTCCGCCTCTGACTCCGGCCGGGTGCGCGACAGCGCTCAGCTGGCCCCACGTGTCGCCACCCGCTCCGGACCCGACGACACGGGACCGACTCGAGCCGACACCCCGTCAGGCCTCGCGCCAGACGCGCACGTCCCAGGGCCCGAGCGCGACCTCGGCACCGCCGGCGAGCTCGCCACTCCCGTCGAGGACGGATGCCGCGCCCCGCGCGAGCTCGACGGTGCGAGGCTCGGGCGACCAGTTGTGCACGACCCACACCCGTCCGCGCGGGCCGGTGAGCGAGTGGGCGGTCACTGTGCTCGGGCGCCCGGCGAGGAGCGACGGCGTCCGCGGCGGACCGGCGGCGTCCGCGACCACCTGGGCCAGCAGCCCGCGGTCGAGGAGCGTGCCGACCATGGTGATCGCGCCTGCTCCGACCTCGCGCCGGGTCACCGCGGCCCACCGGCCGAACAGCTCGTGGCGATACCCCAGCAGGACGTCGGCGTCCGAGGGCTCGAAGCCGTCGATCCAGCCGCGCGCCGTGCCCACCGGTTCGCCCTCGCGCACGACGTCGACCGGCGCGCCGAGCGCCGCGAACTCCCGGTATCCGACGCCCGCGGCCGCTCCGACGACGGCCGGAGCGAGCGTCGCCCGCATGCGTCCCTCGTCGTCGCCGAACCCGGTGCGCGGCCCGATGACGAGGCGGCCTCCGAGACGCGCGTATTCCACCAGCGTCTCGAGAGTGGGATCGGATGCCGCCACCAGCCCCGCCACGATCAGCACGGGGTACCGCCGCCGCAGCTCGTCGGCCTCGGGCAGCTGGCGCTCGTTCACGTGGCCGACCTGGAGCCCCGCGTCGACCGCGGCCCGGCCGAACGCGCCCACGATCCGCGCGTACGACGCCCGGTCGCCCTGCTCGCCGGCCGGCAGGCAAGGCTCGAACGCCATCATCCACTCGCTGTCGTGCGCGAAGACGAGGCCGACGTCGGCGTCGGGCTCGGCATCCGCCAGCCACTCCGCGGCCGCCGCGAACTGCCGGCCGATCCCCGCGATCTCCGTGTGGATCCGGCCGGGCTCGAGGTCGTGGCCGAGGATGCCGCCCCAGTGCACCTCCGCGCCCGAGTGGAGCGTGTGCCAGTGCCAGTACGACACCAGGCGCGCACCGCGGGCCACGAGCAGCCACGCCGCCTGCGCGAGCTGGCCGTCGTAGGGCGGACGCGTCAGCCACGCGGGGCCGATCGACGCGGCTCCCGTCTCGGTGACGAGGAACGGGTCCTGCCGCGTGCCGCGCATGCGGTCGGCCATGAGCACGAGCTGCGGCACGTCGTCGGCGTACCACTGCCCTCCGGCCCCCTCGCGGTCGTGGTCGAGCGCGTCCTGCGGCAGGTAGTAGGCGTTGCCGCTGGCGATGTCGAGCAGTGCGCCGACGGCGACATCGTCCATCGCGGGCCGGTTGTACGCGATGCACGTCGTGAGGAACGTGGCGTCGTCGACGAGCTCCCGCACGATGCCGGCCTGCCAGCCGATGAAGTCCGCCGTGAGCTCGGCCTGGAACCGCCGCCATGCGAGGTCGTACGCCGGCGTCGTATTGCCGGAGGGAGCCCAGAGCTCGTCCCACGCGGCGATGCGGTGCGACCAGTAGGTCAGCCCCCACTCCCGGTTCAGCGTCTCGACGTCGCCGTAGCGGTCGGCGACCCATTCCCGGAACCGCTGGACGACCTCGGCGTTGTGGATGAGGTGGAGGCCGGCCTCGTTGTCGAGCTGCACGCCGATGACGGCGGGGTGCCGCCCGTGACGGCCGACGACGGCGCGGATCACACGCTCGGCGTAGCGGCGGAAGAGCCCGGACGTGTAGTCGACCTCCTGCCGCTGGCCCCAGGCCACGGGAGAGCCGTCGCCGCGCACGACGGCGAGCTCGGGGTGCGCCCGCGACAGCCACGGCGGCACCGCATACGTGGGCGTGCCGAGGATCACGCCGACGCCGTGGCGGTGGGCGGCCTCGAGGACCGGGGCCATCCACTCGAGGTCGAACTCGCCGTCCCGCGGCTCCCAGGACGACCACACCGACTCGCCGACGCGGATGCAGCTGACGCCGGCATCCGTCATCAGCCGCAGGTCGGTCTCCAGGCGCCCGGGGTCCGGCAGGTACTCGTTGTAGTACGCCGTGCCGAGGCGCGGCCCGTTCCGCCAGGCGCGGAGACGATCGGATGCCGCGCCTGCACCCATTGCGCTCGACTCCACCATCGGGGTCAGGCCTCGATGCGGGTGATGCGCAGCGCCAGCGCCTCGCCCTCGGGCAGGTCCACGGCGGGCGACGTGCGGTCGTAGGCGTCGTTGCGCTGCACGTCGTCGAGCGTGAAGACGCCGTCCACGGGGCTCACCGTCATGTTCCACGTGTCGATGACGTCGACCCGGAACCGGTCCCCCTCCTCCGGACGTTCCCCCGGGAAGCCGATCGGTAGGCGGAAGCTCCAGCTCGCCGGCGCGGAGCGGCCGAGGTACTGCACGTACAGGCGGCGCGGGATGCCGGCGACGTACGCGGGGTCGTCCCACTTGTCGATCGGGTCGAGGCCTGGGCCGTCGACTTCCTCGAGGAGGCGCCGGAGGAACGCGAGGCGTGCCGGCGAGTCGCCGATCAGCGGGCCGCCCTCGACCATGTGGAGGCTGCCCGACGGCGTCACGAAGCTCTCGCCGTGGGAGGCGTAGGTGCCGGCGACGGTCGCGACCCAGAACTGGTGCACCAGCTGCTCGGCGTCGAGGTGGCCCCACCGGTCGGGGATGTCGCCCTCGTACTTGATCTCGTCGAGCACGACGGGCTTGCCGTAGACATCGCGGTACAGGTTGGCGCGGCCGAAGTCCGTGGTGACCGATCCGTTCTGGATCGACGCGTGGGTCACCCACGGCTGGTTGTTGTCGTAGAGCTCGATCCAGTTGTGGATCGAGCGCAGGTGGTCGTACGGGTCGATCTTCGCCAGGAGCGCGCCGGTCCGATCCCACCGGTCGTCGGGTCGCTCGAGTTGGTCGAACTCGTTGCACAGCGACCACCAGACGTGCGGGTACGCGGCCAGCCGCGCGACGAGGTAGCGGAGGTAGACCGCGTCCTCCTCCTCGGTCAGCTCGTTCAGCCCGAACTGACCGCGGTCGTAGGCGTTGTAGATGAGCACGTCCGCCTGGATGCCGCGCTCCCCGAGCACCTCGACCGCGCGGTCCAGCCGCTGGAAGAACTCCGGCACCGGGCGGGTGACGTCCCAACGTCCGTCCGTCTTCTCGAATGGCATGAGGGCCGGGACGTGCTCGATGTAGCCGCCGCCCTGGGGGAACACCATGAACCGGAGCTTGTTGAAGCCCGCCTCGGCGATCGCGCCGACCGTCGACGAGAACAGCGGCTCGTCCTGGTGGAGCCAGTTGTACGCCGTGGCCCCCACGGGCCGGAACGGCGTGCCGTCGGCGTGGGCGAAGTGGAAGCGATGAGCGACCCGCACCGGGCCGCGGTCATCCCCGGCGGTGACGTCGAACGAGCCGGACCGTCCGTCGAGCGCAGGGTCGCCGCTCTCGGTCCGCCACGTCCACTCGCCCGCCAGGTCGGGGGCGAACCGGACGCGATAGGTGGTGTCGCCGTCCCAGAAGCCCGGCACGACGCGCTCCTCGCCCGAAGGAGCGTGCTGGGCGTGCAGCGTGAGCGGCGTGCGGTCGGCGGGGATGACTTCCGCGCCCTCGAACGTCAGCTCGGTCGGTCGGTACAGCGCGTTCGGCTGCGGGTGGGACACGGGATTCTCCTTCGATTGCGTATCCGGGCGGTACTGCTCAGGCGGGCGAGCGGCGCGAGCTCTGGCGCACGGTCAGCTCCGGCTCGAAGACGCGCTGCGCCACCGTGCCGTGCTCGATCGCGTCGAAGAGCAGGTCGACCGCCGTCGCGCCGAAGTCGGCGTGCTGCGCGCGCACGCTGGTCAGCGGGATGAGCGACGCTTCGGCGAACTCGTTGTCGTCGTACCCGACGACGGCGATGTCGCGCGGCACCGCGACACCGCCGGCGATGAGCGCCTGCAGCACGCCGAGGGCGAGCACGTCGTTGGCGGCGAACACGCCGTCGGGCCGGTCGGCCGCCGGTCGCGCGGCGAGTGCGGCGCCGATCGCCCGGCCGGCGGCGATCGACCGCTCGGTCACCTCGACGACCTCGACGACACCGTCGGCCGCTCTCTCGACGGCCTGCCGCGCGCCGTCGAGCCGATCCGCCACCTGCTGCACTGGCAGCGGCCCGCCGACGAAGGCCAGGCGGCGGCATCCGTTCGCCAGCAGGTGCTCTGCCGCCTGGCGCCCGCCCGACACGTCGTCGATCGAGATGGAGGGCTGGCGCTCATCGCAGGCGCGTCGACCGACCAGGACCGACGGCGTGCCGCGCTCGCGCATGGCCGCCAGGCGGGTCTCGATCGGCTCGAAGGACGACACGAGCAGGCCGCGGACCTGGCGCTGCTCGAACGCCTCGAGGTAGGCGTCCTCCCGCTTGCGGTCGCCGTGGGAGTGCGCGAAGAAGACGGTGAGACCGAGCCGCTCGGCGCGGTACTCGACCTCCTGGGCGATCTCGCTGAAGTGGGGGTTGCTGACGTCGGGCGACAGGTAGCCGATGAGGGTGCTGACACCCAGTCGCAGCTGCCGGCCGGCGATGGAGGGGACGAAGCCCAGCTCGTCGATCGCGATCGCGATCCGTCGCGCCCGCTCCGCCGACACGCGGTCGGGATGATTGAGGTACGCCGACACGGTGCCGACGGCCACGCCGGCGCGGGCCGCCACCTGGCGGATGCCGGGCCGGTGTCCTGCTCGCTCCTCGGTCGCCGCCACGTCAGCGCCAGTCGTGCTCGGCGGCGAAGCCGAGGCGTTCGCGGATCTTGCGGGTCGACATGAGCGACTCGAACTCGCCGAGGTCGTCGGCCACCGGCGTGCCGGGGAACCACCGCTGCGCGACCTCGCGCGACGGGGCCGCGTTCCCCGACTCGGGCGCCGCGACGTTGTACACCTCGAACCCCGGCTGCGCGGCCGCGAGCGCGAGGGAGACGGCGAGCGCGCCATCGCGCGAGTCCACCCACGAGCCCAGCAGGTCGCGGCGGTAGCCGGGCTCGGCGGCACGGGCGAAGGTGCCGTACTCGTCGGCGGCGACGACGTTCGTGAAGCGCAGCGCGGTGATCGAGGTCTCGGGTGCCCAGTGGACGAGCTGCGCGGCGATCGCCTCCTCGGCGACCTTGCCGAGCCCGTAGGTGTTGTTCGCGCTGGTGTACGTCTCGTCTACCGGCAGCGAGGGCGGGGCGTCGTCGAACGGGAATCCCATCGCCGTGATGCTCGAGGCGAGCACGACGGTGCGGATGGAGGCGCGGTGGGCCGCGAACAGCGCGTTGAACGACACCGCGACGTTGTTGTGGAAGGTCGCGGCATCCGGGACGAGTCCGTTGACAGGGATGGCGGCCAGGTGCACGAGCGCGTCCAGGCCGTCGTGACGCGCGGTCACCGACAGGAACGCGTCGAGCGTCTGGCCGAAGTCCGTGAGGTCGACGCGGGTGAAGCCGGGACCGGGAGTGCCGGTCAGGTCGAAGCCGATGACGTCGTGGCCGTCGGCGCGCAGCCGCTCCACCGTCGCCCGGCCGAGCTTGCCCCCGCTCCCGGTGACGCCGATCTGCATGCCGTACCTCCTCGTCCGACACCTCGCGAAACTTGAAACGTTTCGTTTTCGATGCGACACTCACTGTACACGCTAAATGAAACGTTTCGGAGTACTGAGAGAGGACACCGATGTCCGTCACCGTCGAGGCTCCCCGCATCGAACACCACCGCGAGCCGCTCGGCATCGGAGAGCGGATGCCGCGACTCTCGTGGCGCGTCGCCTCCGCACCGTCGGGCTGGCGCCAGGCCGCCTACCGCGTGGAGCTCGAGCAGCGCGGCGCCGCGACCTCGTTCGAGGTGCAGAGCCCCGACCAGGTGCTGGTGGCCTGGCCCGGCGAGCCCCTGCAGTCCCGCGAACGGGTCACCGTGCGCATCGCCGTGCGCGGAGCCGACGACGCGTGGTCCGAGGCATCCGCCCCCACCTCCCTGGAGGCGGGGCTCCTCGAGCCCGGGGATTGGACCGCACGCCCCGTCGGCGCCACGCGCAACGAGAACCCCAACACCGACGACCGGCGGCCGTCCCTCGTGCGCCGGGGCTTCGAGGCGCGAGAGGGCGTTGTGCGGGCACGGCTGTACGCGACGGCGCACGGCGTCTACGAGGCTGAGCTCAACGGCGAGCGCGTGGGCGACGACACGCTCTCTCCCGGGTGGACGGTCTACGGCACGCGGCTGCGGTACTACACGTACGACGTGACCGCACTCGTGCGCCCCGGCCACAACGCCATCGGCGCGTGGCTGGGCGACGGCTGGTATCGCGGCCGCCTCGGCTGGCGCGGCGGGTTCCGCAACGTCTACGGGTACGACCAGTCCTTCCTCGGACAGCTGGAGCTGACGTACGCCGACGGGACCCGCGAGGTGATCGCCACCGACCACTCGTGGCGGTCGGCGCCGAGCCCGATCCTGCAGAGCGGCATCTACGACGGCGAGGACTACGACGCGCGCGAGGAGCAGCCCGGGTGGTCCGCACCCGCGTTCGACGACTCCGCGTGGGAGGGCGTGCAGGAGCGCCACCGCGACCCGGCCACGCTCGTCGCCCCCACCGCGCCCCCGGTGCGGGCCACCGAGGAGCTGCGTCCCGTCGAGGTGCTCACGGGTCCGAGCGGCTCGCGCATCCTCGACTTCGGCCAGAACCTGGTCGGGCGGGTGCGGATCCGCGTGTCGGGCCCCGCGGGAGCGACCGTGACGCTGCGTACCGCCGAGGTCATGCAGGACGGCGAGATCTACACCCGGCCGCTGCGCGCGGCGCGCGCGGCCGACAGCTACACTTTCGCCGGCCGTGACGCCGAGGAATGGGAGCCGCGGTTCACTTTCCATGGGTTCCGCTATGTCGAGGTCGGGGGATGGCCGGGAGATCTGGATGCCGATGCCGCCGCGGGCGCCCTGGTGGCGCGGGTCTACCACACCGATCTCGAGCGCACCGGCTGGTTCGAGTCCTCTGATCCGGCGCTGAACCGCCTGCACGAGAACGTCGTGTGGGGGATGCGCGGCAACTTCGTCGACATCCCCACGGACTGCCCGCAGCGCGACGAGCGGATCGGCTGGACGGGCGACATCCAGGTGTTCGGCCCGACCGCCTCGACGCTGTTCGACGTGTCGGGCATGCTCTCGGGCTGGCTGCGGGACGTCGCCATCGAGCAGCTTCCCGACGGGACCGTCCCGTGGTACGTCCCGGTGATCCCCGCCGTCGACAAGTGGACGCCGATGCGGCCGGGGGCTGCCTGGGGCGATGTGGCAACGTTGCTGCCGTGGACGCTGTACGAGCGCTTCGGCGACGTCGCGGTGCTCGAGGCGCAGTTCGACAGCGCCCGCCGGTGGGTGGATCTGCTCGAGCGGCTCGCCGGCCCGTCCCGCCTGTGGGACACCGGCTTCCAGCTCGGGGACTGGCTCGACCCGGCCGCGCCGCCGCACGATCCCGCCGACGCCCGCACCGACCGGTACCTCGTGGCGACCGCCTACTTCGCCAAGTCGGCACGCACGGTCGCCCGCATGGCCGACGTGCTCGGGCTCGCCGAGGAGCGGACGCACTACGACGCGCTCGCCGGCGAGGTCGTCGCCGCGTTCGCCGAGGCGTACGTGAACGACGACGGCACCATGACCAGCGACGCGCAGACGGCGTACGCGCTCGGGCTGCGATTCGACCTCATCACCGACCCGGGGCGGAGGGATGCCGCGGCCGCCCGTCTCGCGCAGCTCGTGCACGAGGCGGGGAACCGCATCTCGACCGGCTTCGTCGGCACGCCCCTGGTCTCGGATGCGCTGAGCTCGGGCGGGCAGGTGGAGACGGCGTACGACCTGATCCTCGAGCGCGAGTGCCCCTCGTGGCTGTACCAGGTCGAGCAGGGGGCGACGACGGTGTGGGAGCGGTGGGACTCGCTGCTGCCGGACGGAACGGTCAACCCGGGCCAGATGACGTCCTTCAACCACTACGCCCTGGGTGCGGTCGCCGACTGGATGCACCGCGTCATCGCCGGCCTCGCGCCGGATGCCCCGGGCTACCGCCGCATCCGCTTCGCACCCCGGCCCGGCGGCGGACTCACGTCGGCCTCGGCGCGCCAGCTCACCGCGTACGGCGAGGCGGCGATCGCCTGGCGCATGGCCGACGGGCGCCTGCACGTCGAGGCGACGGTGCCGATCGGCGCCGAGGCCGTGCTCGACCTGGCCGGCGCCCGCGAGGAGACGCTTCCGCCCGGCACGCACACCCGCGACGTCGCCCAGACCGCCTGACCCTCCGGGACGCCCCGTCCCGAGGCGGGCCTGAGTCGCCAAGACACGCCGTACACCGCATCCTCGCCCGGCGCGTCTTGGCGATTCGCATGCGCGTGCTGCGTGGACGAATGTCTAGCGTTCTGCGCAGATAGTGAATATCCTTTCGTTAGCGAATCGTCAATCGATTCGCCACGATCGGAGACGCCGTGCCCCTCACGCCATACACCCGGCAAGCGGACGGCCAGGTGCGTCTGCTCACGAAAGTGGCCCGCATGTACCACGAGCGCGGCGTCCGGCAGGCCGACATCGCCACCGCGCTCAATATCTCACAGGCCAAGGTGTCGCGGCTGCTCAAGCGCGCGGAATCCGTCGGCATCGTGCGGACGATCGTGACCGTCGCCCCCGGCGTGCACGCCGAGCTCGAGGAGCGGCTCGAGGAGAAGTACGGCCTCGCGGAGGCCGTGGTGGTCGACGTCGACCCGGACGCCGACGAGAAGGAGCTCCTGGCGTCGCTGGGCGCGGGCGCCGCCGGCTACCTCGAGGCCACGCTCTCGGGAGCCGACCGGATCGGCGTCTCGTCGTGGAGCCAGACGATCCTCGCCATGGTCGACCGCATGCGGCCGTTCACGGTGCGTGGCGCGACCGAGGTCGTGCAGCTGCTCGGCGGAGTGGGCGCACCCGAGGCGCAGAGCCACTCCAACCGCATCCTCGGCGAGCTCGCCCGCACGCTCGGCGCCGAGCCGGTGTACGTGCAGGCGCCGGGCGTCGTCGGCGATCCGGCCATCCGCGACAGCCTGCTGCGGGACCCCTCGATGCAGGAGGTCGCCCGGCACTGGAGGGACCTCACCATGGCGATCATGGGCGTGGGCAGCATCGAGCCGTCGGACGTGCTCGCCACCAGCGGCAACGCATTTCCGCCCGAGGAGCGGCAGGCGCTCCTGGACGAGGGCGCCGTCGGCGACATCTGCCACCGCATCTTCCGCGCCGACGGCTCACTGGTGCGCGGCGCGATCGACGACCGGATCATCGCGATCCCCGTCGAGAACCTGATGCGCATCCCCCGCCGCGTGGGGATCGCCGGCGGCGACCGCAAGCTCGAGGCCATTCACGGCGCCCTCGCGGGCAGCTGGGTCACGACGCTGGTCACCGACCTCCGGTCGGCGGAGGCGCTCGCCGACCGCTGACCGCTGGCCGCCGACCGCTGGCCGCGACTCTCAGCGCTGCGAGAGCGACTCCGCCAGGCGCTCGACGCCGAGCCGCGGGCTGGTGAGCACCGGCACCTCGACCGAGACGGCCTCGGCGGCGGAGGCCATGGACGCCTGCGCCAGCACGATGACGTCCGCCTCGGCCGCGCCGCGCTCGATCGCCGCGGCGACCAGACGGTCGTGGGTGGTGCGGTCGCCCCCGGCAACGGCTGCGAAGGCCCCTTCGATGACCTCGCTGGAGAACTCCGGCTCGACGCCGGCGAGCGCGGCCCGTTCCCGGAGCAGTCCCAGGGTGGGCCGGCAGGTGGTCGGCAGGGTCGCGAGCACGCGGATGCGGCTCCCCGCGCGCACCGCGGCATCCGCCATCGCCTCGTCCACGCGCAGCACGGGAACCCCGGCGGCGGCCGCGGCGGGGGCCGCGAGCTCCGAGATCGAGGAGCAGGTGAACATGACGGCGTCCGCTCCCCCGGCCGCCGCGGCCCGCACCAGGTCGTCGATCCGCTCGCGGACGGATGCCGCGCGCTCATCGTCGCCGAGGTCGGCGACGATCTTGTCGTCGAGGTAGTTCACCACCGTCGCGCCGGGCAGATACTCGGCCGCCAGCGCCCCGAACGGAGCGATGTTCACGGCACCGGTGTGGAGGAACGCGATCCGCTGTGCAGAGCCCATGCAGTCAGCCTCTCAGCTTCTCAGCCCTTGAGGGCGCCGCCGGACATGCCGGCCATGATCTTCTTGTTGAGCGTCAGGAACAGGATGAGCAGCACGAGGATGTTGATGCTGACCGCCGCGAACAGCGGTCCGTACTGCGTCGACCCATACTCGTCGCTGAGACTCAGCAGCCCCACCTGGATGGTGGCGAGGTCGGGCCTGGTCGTGAACGTCAGGGCGATCAGCAGGTCGTTCCACACGCTGAAGAACTGCACGAGGCCGATCGTCAGGATCGCGTTCTTCATCATCGGGATGCCGATCACGAAGAACGACCGCAGCGGCCCCGAGCCGTCGACCGTGGCCGCCTCGAAGATCTCTCGGGGAACCGATCGGAAGTACGTCGCCATGAGGAACGTCGTGAGCGGCAGGCCCATCACGGTGTACGTGATGATGAGCGGCCACAGCGTGTCGGTGATGCCGATGCGGAAGTAGGTGATGAACAGCGGGACGAGGATCATCTGACCCGGCACCATGATGCCGGCGAGGATGTAGAGCAGGACGCCGTTGCGGCCCTTCCAGATCATCACCTCGAGGGCGTACCCCGCCGCGACACCGATGAAGACGATCAGCAGCACCGACGGGATCGTCACGAGCACGCTGTTGAGCCAGTTGCGGGCGACGTTGCCGTTCGTCAGGGCGGTGACGTAGTTGTCGAACTGCCACGTCTCGGGGAGCGAGAGCGCCGGATTGGAGAGGAACTCGGACTGGGTCTTGAACGAGCCCAGCACCATCCAGACCTGCGGGTAGAGCACCACGATCATCAGCACCGCGACGATGATCCACACCGGGAGCCGGCGGACCGCGCGCAGGAGACCACGGCGGGTGCGGTTGGGCGCGGGCCGGTGGACGGTGGGCGTGGCGACCGTGGCGGCGGTCTCGGGCTGCGTCAGGGTCATGTCAGGCCTCCGCCTTGCGACGCGACGATCGGAAGATCGCGAGGGTGAACACCAGGCAGAGAGCGGTGAGGAGGACGGCGATGGTGGAGCCGTAGCCGTACTCGGCGTACTCGAACGCGGTGCGGTACATGTACAGCGTCATCGGCGCGGTGGACGTGCCGGGGCCGCCGCCGTTGAGGGCGAGGAGGCTGTCGAACACCTTCAGGGTCGCGTTCAGGCTGAAGATGATGGAGGAGAGCAGGATCGGCAGCGACAGCGGCACGACGATGTGGCGGACGAGCTTGAGACCGTTCGCCCCGTCGAGCCGGGCCGACTCGATGACCTCCTCGGGGATGTCGAGGAGTCCTGCGTACAGGAGCACGGCATAGAAGCCCATCGAGCTCCACAGCGTCATCACGATGGCGGTGGTCATGGTCCCCACCGTCGAGGCGAGCACCTCCACGCTCTCGCCGCCGAAGAAGTTGATGATGTCGTTGACAGGGCCCTGGTTCTCACCGACGGCGACGAAGCTGCGGAAGAGCAGGGCCACGGCCACCGTCGGAAGGACGGTCGGGAAGAAGACCAGCGTCCGCACGAGGGTCGAGCCCTTGCGCAGGACGAAGACGTACAGCAGCGCCAGGGCATAGCCGAGGGCCACCTGAAGGGCGGTCGCGACGACCGCGAAGAAGACGCTCACCCACATCGACTGCAGGGCGGCGGGGTCGGTGAAGAAGGTGGCGAAGTTCTGCAGCCCCACCCACTCGAAGCCGCGGAGCGAGTTGCCCTCGAAGAACGAGAGGCCGAGCGACCAGCCGACCGGGACGACCTTCAGCAGCGTGTACAGCACCAGGGCCGGTGCCAGCAGGATGAAGATCGTCTTCCGATCTCCGAAGATCGAGTTCATCTGCGAACTGCTTTCTCGTGTGGAACCGGCTCCCCGGGGGAGCGCCCGGGGAGCCGGTGCGGGATGTCAGCCGTTGGCGTCGATGCTCGCCTGGAGCTCGGCCATGTAGTCCTCCGCGCTCATCTGACCGGTCGTGAGCAGCGTCGCGTTCGTCGATGCGAGCGAGTTGCTCTTCGAGTCCATCAGAGCCTCGAACCACAGTACGGTCTCGTCGATGCCCGCGATCCGCTCCTGCATCTCGGCCGTGTTCGCCGAGAGGTCGGTGACCTCGCCGTTGACCTTGAAGCCCGAGATGACGCCGGCGTCCTGCAGCGCCTGCTGGCCGTAGTTCTCGGCGATGCAGCTCACCCAGTCGACGACCTTGGGCCCGAACTGCTCGGCGTTGATGATCATCGGGGCACCGGCGTTGGCCGCGTACTGGTCGATCGAACCCTTGCCGCCCTCGACCTCGGGGAACGGCATGAACCCGACGTTCTCGCCGCCGATCTGGTTGCGCTCGGGGTCGTTGATGGCGCTCAGCAGCCACGAGCCGTCGTAGGTCATCGCGGCCTGGCCGGTGAGGAACATGTTCGACGAGGTGTCGCCGTCGCGGGTCGAGAAGCCCTCGCCGAAGTAGCCGGCGGCCGCGAAGTCGGCGAGCGCCTGCGCGCCCTCGACGTACTCGGGGTCGGTGAGCTTGGCGTCGCCGTCGCGCACGGCGGCCATGGCCTCGGGCCCGACGTTGCGGAAGATGTACATGCCCATGATGCGCGTGAGCGGCCAGCCGTTGGCGCCCGCCTCGGTCATGGGGACGACGCCCGCGCCGGCCAGGGTGTCGGCTGCGTCGACGAGCTCGTCCCAGGTCTGGGGCTCCTCGATGCCGTTGTCGGCCAGGATCTCCTTGTTGTAGAAGATGCCCTCGATGTTGTACTGGTACGGCATCGAGTACATGCCGCCGTACACCTGCTCGACGGTCGAGGCGGCGGCCGGCAGGACGTTGTCCCACGCGTCGGCTCCTTCGAGCGCCGCCTTCAGGTCGCCCACGAGACCGGCGGCGTTGAGGTCGCCGTCCGGGCGGATGAGCGCGGTGCCCGCGATCGTGTGAGCCGGGAGCGCGCCCTGGCTGGCCAGCAGCGTGACCTTCTGCACGGTGTCGGCCTGCGCGACCTTCTGGTGCTCCAGCGGGAGCGCCTCGTTCTCGGCCTTGCACGCGCCCTCCGAGAGAGCGGTCAGCTGCTCCTCGAGAACGGGGTTCTCGTTGGCGGTCATGACGGTGAAAGTGTCGGGGTCGGTGCCCCCGGCCCCGCTGCCGCCGTCCGACGAGCCGGAGTCGGCGTCGCCGTTGCCTCCGGCGCATGCGGCCAGCGGCAGCACCGCTGCCAGTGCGATGCCGAGCACCGCGATGCGGCGACGGTTGCTGCGTGTATTCATAGCGTCCTCCTTGACGACGACCATGCGGGTGAAAGGTACGACACGACAGTAGGCAGGATTTCGACGTGTGTCAACAGTCAGTACTGAAATTCTATTCACTTTGAGACGATTCAGGGGTTAGACTGCATTTCCATGCAGCGTTGCGAGAACTTTCAGCCACGCTTAGTCTGACCCGCATCGGCCCGTGCTTGCCGCGACGCAGCGACCGGCACGAGACTGAACGCCACTCGGAAGGAACCGTCATGACCGCCACGACCGCGACCAGGGCCCACGCCCGGCTGCGACCCCTCGGCGCCGAGAGCGCGCGCTGGGCGAGCGGCTTCTGGGGAGATGTCCACGATCGCACGCGCGACGTGACGATCCCGCAGATCTGGTCCTCCCTGAGCGATCCGTCCGTCAGCCCGGGCCTCGCCAACTTCCGCATCGCGGCCGGCCTCGACGCCGGGGAGCACTCCGGTCCGCCGTTCATGGACGGCGACTTCTACAAGTGGCTCGAAGCCGCGATCGCCCGGCTCGAGACCGACCCCGACCCCGAGCTCGCCGCCCGCATCGAGGAGATCGCCCGCCTCATCGCGTCGGTGCAGCGCGAGGACGGCTACCTGCACACCCCCACGATCATCTCGTCCCGCAACCACGAGGACGTCATCGCCCTCGCCGACCGGTTCAACTTCGAGACGTACAACCTCGGCCACCTCATCACGGCCGGGGTGCGCCACTACGAGGTGACCGGGTCGACCACGCTGCTCGAGGCCGCCCGCAGGGCCGCCTCGTTCCTCGAGAACCTGGCGACGAACAAGCCGCTCGAGCTCGCGCGCAGTGCGATCTGCCCGTCCCACTACATGGCTGTCGTCGACCTCTACCGGGCCACCGGCGACGAGCAGTACCTGCGGCTCTCCGAGGCGTTCGTCCGCGTGCGGGACGATTTCGAGGGCGGCGACGACAACCAGGACCGCGTTCCGGTGCGGGAGCAGACGGTCGTTGCGGGCCACGCGGTTCGCGCGAACTACCTGTATGCCGGGCTCGCCGACCTCGTGGCCGAGACGGGCGACGAGGAGCTCGAGGCGGTGCTCGAGCGTCTGTGGCGCGATGTGGTCGACACCAAGCTCTACATCACCGGCGGCGCGGGCGCGCTGTACGACGGGGCCTCGCCGGACGGCTCGCCCTGGCAGCACCAGATCAGCCGCGTGCACCAGGCGTACGGGCGCGCGTACCAGCTTCCGCACACCACGGCGCACAATGAGTCGTGCGCGAACATCGGGCTGATCCTGTGGGGTGAGCGGATGCTGTCGCTCACGGGTGACGCGCAGTACGCCGACGTGATCGAGCAGGTGGCCTTCAACAGCCTGCTCTCGAGCATCAGCCTCGCGGGATCGGAGTACTTCTATACGAACCCGCTGCGTCAGGTGCGCGACCTCCCCTATGCGCTCCGCAGGCCGGGTGACACCGCGCTGCATCCGACTCCGCCGCCGCCGCCGTCGGACGAGCGCCTGCGCGAGCCGTACCTCTCGTGCTTCTGCTGCCCGCCCAACATCGCCCGCACGCTCGCGCGATTCCACGAGCGCGCCGCGTCCGTCGGCGACGACGGGCTGTTCGTCCACCTCTACGGGGGCAGCACGGTCGACGTGACCGCCGAGGACGGGCGGCGTCTCGCCCTCCGCGAGGACGGGGACTATCCGTGGTCGGAGCGGCTGACCTTCACAGTGACGGATGCCGCGGCGGGCGGCATCCCGCTGCACCTGCGCATCCCCGGCTGGTCGTCGGGCGCGACGCTCGCGGTCAACGGCGAGGCCGTGGCGACGGGCGAGCCGGGCACGTACGCCCGGATCGATCGGCAGTGGCGGACGGGCGACGTCGTCGAGCTCACGCTGCCGATGCCGGTGCGCGTGCTGCGGGCGCACCGGCTGGCTGAGGAGGCGACGAACCAGGTCGCGGTGCGCCGGGGACCGGTCGTGTACTGCGTCGAGAGCGCGGATCTGCCCGAGGGCGTCGTGCTCGAGCAGGTCGCCCTGCGCCGCGGGGCGGCGTTCCGGCCCGTCGAGACCGAGGTCGCCGGCCGGCGCGTCGTGGCGCTCGAGACCCGGGCCCTCGTGCTCCCGGCGTCGGACGAGGACGCCCTCTACGACGACGTGGCCGACGCGGACCTGCGCGAGGCGACCGTGCGGCTCGTCCCGTACTACGCGTGGGGCAACCGCGGTGCCGGCGAGATGTCGGTCTGGCTCCCGCTGGTCTGGTGACGCGCATGAACTCTCAGCACCCGGTCGCGGCATCCGTCACCGCGACGTACATCATCGAGACGTCCCTTCCGCTTCAGCAGGCGGCGGAAGTGCTCGCCGGCGAGCAGTCCACGGGCACCTTCGTGCGCGTCGAGCGCGAGTCGGACGACCTGCGAGCGCGCTTCGCCGCGCAGGTCGTCGCGATCGAGGAGCTGCCGCTCACCGGCGCCTCCCCCCTCCCCGGCGCCGTCGGCGACCCCGCCCTGCGCCGGCGGGCCCGGCTGCGGCTGCGGTTCCCGCTCGACAACTTCGGCCCGTCGCTGCCGAACCTGCTCGCCGCCGTCGCGGGGAATCTGTTCGAGATCAAGGAGCTCGCCGCGATCCGTCTGGTCGACCTCGAGCTGCCGGCGGCGTTCGCCGAGCGCTATGCCGGCCCGGCGTTCGGCGTCCAGGGCACGCGGCGGCTCGTCGGGCGCCCCGACGGAGCCATGATCGGGACGATCGTGAAGCCCAGCATCGGGCTCGCCCCGGCGGAGCTCGCCGAGGTGGTGGCGCAGCTCGCCGAGTCGGGCATCGACTTCATCAAGGACGACGAACTGCAGGGCAACGGCCCGAGCGCGCCGCTCGCCGAGCGCGTCGCCGCGGTGATGCCGGTGCTCGAGCGCTACGCCGATCGCTACGGCCGCAAGCCGATGTACGCCTTCAACATCACCGACGACATCGGTCGGCTCGAGGCCAACCACGACCTCGTCGTCGCCGCCGGCGGCACCTGCGTCATGGCGTGCATCAACCTCGTCGGGCTGCCGGGACTGGAGTTCCTGCGGCGCCACAGCGCCGTCCCGATTCACGGGCACCGCGCGATGTTCGGGGCGTTCGGACGCTCGGAGCAGGTCGGGATAGGGTTCCGTGCGTGGCAGAAGCTCGCGCGCCTGGCCGGCGCCGATCACCTGCACACCAACGGCATCAGCAACAAGTTCTACGAGACGGACGACCAGGTGCTCGACTCGATCGCGGCGGTGCGTGAGTCGCTGCTGGGGCTCACCCCCACGGTGCCCGTGCTGTCGTCGGGGCAGTGGGGCGGCCTCGCCCACGCGACGTACTCCGCCGTGGGCACCACCGACCTGCTCGTGCTCGCCGGCGGCGGCATCCACGGTCATCCGGACGGGGCGGCCGCGGGTGTGGCGAGCATGCGCGACGCGTGGGCGTCGGCGGCACGCGGCGAGACCATCGACGACGCGTACGAGAGCTCGCCCGCCCTGCGTCGCGCGGCGGAGCTGTTCGGGCCCGTCCGTGCCTAGAGCCCGCGTCGCCTTCTACGGCGACGACTTCACCGGCAGCGTCGACGCGCTGCTGCAGTTCGCCCGGCGGGGATGGACGGGTCGGCTCTTCACGAGGCTGCCGGATGCCGCGGCCCTGCGAGCGGCCGCCGAGGAGGTGGACGTGGTGGGCGTCGCGGGGATCTCGCGGTCCCTCGCGCCGGCAGACATGGACGGCGAACTGCGGCCGGTCTTCGCGGCGTTCGCCGAGCTCAGGCCTGACGTCGTCCAGTACAAGGCCTGCTCGACGGCGGACTCGGCGCCGGGCGTCGGGAGCCTCGGCCGGGTGGTGGAGCTCGCGAGGGAGGTCTTCGGCGACCGGACCGTGCCGATGCTGTTCGCACAGCCGGACTTCGGCCGCTACACGCTCTTCGGCCAGCACTTCGCCGCGGAGCGCGGCACGGTGTACCGCCTCGACCGCCAGCCCACGATGTCGCAGCATCCGTCGACGCCGATGACCGAGGCCGACCTCGCCGTGCACATCGGGCGGCAGACCGACCTTCCGGTCGGCGCGATCCCGCTGGTCGCTTACGACGAGCTCGAAGCCCTCCTGCGCCGCGCACCCGAGGCCGCTGTCGTGCTCGACGCCCTCACCGACGAGCACCTGGTCGCGATCGGCTCGGCCGTCACCCGGCTGCCGTCGCCCGTGTTCGCGATCGGCTCTGGTGGCCTGTCGCACGGGATCGCGGCCGCGTCCCCCGGGGACGCGCCGAGCCCGCCGACGTCGACGGGCGCGTCTGGGCCGGTGCTCGCGGTGTCGGGAAGCCGCTCCGCGCAGACACGCCGGCAGGCGGATGCCGCAGCCGCCGCGGGCTGGCTGGTGCGCCCGCTCCCCCTCGATGCGACGGGCGTCGCGGAAGCACTTCCCGAGATCGTCTCGGCGCTCCGCTCCGACCGCGGCGTCGTGCTGACGTCCGACGACGCCGCCACCGGCGCCGGGGACGGCACCCGGCTGCTGGAGGCGATCGCGGCCGCCGCGGCATCCGTCATCTCGGCCGTCGCGAGGGAGGGAGCCTCGCGCCGCGTCATCGTGTGCGGCGGCGACACGTCGAGCCGCGTGACGCGGCTACTCGGGGTGCAGGCGCTCTCGATCGCGGCCAACCCGTGGGGCAACGTGGTGCTGCTGCGCGCCCACGCGGCCGACCCGGCCGTCGATGGGGTGGAGCTCCTGCTCAAGGGCGGTCAGGTCGGCGCCGACAGCCTCTTCATCGATGTCGCGACGCTCGGCCCGCGGTAGCCGAGACGCATTCGCGCGAGACCTGTCGCGGATTGCCGGGCGGTCTGTCATGCTTTCTCCCACCGCGATTGGAAGCTGTCGTGAAGCCGTCACCTGAGGTTTCTCCGCTTGCGCCCATAGGGCCTTATCACCGCACGGTCGTGGGCGTGCTCGGCGGCCTCATCGGACTCCTCGCGCTGAGCGTGATCGCGGGCCTGCTCGCCGTCGCTCCGATCACTCCGGTCCTGGCGATCTCGGGGCACGCCGCCAGCCGGGCGGTCTCGCTGTTCGACGGCATGCCCAGCTACCTCGCCATCGACCGGCTCATGCTGCCGACCACGATCTACGCCCGGGATCCCCACACCGGACAGGACGTGGAGCTCACCTCGTTCTACGACCAGAACCGCGTCCCCGTCAAGTTCGACCAGATCGCTCCGGTCATGTACGACGCGATCCTGGCGTCGGAAGACCCCCGCTTCTACGAGCATGGCGGCATCGACCTGATGGGCACGACTCGCGCGCTCATCAGGAACGCCCAGGGCGGCAGCATCCAGGGCGGCTCGTCGATCAGCCAGCAGTACGTCAAGAACGTCCTGGTGCAGCGGTGCGAGCGGGACGCGGTCGCCTCCGACACCCAGACCCGCGACGAGGTGCTCCGGGCGTGCTGGCTCGATGCCACCCGGGCAAGCGGTGTCGAGGGGTATGAGCGCAAGCTGCAGGAGATCCGCTACGCCGTGCAGCTCGAGCAGGAATACTCCAAGAACGACATCCTGCTCGGCTACCTGAACATCGCGAACTTCGGCGGAACAACCTACGGCATCGAGGCAGCGGCGCGCTACTACTTCAGCACGACCGCGGCGGCGCTCGCGCTGGGACAGGCCGCGACGCTCGCCGGCATCGTGCAGAACCCGAACACGTTCCGCATAGACAGGCCCGGCGGCTCGATCATCGGGTCCGACGGCACCGGCTACAACAAGGCGGCCGACGGCTCGATCGAGGACGTCACGCCGGGAACGCTCGCGGGCCTGGACACGCTGCTGGACGAGGGAAGGATCACGCCCGAGCAGTACCTCGCGGCCGGCGACGCCTACAGCGCGACCAAGGGCCGGCAGCTCTATGTGCTGGACCGGATGCGCGAGGACGGCCGCATCACCGACGAGCAGTACGTCGCCGCAGCCATCGAGCCGATCTCGCCGGCCGTGCAGCCCGCGCGCACCGGGTGCGCCGCGACGTGGGCGCCGTTCTTCTGCCAGTACGTCGTCAACACCGTGCGCTACGACCCCGACTACGCCGGCGCGTTCGGCGAGACGGCACAGCAGCGCCGTCAGTCGCTGACCCGAGAGGGTCTGCACATCTACACGACGATGGACTGGCGCCTGCAGGCCGCTTCGCAGGACGCGATGCGACGGTACGCTCCGGAGGCGGTTCCGGGCATGGCCTTCGGCGCGGCGTCGGTGAGCATCGACGCCGGCACCGGGCGCATCCTGGCGATCAGCCAGAACAACCGGTTCACCGAGGACGCCGACCTCGCCGCCACCGACCCCGTCTACACCTCGCTCGTGTACGCCGGCGACGGCGTGCACGGCGTGTCCGACGGGTTCCCCACGGGATCGACGTTCAAGCTCTTCACCCTCGTCGACTGGCTCGAGAAGGGGCACTCGCTGTTCGAGACGGTCAACGGCACCCTGCGGGCGATCCCGCGCCTGCAGGATCGCTGCGAGGGGACCTGGGTGAACCGCGAGAACCACGTGGTGCGCAACTTCGGCGGCACGCCCGGCTACGTCGGAACGCCGATGCAGTTCACGGCGCAGTCGCTCAACAGCGGCTTCCTCGGGATGGCGGAACGGCTCGACCTGTGCGACATCGAGGAGGTGACCGCGCGCATGGGCGTGACGCGCGGCACGGGCGACCCGGTCGACCTCGACGGTGCCGCCTCGATCATCGGCACCAACAACATCGCGCCCGCCGCGATGGCGTCCGCGTTCGCGACGGTGGCCAACAACGGGGTGCGCTGCGTTCCGCGGGCCATCGAGAGGGTGACCAACGCGGAGGGCACAGAACTCCCCGTTCCGGGCGACCGTTGCTCGCAGGCCATCAGCCCCGAGGTGGCGGCGGCCACGGCGTTCGCGCTGCAGGGCGTGATGGTGCCGGGCGGCACCGGCTACGGCGGCAACCCCAACGACGGCACGCCGCTCCTGGGCAAGACAGGGACCCACGAGCAGATCCAGACGTGGCTGGTCGAGTCCAGCACGCGGGTCACCACAGCCGTATGGGTCGGGAACGCGATCGGGGTCGGCGATGTATTCCGGGTGTTCCACGACGGCCGCCCGCTGTCGCAGGCGCGGCTTCCGCTCGCGCGCGACATCCAGGCGACGGCGAATCAGCTGTACCCCGGCGGCGCGTTCGCCCCTCCGCCGGGACACCTGCTCGGGCGCGCGCCGCTGCGCGATCGGGGCGGCGACGACTGACGTCCCGTCCCGTCCCGCTCAACGTGCATGCATCCCCACACTCCACGCCGTTCGCTCGCGTGGGATGCGGTAGCGCTCGGGGAGCGCCGGACCCACCGAGGCCGACCCGAGACCCTGCTGCGCGTGGTCGATGTTGAGCCACACGCGTCCTGAGTCCACCAGCTGGTGCGGCTTGGCGGCCTCGTCGAGCGCGTGCGAGGTCCACCGGCGCGCCGTGAAGCCGAACTCGGGCCTCCCGGTCACCAGGAGCGACGGCATCCGATGGCCGCCGATCTCCAGCCAGCGGGTCTGCACGTGGTTCCCGTTCTCCTGCGGCACCGGGTACGCAACCTGCAGCTCGTCGACGGTCCGGGAGAACCGGCCGACGCGCGAGCCCTCGTACGAGTCGATGTACGTCTCCCCCGGCCCCCGCCCGAACCACGTCACGTCCTCGGTCCTGCCGGGGAGGCCGAAGAGGAGTCCGAGCCTCGGCACCGGGATGTCGCGGTGCAGGTAGGGGGTGTCGGTCCACGGGCCCACGAAGTCGACGGCGACGTCGAGCACCAGCTCGTCGCCGTCCGCCGACCAGGCCATGGCCCACTCGACCGCGTGAGGGTGGGTTCGGGGCGCCGTACGCCCCGACAGCCGCAGCACGCCGTCGAGGACGGCGACCTCGTCCACGCGGTGCAGCAGCCGGTGCAGCTGCGTCTTGCGCCAGACCGCCGCCAGGTTGTTCAACTCCCCCTGGCCGTGGTCGTTCTCGGTGGGCGCGCGATGCAGGTCGAGCACCGGCCCGTCGATCTCGAGGTCGCCGAGCCGCACGAGTCGTCCGGTCGACCCGTCGAACACGGCGGGACCCAGCACGATCGAGCCGTCGTCCCGGCGGTGCGCGGTCGGCGCAGCGCTTCGGCGCGACGTCGCACCCGGGCCGCGCGCGGATCGCGGCGCGTCGGGCACGGCAGGGCGCGGAACGACGTGCTGCCCCCACGCCAGGACGTGCCCGGCCGGTGCCCAGGATTCGTCCGCGGCGAGCGCCGCCTCGAGCGTCAGCACGGCATCGGCGACGGATGCCGCGTCCACCGCATCCTCCGATCCCTCGCCCGGGCGAAGGGCGCGGAGGGCGGCATCCGGCAGCGCGAGCTCGACCGCCTCGCCGGCTGCCACCGGCGGGACGTGCAGTACGCCGGTCGCCGCCATCGCGCCGCCGGCTTCGATGGTCCAGCGGAACACGAGGTCGGACGTGTCGGCCGCATGACGACGGTTGGCGATGGCGACCGACGCTTCTGCGACCCGGATCTCGACCGGCTCATGGGCCTTGCACAGCTCGACGAGTCCCGGCGTCGGGGTCCGGTCGCTGAACACCAGGCCGTGCAGGCCGAAGCGGCCCCCGCGCGGTTCGTAGTCCACGTCGTCGCCGTGCATGACGAACGGGATCCCGTCGTCGGTCGTCGCGTGGAACCCGTGATCGATCCACTCCCACACGAAGGCGCCGCAGAGGCGGTCGTGCGCGCGGATGATGCGCCAGTAGTCCTGCAGCGACCCCGGGCCGTTCCCCATCGCGTGGGCGTACTCGACGAGGAGGAACGGCAGGGTGCGGCGGCGCTCCTCGTCCGCCTCGGTGACCCCGTCGGGGAGGGGGCTCTCCGCCCCCTGCTCCCCCATCACCATGCCGTGCATTCCGAGCCGCCCGCCGCGCGGCTCCGCGCGCCGCCCGATCTGCTCGAGGAGCTCGAGCGACGGATACATGAGCGAGTAGAAGTCCGAGTCGCGGTAGCTCGGGTCGCGTTCGTAGAGCACGGGTCGCGACGGATCGCGTTCGTGCAGCCAGCGCCGCATCTCGGCGAAACCCTCACCCGTCATGCTCTCGTTCGCCAGCGACCACACCACGACGCTCGGACGGTTCTTGTCGCGCTCCACCGTCCGCCGGAGGCGGTCCATGACGGCGTCGCGCCACTCCGGCAGCGCCGGCGGGTTGTGAGCCCATCCCTCGTAGATGAAGCCGTGCGTCTCGAGGTCGACCTCGACGACCACCCAGAGCCCGTACTCGTCGCAGAGGCGGAGGAACTCGGGATGGGGCGGGTAGTGACTGGTCCGCACCGCGTCGATGTTCGCCCGCTTCATCATCACGATGTCGCGGACCATCGTGTCGTGGTCGAGGGCGCGACCGGAGTCGGGGTGGTGCTCGTGCCGGTTCACGCCGCGGAAGGTCAACGGACGCCCGTTTGCGCGGAGGATCCCGTCGACGATGTCGATGCGCCGGAAGCCGACGGCGAGCTCCACCGTCTCCCCCGGCGAGCGGAGCGTCCCCCGGTACAACCGGGGCCGGTCGGCGCTCCACGGCTCGACGGGCTCGATCGCGGTCTCACCGGCGGTCATGCGGATGCCGAGCTCGGGGATCTCGACCGTCGCCGGGGTGCCGGCATCCACCCGCAGCGTGCCGAGTCCCGTCGACGCGTCGTAGTCGGCGTGCACGAAATGATCATCGATCCCGTCGTCCGGCCGGGAGAGCAGCTCGACGTCGCGGAAGATGCCCGGGAGCCACCACATGTCCTGGTCCTCGAGATACGTTCCCGCGGACCAGCGGTGCACGCGCACGCACAGCACGTTGCGACCCTCACACGCCGGCGCGTCGAACTCGAACGGCAGGCGGCTGCCGCTGGACCAGCCCAGCTCGCGGCCGTTGAGCCACACTTTCGCGCAGGAGTCGACTCCCTGGAACCGCAGCACCGCACGCCCGAAGTGCGCGGGGACGTCGAATGCGAGGCGGTAGTCCCCGGTCGGGTTCTCGGTGGGCACGCGGGGCGGGTCCAGCGGGATCGGGTAGGCGGTGTTCGTGTAGAGCGGCCCCTCCTCCGTGCCGATCATGCGCCGAGCCGGCCCGCCCGCGAGCGGGGTGAACTCCTCGAGCACCCAGTGGGAGGGGACCGGCATCGCGTCCCACGCGGAGTCGTCGAAGTCCGGTTCGAGGAACGCGTCGCCGGTGCCGTGCGCCGTCGGCGAGAGCCGGAAGCGCCACGTCCCGTTCAGGCGGAGCACCCTCGCGTCGGTCTGGGCATCGGCGCGGGGCGCGCGCCTGCCCGACCCGGGTGCCGTGCTTTCCCAGTACCGCTCCCCGACGTCGGCACCGTTCGCCGCGTCGCTGCGGCTGGAGACGGCCGTCGAAGATCCGCTAGTCTGCATGTGCATCAGTGGGTGCATATCCATTCTCTTATGAATGTGATTGCAGTCTAGTCCAGCGAGGAGTTCCCATGGCAAGGACGGCGGCCCCGTCGACGCTTCCGCGCGCGCACGTGCCCGACGCCGTCAGACGCGCCGTGACGGATGCCTCACGCATCCGTGATCGCGCCATCGACCGGGTTGCCTACGCGAGCGACGCCTCGCACTTCCTCCTGACGCCGCGGGCGGTCCTCATCGCCGCCGACGCCGCCGAGGTGGGAGCCGTCATGCGCGCGGCGAGCGCGAGCGGCTCGAAGCTCACCTTCCGCTCCGGCGGCACGAGCCTCTCGGGACAGGCGTCGACCGACGGGCTGATGGTCGATGTGCGACAGCGCTTCCGCCGCATCGACGTGCTCGACGACGGCCGCCGCGTGCGGGTACAGCCGGGCGCGACGGTGCGGCAGGTCAACGCCCGTCTCGCCCGCCACGGTCACCGGCTCGGCCCCGACCCGGCCAGTGAGCTGGCGTGCACGATCGGCGGGGTCGTCAACAACAACTCCAGCGGCATGGCGTGCGGCGTCACCGAGAACAGCTACCGCACCCTCGAGTCCCTCGTCTTCGTCCTGCCGTCGGGCACCGTGGTCGACTCCGGCGCCCCCGACGCCGACGCCGCGCTGCGCGCGGCGGAGCCCGCGCTCGTCGACCGGCTGCTCCGGCTGCGGGAGCGCGTCGTGTCGAACCCCCGCTCGGTGGAAATCATCCGCAGGCAGTTCGCGGTGAAGAACACGATGGGCTACGGCGTCAATGCCTTCCTCGACTTCCACACCCCCGCGGAGCTACTCGCCCACCTCCTCGTGGGCAGCGAGGGGACGCTCGCGTTCGTCGCCGAGGCGACCTACCGCACGGTGCCGCTGCGCCCGCAGATCGCGACGGCCCTGACCGTGTTCCCCAACCTCGAAGCGGCCACGCGCGCCCTCCCCGACCTGGTCGCGACCGGGGCCGTGACCCTCGAGTTGATGGATGCCACTTCCCTGCGCGTGGGCCAGTCGCTCGCGGGCGCCCCCCGGCAGATCCAGGGGCTCTCCGTCTGCGACCAGGCCGCGCTGCTGATCGAGTACCAGGCAGACGACGGCGAGGAGCTCGCCGACCTCGTCGCCCGCGGCGGGCGGGCGCTCGCAACCGAGCCGCTGGAGGCCGCCGCCGTCTTCTCGTCCGACGCCGCGGAGCGCGCAGCCGCGTGGAAGCTCCGCAAGGGCCTGTACGCGTCGGTGGCGGGCGCCCGCCCGAGCGGGACCACGGCGCTCCTGGAGGACGTGGTGGTGCCCGTCGAGCGCCTCGCCGCCGCATGCGAGAGCCTCCAGACGCTCTTCGACCGCTACGAGTACCGCGACAGCGTCATCTTCGGCCACGCGAAGGACGGCAACATCCACTTCCTCCTCACCGACCGCTTCGAGTCGGCCGAGCAGCTGTCGCGCTACACCGCCTTCACCGAGGACATGGTCGATCTCGTGCTCGGGGCCGGCGGCAACCTCAAGGCCGAGCACGGCACCGGGCGTGTGATGGCGCCGTATGTGCGGCGGCAGTACGGCGACGAGCTCTACGAGGTCATGCGTGAGCTGAAGCGACTGTGCGACCCGGCCGGCATCCTCAACCCGGGTGTCATCATCGACGACGATCCCGACGCGCACCTGAAGAACATCAAGCTGGCCGACCCGATCGAGCCCGAGGCCGATCGCTGCGTCGAGTGCGGCTACTGCGAGCCGGTGTGCCCGAGCAAGGACCTGACGCTCACCCCGCGCCAGCGGATCGTCACGCGGCGGGCGATCGCCCGGGCCGAGGCATCCGGCGACGACGCCCTCATGCGCGAGCTGGAACGCGACTTCGACTACGCGGGCGTCGACACCTGCGCCGTGGACGGCATGTGCCAGACAGCCTGCCCCGTTCTCATCGATACGGGGTCGCTCGTCAAGCGGCTGCGGCGGGAGGAAGCCGGGCGCGTCGCGAGCGGGGCATGGTCGGGCGCTGCCCGCTCCTGGGGCGCCGCCACCCGCGCAGCGAGCACGGGCCTGACCCTCGCCGACAAGCTCCCGGGCGGATTGGTCACCGCGGCCACCGACGTCGGGCGCGCGGTGCTGGGCGCCGACGCCGTCCCGCGGTACACCGACGACCTGCCGCCCGGCGGCCCGCGCCGCTCGCGGCTGGGATCGTCGATCGGCGCGCAGGACGCGGCCACGGTCGGGGTCTTCCTCCCGGCCTGCGTCAACACCATGTTCGGGCCGGCCGCGGACGGCATCGGCGTCACCGAGGCATTCCGTCGCCTGGCGGAACGCGCCGGCGTGCGGCTTGCGGTGCCCGAGCGGGTGGACGCGCTGTGCTGCAGCACTCCCTGGACCTCCAAGGGATATGCGGGCGGGCGCGAAGTGATCGCGCAGCGCGTGGTCGCCGAGCTCGGGAAGGCCTCCCGGTCCGACGAGCTCACCATCGTGACGGATGCTTCCAGCTGCACCGAAGGCTTCGTCCGCCTGCTCGCCGACGCCGGCGTCGCAGTCGGGGTCGAGGACGCCGTGTCGTTCACCGATCGCGTGCTGCTCCCGCGCCTGGGCCCGGTGACGCCGCGGGTCGGGACGCTGGCGCTTCACCCGACCTGCTCCTCGGCGCAGCTCGGCCTCGACCCGTCGCTGCGGAGAGTGGCGGAAGCCGTCGCCGCCGAGGTCGTGGTGCCCGACGCGTGGGGGTGCTGCGGGTTCGCCGGCGACCGCGGGATGCTGCACCCCGAGCTCACCGCGTCGGCCACCGCCGCCGAGGCCGCCGAGGTGCGCGCCCTCGGCGCCGACGCGCATGCGTCGTGCAACCGCACGTGCGAGCTGGGCCTGACGCGGGCCACCGGATCGGACTACCGGCACGTGCTCGAGCTGCTCGAGGAGGCTACCCGCCCAGCCTCGCGCTGACGCGTGCCGAGCCGCACGGAGGTCGACAAATCACGCGGAGGTTGAGAAACCACCGGATCGGCGGTTTCTCGACCGGATCGCGGTTTCTCAAGCCCCCCGGTCGTCAGCCGGCGGTCGACTCCCTGACCACGAGCTCGGGCTGGAACCGCACGCGGCGGTCGTGCGCGCCGCCCGGGTCCTCCTGCTCCTTCAGCAGTAGATCCACCGCGGTGTACCCGATCAGGTGGGCGGGCTGCCGGATCGAGCTCAGCGGCACGACGGTGGCCGACGCGAAGTCGATGTCGTCGTAGCCGATGAGCGCGATGTCGCGGGGCACCTGCAGGTCGGCCATCAGCGTGAAGGCCTGCAGCGCGCCGACGGCGAGGAGGTCGTTCGCGGCGAACACGGCGTCGGGCCGCTCGTCTGCCGGCCGCGCGCGCAGCAGCTCTCCGGCCTCTCGCCCCTGCAGCACGGTCAGCGCCGACATCTCGACGACCTCGAGCGTCGCGTCGTCCGCCTCGGCGATCGCCCGGCGCGCACCGTCGAGGCGGTCGGCGACTTGGCGGATCGTCGTCGGACCGGCGACGTAGGCGATGCGACGGCGGCCCAGCGAGAGCAGATGGGACACCGCGAGGTAGCCGCCCTCCACGTCGTCCACCGACACCGACGCGAACCCGCGCTCGGCGTCCTCGTGGTCGACGAGCACCACCGGCACCCCTGCGGTGCGCAGCCGGTCCAGGCGGCTCGGATGGCCGTCGACCGGGGTGACCAGCACCCCGTTGACCCGCTGCTCGCGGAACAGCTCGAGGTAGGCATCCTCGCGGTCGGCGCGCTCGTCGCTGTTGCCCAGCAGCACGCTCATGCCGGACTCCGCGGCCCGGTCCTCGGCGCCGCGGGCGACCTCCGCGAAGAACGGGTTGCCCGCGTCGAGCACGATCAGCGCGATGCTGCGGCTGCGACCGGCGCGCAGCTGGCGCGCCGCATCGTTGCGCACGAACCCGAGCTCCTCGATCGCCTGCGTGACGCGCTCGACTGTCGCCGGCGCCACCTTCTCCGGCCGGTTCAGCACGTTCGAGACGGTGCCGACGGAGACGGATGCCGCCGCCGCGACGTCGCGCACGCTCACCACCATCGAACGAACCTCCTCGGCCGAAACGCTACCTGCTTCGGAGTATCGTCGGCCAGCGGGGATGGTAAACGCTGTCCGTTGCGAACGCCTTCCACATGGTCTACGATCGTTGAAACGATTCATCGCCGGAGGCGCGCGAGCCCCGCAAGCCGGGGACCGCGACCGTCTGCATCCGAAGGAGCCAGCCCCCATGCCCAGCCCGACCGCGACGAAGCGCGTGTGCTTCCTGCTGCAGGTGCGGCCGGAGCTGCTGGACGAGTACCTCGCCCGGCACGCGCCGGTGTGGCCCGAGATGCTCGAGGAGATCGCGGCCGCCGGCCGACGCAACTATTCGCTGTTCCTCGGCGACGGCGGCCGCCTCATCGGCTACTACGAGACCGACGACGACGAGGCGGCGCAGGCCTACCTGGCGCAGTCCGAGGTCGCCGCGCTCTGGGAAGCCGAGATGGGCCGCTTCTTCGTCGGGCTCGACGGCCGGCCCGACCAGGCGGCGACACCCCTCACCGAGATCTTCAACCTGCACGACCAGCTCGCCGCCGCCCGGGGTGCGGCGACCGAGCAGCCCCAGACGGACCCCGCCGACGAAGAAGGCACCGCATCATGACGACGCTGTCCCCAGACATCCTCACCCAGCTCGAAGGCCAGGGCATCGAGCTGCCCAGCTGGGCGTTCGGCAACTCCGGCACGCGCTTCCGCGTGTTCACGACGCCCGGCACGCCTCGGGACCCGTACGAGAAGATCGCGGATGCCGCGCAGGTCCACGCCTACACGAAGCTCGCGCCGAGCGTGGCCCTGCACATCCCGTGGGACAAGGTCGACGACTACGCCGACCTGCGCCGCCACGCCGAGGACCTCGGGGTGAGCCTCGGCACCATCAACTCGAACACGTTCCAGGACGAGGACTACAAGTTCGGGGCGCTCACCCACCACGACGACCGCATCCGCCGGAAGGCGATTGATCACCACCTCGAGTGCATCGACATCATGGACGCCACCGGCTCGCGCGACCTGAAGATCTGGCTCGCCGAGGGGTCGAACTACCCCGGCCAGGCCGACCTGCGCGCGCGTCAGGATCGCCTCGCGGACTCGCTGCAGCAGATCTACGCGCGTCTGGGCGACGAGCAGCGCCTCGTGCTGGAGTACAAGTTCTTCGAGCCGGCGTTCTATCACACCGACGTTCCGGACTGGGGCACGTCATACGCGCAGGTCGCCGCGCTCGGCGACCGCGCGATGGTGTGCCTCGACACCGGCCACCACGCGCCCGGCACGAACATCGAGTTCATCGTGATGCAGCTGCTGCGCCTGGGCAAGCTCGGCTCGTTCGACTTCAACTCGCGGTTCTACGCCGACGACGACCTCATCGTGGGCGCCGCCGATCCGTTCCAGCTGTTCCGCATCATCTTCGAGGTGGTGCGCGGGGGCGGCCTGAACAACCCCGAGGTCGCGTTCATGCTGGACCAGTGTCACAACGTCGAGGACAAGATCCCCGGCCAGATCCGCTCGGTGCTGAACGTCCAGGAGATGACGGCCCGCGCCCTCCTCGTCGACCGCGACGCACTCGCGACGGCGCAGCAGCAGAACGACGTGCTCGGCGCCAATGCCGTCCTCATGGACGCGTTCTACACCGACGTGCGTCCCGCCCTCGCCGAGTGGCGCGAGTCGCGGGGCCTCGCGGCCGACCCGATGGCCGCGTATGCGGCATCCGGCTACCAGCAGCAGATCGCCGCCGACCGCGTCGGCGGCACGCAGGCCGGCTGGGGCGCCTGACGACCACCAGACCCACCGGGGGCGCGGGATGCCGATCCCCGCGTCCCCGGTGCACACCCTGATCCCGGCACCGCCGCCGGACCACGACTCCCGAAGGATCCAGATGAGCGACCCCTACTCCGCCGCCGACGGACTCGTGCGCGTGTACCCCGCTCGCGAGCCGAACGGCACCGGCCTGGTGTGGGCGCACGGCGGCGGCTTCGCCTTCGGCGACCTCGACATGCCCGAGTCGGACTGGGTGGCGAGCAGTCTCGCCGCACGCGGCACCACCGTCGTGTCGGTCGACTACCGCCTCGCGCCCGTGCCGGCGGAGTGGACGGATGCCGCCACCCCGCGCGCCGGGCACCACTACCCCGCAGCCTCCGACGACATGCTCGCGGCGTGGTCGTGGGTGGTGGCGAACGCCGGCCGGCTGCGGATCGCGCTCGATCGCCTCGCGATCGGCGGCACCAGCGCCGGGGGGAACCTCGCTGCCGGGGCGACGCTGCGCCTCATCGAGCGGCGTGCGGAGGCGCTGCCCGCCCTGGTGCTGCTCGCCTATCCGACGCTGCTGGCGGTGCAGCCGGCACCGGATGCCGCACTGCGCGCCGCCCTCGACGCCCAGCCCGACGCCGACACCTTCGGACCGGAGGCCGTGCGGGGGATGTACGAGAACTACCTCGGCGGACCGGTCGACGCGGCACCGGTGGGCGCGATCCCGGGCCTGGCCCGCCCGGTCGACCTCGCGGAGTTCCCACCGACCTTCATCGTCAACGGCGACGTCGACGAGCTCCGCCTCTCGGGCGAGGTGTTCGCGGCGTCGCTGCGCGCCGCGAGACGCCCGGTCGACGTCGTCACCGAGGCCGGCACGCAGCACGGCCACCTCAACCGACCGCATGAGGCGGCGGCATCCGTCACCCTGGACCGCTTCGCCGCCCGCCTCGCGGGGCTCTCGAGCCTCACCCCGCCCATCGCGCACGCCCCCTCCGCGACTCGCCAGGACACGCCGGTCGCCTGACCCGCAGCCGGCGTGTCTTGGCGACTCGCCGACCGAACCGCAAAGGAACGCAACATGACGAACCCGACAGCGGCCGAGCTGATCGCCCGGTCGAACCGCCTCGGCGCCGACCCGAAGAACACCAACTACGCCGGCGGCAACACGTCGGCCAAGGGCACCGAGACCGACCCGGTCACCGGCGAGCCCGTCGAGCTGCTGTGGGTCAAGGGCTCCGGCGGCGACCTGGGCACGCTGACCGAGTCGGGCCTCGCGGTGCTGCGCCTGGACCGGCTGCGCGCCCTGGTCGGCGTCTACCCGGGCGTCGATCGCGAAGACGAGATGGTCGCCGCGTTCGACTACTGCCTGCACGGCAAGGGCGGCGCCGCGCCGTCGATCGACACGGCGATGCACGGCCTCGTCGACGCCGCGCACGTGGACCATCTGCACCCCGACTCCGGCATCGCGATCGCCACCGCCGCCGACGGCGAGCAGCTCACCGCGAAGATCTTCGGCGAGAAGGTGGTGTGGGTGCCCTGGCGCCGGCCCGGCTTTCAGCTGGGCCTGGACATCGCGGCGATCAAGGAGCAGAACCCGCAGGCGATCGGGTGCATCCTCGGCGGTCACGGCATCACGGCGTGGGGCGAGACGTCGGAGGAGGCCGAGCAGAACTCCACGGAGATCATCGCCCGCGCCGCCGAGTACATCGAGATCCACGGCAAGGCCGACGCGTTCGGTGGAGTTCGGCCGGGCTTCGAGGCGCTCCCCGAGACCCAGCGCCGCGCGAAGGCCGCCGCCCTCGCCCCGACCATCCGAGGGCTCGCCTCGACCGACAAGCCGATGGTCGGCCACTTCACCGACTCCGACGTCGTGCTGGACTTCCTCGCCTCGGAGCGCGCCCCCCAGCTCGCCGCCCTCGGCACCAGCTGCCCCGACCACTTCCTGCGCACCAAGGTCAAGCCGCTGATCCTCGACCTGCCGGCGGCCGCGAGCGTCGAGGAGTCCATCGCCCGCCTGCACGAGCTGCACCAGGAGTACCGCGCCGACTATCAGGCGTACTACGACGCGCACGCCACCGCCGACTCGCCCGCGATCCGCGGCGCGGACCCGCTGATCGTGCTGATCCCGGGCGTGGGCATGTTCTCTTACGGCGCGAACAAGCAGACCGCTCGCGTCGCCGGCGAGTTCTACGTCAACGCGATCAACGTGATGCGCGGCGCCGAGGCGCTGTCGACCTACACGCCGATCTCGGACGCCGAGAAGTTCCGCATCGAGTACTGGGCCCTCGAAGAGGCGAAGCTGCAGCGGATGCCCAAGCCCAAGACGCACCAGGGTCGCGTCGCGCTCGTCACGGGCGCGGCATCCGGAATCGGCAAGGCGATCGCGACGCGCCTCGCCGCGGAGGGTGCCTGCGTCGTCGTCGCCGACCTCGACCTCGAGAAGGCCCGGGCCGCCGCGGCAGAGCTGGGAAACACGGATGTCGCGATCGGCGTGGCCGCGAACGTCGCCGACGCCGAGGCGATCCAGGCCGCGTTCGACGCCGCGGTTCTCGCGTTCGGCGGCGTCGACCTCGTCGTCAACAACGCCGGGCTGTCGCTGTCCAAGCCCCTGCTCGAGACCACCGAGCAGGACTGGGACCTGCAGCACGACGTCATGGCCAAGGGCTCGTTCCTGGTGTCGAAGGCGGCCGCGAAGATCCTCATCGAGCAGAAGCTCGGCGGCGACGTGATCTACATCTCGTCGAAGAACTCCGTCTTCGCCGGCCCCAACAACATCGCGTACTCGGCGACGAAGGCCGATCAGGCCCACCAGGTGCGCCTGCTCGCGGTCGAGCTCGGCGAGCACGGCGTGCGCGTGAACGGCATCAACCCCGACGGGGTCGTGCGCGGCTCGGGCATCTTCGCCGCCGGCTGGGGCGCGAACCGCGCCGCGACGTACGGCGTCAAGGAAGAGGACCTCGGCCAGTTCTACGCCAACCGCACGATCCTCAAGCGCGAGGTCGTGCCCGAGAACGTCGCCGACGCCGTGTACGTGCTCACCGGCCCCGAGCTCTCCCGCACGACCGGCCTGCACATTCCCGTCGACTCCGGCGTCGCCGCCGCCTTCCTGCGATGACCGCCGTGCGGGAGGCGCGTCACCGAGCGCACGGGTTCGCGCCGAGCGCACCGGTTCGCGACGGCCAGACGCCGTGCGCTCGACGGCAGGTCGTGCGCTCGGAGCGGAAGGCCGGCCGGTGACCGGCGGCGTCGTTGCGGCGGTCGACCTCGGGGCGACGAGCGGCCGCGTCATGCTCGGATACGTGGACGACGGGATGCTGCGCCTCGAGCAGGTCGCGCGCTTCCCCAACGGGCCCGTGTCCGGCCTCGACGGCGGACTGCACTGGGACTTCACGGGGCTGCACCGCCGCATCCTGGACGGGCTCGCCGAGGCGTTCCGGCGCGAGCCCGGCATCGCGAGCATCGGCATCGACTCATGGGCGGTGGACTACGGGCTCGTGCACGGCGACGAGCTGCTCGGCGAGCCGTTCCACTACCGCGACGAGCGCACCGCGCGTGGCGTCGACATCGTGCACCGCAGCGCGCCGTTTCACGAGCTGTACCGCCGCAACGGCCTGCAGTTCCTCCCCTTCAACACCCTCTACCAGTACGCCGTCGAGCCGGCGCTGACCGAGGCCGAGGCCGCGCTGCTGATTCCCGACCTCGTCGCGTTCCTCCTCACCGGCGCGCGCGTCGCCGAGCGCACGAACGCGTCGACCACAGGGCTCGTCGACGTCCGCACCGGCGCGTGGGACCTCGAGCTCGCCGCGCGCCTCGGGATTCCGGCATCCGTCCTCCCGCCGCTCGTCGAGCCCGGCGCGGTGATCGGCACGCTGCACGGCGAGGCGCGGCAGCGCATCGGCGCCCCGCTCGAGGTCATCGCGGTCGGCTCGCACGACACCGCCTCGGCGGTCGTCGCCGTGCCGCTGAGCACCCCCGACGCGGCCTACATCTCGTGCGGCACGTGGGGCCTCGTCGGTGTGGAGCTGGACGCCCCCGTCGTGAGCGACGCCGCCCGTGCGGCGAACTTCACCAACGAGGGCGGTGTCGACGGGCGCGTGCGCTTTCTTCACAACGTCACAGGGCTGTGGCTGCTGAGCGAGGCCGTGCGCACGTGGGAGGCCGAGGACGGCGTCGGGATCGACCTTCCGGGCTTGCTGGAGGCTGCGGCATCCGTCGACGGCGACGTCCCGCTGTTCGACGCGAACGATCCGCGCCTGTCGGCCCCCGGCGACATGCCGGCGCGCATCGCCGCCGTGCTCGCCGAGTCGGGAGCCGCCGTGCCGACGACGCGGCAGGCGTTCGCGCGCTCGATCGTCGAGAGCATCGCCCAGGCCTTCGCCGACGCGGTCGCCACCGCCGCACGGCTGAGCGGGCGCACCGTCGACGTCATCCACATCGTCGGCGGCGGCGCCCTCAACCGTCTCCTGTGCCAGGCGACCGCGGATCGCTCCGGGCTTCCGGTGCTCGCAGGGCCCGTCGAGGCGACGGCGCTGGGGAATGTGCTGGTGCAGGCCCGCGCGCACGGCTGGTTCGGGCCCGATGCGACCCTGGAGGACCTGCGGCAGGTGGTCGCGGCATCCGTCTCGCCCGTCCGCTACGAGCCGCGGCCTGTCGAGTGAACGACTCGGCGCCGAGGGCACGGCCTGTCGTCGCGGCTTCGTCGTGCACCGGGCGGCACGGCGTGCGCTCGCGACCGACCCGGTGGCGGCGACGGCACCATGGAGAGGGAGCATGACGGCATACGCGGCGGCCTTCGACTGGGCCAGGCGGCACGTCGGCGCCGGGCGGCTCCCCACCGCGGTGCTCGGCGTCGCGACCGCCGACGGCGTCGCGGCGCTCGACGCGTTCGGGGCCACCGACGGCCGCACGGCGCGCACCGACGACCCGTACTGGCTGTTCTCGATCACCAAGGTGCTCACCGGCCTGACGGCCGCCCGGGCGGTCGAGCGGGGCTTCCTCACGACCGGAACGCCGCTGTCGGCGGCCCTGCCCGAGTTCGGCGCGGGGCGCGACGACGTCGTGCGGCTGGGGCACCTCGTGAGCCACACCTCCGGCATCCCCGAGCCGGGTCTCGATCCCGCCGAGGGTCTCCGCGCCGCGCTCCTCACCCCGGGGCGCGACTTCGCCGCGGGCACCGCCTCGCGCTACTCGACGGTGGCGTTCGACGGCATCGCCGAGCTCGTCCGCGCCACGGCGGGATGGGAGTGGGATGCCGACATCGCGGCGTGGGCCGCGACGCTCGGCGCACACGGGCTCACGCTCGACCCCGCCGCCGACCCGCATCCCGTGGTCGACGCCGCACGGCTCGGCCTCGACATGCGCGGCTTCGCGCGCCACCGCAACCCCGGCGCCGGGTTCATCGGCACGGCGGGCGACCTGCTGGCGCTCGGCGCGGCGCTGCTGCGCATCGGACGGGGCGAGACGGACGGTATCGTGCAGCCGGCGACCCTGGCGATGATGCGGCGACCCCTCACCGGCGACATCCCGCGCCTGGAGCCGTACCCGGCCGAGCGCGGGCAGGACTGGGGCTTCACGTGGAACCTGCGCACGCGCGCCCCCGGCCTCATCGATCGAGACGTCTACGGCCACGGCGGCTGGGCGGGCACCGAGTTCTGGGTGCATCCCTCGGCGGGAGTCGCGTACGTGCTGTTGACGAACCAGGCCGAGCGTCCCGGGGTCGATCTCGATGAGCTCGACAACGCGGTGATCACCGGCGTCTGACGCAGGCGCCGCTGTCAATCCCTGTCCCGCGCGCTCCCCGGCCTTTAGCGTGGACGCCATGGCAGACAAGCGCGCGGAGAATCAGCCCGTCGAGCAGGACGACCCGACGGGCGGCGACCAGGCGACCGAGGACCAGCTGGAGGCCGACAACCCGGTCGAGGAGGACACGCTGAAGACGCTGGACCCCGACAGCCCTCCCGCCTGATCGCCGGACCGGCACACCCGGTGTAGCTTCGCAACTATTTCGCTAGATAAGCTAGCGAAATGCTGCAGCAAGCGTCGCGCCGCCGCTGGGCCGGCCTGGTCTTCATCAGCGTCGCCGTCGCGCTGATCATCGTCGACTCCACGATCGTCAACGTGTCGACCCCGGCGATCGTCGACGATCTCGGCATCACCTCGAGCGAGGTGCAGTGGGTCCAAGAGGCCTACACGCTCGTGTTCGCCTCGCTGCTGCTCGTGTTCGGCAGCCTCGCCGACCGCTGGGGACGACGACGGATGCTGCTCATCGGCGTCGTCATCTTCACCCTGGCCTCGATCGGCGCGGCGATCGCATCCAGCGGCGGCGCCCTGATCGCGGCGCGCCTGGTGCAGGGCGTCGGCGGCGCGATGATGCTTCCCACCACCCTCTCGCTGCTCAACGCGACCTTCCGGGGCCGCGAGCGCGCGACCGCCTTCGCGGTGTGGGGCTCCACCATCGGCGGGATGGCCGCGGTCGGGCCGCTCCTGGGCGGCTGGCTGACCACCGCGTTCTCGTGGCACTGGGCGTTCCTCATCAACGTGCCGCTGGGCATCGCCATCGTGGTCGGCGTGCTGCTGACGGTCGACGAATCGCGCGGCGCGGCCGAGCCGATCGACGTGGTGGGCGCGGTGCTGTCGGTCGTCACGGTCGGCGCGCTGGTCTTCGGCCTGATCGAGGGCCGCACCTACGGATGGCTCCTCACCGACCGGGCGCCGACCATCGGCGACTGGACATGGCCGTGGTCCGTGTCCCCGGTCGCTGTCGCATTCGTCATCGCCGCCGCGGGCCTCGCGGCGTTCATCGCGTGGGGCCGGCAGCGGCGACGGGCCGGCAGGTCCACGGTCATCGCCTTCGGGCTCTTCCGCATCCCCTCGTTCCGCAACGGCAACATCGCGGCCCTGGTCGTCTCGCTCGGCGAGTTCGGGCTCATCCTGGCGCTCCCCCTCTGGCTGCAGTTCGTGCTCGGGTTCGAGGCCGTCCAGACCGGACTCATCCTCCTCGCGCTCGCGATCGGGTCTTTCGTCGCGAGCGGGCTCGCGGGTGCCCTGAGCGGGCGCGTCGCCCCGGTGTGGATCGTGCGGGCCGGCATCGTCGCCGAGATCATCGGCGTCGCCGCGGTCGGCCTGGTCATCGCGCCGGATGCCTCGTGGGTGCCCCTCGTCCCCGCCCTCTTCGTCTACGGTCTCGGCGTGGGCCTGGCCACAGCGCAGCTCACCGGTGTGGTGCTGGCCGACGTGCCCGCCGCCGAAGGCGGCCAGGCGTCGGGGACGCAGTCGACGGCCCGCCAGCTCGGCGCGGCGCTGGGCATCGCGGTCCTCGGGACCGTCCTGTTCTCGACGACGTCCGCCGTGCTGACGGCGAGCCTCGACGAGCGGGGCATCCCGGCGGCGCAGCGCGACCAGGTCGTCACGGCCGTCGTCGACAGCGCGGGCGGGGCGATCGCCGGCCTCGCCGGGTCGCCGCAGACCGCGCCGCTCGCCGAGGACGCCCGGGCGGCTTTCTCGGCCGGGACGAAGTATGCGAGCTTCACCGCGGCGGGGTTCCTCGCGGTCGGGCTCCTCGCCACGCTCTCGCTCGGTTCGGGGCGGCAGCCCGACGACGACCGCGCGCGCGACGCCGAGGCGGCCGAGCCGGCGTGAGGGGCGGCATCCCCCCACCATCCGGTCGGAGATCTCCCGCCACTCGGGCCTCTCGCCGGGGTGGATCCGACCAGGTGGCGATCTCCGATCCGGCGGCGCGGCGCCGGCGCTACACCTCGCGCGTGATCGTCACCTTGACGTGCAGGCTCGACTTGAAGGGGCCGGCGTACACGCCGCGCAGCGGCGGGACGTCGCCGTAGTCGCGGCCGCGCCCGACCAGCACGTGCCGGTCGCCGATCTCGATGTTGTTCGTGGGATCGAATCCCTGCCACTCGCCCGCGAACCACTCCACCCACGCGTGAGATTCGCCCGTCACCGGCACCCCGACCTCGGCCGAGGGTCGCGGGTGCAGATAGCCCGACACGTAGCGGGCCGGGATGCCGACCTCGCGGAGGGCGCCCAGCGTGATGTGGGCGATGTCCTGGCACACGCCCTTGCGCGCATCCCACGCCTCGCTCGCGGTCGAGTGCACCCCGGTGATCCCGTGCATGTACTCGACGGCGTCGCCGATGGCCACGGCGATCGCGTGCGCCGCGCGCCCCGGATGGTCGTGCTGGGCGGCGATCGAGCGCGCGAGCTCGGCGACCTCGGCGTGGGGGCGCGTGCGTCCCGTCTGCGACAGCTGCTCCACGATCTCGATCGAGCGCTCGGACTCGCGGGCGAGGGCGTCCCACGTGACGTCGACGTGCTCGAGCGGCCGTGGACGCACCTCGACGAGCGAGCGCGCGGTGATCGTCAGCGATGAGTGCGGTGACAGCACGTCGAACGCCGAGACCCGCGTGCCGAAGTAGTCCACGTACTGGTTGACGGATGCCTGGGGCTCGATGTCCAGCGACGAGTTCAGCACGAACTGGCTGTCGGTGGAGCCGGGCAGCATGCGGGCCTCGTTGTACGAGGCCGTCACGTCGCCGTGGTAGCTGAACCCGGTCTGGTGCTCGATGCGGAGTCTTTTCATGAGATCTCTCCGATCCAGCTGGGCTCCGCCTGCGTCGGGAAGAAGCGGCCGCGGATCGCCTCGGATGCCTCGCGCGTGACCTTCTGCACGCGGTCCATGTGCCCGGGCAGCTCGCCGAGGATCTCGGAGATCGGCCGATACTCCAGGTCGTTGCGGATCTGGCCGAGCGCTCGCAGCACCGTGTTGGAGTGTCCGACGCGGTCCGCGCGAGGGTCGATGGCGCTCATGCACTCCTCGGCGCGCTGGATCGAGTAGATGATCGAGCGGGGGAAGAGGCGGTCCAGCAGCAGGAACTCGGCGGCGTTGCGCGCGCTCGGCATGCCGCGGTACGTGCGCAGGTACGCCTCGTACGCGCCGCACGAGCGCAGGATCGTCGTCCACGACGGACCGGATGCCTCGGTCAGCGACCTGGTCGCCAGCAGGCGCGCCGTCATGTCGGTCCGCTCGATGCTGCGTCCGAGTGTGAAGAACTGCCAGGCCTCGTCGCGACTGGTCGACGAGTCCACGATGCCGATCGCGAGGGCGGCGCGTTCGCGCACCCACTGGAAGAACTCGTGCACGCGATCGTTCTGCAGTCGTCGCGGCATCCGTGCGCTCGTGGTGTTGAGCGTCTCCCACAGCTCGGTCGAGACGATCTCGCGGGCCCGCCGGGCGTTCTCGCGCGCGGCGGTGAGGGCGTAGGCGATGCTCGAGGGGTTCATGCGGTCGACGGCGAGGCGCGCCAGCACGTCTTCGCGGCGGACCTGGTCGACGCCGTCGGGCGCGACCGAGCCCATGACGCTCAGCAGCGACCGGCAGGCGGTGTCCTCGTCGATCCACGGATCCTCGAGGAGCAGCTGCAGGTGCACGTCGAGGATGCGCGCGGTGCCGTCGGAGCGCTCGATGTAGCGACCGATCCAGAACAGCGACTCGGCGATGCGGCTCAGCACGCTGCATCACCTCCGAAGTCGCGAGTCGATGCGTTCCGATCGGGTCGAGATGTCTCGCGCGCACGGAACGCGTCGAGTCGATCAGAAGCTGTCGACTCGGGAGCGAGAACGGATGCCGCCTGCTGCTGCTGCTCCTGCTGCTCGCGGTTGCCGCGCACCGGATCGCGCGGCGAGTGGGCGGGTTCGGTCTGCGGGTCGTAGATGATGGGGATCGCGGCGGTCACGGTGGCCTGATCGGCGACGAGCTCGGGCACCTTGCCGGGGCCGTACTCGCTCCCGGTCGGGGCGGAGCCGCCCACGATCCAGGTGTCCTTCGAGCCGCCGCCCTGACTGGAGTTCACCACGAGCTGGCCCTCCGGCAGCGCCACGCGGGTGAGGCCGCCGGGGAGCACCCACACGTCTTCGCCGTCGTTGACCGCGAACGGCCTCAGGTCGGCGTGGCGCGGACGCATGCCATCCTCCACGAGCGTCGGGATGGTCGACAGCATGACGACGGGCTGCGCGATCCACCCTCGCGGGTCGGCGAGCAGACGCTGCCGGAGCCGCTCGAGCTCTGCCGGCGAGGCATCCGGCCCCACCACCAGTCCCTTGCCGCCGGAGCCGTCCACGGGCTTCACCACCAGCTCGTCGAGGCGGTCCAGCACCTCCTCGAGCGCGTTCGGGTCCTCCAGGCGCCAGGTGTCGACGTTCTTGAGGATGGGCTCCTCCGCCAGGTAGTAGCGGATGAGGTCGGGCACGTACGTGTAGAGCAGCTTGTCGTCGGCGACGCCGTTGCCCACCGCGTTGGCGATGGTGACGTTCCCGAGACGGGCCGCGAGCATGAGGCCCGGCGCGCCGAGCATGGAGTCCGCGCGGAACTGCAGCGGGTCGAGGAAGTCGTCGTCGACGCGGCGGTAGATGACGTCCACGCGCTTGGGACCGCGCGTCGTGCGCATGAAGACCTTGCCGCCGATGCAGAGCAGGTCGCGCCCCTCGACGAGCTCGACACCCATCAGGCGCGCCAGCAGCGTGTGCTCGAAGTAGGCCGAGTTGTAGACGCCGGGGGTCAGCACGACGACGTTGGGGTCCTCGATGCCGGCGGGCGCCGACGCGCGCAGGGCCGCGAGCAGCTTATTGGGGTAGTCGCCGACGGGGCGCACCCGCATCGAGACGAAGAGCTCGGGGAGCGTCTGCGCCATGACGCGGCGGTTGGAGATGACGTAGCTCACGCCCGACGGCACGCGCACGTTGTCTTCGAGCACGCGCATCTCGCCGTGCTCGTCTCGGATCAGGTCGATGCCCGACACCTGGATGCGCACGCCGTTGGCCGAGTGGATGCCGGCCGCCTGGCGGTAGAAGTACTGCGAGCTCGCGATCAGCCCGGCCGGGAGCACCTCGTCGCGCACGCAGTGCTGGTGGCCGTAGGCATCGTCGAGAAAGGCCTCGAGGGCCCGCACCCGCTGCTTCACCCCGGCCTCGATGCGCGACCACTCGTCGTAGGTGATGACGCGGGGCACGGCGTCGAGCGGGAACGGGCGCTCCTCGCCGGCGAAGTCGAACGTCACGCCCTGCGCGAGATACGAGCTCGCCAGCGAATCCGTACGGCCGCGCAGCTCCTCCTGGGTCATCTGCGCCAGCGCCTGGTACAGCTCCCGGTAGGCCGCGCGGGACTCGGCGGGCGCGCCCGGATGGTCCGGGCTGCCGAACATCTCGTCGAATGCGGGGACTCCCGAGGGCGTCTTGCGAGGCGCCAGCGTGGAGCCGTAGCCGTCGAACAGGTCACCCATGCCCACGAGCCTAATGCGGGGTGCGTTGCGCTCGTGTTTCCGGTTCTGCCGTCCCGGGCGCCTCCCGCGGACGTACCCTTGCTGCATGGCGGGCGACGCCTCTGGCCGCGGCATCGCGGCCCCCCTCGCGTGGGTGGCCGGCGTGGCCGCCGTCGTGCTCGGCGCGGGCCTGGGCGAGCTCGTCGCCGGTGTGCTGGCGCCGGCGTCGAGCCCGGTCGCCGCGATCGGGTCGGCGCTGATCGACAGCGCTCCGCCCTGGGCGAAGGACACCGCGATCGCCTGGTTCGGCACCGCCGACAAGCTCGCGCTCCTCATCGGGATCGCGATCGTCATGCTGGCTCTCGCCGCCCTCGCGGGGTGGCTGCAGGCGCGGTTCCCGCCGTGGGGCGTCGTGCTGGTGGCGGCGTTCGGCGTAGCCGGCGCCGTGGTCGCCGCGACGCGTCCCGGGGCGGGCCCGGTGGCATGGCTCCCCGCCGTCGTCGCGGGCACCGTCGGCGCCGCAGCACTGTGGCTGCTGCTCCGGATGCTGCGCCCTGCCGCAGCCCCCACTCCCTCGGTCCCCGAGGCGACGGCGGAGAGCGGGGCGCCACAGCCGAGCCGGCGGGCGTTCTTCGCGTGGGCGGGCGCGGCGGCCGGCGTCGGTATCCTCGCGGTGATCGCCGGGAACCTGCGGAGCGCGGCGTCGGCGGGTGTGGCGGCGGCGCGGCGGGCGCTGCGGCTTCCGGAGCCGGCGGTGGCGGCATCCGCTGTCCCGCAGGGTGCGGAGCTGGACCTGCCGGGACTTGCCGGCGTCGTCACGCCGAACGACCGGTTCTACCGCATCGACACCGCGCTCATCGTGCCGGAGGTGGACCCGGCGGACTGGCGGCTGCGGATCCACGGCATGGTCGCCGAAGAGGTCGAGCTGACCTGGGACGAACTGCTCGCGCTGCCGCTCGAGGAATCGTGGACCACCCTCACGTGCGTGTCGAACGAGGTGGGCGGCACGCTCGTCGGCAACGCCCGGTGGCTCGGCCACCCGATCCGCGAGATGCTCGCGCTCGCGCGGCCCGCCGCCGACGCCGACATGGTGCTGTCGCGGTCGATCGACGGGTTCACCGCCTCGACGCCGCTCGAGGCGCTCACCGACGGCCGCAACGCGATCCTCGCCGTCGGCATGAACGGCGAGCCGCTGCCGCTGGAGCACGGCTTCCCGGTGCGGATGGTGGTGCCGGGGCTGTACGGCTACGTGTCGGCGACCAAGTGGGTGACCGAGCTCGAGGTGACGCGGTTCGACCGTGCACGCGCCTACTGGACGGATCGCGGCTGGTCGGAGCGGGGGCCCATCAAGCTGCAGTCGCGCATCGACGTGCCGCGCAGGGCGCAGGGACTGAAGGCGGGCGAGGTCGTCATCGCCGGCGTGGCGTGGCATCAGGGCGTCGGCATCGCCGGTGTCGAGGTGCAGGTCGACGACGGCCCGTGGCAGGAGGCGACGCTCGCGCCGGCCATCTCGGACGACACCTGGGTGCAGTGGAGCCTGCCGTGGACGGCGACCGCCGGCGACCACCTGCTGCGGTGCCGCGCCATCGGCAAGGACGGCGAGCAGCAGACGCCTGACCGCGCCCCGCCCGCACCCGACGGCGCCACCGGGTGGCACGAGCGGTTCGTCGAGGTGTTCTGAGGGGCCCGCCGAGTCCGCCCGCTCGGGGCGCCCCGCCGGCGGCGTCGGCCCGAAGGACCGCAGGCACGCTCCGGCGTCAGCCGGCCAGGACCACCCGCAGCTGCTCGATCGCCCAGTCGAGCTCAGTCGCACGCACGACGAGCGGCGGCGCGATGCGGATCGTCTGGCCGTGCGTGTCCTTGACCAGGACGCCGCGCGCGATGAGCTTCTCGGCGATCTCGCGGCCGGTGCCGACGGCGGGGTCGATGTCGACGCCCGCCCAGAGCCCGACGACGCGCACGCCCGTGACGCCGTGGCCGAGGAGCTCGCGGAGCTTGAGCTCGAGGTGCTCACCGAGCAGCTCGGCCCGTCGCTGGAACTCGCCGGTCTGCAGCATCTCGACGACCCGCAGCCCCACGGCCGCCGCGAGCGGGTTGCCCCCGAACGTCGAGCCGTGCTCGCCGGGACGGATCACGCCCAGCACGTCGCGGTCCGCCACGACAGCCGACAGGGGAAGGATGCCTCCGCCCAGCGCCTTGCCGAGGAGGTAGACATCGGGCACCACGCCCTCACGGTCGCACGCGAAGGTCTCACCGACGCGGGCGAGGCCCGACTGGATCTCGTCGGCGATGAGCAGCACGTCGTGGGCGGTGCAGATCTCGCGGACCGCCCGGAGGTAGCCCTCGGGCGGCGGCACGACACCGGCCTCGCCTTGGATGGGCTCGATGAGCACCGCGGCGATCTCGGGCGTGATCGCGGCCTCGATCGCCGCGGCGTCGCCGTACGGGACGGGGACGAAACCCGGTGCGAACGGACCGAAGTCCGCACGCGCGCCCGGGTCGTCGCTGAAGCCGACGATCGTCGTCGTCCGGCCGTGGAAGTTGCCGTGCGCGACCACGATCTGTGCGCGGTCGGCGCCGATTCCCTTCACGCGGTAGCCCCATGCCCGCGCGACCTTGATGCCGGTCTCGACGGCCTCGGCGCCCGTATTCATCGGCAGCACCAGGTCCTTGCCGCACAGCTCGGCCAGCGCCGCGGCGAACGGCCCGAGCCGGTCGTTGTGATACGCGCGGCTGGTGAGGGTCAGCCGATTCAGCTGCTCCTGCGCGGCGGCGACGATCGCGGGGTGCCCGTGACCGAAGTTGAGCGCCGAGTAGGCCGAGAGCAGGTCGAGGTAGCGCTTGCCCTCGACGTCGGTGACCCACGCCCCCTCGCCGCGGGCGATGACGACAGGGAGCGGGTGGTAGTTGTGGGCGACGTGCTCCTCTTCACCGGCGATGATCCGGATCATGGCCGTGTCGAGCGAGGGCGAGGTGGCGGTCATGAGTGCGTCCTCTTTCCGGACTGTCAGCGCCGCAGCTCGAGCGTGCAGCACTTGATGCCGCCGCCGCCGAGCAGGAGCTCCGACAGGTCGACGAGCACCGGGTGGTAGCCGCGCTCGCGCAGCTGAGCCTCGAAGCCCTTGGCGCGCGGCGAGATGATGACGTTGCGGCCGTCGCTGGCCGAGTTGAGGCCGAACACCGCGCCATCGGCGTCGGCGACGCGGATCGCGTCGGGGTAGCGCTCGGCGAGGACCGCCTGGCTGCGCTCGTCGAACGCGCCCGGCAGGTAGGCGATGTTCGCGCGCTCGACGCCGCCCGGACCCTCGACGGGGTCGAGCACCGAGATGGCGGTGTCGAGGTGGTAGAACCGCGGGTCGACGAGGGTGAGGCTCACGACCTCCCTGCCGAACACGTCGGCGAGCTCGCGGTGGCTGTCGCCGGTCGAACGGAATCCGGTGCCGGCGAGGATGGTCTGGCCGACGAGGAGGAAGTCGCCCTCGCCCTCGTTGACCTCCTGCGGCACGACGACCTCGAAGCCGTTGGCGCCGAACCAGTCCATGAAGGCCGGGCCCTCGGGCACGCGCTCCGGGAAGCGGAACTTGGCGCCGTAGGCGATGCCGTCGATCACGAAACCGCCGTTGGCCGTGTAGACCATGTCCGGCAGCCCCGGGATGGGGTCGATCAGCTGCACCTCGTGGCCGAGCTCGAGGTACGTGTCGTAAAGCGCCTGCCACTGCCGCACCGCGAGGGCGGTGTCGGTGGGATTGGCCGGCTCCATCCAGGGGTTGATCGTGTAGCTCACCGTGAAGTGCTCGGGCCGGCACATCAGGTAGCGACGGTGCTGCTGGATGCGCAGTCCGGCGGCGGACGACTCGGTCATCGGGGCGGCGGCGGCGGGCGCGGTGTTCTGCGTGGACATCATGCTCCTGTACGAGGGGCGGCGGACGCTGTCCAGAGGCCCGGCGGCCCTTCGACTCGCTGTGCTCGCTCAGGAGCCGCAGCCGTGAAGGGATGCAACCGGGCACGCCGCGTCCATTGTCTCACGGACGATGCGTGCGGCCTGGGAATGGGCAGGGCGGATGCCGCGCCCGTCAGTCCGCGAGCACCACGACCTTGCCCACCGTGTGGCCGGCAGCGACGTGCGCGAGCGCGCCACGGGCTTCGGTGAAGGCGAACGTCCGCTCGATCACGGGTCGCACGGAGCCCGCGACCGTCAGCGCCAGGAGCTGCGCCAGGACGTCGGGCTTGGCCACGGCGGCGAGCGGACGCAGCGGACGCTTCGAGCCGAGGGAGAGGACGGATGCCGCGGCAATGCGCCCGATCGGGCCGAGCACGCGCCCACCCTCTCCTGAGACGAGCACCACCGCGCCGCCGTCGCGCACGAGTCCCTGCAGGGTGCGCAGGCGCGTCGTGCCGGCGATGTCGATGACGACGTCGAACGGCTGGGCGGCCAGCTCCGGCGCGTCGGGCGCGACGGCTCGGTAGTCGAACGTGCGCGCCGCGCCCAGCTGCTCGACGAGCGCCCGGTTGCGCTCCCCGCAGAGCGCCCACACCTCCGCGCCCCGCGCGGCGGCCAGCTGCACGGCGAACGTGCCCACTCCGCCCGAGGCGCCGATCACGAGGACGCGATGACCGGATGCCACTCCCCCGCGCTCCAGCGCCTGCCACGCGGTGCCGCCGGCCACGGGGAGCGCCGCTGCAGGGAGCGCGTCGACGCCGGCAGGTCGCGGCACCAGGCGCGACGCCGGGCAGACGGCGTATCGGGCGAGGCCGCCTCCGCTCGGGAGCTCGGCGACCACCTCGTCGCCGACCGCGATGCCCTCGACGCCCTCGCCGAGCGCGACGACGGTTCCGGCGGCGTCGATCCCGCGCACGGCCTGGCGGGGTCGTCGCAGTCCGAATGCCAGGCGCACCAGCAGCGGCTTGCCGCGCATGACGCGGACGTCGCCGTTGTTGAGCCCGGTCGCGCGCAGCCGCAGCAGCACGTGCCCGCGGCGCGGGGCGGGGACATCGGCCCTCTCGAGGACGACGTCGTCGGCCTCGCCGTAGCGGTGCTGGCGCCATGCGGGCATCGAGTCGGTGCGCAGGGATTGCGGTGAGGGGAGCGTTCGGTCGGACATGTCATGCCTCCGGGTAGTCGAAGAGGTCGTCGAGCCCGACGCCGAAGGCGCGGGCCAGCTGGAACGCGAGCTCGAGCGTCGGCGAGTACCGCCCCTGCTCGATGGCGATGAGGGTCTGCCGCGTGACACCCACGCGCCGGGCGAGCTCGGCCTGCGTCATGCCGGCCGCCTCCCGCACCGCGCGGATGGAGTTGGTGACTCGAGTGGGCTTGACCATCAGACGAGCCCTCGCCGGTAGGCGACGACGCTGGCCACGCCGCCGGCGATCGAAGACAGCGCGAAGCCGAAGAACATCGCATTGGCGATCCAGAACCAGTCGGCCTCGAACGCGCAGAGGAGGATGACCCCGAGTCCGGCGATGACCAGGAAAGCCTGGCCCACATTGGTCGCCATGGCCGCGATGTCGCGATCGCGCTGGTCGCTCTTGCCCACGCCCTCGGGATCCCGCATGCCGGCCAGGATCCCCCACACGATGCTCACGAGGATCGCGGCGAGGATGCTCAGGCCGATCGTCCACAGCATCAGCGGCACCCAGTCGACATCGCTGAGGGGACCGCCGCCGGACTGCTGCAGCACGAGGGCCACGTACACGACGACGCCGATCACGCTCACGATGAGGCTCGACCACACATTGCGCTCTTGGTAGACCATGGCTCCACCCTCCCGGATGTCCAAAATTCTTGACACCTACGATAGGCCGGGTCTACCGTCCGTGTCAAGAATCCTTTACATCGTGGAACGGGGATCGACATGGATGACCACACCCGCACCGGACGCTGGACCGGCGCCGCGTACCTCGGCCTTGCGGCTTTCGGCATGGCCGGCTTCCTGGCCGTACGTCCGCTCGCTGCGGAGAGCACCGGCTTGGCGCAGCTGGGCGTCGCACTCGAGTTGGCGATCGTCCTCACCCAGGCGCTGGCGGCGGTCGGCTTCTTCGCGCTGTTCCACCGGGATCGACCGGTGGCGGCTTTCGCGGTCGCCGCGTTCGGCATGGGCAACGCCCTGGCGGTGCTGGGCAGCGCGGCGATGCTCACCGCGGCTCTGGCCGTGACGTTCGACCCGCAGGGCGCGGACGCCGCGGGAGCTGATGCCGTCCCGCTGCTGCGCATGACCGCCGACGCGTTCTGGACCGTCGGCGCCGTCTTCTTCGGTCTCTGGCTCATCCCGATGGGCTGGTTCGCCATCGCCACCCGGCGCCTGCCGCGCGTGCTCGGATGGATCCTCGTTGCGGGCGGGGTCGGCTACGTCCTCGACGCCGTGCTGTCCTCCGCTCTTCCGGCGACCCTGGGCGCGATCGCGGACATCCTGGCGATTCCGGCCACGATCGGCGAGCTGTGGATGATCGGCTACCTGCTGATCCGCGGCATCCGTCCCCGCTCGGTCTCGCCCGCGGTGACGCTGCAGACGAGCGCGGGATGACCACGGATGCCGCGACCCGCGGCATCCGTCCTCTCGCATCTGTTCGCGACGCGGTCACACTCTGGCAGACGGCGTCGGCGCGGGTCAAGCATCTCCGGCGCTCTTCCTCCCAGGAATTTACAACGTCGTAAAAAAAGTCTTTACAACGTCGTAAATGTGCGGCTAGCCTGACCGCGTCGGAGCCCCATCCGGCCGCTCGGCAACTATTCGAGGAGGAACAGTAATGAGCGTATTGACCCGGCGCGACCGCGCCGTCGAAGGTTCTCAGGGCGGCAGCGGCCGCGGCCGGCATGCCCGGCTCGTCCGCCCATTCGCCGCCCTGGGCCTGTCCGCAGCGCTGGTGCTGAGCACGGTCCCGCTGGCCGCGCAGGCAGAGGATTCCCCCCTCACGCCCGGGCCCACCGTCTACGCCGATCCGAACTCCCCCACGGGATACACGGGTCGCTTCGTCTACTACAACCCCGACGCGACGAGCGTGCGCTTCGTCGCCGACATCCTGCTGCGCAACTGGGCCGACCCTAGCGACACGACGGTCTACCAGCCGTCGCAGTACAAGCCGGGCCTCATGCGCGGCGGCGGCGGGTACGACGTCCAGATGACCGATGCCGGCGGCGGCTACTGGGTCACCGAGGTGCCGCTGGCAGCAGGCGCGAACCAGTACTGGTTCTACGTGAACAACAACACGAACGCCTGGCTCGCCGACCCGGCGAACTCGCCGATCTTCGCTCCCGACGGCATCGCCTTCCCCCAGCGGCGTGCGTTCAACAAGGTGTTCGTGCCCTACGACGAGGCGAAGCAGAACTTCGCTCCGCTCGCAGCCCGGCAGATCGAGCTCCCGCGCGAGGACTCGGAGAAGGGCACGTGGAGCTACGTCCCGATCGACATCCCCAACCAGACCGGGCGCACGCTCGGGGTGTACCTCCCGCCGGACTACGACCCGGACCGCGCGGAGCCGTACAAGACCATCTACATGCAGCACGGCGGCGGTCAGGATCAGTCCGACTGGCTGAACATGGGCAACGTCCCGGTCATCATGGACAACCTGCTCGACGACGGCACCACCGAGCCAGCGGTCGTCATCATGACGAACACCAACTACCTCGGTCCCGTCGGGAACCAGGCCGTCCTGGGCGACGCGTATCCCAACCTGCGCAACGTCGTGATCCCCTTCGTCGAAGCGAACTACAACGTCTCGACCGAGCCGATCGACCGTGCCTTCGCAGGCCTGTCGGCGGGTTCGATCGTGACGCAGAACCTCATCAGGGATGACGTCGACCTGTTCGCCTACTGGGGTCCCTGGAGCGGCGGCGTGAGCGTGCCGCTGTCGACGGCGAACCTCGCAGCGCCGTACATCCACTATGGCGGTGGAGCGTGGGACTTCGGTCTTCCCAACGCGAACACGGTCGCGGCCCTCGACAACGTCGGGTTCATCGAGAACACCGTGGTCGCGGGCGCCCACGACTTCAACGCGTGGAACCAGCTGTTCAGCATCTTCGCGCGGGACTACCTCTGGCACCCGGAGGCGTTCCTGAAGGACGAGATCGACACGCTGAAGTCCGGCGTCGCGGCCGCCGGCCTCAACAAGGGCAACACCACCGCCCTCACCGTGAAGCTCGACCAGGCGCTGAAGCTCGTCACCAAGGACGACACCGACGGCGCGCTGGAGGTGCTCGGAGGGTTCCTCACCCAGGTCGCCGAGTTCCAGAGCGCCGGCAAGCTGACGGCCGAGCAGGCTGCCGGCCTCACGACGATCGGGCAGAAGGTGACCTTCAACCTGGGCTACTGGCAGCAGTGAGTCCCGGCTGAGACCGAAGGCCGCCGGCGGATCGCGCTTCCCGCCGGCGGCCTTTCTCACGCGTCCGCGGGACGGACGACGGTGGACGCCGCCCCGGCGCGTCAGGCGGGGGGCGGCGCGGTCGAGTCCCGGATCACCAGCGACGTCGCGAGCTCCACCCGCGTGACCTCGGGGCGGGGTCCGTCCAGCAGCTGGAGCACGAGCCGCGTGGCCTGCTCCGCCATCTCGCGGAGGGGCTGGTGGATCGTCGTGAGCCTGGGGTGCGCGAGCTCGGCGATCGCGAGGTCGTCATAGCCCACCACCGAAAGGTCGCCCGGCACCGAGAGCCCCAGGGCCGCGGCCGCGTGGAGGACGCCGACGGCCTGCACGTCGTTGCCGGCGAAGATGGCCGTCGGCCGCTCCGGCAGCCGCAGCAGCTCGGACGCGTGCCTCTCCCCGCCCTCGCGGCGGAAGTCGCCGAAGCGGATCCATTCCGGATGGACGGGGAGGCGGGCGGACGCCATCGCGGCGCGATAGCCGTCGAGTCGCGCGAGCGCGCCCATCACCGATTCGGGACCGGTGATCGCCGCGATCCGGCGATGCCCGAGCTCCAGCAGATGCCTGGTGGCCGCGAGGCCACCCGACCAGTTGGCGGCGCCGACGGACGGGATGTCGGCCTCGGGGTCGCCGGCCGGGTCGATGACGACGTACGGGATGCCGCGCGCGCTGAGCCTCTCGCGCCCCGCGGGCGGTATGCCCGCGAACAGGAGGATGATGCCCGTCGGGGCCCGGCGGACGACCGCATCGAGCCACTCGGGGCCGGGCGCACGGCGGTCGCCGCTGACGGAGATCGAGACGGCCATCCCCGCCGCGGCGGCGCTCTCGCGCACCCCCTCGAGGATGCCGAGCGCCCACTCCCCCTCGAGCTCGTGGAGGACGACCTCGATGTAATCCCGCCGCTGCCTGCTCTTGCGACGCCGGTAGCCGCTCGTCCGGAGCTGCTCCTCGACGAGCGCGCGGGTGGTCGACGAGACGTCGGCGCCGCCGTTGAGCACCTTCGAGATGGTCGTCAGCGACACCCCGGTCTGCGCGGCGATCTGCTTGAGCGTCACGCGCTGGGTTCGTGCCATCTCACCACCCGGCCGGCTTCGTCGCGGTCTGGTCTCAGGTCAGTCGAGCGTCAGGACGGTCCACGAGACCGGCGGCAGCGTGACGGTGACCCTGCCCTCCCCCACGTCCACAGATGAGTTCTCGCGCGGGGCGACCCGCTCGGGGTCGTCGAGCGTGTTGGCGGCATGGATGTCGTCGTCGAACAGCGAGAGCGCGGTGGCCCCGGCGACCCCGCCGAGGGCGAGCACGTCGATCTCGAGGGAGACGGCGTCGTCGAGGCTCCGGTTGACGAGGAAGACCGTGGTGCTGCCGCCGTTCTCGTCGCGCGTGGCGACCGCATCCACGATCGGCACGTCGCCGTACTCCGCCGTCGGGTAGGTGGGGCTGTCGAGCTTCAGCTCGAGCGCCACCCCGCGCGCGAGCCGCGACGTGAGCGAGAACGGGTAGAAGGTCGTCTGCCGCCACGCCGGCCCGCCGGGCTCGGTCATGATCGGCGCGATGACGTTCACCAGCTGGGCGAGGCTCGCCGCCGTCACGCGGTCCGCGTGCCGGAGCAGTGAGATGAGAAGGCTGCCGAAGACGACGGCGTCGAGCACCGAGTAGGAGTCCTCGAGAAGGCGCGGAGCCACCGGCCACTCCGACACGTCGGTGATCTTGTCGACCTCGTTGAATCGGGTCTGATACCAGACGTTCCACTCGTCGAACGAGATGTTGATGGTCTTGTCGCTGTGCCGGATCGCCTTGACGTGGTCGGCGGTGGCGATGACCGCATCGATGAAGCGGTCCATGTTCACCCCCGAGGCGAGGAAGCTGCCGTAGTCGTCGCCCTTGGGCTCGTAGTAGGCGTGGCACGAGATGTAGTCCACGTCGTCGTACGTCTTGCCGAGCACGACGCGCTCCCAGTCGCCGAACGTCGGCATCTGGGCGCTCGAGCTGCCGCACACCACCAGCTCGAGATCGGGGTCGATCTGACGCATGGCGCTGGCGGTCTTCGACGCGATCTGCGCGTACTCCTCTGCCGTCGAGTGGCCGAGCTGCCAGGGTCCGTCCATCTCGTTGCCCAGGCACCACATGCGGATGCCGTGCGGCTCGGGGTGGCCGTTGGCCACCCGCTGGTCGGACCAGTGCGTGCCCGAGCGGAGGTTGGCGTACTCCAGCACGTCCAGCGCCTCGAGCACGCCGCGGGTTCCGAGGTTGACGGCGTACATCAGCTCGCTGTCGACCTTCTTGAGCCATCCCGCGAACTCGTCCAGGCCGATCTCGTTCGTCTCGGTGGAGTGCCACGCGAGGTCGAGCCGGCGGGGCCGCGACTCGCGCGGTCCCACGCCGTCCTCCCAGCGATACCCCGAGACGAAGTTGCCGCCGGGGTAGCGGATCGTCGAGACGCCGAGCTCCCGCACGAGCTCGATGACGTCGGTGCGGAATCCGTCCTCGTCGGCACGTACGTGCCCGGGTTCGTAGATGCCGTCGTAGACGCAGCGCCCGAGGTGCTCCACGAAGGAGCCGAACAGCCGGCGGTTGACGGGGCCGACCGTGAAGTGCGGGTCGACGGTGAGGTGTGCGCGAATCATTCTTCTCTTTCCAGGACGGAGGGGATCAAGGCGAGGCGACGTGATCCGCGGATCACTTGAGGCTCCCGATGGCCAGGCCGCCCCTCCAGTACTTCTGCAGCGTCAGGAAGGCGATGATGAGCGGGATCACCGACACCAGCGAGCCGAGGATGATGATGCTCCACAGCGTCTGGCCGCCGGCCGCACCGTACGTCGACGCGGTGGACTGCCAGAGTCCGATGCCGACGGTCACGGGGAAGAGGCGGTTGTCCGACAGCATCACCAGCGGCAAGAAGTAGTTGTTCCACGAGGCCACGACAGACAGCAGGAGCACGGTGACGATGGCCGGACGCAGCAGCGGCAGCGCCACCGTGAAGAACGACCGGAACTCGCCCGCGCCGTCCACGCGCGCCGCATCGAGGAGCTCATCGGGCACGGCATCCCGCGCGTACACGTTCATGAGGTACACCCCGAACGGGTTCAGCAGCGTCGGGAAGATCACCGCCCAGATCGTGTTCGTCCAGCCCACCTGCGCGAACAGCACGAACGTGGGGATGACCAGCGCCGTCGTGGGCACCATCACCGCGCCGAGGAGGATCGCGAACGAGAGCCGCCGGCCGGCGAACTGGTACTTCGCGAAGCCGTAGCCGGCGAGCACGGCGAGCACCGTCGCACCGAGGCCTCCCACGATCGCGTAGAGCGCCGAGTTGGCGAGCCACCGCGCGTAGATGCCGCCTCCGTAGGTGAACAGGTCGACCAAGTTGCCCACATAGTTGATGTCGTCGGCGAACCACAGCGCGCTGTCGCCGCCGAAGAGCCCGGCCGCCGTCTTGGAGCTGTTGACGATGAGCCACCAGAAGGGGACCAGGAAGTAGACCATCAGAAGGCCCAGCACGATGCTGAGCGGGATCCGTCCGCGCTCCCGCGGCGCGCGCCGGCGCTCGATGGCGGGCCGGCGGGCCGCTTTCGTCCCGGTGACCTCGACAGGCGTGACGCTCATGAGAAGAAGCTCCCTCGCTTGCGGGTGGCGAACAGGAAGACGTAGACGCAGACGAACACGACGGCTCCGAGCGCGAACGAGATGGCCGCGCCGTAGTTGTAGTTCGCCAGCGAGAACGCCTGCTGGTAGGCGTACATGTTGGGCGTGAAGTCGTTGGGGATCGCCCCGGCCGCGAGATCCTGCAGGATCTTCGGCTCGTTGAAGAACTGCAGCGTCCCGATCAGCGCGAACACGAGGATGAGCAGCAGCGCCGGCGCGACGAGCGGGATCTTGATCCGCCAGATGATCTGCCACTGCGACGCCCCGTCGATGCGTGCCGCCTCGTAGAGGGTCGGGTCGATGCCCTGGAGGGCCGCGTACAGGATGATCATGTAGTAGCCCGCCCACTGCCACGTCACGATGTTGAGCAAGCCGTAGAAGATCAGGCTGCGGCTCAGGAAATCAGGGGCCTGAGCTCCGAAAATTCCGAAAAGCTCCGCGAGAGGGCCGAAGTTGTCGCTGTAGAGGAACCCCCACATCAGCGCGCCGATGACGGTCGGGATCGCGTACGGCATGAAGATCATGAGCCGCGAGAACCGCGCGAAGCGCGTGACGATGATGTCGAGGATCAGGGCGATGGCCAGCGAGACGGCCATCTGCAGCGGGATGAGCACGATCGAGAAGCGGATCACGAACCAGACGCCGTCCAGGAACGACGGGTCGGTGAAGGCCTTGGCGTAGTTGCCGAAGAGGACGAAGCGCGTCCCCCCGATCAGCGACTTCTGGAACAGGCTGAGGTAGAGCGCGTACCCGATGGGGAGCACGAGCAGCGCGAGGAAGATGACGGCGAAGGGGCTGACGAACAGCCAGCCGAACAGGTTCTGCCTCGCGGCGGTCGACTTGCGGCGCTTCGATGAGAGCGGCGCTTCGGCCTTGACGGCGGCTTCGGTTGAGGCGGTCATGGTGTCTCCGGGTCTGTGAGGGGTGCCCGAGGGCCGGTCCGCGCGAACGCGGACCGACCCACGGTCAGGTCACTGCGTGACGGTGAACCCCTGCTCCTCCGCGTAGGCCACGACGGCCTCCTGGAGGGCATCGGCCGCCTCGGAACCGGTCGCCGCGCCGTCATGGATGGCGGCGATCTGCTTGGTCAGCTCGGAGTAGTAGAACTGGCCGAGCGGCGTGTACGTCATGCCCTCGTACGCGTTGGCCGCGGGCACGTACACCTCCTTGTTCGCCTGCTGGCCGCTGAAGAACGGCACCTCGTAGTCCTGGAACTCCGACGAGTCCAGGACGCTGACGTTCAGCGGGAAGATGATCTGCTCCTGCCAGCCCTGATCGAGCGACGCCTGGTCGGCGTAGACGCCGAAGGCGACCTTCGCGGCCAGCTCGGGGTCGTCGGCCTGGCTCGAGACCGAGAACGCCGATCCTCCCCAGTTGATCGCGATCGGGTTCGACGCATCCCACTGCGGCATCGGAGCCACCGACCACACGCCCTCGTCAGCACCCTCGCCCACGCCCGCGCCCTGCAGGTAACCCGGCGCCCATGCCGCCGAGAGATACGTGGCGTAGTTGCCGCCGATCACGCCCGCGATGTACTCGGGGGTGAACTGGTCCTCCGTGCCGACGAGGTCCTTCTCGACGAGACCGGCCCAGTAGTCCAGGACCTCCTTGATCTCGTCGCTGTTGAGGTTGATCCCGATCTCGCCCTCGTTGGCGGGGTCGTACTCGAACGGCTGAGCGCCGTTCTGGTACATCAGCGCCGTGACCGCGGCGGGCTGGTTCGCGGCGAAGCTCGCCATGTACGGGCCTCCGGCGTCCTTGACGGCCTGCGCGGTCGCCTCGAACTCCTCCCACGTGGTGGGCGGGGTGATGCCGAACTCCTCGAAGATGTCGTTGCGGTAGATCATCCCCATCGGGCCGCCGTCGATCGGGGCGCCGTAGACGCCGTCACCGACCGAGACGTCCTTCCAGGCGCCCTCGCTGAAGTTGTCCTTGACGTCTTCGTAGCCGAGGTCGGAGAGGTCCACCAGGGCGTCCTGCGCCTGGAAGACCGCGATGCGGTCGGCTTCGACCATCATCACGTCGGGAGCGCCGCTGCCCGCCGAGATGGCGGTCTGGAACTTGTCGTACGCGTCGCCGCCGGCTCCGGCGTTCGTCCAGCAGACCTGGACGTCGTCGTTCGCCTCGTTGAAGTTGTCGACGACGGTCTCCGAGTTCGGATACCACGCCCACAGCGTGACGACGGGCGCGTCGGGGTTCTTGATCTCGTTGGTGCAGTTCGCGCCGCTGTTACCGCCGCCGCCGTCTGCGTTGTCGCCGCCTCCGGCGCTGCACGCGGCCAGCGCGCCGACCAGGGCGAACGCTGTGACCGCAGCAAGGACTGGCTTCGTCTTCACTGGACATTCCTTTCGGTATTGCTGACTTCTTCGTCGGTGCACGACCGCTACGGATGCGCCGGCAGGATCGGCACATGTCGCTCGGGTCTACAACGTTGTAGAGCAACGTTGTAGTCACTTTCCCACCGGTGGTCGGGAGTGTCAAGGGTGCGGCGCAATTTTCCGAGACGGCGACGAAACTTCTTCGCACGCCTACGCTGAGCTGAGCATTGCGTCAGGACGTCACAGAAACCCGGATCGGCCCGCTCACGCCGGCCGTGCATCTGCGTCACACTGAGAGTGCACAGCTCGCACGGAAGGCGGAGGGTCCATGGGACCGACGATGCACGATGTCGCCCGGGTGGCCGGCGTCTCGATCAAGACGGTGTCGAACGTCATCAACGACTATCCGCACGTGCGACCCGGCACCCGGGACCGGGTGAACGAGGCGATCGTGCAGCTGGACTACCGGCCCAATCTCTCGGCGCGGGGCCTGAGATCCGGTCGCACCGGCGTCATCGGGCTCGCGGTGCCGTCCCTGCGCGAGAACTACTTCGCCGAGCTCGCCGACGAGGTGATCAGGGCGGCCGAGAAGCGCGGGCTGGGCGTGATGGTGGAGCAGACCAGCGGCGACCGGGAGACGGAGCTGCGGGCCGTGTCGCGCAGCCGTCCCCGATTCCTCGACGGCATGCTGTTCAGCCCGGTGAGCCTCGGTCAGGAGGATGCCGACGCGCTGAGTGTGGACGCACCGCTCGTGCTCCTCGGCGAGCGCATCTTCGACGGCCCGACCGACCACGTCACCATGCACAACACCTCTTCGGCGCAGGCGGCCGTCGAGCATCTGCTCTCGATCGGCCGCCGTCGCATCGCGCTGATCGGCGCCGACCACGAGGACGACGACGAGGCGAGCTCGGCGAGCCTGCGCCTCAAAGGCTACCGGCGGGCCCTCGAGCAGGCTGGGATCGAGCAGGATCCGGCTCTCGTCCGGCACATGTCGATGAAGCAGTGGAACCGCGCCGGCGGCGCGTCGGCGACCCACGAGATGGTACGGGACGGCGTGGAGTTCGACGCCGTCTTCACGCTCAACGACACCCTCGGCCTCGGCGTGCTCCGCGCGCTGCGGGAGGAGGGCCTGCGCGTGCCCGACGACGTCGCCGTGATCGGCTTCGACAACATCGACGAGAGCAAGTACTCGGTCCCTTCGATGTCGACCGTCGACACCGGCCGTGCCCAGATCGCGTCGATCGCCGTCGACCGCCTCCTCGAGCGCATCACCGAGAAGGGAGAGCGGCGCAAGCCCGAGACGTTCAAGCCGCCCTTCCGCATCATCGCGCGCGAGTCCACGGGCTTCCCCGACGCCGACGACCCAGACGGCGCGTGACGGCCCGTCCGACGGCGCGCCGCGTCAGATGACGCCTTCCGACCACGGGTCGGGGTTGCCGAAGCGATGCGCCGTGATGGTCACGGACTGCTCGTGCAGGAACGGCAGCAGCTCGAGGCGCCCCGCCGTGGTCACCTCGTTGTCGTACACTGCGAGGTCGGGGTCGCCGCCGGTCGCCTCGGCCAGTCGCCGCTGGAGCGCGGCGACGGAGCCCTGCGGTCCGATCAGGCGCACCCGTGACGGCCGCGGCGCCGGATCGGCGTCGGCGGCCGCCGCGACGATGTCCTCGCTTCGGGTGAGGCGCTCCAGCCACTGGTCCTCGGTCTCGACGAACACGCCCACGCCCTCGTCGGCCAGCACGCGCCGCACCGCGGCCGGCAGGCCGACGGGCGCACTGAGGGTCAGCGCGGACCCGGCCCGGAGCCCGGCGACGGCGACACGGAGCACGGCCTGCCACGAGGCATCCGCCGTCGCGCGCACGGCCACCGAGGGGATCGGCCGGTAGCGGAACAGGTTGCGCTCGATGCCGAGCCCCGAGACGTCCTTGACCTGGCCGAACTCGCGGTCCCACGCGATCGCATCCGACAGCGCGCCGCGGCGGAGCCACTCGAACGCCTCGTAGCCCAGCGACGGCTGCGCCGCCTCGATGAGCGACACGATGCGGGTGTCCAGGCCGCGGAGGTGGAGGGTTCCCGAGACCGGGGACCCCGAGGTCGGCCGCCAGCGTCCCAGGCCGATGAGGTAGTTCGGCCCACCGGCCTTCGCGCCCGCTCCGACCGACGACCGCTTCCAGCCGCCGAACGGCTGACGCTGCACGATGGCACCGGTGATGCCGCGGTTGACGTAGAGGTTGCCGGCCTCGACGCGGTCGAGCCACATCGCCAGGTCGTCGGGGTGCTGCGTGTACAGGCCGGCGGTGAGCCCGTACGCGACGGCGTTCTGCAGCTCGATCGCGTGCGACAGCGACGTCGCGTGCATGATCCCGAGCACGGGTCCGAAGAACTCCTCGCGGTGGAATCGCGAGCCCGGCTGCACACCGGTACGGATGCCGGGGCGCCACAGCCTTCCGGCGTACTCGGGGCCCCCGTCCACGGGCTGCGGCTCGACCAGCCAGCTCTCCCCCTCCTCGAGGGTCGTCAGGGCCCACTCGAGCTTCCCGCTCGGAGCTTCCACGACCGGCCCGACCTCGCTGAGCGGATCGGACGGCGGTCCGACGCGGAGCGAGGCGGCGGCATCCACCAACTGCCGCGCGAAGCGCTGCGAGTGCCCGACCGGGCCGACGAGGATCGCCAGCGACGCGGCCGAGCACTTCTGCCCGGCGTGCCCGAACGCGCTCTTGACGAGGTCGGATGCCGCGAGGTCGAGGTCCGCCGTCGGCATGACGATCATCGCGTTCTTGCCGCTCGTCTCGGCGAGGAGCGGCAGGTCGGGCCGCCACGAGCGGAACAGTGCGGCGGTCTCCCACGAACCGGTGAGGATGACCCGGTCGACGTCCGGGTGCGACACCAGCGCCTGGCCGAGCGCGCCCTCGTCGATGTCGACCAGCGCCAAGACGTCGCGCGGCACGCCGGCCTCCCACAGCGCCTCCGCGACGACGGCCGCACAGCGACGGGCCTGCGGCGCGGGCTTGAAGACGACGCCCGATCCTGCGGCGAGCGCGGCGAGCACGCCGCCGGCGGGGATCGCGATCGGGAAGTTCCACGGCGGGGTGACCAGCGTCAGCCGCGCCGGCTCGAACACGGCGCCGCTCACGCGGTCGAGCTCGCGCGCGGTCGCGGCGTAATAGCCGGCGAAGTCCACGGCCTCGCTCACCTCGACGTCGGCCTCGGCGAACACCTTGCCCGTCTCGGACGCGGCCACCTCGATGAGCTCGCCGCGGCGGGCCTCCAGCGCACGCGCCGCGGCCGCGAGCACCGCACCGCGCTCGACAGCCGGGGTGGCGCCCCACGAGGCCGCGCCGTCGCGGACGCGGGCGACGATCGTCTGGAGTGCGGCCTCGTCGGTGACCGCGGCCGCCGCGAGCGTCTCGTCGCCGGCACGCGAGGTTGCGATCCGGGTCAGGATGCCGCGCGCCCACGTGCGGTTGGCCGGCAGGGCGGGGTCGCTGTCGGGCGTGTTGCCGAATCCGGGCGCGCCGGCGACGGCGGCACCGGACTCGCGCGGCGCGAACACGGCGGTCTCGACGAACGCGTCCGCGCCGAACACCTGCTCGGGGACGACGCGCTCCATCGGCACCGTGTCGCCGTCCGCCGCCACCGTCCGCGCGATGCCCAGCACCGCCTGCGTCAGTGCGAGGTCACCCTCCGGCTCGGCGGGGCGGCGCACCCGCGATCCGGTCAGCGGGGCGGCATCCGGCGAATCGTCGACGGCCTCCGCAGCGGTCCGGTCCTGCTGACGGCGGGGACCCGTGAGGAGTCGGGGGTCGTCGGCCCGCGCGAGGGAGGAGAGGAATCGGTCCCGCTCCCGCGCGAACATCGCCGGATCATCGGCGAGGTCGAACGCGGCCGAGAGGAAGTTGTCGCTCGACGCGTTCTCCTCGAGGCGCCGCACGAGGTAGCTGATGGCGACGTCGAACTCGTCGGGACGGACCACCGGCACGTACAGGAGAACGTGGCCGACGTCGCGAGCCACCGCGTCGACCTGGCCCTGCGCCATGCCCAGCAGCATCTCGAATTCGAGAGCATCGCGGACGCCGGTCTCCCCTGCGAGCAGCCACGCGTACGCGATGTCGAAGAGGTTGTGGCCGGCGACGCCGATCCGCACCGCGGCGGTGTGCTCGGGCTGCAGGGCGTAGCGGAGGCAGCGGATGTAGTTCGCGTCCGAGTCCACCTTGGTGTCGTAGGTGGCCAGCGGCCAGCCGTGCATGACGGCGTCCACGCGCTCCATCGCGAGGTTGGCACCCTTGACCAGCCGGATCTTGATGCGCGCACCCCCGTCGCCGACGCGCTTGCGCGCCCAGTCCGTCAGGCGCTGCAGTGCGGGCAGCGCATCGGGCAGGTACGCCTGCAGCACGATGCCGGCCTCCAGCGGGTGCAGCCGGGGATCCTCGAGGAGCCGCATGAAGACCGCGATCGTGAGGTCGAGGTCGCGGTACTCCTCCATGTCGAGGTTGATGAAGGTGCGGTCGCCCGCGGCGCTCAGGTACAGGGGCAGGAGCCGCTCGACGACCTTGTCGACGACCTCGTCGAAGGCCCACATCGAGATGTGGCTCGCGATCGCCGAGACCTTCACCGACACGTAGTCCACATCGGGGCGGCGTATCAGCTCGTGGATCCCCTCGAGGCGCCGCAGCGCCTCGTCCTCGCCGAGCACGGCCTCTCCGAGGAGGTTCAGGTTCAGCCGCGCCCCGGTCTCGCGCAGGCGCGCGATCGCCGGGCCGAGCTTCTCGGGTCGCGCGTCGACGACCAGGTGCCCGACCATCTCACGCAGCACCCGCCGCGCGATCGGCACGACGGGTGTCGGCAGCACCGGCGCGACGACACCGCCCACCCGCACGGCGGAGCGCAGATACCAGGGAAGGAATCCCGGGACCAGCGGCGCGACGCGGTGGAGATGGGATGCCGCCGCCGACAGGCTCTCCGGTCGCATGACGCCGTCCACGAAGCCGATCGTGAACGGCAATCCCCGCGGGTCCTTCAGCACCCCGGCGAGCCGCTCGGCCGCGGGGTCGACGTCGGCCTGGGCGCTCTCGGCGATCCAGCGCTCCGCGAGGGCGACGGCATCCTCCGCCAGCTTCCGGCCGGCTGCCTCTTCCATTCGCTCTCCCGCTGTCAGGTCGTCACGGCGTGCGCTTCCAGACTGCACCTCGATGTGCTGCATGACCCCCAGCCTGCGGCATCCATTCGTTCGTGAAAAGCGATCAACTATGATTCTCACCGTTCGTTTTCTTCGATGGGATGCCCCGTGTTCGAACTCCGCCGGCTCCGCCTGCTGCACGAGCTCTCGCTGCGCGGCACGCTGGCCGCGGTGGCGGCGGCGCTGTCGTACAGCCCGTCGACGATCTCCCAGCAGCTCGCGCAGCTCGAGAAGGAGGCGGGCGTGCCGCTGCTCGCTCCGGAGGGCCGGCGGGTGCGGCTCACCGAGCACGGCGAGGTCCTGGCGGCGCACGCGGCGCGCGCCCTCGACCTCGATGAGCGCGCACGCGGCGAGCTCGAGTCCCTCCATCCGGGACTGGCTCCGGTGCGCGTCGCCGTGATGCAGACGGCGGCGCTGACCATCGTCCCGGCCGCGCTCGCGCTGCTGGCAGACCGAGCCGGGCACCTCCGCATCGAACTGGTCGAGATGCCGCCCGAGCAGGGACTCTTCGAGCTGGCCGCCCGCAGCGTCGACCTCGTGATCGCCGAGCAGTACCCCGGCCACACCCGCCCGCTTGCGGAGGGCATCGACCGCGAGAGCCTGGGCACCGACCCCGTGCGCGTGGCGGTCCCTGCCGGGGATCCCGCCGCGTCGCTGGCCGAGCTACGCGACCGCGTGTGGGTCATGGAGCCGGCGGGCACCGCCGCCCGGCTGTGGGCCGTCCAGCAGTGCCGGGCCGTCGGATTCGAGCCGGATATCCGCTTCGAGCTGGCCGATCTGTCGGCTCACGCCCGCCTGATCGCCGCCGGCCAGGCCGTGGGAGTGCTGCCCGACCTCTTATGGGGAGGCGCCCCGGCGCCGGTCTCCTCCGTCGAGCTCCCCGGCCGTCCGGCGCGTGAGATCTTCCTCGCCCAGCGGGCGTCGTCACAGGGCCGGGCGGGGATCACCGAGGTGCGCGGCGCGCTGCGCGACGCGTTCCCGGCGCAGGGACGCAGCACCGCCGGCTGACGGAGCGCTGCGGACGCGGCGAGCGCCCGGGAGCCACGCCCGGGCGCTCGGAGGTCTCGTCAGGCGCGGTCTGGACGCCTCGTGCGAGGATCATCGTCGGCAGCGGTCCCGCGGGCGGCGGTCGTGTCGTCGACCGCGTCGTCGCGGTACTCCCGCCGCATGCCGTCGTCCGACACGCCCACGGGCGTTCCCGACCGCTCACCGGAGTGCGTGTCAGCGGTTCGGGCATCGGCGTGCTCGTCCGTGCGCATGTCCCGTGCGGCGGTCGTCGTGTGCCGGTCACCGGCATCGACCGCAGGAGCGCTGTGGCCGGCGTCTGAGACGTACGGGTCGACGTCGTCCGCCTTGCGCAGCCGCTCGGCCTGCTCGGCGCGGAGCTTGGCGGCGTCGGCCTCGTGCTCGTCGATGGTGCTCTGGCGCTTCTCCACGTCGATCGACGCCTGCGCGGCGCGTGCGCGCGCCTGCTCGGCGGCCGCCGTCGCCGCCGCCGCGTCCGCGCGGGCCTGCGCCACCTCGGCCTCGTGCTCCCGCGCCTTCAGCTCCGTCTCACGCGCCTCGGCACGCAGCTTCTCCGCCTTCTCGTGCTGGGCCTGCTCGCGCTTCTGCCGGCGGCCCCGCGACGACAGCAGCAGCGCCACGACGACGATCGCAGCGACGACCACGACGGCGACGATGATCCAGATCAGGGTGGTCGTATCCACGGCCCCTTCTCCCTCCGGCGCCGGCGGGGTGCCGACGCCACCACCGTCAGCGAAGCGCGCGGGCGCGGGTCCGCGCAAACCCATTGCGTCGTCGAGGAGCCTGCGCTATCACGGGGATGAGACCTTTGGCCTGTCGGAGCGGCCCGCCTAAGATGGGAAGACTCGCCGGCGCAGTCCCCCCGTCCGCCCACGATTGCAGCATGAAGGGCCTCGCGTTGACCGACGTACCCGCTCTCACCTTCAACGGTGACCTTCCCGGCGACGACGCCGAGGTGCTCCGCCTGCGGGAATGCTCGACGGAGCCCATCCGCACCATCGGCGCGATCCAGTCGCACGGCATCCTGTTCGCGATCGACGAGGTCACCGGCGTCGTCGTGGCCGCGAGCGCGAACGCCGAGTCGTGGCTGGGGCGCGACCTGCGCGAGGCGGGGAGCGAGATGGTCACGTGGTCGATCGGCCACGGCGTCGCCGTGGACCCGGTCCGGGCGGAGTTCGAGGGCACGCTCTACGACGTCATCGCCCATCGCGGCACCTCGCCGCTGCTGCTCGAACTCGAGCCGGTGGTCCCCGAGCTAGAGTACGTCCGCACCGGCGTCGTCGGCGCCATCCAGCGGCTCGCAGGCATCAGCGACCCGGACGAGCTGCGCCGTGAGGCCGCCCGGGAGATCAAGAGGATCACCGGCTACGACCGGGTGATGTGCTACCACTTCCACGACGACGCGCACGGCCAGGTCGTCGCGGACGAGCGCGAGCCCGACATGGAGCCCTACTTCGGCCTCCACTTCCCGGCATCCGACATCCCGGTCCAGGCCCGGTCGCTGTACATCGAGAAGCGCTCCCGCGTCATCGCCGACACCGAGGACGCCGGGACACCGATCCACACGCTGCTGCCGGAGGAGAGCCCGCTCGACCTCGGCCTCACCGAACTCCGGGCTGTGTCGCCGCACCACCTTCAGTTCATGCGCAACATGGGCCAGGCCTCGACGGTCTCGTTCGGCATCGTGATGAACGACCAGCTGGTCGGCATGTTCACCTGCGCCCACCGCACCCCTCGGCGCATTCCGGTTCTCCTGCGCCGCGCTCTCGAGGTGCTGGCCTCCCAGGTGGCCTCTCAGCTCGCCTCGGCCGAGCAGATCCGCAAGCTGCGCCGCCAGCTCGAGTCGCGGGAGCGGCGGATCGCCCTCACCGCGCCGCTCTACGGCCGTGCCGATGCCGGGACGGTGCTCATGAGCGGGGAGCGCACCGTGCTGGACGTGGTGCCCGCCGACGGCGCGGTGCTCCGGCTGGGCGATGCGGTCGAGACGGTCGGCGTCGTCCCCCCTCCCGAGCGTCTGTTCGCCGTCGTGGACGAGCTCGGTCCGGGCCGCTTCCGCTGGGAGGCGCTGCCCATCGAGCGCCCGGAGCTGGCCGTGGAGATCCCCGGGGTCACGGGGCTCCTGGTCGTTCCGCTCGGCAGCGACGGCGACCGGCTGGTGTTCGTCCGCAGCGAGGTCGCGCGCACCGTGGAGTGGCTGGGCGATCAGCGACCCGAGAACCGCGACGGCCCCCTCTCCCCGCGGCGATCGTTCTCCGCGTGGCAGGAGAGCGTGATGGGCCGGAGCCTCCCGTGGGGCGACCACGCCCAGGACGCGTACGACCTCGGCGAAGACATCCGCTCCGCGATGGCGGCCCGCACCCAGGCGGAGCTGGCCGAGCTGGCGCTGCGCGACGCGCTCACCGGGCTGCACAACCGCCGATACCTCGACGATCGCCTCGACGGCCTCCTCAGCGGCACCGAGAAGGCGGTCGCGCTCGTCTTCCTCGACCTCGACGACTTCAAGATCGTCAACGACACCCACGGGCACGAGATGGGCGATGCGGTGCTGGCCGCGATCGGCCGGCGCCTGAGCGGCGTCGCCCGGACGACCGACGTGGTCGTGCGACTGGGAGGCGACGAGTTCGTGATCGTGTGCGTCGACGCGGGACCTGCCGAGGCCGCCGCGGTCGCGAGCCGGGCGCTGGCCGCGATCACCGAGCCGATCGTGCTGCGCGACGTCGAGATCCGTGTGCATGCGTCGGCCGGCGTCGTCGCCGCCGAGCGCGGCGCAACGGCGAGCGAGCTGCTGGACGCCGCGGACGCCGCGATGTACCGCGCAAAGCGCGGAGGCGGCGGCCGCGTCTCAGCGTGAGGGAAGCTCCGGCTCGGGCACGATGCGCAGACCCCCCGATGAGTTCGCGGTGTCGACGAGCTCCTGCAGCCACAGACGGTTGATCTCGGGCATCGGCGCCTCGTACTCGAAGCGCAGGGTCGTCACCGGCGAGATCCACATCGCCTGACGCACGGATGTCTTGTCGTCGACGATGGCGAACGACAGGTTCTCGCGTCGACGCAGCTTGGCCATGATGACGAGCTCGACATGCGCGAGCGCCCGGTCGTCGATGGTGAAGGACGCCGGCGGGGAGCCGTAGTGAAGTGTGCCCACCCCACGATCCTACGTGGCACGGCCAGCAGGTACGCTGGGCCCATGGCGATCGTGAACCGGCTGACTGTCGATGGACGCGACTACTTCCTCCCCGACCCCGTCACGGAGCTCAAGAACAGCATCCTCGAGGCGATCAAGGCGGGCGGCGGCTACGTCAACGTTCCTCCCCTGCGCGGCGGCCCCGGGGTCGACATCCTCTTCTCGCCGGGGATGCCCGTGACCTGGTCGCAGTTCGAGGTCGGCGACACCGCGCCCAGTGCCGGTGCACCGGTCGACGAGATCTCCGACGACGTGGCCGACTACGGCCTCTGACCGGACGGTCCGCGCTCAGGCGTCGCCGGCCAGCACGGCGTCCATCTGCTCCGCCGGCAGCGGCAGCCCCCACAGGTAGCCCTGGCCACGGTGGCAGCCGCGGTTGCGAGACCGCTCGAAGTCGTCGAGCGTCTCGATGCCCTCCGCGACGACGCGCCAGCCGTGGGCGACGCTGCTCTGCACCACGGCGGCGATCGCGTCCTCTGCGGCGGCGTCGCGGCGCTGGGTGAGCGATCGATCGATCTTCACCTCGTCGATCGGGAGTGTCTCCAGCATCCGGACGTCGCCGTCGGCGACGAAGTCGTCGACAGAGATCGCCACACCCTCCGCACGCAGCGCCTCGATGGCCGACAGCATGCCCGGGCGCAGCTGGGGGAGCGGTGCCTCCGTGATCTCGACCGTCACGCCGTCGGGATCGAGCTGCAGCTCTTCCAGGCGGCGCAGGACCGTGTGCGCGTAGCGCGCGGAGAAGTGCGCGGGAGAGGCGTTCACCGCCAGGGCGATGGCGTGCCCGGCCTTCCGCCACCGGGAGACATGTCCGCTCGCCAGGGCGAACACCTGGGTGTCGACCTCCTCGAGGAACGCGCCGCGCTCGGCGAGTGGGATGAATCTGTCGGGGGGGACCGCCCCCAGCGTGACGTGGTTCCAGCGGCAAAGCGCCTCCACGCCGACGGGCACGGAGGTCTCCGACGGCGCGGGACCACCCGTCTGCAGATCGAACTGACCCTGAAACGCGAGCGTCAGGGCACCGGCCGACAGAGCCGTCCGCAGATCCCGAGTGAGCTGAGGCGTGCTGACCATCTCACCAGGGTCAGGGAGGTGCGCCTTCTGACGCAACACCAGACACGGATCCGGTGAATCGCTATAATGCACGCCCAAGCCCCTCCGGCTCCGTGCCACGCCCGAGGGAGCCGATCGGAGGCTACTGTATATCCGATGGGCACGCTCACCTATGACTCCAGGGTCACCGCTTCGTTCGATGACCGCATCCTCGCGCACCTGCAGACCGTGATCTGGGCCAAGCTGCGTCGGGGTGAGTCCTTCCCGTTCACGTGGACGGACCCGATGCGCAGCGGCCTGGGGCGCACCTCGGTCTGGCTCAGCCCGCACGTGTCGCTCTCGTTCGAGTACTTCGGCGGGCGACAGCCGCGCCTGAATCCCGGGTGGGTCGAAGCGCTCACGAAGGCGGCGAACTCGCCCGCGGGCCTGACGATCGTGCCCGAACCGGAAGCGCCGGCAGGCACCACGTAGCCGGTCACGGCCTGCGCCGTCGACCCCTCCGTCTGTCGTCGGCCGACAGCGGGGTCAGTTCCAGACGCTCGGCGCCTCCGCGCGCGTCGGCGGGAGAGCGGATGCCGCGGCCCAGTCGTGCACCCACGCCTCGACTTCCGGGATGCCCTCGGGCCGGCCGACCGCGGCGAAGAGCTCCTCGTGCGACAGCGTGCCGCCGGTCCGCTTCATCATGCGGGCGCGGATGATGGCACGGGCGTAGACCTCTCCGTCGACGACCGCACGATGCTCGAGGTACACGGCCTTGTCGTCATGCCCGATCATGCGCGACTCGATGTCGAACCGCTGCCACAGGTTGAGGGACTTGCGGAAGGTCACCGTCTCGCTCGAGACGACCGCGTACCAGCCGTAGCGCTTCATGACGTCGAGCAGCCCCGTGCGGACGAGCAGGTCCCATCGGCCGAGGTCGAACAGCGACAGGTAGCGCCCGTTGTTCATGTGGCGCAGCAGATCGATGTCGGTGGGGAGCGTCGTCACCCGGATGCGCCCGATCTCGGCGGGTCCGAGCCGTCCGCTGCGGCGCAGGCGCCGCCGGGCGGTGAGCATCACGATGAGGGTTCGCCACAGAACGTTCACGACGAGCGATGGTAGCGATCCGGGACCGATCCGCAGATTCGCTTGTGGGATCGGCACAGCCCGAGCATCCGACCGACGCCGCCGTCAGGTGCGAAGCGCGATCAGATCTCGTCGTCGTGTCGGCGACGTCGTGACGGGTCTCCACTTGACGTGCGCGTCCCACCAGTACGGGCCCTTGACATACGGCACGCCGTCGATCATGCGGATCTGCCACCCGCCGGAATCGATCGTGCGGTGATGGAACCAGCACAGCAGCACCCCGTTGTCGGTGCGCGTCGGCCCGCCTCGCGAGTGCTCCTCGACGTGGTGGATCTCGCACCACTGCGGGCGCACATGGCAACCGGGGATGACGCACTGACCGTCGCGAAGCGTGATCGCCTTGCGCTGGTGGTGATTGAAGACGCGGTCGAGGGTCTGGATCGAGACGATCCGGCCGTTGTCTGCGAGCACCACGCGCTGCACCGCGCCGGCGCACGCCACGTGCCGGGCTGCCGCGATCGAGATGGGCTCGTCACCGCCGGGAAGGTGTGCGTAGCCGCGACCGCCGGCGAGATCCTCTTCGCGCACCGACACGACAAGGGTCGGCGCTGCACCGCCCAGAATCGGAAGCTCACCCGAGGCCGCCGCCACCGTGAGCAGCGCCGCGAGCGCGTCATGCTGCTTCTGCTCGTGCGTGCGCTGGTCAGCTGCCGCCCCGACCGGCTCCTCGTCTGCGAATCGGCGGCGAGGGTCCTCGTCTTCCGTCTCGGCGAAACACGGGCCAAGGGGCGGCGCCCCTTCGCCCTTCGGGTTCAGCACGCTGTCGAACCCCAGCTGCAGCTGCGCGGCGACCTCGGGCAGGAGACGCCCGCGAACCGGCACCAGCCCATCCTCAGCGCGGCGCCCGAGCGTGAATCCGCGCCGGCGCATCGCCCGCGACTCCACGGGCTCGGAGCCGTCCTGGTCGAGGTACGCCGCCCACACCTGCGCGAGGGCGCGCAGCTCGTCCGCCGAGGCGGGGGGCGCGGCGTCCGTTCCCTCGCCTCGCGCCGCGGCCGCCAGCTCCTCGTCGGCGGCGAGCAGCTCGGCCCGGCCGACGCTGCTGCGGAAGGCACCGACCACGGCCACGACGCCCTCGACACCGAGGTGTCCCCCGGCCACCGCATCGCGCAGCCGGGGGAACTCGGCCGGCAGCGCCTCACCCGTCGAGAGCGAACGGCGCCGCGCGGTCGCTTTCGCGGCCCTCGAGACCTCGGCCGCCGTTCGTCCCGAGGCTCGCGTCGCCCGCTGCACCAGCTCACCGGCGCTGCGACAGCCGTATCGCGTCGTGATGCGATCGGCGTGCGGGACGGCGGCATCACGGTCGGTGATCTCAGCCACCGCCGCGATCATCATCGCCTCGGCCAGGCGCTGAACGCGTCCCGCTGCCGCAAGAGCCGAGAGCACGCCGGCGTCGGTCGACGCCGCCATGCCACTGTCACCGAACGCTGTCGCGGTGACCTCGGCGAGCGCATCGCCGAGCCCGAGAAGGGCATCGGCGAGGTTCGTCATGCACCCATTCTGGCGGGGACCTCCGACATCGAAATCGCCTGGCCAGTATCGGAAACCGCCTGGTGGAGAACTGGTTCATGAGACCCGGCTGGGGCGCTTTGTGGAGGAGGGAAGAGCCGGCACGGGTTCGGCGACCGGGGCATCCGACGCCGCCCGACATTCCCGCCCCGCCCGCCACGGGTCCACTCGATTTCGGCTCTCGCCCCCGGCCGCGTAGAGTCTGGCCCATGGAAGCCGACACCCAGACCGACATCGTCGTCCGTCCGGTGCGCGACGTCGACGCGGAGGCCCTCGGCCGCGTCCACGCGACGTGCTGGCACGAGACGTACGACCACCTGATCAGCCGCGCCGCCCTCGAGGCGGTCTCGCCCAAGCGTCTCGCCGAACTGTGGACCCACTGGGCCGTCCAGGGCCCCGAGTTCAAGATGTTCGCCGCCCTCGTGAACGGTGAGATCGTCGGATTCGCCGGCTCCGGCCCGGCACGTGACAAGGACGCCCCGCGCTTCCGCGAGCTCTACTTCATCTACCTGCTCGACGCCTACCACGGCACCGGCATCGGCCAGAAGCTCTTCGACTCGGTCGTCGAGTCCGGCGAGGGCCTGTACCTGTGGGTCGCCGACGACAACCCCCGCGCGCACCGGTTCTACACGCGCAACGGGTTCACGCTCGACGGTGCGACGCACACCGAGCCCTTCCTCGGCGAGACGCTCACCGAGGTGCGCTTCGTGCGCTGAGCCGTCGCAGCCCGCGTCGCGGGGGCGTGCCCGGTCCGCCGGTCACGCCCCCGTCGCGTTCTCCCCCTCAGGATCGGGAAGACTGGACCCATGCCCCGCGCCGCCCTCACCGTCTGGCCGTTGCACGGCATCCCCGAGATCACCGCGGGAACCGACCTCGTCGACGTCATCGCGACGGCCGCCGCGGGCGAGCTCGCCGATGGGGACATCCTCATCGTGACCTCGAAGATCGTCTCGAAGGCCGAGGGGCGCTTCGTCGTCGCCGAGGACCGCGAGGACGCGATCACCTCCGAGACCGTGCGGGTCGTGGCATCCCGCACCTCCCCCACCGGCTCGACGACCCGCATCGTCGAGAACCGCCTCGGCATGGTGTCGGCGGCCGCCGGTGTCGACGCGTCGAACACCCCCGAGGGAACCGTCCTGCTGCTGCCCGTCGACCCCGACGCCTCTGCGCGCGCCATCGCCGGCGGGCTGCGCGAGCGGCTGGGCGTCGCGGTGGGCGTCATCGTCTCGGACACCCTGGGAAGGGCGTGGCGCGAAGGTCAGACGGACCACGCGATCGGCGCCGGGGGCGTGCTGGTATTCGAGGATCTGCGCGGAGAGACGGATGCCGAGGGCCGGCCCCTCGTCGTCACCATGCCGTGCGTCGGCGACGAGCTCGCGGCGGCGGCTGATCTCGTGAAGGGCAAGGCGGCCCGTCTCCCGGTCGCGGTCGTGCGCGGCCGCGCCGACCTCGTCGGGCCCCTGGACCTCCCGGGCGCCCGCTCGATCGTCCGGCCGCCGGAGCGCGACATGTTCCGGCTGGGCGCCGACGAGGCCTACGCCGAGGGCTTCGCCGCGGGCGCGGCATCCGGATCGAACAGCGCCGGATAGGCCGCACCCCGCCGCGAACAGCGCGCAACCGCCCCTTGTGACATGGCGAAACGGGACGGGAGAACCCCGCCCCGCCTCACCCCGCGCACTCAGCGCTCGGAGCGCAGCACCGCCTCACCCGCCGAGACCTGCACGCTCACCGTGCTGGACGCGCCGGGCGTCGAGCCGACGGCGTTGTCGAAGCCGCCCGCCGACACGTCGGAGGTGACGTCGTACTCGCCGTCGGGAACGGTGAGCCGCAGCGAGCCGGCGCTGACGTCCATGTCGATCGCATCGGGCTGGGCGCCGGTCAGCCGCGCGTCCATCGAACCCGCGCTCACCGTGAGCTCGGCGGTGCGCACATCCTCGAGTTCGAGGGTGCCGCGTCCCGCGCTCATGTCGGCGGTCAGGGACTCGGCCGACCCGGTCACGTCGAACGATCCGGCCGCCAGCGAGATGCCGAGCGTGCCGAACTCGCCGTCCGTGATGAACTCGCCGGCCGACAGCGACACGTCGGCGTCGAGACCCGCGAGCTCGGCGGGCAGGCGCAGCACGGCATCCGCCCGCTGGTCTCCGAACCACCCGCGCCAGCCGAACCAGCCGAACCGGTCCGGTGACGCGACCGCGAGGGTGTCGCCCTGCCGGTCGAGGCGCCAGACGTCGGCGCCCCACGAGCTCGTGACCTCGAGCTCGGCCTCGGTCACGTCGGTGAACTCCACGCGGAGCGTTCCGGCGGCGGCGTCGACGTCCAGCTGCTCGACGCCGGCGGCGTCGGCCGTCCGCGTCGACGTCGAGACCGATGCCGAGGCGATCGTGCCGACGGCGGCTGAGACCATTGCTCCGAGCAGCACGAGGCCGCCGAACACGATGACGAGGATCGCGACGACGCGCGACCCGCTCGAAGGCGGCGGGGCATCGGCCGGCCGGTCCGGAAGCGCTGCGGAGGGCGGCGGAGGAGGGGTCATGGTGGTGCTCATCGGTTCGTTCCTGTCTGCGGCGTGCGGCCGCTCGGGGTCGGGGGCGGCGTGGCGCCGCCGTGCTCGAGGTGGGCGAGCGCCGCGAGGACGCGGCGGTTGCCGGATTCGTCGGGTTCGAGGTCCAGCTTCTGGAAGACCGCGGTGATGTGCTTCTCGACGCTGCCCTCGCTGACGTGGAGGGTCCTGGCGATGGCCTGGTTGGAGCGCCCCTCGGCGATGAGAGCGAGCACGGATGCCTCGCGCTCGGTGAGTCGCAGCATCCGCTCATCCCGCTTGCGCCGGCTGAGCAGCTGCGCGACGACCTCGGGATCGAGCACGGTGGCCCCGGCCGCGATGCGGTCGATCGCCTCGAGGAAGTCGGTGACGTCGGCCACCCGGTCCTTGAGGAGGTAGCCGAGCGCACCGCCGCTGGACGCGATGAGGTCGGCGGCGTACCGCTCCTCGACGTACTGCGACAGCACGAGCACCGCGAGCTCGGGGAGGCGTGCGCGCAGCGAGAGCGCGGCGCGGATGCCCTCGTCGGTCCAGCTCGGCGGCAGCCGCACGTCGAGGATGCAGAGCTCGGGCGCGGTCCGGTCGACCGTCTCGTCGAGGTGCGAGGCGTCGGGGAGGGCGGCGACCACCTCGTGGCCGGCGTCCTCGAGCACCCGCACCAGGCCGGCGCGCAGCAGCGCGGAGTCCTCGCAGATCACGATGCGCACGGGATGCTCACCTCCACGCTGGTGGGACCGCCCGCGGGGCTGTCGATGCGGGCCTCGCCGCCGGCCGCGAGGACGCGGTTGACGATGCCGTCGAGGCCACCGCCCGGCACGACCTGCGCGCCGCCCACGCCGTTGTCCTCGACGCGCGCCCACAGGACGCCGGGCTCGCGCAGCCGCACGACGACGCGCACCTCGGTCGCACGGGAGTGCTTCGCGGCGTTCGTGAGGGCCTCGGCGATCACGAAGTACGCCGCCGCCTCGGTGTCGCGGCTGCAGCGGCCGTCGAGTCGCACATCGGTCTGCACCGGCACGACCGAGCGCGCGACCAGGGCCGAGAGCGCGGCGTCGAGGCCGCGATCGTCGAGGACGGACGTGTGGATGCCGCGTGCGAGCTGTCGCAGCTCGGTGATGGCGGCCTTCGTGGAGGTGTGGGCCTCGCTGATCAGCGCCTTCGCCGCCTCGGGGTCGGCGTCGATCTTCTGCTGCGCGAGCCCCAGCGTCATGCCGACCGACACCAGCCGCGGCTGGACGCCGTCGTGCAGGTCGCGCTCGATGCGGGTGCGCTCGACATCGGCGGCGCGCACGGCGCCGGCGTGCTGGAGGCTGGAGGCGCGGGCGGCGGCCGCCAGCTGCGCCTCGCGCGAGGGCACCATGACCGCCCGCGCGATGATGCCGTGGAGGATCCCGAGCCCGACGAGGCCCGCAGCCGACACGAGTACCGCGAGGATGCCGACCGGCACCGCCCACGACAGCGGCACGTCGATGCCGGTGCGCGCCAGGCGCACCGCGCTGGCGTCGCCGAACAGCGGCGCGAAGGCGAGCACGACGCCCGATGCGAGGAGCCCCGCGAGGGCCACGACGACCCAGCCGAGGATGGTCGCGATCGCGAGGTTCGCGATGGCGCGCCAGGTGGAGAGGTCGATCGCCTGCATCCACACGGTGCGGACGAAGCCGCCGAAGCCGGGGCGCCCGCTGGACCGCGGGCGCGGGGCCGCGAGGCCGAACCGGTACAGCCCGTCGACGCGCTGGGTCTCGAGCCAGCCGACGGCGTAGAGCACGTAGACGAGGGCGAAGAGCACGACGAGGCCGAGGCCGAGCACGAACAGGAGGCCGATGCCGAGTCCGAGCATCGAGAAGAGAAGGGAGAACACCGCGGCGCCGATGATGCCGACGGCGGCGAGCTGGGCGATCGCGCCCGCCACCTGTGCGGGCCTGGTCACCGGGCGAGGGTGGGCTGTGTCGGAGGAGGTCATGCCCCTTACGGTAGGCGCGCGCGGCGCGCGGCGCGCCCGAGGTGGCCGGAGACCTGGCTTCGGGTTATCCCCCAGGGCGGAGGCGTCCGCCGTCGGCGGCTCAGCGGCCGGAGACCGTGCCGAAGAGGCGCGCGATGGGCGCGAGCACCAGCGGACGGGCCGCGACCCACGCGACGGCGATCACGGCGAGGGAGGCGGCGAAGAACCAGAACCCGGTCCAGTTGTCGGCGTAGGCGTTCGGGTCGACGCTGCCCTGCGCGGCGTACATGTGGTTCAGGTTGCGCAGCGCGCCCGTCGCGAACACGAGGAAGACGTGCACCGCGATGAACGCGACGAAGTACAGCATCACCGGGAAGTGCACCGCGCGCGCCCACTCCACCGGATACGCCCTGTTGAGCCCGGTCGCGTTCTTCGGCCAGACGCCCGACATCCGCACCCCGGTGAGCGCGGCCAGCGGCGCGGCGATGAACACCGTCGCGAAGTAGGCCAGCTGCTGCAGCGAGTTGTAGTTGACCCACCCGTTCTCGGTCGGCCAGTCCAGCGACACGTACTGCAGCGCCGCCGACAGCGCGTTGGGGAAGACTTCCCACGAGGTCGGCACGACGCGCATCCACTGCCCGGTGACCAGCAGCAGCACCACGAAGATCACGCCGTTGACCAGCCACAGGATGTCCAGCGACTGGTGGAACCACAGGTTCAGGCTGATCTTGCGGCGCCCGTTGCCGCGCGGCGACCAGAAGACGCTCGGCCTCTTCTCGGTGCGCACCCGCAGGCCGGTGCGGATGATGAACACGATCAGGAAGACGTTGAAGAAGTGCTGCCACGCCAGCCACGCCGGGAAGCCGACGGGAGCCCCTTCGGGCAGGTGGTACTCGCCGGGATACGCGGCGAGGAAGTCCACGCCCCACGGCGTCGACAGCAGGAAGCGCACGAAGGCGACGGCCAGGCCCGCGGCGAACAGCAGTCCGGCGCCGCCGATGACCACGGCACCCGCCCACTGCAGCTTGGTGAAAGGGCCGATCCGCTGCGGCTCGGCTGCGGGCGCCGGCCGGGTGCGTGCGGCTGCGCCCTCCCACACCGTCTTCGTGAACGGCAGGGGCTGCGCCAGCGGCACCCCGCTCGGGGTGGCAGCGACCGCGGGGGCCGCCTCGGCAACGGCGGCGACGGATGCCGCCACCTGCGTGCCCGCCGGCGCGCCGGCGGGATGGGCCGGCGTGGTCGGTGTCGCCGGCCCCGCGGCGGGCGTGGTCGCGGCGGTCGGCCGCGCGGCGGGCGTGGGCGTGGCCGGGGTCGCCGGCCCCGCGGCGGGCGCGGTCGAGGCCCCGGGGAGCGGCCGGGTCGCGGCATCCGTCACCGTCGCCGGCCGCGCGGCGGGCGCCATGCCGGCTGGCGGCCACGGTTCGCCACCGGGAACCCGGGGAAGACCGCGGCGGATCGGGGTCCCCGCTGCCACGGGCGCCGCCAAATCTGTCACTTGTGGCCGCTTCGCTCCGGTCGATGCGGCCGCAGGTGCCAGATTCTGCGCGGGCTCGGGCTCGGGCTCGGGCGCGGGCTCGGGTGCGGCTGCCACGGTGGGGAGGACGGATGCCGGTGGCCACGGCTCCCCGCCGGGCACGCGCGGCAGCCCCCGACGTATCGCCCGGACCGGCGCGCCCGGCGCGGCCGGCGCGGCCGGCGCGGCCGCCCCGGCCGGCGCTTCAGGTGTCACGATCGGCGGAGTCGAGGCATCCGTTCCCGCCGTCTGCGCCATGTGGACCTCGGGACCGGCGGGTTCGGGGGTCATGGACGGCGCAGACGGCGAGGCGGACGCGGTGGTCACCGTGTCGGCTGCCCCATGTCCGTTCGAGACCGGCGCGGCGCCGGCCGGGGGCCAGGGCTCGCCACCGGGCACGCGCGGCAGGCCGCGCCGCACCGCAGAACCGTACGTCGCCATCCGGGCTACGCCTTCTTCGCCTCGAGCGCGGAGATCAGCTGCGGCACGACCTGGAACACGTCGCCGACCACGCCGAAGTCGGCGATCTCGAAGATCGGGGCATCGGCGTCCTTGTTGATCGCGACGATCGTCTTCGCGGTCTGCATGCCGGCCTTGTGCTGGATCGCTCCCGAGATTCCGAGCGCGACGTACAGCTGAGGAGACACCGACACGCCGGTCTGGCCGACCTGGTACGTCTGGGGCACATAGCCCGCATCGACTGCGGCGCGGGAGGCGCCCACAGCGGCGCCGAGCGTGTCGGCGAGCTGCTCGACGAGCGCGAACTTCTCGCCCGATCCGAGTCCCCGCCCGCCCGAGACGACCTTCACCGCCCCGCGCAGCTCGGGGCGCGAGGACGACACCACGGCCTCGTCGACAGAGGTCACCGTGGCCGCCTTGCGGCCGGACGGTCGCACCTCGAGCGGCTCGGCCTCGACGCCGGAGACCGCCTCGGCGCGGGCATCCACCGATCCCTGCCGGATCGTGATCACCGGCGCGCCCCAGGTCACGGCGGAGTCGACGTTGTACGCGCCGCCGTAGACCGAGTGGTGCGCGACCACGCCCTCCGCATCGCGCGAGACGCCGACGGCATCGACGGCGACGCCCGAGCGGGTGCGGACCGCGAAGCGACCGGCCACATCGCGCCCCTCGATCGAGTGCGAGATCAGGACCGCGTCCGGACGGACGAGATCGGCCGCAGCGGTGAGGGCGTCGACGACCGGAACCGTCAGCCCGTCGCCCGGAGGGGCGACCAGCACCTGGGTCGCGCCGAGGGCTGCGGCATCCGTCGCCAGCGCCTGGTCGCCCACGACCACCGCGACGGGAGTGCCCACCGAGGCGGCTGCGCCGAGCACCTCGGCGGCGGACTTGGCCAGACCCCCCGACGGCGTGGTGTCGAGGAGGACCAGGATCGAGTCATCTGCAAACGTCATCACACGCCACCCTCACGCGAGCCGGTTCTGGATGAGGAACTCCGCGAGCTTCTCGCCCGCGTCGCCCTCGTCGACGATCTTCACGCCGGCTTCACGGGCCGGCTTCTCGCTGAGCGCGATCACGATCGATCGCGACACCCCAGGGTCGTGGGCATCGATCTCGAGCTCGGCGAGCGACAGCGTCTCGAACGGCTTCTTCTTGGCCGCCATGATGCCCTTGAAGTTCGGGAACCGGGCATCGGGCAGCGCCTCGGTGATCGAGATGACCGCCGGCAGCGCCGCCGAGACCTGCATGGTCGCGCCGTCGGACGCCCGCGTGCCCGACACCGCGTCGGCGCCGATCTCCACGGAGAGGAGGGACGTAGCGCTCGGCACGTCGAGGATCTCGGCGATCATGGACGCCATCATCCCGCCCGAACCGTCGGTGGACTGGTTGCCGGTGATGACGAGGTCGAAGCCGGTGCGCTGCAGCACCGCCGCGAGCACCTCTGCCGTCAGGCCCATGTCGGCGCCGAGAAGCGCATCGTCGATCACCTGCACGGCCGACGTGGCGCCCATCGCGAGGCCCTTGCGCACCGTCGCCGAGGCCGCCTCGGACGCCATCGACGCCACGACGATCTCGGTCCCGGGCGTCTTGTCGGCGTACGACAGCGCGACCTCCAGCGCCCGCTCGCCGATCTCGTCGAGGACCCGGTCGCTCGCCGCGCGATCGGCCAGCCCGGTCTCCAGCGACAGCTTGCGATCCCCGTACGTATCCGGGACTTCCTTGACCAGGACGACGATCTTCATGACGATCTCCTCACGCTGGGCACGAGTCTAAGGTGCGGCACGGAATGTACCCAATCCGCGGACGCGGGCCCCGCTGGGCCGCGCGCACAGCCGCTGTGTGTATACATAGAGCCCGGCCGGTACGGTGGAGGCAGGAGGTCGTCATGGCAGCACCCAAGCGTCTTCCGGTCGACCCGATCGCCGAGGCCAAGCGCCAGTGGATCGCCCACGGCTGGGAGCCGGCGGCGGCGGGGATGACCGCAGTGACCTCGATCATCCGGGCGCAGCAGCTGATGTTCGCGCGCATCGACGCGACCCTGAGGCCGTTCGGGCTGTCGTTCGCCCGGTACGAGATGCTGCGCCTGCTGGGGTTCACGCGGGAGGGACGGATGCCGATGGCCAGCGCCATCGCCCGCCTCCAGGTGCATCCGACCAGCGTGACGAACACGGTCGACCGGCTGGCCCGCGACGGGCTGGTGTCGCGAGAGCCGCACCCCGACGACGGGCGGGCGGCGATGCTGGTGCTCACCGACTCGGGGCGCGAGCTCGTCGAACGGGCGACGACCGCCCTCAACACCGAGGTGTTCGAGAGTCCGGGCCTCAGCGACGACGACACCACCGAGCTCGTGCGCATCATCGCGCGGTTCCGCAAGGACGCCGGCGACTTCACCGACCCCCGGCCGCAGCCCGACCCGCTCTGACGCCCGCGCGAGCGCCCGCGCGAGCGCCCGGCGCCGCGCGGCCCGAGTCCCAGGCCGGCCGCGCGCCCCGCCCGGCCGCGAAACAGGGCGTTGCGGCTGAGACAAGGAGCGACGTCCCCGGCCTCGGCCGAAACGCCCGGTCTCAACGCAGCGACACCGCGGGCCAGCGCTGCGACGGCGCGGGCGGGCGGCGACGGCGCGGCCGGCGGCGCCACCGCGGCGCCGGTCAGCGGCCGTGGAAGTCGGGCGCACGCTTCTCACGGAAGGCGGCCATGCCCTCCTTCTGGTCGGCGGTGTCGAAGAGCCCGGCGAACACGTGGCGCTCGAGACGCAGGCCCTCGGCGAGGGACGACTCCAGCGCGGCGTCGAGCACCGCCTTCGCGGCGTACAGCGACGGCAGGCTCTTCGCGGCGATCGCCTGGGCCGTCTGCTGCGCCTCGTCGAGCAACTCGGCCGCGGGCACGACGCGCGAGACGAGTCCGGAGCGCTCGGCTTCGGAGGCATCCATCATCCGGCCCGTGAGAATGAGCTCGGCGGCCTTGTAGTAGCCGACGGCGCGCACGAGGCGCTGCGAGCCGCCCATGCCGGGAATCACGCCGAGGTTGATCTCGGGCTGGCCGAACTTCGCGGTGTCGGCGGCGAGGATGATGTCGCACATCATCGCCAGCTCACACCCACCGCCCAGCGCGTAGCCCGCGACGGCGGCGATCACGGGCGTGCGCACCTTCGCGAAGTCCGCCCATCCGCCGAAGTGGTCTGTCATCACCATGTCGAGCCCGGACTTCGCCTCCATCTCCTTGATGTCGGCGCCCGCGGCGAATGCGCGCTCCGAGCCGGTGACCACGATCGCGCCGATCCCCTCGTCGGCGTCGAAGGCCTCGGCGGCCGCGACCACCTCGCGGCAGACCTGGGTGTTCAGGGCATTGAGCGCCTGGGGCCGGTTGAGGGTGATCCAGCCGACGCGACCGCGCGTCTCCACCAGGATCGTCTCGTAGTCGGTCATCTGTGCTCCGTCCCGGCCGCCTCGGCGCGGCCTCTCTGATGTTATGCGCGACCTCATGGCCCGCTTCTCCCTCCCCCGGGTCCCCCGCGACTCGCCAAGACACGCCGGATGGCCCGCGGCCGCTCGGCGTGTTCTGGCGACTCGACCGACGGCGCCGCGAGAACACGGGAGCTGAACGGGGGGTGAAGGGAAGGGGTCAGGCGGACTCGGCGCGGATGGTGTTGATGATGCCCGAGAAGTCCTGCCCCGCGCCCTCGCCGGCGGCGAAGTCGCGGTAGAGCTCGCGCGCCAGCATGCCCATCCGGGCCTCCACGCCGGTGGAGGCGATCGCGTGCTCGGCGAGGCCGAGGTCCTTGCTCATCAGAGCCCCCGCGAAACCCGGCTGATAGTCGCGGTTGGCGGGGCTCGTGGGCACGGGACCGGGCACCGGGCAGTTCGTCGTCAGCGCCCAGCACTGTCCGGACGCGTTGGATGCCACGTCGAACAGGGCCTGGTGCGAGAGGCCGAGCCGCTCCCCGAGCACGAACGCCTCGGCAACCGCGATCTGCGACACCGCCAGGATCATGTTGTTGCACACCTTGGCGGCCTGCCCGAGACCGGCCCCGCCGCAGTGCACGACGCGGCGGCCCATCGCCTCCAGCAGCGGGCGGGCGGCCTCGAAGTCCTCGTCGGTGCCTCCCACCATGAAGGCGAGCGTGGCGTTCTCGGCGCCGACGACCCCGCCCGAGACGGGGGCGTCCAGCGAGCGGTGCCCCGCCGCTTCGGCGAGCGCATGCGCGGCCCGGGCCTCGTCGACGGCGATGGTGGAGCAGTCGATGAAGAGGGCTCCGGATGCCGCCACCTCCAGCAGCCCCGGCCCGTCGGCGCCGCGGTAGGCGTCGAGCACCTGCGCGCCGGTCTGGAACATCGTGAGGACGACGTCAGCGCCGGTGGCGGCATCCGTCCCCGACCCGGCGGTGCGAAGCCCGGCGTCAGCGGCGGCGGCCACGGCGGCCGGAGCGACATCGAACCCCACCACCTCGTGTCCGGTGGCGGCGAGGTTCCTCGCCATCGGCAGGCCCATGTGTCCCAGGCCCAGGAACGCGATCTTCATCGTTCGCACCCTCCTCGTCGCACGCGGATCAGCCGGCGAGCAGCTGGCGGCCGATGATCACGCGCATGATCTCGTTGGTCCCCTCGAGGATCTGGTGCACGCGCAGGTCGCGCACCACCTTCTCGATCCCGTACTCGTGGAGGTAGCCGTAGCCGCCGTGCAGCTGCAGCGCCTGGTTCGCCACCGAGAAGCCGGCGTCGGTCGCGAACCGCTTGGCCATCGCGCACTGCATCGACGCGTCGGGCGCCTTCGCGTCCAGCGCCGCCGCCGCGTCGCGCACGAGCGCGCGCGCGGCGCGGAGCTCGGTGGCCATGTCGGCGAGGGCGAAGACGACGGCCTGCTTCTCGGCCAGCGGCTCGCCGAAGGTGAAGCGCTCGTGCACGTAGCGCACGGCGCGGTCGAGCGCCCACTGCGCACCGCCCAGCGAGCACGCGGCGATGTTGATGCGACCGCCGTCGAGCGCCGACATCGCGATCTTGAAGCCCTGGCCCTCGCCGCCGAGCACGTTGGCGGCGGGAACGCGCACCTCGTCGAGGATGACCTGCCTCGTCGGCTGGGCGTTCCACCCCATCTTGTGCTCGAGCGACCCGAACGACAGCCCCGCGGTGCCGGCGGGCACGAGGAACGCCGTGATGCCGCGCGCCCCCGGCTCGCCCGAGCGCGCCATGACGATGTAGACGGACGCCTCGCCGCCGCCCGAGATGAACTGCTTGACGCCCGTCAGCACGAACTCGTCGCCGTCGCGGATGGCGCTGGTCGTGATCGCGGCGGCGTCGGACCCGGCCCCGGGCTCGGTGAGGCAGTAGCTGCCGAAGCCCGACATCGAGGTCAGCAGCGGGAGCCACTCCTGCCGCTGTGCGTCGGTGCCGTACGTGTCGATCATCCACGCCACCATGTTGTGGATGGAGATGAAGGCGGCGACGGCGGTGTCGCCCTGTGCGAGCTCCTCGAAGATGGCGGCGGCGTCCGAGCGCGACAGGCCCGAGCCTCCGACGTCCTCGCGCACGTAGATGCCGCCGAGCCCGAGCTCACCGCCGCGCTGCAGCTCCTCGCGGGGGAAGTGCGACGTGGCGTCCCACTCCAGGGCGTTGGGGGCGAGCTCCGTCTGGGCGAAGTCGCGGACGGCCTCGAGGATCGCCTCGCGCTCCTCGGTCGTCAGGGACGGGGTCATGGGGGTGATCGTGGACACCATTGCTCCTTCAGTGATGCAGCGACGCCCTCGTGAGGCATCCTGATCAGCGCGATCGCGCCGTCATCGGCACGATCCTGATTTTACATGGACGTCCATGTATCTGCGAGGTTACCCAGTCATGTCCCGCGGAGGCGGCGTCCTCGCCGCACACCGGGCGTCGGCGGAGACGGCGCCGACGACGGATCATCCTCGCGACGGAGCGGGATGGGACTCGCGGCGGACGCGCCGGCAGGCGCCCGCTTCGTAGCGTCGAGTCATGGCCCTCCCCACCTCGTCGATCCCCGTCTCCGCCCGCCGCGAGCTGTCCCCAGCGGCAGCCCTGCTGCTCACGATCGGCGGGAACATCGTGGTCGTGGCGATCGCGACCCTCGCGGTGCTCGGCGTCGGGGCCGCGGCGGTGGCGGTGTTCGGCGGGGCGGTCCTCGACGCGCTCTGACGGGCGCGCCCGGGTCCCGCGCCGGAACCCCCGAGTCCCGCGCCGAAACACCGATGCCCGCCCGCCTGGCGCCTGACGGCGGGCGGGCGGGCGTCGGAGCGGTCTCAGCGGCGCTGGTTCTCGACCAGCACGACCGCGGTGCGCGCCGGAACCGTCACCGTGCCGGTGGCCGCATCCCACGTCGTCGTCTTCAAGACCGCGTCCGAGCCCTGGGCGAGGGCGGGAGCCAGCGCGAACGCGCGTCCCTCGAGCTGCGTCACGCTCTGCGTCGTCGCCTCGGTACCGGCGTTGAAGACCACCAGTGCGCCCTTCAGCTTCGGGTCGACGTCCTTGCCCACGAGGTCGTCGATCAGCATCACGATGACGCCGGGGGCGGCATCCGTCCCGCTGTTCGGGAACGAGACCTTCTGCTCGATGAGCGCGGCAGACCCGAGGCGCAGCAGGCCCACCTGCTCGCGCACGCGGAGCAGATCGAGAGCGGATGCCTCGGCCGCGGCGATGTCGGCAGCACCGGGCTTGTTCGCGGGATCGGCCAGCAGCGGAGCCAGGTCGTCCCAGTGGCCGCCGTTGTCGGCCTGGCGCGGCAGACCGGAGCCGAATGTGGATTCCTGCCCGGTCCAGTCGATCCGGTTGAACCAGTCGCCCGAGTTGTAGCTGTTGCGGTCGAGCGACTTCGACCGCAGCAGCTCGGTGCCGGCATGCCAGAACGACGGGGTCTGCGCGAACGCGGTCGTCGCCAGCGAGAGCGTGTTCATGCGGACGCGGTCGGCCATCGGCGTGTCGGCGGGGAGCTTCAGCACGCCCAGGTCGTACAGCGTCTCGTTGTCGTGCGCGTCGACGTAGGTGATGATCTCGTCGGGCTGATCGGCGTAGCCGGCGGGCGAACCGTTGTAGTCCAGCTCGTCGCCCGCCTTCACCGTGCCGTCCGAGGCCGTGAACGAGAAGTCCCGCAGGTTGCCCGCCAGGCCCAGCTTGACCAGGTCGGTCTTGTGCGCAAGATCGGCGAAGGGATCGCCCGGCGCCGGCCGGTCGCTGCCGTTCGGGTCGGTGGCAAGGCCCGTGCCGAACCCCTGATAGAACTTCGAGTCACCGTCGACGGGGCTCCCGCCGTGCACAGCGTCGCGCAGCCGGTCGCTGAACGTGCCGATGCCGGTGCCGCCGAGCTGCCCCTGCGTCGCCTGCTCGAAGAGGGCGTTGTTCGCGACCTCCCCGAAGTTCCAGCCTTCGCCGTACAGGTAGATCGCCTTGCCGTCGACGCCGTCGCGCTTGAGCGTGAGCTCGTCCAGCGCCTCGCGGATCGCGAGCATGTTCGCCTTCGAGTGGTGGCCCATGAGGTCGAAGCGGAACCCGTCGACCTTGTAGTCGCGCGCCCAGGTCACGACGGAGTCGACCATGAGCTTCTGCGCGACCTCGTGCTCGGTCGCCACGTTCTGGCAGCACGTCGAGGTCTCGACGCCGCCGGCGAGGTTGAGGCGGTGGTAGTAGCCGGGCACGACCCGGTCGAGCACGGACTTCGCCTCCTGTCCGGACTGGGCCGTGTGGTTGAAGACCTGGTCGAGCACGACCTGCAGTCCCATGCCGTGCAGGGCGCCGACCATCGACCGGAACTCCGCGACACGCGCGCCGCCCTGGGGGTCGACCGCGTACGACCCCTCGGGGACGGTGTAGTGGTACGGGTCGTAGCCCCAGTTGAAGCCGTCCGCGTCCACGACCTCCTCGATGCACGCCTGCTGCGCGGTGTCGGCCGGACCGTACGAGGCGAGGTCGCACGCGGGCACGGCCTGCTTCGACCGGTCCTCCTCGATCGTGGCGATGTCGAAGGTCGGCAGCAGGTGCACGGTGTTGATGCCCGCATCGGCGAGCTCGCGCAGCTGGGCCGTGCCCGCGCTCTTGCGTGAGAACGCCGCGTAGGTGCCGCGCTCGGCCTCGGGCACCGACTCGTCGGTGACCGAGAAGTCGCGCACGTGCAGCTCGTAGATCGCGCGGTCCACCGGACGGTCGATGACCGGGGACTTCGTCTTCTCCCACGCCTTCGGGCGCCACGCCTTGTCGTCGAGGTCGACCGCGACCGAGCGTTCGGAGTTGATCGTGAGTGCGACGGAGTACGGATCGGTGACCCGGTTGGTCTCGACCGCGCCCGTGGTGGGGGCGTAGACGACGACCTCCCACAGGTACTCGTCGCCCTTCAGCTTCTTGTCGCCGGCGACGGTCCAGATCCCGGATGCCTCGTCCCACGCGGCCTCGTGTCGCACGGGGTCGCCGTCGGTCCCGGCGTCCCACGTCAGCAGCGTCGCCGCCTGCGCCGTCGGCGCCCACAGGCGGAACGTCGGCTTGTTGGCCTTGAAGCTCACGCCGAGATCGGCGTCTGCCACCGCGTCGGCGTAGAGGTCGTCGAGCACGCCCGGGATCTGCACGCCCGTGACGGCGCGCAACGTGCCCTCGGCGTCGCGCTGCGACACCATGAGCTGCCCGCGCAGGAGGGTCGCGGCATCCGCTCCTTCGGCCACCTGCAGGGAGACGAAGCCGGCGAGCGCCGGGAATCGCGCCTTCTGGCCGTCGGTCAGGCCGCCGTCGACGGCCACGAGGTCGATCGCCTCGCCGCCCCGCACGGCGTCGTCCTCGAGCACGAGGCTCGCGTCGGGTGAGGCGTGCAGCTGCCACGTCGCGTCGCCGGCATCGCCGCCGAGGTCGGCCGGCCATGCGATGGTGCGCTCGTCGATCCAGTGCGCGCGCTCCTCGCCGAGGCCGGCGAGCCCTTCGCCGCCGATCTCCAGCACGTGGGTGGCCAGGGTGTAGCGGAAGACCACGGGGGTGCCCTCCTCGGCGGTGAACGAGTAGTTCGAGCCGCCGGGAGCGCCGCCGACGCCGTAGTTCTCGTTCCAGCTCATGCCGTGCGCGACCTTCGCCTCGTAGGCGCCGGCGGGAAGGTCGACCGCGAGCTCGTAGACGCCGTCCTTGTCACCGTCGGCCATGAGGCTCTTGAGGCAGTCGGGTGCCCAGTCGCCGGCGCAGCCGGCCTCGCTCTGGTATGAGCCGGGCACCGTCACGATGGGTCCCTCGGCCGTCGACTGCACGATGTTCGTGCGCGGGTCGAAGTAGAACGAGATCGCGCCGCCCGCGTGCGTGATGGCGACGTTGGAGCCGTCGCGCACGCCGTTCGCGCCGTAGTTGATCGCCCACGAGCCGTCGATCGCGGCCTTGTACTCGTACTGGCCGGCGGGCAGATCGAAGGTGCCGGCCCAGATGCCGTCGGCGCGCAGCGTGAGCTTCGCCGCCTCGCATCCGGGTGCCCAGTCGCCGGCGCAGCCCATCTCGGAGTTGAGCGAGCCAGGCACGGTGACCATCGAGATCGGCGACTCCGGCGCCTGGGGGACGTCGAGCGTCACCGGGTCGCCCACCGAGGCGAAGGTCGAGGCGGCGGCGTGGCCGCCCGCGGCATCCGTCGTCACGGCGCGGTACTCGACGAGCGTGCCGTCGGCGAGGCCGTCGACGGTGTGGAAGACACGCGGGTCGGTGTCTTCGGCGGTGCCGAGCGCGTGCCATTCGTCGGCGCCGACGACGCGCCACGCGAAGCTCGTCTCCACCCACGTGGCGTCGTCGACGTCGGCCGAGACCGGCGTCGAGCCGCTCACTCCGGCGCCCGGCGCCGGCGCCGACACCGTGACGCTCAGCGGCGCCTGCGGGGCGGTCACGGCACGGTCGGCGCGGTAGACCACGGCCGACAGGGCCGGGACGGTGACGGATGCCGCAGCCGAGGCATCCGTCGAGATCCCGGTCGTAGTGCCGTACACCGGCGCGAACGCGGCGCCCTCGGTGAGCGTGGTCAGCGCGACCGTCTTGTCGGCGACGGTGTTGTTGAGGGCGACGAGGTACTCGACCTTCTCGGTGCGGTCGACGCGCGAGAACGCGTAGACGCCGGCGCCGCTGTCGGCGTGGCGCTCGATCTGGGCGCCGGTGACGAGCGCGGGGTGCGCCGTGCGGAGGGCTGCCAGCTCGGCGATGTGCGCGTAGATCGGCGCATCGGTGTCGTAGCGGTCGACCGATCCGGCGTCCGCCCCGGTGATGAGTTTCTGGTTCTGGTACGACGCGACCTGGCTGGCGAACAGGCTCTGGCGGGCGTCCTTGTCGCCGCCGGTGCCCGCGAAGCCCTGCTCATCGCCGTAGTAGACGACCGGCTGGCCCCGGCCGAGGAACATCAGGTCGTGCGCGAGCAGGTCGCGCGCGAGGGCGTCGGAGGTGTTCTGCAGCAGGTGGCCGATGCGGCCCATGTCGTGGTTGCCGAGGAAGGTGGGCAGCGCGGTCGACGAGGAGTCCGCGGTGGTGTACCAGTCGTCGCCGGCGTAGAGGCTCTGCAGGCCCTTCGCGCTGTTGCCGGCGGCGTAGCTGGTGGCCGAGGACTGGAACGCGAAGTCGAGCACGCTGTTCATGTCGCTGTCGCGGACGTACGGCGCGAGCTTCACCGGGTCGGCGTCGTACACCTCGCCGAACATGAAGAAGTCCGGCTTCTTCGCGACGTTGTGCGCGTAGTCGAGCACCTCGGCCGACCACTGCTCCCAGAACTCGAAGTTCACGTGCTTGGCGGTGTCGATGCGGAAGCCGTCGATGCCCAGGTCGATCCAGTCCTGGTACACCTCGACGAAGCCGTCCACGACGGTGGGGTGCTCGGTCATGAGGTCGTCGAGCCCCGAGAAGTCCCCGTAGGTGACCGACTCGCCCGACCAGGTCGAGTCGCCGCGGTTGTGGTACAGCGTCGGGTCGTTCAGCCACGCCGGGGTCTTGGCGTCCTCGTCGCCCGCCGCGAGCACCGGCGTGTAGGGGAACGACGTCTGGGCGTCGAGGGACGGGAAGGATCCGGTGCCGGCGAAGGCGGCCGGGTCGAAGGTCGCGCCGTCGGCGTCGCGGTACGGGCTGGTGGCCTGGTCGATGTACGAGTACTGGCCCTCGGCGTACGAGATGACGTCGGCGGTGTGGTTCGTGATGATGTCGAAGTAGACCTTGATGTCCTTGGCGTGCGCCTCGGCGATGAGCGCCTCGAGCTCGGCGTTCGTGCCGAGGTGCGGGTCGATCTGCGTGAAGTCGGTGATCCAGTAGCCGTGGTAGCCGGCGCTGGCGTTCGCGCCCTCGCCCTGCACGGGCCGGTTCTTGAAGCTGGGGGTCAGCCAGATCGCCGTCGTGCCCAGGCCGTCGATGTAGTCGAGCTTCTTGCGCAGGCCGGCGATGTCGCCCCCGTGGTAGAAGCCCTTGTCGGTCGGGTCGAAGCCGGTCGCGAGGCGGTCGCCGTCCAGGCCGCCGCGGTCGTTCGAGGTGTCGCCGTTGGCGAACCGGTCGGTCATGACGAAGTAGAACTGCTCCTGGCTGCCCGGCTGGCGGACCGGCTCGGCGACGAGCGCGTCGTCGTCGTCGGTGTAACCGGCCCTGAGACTCACGGCCTCGACGCCGACGCGGTGCGTCGTGTCGTCGAAGAGGAAGCGCAGCGTCGCCGGACCGGCGATCGTCAGCGGGATGTTCTCGCCGTCCCGGCCGTAGGACTCGTCCCACGTGTCGTTGACCGCCACCTTGTACTCGTACGAGCCCGCGGGCACCTCGAACTCGGCCGCATAGATGCCCGCGTTCGCGGTGGCGACGAGTTCGGTGGCCGCGCACTCGGGCTGCCAGTCGGCGCTGCAGCCGAGCTCGGACTGCAGGCTGCCGACGAGGGCGAAGGTGCGCTCGGCGGCCGCGGCGGGAGCGGTGGCGACCACTCCCCCGGCGAGGATCAGGGCGGCCGCGGCGAGAGTCGCGGCGGCGCGGCGGACACGTGCGGAGGTCGTCTTCGACACGGGGCTCCAAGGGTGGGGCGGTGGCACGGCGACGTGCCGGGGTGGGGAGGTGTGCGGCCGACGCTAGCAATGGACCGGGACATGTTGCAAGCGCTTACAGGATGAGAACGCTTTCATCTTGCGGATGCCGCGGGCTGAGGCATCCGATCGCCGCGTCGTTTCGCAACCGCTTGCAGGGCGCGGGCACGCAGTCGTCGCGGCCTGAGGGGCCCGTCGCGGAGCCGTTGCACGCGAGGGGAGACGGTGTGGTCACGGGTCCGCTGAGAAGTCAGGTCGACAGGGTCTGGGACGCCTTCTGGTCGGGGGGCATCGCCAACCCCGTCGAGGTCATCGAGCAGATCACCTACCTGCTCTTCATCAAGCGCCTCGACGAGCTGCACACCAAAGAGGAGCAGAAGGCGGCGCGGTTCGGCGACCCCATCGAGAACCCGATCTTCCCCGACGGCTACGACAGCGATCTGCCGGGAAGGCGCCCCTATCGCGATCTGCGGTGGGGCGTGTTCACGAACTTCTCCCCCACCGAGATGTTCGAGGTCGTGTCGGAGCACGTCTTCCCGTGGCTGCGGCGCCTGGGCGCCGAGGGCTCGAGCTACGCCCGCAACATGAAGGACGCGCGCTTCACGATTCCGACGCCGGCGCTGCTGACGAAGGTGGTGGACCTGCTGGGCGAGATTCCGATGGAGGATCGCGACACCAAGGGCGACATCTACGAGTACATGCTGTCGAAGCTCGCGACGAGCGGCACGAACGGCCAGTTCCGCACCGCGCGCCACATCATCCAGCTCATGGTCGACATGGCCGAGCCGCGACCTGATGACCGCATCATCGATCCGGCGTTTATGCGCAAGTCGGGTGTCTCACGAGACATCGAGTCGAAGTCGCTGGACCCTTTCGGCCTGGCCGCGTAGACATCATTTAGGTCGTCCGCGACCGACGTCCAGCGCGGGGTCAGGCACTGTCGGCGGGCAGGACGCCGAGTTCGATTAGGTGCGCCCGCGTCTGATCGACGCTCAACTCGGCGGCCTTGTTGCAGACGCGACGGTGTGCCCAGCGCAGGTTCGCCGGGCTGTCCAACCACTCCGGCGTGAGCTTGAAATGAACGACGCCAAGCCCAAACGGAACGATGTGCGCTACTTGCAGCGGGTTCTCGCCCGATCCGTCTTCTCCACAGACCGAACACGAGTTGGACGCCGCGATCACCTTTCGGACAAAACGGACTGGCTTACGGCGTAGATACGTCTGATGCTCGGCCTCCGTGAGAAAGACGCGTCCATCGAAGCCGAGATTGCCGGGTTTGCCCATCGGGACAGTCGTCGTGTCACCGACGCCGTCGGTCGCCGGTTCGATGGGGGACGTCACGTCATTGACGCCGGCCATAGGTACGTCAGCTCGGGCGTCCATTAGGTGAGCGCCTTGTTGACCGCCGCCGAGAGCGAACTCCACGACGCCCGCTCCGAGGGATCCAGCGCCGCGGTTCCGTTCGCGCTCAACCACTTCGCGAAGGCGCGTGCGAGCTTCCATTTCGATGCTTCGGGGTGCTCGGCAACGAGGATCTCCACTAGCGGGCGCGCGGGCTGGCTCTGCACAGTCGCAACGCTGTCCCAACCGAGGTCGTCCCGAGCGATCTGAGCCAGTGTGTGACGTAACAGGTCTTCGATCTCAGCTCGCTGCACTCCGGCGATGTGATCGCCAGTTCTGAGGATCCTCTTTGTACTCAACAGTTGCCAGAGTGCTTCTTGCTCCGCAGCCTGATCGCCAGCGGAATCCGAATCCAGGAGAGCGGCCACCTTGAGGCTTTGGCTAGTCAGGATCGTGCTGTAGTAGACGACCTTGCTTGCGCTTCCGGCTGGAACAATCGCGATGTCGCTGTCCACTGCTGGTCCGCCCTCCGAGGAGAATGCAGCGTTCAGCGCCTCGATGATGAGAAGGTCGGTGATGCCCTCAACGACCAGGTTCCGTTGGTGCGTGAACATGCTCTGCGCGAGGTCGTACCCGAGTGCTGCCTGAAGCGGGTAGATCGACTTCGGATCGTCGACGGCCAAGCGAGTGTGGACCTTTGTACCGACCTTGCGGTCCACCATCTCCACCACCCGGACCAGATCCAGCTCGTCGGCTCCCACCATGAAGGGAGAGTGCGTCGTGTAGACGATCTGGTTCCCCTCGGCCAGAGCGGATACGGTTTTGCGAAACTCCTGCTGTTTGAGCGCGTGAAGGCTGAGGCCGGGCTCATCCAGGAGCAGTATGGCGTTTCGGAGATCGTCCTTTGCCTGAGCGTGGAAGACGACGAAGAACGACACGAGCCAGCGAAAGCCCTCACTACGCTGATCAAGCTCGACCGGAATCCCCAGCTCATCCTCCACGAGCGTCTGGAGGTACTGTCCGTCGACGTCGAGGCGAAGGGTCAGGGAGTCGTCGTTCCAGACGCGACGAATCTCAGCCGTGAGACGCGCACCGGCTGTCTGAAGCGCCCGCTTGCGTTCTGTGAGCCTGCGTTCATGCGCGGCAAGCGCGGCCTTGTATCGTTCCTGTTCCTGAACATCGGTGTCGTAGTTGACGCCTTTCTCAGGAGCCTCCGAGTCCATATTCGATAGTTCACGCGCGGTGAAGCCGAGAAACTTCAGGAGTTGCAGATTGCCAAAGTCGTAGTCAAGGTCGATCTCGCCTGACTCCTCCCTTTCCGCGAGCCGGTTCAAGTGAATTCTCGGTCGAACCGAGAAGTAAGAGGAGAAGTAGACGAACGGGGGCAACTTCGACAGAAGGTGGTTGCCGATCTCGTCGCGGCCTGTCGCCTCCTTCACGATGGCGTCCAGGGCGTCCCAATGGCCTTCGGCGGCGGAACCGTCCGCGAACAGCGGCAACAGTGCATCAAGATGCCCGCGGAGCTCTTCGGCGATCTCTCCACTGATCGAGTCCGCTTGGCCGTGGCTCGCCCTCCACGACGTCAGTGCTTGGGCCGCAGCCTTCGCGTCTTCGCTCGATTGCTTCGACATTGCACTAGTTAGGCGAACGATGCTCTTGTCTACGTCTCCGAGCGTGGGTGACGCAGGCAAGCCAGTGACTCGATAGGTGCGCTTACCGCTGAGCCACGCAGTCATCTCAAGCCGAACGTCTTCGCTGTTCGCGAGGGCAAGCCCGTCGACATCGGACGTATCGGGTTTGAGGACGACCTTCGCGATCGCCATCCGCGCACGATCTAGGTTCCCGCGTCGGATGTCGTCGACCATCGGCGCCGGCGCATCGAAGAGCCAGTCAAGCTTTGGAGTATCTGGCGTCGGGCTGACGAGTTGGATCGCCTTCAGCAATGCTGTCTTACCTGCTTCGTTGATCCCCACCAGGATCGTTTTGTCGGCTTCAACGCCGAACTCTCCGCTATCGACGATGCAGCGGTAGTTGGTTACGACTGCTGATTCGATCCTCATCCCTGAGGCTCCTTCCGTCCTGATGCTCGTTCGACGCACAGCTCATGCGCCGTTGCGGCCTGTGTGGTCAACTCTCGAAACCGGAGCTCGCGTCGAACTTGAGCACGCGTGCGTTCTCGCTGATGGTGCGCACCTCTCCCTCGTCGAAGCCGTCGCTTTTACTGGCCTGGATGTCGATCGTGATCTCGAGCCTGGCGCCGGCGCCCGCGAGGCGATCGATGATCTCGCGAGTCACGTTCCCGATGTCGCGCGAGTACCGATCGGGGTCGACCTTCACGGCGCCGAAGTACCGGCTCGGGCGTCGCGGCGCGAAACTCTCTTCGCTCGTTCCCTCCGACTCGTCTGCTCCGTGATCGATCAGGACGATGTCGACCGGGCCGAGCTCTGCGGAGCCTTCCTCGGCTGCGCCCCGGGCGGCTTCCCGAGCGGCGGCGGCGCGATCGGCGGACGCCTGTTCGTCAGCCTTGTTCCAGTCGACGAGGAGCGTGCTGTCGGTGACTTGGATCGCGGTGTTGTGCGCAGGCGGCACGATCAGCCCGCGGTAGCGATCAGCTTCGGTGTCCTTTGCCGTCGCGATCGCGAACTTCTCGCCGTCGACGAGGACGGAATTGAGTGACCGTTCGATGGCCGAGTCGAGAGTCTCTCGGCGAACGAGGCGCGGCAGGAAGACGTACCGGGTGAAATAGCCCCACAGTTCGCCGACGCTGATCTCGCCCTTGTCACGCCACAGCTGTCCCAGCTCCTGGTGAAGCGTGGCACCGAGGATCGGCGCACCCAACTCCGTGACGAGCTGATCGTCGCGGGTCAGCTTCGCGGCGACGCGCTCCGCGAGGGAGCGGCCGCTCGAGTCGGGCACCTTGTCCGTGATCAGTTCGAATGGCTTGGTGGCGTCGAACTGCTCCGGGTACACCGCCCACACGAATGTGTCGCGGATTCGGTCCGACACGGTCCGGTCGAGACGCGTGACCCAGTCGTCGGTCTGCTTGCGCTGCTGCACCGACAGGTTGAGGCTCTCGCTGGTCGCCTGCACACGCTTCCACGCGAGGTAGCTGCGGGCAGCGGCCTCGAGGCTCTCGAGCTCGCTCTTGTCAGCGACGAGGAAGACGAGGGTATTGCGGTGCACGCGCTGGCTCGCGCCCTTGGTCTCGATCGCGTCGCGCACCCATTGGTGGGCTGCGGCGTCGGCACCGTCCGACTTCCGCCGCGAGTGGCGCGGGTGGACGATCACCAGTCGCGCGTCTTCGAGGTCGGGGATATCGGCGCTGGATGCCGGTGCGACGTGCACTCGATCGAAAACACCGCGCGCACGTTCCTCGCTGCGAAGTCGCTCAGTGATCTCATTCCACACGGTCTCGACGTCTTCGCGGAGTCGCTCGGCATAGTCGTTTGCCGTCTTCGTCACCGAAGGCTGAGTGTCGAACCAGTAGTGCCCCTGCTCCTCGTAGAAGTACGTCGACCGCTGCGCAAGCAACTCGATCGCACTGCCGAAGTTACCGAGCGTGTCACCGGGAGCCGCTGTTCCGAGCCAGACGTACTGCTTGTCCAACCCCTTCCGGGACGCCTTGATCCGCGGGGCAGCTCCCATGAAAATCGTTCGCGCGATCCGCTGCGTGACGAACCGCTGCCCCAGGTTGGGGCGGTCGAGGTCAATCTGTTGCGCCATGGACCCCGGACCGTCGATGTCCGAGTCGATGATCGGCTTCCACTGGTCCTCGAGGTATTGGGTGAGGTCGGTGTTAACAGTCGTTGCCTCCAGTGGCACGTTGCCGGGGAGGATCAGCGGCGACGTGTCGTTGGATGCCCACAGCTCGTGCACGATCGAGGACACCAGCTTGAGCACACCACGAGTGCGCTGGAAGCGCTCAAGTGTGGACCAATCTTCGTACAGCCGGTCCAACAGCTCGGGGTGGAGCGGGTACGACGCTCGGATGCGCTGTTCGTAGTCGTCGCTTGGTGTCGCGGCGTCCCGCGGGAACATGGCGGTGTTGCTCCGGTACAGAGTGACGAAGCTGCGCGCCACGGCGGAGATCGTGGTGAGGCCCTCGGCATCAGGTGCCTGGAAGAGTCGGCGGCGGACGATCTCGAAGGACTCATCCTTGCTCGACGGCCGCCACTGGTCAGCGACACGACGGATCACGTTCTGCAGGCGCTCCAGCGCGAGTTGGCCGTTCGCGCCGCCGATCTCGATGTCGCTTCCACTGCCCGCATCACCGGTATCGGATGCCGGGATCGAGACGACGAGCATCGCGCCAGGCACCGACCGGACGACTTCGGTCAGCGACTGGGCGAACGTGAATTGCGTCTCGAACGAGCCTGACGGAAGCTCCTTGTCCGTGACGAGCTGCCGCGCGTACGCGACCCACTCGTCGATCAGGATCAGCGCCGGCGAGTACTTCGCGATCAGCGTCCGCAAGGCCTCGCCCGGGTTCGTCCCGGCTCGATCGTCCTCAGCAATCAGGTCATACGCTTCGCGGCCGCCGAGCTGCCATGCAAGTTCACCCCAGAGTGTGCGCACCTCCGTCCCGTCGTCCTTGATGAGCGGTGACCCCGCCTTCAAGTACGTGCCGACGAGCGCGACGCGCCTCACTCCCAGGGCACCAAGATCCGGGTTCCCGCTCTCAGCGATGAGCTCCTGGAGTTCCTGAGGCAAGTCCTTCGCGGGCGTGCCGCTGAAGAGGTGGTATAGAGCGAGCATCGAGTGCGTCTTGCCGCCACCGAAGTTCGTCTGCAGGTTGACGACCGGGCTCGCGTTCCCGTCCCCTCCGCCCACGCGTCTGAGCGCGCGCGACAGCAGATCCCGCAAACCTTCCGTGAGGTACGTGCGGGTGAAGAACTCGACCGGATCGCCATACTCAGGGCTCGTCGCCTGACCTGTTCGCACGAGATGCAGGTCGGCAGCAAACTCGGATGCCGTGAACTCGCCACGTGCCACATCGTCATGCGGGCGAATCACCTCGCGCCACGGCCGCAAACCCGAACCCGGGTCGAGGGACACCGTCGTCCGCTTGACCTGCTTGCGCGTCTGATCCTCGAAGACCGTGCGCTGCAGGTCGACGCGGAGCTTGCGGACGTCCTCGGCAGAGTCGACCGCGCCGACCGCGTGGAGCAGTCGCTCGATCGTATCGAGCGCGCGCGCCGCGTCATCAGAACTGAACGGCTCGTTGTGCGCCCACAGGTTTCGCGTCTCGCGGAGCTCGGACCCGAACCCCTGCTGTGCCCGCGACAACACATCCTTGAATCGGTAGCCCTGCTCGGTAATCGCACGAAGCTGCACCTGAACGTCATGCTTCGTCAGCGTTCGAGCAGGCCCACCACGACGCTGAGCGTCCTCCTCAGCCCATCGAATCGGCCAGTCCTTTGTGCCGTAGGCGTTTGTCATCACGTCGTCAACGGTGTCGAGGAGACCTTCGGACAGGAGGTCAAATCCCTTGCTGACGCGGTCGCGGTTATTCAATGCCATGGTGACTCAGTTCTCGTCGAAGTCGAATGCTTGCTGGATTCCTTTGGAGCCTTTGCGGCTCTGGTGTCGCGACATCTCCGCGACGTCACTCCACACGCTCACTAGGGCATTGAAGAGGCCCGCGTCGCGAGCGCTTGACTTCTTCTCCGCTTCGCGAAAGAGCAGGAACCCGAGCTCCTTGACTGCGTCCAGGCTGACTCGTGTCTGAACCCGCGGAAGCAGCTGAACCACCTTGTCAACGCCGGTCGTGTCCAGAATCGCAGCGAGCCGAACTGTGACTTCCCAGATGCTCACTCGGGCGTCGGACTCAGGATCCCAGTCGCCATCTAGATCGCTAGGCGCAATCAGATTGGCGCGACCGCCCTTGGCGCGGAATATTCCGCCTCGCTCAAGGCCACCTACCGTTGTATCCGAGCTTTGAGCGAGTTGGTCGGCTTCACCTGACGTTGCTTCGTCCCAACCGAACTGTCGGTACCACTTGACCGCAAAGCGCGTGTCTGGATCGAAATCCGCCTCCTGCTCACCGAGCACATCGTCCAACGTTGCATTGATGAGCAGTAGAGCATCTCGCACGCTCATGTCGGATCCGTCCGCTTCCCGCACTCGCGAGTAGCGTGAGAACACCGCAATTCCGGGCCCGATTGTCGCCTGCGCCAAATCAACTGGAGCAATGCTCCCCTGAAGCATGCTGCGTAAAGCGCTCGGAAGCTCGGATCTCAGCGTGGCGATGAATGCTCGCCGAGTAGTGGACTCTGCTTCCGCAGCCCGTGGGCGGCAGGCGAGCACAATATTCGATCCAAGAGCGTTTGTGCCGATGCTGATCATGCGGCCGGTGCGCTCGTTCCGCACTGGCCAGGTTGCCGTGATCTCCCAACCGGAATCGATCAAGCCGCTGAGGAGTGTATGCCAACCGGTAGAAGTCGTTCCGGTGTCGCGCGTGTCCTGCTGCTTGTACGCGTAGTACACCGTCATGGGAACACTTCGATCGGCTCCCTCTCGGATACGCCTGAAGACTTCGTTGAAGCCTTCCACGAAGAACTTCTCGGCGCCTGCCTTTCCTCCATGACGGTGCGGGTTAGCCACTAGTTCGTCCGTCTTGGGAGTCAGCACCGTAGCGAGTGTCTTCGAGTGGATGTCAGAAAGTGATCGCCTCAGCCACACGTAGAAGAAGTCGGAGAGATCCGAGTAGCCGATGTTGTCGTAGTAGGGCGGATCCGTGGATACAACCATTCCGTCGTACTTGCGCGAGGCGGCGTCCGCCTGCCTCACCTCGCCGGGGTGGGTGCCGGAGGCCGGCATCGCCGCGATACCCGCCGCGACCCACTCCACATGTGCCAGAAAGTTCCCGACAGAGCCAGAGAAGGGATTGATCTCAAAGTAGTCCCAGACCATGGGTAGGGCCTGTCGCGCGAAAGTATCGCGGACTCCTTCGATCACGTTGATCCAACTGCATAGGGACGACGACCAGTCCGCGAGCTTGCTAATTGCGAACGCCACATAGGTCGCGACGGCATCCCCGTATGCAAGGGCGCCATCACCGCCGTTCTCCAGTCGCTCGCCGTCGACCATGCCCCTTTGATTCGCGTCGGCAACTGCGCGGCCACGAACCTCCCCCACCAAGTCGCTGAAGGTCGTAAGCGCCATCAATTGACGATTGGTAAACAAGTCTGACCACTGCTTGAAGCCGTAGGCCTGCACGCGGAAGCTGGGTGCCACCGGGGGAAGATCTGCCTCTGGAGCACCCGCCGGCCTGGGCACCATTGCTGCTTCGGCGTGCACCTGGGTTGGTTCCACGTATAGGCGACCGCGCTGACCCTCGGCCACGACGGCAATCAGATGGGCCCCCATCCGCCCGGCTTGAGCTTCAGCGCGCACGTACTTGAGGTCGATGGGGGTTCCGTCGGCAATCGATACTGCTCCGCTTCGCCCCACGGTCCCGTCTTGCGCGCCTGTCGGGCCGTTGCGATCCCGGCGAATCTCGTATCGAATCCGACCGTCCTCGACGTGAGGGACGATGTATGTCTCGCGGCCCTTCTTCTTGCTGAGCCACCATGTTCGCACCAACGGCACTTCGATCGGGTTGGCCGGATTGGGGCTCGTCACTGTTCTCGCCCAGAGCCACCCGATCACCCGATGTTCGGTGCCACCTGGAGCGATGGCCTCGGGGTACAGGTGGCCGACCCGCTCCGCAGCCTTATCTCGTACCCATTCGCCATATCGACGAACATCCTCTGCGAGGCCCTCAGCTCCGCGCCAAGGAGTCGTACGCGACTCAGCCTGGGGATGGACGGGCGGCTCATCCGCGAATCTCGGCGGAATCTCAATGAGGCCTTTGGTCTTCAAGACTGCGACGGGATTCAGGTCGGAGGCGTGTGGCTGGAGCCCGAGCCGCTGCGCCTCGAGGGGAATTGCTCCGCCGCCGGAGAATGGGTCGATGAACGGCAGTTCGCTACGTCCAGTGGACCGCGCAATCTCTGCTCGGGCCTGGGCGAGCAGGTCCTGGTTACTCGAGTTCTCCCACTTGGCAAGCTCTTCTAGTAGCCGGTGCAAACGTTGCCGCTCAGCGTCCTGTTCGGCTGTCGTGGGAAACTCTTCGGGTCGCGAAGACGGGTCGTCGACCAACTGGGCGAACAGGATTGCGCGCGCCGCCGCGAGAGGGCGCGGTGCCCAGTAAAGGTGCATCGTCGCGGGGTGCCCCTTGCGAGGCACTGACTTTTCATGCTCAGCGGCGGAGTTGATCGCCTCAAGGGGAAGCGCCACCTCGATGAGCTTCTTCTTCGTCGATGTGTGCGTCACAATGTCTCTCTCGGTGTGGCGGATACGTTGGACTGCGTCATCGCGGCGGCCCACCGCGATCCCAGTAGTCACGCCACTCCTCGTTGTACGACCGGGTTGTCGCGGACGGCTCGATGTGCGTGAACGCGTCGAGCACGTAGCGGAGCCGGTCCCGCTTCTCGCCATCCGGCGACACGAGTACGAGGGCGAGGCGGTGGCGGTCGCCCTGCGTCTGGGCGAAGGTGACCTCATTCGTCGTGATGGTGAAGGTGTCGGATCCCTGGATCCGACCCTTCACCTCGATGTAATGAATGCGCCCGTCGGGATCGAGGGACTGGATGTCATATCCGGGGTTGTTCCTAGGCATCTCGTGTGGCGTGCGGCCGAGTGCGCGTTCGGTGGCGAGAACGGCCTCGACGGCTCGGCGTTCGACGAACTCGGTGTTGCGCGCGAAGGTCTGGGGCGCGGCATCCTCGTCGCCAGTCGACAGTCGTCGGCTCGGCACGACGAGTGCTGATCCGCGGACGACAGCGGGAAGTGCGACGAGTCGTGTGCTTTCGTCGAGCGCGCGTAGTCGCTTGTCGAGCCGTTCGTCGAGTTGGCGCGCCCGATGGAGCGCGACGTCAGCGCGGATGCGGCCAATGGTGCCGGCGCGTTCGAGTGCTTCGAGGCGATTGTGTTCGCGGTCCCAGTGGTTGATTTCGGCGAGGAGTCGTTCCTTGACCTGAACACGGGTGCGGTCGACGTCCACGGCGATGCGCGCGGCGAGTTCGTCCATGCGGGGTGCGAGGCCGTCGCGATACGCCCAGGCGCGGATGGAGCGCTCATGGTCACTCTTCGCCCACTCCTCCGCGAGAACCTCTGCGATCGTTGCAGCCTCACGAGCGTGTGGCGCGTCGTAGTCGAGATAGGGCGGGGCCGCGGCGAGGATGACTGTGCCCGCGGCGTCGAGGACCGGGTAGTCGAAGTGGCGCGACACGGTGTCGGCGTCGGGGGTGGCGTTCTGGATTCGTTGCTCGACGGCGTACAGCAGCGCAGTTTGCTCGGATTGCTGTTCGCGTCGGTCGACGAACACCGTTCCGCGCTTGAGTACTGACCCCAGGTCTTCGATGGTGAGGTCTATGACGGCTTGAAGTAGCGGGTGGCCGGGGGCGAGAAGTGCCGCCTGCGTCTGATTCTCGGGGCGGACGAGTGCGGTTTCGAACGTGGCTCGTTCATACCGTTCCGGCACGGGCGCCCACCTGTTGAGCCTGCGGGCCATGTCGATGACGCGCTCCGGTACCCGCGTGATCTCGTATCGGCCCTTCTCGCGCCGGCGGATGCGACCGCCGAGGCGTTCGAAGGCGGGGAGGAAGAACGCCGCGATGTATCCCGGCTGCAGTCGTCGCTCGCGGGCCTTCTCCATCCGCTCGCGGATCTCTTCGAGGTTGAGTGAGGAGTACATCTCGGGGTGCAGTGCGCGCTCGGCGACCATGGCGTCGAGCCCGTGGGCGACGCTCGCGTCGATGACGCGGTTGAGCTCGGCCTTGCGTTCGGGCTCGTCGCCGTACCGGATCGCCTCGATCAGCAGATCGCGAAGCGACTTCTCCTGGAAGGCATCCGCATCGCCGAGGACGTTGAAGAGGTTGCCGTTGTACGCGATCGACATCTGGTCGATCTTCGACAGCAACCGGGTGAATACGTCCCCTTCGCGGGTGTCTTTCGCGACCATGTTCCACAGGTGGCACACCTCGCGCTGGCCGATGCGGTGGATGCGGCCGAAGCGCTGCTCGATGCGGTTCGGGTTCCACGGTAGGTCGTAGTTGACCATGAGGTGGGCACGCTGCAAATTGAGGCCTTCGCCCGCGGCATCCGTCGCCAGCAACACGACAGTGTTGCGGTCGTACGTGAACTGCTCGCGTGCCGCTTTGCGGTCTTCGCGGCGGGTGCCTCCGTGAATCGTGATGACCGACTCGGGGCGACCCAGCTGCGTCGTGATCTTCTGGCGCAGGTAGTCGAGGGTGTCCTTGTGCTCGGTGAAGATGATGATCTTGCGCGGTTCGCCTGAGTCGTCGTGGACGAGGAGCTGCTCGTCGAGGATCGTGCGTAGCTGCACCCACTTCTTGTCGTCGTCGAGCAGCCGCACGCGGCGGGCGACGCGGATGAGGTCTTCGAGGATCGCGATCTCTGCGCGAAGCTCGCCGATCGACTCGGAGGCGGTGGCGAGGTCGACGACCTCGTCTACACGCGCCTCGAACTGCGCGCGCTCGTCTTCAGCGACCTCCTCATCAAGGTCATCAAACAAGTCGGGGTCGAAGCTTGGCGTCGAGTTGGAATCGTCCGCGAAGTCGAGCGTCACGCGGCCCGTCGACCACTCATCGATCGCCGCGGTCATCGAGGTGCTGTACCGGGCCTCGTCGGTCGCGCGTCGCCACTCCCGCAAGCGCGTCTCGAGTCGCACTTGGCGTCGCTCGAGTGAGCGGAGGATGGCTTCGGGGCTCGAGGCGAGGCGTCGCTGCAGCACCGTGAGCGCGAAGCCGACGTTGTTGCCACGCTTCTTGTCGCCGGCCTGCGCGAGGCGTTCCGCCCGCCCCATCTCGGTGCGGACGTAGCCGGTCACCAGCTCATATAGCTCGCGCTCGGGGTCGCTCAGCTCGTACTCGACGGTGTAGGCACGACGCTCAGGGAACAGGGGCTTGCCCTCGAAGGTGAGGAGTTCTTCCTTCACCATGCGTCGCATCAGGCCGCGGGTGTCGGTGCGGTGCACGCCGGCGCGGAACTGGCCTTCGAATCGGTCGCGGTCCAGTAGCGACATGAACAGCTGGAAGTCCTCCTCTTTGCCCGCATGAGGGGTCGCGGTCATGAGGAGGAAGTTGTGCGCGGTTTCGGCGAGCAGTCGGCCAAGCCGGAATCGCTTCGTCTCGTCGACTTGGCCGGCCCACGACGAGTAGTGCGCCGACATGCGGTGCGCCTCGTCGACGACGACAGCGTCCCAGGTGACGTCCGACAGCTGCTCGACCAGGTCATCGCTCCTGGAGAGTTGATCCATCCGTGCGATGAGGAACGGGTGTTCGGCGAACACGTTGCGCCCCTGCGCGTCGTCGACCATCTGCCGGTTGAAGATCTCGAACGACAGGTCGAACTTCTGGGACAGCTCTTCTCGCCACTGCTCGACGAGGCCGCCGGGGGCGACGATCAGTGCTCGTTCGCAGTCGGCGCGAAGGATGAGCTCCTTCAGATAGAGGCCGGCCATGATCGTCTTGCCGGCGCCCGGATCGTCGGCGAGCAGGAACCGAAGCGGGATCCGCGGGAGGAGCTCCTCGTACACTGCGCGGATCTGGTGCGGCAGAGGGTCGACGTCCGAGCTGTTCACCGCCGCCATCGGGTCGTAGAGTGCGGCGTACTTGATGCGCAGCGCCTCAGCCGCGAGGCGGAACTCGTCGGGGTCGCCGTCGAACGCGGGTGCGTTGCCGAGCTCAGTGACCAGCTCAAGCTTGCCGGCATCCGCATCGGTGATCATCCGCTCGCCGGTGCGGCCGGAGTCGTCGCGAAAGAAGATCTCGACGAGCGCATCGTCCAGCGGCGTCACGCCGACGAGCGTCACCGGTTGCCCGGGCAGGACGCCGCGCAGGCGTTGTCCCGCGCGCAGCGAGGCGAGCGTCACCGCAGGTGCGTCCACGTGGTTCCTCCCCTGGAAAATGGCAAGTCGCTCAGGATACGTCGGGCCGCCGACATCGCGGCTGACTGGGTCAGCCCGGGGATCCGGCATCTCCCTTGCGCACCCAGTCGTCAACCTCGCTCGCCTGGAACTTCCACAGACGCCCGACCTTGTGCGCCGGCATCCCTTTGTCGGAGATCCACGCGTAGATCGTGTCTTTGGTGACACCCAAGTGCTCAGCGATGTCGTCGGCAGAGAGCCATGGCTCTGACATTCACGCCCCCATGCGGATTGAGCCGGATGTGTCCGGGTATGGGCCGATCCTATCGGGAACCCTCGTCGTCGTCGCTGTTGGCGTGCCCGACCTCGTCAACGGCAGCCAGGAGTTCTTCGAGGTGCATGTGAAGTTCGTCGTACGCCTGCATGAAGAACATCAAATCCATGTTGGACGGAGTTGTGTCGTCCAGGTGGGCGAGGATCTCCCGCGCCTCGCGGACCGCTGTCTGCAGCCGAGTCTCTATTCCGGGCAGGCTGCGGAGCCAGGCGTCGATCACGCTGAACGGGATCGGGGCGAAGCCGTGGGCGTCGACGCCGACGTGGAACTGATGGTCGTTCGGGCCGTGATCGCGTGCATGCGTGTGTCCGTGAAGGAGCGGGATACCGTCGTCCCAGCGTGGGCGATGCGATGTGTGGCGATCAATGGGTTGGCTGTCGCCGGCGTACGGGTAGTGCGAGGCGAGGAGCCGGTACCCGTGCCGCGTGCCTTCGATCACCTCCGGCAGGATCTCCCACCCGGCCGCCTCGTATTGAGGTGCGAATCGCTCGATGGCGCGCTTGCTCTGTGTTGCTGGTGAGACACGATCGTGGTTGCCGGGGACGAGAAGCCGGCGCCCGTTGAGTCGCGCGGTGAGCCGGATCGACTCTTCGATCGGTCCGAGTGCGACATCGCCGAGGTGCAAAACGACATCGTCGGGCGCGATGGCGTCGTTCCATCGGCGGATCAGCGTGGAGTCCATCTCTTCGACCGTCGAGAACGGGCGGCCAGCGAGTTCGCTGATGCGGGCGTGACTGAAGTGGGTGTCGGAGGTCACGAAGTCGACCTGGTCGAAGTCGAACCACGGGTACTCACGCATCGTGAGAATCCGGGGCGTCGGGATCCATGTCGTATGCGCGCAGCAACGCTCGTTCGATGTCACTCACGGGCTCCGGCTGCATCTGGGCGGTATCGGCCCGAAGCCGACCGAGAGCGGCCTCGATTGCGATCCGGTTCTCGTCGCGCCACTCGCGAACACTCCGATCGCGGAGCACGCCGTCCTCACTGCTGCCCGGGTAGTCGAGCAGGAGCTCGGTCTCGATCACCGAGGCCAGGACACATGCATCGACGGTGCGCGACGCGCGCAGGATCGACAGGCGGGTGGTGGCATCGGAGTCAGATACGTCGACGCGGTAGCGCTGGATGTCGCCGTGCTCGGTCGACTCGACTCCGACGTGAGTGACCGTGAGGCGGCGTCCGCTGATGATGATCTCTCTCACGCGCCCTCCCTCCCGAACAGATCAGGCTACAAGGGCGAGCCCTCTGTCACCCAGCCTCAGGACGAAGGCGGCCCGGTCGGATGACCTCGTCGTGACCTGGAACTAATGTGATCGTCCCGAGCCGTGACCAGTAGCTGACGAGCCAACGCTGTAGCAGCTCGCGCTGCTCCTTCCGCTGGAGCAATGAGCGCCCGGGATCATCGATGACGTGCTCCCAGTCGGGGGTTGAGAACATTTCGTCGAAGAGTTCAGCCCGCGATGGGCCGGTGCCATGGCGGTCCCACCACGACACAGTCAGCTGGCCCGCGAGCTCGGCGGTTGACCTACCATGTGGCTCTTCGATGGTGCCGATCAGAGCGCTGAGGTACGGGTCATCGGCTGCCAAGGCAAACGGTTCGTGCTCGATCGCGACCGCTTCCATAGATTGAAGGATGCCATACGGATTAGGCACAGCACTGTAGTGGCGCGGCGTTCCGAACTGCGTGCGGACCGAGTGGGCGGCGGGGCGGCTCAGACTTATCTGAGCGTCAGATCTGGCGCGCGCGCAGGCAGGAGATCAGTCAGGTCGACGCCGAGCACCTGGGCCACGGCGAGCAGCGTCTTGACAGTCGGGTTCGCTGGAGTGCCAGGCCGCGACTCGCCCTTCTCAAGCTTCTGGTACGTATACCGACTCAGCCCTGACTCGTAGGCGACACGATCCTGGCTATACCGGACGCGCGCACGCTCACGCTGAATGTTCTGGCCGAGCTCGCGAGCATAACGGTCCCACGCATCAGGGAGATTTGCGGGGGACGGCACACCTCAAGCGTTGCGATTAGGCCTCTGCGAAAAGGCCTATTTCGTATGGCAATCTGCACAGTCCGGACACAAAGACGCCCTCCACGAGGGAGGGCGTCGGGCCACGGTTGGGATGAACAACCGGGCGGGGTGTATCCACACTATACACACGATCGCTGGTAGGAAGGTGATCACCTCGTGCACCGATTTGGAGTCGTCTGTTGTCAGCCTCACCCGTTCCTGGACCGCCGCACGAGCGCCTCATCGTCTACATCGACGGCTTCAACTTCTATCACGGCATGCACGACAAGTTCGGACGCTCGACCCTCTGGATCGACTTCGTCGCACTCGCGCAGAGCCTGCGCCCGCGCAGCCACATAGTCGCGGTGAAGTACTTCACCGCACCTGTGCTGGGCGATGCGGGCGCGGCCAGTCGTCAGGCCTACCATCAGGCAGCCGTCGCCGCGCGTCACATCAACATTTTCAGCGTCACGCAGGGCCGATATCAAGCGAAGACCGTGACGTGCTTCAACTGTCGCGCAACGCGTACGGTGCACGAGGAGAAGGAGACCGACGTCAACATCGCAGTTGCTCTTGTCGGCGACGCCGCGGCGAACGCGATGGACTCGGCACTGATTATCAGCGCGGACAGCGATCTTGCGCCCGCGGTCAGGGCCGCAAAACAGTTCCGCCCGCACATGTTCATCGGTGCCGCCTTCCCGCCAAAGCGTTTCTCGAGCGAACTCAAGCAACTGATGCCCGCTTCGTCGCAGATCGGTCGCGACAAGATCCGCCAGGCTCTTCTGCCCGAAAGGTTCACCGTCGGCGCAACCACCTACACCCGACCTCCGAAGTGGCGATGATGCGAGCGAGGTAGCCCCCCGTCACCTGCGGCGTGAGTCCACGTTCGGGCGCTTCATCGGAGTGACGTTGCGGCTCGGGTCGTCGCCACTCAACAGCTGGTTCTCGACATGTAGCTCGGCGACAGCGGTCGCGGCGATCGTCAGCTGTGCTTCGAGGCTGCTCACTCGCTCGCGGAGCTGTTTGATTTGGGCTGCACGATCAGCCAGCAAACTCCGCAATGACTCGATCTCGCGATCTCTGGGCTGAGTTCCGTCCACGCGACGTGCCCACTCGTCCATCACCGCAGTCGCGCGGTTCATGGTGGCGCGGCTGACGCCGGCTTCGCGATAGAGGTTCTCCTTAATGATCCGACCGTCGGTGCGGACGGCTGCCCCGTTGAGGAGCCGCTCCATCGCGTCGCGCAGTTTGCGTTCGGTCGCGGCAGTGATGTCAGGCATCCGTGAACTTCCTCGTGATGCGGCGAACGTCCTCAAGCTCTGTCTCGAGTTGTTCGCGATTGTGTGGTGCCATCTTTCGGTCGCGTAGCTTCGCGACGAGGTCGCGTTCTTCGGCGATCCAGATCGGCGCGTGCTCCTCGGTGATGACGGAGTTACCGCAAGTGGTGGGCTGGCAGCGATTTGGCATGACGCCTCCTGCGGCTGCTTCGGCGGGCAGCCCCTTCAAGCACGCCGCCTGATCAGGGATGCCGAGGCAGTGGTTGACGGTTCCCCATCGGAGCGTGCTGAACCGGTCGCGGAGGAGAGTGCGCAGTGTGCGCTCGTCGCCGACTTTGACCTCGTTGCTTGAGACTGAGTCGGCCTTCTCGAGGTCATCTCGGAAGCGTTGGGCGCCTGCACCTGCGAGCCTCATCTCGTGGTCTTTCTGGGAAGACCAGGCGCCGACCAACCGTGACGCGACAGCTTCCTGGAGCTCATGCTCGAACTCCGCAGCCCACTCCGGCGTCTCGCTCGCGTACCCGGACGTCGTGCCGTTCGCAACGGCGCGTCGCGCAGCGTGCTTGAGCTGGATGCCGAGCGCAATCTCGCCGTCCGGCTGTTGCGCGGTGATCACAGCCATCGTCCGCCGGAACATGTGCGGAGCGAGATGAAACGCGGGGATCGGCTCAAGGCCGGCATCCGGCGATTGACCATTGAGTTGCGAGATGAACTGTTTCAGCTCACTGTGACGATCGAACCGACCTGCACCATCCTCCGCTCGATGCTCACGACGAACGGAGCTGAAGACGTCGTCGCCAAGAGCAACTCGTTCCGCGACAGCGATTGCCTGCGCAACAGGTTCGATGATCCACCAGTTGCGCCGCTGCATCCCGCGTCGCCCCTTCCGGAGCTGGGAAGTGACGGCGGGCGCGCCGTACGACGTGGTGAGCGCCCCCTTCTTGATGCTCAGCAGTTCCGAGTCGCGCATCATCGTGAGAGCCGCACAGAAGACGTAGCACGCGTTACGGAGGAGCTTCAGTTGGACTCGGATCGTCGCCGGGTCGAATCCGTCGATCCACGGCCCGACGGATCCATCGGCGCGTTCGATAGCAGTCGCTTGCGTGGCGAGGCCGCCGGGAGCGGTCGAGAGCATGCCGGTGGCGATCGCATCGGTGATGTTCCGTCGTCGGCGGACGACGTCGGGACGATCAAGCTCCGCGAACAGTTGCTTGCTGTGCCCGTCGGACACGAGCAACGAAAGGAGCGTCCAGTGGATCTCTCCTTCACGGAATCTCCCGTACGTCATCCGGTGCAGGGGCACGCGATTTCCTGGCGTTTCGATCCATCGCGCGAGGACTTCCTCAGGGCGCTGAACCTTCACGCGCTCGTTGTTGGGTCGGTCGAGAGCCGACCACTCTGCGCCAGCCGCAAAGATGTCGTGCGAGAACACGTCGATGTACTGCCAGCACGCACGCAGCAACGGCCACCAGACGTCCGGCGGGATGACCGGGGTGCTCAGCTCGGTGCTCGACTTCTGCCCGCTGAGCGCGATCGTCGTGATTTCGCCCCAAGGGCGGAACCGGAGCCCACCGCCGGTGAGGACTGCCGCATAGGTGTGAAGGTCACGGAGTGCATCGACGGCCTGCCTCGTTCTGGAGCGGATCCCCATCGCCTTGATATCAGCGAGGAACCGGTCGAGGTGCACCTGATGGAGCTGTCGGAGTTGGATGTCAGGGAGGGTTTCCGCGTGCCAGGCGGCGAACCGCTTCAGGCCCTCGAGCTTGGAGCGGATCGTCTTTACGTGAGCGGGCGTTGCGCGTAGGTAGATCAGCTGACCGCGCAGCACGGGGTGTACCGGGTTGAGAAGGGCGATCGCGAGTTCGCGAGCGCGAAGGTTCCAGTCACCGCTGAACGAGGTGAACAAGAGGACCGCTGAGTGGCGCCCGGCAGCGGGGTTCCATCCCAACGCACCCAGATCCCAGCGATCCTCATCTCCGAACCGAGGGATGGGGTAGTCGTGTTCGAGACGGTGATCGGCGAGGACCGGCGTATCGCCTGCCCAGTGGTCGCTTGCGAACGGCTTCACCCGCTCCGCAGAGTACCCGCGTTCGACGCTCATAGGTGGACTCCTCTCTGGGGGAGGGGCAGGTGGACCGCGACGGTCTCGTGCGCAGTCCGCGCATTCTCGATCTCCGCCGGGGAGAACTCGCCGAGGATGCGCTCGACGTTCACCAGCTGCTGGCCGTGGACGGCCGCGAACTGGGCTGGAGGCATCTCGTTCTCGTGACCGCGGAGAATCTCTCGGTACGCGAGGACTCGCGGGAGGTGGTCAGCGAACACGATGGCATTCGGGCACGCGAAGCACATCGATGGCCGATGCTCGCAGAGCCGCCCCGCCGGCGTGAACGGTGACTCGTATGGGGACGTGCACTGAGTCACGTTCATTCCATGCTCTGTGGTGCTCGAGGCAAGCTCGGCTGCGGCGGCGGTACCCAGGTCACCCGCGACATCGTTGACCGTGCTGGCCGCGGCATGAACGAAGACTGGTCCGCGCACGCGATCAAACACCTGGTTCTGGGCCGCGTTGACTGCGTTGCCCGCCAGAACGTGCACAGTCGTCGACTGCGCATAGTGGCGTTGGTAGACGGCGATGCTGTGGTCGTCTCCAGCGGCGGCGTCCGCGCTACGGAGTACGGCTGCCCGAACGCTCTTCACTGTCTTGCGTAGGCGACGGGAGTCGTACGGCTTCGATATCTCAGGCGAGATCGACGTCAACAACGAAGTGAATGGATATCGAGAGAACGACTCTCGACGCGCGATGAGGTGCCTGGACGTGGTGCGCTGCACCGTGAGGAACAGGACATCTGCGTCCGCGACAGAGGCTTCCGTCGCTTCGGATCGAGCGAGTTCGGTGACGGCGATGAGGCGGAGGATGAGATCTCCTGCACGCCACCCCCTGTGGTCGTCTGCCGCGGTCAGTGCGCAGCGCACGGTCCGAGTCCTGTGCGCCCGCGCCTTGCGGAGCCGCACGCGAAGAACGCCGGTCGAGTGCTCGATGTCCGTCAATCGCACTCCTGACCATTCTTCCGGCGCCGCGCCGGTCTCCAACTGCAACAGCGAGCGAAATGCGACGAGGTCTTCGCCGGTCGGGTAGAGGTAGGACAGCAGGCGGCGCGTGATTCGACCGGCATCAAGCTGGGTCACAGCTCGCTCGTCTGCAAAATCAGCGTCAAGGTCGTCAAGCACTCCCATAGCGCACGCCCCCAGGATGTCGCCCTCGATCGTGGTCTGAGGCCGGCGTCCGAGATGGCGAATGCCCCACAGCACATCGGCGCTGCGCGTCCATCCTGTGAGCCGCGGGTCGACGCCGCTGGCGAGCAAACGACGGCCTGTTGCCAGACGAGTCTCCAACTCGCGGATTCGGGCGCGGCAGGCGTCGCGTATCGCGATGCGTTCCGCGTTCGAGAACTCGTCGAGTGGCGTGGACTCTCCGCCCTGGTGCAACACGCGTGCTTGCGCCCAGCGGAGGACTGCTTCGCTGATGGCACGACCGTTTGCTGCGTGGACTCGGATGAGAGCGCGTATCTGCCTGCCGTACCTATAGGGGATCGTGCTCTGGGGTGGGTAGGCGCCTGCCAACGCGGACTCCCAGACGTGCAGAGCATCGATCATCGCGTTGCCCGGCGACTCCAAACCCGCCGTTCGCGGTAAGGCATCAGGCAGGCCGAGCAGAAGGCTCATGAGGGCCCTGCGGTATTGGTAGGCGGTGCCGTCAGAGTGGCCCATAGCGCGCCGCATATCGATCAGTGCGTCCGCGAGCTCGGCGGCTAGGACGGGGTGCGCGAAGTCGAGCGGAGCCAGTGTTCCATCGAGGTTCGCCGTCGGCAGGACGAACAGCATTGGACGCGGGGCGAGATCGATGTCGGTCACGCGGCGTTCCGATCGGCGAGGACTGCGGCGGCGTAGGTCATGCCCTCGTCGCTCCAGCTCTCGAATACATCCTGAATGAGGGCATCCGTGTCCTCGATGTAGCGCAGGTAGACCATGGTCGTCGCAGGGTTCGAGTGACCCAGCAGCCGCTGAACTGTGAGTCGCGGGTTGATGGCGATGTGCTCGGAAAGCGTGGCCGGTCCGACGTTGCCGGCTCGTCGCTCCGTCTCGCGGGCCAGTGCCACTTCGGTAAGCGACTTCAGGAGCACCACAGCGAAGGTGTGGCGTAGATCGTGCGGAGTGATCCGTGTACGGCGACCGCCCATCTCGTCCTGAGCGAGCTCGAGAGTGCGCCGGCTCGCAGACTCGAACGTTGCGTGCCATTGCCTGCGGCTGATCGGCAAACCGCCTCGCCCTACAAAGAGGCCCAGTGCCTCCAGCCCCTGGTCCCCCTCGATGACAGCAATCCTTCGCAGGTGCGGAGGCAGCTGATGCAGCCGCCACCTCGATCGCCTCCCGTCAACCCGCCCTCGCACAAGGCCCGCCGACACATCGATCTCGTCCACGATGAACAGCTCGGTGCGACGCCGCCAGAGGGAGGCAGCAGACGCGCGGACGACTGCTCGGCGCTCCGTCTGCCGGTACAGATCGACGGCCCGGAGCGTCGTGAGGGGGACGTGGACGCGGCGACGCTTCTGATACTTGGCGCAGGCCTCGAGCAAGACGCTGGTGCCAGTGCTCGATGGTAGCGGGACTTCGGCGTCGAGCAGCGTGGAGAACTCACCGAGGCGCATCCCCGTCGTTACGGCCAACTGTGCGCCCGCTTTCGAGCGCAGGCTGGTTGTGCCCCGCCAGCTCTCGTCCAAGCCACCCGCGGCGGTTCGTCCGCCGAGACCGACGTTGAGGAACGTGCGCCACTGCGCCTGCGTCAGCGGTCGAATGTCCGGCTCGCTCCTCCAACGAATCCGGAGCGGCGACGACCTTCCGATGGTGATCCACGGTTCGCGCTGGATCTGTCCGATCTGAGTGAGTAGCTGATAGATCCCGCGGATCACAACCACATCGCGTTGCCACGTCGCCGGCGAGACTGGGCGCTCAGAGCCGCTCAGCCGCCACTCGCGGAACGCGACGATGTCGTCGCTCGACGCATGGATGACGTCGGTCTGTCGCGCGGCGAGGAACGAAGCGAACCGCCTGGCGTCGTATGCGTACGCGCGCAGCGTCGCCGGGTCTGTCGACGCTGCGACGATCCGGAAGTACGTCAACCACGGCTCAACCGGCCGCCACCGATCGTCAAGAAGGATCGGCAGTCCATCGGGTAACGATCGGGGGTGCGAATAGCTGTCTCGGGCGCGCTCGTCGAGGTCGGATGGGATAGCGAGCTGGTGGTCGACGAAACGAAGATGCATCGTGCTCCGGGGTGCAGTCGGGTGGATGGTTGAGACACTGACTGAACGTACACATAACGGCCGTCGGCACGGCGGGCTTCCTCGTGGCCGCCGAGGAGCACCTGCGCGCACATCATCCCGAGATCTGGACGGATGCCGCCACCCGAGCCCACTTCAACGGCCCGATGTTCACCGGATACGACTCGGACGCCGCGATGGCCCGCATTGCGAGCATGAACATGCTGCTGCACGGGGTCGAGAACCCGACGATCGAGCGTGCGGACTCGCTGTCGGAAGGGCACCCGGGGCTCGACGAGTACACGCTCGTGCTCGCCAATCCGCCGTTCGCCGGGTCGCTCGACGACGAGACGGTCTCGAAGGACCTGCAGAAGGTCGTGAAGACACGCAAGACCGAGCTGCTCTTCGTGGTGCTCATGATCCGGATGCTGCGCAATGGCGGCCGCGCCGCGGTCATCGTTCCGGAGGGCGTGCTGTTCGGCTCGTCGAACGCCCACAAGGCCGTGCGGAAGCTGCTGGTCGACGACCACAAGCTGGACGCCGTCATCAAGCTCCCCTCGGGAACCTTCAAGCCGTACACGGGTGTGTCGACGGCGATCCTGCTGTTCACGAAGACGTCGTCCGGCGGCACCGACAACGTGTGGTTCTACGACGTGCGTGCCGACGGCATGACGCTCGACGACAAGCGCACGCCGATCGAGGCGAACGACCTCCCCGACGTGCTCGCTCGCTGGCGGAATCGGGATGCCGAGACCAGCCGTGCGCGGACCGACCAGAGCTTCTTCGTGCCGAAGCAGGAGATCGTCGACAACGGCTACGACTTGAGCCTCAACCGCTACAAGGAGATCGAGGTTGAAGAGGTCGAGCACCGGTCGCCCCTGGAGATCCTCGACGAACTCGACGCGCTCGAGGTCGAGATCCAGGACGGCCTGAAGCGGTTGCGGGAGTTGCTCGCGTGAGGTGGGAGACCGTCCCCTTTGCCCAGGCCTTCACCGACGTCACGGCCAAGAGCCCACGAATTAAGCAAAGCGAGTTCGCTACGGCGGGGCGATTCCCCGTCCACGATCAAGGTGAACGAGATATCGCCGGGTTCTGGGACGATGCATCCGCTGCTACCAGAGTCGACCGCCCGGTCATCCTCTTCGGCGATCAGCCTTCCCCGTCCGTGTGCCCTCCTCGGAGCACACAGCGGACTTCCTCGGGAAGCTCGACAGCCTCCACAGCACGCGCGATCGGGCACTTGCAGGTTCTGCACAGCTCGACTCCCTCTTCGCGTCCCTCCAGCACCGCGCCTTCCGCGGCGAACTGTGAGCCGGGCGGCCGCCCCCGAAGCGACGGCCGCCCACCGTCTCAGTAGCCCACAGCGGCGAGCCCGTGCTGGATCTCGGCGTCGGTGAAGCCCTCGTACGCGAGCTGGTCGTACAGGCCCTCCCTCGAGAACGACGTGAACTCGAGGTAGCTCGCCGCCTTCTCGGCCGCCTCCGCGTTCCAGTCGGCTCCGGCGTTGTCGGCGCCGAACGTCGCGTCCTCGGTCGAGAATCCCTCGTACTCGAGCTGGTCGATCAGGCCGACGCGCGAGAAGCCCGAGAAGTCGAGATAGGACTGCGCCTTGCGAATCGCGTTCTGCTGCGCGAGCGTGTACACCGGCGCAGGCGCCTCGGCGGTGACGAAGACCTCGGTGCCGGCATCCGCCTTGCGCCCCTCGCTCAGGGTCTGCGTGACCACCACCCAGTCCTCGCCGGTTCCCGCCGGCGTGGCCAGCACGAAGCCTGCGGCCTCGAGGGCGGCGCGCGCCTCGGCCACGGTGGCCCCCACCAGTCCGGGCACCTGGCTGCGGTCATCCACGGGCGCCGGCTTCTCCGCCGGCGCGACGTCTGCCTCCTCGACGACCGTCGGTCTGTCGGCGGAGGAGTCGCTCGACGCGCTCCCCCCGTTGACCGCGTTGATGAGGACGCCCATCAGCACGAGCACACCGAGGGCGATGAGCGCCCACTGCCACCACTTCAGCGAGGGCAGACCGCGCCCGCGATCCGCCGCGACGCCGCCCCCGGCGGCGACCACCCCGGCAACGGGAGACGCCGACTCACCGGTGCCTCCGGTGGCCGCCGCCCCCGCGTCGGGCACCGCGGTGTGCTCGGTCCACTGCGTACCGTCCCAGTAGCGCCGCACGGTGGCGTCACCCGGATCGGGATACCATCCCCGCGGCGGCAGCTGCGGTGAGGCGTTGACGTTGATGTTCTCGGACATGACGAACCTTCTGGTCGTTCGAGGCGCATACCCCCAGGTGTGCGCCACCGGCCGACGGCCAGTAGATCAGGACACACCGGACCTCCGACATCGCACCGGCTCGCGGCATCCGTTCCCGCTGAAGCCGTCTCGATCAGATCCGCATGGCGATCTGATCGCGGCGTCGGGTCGGCGACGTGGTGGCCGGCCGCCACCTGACCTCGGCGTCCCACCAGTAGGGCCCCTTCACGTGTGGCACCCCGTCGAACATCGCCACCTTCCAGCCGCCGGTGTCGATGGTGCGATGGTGGAACCAGCACAGCAGCACCCCGTTGTCGGTGTGCGTCGGCCCACCCCGCGAATGCTCCTCGACGTGATGCAGCTCGCACCACTGCGGCGGCACATGGCACCCGGGGATGACGCATCCGCCGTCACGAAGGGTGATCGCACGGCGCTGGTGGTGGTTGAACACGCGATCCAGCGTCTGCAGCGACACGATCCTGCCGTCCTTGCCCATCACCACCCGCTGCACCGCGCCCGCGCACGCGATGTGCCGCGCCGCGGCGAGCGAGATCGGCTCGTCGTCGCCGGGAAGATGCGCATACCCGCGGCCGGACTCGAGGTCTTCTGCACGCACCGACACCACCAGCGTCGGCGCTGCTCCCCCGAGCGTGGGCAGCTGACCGGACGCAGCCGCGACCGACACCAGCACCGCCAGTGCATCGTGCTGCTTCTGCGCGTGGGAGCGCGGGTCGGCCGCCGCCGCGGACGGCGCGTCGGAGCCCCCACCGTCTTCGGTCTCTGCCTCGGTGAAGCACGGCCCGGACGCTGCCCGCGCGCCGTCGACCCGAGGATTGAGCACGCTGTCGAACGCCAGTCGAAGCTGCGCGGCGACCTCCGGCAGCAGGCCCCCGCGCACCGGGACCAGCCCGTCACGATCGCGCCGCCCGAGGGTGAAGCCCCGCCGGCGCAGCGCCCGCGTCTCTGCAGGCTCGGCGCCGTCGGGGTCGAGGAACGCCGCCCACACCTGGGCGAGGGCACGCAGCTCGTCCGCAGTCGCGGGAGCGCCGGACGCCTCGCCCTCACCCCGCGCCGCCGCTGCCAGCTCTTCATCCGCGGCCAGCAGCTCGCTGCGCCCCACGCCACGACGGAACGCCGCGGCGACAGCGACCACCCCGTCCACTCCGACCTGCCCGGCCGCGAGGGCCTGGCGCATCGCGGGAAAGGCGGGCGGCAGAAGCTCGCCGGACGACGGCGCGGTGCTGCGCTGGACGGCACCCGACGCGACGGCGAGGTCGGCGGCGCTGCGCCCAGACATGCGGGTCGCCCGCTGCACGAGCTCGCCGAGGTTGCGGCAGCCGTACCGCGTCGTCGCGCGGTCGGCATGGGCCCGCACCTCATCGCGCTCACGCAACTGCGCCACGGCCTCGACCATGACCGCTTCGATGCCACGCTGCACACGCCCGGCGGCTGCGAGCGCCGACAGCACCTCGGCGTCATCGCACGCCCGGAGCCCGTCGTCGGCGAACGCCCCAGCGACCACTCCGGCGAGCGCTTCGCCGAGATCGGCGAGGGCTGCGGCGAAGTTCGTCATACCCCCATTGTGCCGAGGACCTCCGACATCCAAAGTCCCAGATCAAAGCAGAGTTCCCCACCTGTGGAGAACTCAGCTGCGAGCGCTCGTCGCCCACGCTGTGGAGAAGGCTCGACGCATCCGGGGGCAGCACCGCGACGGCCACCCGGCGACACCCCGCCCCCACAGATCCGAGCCGTGTCGCCCCGCTTCGCTAGCATGGCGCGAGGGCAGGGGCCGCTCCTGCCGCCGGGAGCCGTTCGTGGGGAACTTCGACTTCGTCCGGGATCGCTGGCCGAAAGTCTGGGAGGCCGCGTCCCGCGCCGAGGCGTACCTGCGCAGCGACCCGCGGGCGTCCGCGACCTACGCGAGACGCGCGGGCGAGATGTTCACCGAGTGGATCTACGTCGCTGAGAACCTGCGGCGCCCGTACGACGACTCCTTCGCCAACCTCACGGCGCAGCAGCCGAGATCGCTCGGGCGCTGGCGCACCAGCGGAGCATCCCCGCGGTCGCGGCCCACGCGGCGCTCCTGGACGCAGTCTCGGACCCGGCATGGTGGGATGACGCCGACGTGCCGTCGCTCGAGCGCGTCCGCGTGGCGCTGCGCGGCCTGGTGCGCCTCACCGGGCGCGAGGGCCAGGCGATCGTGTACACCGACTTCGAGGACACGCTCGACGGTGTGCGCGACGTGGCGCTCGCGCGCGTGGTGCCGGGGCTCGACCGGCGGGCGTTCCGCGAGAGGCTGTTCGGGTTCCTCGACGGGCGGTCCGACGTGGCGCTGCACAAGCTGCGCACCGGTCGCCCGCTGACCCAGGTCGACCTCGATCAGCTGCAGGAGGCGCTCACGTCGGCCGGCGGGGTCGACGCCGCGCAGCTGCACGCAGAGGCCGCGGGCGCCGGCGGACTCGGGCGCCTGGTGCGCTCGATCGTCGGCATGGAACGCTCCGCCGTGGAGGAAGCCCTCGCCGACTTCGTCTCGGCGCCCGGATTCACCCACCGCCAGCACGCGTTCGTCGATCTCGTCGTGCAGCAGCTCACCCTTGCGGGCTACCTCGACCCGCGACGGCTCTACGAGGACCCCTTCGATGGCGTCGCCCCCGAGGGACCTGACGCGATCTTCAGCGACGCGCAGGTGACCGACCTGATCGCCCGCATCCGCCGCGTCGACGACAGCGCCGACCCGGTCGCCGGTTCGGTCAGCGCCTGAGCCGAACCCGTCAGAGCCGCTCGACGATGGTGGCGTTGGCCATGCCGCCGCCTTCGCACATCGTCTGCAGGCCGTAGCGACCGCCCGTGGCCTCGAGGTACGCGACGAGCGTCCCGAGCAGCCGTGTGCCCGACGCGCCGACGGCGTGCCCGAGCGCGATGGCGCCGCCCCACGGGTTGAGCTTCGCAGGGTCCGCCGCGAGCTCGTGCTGCCACGCGAGCGGCACCGACGCGAACGCCTCGTTGACCTCGTACGCGTCGAGGTCGTCGATCGACAGTCCGCTGCGCTCGAGGATGCGCCGGGTCGCGGGGATCGGGCCGGTGAGCATGAGCATCGGGTCGTCGCCGACGACCGCGAACGCGTGGAACCGGGCGCGCGGTGTGAGCCCGAGCTCCCGCGCCTTCTCCTCGCTCATGATGAGGACAGCGGATGCCGCGTCCGTGAGGGGCGACGAGCTGCCTGCCGTGATGCGCCAGTCGAGGTCGGGGAAGCGCGTGGCGAGCTCCTCCGTGCGGAAGGCCGGACCTAGACCCGCGAGTCCGGCCGCCGTCGTGCCGGAGCGCACCGTCTCGTCGAACGCCACCGCGTCTTCCCCGCCGGCCAGCACGGGCAGCACCTGCGAATCGAAGGCACCGCGGGACCAGGCATCCGCCGCCCGTCGATGCGATTCTGCGGCGTACGCGTCGAGCTGCTCTCGCTCGAGGCCCCAGCGCTGGGCGATCAGCTCGGCCGACACGCCCTGGTTGACCAGGCCGTCGGGGTAGCGACGGGCGATCCCGTCGGGGAGGCTGCCCCCGGTGCGCGACGACCCGAGCGGGACCCGGCTCATCGACTCGACGCCGGCGGCGATCACGACGTCGTAGGCGCCGGCGATCACGCCCTGCGCGGCGAAGTGCGCGGCCTGCTGACTCGAGCCGCACTGCCGGTCGATGGTCGCCGCGGGCACCGTCTCGTCGAACCCCGCGGCGAGCACCGCCTGCCGGGCGACGTTCATCGACTGGTCGCCGATCTGGCTCACGCACCCCATCAGCACGTCGTCGATCTGCTCGGAGGCGAGGCCGTTGCGCTCGAGCAGCGAGCGCAGCACCCCCGCGGCGAGGTCGACCGGGTGCACGGCGCTCAGCGCTCCGCCCGGCTTGCCCCGCCCGGACGGGGTGCGGACGACGTCCACGATGACGGCGTGTGGCATGGAATCCTCCTCCTTCGAGCCTATTGCGCCCACCGAGCCGGCGCGTCGCGGCTTCGGCTGTCACGACACGCCGCGTCGGCGGGCTGGATGGCGCCATTCGTGCCACGTGAAGCCACCGGCCCGGGTGAGGGCGACGCGTGCTTGTCGGCTCTCGACAAGGATTGACGCATCCGCGCATGGTTCACGACAGAATCGGCGCGATGAACCATCCTGGCCGTCGACGCCACTCGCGCGAGCCGTCGCCGTCGCGACCGCTGTCGGCGGGCACCGCCCTCGCCGTGGGGCTGGTGCTCCTGCTCTCGGGCTGCGCCACGCAGCCGCTGAGCAGCGGCGACGCACGTGCCCGGGATGCGGCCGAGGACATCGCCGCCGAGATCGGCTCGCACTCCGCCAACGCACCAGAGATCACGCTGTCGGAGATGGTCGCGTGGTGGGTGCCCGAGACCCCCGTGCCCGTGGAGTCGGGCTCGGCGATGGTGGAGCCGCTGTCGTGGTCGGGCGAGTCGGCGGGGAGCCAGGCGACCATCGACATCCGCGTCGCCGTCGAGGTGGAAGGGTCGACCTCGACGCAGATCTTCGGGGAGTCGTGGGGTCCGGGCTCGGCGACGCGGTGCTTCCGCTTAGAATGGGTGCAGTACGAGGAGGCGCGGCGATCCGAGATCACGTGCCCGGTCGCCGCGGCACCCCCTCGCCCGACCCCCGCTCCGCGGCCGCAGCTCACGTCTGTCGATCGCGACCACGTCGCCGGGATCGTCGCGGCCGCCGGCACGGTGGAGGCCGCCGACCGCGCCCTCCGCGCCGCCTACCCCCAGGAGTTCATGCGGATCGAAACGACCGCCGCCGGCGGCGGCATCGTCGCTGCGGTCGGCATCCCGGCCGAGCGGGACTGCGTGCTGGTGTTCCGCGACGCCTCGGGCGAGGTCAGCTTCCCCGAGTTCCGCCGCATCTCTTTGGAACCCGGCGAGGTCGGCTGCTCGACGACGCTCTACACCCACCCTCCGTTCTGAGGCGGTTCCCGCGGCCGGGCCCGGCGCGTCGCGGCTTCGGCTGTCACGACACGCCGCGCCGGCGGGCTCGATGGCGCCATTCGTGCCACCTGAAGCGCGGGGGCGCGCGCGAAGACCGGGGGGCGCGCGAAGACCAGGGGCGCGCGCGAAGACCGGGGCGCGCGCGAAGACCAGGGGCGCGCGCGAAAGCGTCAGCCCCGCGCGTCGGGGGTCGCGTACGTGGAGCGCTGCTCGATGACGGCGAGGGTGCAGCGCGAGATGCACACGAGCCTGCCGGCGTCGTCGACGATGCGGATCTCCCAGACGTGCGCCCGGCGGCCGACGCTGATCGGCGCCGCCGTGGCCGTCACCCAGCCACCCGAGACCGGACGCAGGTGGTTGGCGTTGATCTCCATGCCGACGACGTGGAACCGCTCGCGGTCGACCGCGAGATACCCGGCCCACGAGGCGAGCGTCTCGGCGAGAGCGACGGATGCCCCGCCGTGCAGCACGCCCGCCGGCTGGACGGTGCGGTGGTCCACCGGCATCCGTCCCACCAGCGCGTCCTCCCGGAGCTCGACGATCTCGATGCCCAGGTGCTCGATGAGCGTCCCCGGCGCCATCGCGGCGAGGTCGATGCCCTCGAGGTCGTGCCACAGGCTCACCCCGCGGACTCCTCCGCGCGCTCCGCGGCCTCGAGGGTGGCGGCATCCGGAACATAGCCTTCGATGTGCCGCTCGTCGGGACCGTTGTACTCCGACAGCGGGCGGATGAGGGCGTTCGAGGCGAGCTGCTCCATGATGTGCGCCGTCCAGCCCGTGACCCGCGCCGCCACGAAGAGCGGAGTGAAGGTGAGCGTGTCGAAGCCGATCAGGTTGTACGCCGGACCCGACGGGTAGTCGAGGTTGGGGTAGATGCCCTTGCGCTCGACGAACTGCGACTCCAGCGCGTCGTAGAGCGCCGCGACCTCGGGGCGGTCGTAGTGCTCGACGAGGGTGTCGAGCGCCGCCTTCATCGTCGGCACGCGCGAGTCGCCGCGCTTGTAGACACGGTGGCCGAAGCCCATGATCTTGCGCTTCTCGGCGAGCGCCTGGTCGAGCCAGGGCCCCACGTTCTCGGCCGAGCCGATCTCGTCGAAGATGTGCAGCACGGCTTCGTTCGCGCCGCCGTGAAGGGGGCCCTTGAGCGCCCCGATCGCCGCCACGACGGCCGAGTACAGGTCGCTGAGCGTGGAGGTCACGACGCGCGCGGTGAACGTCGAGGCGTTGAAGGAGTGCTCGGCGTAGAGGATCATCGAGCGGTTGAACGCATCGACCACGACCTCGTCGGCCTCCTCGCCGAAGGTCATCCACAGGAAGTTGGCGGCGTAGTCGAGGTCGTCGCGCGGCGCGATCGGCTGCTGGCCGCGACGACGGCGCTGCCCGTACGCCACGATGGCCGGCAGCACGGCGAAGAGGCGGATGCTGCGGGCCAGGTTCTCCTCGACGCTTCCGCTGACGTCCAGCACCGAGCCGGTGCCCGCGAGGTCGCGCGCACCGATGAGGCTCACCGCGGTGCGCACCTCGTCCATCGGGTGCGCGTCGATCGGCACGAGGTCGATCGCCGCCCGCACGTCGGCGGGGAGCGCGCGGTACGCGCGCTCGGTGGCGCGCAGCTGCGCGAGCTGCACATCGGTCGGCAGCTCACCGTGCCACAGCAGGTATGCGACGGCCTCGAACGGCTGGGTGGCGGCGAGCTCCTGCACCGGATACCCCCGGTACAGCAGCGAGTTCGTCTCGGGGTTCACCTTCGAGACGGCCGTGTAGTCCACGACCACGCCGGCGAGCCCCTTCTTGATGTCGGGTTCGGTCATGACTGCTCCTTCGGGTCGTGACTCAGCGCGCGATCTGGAAGTTGAAGACGTCCTGATCGAAGTGGTTGTACTGCTCGTAGTCGATGAGGTCGTACAGGTCGGCGCGGTGCTGCATCTCGCCGAGCTTGGAGGTGAGGTGCCCCTCGCCTGAGAGCGTATCGAGAGCGCGGGATGCCGCGCCCATCGCGATCCGCAGCAGCGAGACCGGCCAGATCACGATGTTGACGCCGACGCTCTGCAGCTGGTCGACGCTGAAGAGCTCGGACTTGCCGAACTCCGTCATGTTGGCGAGGATCGGCACGTCCACGGCGGCACGGATCGCGGCGAACTCGTCGAGCGTGCGCATGGCCTCCGGGAAGATCGCGTCGGCGCCGGCGTCGACGAGGGCCTTCGCCCGGTCGGTCGCGGCATCCAGTCCCTCCACCGCGCGGATGTCGGTGCGCGCCATGAGGAGGAAGTTCGGATCGCGGCGCGCGTCGGCCGCCGCGCGGATGCGCTTGACGGCGGTGTCCTCGTCGACCACCGCCTTGCCGTCGAGGTGGCCGCAGCGCTTGGGGTTGACCTGGTCCTCGATGTGGGTGCCGGCAAGGCCCGCGTCCTCGAGCGTCTGGATCGTGCGCGCGACGTTCATCGGCTCGCCGAAGCCGGTGTCGGCGTCGATGATCGCCGGCAGGTCGGTCATGCGGGCGATCTGCTGGCCCCGGCCGGCCACCTCGGTGAGCGTCGTCAGCCCGATGTCGGGGAGGCCGAGGTCGGCACTGAGCACCGCACCGGAGATGTACACGCCCTCGAAGCCCTTGCGCTGGATGAGCCGGGCCGAGAGAGGATTGAACGCACCGGGGAACCGCAGCAGCTCACCCGAGGCGAGCCGCTCGCGCAGCAGCCGCCGCTTCTCGTGCGCCGGCACGGTGGAGTACAGCATCAGCGGGCGTCCTCTCTTGTTGCAGAACTCCACGGACTCGAGTCGGATCGGCGCCTGAGCCGCTCGATGAGGGCCCTGCGTCGGGTGATCCGTGGAGTTCTGCAGACCGGCATCAGAACAGCCCCTTCGGCGCGGGCGCGGCGGCGAGGACGCCGAAGTCGGCGACGATCGTCAGCTGCTGCACCTCTTCGGGCGTCAGCTCGGGCAGGCGCTCGGCGAGCCCGAGGAAGCGCTCGATCTCGCCGGCCGACAGCACCGGCTCGGCGAGCAGCCGGAACTTGCGGACGTAATCCTCACGCGCGAACGGCCGCGCACCGAGCGGGTGCGCGTCGGCGACGGCGATCTCGTCGACGATGATCTCGCCGTTCGTCAGGCGGATCTCGACGCGGCCGCCGAACGCCTTCTCGTCCGGGTCGTCGGAGTGGTAGCGGCGCGTCCACTCCGCGTCTTCGGCGGTGGTGATCTTGTGCCACAGCGCGACGGTGTCCTCGCGGCCGGCGCGCTCGGGCGTGTACGAGTCGACGTGGTGCCAGCCGCCGTCCTGCAGGGCGACGGCGAAGATGTACGGGATCGAGTGGTCGAGCGTCTCGCGCGAGGCCGCCGGGTCGTACTTCTGCGGGTCGTTGGCGCCCGAGCCGATGACGTAGTGGGTGTGGTGCGAGGTGTGCAGCACGATCGACTCGACGTTCGCCGGGTCGGCGAGCTGCGGGTGCTCGCCGTGCAGCTTGCGGGCCAGGTCGATCCAGGCCTGCGCCTGGTACTCGGCCGAGTGCTCCTTCGTGTACGAGTCGAGGATGCCGCGCTTGGGCTCGCCCGCACCGGGCAGCGGCACCTCGTACGCGGCATCCGGGCCGTCCAGCATCCACGCGACGACGCCGTCCTCGCCCTCGTAGATCGGGCTCGGCGACGTCTCGCCGCGCATCGCCCGATCGACGGCCTCGACCGCCATCTTCCCGGCGAAGGCCGGCGCGTGCGCCTTCCACGTCGAGATCTCGCCCTTGCGCGACTGGCGCGTCGCGGTCGTGGTGTGGAGGGCCTGGCCGACCGCCTGGTAGATCGTCTCGACCGGAAGGCCGAGGAGCGTGCCGATCCCGGCTGCCGCCGACGGACCGAGGTGCGCGACGTGGTCGATCTTGTGCTTGTGCAGGCAGATCGCGCGCACCAGGTCGATCTGGATCTCGTACCCGGTCGCCAGACCCCGCACCAGCGCCCGGCCGTCGGCGCCCACGTGCTGTGCCACCGCCAGGATGGGCGGGATGTTGTCGCCGGGGTGCGAGTAGTCCGCGGCGAGGAACGTGTCGTGGTAGTCCAGCTCACGCACCGCGACACCGTTCGCCCACGCCGCCCACTCCGGGCTGGTCCGGCGGTCGAGCGCACAGCCGAACACCGTCGCGCCCGAGCCTCCGACCGACACCGCGTGGTCGAGGGCCTGCTGGCGGGCCGCGCTCACGGGCGCACGGGTGAGGGATGCCGCAGCCACCGCCGCGTTGTCGATGACGCGGTTGATGATCATGTCGACGACGTCGGCGTCGACCTCGACGGGGTCGGCCGCGACCTCGGCGATGTGCCAGGCCAGCTGACCCTCGCGGGGAAGGTGCTCGTCGCTGCGGTGGACGCGGAGGTGGTGCATCACGGTCATGGTCGTCCTTACTGCTTCAGGGGGTCTGCTTCAGGGAGTCGAGGATGTTGGTGAGGGCGTTGTGCAGGTGCACGTGCGTGGCGTGCGCGGCGAGATCGGCATCTCCCGCCGCGATCGCCGCGGCGATGAGCCGGTGCTCGGACACGGATGCCGCCAGCCGGCCCGGATTGTCGCGCGCCAGTCGCCGCACCCGCACGAGGTGCGTGCGCACGGTGCGCAGCGCCGCGGTGAGGTAGTCGTTGGCGACCGCGGCGTCCAGGGCCAGGTCGAAGCGCGCGATGAGCCCGTAGTAGGCGTCGGTGCCGTCGCCGCCGGCGAGGTCGACGCCCGCGAAGTCGCGGGCGAGGTCGGCGAAGCTGCCGGCGTCGCCGCGCTGGGCGGCAAGACGGGCGGCGGATTCCTCGAGCGCGCGGCGCACCTCGAAGATCTCGCGGATGTCGCCCGCGTCGATCGCGGTCACGACGGTGACGCGGGGAGACTGCTGCGCGACGAGCCCGTCGGCGGCGAGGCGTCCGAGCGCCTCACGCAGCGGCGTGCGGCTCACCCCGAGGCGGGCGGCCTGCTCGACCTCGCCGAGCACGGCGCCGGGTCGCAGCCGACCGGACTGGATCTCGTCGAGGAGCGTCGCGTAGGCGCGGTCACTGGCCCGCATGCGCACCACCTCCTCGTCCGGCATCCCGGCCAGTGTATACAAAGAGCGGCCTGAGGCGCATCCTGGGTCGAGCTCTGGGGTCGGTGAGTATACAAACGGACACCCCCCCACAGGAGAGGGATGCCGCGGCACATGGCCGCGGCATCCCTCCGCATCGGTTCGGGTCAGCCCTTCAGCCCCGAACGGGACACCCCCTCGATGATGAAGCGCTGCAGGAACACGAACAGCACCAGCACCGGGACCGACGCGATCACGGCGCCGGCCATGAGCAGGTCGTAGCGCACCGCGTTGGCCGACTGCAGCGTGCTGAGTCCGGCAGGCAGTGTCTGCACGTCGGCGCTGAAGAGCACGTACACCGGCCACAGGAAGTCGTTCCAGTTGGTGAGGAACGCCAGCAGCGCCAATGTCGCCAGCGCCGGACGCGACAACGGCAGGATGATCCGCCAGAAGATGTCCAGGCGGTTCGCCCCGTCCAGGAGCGCCGCCTCCTCGAGCTCCGCCGGGAGGCTGAGGAAGAACTGTCGCATGAAGAAGACGCCGAAAGCGCCCGCCGCCGTCGGGATGATGATCGCCGTCAGGGTGTTCAGCCAGCCCAGCTCGCCCACGATGAGATAGTTCGGAATGATGAGGATCACCGGCGGGATCAGCAGGGTCGCGATGATCACGCCGAACACCACGCCGCGGCCGCGGAACGCCATGCGGGCCAGCGGGTACGCCGCGAGCGACGCCGTCACCACCACGAGCAGCGCATGCAGCGTCGCGGCGATGAGGCTGTTGGCGAACCACAGCAGCACGGGCGTCCCGCTGGAGGGGGCCAGGATCGATTCGTACGCCTGGGTGCTGAACGGCTGGGGCAGCCACGTCGGCGGGATCTTGGTCGCTCCGGCCCGCGTCGTGAACGACGTCGAGATCATGAAGAGGATCGGGCTGATGTAGATGAACGCCAGCACCACCAGCAGCACGTACCGGACCGGCTGCACCCAGCGGCGAGTGCGGCGATGGGCCGTCTCGGCGCCGCCGGGCTGCACGATCGCCGACGTCGACGCCTCGGTCGTCACCGGAGTGGTCATCGCACCTTCCCCCTTCTGCGCGGCGCGTCCGACTTCTCGCGGAGCACCCGGAACACGATGAGGCTCGCCAGCAGCAGGAACAGTGTGAGGATGTAGCTCATCGCCGCGGCATCCCCCATCTGGAAGTTGCGCAGGCCCGTCTCGGCGATCTGGTAGATCGCCGTCCGCGTCTCGCGGCCCGGCGCGCCCAGCGTGATGATGTACGACTGCCCGAACATGTTCGCCGACGCGATCAGCGTGTTGATCGTCACGAAGGTGAGGATCGGCCGGAGCCCGGGGAGGGTGACTGCGGTGAACCGCTGCCACGCATTGGCGCCGTCCACGGCGGCCGCCTCGTACAGTTCGGCGGGGATGTCCTGAAGCGCGGCGAGGTAGATCACGGCGTTGAACCCGAGCGTCCACCACACCGTGACCCCGACCAGTGCGAACCAGGCGGCGGGCAGCGACGTCGTCCACGCGACGTCATCGGGCAGCCCCAGCACTCCCATGTAGTAGTTCACGAGCCCGATGTTGCTGTCGAGCAGGTACCGCCACAGGAGTCCGACCACCGCGACGCCCAGCACGTAGGGCGCGAAGTAGACGGCGCGGAAGAAGTTGCGTCCGGGGAACCGCTGGTTCATCAGCAGCGCGACCAGCAGCGGCAGCACCAGCAGCAGCGGGACGCTGAACAGCGTGAAGATCGCCGTCGCACGCATCGAGGTCCAGAACGGCTCGGAGCTCACCGAGTTCGGATCGAACAGGTCGGTGTAGTTCTCGAGGCCGACGAACGGCTTGTTCGGGAGGGTGTAGTCCCACTCGTGGAGGCTGATCCACAGACCGAACACGGCCGGGGCGACCACGAAGACGACGAACAGCAGCAGGTAGGGGGTGAGGAAGAGCCAGGGCGTGAGTGCCCCCTGCCTGGTCGGCGCGCCGCGTCGGCGCGGGCGGTCGGCGGGGCCCGCGGCCCCGCCGGGCGCCCTCTCGGTCGAGAGGACGCCCGAACGGATGTCGCTGGTCATGTCAGCCGCCGAACTTCTCCAGGTTCTCCTGCATGAGGGTGGTGGCGCGCTCCGCCTCGCGGGTCAGCGCCTCCTCCGGAGTGGCCTTGCCGAGGATCGCATCCGACACCGCGATCTCCAGCGTCTCGGCCTGCACCGGCCCGAGGCCCGGGACGGCCGGCAGGAACCGCATGTTGTCGATCTGCTCGGCGATCGGCGCCTGCATCGTGCCGTCCAGGGCTCCGCCGGTACGGACCGACTCGCGCGCGGGGATCATGCCCGCCCCCGCCCACTCGGCCGAGTTCTCGCTCATCCAGGCGATGAAGACCTTGGCCGCGTTGACCTTGTTCGCGTCGGCGTCGCGCTGGCGCGGGAGGAAGAAGTTGTGCGAGTTCGCCCAGACTGCGGGGGTGTCGCCGATCGTGGGCACCGGTGCTGCCGCGAACGGCAGTCCGGACTCCGTCAGGTCGTTGATCTGCCAGATGCCGTCCCACGTGATCGACGTCTCGCCGTTCTTGAACGCGACGTACTGTGCGTCGATCGCCATGTCGGCGGGGCTGTAGCCCTCATCCACCATCGATCGCATCCATTCGAGGGCCGCGACGCCCTCCGGCGAATCGAACGTCGCCTCCGAGCCGTCCTCCGAGTAGGGCTCGCCGCCGTTCTGCCATAGCAGCGACAGATCCATGAGGTGCCCCGGCCACAGGGCCGGCATCCAGAACGGGGTCTCGTACCCGGCAGCCTGCAGCTTCGCCAGCGCGTCCTCGAACGAGGCCTGGTCGGTGGGCGGCTCGGTGATGCCGGCGGCGGCGAAGTGGTCGGTGTTGTAGTACATCGCGAGCGAGTGCACGTCCAGCGGGATGCCATATCGCGCGTCGTTGTACACTCCCGCGTCCCACACCTCTTCGGTGAAGTCGCCGGCTGACAGCTCCAGCTCGTCGGCCAGGTCGTCCAGCGGCATGATGACGTTGCGCGCCGCCATGCTCGCGAGCTGGTCGAGATGCATCACGCCCACGTCCGGCCCTTCACCGGCGGTCACGGCGGCAGGGAGCTTCTGGTAGAAGTCGCTCCACTCCTGTGTGGTGTTCTCGATCTTGATGTTGTCGTGCTCTTCCATGAACTGGTCGACCATCGACTGCATGAACGGACCGTCACCGCCGGTGAAGCCGTTCCAGTACTGCAGGGTGACCTCCGGGCCGTCGTACTCGCCGGTGAACTCCCCGCCGGCGTCGCCGCCGCCGGAATTCCCGCCGCATGCCGTCAAGGCCAGCGCGCCGGCGGTGATGACCGCCGCGGCTGCAAATCCTCGCGTGAACCGAAGCCTCTTGCTCACTTGCGTCCTCCTCGTTGAAAACGACCGGCCCGAGCCGGCGTCGGCGCTGCTGAGTGCGCGCTGGATCGAATGTACAGCGCTGTAAAGCAGATGTCCATCCCCCTTCTCGCGGTCTACACTCACTGGCGGGAGGGTCGCATGGCTCGGATTCGCATGGTCGACGTCGCGGAGCGCGCGGGCGTCTCGCTCAAGACGGTCTCGAACGTGGTGAACGACTACGTGCACGTCCAGCCGGCGCTGCGGGCCCGGGTGCAGCAGGCGATCGACGAGCTGGGGTACCGCCCCAACCTCACGGCACGCCGCCTCGCGACCGGCAGGACCGGCATGGTGGCGCTCGCCATGCCCGAGATCGACCACCCCTACTTCTCGGAGATGTCCAGCCATCTGGCCGACATCGCAGCCGAGGCCGGCTATCGCGTGATCATCGAGCAGACCCTCAGCGACCCCACGGCCGAGCAGGCGGTGCTGAGGGATCGCGAGGCGGGCCTCGTCGACGGCGTCATCTTCCAGCCGACCCGGATCGCCACCCTCGACATCGCGCGGCTCCACGACGACCAGCCCCTCGTGCTGCTCGGCGAGGTGGAAGCCCCGGTGACGACCGACCACGTGATGATCGACAACGTCGCCGCCGCCGCGGACGGCGTCGCGCACCTGCTGGCGCTCGGGCGCGAGAAGGTGGCGTTCGTGGGGCTGGTGTCGGGCGACATCACCTCGACGAACCGGCGGCGACTGCTCGGCTACCAGGAGGCGCTGCTGGACGCGCACCTCCCGCTGCGACCGGAGCTCGTGCTGGAATGCCAGGGGTTCGCGGCTGCCGACGCGGAGGCGTCGGTCGCCGGCGCCCTCGAGCGCGGCGTCCGGTTCGATGCGATCCTGTGCCGCGACGACCGATTCGCCGTCGGGGCGCTGCGGGCGCTGCGGCGGGCCGGCCTGTCGGTGCCGGGCGATGTGGCGGTCATGGGCTGGGACGACACGGTTGTCACCGGCTACACCACGCCGACGCTGAGCTCCATCGCGCCCGACAAGCGCGAGCTCGCCACCCGCGCCTGGCAGCTCCTCGAGGAGCGGATGTCGGGCTACCACGGGCCCGGCCGTCACCTGGTCGTCGGCCACGGCGTGACCGTGCGCGAAAGCGCCCCGTAGGCCGGTGCCCGAAGCGGGCCGGCGGGAAATCTCTTCCGGTGGGTTTACAGCGCTGTAAGAATGCGCGATGATCCCTACATGCAGATTTCGTTGACGCGCGCCTCCCAGCAGGACGGCACGTACCCGCGGCCTCAGCTCGTGCGCTCCCACTGGGTGGATGTGACCGACCGCTGGGAGTTCGCCTTCGACGACGAGGACCGGGGTCTGGAAGCCGGCTGGCATCTGGGGGCCACCGCCCTCGCACAAGAGATCCAGCTCCCGTTCCCGCCGGAGTCGCGGGCGTCGGGGATCGGCGATCCCGGGTTCCACCACGTCGCGTGGTACCGCCGCGTCATCTCACAGGCAGAGCTCGACGCCACCGGCCGGTCCGACGAGCGCGGCCTCGTGGTGCTTCGCTTCGGCGCCGTGGACTACAGCGCGCAGGTGTGGGCCGACGGGCGCCTGCTCGGCCGCCACGAAGGGGGCCAGACCCCGTTCGCCTTCGAGCTGCCCGCCGACCTCGCTGCGCGCCCTGAGGTCGCGATCGTCGTGCGCGTCCAGGACGATCCCGCCGACGTCGCCCAGCCGCGGGGCAAGCAGGACTGGCTCGAAGACCCGCACGTCATCTGGTACCACCGCACCACCGGAATCTGGCAGCCCGTGTGGCTGGAGGCGGTCGCACCGGATCGCCTCGAGCGCCTGACCTGGCGCACCGACGTGCCGGGGGCCACCGTAGATCTGACGGTGCGCTTCGCCCGCCGGCCCGTGGACACGATGCAGCTCCAGGTGGAGCTGACCTACGACGGCGCACCGCTGGCGTCCGCGTCGGTGCCCGCCGCCGACCTCGAGCAGACGGTCACCCTGCACCTCGCGCGCCAGCGCAACGGCCAGTCGTACGAGGGTCTGCTGTGGTCGCCCGATCACCCGCGGCTCATCGACGCGGTGGTGCGGCTCGTCGACGGGGCGGGGCGCGTGCTCGACGAGGTGGGCTCGTACCTCGGCCTCAGATCGATCGCGACGTCCGGCCGTTCCCTTCTGCTGAACGACCGCCCCGTCGTGCTGCGCTCGGTCCTCGAGCAGGGGTACTGGCCCGAGAGCCACCTCGCCGCGCCCAGCGCCGAGGCGCTGAGAGCCGAAGTGGAGCTGATCCGCGCGCTGGGATTCAACTCGGTGCGACTCCACGAGAAGGCGGAGGACCCCCGCCTGCTGTACTGGACCGACCGGCTCGGCGTGCTGGTGTGGAGCGAGATCGCGAGCGCGTTCGAGTTCGCGCCCCGCGCCGTGGAGCGCACAGTGCGCGAGTGGATGGACATCATCGCGCGCGATGCGTCGCATCCGTCCATCGTCACGTGGGTCCCCGTCAACGAGAGCTGGGGCGTTCAGCACGTCGCGCACGATCCGTCGCAGCGCCACTACGTGCAGGCGCTCTATCACCTGACGAAGGCGCTGGACCCGACCCGTCTGACGGTCTCGAACGACGGATGGGAGCACGCCGACACGGATCTGCTGACGATCCACGACTACGCCGACTCGGGGGCCGTGCTGGCCGACCGGTACGCCGCCGACGCCCTGGACACCATCGCGGACGAGATCGGCCCGGCCGGCCGTCGCCTGACGCTGCTGCCGACGAACACCAGGACGCTTCCGATCCTCGTCACGGAGTTCGGCGGGATCTCGTTCGCGCCCGGAGCGCCCGCGGACTCCTGGGGATACAGCGTCGCGGACTCGGAGGAGGACTTCGAACGACGGCTCGACGACGTGATCGGCGCTGTCCGCGACGCGGGCGGGCTGGCCGGCTTCTGCTACACCCAGCTCACCGACACCGAGCAGGAGACCAACGGCCTCACCGACGAGCACCGGCGTCCGAAGATCCCCATCGAGCGCATCCGCGCGATCGTCACGGGATCGACCGGCTGCGGCTGATCCGTGCCATGAGGAAAGCGTGAGGAATCTTCACAGAACTGTGAAACAAGCGTGCCGTCGGCGCCATGACCAGCGGCATCCGCATCCGCGGCCTCGCCAAGCACTACGGCCGCGTCCACGCTCTCGACGGCCTGGATCTCACCGTCGAGGAGGGACAGGTCCACGGCTTCCTCGGCCCCAACGGCGCCGGAAAGTCCACCACGATCCGCATCCTGCTCGGACTTGCGCGCAAGACGGACGACAACGCCGGTGCGCCGCTCTCCGCCGCCCGGGCGCACGAGACGGCCGACTTCCTGCGGTACCTGGCGGAGCGGATGCCGCAGCTCGCCGTCGAATGGCGAGCCGGCCGAGCCGCACCCGGCCCCGCCGCGGACGATCGCGGGGCCGCGGCCGGGTAGCCTTGCCCGAGTGACCGACGCCCCCCGCTACATCGTTGCCACCGACGGCGCCTGCAAGGGCAACCCCGGGCCGACGGGCTGGGCGTGGGTGGGCGAGGACGGGCACTGGGCCGCCGGCTCGATCCCCCTCGGCACCAACAACATCGGGGAGCTCACCGGGCTGCTGAAAGCCATCGAGGACCACGCCGACGTCCCGCACCTCGTCGTGCAGGCCGATTCGAAGTACGCCATCGACACCTATACGAAGTGGATGGACGGCCACCGCCGGCGCGGCTGGAAGACCTCGACCGGGGCCCCGACGAAGAACGTCGACATCCTCGAGCAGTTGATCGCGGCGCGCGACGCCCGCCGTTCCGCCGGCCTGCCGGACGTCGTGCTCGAGCACGTGCGCGGCCACTCCGGGCATGTGCTGAACGCGTGGGCGGACGAGCGCGCCGTGCGCGCGTCGGAGCATGCGGCCAAGGGCACCGCGAGCGCGTGGTCGTCGCTGGGCGCCCAGGAGCGGATCGACGTCTCCTCGCCCCCGAAGAACGGCCGCTGATCCGGCGCGGTCCCCTGCGTGCCGGATCGCCGGTCAGTCCGACGCGGCCTCGACCAGGTGCTGCTCCAGCGCATCGACGGCAGGACGCTGGCCCTTCACGAGACGTTCGCGCGCGGCATCCAACGACATCCACTCGGCACGGTCGACCTCGGGGAACCGGGCCGTCCGCCCGGAGCGGGGCGGCCACTCCAGCTCGAACTCGCCGAACTCCAGGCCGTCGAGGGACAGCCCGGCACCGTCGGCGACGAACACCGTGACGCGCTTGCCGGACGAGTAGGCGAATGTGCCGAGCTCGGCGTACGGCGGCTCGGGCGGCTCGATGCCGAGCTCCTCGCGGAACTCGCGGCGCGCGGCGTCGAGCGCGCCCTCCTCGCCTGCGGTGAACTCGCCCTTGGGGATCGACCACGCGCCGGCATCCTTGCCCGCCCAGAACGGCCCGCCCATGTGCGCGATGAGCACTTCGGGTCGAGGCTGCATCCGGTACAGCAGGATGCCGGCGCTGGTCGTCACCATCTCCGCTCTCCCGCGGGTCAGACCCGGGACTTCGGGGAGACGGTGTAGGTGTCCTCCGGGTCGTCGTAGACCACACCCGACAGCGCGGTGTCGATCGCCGACATGGTGTCGGCGTCGAGCACGACCCCCGACGCCTTGACGGTGTCGGCGAGCTGCTGCGGGCGGGAGGCGCCGACGATCGCGGAGGCGACGTTGCGGTTCTGCAGCACCCACGCGATCGCGAGCTGCGGCAGGCTCAGCCCCGCCTGCTCGGCCACCGGCTTGAGCCGCTGCACGGCCTCGAGCACCTCGTCGCGGAGGAAGCGCTGAATGAACTGCGCGCCGCTCTTGTCGTCGGTCGCGCGCGAGCCCTCCGGCAGCGGCTGACCGGGCAGGTACTTGCCCGACAGCACGCCCTGCGCCATCGGCGACCAGACGATCTGCGAGATGCCGAGCTCCTCCGAGGCGGGAACGACCTTCCCCTCGATCACGCGCCACAGCGCGGAGTACTGCGGCTGGTTGGAGATGAGCTGGATGCCGTAGCTCCTGGCCAGCGCGTGACCCTCGCGCAGCTGCTCCGCCGTCCACTCCGAGACGCCGATGTAGAGCGCCTTGCCCTGACGGACGATGTCGGCGAACGCCTGGAACGTCTCCTCGATCGGGGTCTCGTAGTCGTAGCGGTGCGCCTGGTAGAGGTCGACGTAGTCGGTGCCGAGCCGCTTGAGCGAGCCGTTGATCGACTCGAGGATGTGCTTGCGGCTGAGCCCGGTGTCGTTCGGCCCCTTGGGGCCGGTCGGCCAGTACACCTTGGTGAAGATCTCGAGCGACTCGCGGCGCTGCCCGCTCAGCGCCTTGCCCAGCACCTCCTCGGCGAGGGTGTTGGCGTAGGTGTCCGCCGTGTCGAACGTCGAGATGCCGGCGTCGAGCGCCGCGTGCACGGTGTCGATCGCAGCGGAGTCGTCGACCTGCGAGCCGTGGGTGACCCAGTTGCCGTAGGTGATCTCGCTGACCTTGAGACCGCTGTTTCCGAGGTACCGGTAATTGACCATGAGAAAACGCTACCCGCCCGCGCCATGCAGTCGGCGCGCGCGCGTCCGTTTGCGAACGGATGCCGAGGGCTCGACTGCTGTCGACCCCGCGGTCTCAGCTCACCGAGGCCGTCTCCCCTTCGGTCGCGTCGTCCGGCACGACGCGCGCCGCATCGGGCTGGCCGGCGTCGGCGAGGGCGGGCGCCTCGTCGTCGACGTCGGTCGCGGCCTGCTGGAACTGCGAGTTGTACAGCCGGAAGTACGCGCCCTTGACGGCGATGAGCTCGTCGTGCGTGCCCTGCTCGACGATCCCGCCGTTCTCCATCACGAGGATGAGGTCGGCGTCGCGGATGGTCGACAGGCGGTGTGCGATCACGAACGACGTGCGGCCCTCTCGCAGCGCCGCCATCGCGTGCTGCAGCAGCAGCTCGGTGCGGGTGTCGACCGAGCTCGTCGCCTCGTCGAGGATCAGCACGGACGGCTGCGCCACGAACGCGCGCGCGATCGTGATCAGCTGCTTCTCGCCCGCCGAGATGTTGGACGCCTCCTCGTCGAGGAGCGTGTCGTAGCCGTCGGGCAGCGAGTGCACGAACCGCTCGACGTACGTCGCGCGGGCGGCGGCGAGGATCTCGTCGTCGGTGGCGTCGGCACGGCCATAGCGGATGTTCTCGCGGATCGTCCCGGCGAACAGCCACGGATCCTGGAGCACCATGCCCGTCTTCGCCCGCATGTCGCGCCGGGTGAGCAGCGAGATGTCCTGCCCGTTGAGCAGGATGCGCCCGCTGTCCAGCTCGTAGAACCGCATGAGCAGGTTGACCAGCGTCGTTTTGCCGGCACCCGTGGGGCCGACGATCGCCACCGTCTGCCCGGGCTCGACGCGGAACGACAGGTCGTGGATGAGCGGGTGGTCGGCCGAGTAGGAGAACGCCACGTCCTGGAACTCGATCGTCCCGTCGCCGTCCACCGGCGCCGGCGCGTCGGAGGCATCCGGCTCCTGCTCGGGCTCGTCGAGGATCTGGAAGACCCGCTCCGCGGATGCGGTGCCGGATTGCACCACGGCAGCCATGCCGCCGAGCTGCGACAGCGGCTGGGTGAACTGCTGCGAGTACTGGATGAACGCCTGCACGTCGCCCAGCCGGAGCTGGCCGCCGGCGACCATGAGCGCTCCGAAGACCGCGATGCCCACGTAGGTGAGGTTCCCGATGAACATCATGGCGGGCATCATCGTGTTCGAGAGGAACTGCGCCATGAACGACGCCTGGTACAGCTCTTCGTTCTCGGCCCGGAACGCCTCGCGCGAGCTCTGCTCGCGGCCGTACACCTTGACCAGCGCGTGCCCCGAGAACGACTCCTCCACGCGCGCGTTGAGGCGCCCGACCTTGCGCCACTGCGTGCCGAACGCCTTCTGCGAGCGCGGCCCGATGACGCCGAAGAGCACGCCCATGAGCGGGAAGCTCACCAGCACCACGAGCGTCAGCTGCCACGAGATCGACAGCATCATGATGAGCACGCCGACGACCGTCAGCACCGCGGTGAGCGCCTGCGACAGCGACTGCTGCATCATCTGGGTGATGTTGTCGATGTCGTTGGTGACCCGGGAGATGAGCTCGCCGCGCTGCACCCGGTCGAAGTACCGCAGCGGAAGGCGGTTGACCTTCGCCTCGACGTCTTCGCGGAGGCGCCAGATGAGGCGCACCATGATGACGTTCATGACGTAGCCCTGCAGCCACATCAGCAGCGCCGACGCGAAGTAGAGTGCGAGCACGATCAGCAGCACGCGGCTCAGCGCCAGGAAGTCGACGCCGGCGCCCGGCACGAAGTGCTGCATCGCCTGGACGATGTTCGCGAGATCCTGCTGTCCCTGCGCCTCGAGGCCGGCGACCACCTGCTCCTTCGTGGTGCCCGCCGGTGTCATCGACGACACGACGCCCTCGAAGAGGATGTTCGTCGCCTCGCCGAGCACCTTCGGCGACAGCACGGCGAGCACGACGCCCGCCGCGCCGAGGACCGTCGCCAGCGTGAACGCGACCGCGTGCGGCTTGAGCAGCCCGAGCAGGCGACGGAACGACGGACCGAAGTGGGCGGCCTTGCCGGGGGCGACCGCGCCGCTCCAGTCGTCTGCGGCGATGCGCGCCTGCTCGCCGAGCTCGATCTCGGCCTTCTCCTCGGCGCTGAGCTCCGCGACGGCGTCCTGAACGCGGCGGCGGGACCTGGGCTGCTGCTCGCTCATCGGGCGACCTCCGCTCCGAGCTGGGATTCGACGATCTCGCGGTACGTCTGGCTGCTCTCGAGCAGCTCCTCGTGCGTGCCGAGCCCGACCACGCCGCCGTCGTCGAGCACGACGATGCGGTCGGCGTCGATGATCGTCGAGACGCGCTGCGCGACGACGATCTTCGTGACGTGCGGCAGCTCCCGCCACAGTGCCTGCCTCAGCCTCGCGTCCGTCGTGAGGTCGAGCGCCGAGAACGAGTCGTCGAACACGAGCACGCGCGGGTCGTGGACGATCGCCCGCGCGATCGCGAGGCGCTGGCGCTGGCCGCCCGACACGTTCGTGCCGCCCTGCGCGATGCGCGCGTCGAGCCCGCCGTCCATCTGGCTGACGAAGTCGCTGGCCTGGGCGATCTCGAGCGCCCGCCAGAGCTCGGCGTCGGTGGCATCCTCCCGCCCGAACCGCAGGTTGGAGCCGACGGTGCCGGTGAACAGGAACGGGCGCTGCGGCACGAGGCCGATCGTCCGCCACAGGGCGTCGAGGTCTGCCCGCCGGACGTCGACGCCGCCCACGAGCACCGCGCCGTCGGTGACGTCGAACAGCCGCGGGATGAGCGAGACCAGGGTCGTCTTGCCCGCACCCGTGGAGCCGACGACGGCGACCGTCTCACCCGGATCCGCTCGGAACGTGACGTCCGCGAGGATGGGGTGCTCGGCGCCGGGATAGGTGAAGGTGACGCCGCGGAACTCGACCGCCCCCGGCTCGGGGAACGCGGCGACGGCGTCCGCCGGGCGCACCAGCGTGGAGCGCGTGTCGAGGACTTCGCCGATGCGCTCGGCCGAGACGGCCGCGCGCGGGATCATCAGCGTCATGAAGCTCGCCATGAGGACGCCCGAGAGGATGATCATGGCGTACTGCATGAAGGCGAAGAGCGTGCCGATCTGGATCTCGCCGCTGTCGACCTGCATGCCGCCGAACCAGATCACGCCGATGACCGTGACGTTGAGGATGAGCATCACGGCCGGGAACAGCAGCACGAACAGCGAGCCCACCTTGCGGCCGACCACCATGATGTCGGTGTTCGCGACGCGGAAGCGCTCCTCTTCGATGGGCTCTCGCACGAACGCCCGGATGACGCGGATGCCGGTCAGCTGCTCGCGCATGATGCGGTTGACGCCGTCGAGCTTGCCCTGGAGGCTGCGGAACAGCGGAACCATGCGGGCGATCACGACGCCGGCGACCAGCAGCAGCACGGGGACCGCGATGGCGAGGATCCAGGCGAGGCTCGCCGCCTGGTCGATCGCCAGGATGATCCCGCCGACGGCGAGGAGCGGCGCGGAGACGAGGAAGGTCGCGCCCATCATCGTGAGCATCTGCACCTGCTGCACGTCGTTGGTGTTGCGGGTGATGAGGGAGCCCGCGCCGAAGCCGGTGACCTCGCGCTCGGAGAAGGCCGACACGCGCTCGAAGATGTCGTCGCGCATGTCGCGGCCGAGCTTCATCGCCGCGCGGGCCGCGAAGTACGTCGCGATGATGGCGGCGACGATCTGGCCGAGCGAGATCGTCAGCATGACGACGCCGGTGCGCCAGATGTAGTCGGTGTCGCCCTGGGAGACGCCGTTGTCGATGATGTCGGCGTTGAGGCTCGGCAGGTAGAGCGATGCCAGAGCGGAGGCGAACTGGAACACCAGCACGCCCAGCAGCAGCCACCCGGATGACTTCAGGTAGCGGACGAGGAGCTTGGCCAGCACGGAGGTCTCCCGGATGCGGCGGCACGGCAGGGCATGGCGAAGCCCGGCTCATGCGATGGATGGATGCGGCTCCCACCCTGGCACGGGCCGCCGACATCGCGCATTCGCGTTCACCGAGAGCGGAACGGGCCCGCCGGATCGCGCGCCGCGGCGCTCAGGCCTCCGCGCCCTGCGCGATGCCGGCTCGCTCGCGCCAGCTGCGCGCCGTGACCCGGTCGAGGGCCACCTGCCGGCGCAGCGCGTCGGCCTTCTCGTAGAGCGACGGATCGCCGTAGCTGGTGAGCACCTTCACGATCACGGGCAGCAGCTCGATCATGAAGAACAGCACGGAGATGAGCAGGTGCGCCCACTTCAGCGTCGGCTCGCGCTCCCCCAGCCGCTCCAGGGCGCCGATCTGGCTCAGCAGGCCGACCGCGCCGGCGTTGCCGCTCGCGATCTCCGCCGCCCGGGCGTCGTACGCGGCGAGCGCCGCCTGGTACTGCTCGCGGGCGGCCGGCAGCTCGTCGCGCGCCTGCTGCTTGTTCTGCTCCTCCGACGCGCTCGCGGCGGCCGTGCCCGACGCCTGGGCGTCGGCGAGGTCGGCCTGGGCCGACCGCAGCTTCGCGGCGAGGTCGTCGTAGGATGCCTGCGCGGCGGCCAGCTGCGCCTCGGCGGCCTCGGAGCTCGCCCCCTCGCCGGCGACGCCGCTGCAGCCCTCGACCTCGCCGGCGCCCTGGCCGTTGATCTCGCACTGGTAGATCGCCCGCGCCTGGTCGATCACCTGCTGCTGCTCGGCGAGCTTGGCGGTGAGGTCGTCGACGGACGCCTGCGCCGCCGCGGCGGACGCGGTCGTCGTCTCGGCGCCGTCGACGACGCCGGTCGCCGCCTGGCTCTCCAACGCGGCGACCCGCTCGCTCGCGGCGTCGAGCGCCTGCCTCTCCGGGCCCGAGGTGACGGCATCCTGATCCGACTGCGCCTGCGTGATGTTGGTCGCGTTCACCTCGCGTGCGATGTCGTTCTGGAAGATCTGCAGCACGAGGGGCTCGGCCACGACGATGCCGATCACCGCCGCCATGATCACACGAGGGATCGCGAGCCCGATCAGCCGCCACACGTTGTGCGTCGAGCGCATCGTCGAGGTGAGGAAGCGGTCGAGGTTGAAGATGATGAGCGCCCACACCAGTGCGAGCGGCACCGCGACGAAGGCGGCGATCCGCACCCCGGTCACGAGCGCGAAGTACATCGAGATGGCCGAGACCAGCGCCGTCCCGGCGAGCACGAAGAACATCTGCACGAACCGCGGGGTCTCGGTGGGGACCTCGTCGAGCACCGAGCCCTCGGCTCCGCCCAGCACGGCGAGGCGCCGTGTGGCCGACGCCCGCTCACGGCGGCGCTCGGCGCGCTTCGGCCGAGGGGCGGGAGCGGGCTCCGGCGCGGCCGGCTCGGTCGTGACCGGCTCCTCGGCCTCGGCGTCGCGCGGCGCGGAAGCCTCGTCGGACGCCGGCTCCTGCACGGCTCCCCACTCGCCGACGGCGGGCTGCTCCTCCGGCGCCGACGCGACGCGCACCGGCTCGGTGGCATCCAGGGCGAAGGCGTCCTCGAGCAGCCGCGTCTCGGGGAACGGGTCGGCGGGGCCGTCGTCGCGACGCCCGTCGGTCGGCTCGCCGGCCGCCTGCTGCGCGCGTACGTCGTCGAGGTACAGCTCCTCGGCCTGATCGGCCGGCGCGTCGAACTCGATGCGTCCGTCGGAGCCGAACCGGCCCGGCCGGTGAGCGGAGAAAGACATCCCGACACCCTAGACAACGCAAGCTGAGCGACTGGTGGGTGGACGGCGGCGGAGAGCGGATGCCGCGGGCCGCGGCATCCGTGATCGTCAGACCTCGAGCGGGGTCACCGCGGCGACGGCCGCGTCCTCCTCGGTGGCCACCAGCTGCCCGCACGCGCCGTCGATCTCCTTGCCGCGGGTGTCGCGGAGGGTGGTCGGGATGCCGGCGTCGTTGAGCCGGCGCACGAACTCGTTCTGCACGTCGACGTCGGACGCCGTCCAGATCGAGCCGGGCGTCGGGTTCAGCGGGATGGGGTTCACGTGCACCCAGCCGCGGCCGCGGGCGTTGAGCTTCTCGGCGAGGAGATCCGCGCGCCAGGCGTGGTCGTTCATGTCCTTGATCAGGGCATACTCGATCGAGACCCGGCGACCGGTCCTGTCGAAGTAGGCGCGCGCGGCGTCGAGCGCCTCGTCGACCTTCCAGCGGGAGTTGACCGGGATGAGCTCGTCGCGCAGCTTGTCGTCGGGCGCGTGCAGCGACAGCGCGAACGTGACCGGGATGTCCTCGTTCGCGAGCTTGGTGATCGCCGGAACCAGGCCGACGCTCGAGACGGTGATGCCGCGGGCGCTCATGCCCAGGCCGTGCTCCTTGTCGACCATGACGCGGACCGCCTGCATGAGGCGCGCATAGTTGGCGAGCGGCTCGCCCATGCCCATGAACACGATGTTCGACACGCGCTCGGCCGAGTGGTCGCCCTTGCGCTTGCCGCCGAGGCCGCCGTTCGCGATGAGGCGGTTGGCGCGCACGACCTGCTCGACGATCTCGGCCGCCGACATGTTGCGCGTGAGGCCGGCCTGGCCGGTGGCGCAGAACGGGCAGTTCATGCCGCAGCCGGCCTGACTCGACACGCACAGGGTGATGCGGCCCGGGTAGCGCATGAGCACCGACTCCACGAGGGCGCCGTCGTGCAGCTTCCACAGGAACTTGATGGTGTCGCCGCGGTCGGTCTCGAGGCGGCGCACCTCGGTCAGCAGGGACGGGACCATGCCGTGCACGAAGTCCTCGCGGCCCGCCGCGGGGAGGTCGGTCATGTCGGCGGGGTCGTGCGTCCAGTGCTGGAAATAGTGCTTCTCGAGCTGCTTCGCGCGGAAGCCCGGCATCCCGAGCTCGGTGACCCTCGCGACGCGCTCCTGGGGGCTGAGGTCCGCCATGTGGACCGGCGGCTTGCCGCGCTTGGGGCTGGCGAACTGGAGGAGGGGTCGGCCCTCGGCATCCTTCTTCTGGGTCCAGCCCTCGGTCGCCGGACGCACCTGGCGGGGTTTCGTGGCGCGCACAGGCGAATCGGTCATGGATTCCAGGGTACGCGCCGGCGGCTGGACGGATGCCGTGGCCCGGCGCCGCTCTTCGGGGACCGCTTCGCCCCGCCGGGCAAGGAAACCTGGTCGGCGACGCGACACGCCGGGGCGCGGCATCCGTCACCGGCGTGTCGCCGCGATCGAGCATGCAGGACGCACCGTGGTCAACCCGGAGCGCGGGCGGGGGCGCACGGCTACCGTGGCGTCATGAGCGAGGTCACCGTCCGCCCCATCCGTCCCGACGACGCCGGCGAGGTGATGACGCTGCAGCGGGCGGCGTTCGTGCAGGAGGCGCTCATCTACGGCACCCCCGACATGCCGCCGCTGACCCAGACCCTCGAAGAGGTCGAGTCGGAGCTGCACGAGAACCTCGGCTGCGTCGCGCTGGACGGTTCGCGCATGGTCGGCGTCGTGCGCGCCCGGCTGGACGGGTCGCTGCTGCTCGTCGGACGCCTCGCGATCGCCCCCGACCGCGCCGGCGAGGGCATCGGCACGACGCTGCTTGCGGCGGTCGAGCGACGCGGCGCCGAGGCCGGTGCGACCGAGGCGGAGCTGTTCACCGGATCGCTCAGCGAGGCCAATCTGCGCCTGTACGAGCGCGAGGGCTACGTCGAGTCCGAGCGGGTGCGCGGCGACGACGGGATCGAGCAGGTGTTCCTGCGCAAGACGCTGGGGTGAGCCCGACCGCCCGGGACGACGGATGCCGCGACTAGGGTTGCTCCGTGGTCCCGCTCGACAACCTCCTCGCCTTCACGCTGGCCTCGGTCGTGCTGATCGTGATCCCGGGCCCCAGCGTGCTCTTCACGATCGGGCGCGCGCTCGCTCTCGGGCGCATGGGGGGCCTGCTGAGCGTGCTCGGCAACGCGCTGGGGCTGCTGCCGGTCATCGGCCTGGTCGCCCTCGGCGTCGGCGGCTTCGTGGCGAGGTCGGCCGTGCTGTTCACGATCCTCAAGGTGGCCGGCGCCCTCTACCTGATGTACCTCGGCGTCCAGGCCATCCGCCACCGCAACCGGGCCGCCGCGCAGGCGACCGGCGCGGGGCTGCCGCGCTCGGCGTGGCGGCAGCTCGGCGAGGGCTTCGTCGTGGGCGTGACCAACCCCAAGACCATCGCCTTCTTCGTGGCCGTGCTGCCGCAGTTCGTCGACCTCGGCGCCGGCGCCGTGCCCTGGCAGATGATCCAGCTCGGGCTCGTGTTCTTCGCCATCGCCCTGGTGTCCGACGCCGTCTGGGCGCTGGTGGCAGCCGGCGCCCGCGAGTGGTTCGGCCGCTCCCCGAAGCGCATCGCGACGCTGACGGCCACCGGCGGCGGGCTGATGATCGGGCTCGGCGGCCTCCTCCTCTTCACCGGGAACGAGCACTGAGATGACAGACCACACGACAGGCGCAGCGACGACGCGGTCCGCACAGAGGCGGCGGATCGTCTTCCTCGACGTCGACGGCACCATCGTCGAGCACGGATCCCACGTCGCCCCGTCGACCGGCGAGGCCGTGCGGGCCGCTCGGGCCGCGGGCCACCTCGTCTACCTCAGCACGGGGCGCTCCGCCGCCGACATCCATCCGAACGTGGCCGACATCGGCTTCGACGGCGCGATCACGAACTCCGGCGCGCTGGTGGTCGCCGGCGACGAGGTCGTCATCGAGCGCCCGCTCCCCCGCGAGGCGACAGAGCGGCTGCTCGCAGCGATGCGCGGTCGCGGCATCCGCTTCTTCCTGCAGACCCGCGACGGGGTCTACGCGAGCGACGACATGGCCGAGCTGATGCGCGACTATGCCGCCGTCGTGCAGGCCCGCGAGGCGGCGGGAGAGGAGGTGCGCCCGGAGGACTCGCTCGTGGGGCTCGCGCAGCGCACGTTCCCCCCGGTCGAGGAGGCCGACCTGAGCCGCATCGACAAGGCCGTGTTCGTCAGCGACCACGAGGACGGGCTGGAGCAGCTGCGGACCGACCTCGGCGACGCGTTCCTCGTCGTGCCAGGCAGCGTGCCCCTGCCGGGCGGCTCGAACGGCGAGATCAACGAGCGCGACACGACGAAGGGCTCCGCGATCCAGCTGCTGCTGGACCACCTCGGCATCGACGTCGCCGACGCGATCGCCGTGGGCGACAGCTGGAACGACATCGAGATGTTCCAGGTGTGCGGTGTCGCGGTCGCGATGGGCAACGCGCACGCCGAGCTGAAGGCCCTCGCCGACTTCGTCACGACCGACGTGCTCGACGACGGCATCGCGAACGCGTTCCGCCGGCTCGGCCTCATCTGAGCGGCCGGGTCAGCTCGGCGGCGCCGTCGGGCGGCCGGGTCAACTCGGCGGCGCCGGCGGCGCCGACGGCTCGGGCGGCTCGGCGCCGAGATTGACGAGGTTGCCGTCGACATCGCGCACCTGCGCGACACGCTCGCCCCACGGCATGTCGGTGGGCTCCCGCTCGGCCGTGCCCCCGGCGGCGAGGGCATCCCGGAAGGCGGCGTCGACGTCGTCGACGTAGAACCAGAGGGCCACGCGGTCGTGGGCCGCAGGCACGGATACCTCGGGGTCGAGCCCGATACCCAGCGATGCGCCGCCGCCGAGGGCGAGCGACACGTACACGTCGCCGCTGCCGTCCTCGGCGGGGTACCGGTACGCCAGCGTCGCGCCGAGCGCCGCCTCGTAGAAGCCGGCGAGGCGCGCGAGACCGGGGGTGGCGAGGATCGGGAACAGCGAGCGCACGGTCATGGCCGCCAGGCTACGCCGCTCCTCCCGCCCGCGGGGAAGCGCCGGGTCAGTCGAGGAAGATGTCGGGGAAGAGCTCGGAGTCGGGGGTGCCGGGGACGGCGGCGTACCCCGAGAAGTCGGTGACGCCTGCCGCCTCGAGCACGTCCTCGACGATGAGCGTCTGGCCGGTGTACCCGCGCGCGGGCCGGGTGAGGATCTCGTACGCGGCGTCGGCGTAGATCTCGGGGGTGCGGCTGACCTTCATCATGCGGTCCCCGCCCAGGGCGAACTTCACGGCCGCCGTCGCGATGGTCGTGCGCGGCCACAGCGTGTTGGCGGCGATCCCCGCCTCGGCGAACTCGGCGGCGAAGCCCAGCGTCGCCATCGTCATCCCGTACTTCGCCAGCGTGTAGCCGGTGTGCCCGCCCAGCCACCGCGGCGACAGGTTGAGCGGCGGTGAGAGCGAGAGGATGTGCGGGTTGGCGGCATCCTTCAGGATCGGCACTGCGGCGCGCGTGAGCATGAAGGTGCCCCGGACGTTCACGTCCTGCATGAGGTCGTACTTCTTCGCGTCGAGATCGAGCGATCGCGACAGGTCGATGACCGAGGCGTTGTTCACGACGATGTCGATGCCGCCGAACTCCCCCTGGGTCTTGAGGACCGCCTCGGTGACGTCGTCGTCGTTGCGGACGTCGCCGACGATGGGCAGCGCCTGCCCGCCCGCCTCGCGGATCTGCTCCGCGGCCGAGTGCACGGTGCCCTCGAGCTTCGGGTGGGGGGTGTCGGTCTTCGCCAGCAGCGCCACGTTCGCGCCGTCGCGGGCGGCGCGCAGGGCTATGGCGAGGCCGATGCCGCGGCTGCCGCCCGACATCAGGATGGTCTTGCCGGCGAGGGGCTTGTCACTCATGGGGGTCTCCTCTTGCTCAGGCTCGGGACTTGGCGGAGGCGGCGGCGAAGGCGGCCACCCGAGCGCGCGACTCGTCGGTGTCGAAGCGCGCCCCGATCGAGGCGGCCTCCTGGTCGAGGTTCTCGGCGAAGGAGCGCCCCGCGCCGGAGCGCACCAGGCGCTTGGCCTGGCCGAAGGCCGCGGTGGCGCCCGCGAGCCAGAACCGCGCGACAGCCTCGGCGCGTGACGCCACGTCGGCCGCGGGCACGACCTCGCTCACCAGGCCCCAGTCCAGCGCCGTCGCAGCGTCGATGGTGAGGTCCTGCAGCAGCAGCTGCAGGGCGCGGCGCTGCCCGACGGCCGCGGGCAGCAGCGTCGAGACGCCGAGGTCGGGGGTGAGGCCGATGTTGGCGTACTTGCTGACGAACTTCGCCTGATCCGAGGCCACGATGTAGTCCGCCGCGAGCATCAGTCCGAGGCCTCCACCCGCGACCGCGCCCTGCACGGCCGCGACGATCGGCTTGTCCGACTCGACGAACGCGCGGATGCCGTCGTGGATGGTGCGGGCCGCGGCGGTGACGTCGGCACCGGACGCGCCCGACGTCGCCATCTCGAGCACGTCGCCGCCGGCGCAGAACGCCGGGCCTGCGGCATCCAGGATGATCGCCCCGACCGAGTCGTCGGAGGTCAGCTCGTGCGCCACATCGCGCCAGCGGCCGCCCATCTCGAAGCCCATCGCGTTGAGGAAGGCGGGCCGGTTGAACGTGACGCGCGCGAGGGCGCCGTCGCGGGTGACGAGGATCGAGTCGCTCATGCGGTCTCCTTACTTCGGCGCCATGCGGATGGCGCCGTCCAGGCGGATGGTCTCGCCGTTGAGGTAGCCGTTGTCGACGATCGACATCACCAGGCGGGCGTACTCGTCGGGCTTGCCGAGGCGCTGCGGGTACGGCACCTGCTGACCGAGCGAGTCCTGCGCGGCCTGCGGCAGCGACGCGAGCATCGGGGTCTCCATGATGCCCGGGGCGATCGTGACCACGCGGATGTTGTGGCGCGCCAGCTCGCGCGCGATCGGCAGGGTCATCGCGTGTACGCCGCCCTTGGACGCCGCGTACGCCGGCTGGCCGATCTGGCCGTCGAACGCGGCGACGCTCGCCGTGCTGACGATGACGCCGCGATCGCCCTCCGCGGTGGGCTCCGCCTTCGCCATAACCGCCGACGCCTGCGCGATGACGTTGTAGGTGCCGATGAGGTTGACCCGCACGATCCGCTCGAAGGCGGCCAGCGGCGTGGGATCGCCGTCGCGGTCGAGCACTTTGGCCGGCGGGGCGATCCCGGCGCAGTTGACCACGACGCGGAGGGGAGCGGATGCCGCAGCCGTCGCGACCGCGGCAGCCACCTGGTCCGCGTCCGTGACGTCAGCCGGGGCGAACGATCCGCCCAGCTCGGCGGCGACGTCCGCGCCCGCAGAGGTGGGGAGGTCGACGATCGTGACGGCGGCGCCCGCCGCGGCAAGCCGCCGTGCGGTGGCCAGGCCGAGCCCGCTCGCGCCGCCGGTGACGAGGGCGGCGGTGCCGGTGAGGTCCATGGATTCTCCTTCGAAGTCCGGATTCGCGGAACCGCGTATCAGCATACGCGGCACTCAGTCCCATCGCCCAGCCTGCAGGCGGCACGACGGGACCGGGCCGCGGCCACTGCTCCGGGCCGTCACGGCCCCACCTGCGGGCCGATTCGCGTGAGGGCCGAGACGCGGTCGATCAGCTCGGCGGGCCGTGCCAGCAGCATGCGCGCCTCGCTGCGGGCGGCCAGGTACTCCACCAGCCGCGTCGTCGCCTGCGCATCGCGGCGCCGGTAGCCGGACAGGTAGTGCTGCGTGGCGCGCCACTCCAGCCGCTCCCCCTCGAGTGTCGTGATCACGACGAGGAAGGTGGGCGTCTCGGCCGCGTCGCCGGTCTCGAGGCCGCCGGCCACGCCGCCGAGCAGGGCCGCCGCCATGTCGGAGATCGCGGGGTAGGGCCACCAGGACCCCGGCGGCTCCACTGCGACGGCGTGTACCTGGGTCCACGGCACGAACTGCGACCGAGGCTCGCCGATGTGACGGGAGAGCCCTTCCGGCGAGAGCCGGACGTGCCGCGCGGCGGTGTCGCCGATCGCGAGGAAAGGTTCGGCGCCCTCGAGCGCCGTGAGGGGTCCTCGCCGGCGGGTGGCGCGCGTGGTGGGCATGCCCCCATCCCACCACGTCGGTGGCGCACCGCGGTGGGGGCGGGTTGGATGGGGGCATGGAGATCCGGCTCAAGCGCGTCTACGACGACCCGGCCCCTGAGGACGGCTTCCGCGTACTCGTCGACCGGCTGTGGCCCCGCGGGCTCTCGAAGGAGCGGGCCGCACTCGACCTGTGGGCGAAGGACGTCGCCCCCTCGACCGAGCTGCGCAAGGCCTTCCATCACGACGACATGTCGTGGCCGGGCTTCGAGACGGCCTACCGGGCTGAACTCGATGGCCCGGCGCGCACGGCCGTCGCCTCGCTGCGCGCCGAGCTCGCGCCGCACGCCGTCGTCACCCTGCTGCACGCCATTCACGACGACACTCACAACCACGCCCTGATCCTCCGCGACGTCCTCGAGGCCTGACGCGGTGTCGATCCCCCTCGCAGACGTCGACGCCCCGGTGCGGGTGCGCGCGCTCGCACGCGGCGCAGGTCTTGCACCGGTGTGGCTCAATGAGCTCGGCGGCGTGACATTCCGCACCGACGACGGCCGGTTCATCAAGCACGGGCCGCGCAACGCCGAGACGTCGTTCGCGGGCGAGGCCGAGCGCCTCCGCTGGGCGGGCGCGCACACGGCGGTGCCCCAGGTGCTCGAGGTCGGCGGCGATGATACGCACGAGTGGCTCGTGACCGCGGCGCTTCGCGGCTCGTCGGCGGTGGACCCGCGATGGGTCGAGGACCCCGCGACCGCCGTCCGCGCCATCGGGGAGGGTCTGCGCGCGCTGCACGAGGCGCTCCCGGTGCGGGGCTGCCCCTTTGACTGGGGCGTGCCCGCGCGCATCGCGAACGCCGCGGCGCGCGGCATCCGTCTTCCTGACAGACTCCGCGAGCCGCCGCCGATCGACCGGCTCGTCGTGTGCCACGGCGACGCCTGCTGCCCCAACACGCTGATCGGCGACGACGGCCGCTGGAGCGGGCACGTCGACCTCGGCGCCCTGGGCGCCGCCGACCGCTGGGCCGACATCGCCGTGGCGTCGATGTCGACGGCATGGAACTATGGCGAGGGATGGGAGGACGCGCTCATCGAGGCGTATGGGATCGCACCGGATCGCGAGCGTCTGACCTACTACCGGGAGCTGTGGAACGCGACATGACCGAGATCACCGGCACCGTGGCCAAGATCGACGGTGCGCCCAACCTCGTCATCCTGCGGCGCTTCCGCGCCGGGGCCGACGAGGTCTGGCGCCACCTGACCGAGTCCGCCCTGCTGCAGGCCTGGATCGGCCGCTGGGAGGGCCACCCCGCCTCGGGACACGTCACCTTCTTCATGACAGCGGAGGGACAGGATGCCGAGCCCGAGGAGTACACCATCCTCGAGTGCGACCGGCCACGCCGGTTCGCCGGCGACACGTCGCAGGGCAGCGGCTCGTGGCACCTGTGGTTCGAGCTCGCGGAGGACTCCCCCGGCGACACGGTCCTGACGTTCGGGCAGCGCCTGAACCCGAGCGAGGACGTCGGCTCGATCGGCCCCGGCTGGGAGTACTACCTCGACCGGCTCGTCGCCGCCCATGCCGGGCTGGACGCGGACGAGGTGAAGTGGGACGACTACTTCCCGGCCCTGCAGCCCGCCTACGAGCGGCTGGTCGCCGCCGACTGACGTCCGCGCTCGCTCACGACCACACGAAGCGGAAGGTGCCCACCGCGACCGCGGCGCCGATCGCGGCGGCCATGATGGCAAGGCCGCCGGCCAGCGCGACGGCGTCGCGCGCGTGCAGGCGCGACGGCCGCGACCAGGTGCGGGGGATGCCGGCGCCGAAGCCGCGGGACTCCATGGCCATCGCGAGCTTGGTGCCGCGGCGGACGGCGAACACGAGCAGCACGAACGCCATGGAGTACAAGCGCCGGACGGCTCCGGTGTCGCCGACGCCGCGCGCGCGGCGCGCGAGCTGCATGCTGCGCCAGTCGTCGAGGAACAGCCCGAGCGTGCGCGTGCCGGCGAGCACCCCGAGCACGAGCCGGCTCGGCAGCTTCGCGACCTGGGCGAGCGCGTCGGCGAGCTCGGTGGGGTCGGTGCGTCCGAAGAGCAGGATGGTGGGCAGCGCCAGCGCCAGCACCCGCAGGCACACCGCCACCGCCAGCGCGATCGAGTCGTCGCTGACCGTCGCGTACCAGAACGACCAGTGGACGGTGCCGCCGGGCTCGGCGTACAGCAGCATGCTGATCCCCGCGACCGGCGCGAAGACGAGGACCGGCAGCATCCGCTTCAGCACCGTCACGGCGGCGAGTCCGGTGAGGGGCAGGCACGCGAGCTGGAGGGCGATGGCGACCAGCGAGCTCGTGACGTCGATGGAGGCCAGCAGCGGCACCGACAGCAGCAGTGCGAGCGCGATCTTGGTGACCGGATTGACGCCGTCCAGCCATGCGCCCGCCGCGGCGGCGTCGCCGGTGCGCCCGTCGCGGGCCGTGACGGCGGTCACGACCCCACCCCCGTCGAGACGGCCGCGCCCAGGTCGATGCGGTGGGCGCCGAGGTGGTGCCGCACGTCCTCGTCGTGCGTGACGGCGACGACCGTCGTGCCCGCCGCGATCTCGGACTGCAGCAGCTGCACGAGCTCGATCCACCCGCGGCGGTCCTGCCCGAACGTGGGCTCGTCCAGCACGATGACCGGCGGCGCGTCGGCGAGCACGGTGGCCACCGACAGTCGGCGCTTCTGCCCGCCGGAGAGGGTGAACGGGTTCGCCGCGGCGAGGGGCGCGAGGTGGAGCCGCTCGAGCAGCTCGTCGACGATCATGCCCACGGCCGCCGCCTCGACGCCGCGCGAGCGCGGTCCGATGGCCAGTTCGTCGCGCACGGTCGCGGCGAGGAACTGGTGCTCAGGCTCCTGGAACACCGTGCCGATACGGGTGAGCAGCTCCCGCGACGTCCACCGCGACGGGCGGCGACCGGAGCGCCCGGCGAGCTCGGGGGCCGCGAGGACCTCCCCTGACGCCTCGGGCAGCAGCCCCGCGAGCGTCAGCGCCAGGGTCGACTTGCCGGCACCGTTGGGCCCCGTGATGGCGGTCGCCGCGCCACGGGTCACCTCGAGGTCGAGTCCGGCGCGCACGATCGCGCGCCCGTCCCGCGAGATCGAGAGAGCGGATGCCGCCACCGCCGCGGGCGCCTCGGCGCGGGCGCCGGGCAGCACCGGGAGGCCGACGGGCAGCCCCGGCACCCAGACGCCCGCCGCCGCGAGCGCGGCGCCGTGACGGGCGAACACCTCGGCGGGGGCCCCGTCGGCGAGGAGGCCGCCGTCGGCGCCGACCACCATGACCCGGTCCATGAGGTCGGCCCACACCGCCGTGCGGTGCTCGATGACGACGAGCGTGGCGCCGGTCTCGGCCACCACGCGCTCCACGCTCGCGCGCACCTCGCGCACCCCGTCGGGATCGAGGTTCGCCGTCGGCTCGTCCAGCAGCAGCACCCCCGGGCGCATCGCGAGCACCCCCGCGAGTGCGAGGCGCTGCTTCTGACCGCCCGACAGCGCCTTGGTGTGACGGTCCAGCGGCACGCGCAGGCCGACCGCGTCGAGGGCCTCGGTCACCCGCGCCGGGATCTCGCCGACAGGCACCCCGAGGTTCTCGGGCCCGAAGGCCACATCGTCACCGACCTTCGAGAGCACGACGCCGGAGTCCGGGTCCTGGATCACCAGGCCCACGCGACCGCGGTGCGCTTCGGCACGCTCGCCGTCGATGAGCAGCGCGCCGGTCTCATCGCCCTCGTCGGCGCCGCCGAGGAGCCCGGCCATCCCCGCCAGGAGCGTCGACTTGCCCGCGCCCGAGGCGCCGAGGAGCAGCACGCGCTGGCCGGGCTCGATCGTGAAGGAGACGTCGCGGACCGCGGGCGCCCGCCGCCCGGCGTAGCGCCACCCCCAGCCGGCCGCCGTGATGCGGGCGGGGCGGGTGCCCGCCACCGTCAGACCTCGCGTCGCGCTTCGCGTCCGGCCGCGAATCGGCTGAGCGCGCCGGTCGCGGCGAGAGCGCGCACCGCCAGCCAGCCGACGACACCGGCCAGCAGCGCGCCCGAGACGACGAGCGACACCAGGTAGATGGTGTTGAACTCGAGCGTCTTGAGGATGTTCGGCGAGCTGCCGTAGAACAGCTCGAACACCCATGCCCCCGCTGCCGCGCCGACGCCGGCCAGCATCGCGACGGGCAGCGTGAAGCGCCGGTAGAGGAAGAGCGCGAAGACGAGCTCGGCTCCGAGACCCTGGACGATCCCGGACAGCAGCGTGGAGACGCCCCACACGTTGCCGATGAGCATCGAGACGATCGCCGCGATCACCTCGACGAGCAGCGCCGCTCCCGGCTTGCGGATGACGAGTCCGCCGATGACGCCGCCGATGAGCCAGATCCCGACAGCGAGACCGCCCAGGCCGGGCGTCAGTGCGTCCATCGCGGTGAACCAGGCGTAGCCGACCGTGTTCCAGGCCCAGAAGACGAGGCCGATGGCAACGCCGAGGACGGCGGCGACGACGATGTCGACGACACGCCACCGCAGCGTGCGAGTCGTTGACGAGGGGGCCCCGACGGGGGTGGACGCGGACGTGGATGCGTGCATGTGAACTCCTCCCTGCGCCGGCATGATCCGGATCAGGTTCGACGGTCGAAGCGTGGGTCGCTTCCTCTCAGCCCGGCTCACCGGACTCCCGTGGTCGTGAGGTGAGTATACCGCCCGGTTGACGGGTACTTTGGGTGCGTGACCCTCGACGACGCGTCCGCGCCCACGCGCCGCGCGCTGCGCGCGCGGTCGCGGGTCGTGCCGGGCGGAGCGCCCGAGGATCCGGTCGAGAGCGGGACCCTCACCATGCCGACCGGCGGCGCCGCCGACACGTCGCACCCGGGAACGCACACGGCGCCGGAGGAGGTCACGCTCGCTCCCCCGACGATCGCGACGGTGCCGCTCGGCGGCACCGTCGCGACCGCAGCCCCGGCCGTACCCGCGTTCGACCCGCCGGAGACCACGCTCGCGCCTCCCCCGGGACGCGTCACCACGGAGTTCACGCCCGTCGAACAGCTCGACAGCACCGCGTCGCCGCCGGAGGGCGAGCCGGTCGAGCCCGCCGCCCCGGACCCGGTCGCGACCCTCGCCGGCCCGGCTGGCGGCGAAGCGCCGTCGGCGTCCTACGGCACGCAGGCCCTCGCGTGGGTCGACGACACCGCCCTCGCCGCCGCCTCGACGCCCCCGGACCTCGTGGCGGCATCGGTGCCATACGTCGCCGTCGAGCCCAGCCTGCTCGCCGATCCCCCGCGCGACTCGCCGCTGCGCCCCGGGGTGGTGGTGCCGGCACTCGTGATCGCGGGGCTGGTGGGCGCCTACTCCGCGACGACCCTGCTCTGGCCGCTGCACGCCGTGGCGCCGGCGGTCACCGCCATCGAGGTGCAGCCGCAGGCCGCGCCGACCGCCGTCCCGGTGTGGCCCGCCGAGGGCAGCGCGGCCCAAGCGGTGGCCGGCATCCCCGGGACGCTCTCGTCGTCGCCCGATCCGGCGGCCATCGCGAGCATCACCAAGGTCGTGACGGCCCTCGTCGTCCTCGATGAGATGCCCCTCGCGCTCGGCGAAGCGGGCCCCGAGTTCCGCTTCACCGGGGCGGACAACTCCGAGTACTGGCAGTACCGCGCACGCGGCGAGTCGGCACTCGACGTGCCGGTGGGCGGCACGCTCACCGAGTATCAGATGCTCGAGGGCATGCTGATCGGGTCGGCGAACAACTACGCCGACCGTCTCGCGGAGAACCTGTGGCCCTCCGACGCGGTCTACGCGTCGGCGGCGAACGAGTGGCTCCGCACGCACGGCGTGCCTGGCGTGCAGGTCGTCGAGCCCACGGGGATGGATGCGCGCAACGCGGCCTCGCCCGAGGCGCTCATCACCCTGGCGCAGAAGGCTCTGGCACATCCGGTCATCGCCGAGATCGTCGCCAAGCCGACGACCGAGCTGCCCGGAGCGGGCCTCGTCGAGAACACGAACGAGCTGCTGGCCGATCCGGGCGTCGTCGGCATCAAGACCGGCACCCTCGACGAGTGGAACCTGCTGTCGGCCAAGGACGTCACGGTCGGCGACACGACCGTCCGCCTCTACGCATCGGTGCTCGGGCAGCCCGACGACGACGCTCGGCTCGCCGCCTCCCGGGCGATCTACTCCCAGCTCGAGCAGGAGCTTCAGCTGCGCCCCTCCGTCACCGCCGGCACCGTCGCGGGTGTCGTCGAGACCAGATGGGGCGACGAGGTGGACGTCGTCACGACCGGCGACGCGGCGGTGATCCTGTGGAACGGCGGCACGGGCGCCGTCACGACGACGTACGACCTCGGCGACGGCCGCGAGGACGGCGACGTCGTCGGTTCGCTGACCGTGCGCGGGCCGCTCGACGACGCCACCGTCGAGCTGCGACTGGACGGCGACGTGCCCGATCCCTCGCCGTGGTGGCGCCTCACGCACCCGCTCGATCTGTTCGGGCTCAACGACTGAGCCAGGCCCCGCGGGCCACCGGGGCATCGTCTCGGGCCCGCGCCGAGACTCCAGGAGAGCAATGAAGTTCGCGCGACTCGGCCCGCCCGCAGGCGAGATCCCCGTCGTCCTCGACGCGGGCCGCCACCTCGATCTGCGACCGCTCACCTCCGATATCGACGGCACCTTCCTCGCCGACGACCCGGTCGGCCGCACGTCCGCGGCGATCGCCGACGGGCGGCTCCCGGAGCTGGACGGCGCAGCGGGACTGCGCGTCGGCGCCCCGATCGCGCGACCGAGCGCCGTGGTGTGCATCGGCATGAACTACGCCGCGCACGCCGCCGAGTCCGGCTCGGCGCCACCCAGCGTGCCGGTGATGTTCCTCAAGACGCCCAACACGGTCGTGGGCCCCTTCGACCCGGTCACGATCCCGCGCGGGAGCGAGAAGACCGACTGGGAGGTGGAGCTCGGAGTCGTCATCGGCCGGCGCGCCGCGTATCTCGACTCTGCCGCGGACGCCGCGGCGCACATCGCGGGCTTCGTGGCGGCCAACGACGTCTCGGAGCGCACGTTCCAGCTGGAGGTCTCGGGCGGGCAGTGGTCGAAGGGCAAGTGCGCGCCGGGCTTCAACCCGACCGGGCCCTGGCTGGTCACCCCCGACGAGGTCGATCCGCAGGCGCTGCGCCTGCACAGCCGCGTCAACGGCGAGCCGCGGCAGGACTCCTCCACCGCCGACATGATCTTCCCCGTCGACCACATCGTGTGGCATCTGTCGCAGTTCCTGACCCTCGAACCCGGCGACCTGATCCTCACCGGCACTCCCGAGGGCGTGGCCCTGTCGGGGAGGTTCCCCTATCTCGCCGCGGGCGACGTCGTGGAGATCGAGATCGAGGGCCTCGGCGCACAGCGGCAGGAGTTCATCGCGTGGCGGGCGACGCGATGAGCGGTCCGCAGCTGGAGGGCCTCGTCGCCGTCGTGACCGGCGGGGCGTCGGGCATCGGCGCGGCGATCGCCGCCCGGCTCGCCGCCGAGGGCGCCGAGGTCGCGGTCCTCGACCGCGACACCGCGGGCGTCGACCCGCGGTTCGCCGCCTTCGCCGCGGATGTGTCGGATCGCGCCGCTGTCGAGCGGGCGGTCGCCCAGGTCGCCGAGCGGTTCGGCCGCATCGACATCGTGGTCAACAACGCGGGCATCGGCGCGCAGGGCGACGTGGCCGCCAACGACGACGAGGAGTGGGCACGGGTGCTGTCGGTCAACGTCACCGGCATCGCGCGGGTGACCGCTGCGGCTCTGCCGTGGCTGCGCCGGTCGCCGGCCGCAGCGGTCTGCAACACGTCGTCGATCGCCGCCACAGCGGGCCTGCCGCAGCGCGCACTGTACAGCGCGTCGAAGGGGGCTGTGCTGGCGCTGACCCGGGCGATGGCCGCCGACCACCTGCGCGAGGGCATCCGCGTCAACGCGGTGAACCCCGGCACCGCCGACACGCCGTGGGTGGCCCGGCTGCTGGAGCAGGCACCCGACCCGGTCGCCGAGCGGGCAGCGCTCGAGGAGCGTCAGCCGCACGGGCGCCTCGTGTCGGCCGACGAGGTCGCCGGCGCCGTGCTCTATCTGGTGAGCCCGCTGTCGGGGTCGACCACCGGCACGTTCCTCGAGGTCGACGGCGGCATGTCGGGTCTCCGGCTCCGCCCCGCCCGCGGCTGAGGTCAGGCGAAGCTCACGGTCTGCTGCAGGCGGGTGCGGTAGTCGAAGACCTCGTTCCCGCCGATGTCGCGCGCTCCCGTGATGCCGCGCCGCAGCACGGTGCTGAGGGCACTGCGGGATGCCACGGCCACGCGTACGCCGCGGACCTTGCCGAGCTCCTCGATGGGCTCGAGCACGTCCTCGTCGGGCAGCACCACCACGGCACCGCTGAAGCGGACGCCTGCCGCGCGGGCGATCACGCGCATGCGCCCGAGCAGCTCGGCGATGGGCGTGCCGGGCACCCCGTCGCCCACGAACTCGCCGCGGCGGATCCGCACCGGTCCTCCGAAGTCCTCCGACAGCACGCCGTAGAGACCGCTCGGCCCGAGCACGATGTGGTCGATCTTCGCGTCGGGGTCGCCGCCCCGCCCGGCGGCGGCGACGTCGTGCCAGACGGTGTAGCCCATGCCGAGGTCCGCCACGATGCGCGCCGTGGCCTCCTCGGCGAGCGCATCGGCGAGGAGGCGTCGCAGACCCACCGGCGCGGAGCGCACCAGCGCGGGGTCGTAGGGGTCGTCGACCGTCACGCCCCGGCCCGCCCACTCGCGGATCAGCGTGAGGTAGCGCTCTCGCCGCCACCCGCCGGGATGGCCGTAGGAGCGGGCGCGAGGGCGTGTGTCGGTGCGCGCCGCGGGCGGCCGCCAGCCCGACCACTCGGGCGGCGCCGCATCGCCGAACCCGTGCCCGCGGTCATACGCCGCGCGCGCCTCGGGCGTTCCGACGAGCTCCCACGCCCGCTGCACCTGGATGAACACGGCCGCGTCGCCGCCGGTGTCGGGATGGGTCTGCCGCAGGCGCAGGCGATACGCCTTGCGGAGCGTCTCGTCATCGACGTCGGGGTCGACGGCGAGCACCTCGTACGCCGACGCCGAGAGCGGACTGTCGAACACCGGATCCTCCCGCGGGTCTGCCGCGCGCCGCGGCCGGACTCAGGTTACGGCACCGTGCCCGGGACGGGCTCGTCGCGGCGCTCGTTGCGCCGCGCGTACGCGGCCGCGCTGCGGCTCGAGAGGGCGAGGAGGACCAGGATGTCCAGGCTCAGCGACACGAACGTGCTGTCCAGCGTGATCTCCTGCCCCTGCGCCCACCACGCGAAGAAGGACGTGCTGATCGAGCCCGCCGCGATGACCATGACGATCACGCGCGCCCAGTTGCGCCCGCGGTAGACCAGGATCGCCAGCAGCATGTCGATGAGCAGCACCGTGCCGCCGGCCGCCAGCACGAGCCACAGCGCGGCCTGTGCGCCCTCGGGGGACGGGTCGAACCCGTCGAGCATCGCCCCGGGGTCGTCGATGAGGTCGTCCCAGCCGAGGGCGAGACCGCCGAGCACCACGATGCCCGCCAGCACCCGCAGCAGGACGAGGGCCGTGCCGGCGACGATCGTGGGCGGCCGGCGCATGTCGGGGTCGTACCCGGTCGGCTTCAGCAGTCGTCCCGGCGGCTCGAACGCGGGCCGCTTCTGGGGCACCGGCGGTGGATCGGGGGGCGGGGGTGCGACGCTCATGCCGTCACGTCCTCCGGGTCGGCGGGGGGAGCGGGGAGCGCCCGCACGTCCACGATCGGCAGGTCGCCGTCGGTGCGGATGCTGTCGCCGCCGCCGTTGCGCGCGTGATAGCCCGTGGCGAAATCGGCGATGACGTCCACGGCGACGCGGGGGTCGGCATCCGTCACCGTCTTGACGATGTGGTCGCGCTCGACATCGGTGTCGGCGTCGATGCGGTGGGTGACCTGGAGCGTGAACAGCGAGAGCCCGACGCTGGTGTCGAACGTGCCGGCCGCCAGCCAGTCCACGCGCCGCCCGCCGGGCAGCAGCCACCCGTCGGGGCACCGCCAGAATCGCACGTGGTGCCGCTGGGCGGGGTTGCCGTCGACTTCCTGCTGGTAGGCGAAGTCCTGCTGACGGCCGAAGAGGAACAGCGGGCTCACGGGGGCCTCGTCGTAGCTGCGGCGGGTGAGCGTCGACGTGATGATCCGCCAGGACGAGCCGAGCGTGACCGGGTCGGCCGGGGTCCAGCCGGCCGCCCGCATCGCCGCCTGGATCTGCTCGCCGGTGCCGAGGAACGCGAGGTTGACCGGATCACCGAGGAGGCCGTCGCTGGTGCGGGTGCGGCCGATGAAGTAGTCCGGCACGTAGACGGTGGTGAGGATGCGGTGCAGCCTCGGCAGCACGAGGTAGGCCAGCAAGACCCAGAAGGCGATGAAGAAGGGAACGCCCCACCACCCCACCCGGAAGGTCTCGGTGAAGCTGAGGTAGGCCAGCCACAGCGCGGCCGCACCGGCGAAGACGAAGAAGAACCAGTCGATCGCGACCCCGAGGGAGTAGGCGCGCCGCCGGCTGCTCATGGTCTCCCCGGCGCCCGTCAGCCCCAGAGCGGGACGTCGGGGCGGTGGGCGAGGGCCGACGCGGCCAGGTCCGGGGGCAGGTCGGCGATCGTCGCCGGCTGCCAGCGCGGCGAGCGGTCCTTGTCGATGACCTGCGCGCGGATGCCCTCGGCGAGGTCGGGCTGCGTGGCGGCGAACCACATGACCAGACCGTACTCCTGGGCGAGCGCGTCGCGCAGACCGGGCAGCGTGCGGGCGCTGCGGACCGCCGCGAGCGTGACGGCGAGCCCGGTGGGCGAGAGCTCGCCCAGCAGTGCGGCGGTGGCGGATGCCTCGGGCTCGGGCCGCGCCCGGAGCCGCTCGACGATCTCGGCGACGGTGTCGGCGGCGAACGCGTCGTCGATCCACGCGCGCGCCGCCTCGAGGGGGGACGGCGGGGCGGTCTCGTCGAAGAGCAGGACCAGCTCGGTCGCGGTGGACGGGTCCGCCCGGGTCTCGAGGGCATCGCGCAGGGCGTCGAGGTTCTCGTGCGGCACGAGGTGGTCGGCGAATCCCGCGTAGATCGCGTCGGAGGCATCCATCACCGCGCCGGTCAGCCCGAGGTACTCCCCCAGGCGCCCGGGGGCGTGCGCGAGCAGCCACGAGCCGCCGACGTCGGGGGTGAAGCCGATGCGGGTCTCGGGCATCGCCAGCTTCGAGCGCTCGGTGACGATGCGGATGCGCGCGTGCCCCGCCACCCCGATCCCGCCGCCCATGGTGATGCCGTCGGCGAAGGCGACGAACGGCTTCGGGTACTCGGCGATGCGCGCGTTGAGCGCGTACTCCTCGCGGAAGAACAGCGCCGCGTCCTCGGGGCGGCCGCTCGTCACCTGCTCGGCGAGCCCGCGGACGTCGCCGCCGGCGCACAGGCCCCGGTCGCCGGCCCCGTCGAGCAGCACGGCATCCACGTCGCTGTCGTGCTCCCACGCGTCCAGCGTCTCGTGGAGGCGGCGGACCATGTCGAGGTTCAGGGCGTTGATCGCGCGCGGCCGGTTGAGCGTGAGCCGGCCCAGACCGCCGCTCGTGCTCGCGAGGACGGCAGGCTCCGAGGCGGCGTCGACGGGGTCGGTCACGGTCGCAACGTTACCGGGCAGGAGAACTCGTTCCACGCCGGCACCGGATTTCCGCCAGGATGGGACGGAGTTCTGCTTCCAGTCCGCAAAGGAGCGGCCCCGTCCGTAGCCCCACGGGATCGCTCGTCACGACCACGAGAGGGTGAGGCATGCCCGATGGCCAGCTGCTGGAGTTCGCAGATGTCACCAAGCGCTTCGGCGCGGTCACGGCGGTGGCAGGCCTCACCGCGCAGGTCGAACCGGGGAGGGTGACGGGCTTCCTCGGACCCAACGGCGCCGGCAAGACGACGACCCTTCGCATCCTGCTGGGCCTCGTCCGGGCGACCGCCGGAACCGCCACGATCGGCGGACGGCGCTACGCCGACCTCGAGCGGCCGCTGCAGACCGTCGGCGCCGTGCTCGAGGCATCCAGCTTCCACCCCGGCCGCAGCGCCGCCGCGCACCTCACGATCTACGCGCAGGCCGCGGGCATCCCACGATCGCGCGTCGATGAGGTGCTGGGGCTGGTCGGATTGACGGATGCCGCAGGCCGCAAGGTCGGCGGATTCTCGCTCGGCATGCGCCAGCGCCTCGGCCTCGCCTACGCGCTGCTCGGCGACCCCGGCGTGCTCGTGCTCGACGAGCCGGCGAACGGCCTGGACCCGGAGGGGATCCGCTGGATGCGCGGCTTCCTCCGGGAGCTGGCCGCCGAGGGGCGGACCGTGCTGGTCTCGTCGCATCTGCTGGCGGAGGTGCAGCAGACCGTCGACGCGCTGCTGATCATCTCGCGGGGGCGGCTCGTCTTCCAGGGCTCGTTCGACGAGCTCGCCGACACCGCCGAGCACGCGACCGTCGTCGACGCGCCCGACCGGGAGGCGCTGGTGGCCGCCCTGCGGTCGGCGGACGTGCCGTTCGAGGTGCTGCGCTCGGGGCTGACGGTGCGCGGCCGCGACACCGCGGCGGTCGGCGCGATCGCCGCCGGAGCGGGTGTCGCGCTGTCGTCGCTGCACCGCCGGGGTCCGGCGCTCGAGGAGGTCTTCCTGGATCTCGTCAACGGCACGCGCGTGTACGCCGGCGCGCCGGGTGGGGCCGCGGCCGATGCGGCCCCCGCGCCCGCCGCCGCCGAGGTCGCGCCCGCGCCGGCCGCCGCCGAGGTCGCACCTGCCGACGCCGCGGCGGAGCGGGACGAGGCGGGTGAGTCGGCGCTCGCGTCGGCAGAGCTCGACGCCGAGGCGACCGGCGCTCCGGGGGCGGCATCCGCGCTCGCCGCCGCGGCCGGCGCCGCGTGGGCTGCCGAACGCGCCGACGGCGAGCAGCCGGCCGATGAGCCGTCCGGACCGGCGGGGCCGGCGTCGGCCGCGTCCTACGCGGTCGCGAGCACCGGCGTCATCGACATCGTGCCCGCCGCCCCTGTCACCGCGGCCGAGGACGACCCGTGGGCGCCCGAGGACGCCGACCCCGACGTGGCGGCCGTCGCCGCCGTCGACGACGAGCTCGAGGCCGAGCCGCCGGACGTCGACGACCGGCCCTGGGAGCACTACGTCAAGACCGAGTCCGACCGGGAGGCCGACGCGTTCTTCGCGGCCTTCGATGCCGGTGACGGCGCCGACGGGAGCGCCGAGAGGGCGGAGGACGGGCGGGACGAGGCATCCGTCCCCTCCCCTGACACCCCCGACGATGCATCCCGTCACGACGAAGGGGGCGCACGATGAGCCTCACCGCCGCGACGCGCGCGGAGACGACCAAGCTGTTCTCGACGAGCATCTGGTGGATCCTGGCGCTCGTCCTCTTCGCCTACGTCGCCGTCACGGCGGCGGCGCTCGCCTTCATCTACGCGGCGGCCGCGACCGGGTCGCTCCCCGGAGACGCGCCGCCCCTCCCGGAAGAGGGCCTCGCCGCGACGCTGTACAGCACCGCGACCACGATCGGGTACGTCTTCCCGCTGCTGGTGGGCACGCTCATGGTGACCGCGGAGTTCCGCCACAAGACGCTGACGCCCACGTTCCTCGCGACCCCGCGACGCGGGCGCGTGCTCGTCGCCAAGCTCGCCGTCGCGGCACTCATCGGCGTCGTCCTGGGGGTGATCGGGGTCCTCGCGGCGGTCGGCACCTCGGCTGCGCTGCTCGCGGGCTTCGGGCTCGACACGACGCTGACCGAGCCCGACACCTGGGCGATGCTGGGACGAATGCTGCTGGCCTCCGTCCTGTGGACTCTCATCGGCGTCGGCATCGGCGCCCTCGTGCGCAACCAGGTCGGGGCGATCGTCGGGGTGCTCGTGTTCACCCAGTTCATCGAGCCGATCGGCCGCACCGCCGCCGCGTTCGTCGAGGGGCTCTCGGACGCGACGCGGTTCCTGCCCGGCGCGGCCAGCGACGCGCTCGTGGGCGCGAGCGTGTACAGCGTCGGGATGCCGCAGACCGGCGCAGGTTCCGAACTGGACTGGTGGGTCGGCGGGCTGGTGCTGCTCGGCTACGCCGTGGTGTTCGTCGTGCTCGGGCACCTGGTGAGCTGGCGGCGCGACGTCAGCTGACCCGCCGGCGCGTCAGACGACCGGGGCGGCCGCGGGCGGCTTGCGGGCGCGCGGCTTCTTCTCGGGGATCACCGGGGTCGTGCCGGTCTCGGCTGCGATCTCGGCGACATCGGCCGGCTGCTCGTCGACCTCGACCCGCAGCGCCTGCACCAGCGCGAGGCCGTGACGCGTCGTCAGGATGATGCGCTGGTACTCGGGGTGCCCCTCGAGGTCGATCACGACGCTCGGCCGGCGGCGGCGGATCAGGGCGAAGTCGTCGCCGCCCGCGGAGCGCCAGGTGCCCATCGCGATGACACCGCGCACATAGGAGCCGGGGCTCGGGTAGCCGCGCAGCCACGTCCACGCGTCGTCGGTCAGCTGCACGCGGGTGATGGCGGAGCGCTCGATCACCACATTCCCCTTGCGGAATGACAGGGCGCGCTCCGAGAGCGAGAGCACGACCTCGAGCTGCGTCGAGTCGAGCAGCAGCGTCACCATGTCTCTAGTGTGCCAGCGGCTCCGGGCAGATCCGGGCTCATTTGCTTACGGGAGGGCAACGATCGGCGGTCCTCTTCGTGCGCGTCCGGTGCAAGACTGGGTCGGTGACCGTCGTGTCCCGCCCCGTCACCGTCCCGGCGCCGTTGTCCGCAGCCGCCGTCGACGCGGCGCTGATGCGCGCGGGAGCGGGCCAGCGGCTCGAGGTCGACGACGCCGAGGCGCTGCTGACCGCGACGGACGACCGTTTCGAGCGCCTGCTGGACCTCGCCGCGGCGGTGCGGGACGGGGGGCTCGCGGCATCCGCTCGCTCGGGCGTGATCACCTACTCGCGCAAGGTGTTCGTGCCCCTGACGACGCTGTGCCGCGACCGCTGCCACTACTGCGTCTTCGTCGACACCCCCGGACAGCTGCGGACGAAGCACAAACCCGCCTACATGACGCCCGAGCAGGTGCTCGCCGTCGTGCGGCAGGGACAGGCCCTGGGCTGCAAGGAGGTGCTGCTGACGCTCGGCGACCGCCCCGAGGAGCGGTGGCCCGAAGCACGGGCGTGGCTCGATGCGCACGGGTTCGCATCGACCATCGCGTACGTCGCCCACATCGCACGGCTTGTCACCGCCGAGACCGGCCTGCTCGCCCACGCCAACCCCGGCGTCATGACCGCGGACGAGCTGCGGGCGCTGCGCCCCACCGCGCCCTCGATGGGCATGATGCTCGAGACCACGTCGCGGCGGCTCTTCGAGGAGCCCGGTCAGGTGCACTTCGGCTCGCCCGACAAGGACCCGGCGGTGCGCCTCGAGGTCCTCGACGCGGCGGGACGCGAGCGGGTGCCGTTCACGACGGGCATCCTCGTCGGCATCGGCGAGAGCGTGCGCGACCGGGCCGAGTCCCTCGTCGCGATCCGCGAGGTGCACGAGCGGCACCGGGTGGGCGGGCAGGGGCACGTGCAGGAGGTGATCGTGCAGAACTTCCGCGCGAAGCCCCGCACCGCGATGCAGGGCGCCGCCGACGCCGACCTGCGCGAGTACGTCGCCGCCGTCGCCGTGGCGCGGCTCGTGATGGGCCCGCGGATGCGCATCCAGGTGCCCCCGAACCTGTCCGACCCCGGCGAGTTCGGCCTGCTCGTCCGCGCGGGCGCCGACGACTGGGGAGGTGTCTCGCCGCTCACCGCCGACCACGTGAACCCCGAGCGCCCGTGGCCGCACCTCGACGACCTCGCGCGCATGACCGCCGAGCTGGGCTTCGAGCTGCGCGAGCGCCTGACGGCCCAGCCGGAGTTCGTGCTCGACGCCGACACGTGGATCGACCCCGGGTTGCAGCCGGCGGTCGCCGCGCTCGCGGATCCGGAGACGGGCCTTGCCGCCGCCGGTGTGACGGCTCCGGGCAGAATCGGCTCCCCGGGGCCCTCCGGCGCCGATTCCGGGCAGTCCAGCCCGCTTCTTTCCCACCCCGCGGCCGACAGGGGGGTGCGACGCCTCACCGAGACGGCGGCGGCCGACCCGCTCGCCCTCGACCCCGCGGAGTGGATACGGCTGCTCCAGGCGACCGGCGCCGACCTCGAGGTGCTCGCCGCGACCGCCGACGACGTGCGCCGCTACACCGTCGGCGAGGCGGTCACGCTCGTCGTGAACCGCAACCTCACCTCCTCCGGGCTGCGCGCCGCGCCCACGGACGACCCGACGACGTTCACACTCGACGACGTCGGCGCCATCGCCGCCGACGCGTGGGATCTCGGCGCCACCGAGCTCTGCGTGCAGGGCCTCCTGCCCGCCGGCGAAGACCCGGCGGGCTACCTCGACATCGCCCGCGCCGCCAAGACGGCGGCGCCCGGCATGCACCTGCACGCCTACCGCCCCCAGGACGTGTGGGACCTGGCCGATCGCGGCGGGCTCGGCCTCGCGGGCGCCCTCGCGGCCCTCCGCGAGGCCGGCGTCGACACCGTGCCGGGCACCGGCGTGAAGGTGCTCGGCGAGCGCGTCCGCGCGCTGGTCGCGCCCGGGGACCTCGACATCGACCGGTGGGTCGAGGGCATCACGGCCGCCCACCGCGCGGGCTTCCGCTCCACGAGCGTGCTCTTCTACGGCCACGTCGAGACCGCCGCCGAGCGCATCGCGCACCTGCGGCGGCTGCGCGAGCTCCAGGACGCTGCGGCGAGCGCGGGAACGGGAGGCGGCTTCACCGAGTTCGTCCCCATCCCCCTGCCCGGCCCGGCGGGAGGCGTGCCGCTGGTGACGGGTCGCGCCGCGATCGACGAGCACCGCGCGATGGTGGCCGTGTCGCGCCTGCTGCTGTCGGGCAGCATCCCGCATGTGCAGATCCCGTGGACGCGCGTCGGGCGCGAGGCATCCGTCATCCTCCTGCAGTCCGGCGGCGACGACCTCGGCGGCACGCTGCTCGACGGGCGCGTGAAGCCCGCGGCGGGCGTCGAGCACGGTCTCGAACTGCCGGTGACGGATGCCGCCGCCTTGGTCGCCCGCATGTTCCGGCCGTTCCGCCTGCGCACCACCACGTACGGCCAGGTCGACCGATGACCCGCGTCGAGGTCGCGATCGTCGGCGCGGGGTTCGCGGGCATCGGCATGGCGTCGGCGCTGCGCCGTGCGGGCCGCGAGGACTTCGTCGTGCTCGAGCGCGCGGCATCCGTCGGCGGCACGTGGCGCGACAACACCTACCCCGGCATCGCGTGCGACGTCCCCTCGCACCTCTACGGCTTCGCGGCCCACCCCAACCCCTCCTGGTCCGGCACGTACGCGAGGGGTGACGAGATCCACGCGTACCTCGAACGCGTCGTCGACGCGGAGGGACTGCGGGACCGCCTGCGGCTGCGCACCGCGATGCAGAGGGCGACGTGGGATGCCGCGCTCGGCCTCTGGCGGCTGCGCACCGGTCGCGCCGGCTCGCCGGCGGACGAGGTGATCGCCGACGTGCTCGTGCTGGCGTGCGGGCGGCTCACCGAGCCGTCGATCCCCCGCGTCCCCGGGCTCGAGACCTTCCCCGGGCCGCTCTTCCACTCCGCGCGGTGGGACCACTCCGCCCCGCTCGCCGGCGCGCGGGTCGCCGTCGTCGGGACCGGCGCGAGCGCGATCCAGATCGTGCCCGAGCTCGCTCGGACGGCGGGGCACGTCACCCTGTTCCAGCGGACGCCGGCGTGGATCGTGCCGCGCGGCGGCGATGCCTACTCCGACGCGGACCGCGCTCGGTTCGGCACCACCCCGCAGGCGCTCGAGGAGCTGCGCGCCGACCTCTACGCCGAGGGCGAGGAGCGGTTCGCGTCGCGCTCCGGCGACTCCGAGGCCGCCGCCGAGGCGGAGGCGGTCGCCCGCGCCCACCTGGAGCGGCAGATCGCCGACCCGGCCCTGCGCGCCGCGCTGACGCCGGACTACGCGTTCGGCTGCAAGCGGGTGCTGCTGTCGGACGACTTCTATCCGGCCGTCGCGTCCGACGCGGTCTCGCTCGTGCGCGGCGCGCTCACCGCCGTCGAGGGGTCGACGCTCGTCGCCTCCGACGGCTCGCGCCATCACGCCGACGCGCTCGTGCTCGCAACGGGGTTCGCCTCGACACGCCAGCCCTACGCCGACCTCGTCCTCGGCGAGGGCGGCACGGCGCTCGCCGCGCACTGGTCGGGCGGCATGACCGCGTTCGCCTCGACGGTCGTCGCCGGCTTCCCCAACCTCTTCGTGCTGAACGGGCCGAACGCGTCGCTCGGCCACTCGTCGTCGGTGCTGATGATCGAGGAGCAGGCCGCGTACGTCACGCGCGTGCTCTACGGCCGGGGCGGACGGGTGCTGCGGGTCGACCCGGAAGCCGAGCGCGCCTACACCGACGAGATCGCGAAGGCCGCGGCATCCACCCGCTGGATGACCGGCGGATGCCGCAACTGGTACGTCGACGACCGCTCCGGCCGGCTCACCCTGCTGTGGCCGGGCACCGTCGACGCCTTCCGCGCGCGGCTCGCCCGCGCCGACGGCTCGGAGTTCCTGCCCGAACCCGCCCCCGCTTCCCGCTGAGAGGACACCCATGCCCGTTCCCATGCGCTTCGGCTACAAGGCCTCCGCCGAGCAGTTCGGCCCCGCCGAGCTGCTGGACTACGCGATCCAGGCGGAGGAGGCCGGCTTCGACTCGGTGTTCATCTCGGACCATCTGCAGCCGTGGCTGCACGAGGGCGGCCACGCCCCGGCATCCGTCCCCTGGCTCGGCGCGCTCGGCGCGAAGACCTCGCGCGTGCTGATCGGCACGTCGGTGCTGACGCCGACGTTCCGCTACAACCCGACGGTCGTCGCGCAGGACTTCGCGACGCTCGGCGTGATGTACCCGGGGCGCGTGATCCTGGGCGTCGGCACCGGCGAGGCGTTGAACGAGGCGAACCTGGGGATCGCGTGGCCCGAGCCGCCGGAGCGCTTCCAGCGGCTGAAGGAGGCGATCGGCCTCATCCGCCGGCTCTGGTCGGAGGATCGCGTCACCTTCGACGGGACCTACTACCACGCCCGCAACATCACGATCTACGACAAGCTGCCGGAGCCCGTGCCGATCTACATCGGAGCCGCCGGGCCCGCGGCCACGCGCCTGGCGGGCCGCATCGCCGACGGCTTCATCACGACGAGCGGGAAGAAGCGGGAGCTCTACACCGACACCCTGCTGCCGGCGCTGCACGAAGGGCTCGAGAAGGCCGGTCGGGCACCCGATGCCATCGACACGCTCATCGAGGTGAAGGTGTCGCTCGACGAGTCGCTCGAGGCCGCGCGTGAGAAGACCCGGTTCTGGGCGCCGCTCGCGCTCACGCCCGACGAGAAGATGGGCGTCGACGACCCCATCGAGATGCAGCGGCTCGGCGAGGCGCTGCCGATCGAGCGCGCGGCGTCGCGGTTCATCGTGTCGGACGACCCCGACGAGCACGTCGAGCGCATCTCGTGGTACGTCGAGCTCGGCTTCCGCCACCTCGTGTTCCACGACCCCGGCCATGACCAGGGCACCTTCCTGCGGATGTACGGCGACGAGATCCTGCCGCGACTGCGGGCGAAGTACGGCGCGTGACCCCGCTCTTCGGGCGGCGGCCGCGGCAGAACTCCACCGAGTGGGCGGCCGGCGCGCCGGTTTCCGCCCCGGGGGCCGCGTCGGCCGGCGAATCTGTGGAGTTCCGCCGGCCGCGGTGGGTGGTCGTCGTGCCGGTCAAGCCGTCGGCGCGCGGCAAGTCGCGCCTGGACGTCGAGGGCGTCGGCCGCGCCGACCTCGCCCGGGCCATCGCCCTGGACACCCTTGCGTCGGCCGCCGCGTGCGAGCTCGTCGCCCAGGTCGTGGTGGTGTCGGACGACGCGGCGCTCGCGCGCGAGGCGGCGACGATCCCGGCGCTGCGGTTCGTCCCCGAGGGCGAGCCGCGCGGGCTCGACGCGGCGGTCGCCACGGGCGTCGCGGCCGTGGATCCGGGAGGACGGATGCCTCGGGCCGCCCTTCTCGGAGACCTTCCGGCCCTCCGGTCCGGCGATCTCGCCGACGCGCTGCGGGCCGCGTCATCCGTCGACCGCGCCGTCGTCGCCGACGCGGAGGGCACCGGCTCGACATTGGTCACCGCCGGCGTCGGCGTGGAGTGGGCGTCGTCGTTCGGCGAGGGGTCGCTCGCGCGGCATACGGCGCTCGGTTTCCACGCTCTTCCGATCGCGGATGCCTCCACCCTGCGTCGCGACGTCGACACCGCCGAGCAGCTCGCGGCGGCCGCGGCGCTCGGTCTCGGGCCGCGCACGGCGGCACTGCTCGCCGGCTGACCGCCCGGACCCGCCGAGGCACGCTCATGCGACGAGCAGGTAGACCGCGCCCACGATCGTGAAGACGATGACGAGCCTCTCGAACACCGTCTGCGACAGGCGGTCGGCGAGCCAGCGGCCGAGGAACGCGGATGCCACGACGAGCGGCACGAGCACCAGGTCGATGAGCAGCCCCGGGACGGTGATGATCCCGATGCCGATCGAGAACGGCACCTTGAACAGGTTCACGATCGCGAAGAACCACGCCGCCGTGCCGAGGAAGGCCTTCACCTCGAAGCGGGCGGCGAGGAAGTACATCGACATCACCGGGCCGGCCGCATTCGCGACCATCGTGGTGAAGCCCCCGAGTGTTCCGTAGGTGGCCGCCGCCACCCGGTGCGGGCCTGCGGTGTCGACCTGCGAGACGAAACGCCGCCGCAGCAGCGTGATCGCGATGACCGCGAGCAGGATGACGCCGATCGTGCGCTTGACCCAGAGGTCGTCGGCGAACCACAGGAAGACGACGCCGGCGAGCACCCCGACGACGACCGCGGGGGCCAGGCGCAGCAGGGTGCGCCAGTCGGCGTGGCGGCGGTACATCGTGACCGCGAACACGTCGGCGACGATCAGCAGCAGGAGCAGCACGCCGGTCGACTGCCGCGCCGGCAGCACGGCGGCGAAGATCGCGACGGCGATCGTCCCCGCTCCGGGAACAGCGGTCTTCGACAGGCCGACGGTCACCGCCGCGAGGCCGAGCAGCGCCCACGCCCACCAGGCGAGCTCCGGCACGTCAGACCCCGGCCGCGGCGAGCGCCGCCTCGCCGAGCGCGGTCCGGCGGGAGGCATCCGTCATCCACAGCGGGCGGACGAGGGGACGGATGCCGAGCCCGGCCACCTCGGCGGCGGCGGGCGCATCCTCCTCGGCGATCAGCCAGGCATCGAGGACGCCGCCGGCGGCGCGCGCGCCGTAGAGCGAGGCGACGGCGGCCGCCGACGTCTCGACACCGATCGCGGTGAGGCAGACGTCGGCCATGCCTCGGACGACCTTCCCGCCGATGATGGGCGAGACGCCGACGACGGGCGCGGACGCGCTGCGCAGCGCCTCGCGCACGCCGGGCACCGCGAGGATCGGTCCGATCGACACGACCGGGTTCGAGGGCGCGATGAGCACAGCGTCGGCGGCGGCGATGGCCTCGGTCACCCCGGGAGCGGGCAGGGCGTCACCGATGCCGGGGTTCTCGAACCGCGCGGGAGCGAGGGTGGCGCGGTGGCGCGTCCACCACTCCTGGAAATGCAGGCGCGTTCCGTCGCGCAGCACCACGACGGTGTCGACCTCGGCGTCGGTCATGGGCAGCAGACGTGCTCCGAGGCGCCAGCGGTGCGACATCCGCTCCAGCACCTGCGTCGGCGTGAGGCCCTCGCGCAGCCAGCCGGTGCGGGCGAGGTGCGTGCCGAGGTCCAGGTCGCCGAGCGTGAACCAGGGCCAGCCGGCGCCCCACTCCCCCAGCTCGCCGTTGACCCGCTCGGTGTCGCCCGCCCGGCCCCACCCGCGCTCGGCGTCGTTGACGCCTGCCAGGGCGTACGTGATCGAGTCGACGTCGGGCTGCAGGCGCACGCCCGAGAGCCACAGGTCGTCACCGGTGTTGACCACGACGGTCAGGTGCGCGGTGGGATCGTCGAGACCGCGCGCCCGAAGGGCCGAGCGCACGCCGAGGACGAACTTCGATCCGCCGACGCCGCCCGCGAGCACGACGACGCGCGGTGCGCCCGTCACCGACCGTCAGCTCCGGTCGGCGCGCAGCTGCGGCAGCACGCCCGTCTTCGGGGCGAACTCGTCGGCGGCGTGCGGCAGGTCGAACTTGGCGACGGCGTCGATGAGGGCGTCCACCGTCTGCGCGTCGGCGACGACGTCGACGTCGAGTCCCGCGCGGCGGGCGTCGCGGGCGGTGCGGGGTCCGATGGCCGCGATGAGCGTGGTGCGGGGGATGACGGGGAACTGGTCGTGGACCTGCTCGGCGACCGACCCGCTGGTGACGAGGATGGCGTTGATGCGACCCGACCGCACGTCCCCGGCGATGCGATCGGTGACCGGGACGCCCACCGTGCGGTAGGCCACGACGCTGCGGACGCGGTGGCCGGCCTCGGTGAGCATGCGGGTGAGCACGGGCTTGGCGATCTCGCTGCGCAGCGTGAGGATGTCGCGCGCCTCGGGCTCGAGGGCGATGAGCTGCTCGGCCATGCCCGCGGCGGAGTTGTCGCGCTCGGGCACCAGGTCGACGCGGTACCCGACGGCCAGCAGCGCGGCCGCGGTCGTCTCGCCCACGGCGGCGACCTTGGTCGTCGGCGGCACGACGGCTCGGTAGGCGTAGAGCACGTCCACGGTCGTGGCGCTCGTCACCGTGAGCCAGTCGAACGCGCCGGCGGCGAGGTCGGCGATCGCCTGCTCGAGGGTGGCCTGGTCGTTCGTGGGCGCGAAGTTGATGAGCGGCGCGATGACGGGGGTCGCCCCTTGGCGGCGCAGTGTGGCGGCGACGCCGTCGCCCCAGGGGCCGCCGCGGGGCACGAGGACGCGCCAGCCGGTGAGCGGCTTGGCGGGCTGGTGCTGTGCTGCGGCGGTGTTCATAAGGGGTCGACTCTCGGTGGTGCTCAAGTCGGCCGCCCACGACGTTCGAGCAGCCGATTGCGCGATTCGAATCGGGCTCGCGCGATCGGCAGCATACGCACCATTGCACTGCCTTGCCTCACGAGCATACCCCTCACCGCGCGACGAGGGGACCGCGCGCAGGCTGGCGCACGGGCGGGCGGGGAGGCGGCGTGGGCCTCAGCGGGTGTAGAGGCGGACGAAGCCCCACACGGCGGCGCCGACCGCGGCCGCCGACGCGATCACCGCGACGGCGGCGAGGGCAGGGTTGCTCCGCTGGAACGCGCGTGCCCGATCGATGCCCGCGTCCAGCGCGCGTCCGGCGCGCCGGGGGACGTTCGCCTTCTCTTCGATGGCCGCGAGCGCGGCCTTCAGCTCGGTGCGCGCCTGCACCACCGGGTCGGCGATCCCGAGCGGGACGGCGGTGCGCGGGACCGGCACGAGGGCGTCAGAGCTCATCGCGGACCTCCTTCACGTCGAGGGCGATCGATTCCACGGGGTTCTGGCGTTCGCCGATCTTCTGGAAGCGGCGGTAGCCGATGAAGGCGAACACCGCCGCGAGCAGGACCATGACGACGAACACGATGAGGGCCGCCGCCCAGATCGGCATCCAGATCGCGAGCACCGCGATGATGATCGTTCCGAGCACCGGCACCGACCAGAACAGCACGAACAGGGCGAGGAACACCCAGACGGCGCCCCACCCGCCGTCCTTCGCCGTGCGGGCGAGCCACGTCTTGGCGGCGTCGATCTCGGCGATGACGAGGTTGCGGACCAGCTCCGGGATCTCCCCGATGAGGGTGAGCAGGCTGTCGTCCGCGCGGTCGCGGAAGCCACGCGGTGTCGTCATCACGTCAGGCTCCGCCGCGTCCGTTCTGGGACGCGTCCTCGACGGCGTCGTCCACGGCGTCCGTCACGGCCTGCGCGGAGGTCTGCGCAGCGCGCTCGACGTCGTCGAGGGACTCATCGCCGACGTTGATCGCGGCATCCAGGCGCTGTCCGGGGGTGCCCTTCGAGCCGGCCGCCTTCGTGACCTTGACCGCCGAGTCCCACAGGGTGGACGGCAGCGCCATCGCCTGCGACTTGGCGAAGTCCTTCACCTTGCCGACCTGCTCCTGCACCGGGTCCATGTTCCAGACCTTGAGCCACTGCTCCTTGATCTGCTCGTAGCGCTCGCGACCGGCTCGGCTCCCGAGCACGTACCCGATGGCGATCCCGACGACGAGTCCTGCCTTGCCCTTCATGGGGTCTCCTCACGCTCGGTGTGACCTGACGACCCTCTCAGGGTAGCCCTGTATGCCGATTCCGGCATCCACCCTTGACACCGCTCGTCACGCGGTGTTCACTTCTGCGGTCCGATCCCCCACAGCACGCGGCGACGCAGTGCATCGGCCTGCTCCTGGGCGTCGGCGACGACCCGCGCGAGCCCGCTCCCGGCAAGCCAGGCGCCCACCACGGCGAGGTCGGGCACCCGGGAGAGGTCGGCGCGCACCCTGGCGGCGCGCTCCCGCTGACCCATCGCCGACACCGGCGGCGCCAATTGGTAGGCACCGCGGTGGAATCCCGCGACGACGTGCGCGTCGAGCGGGACCCCGAGCAGAGCGGATGCCTCGCCCCGAGCCAGCTCGGCGGCCTCGGCGTCGCTCAGTCCGGCCGTGGCGGGGGCGGCATCCGGCCCGCCGAACGCCACCCGCACCACGTGCCGGCCCGGGCCCGCCTCCCACGCCAGCCACTCCCACCGGGCGGTCTCGTGGACGAGACCGCTGGCCCGGCCCGACCCGGGCACCGCGTGCACGTGCGCGCCGCGCGGAGCCGCGTCGAGGGCGGGCGCGTCGAGCACGAGTGTGACGACCTCCCGGGCGATGCCGGCCGGGACGACCTCGGCGAACGCGCCGTCGCCCAGCACCGGCCCCAGGAGTGCGCGGGCCGTGGCCTCGTCGGTCGCGACGACCACCGCGTCGGCCGTGAGCTCGCGCGGCGTCGCCTCTTCCGGAGGAGGTGCCGGTGCGCCCGGGTCCGCCCCGGCCGGCCCGGCGTGGTCGAGCGACACGGTCCACGCGCCGTCGTGCCGCGCCAGTGCGGTGGCGGGCGCGGCGGGACGGATGACGACGCCGCGCTCGTGGAGCCGCGCGGCGAGGGCGGCCACGAGCTGCGGCATCCCTCCCTGCAGGGTCTCGACGCCGCCGCCGCGCGACGTGTCGAGGCGCAGATCGGCGACCGCGCCGCCCAGCGAGCCGGTGCGGGTGAGCGCCGCGCCGAGTCCGGGCGCGGCGACTTCGACGTCGACGTCGTCGGGCGCGACGCCGAACCGGTCGAGGCTGAGCGGCGCGACGAGACGGTCACGCACCTTGTCGCCCATGCGTCCGCCCACGAGCCTGCCGAGGCTGCGCTGCTTGCCGATGGTGAGGGGCGGGCGGAGGCGGTCCAGGTATGCGCGCCACGTGCCGCCCCACCCGATGATGCGGCGGACGCTCTCGTCCCACGGGTTGGCGGGGATGCCGAGCACCTGCTCCACCGGCAGCGGCGCGGCGGCACCCCGCGGCAGTCCTGCGATCCACGCGCTGTCGTCGCGAGGGCGCGCGATCGTCACGTCGGGAAGCACGTCGCCGATCAGCGCCCGCACCGCGCCGCCACGGGTGGAGAAGCACGTGACGCCGGTGTCGAGGTCGAGGCCGGCGATCCGGGTGGTCGCGATCGTGCCGCCGAGGCGAGCGGATGCCTCCACCACCGTCACCGCCATGCCGACCTTCGCGCACTCCCACGCGGCGACGAGCCCTGCGATGCCTGCCCCGATCACGACGACCCGCGTGTCGCTGGCCTGGGCGACGAGGTCCGCGAGCGGCTCCGCGGTCGGGCCCAGGCGCCCGGCGGCTCCGGACGAGTCGCCGCCGTCGGAAGGGGGCAGGGAGGCGGTCACGCCATCCATCCTCCCATCCGCCGCGCGTGCGACCGCAGGCGCCGCGGTGGGAGACTGGGGCCATGACGCTCCACATCACGGGCGACGAGGCTGCCGACCGTCTGCTCACCGACGACCCGCTCGCCCTTCTCATCGGCATGCTGCTGGACCAGCAGGTTGCGATGGAGACCGCGTTCGCCGGCCCGCTGAAGATCTCGGAGCGTGCGGGCACCCTCGACGCCGCCGCCATCGCGAGCTTCGACCCCGACGCGTTCGCCGAGCTGTTCAAGGCGACTCCGGCCGTCCACCGGTTCCCGGGATCGATGGCCGCACGCGTGCAGGCTCTCTGCGCCGCGGTCGAGCAGGAGTGGGGCGGCGACGCCGCCGCGATCTGGCGGCGGGATGACCCCGACGGCCCGACCGTGCTGAAGCGGCTGAAGAAGCTGCCGGGCTTCGGGGAGCAGAAGGCGAAGATCTTCCTGGCGCTGCTGGGCAAGCAGTACGGCTATTCGGGCGACGGGTGGCGCGAGGCATCCGCGCCCTACGGCGAGCAGGGGTCGCACCGCAGCGTCGCGGACATCGTCTCGCCGGAGTCCCTGGCCGAGGTGCGTGAGCACAAGCGTGCGATGAAGAGCGGCGGAGGAGGAGTCTGATGAAGAAGACCGGAGGCGACGTCGACGAGTTCATCGCCGCCGTCACGCCCGCGAAGCGGCAGCGGGATGCCGCTTCGATGGTCGAGCTGATGCGCGAGGTGACCGGCCGCGAGCCCGAGATGTGGGGCACGATCGTGGGCTTCGGCGCCTGCCACTACACCTACCCGACGGGCACCGAGGGCGACTCGCCCATCGCCGGGTTCGCACCGCGGCGCCAGGCCACGACCGTGTACCTGCTGAGCACGGCGGCGCACGCGGACCGGCTGGCGAAGCTCGGGCCGCACGAGACCGGCGTCGGGTGCCTCTACATCAAGGACCTCGAGACGGTGGATGCCGCGGTGCTGCGTGACATCGTCGCCGAGGACTACCGGCGGGTCATGGCCGGCGAGGTCGAGTACGCGACGTTGACGGTGCTCGACTGACCGCCGGTCGCGAGGGCGGGCGCGTCAGAACGGCGCGCCACCCTCGTACGGAGCGGCGGACGCCCTGGCGAGGCCTCGAGATGGGACGAACTGGACGACTGAGGGCGGTTTATCGGCGTACCGGCGACCGGTGGGACTGAACCACTCGAGGACGCCGCCGCCGACCTGCCGGACCCGCCACGCCGACGCGTGTTTGAGCGTGTGATGCCGGCGGCAGAAGTGCGCGAGATTGCCGTCGCACGTCGGACCGCCCTTGGCTCTGTCGACGGTGTGGTCGACATCCTGGCGTCGGAGTGCCCGGATGCAGCCCGGGAAGCGGCAGCGTTCGTCGCGGGCTCGGAGGAATCGGCGAAGTTCTGCGCTCGGTCGGTAGCGGTCGACCGCCATCGGAAGACCGCTGTGCGGGTGGTACATGACGCGATCCCACCCGGGCGCCTCGGCTGCCAGTCGGCGGGCGGTGTCGGCGTCGATCGGCCCGTAGCCGACGAGGAGTGCGGGCTCCTGGCTCACTCCCGCGAGGGTCAGGACCGGATCTGCACCTGTGCTCGGATCGCGGCGAGCGTGTCTCCCTCACCGTGCGCGCTCGGCGCGCCCGCCAGGACGAGGTCGGCGAAGATGTCTGCTCGGAGCTCGTCGAGTGTCCGCTGTTCAGCGCCGGGACCGGTGCACAGCCGCGGATCGCCCAGCCCCTCCGCCGCCACTGCAGAATCGGCTTCCTCGGCACCGTCGACCAGTCGCTCTGCGGCCGGAGCGGCTTTGGTCCCGGGTGAGCTGTCGATCTGGACGCCACGCGCTGTCCGGCCTGAGAGCCCGGCCTCCCCTGAGCTCTCGGACTCGGAGAACCGCGCACTCTCGGCATCGCGCTCGGTCTCGGCCATCTCGGTCAGGCGGTCGTGGATGGCGTGCGCCAGGACCGCCGGCAGGTCGGCGAGCAAACGGGCCATGCCGTCGTCGAGGTCGATCACCCGGACCCGACGAGTGCCGTGCGCACGTCGCTGGAGCTCTGCGGCCATCTCGGGATCGATGCGTGCCGCGACGACACGGGCGATCGCGCGCAGACGGGCCGGGGTCTCGAAGCGGGCGGCCTCCAGCAGGATGCGCTCATACTCGGCCCGGCTCGCCGGGTCGTCGATCCCCGCACCGGAGTCGGTGATGGCGGACGCGTGAGCGAGGTCGATGCGGCCCTTGCGGAGCGCCCGGAACGTCTCGGAGAACGAGGAGACGAGTGCGCTGGCCGCAGACATCCGGGCCTGGACCGTTCGGTCGCTCAGCCGCATCGCGGCACCCAGTTCGGCGGTGACCTCGCGCAGGGGCAGGTCGTGCGGACTGCGACGCCCACCCGCCCGCCGCTCTTCTTCGCGCGCCCGCACGATCTCGGTGGCGTCGTCCAGCAGTGCCGCCTCGTGCGCCTGGAGGCGTGCGATCCGTGCTCTGGTCGCCTTCACGTCAGCCACGACGCGCTCGAGAGCGCCCCAGATCGCGTCGCCGGTATCGATGGTGCGGCTCAACAGTCTCCCGTTCAAAAGGGGGGCCGCAGCGGTGCGGCGCGAGACCGATGGGGAGTGCAGCGTCCGATCTCTGACCTCGATATTAGTACATTTGTTCGAATGTGGCAAGCATCGCGGAAGGCTGACTTGCTCACGGCCGGCCGTGGTATCGCGGCGTTGCGCCGAGCGATGTCAGCTCAGCGCGGGCCTCTCAGCTCGAGCGCCCACGCCGGCGGGAGGAGCCGGGCCGGCCGCGGTCACGGCGTTCGCCCGGCCGCCCTCGGGCGCGAGTCGGGCGGTTTCAGGCGCCCTTGAGACGCTCCGCGAGGTATGCGTGCAGGCCCTCCAGCGGAACGCGCTCCTGCCCCATCGTGTCGCGGTCGCGCACCGTGACGGCGCGGTCGTCGAGGGAGTCGAAGTCGACCGTGACGCAGAACGGCGTGCCGATCTCGTCCTGGCGACGGTAGCGCCGGCCGATGGCGCCGGCGTCGTCGAAGTCGATGTTCCACTGGCCGCGTAGCGTCTCGGCGACCTCGCGTGCGATCGGCGAGAGCTGCTCGTTGCGCGACAGCGGCAGGACCGCGACCTTCACCGGCGCCAGGCGCGGGTCGAGCTTGAGCACGGTGCGGGTGTCGGTGCCGCCCTTGGCGTTCGGCGCCTCCTCCTCGTGATACGCGTCGACGAGGAACGCCATCATGCTGCGGGTGAGGCCGAACGACGGCTCGATCACGTAGGGGATGTACTTCTCCCCCGACGCCTGGTCGAAGTACGTGAGCGACTGGCCCGAGGCCTCGGAGTGCGAGCCGAGGTCGTAGTCGGTGCGGTTGGCCACACCCATCAGCTCGCCCCACTCCTTGCCCGGGAAGCCGAAGCGGTACTCGAGGTCGATCGTGCCGTCGGAGTAGTGCGCGCGCTCGTCCTCGGGAACGTCGAAGCGGCGCATGTTGGCCGGATCGATGCCGAGGTCTGTGAACCAGTCCCAGCACTCGTCCACCCAGTGCTCGAACCACTCCTGCGCGTCCGCCGGCGGCACGAAGTACTCGATCTCCATCTGCTCGAACTCGCGGGTGCGGAAGATGAAGTTGCCGGGCGTGATCTCGTTGCGGAACGCCTTGCCGACCTGGCCGATGCCGAAGGGCGGCTTCTTGCGGCTCGCGGTGAGCACGTTCGAGAAGTTCACGAAGATGCCCTGCGCGGTCTCGGGGCGCAGGTAGTGCAGGCCCGACTCGTCGTCCACCACGCCGAGGTACGTCTTCACCAGGCCCGAGAACGCCTTCGGCTCGGTGTACTGGCCTTTGGTGCCGCAGTTCGGGCACGGCACGTCGGCGAGGCCGTTCTCGGCCTTGCGGCCCTTGCGCGCCTCGAAGTCCTCGAGGAGGTTGTCGGCACGGAAGCGCTTGTGGCACTGCAGGCACTCCACGAGCGGGTCGGTGAAGGTGGCGACGTGACCGGATGCCTCCCACACGCGCTTGGGCAGGATGATCGACGAGTCCAGGCCCACCATGTCGCCGCGGCCGCGCACGAAGGTCTGCCACCACTGGCGGCGGATGTTCTCCTTCAGCTCCGTGCCGAGGGGGCCGTAGTCCCACGCCGAGCGGGATCCGCCGTAGATCTCACCTGCCTGGAACACGAACCCGCGATGGCGGGCGAGGCTGATGACTTTGTCGAGGCGAGACTGCTCGGCCATGGTGGCTCCAATGGTCGGGTGGGATGCGCGAGGGCGCGGATGATCTCGATACGCTCGCAGAGCGAGCACTCGATCCGGCGGCCGCGTTCGACGGCCATCCGACGATTCTAGTGATCGAGCAGACGATCCAGGTTCACGGCCGCGTTGATGAGAGAGAGGTGGCTGAAGGCCTGGGGGAAATTGCCGAGCTGCTCGCCGGTCAGCCCGATCTCCTCCGCGTAGAGCCCGAGGTGGTTGGCGTAGGTCAGCATCTTCTCGAAGGTGAGCTGCGCCTCTTCCGTGCGGCCGGTGCGCGCGAGCGCGTCGACGTACCAGAACGAGCAGAGGGTGAAGGTGCCCTCCGAGCCGCGCAGCCCGTCGGGCGACGCGGCCGGGTTGTAGCGGTAGACCAGGCTGTCCGACACCAGCTCCTGCTCCATCGCCCGCAGCGTCGAGAGCCACATCGGATCGCGCGGCGAGATGACGCCCATGGCGGGCATCACGAGGTTCGCGGCGTCGAGCACGGTGCTGCCGTCGTGCTGTACGAACGCGCCGCGCTCGGCATCCCACGACGTCGTCATCAGCCGGCGGTAGATCTCGTCGCGCTCGTGCCGCCAGCGGGCGACGTCGGCCGGCCGGCCGCCGGATTCGGCGAGACGGATGCCGCGGTCCAGGGCCGTCCAGCACATGAAGCGGCCGAACGTGAACTTCTGGCGGCCGCCCCGCGTCTCCCACACCCCCTCCTCGGGGGTGTCCCAGTGGTCGCAGACCCAGTCGAGCATGCGGCTCACCTCCGTCCAGCCCACGTGGCTGAGCTGGAAGCCCTGGTCGACGGCGCGCTGGATCGAGTCCATCGCCTCGCCGTAGATGTCCAGCTGCAGCTGGTCGGCGGCGCCGTTTCCGATGCGGACCGGCGAGGAGTCGCGATAGCCGCTCCAGGAGGGCAGCGTCGTCTCGGCGAGGTCGGACGATCCGTCGACGCGGTACATGATCTTCAGCGGCCCCGACTCGTCGCCGGCGCTCTCCTGCACGCGGGCGAGGAGCCACTGCCCGAACGCCTCGGCCTCTTCGGCGTAGCCGAGCCCGAGCAGGGCGTGCACCGAGAAGGAGGCGTCGCGGATCCAGGTGTAGCGGTAGTCCCAGTTGCGCTCGCCGCCGACCTGTTCCGGCAGGCCCGCCGTCGGCGCCGCGACCAGGGCTCCGGTGGGCGCGTAGGTGAGGAGCTTCAGTGTGATGGCGGAACGGTGCACCATCTCGCGCCAGCGCCCGCGGTACGTCGACCGGGCCACCCAGTCGCGCCAGTACCGCTGGGTGTCCAGCAGCATCGCCTCGAGCTCTTCGACCGGGACGCGGGTGGGCGCCGCGCCTCCCGTCTCGAGCAGCACGCCGGTGCGCTCACCGGCGTGGAGCATGCCGCGCACCCGCAGGCCGCCCTCGACGAGCTCGATGGTCCCGGCCTGCCCATCGCCGCGGCGCACGATGTCGCCGACCCGGTGCACGGTCAGGGACTGCCCGCCGCCGGTGAAGACGACGCCGTCGCCGGGCGCCGGCTCGATCCCGGTGTGTTCGGCGGTGCCGTACTCGAACGCCGGCCGGATGTCGCCGACGAACGCCATCGAGCCGCGGACGACGCGGATCAGCCGCGCGATCCGGTGTCGGTCGGTGGGCTCATGGCCGGCGATCGGCATGAAGTCGATGACCTCGCCGACCCCCGCCTCGGTCATGTAGCGCGTGAGGAGGATCGCGGTGTCGGGCAGGTACAGCTGCCGCGTCACGTAGTCGTCGGTGTCGGGGCGCACGCGGCAGAACCCGCCGCGCTGGGCGTCCAGCAGCGAGCCGAAGATGCTCGGCGAGTCGAACCGCGGGGCGCAGAACCAGTCGATCGTGCCCTCGGTGTCGATGAGCGCCGCGGTCTGCAGGTCGCCGATCACTCCATGGTTCGAGATGTCGGGGTAATCGCCCATCGGCCCGCCGCCCGTCCCACCTGGGTCAGCTCAGGAACCTGATGGTGAGCGGGTACGTGTACCACTCCCCCCGGTTCGCCTTCACCGCCGCGACGATGCACAGGACGATGTTCAGGATGTACGCGGCGATGAGGATGAAGATGCCGATGATGAGGAATGTCAGCACCGTGCCCACGACGTACGCGATGAGCAGTGTGAGCTGGAAGTTCAGCGCCGTCGCGGTGTGGGCACGGACGAAGGGGCCGCGGTCCTTCAGCACGAGGTAGCCCACGAGCGGCGCAAGGAAGCCGAAGAACAGGCCACCGAGGTGCACGAGGGTGGCCCACAGCTTCTCATCGGCGGGGGTCATCGGCTGGGGCGGGGCTGCAGCGCCGTACGGGTACTGCGGCGGAGGCGTCGTCATGGCGCCAGCCTAGTGGCGCCGCCGCTGCGGCCGAGAGGGGGTTGTCCCCCGTCTTCACGGGGGCGACCCCGCCGACGAAGCGCATCGGGCCGCCCACGCCGGGCGCGTCCGCGTCAGGCCGGCCGCAGCGCGTCGGGCCCGAGCTCGGCGATCGACATGTGCCCGGACAGCCCCAGCGTGATGTCGAGCTCAGCGAGCAGGTTGCGCACCGCCTCGCGGACGCCGGCCTCGCCGGCGACGGCCAGGCCGTACGCGTACGGTCGCCCGATCGCGACGGCGGTGGCGCCCAGCGCCAGCGCGATGAAGGCATCGGAGCCCTGGCGCACACCGGAGTCGAACACGAGGGGCACCCGGCCCGCCACACGCTCGGCGATCGCGGGCAGCACCTCCAGCGTCGGCACGGACTGATCGATCTGGCGCCCGCCGTGGTTGGAGACCCAGATGCCGTCGACGCCGGCATCGAGCGCGCGGAGGGCGTCGTCGGGGTGCACGATGCCCTTGAGGATGATCGGCAGCGAGGTCCACTCGCGGGCCTTCGCGAGGTCGCCCCACGTGAGCGCCGGCGTGGAGAACACCTCGAGGAAGGTCTCGACGGCGGCACGTGGCAGCGGCGAGCGCAGGTTGTCGCGCACGCTCCGGGAGCCGGTGAGGGCGGAGCCTCTGCGAGCGATCCGCACGCCCGCCGCGACCGCCTTCGGCGTCACGCGCACGGCCGGCGCCGGTGGGTCGGCAGGCGCAGCGGCTGCCGCCCGCGCACGCTCGCGCACCAGCTGCTGGAACACGGGATCGCCGGTGTACTGCGCGATGCCCATCGCGCGCGTGAAGGGCAGGTAGGCGAGGTCGAGGTCGCGGGTGCGCCAGCCCAGCAGGTGCGTGTCGAGCGTGACGACGATCGCTTCGCAGCCGGATGCCTCCGCCCGGCGCAGCAGCGAGGCGTTGAGCTCGTCGGACGCCGACCAGTAGAGCTGGAACATCCGCGATGCGGCGGGGGCGGCATCCGTCACCTCCTCCATCGGGACGGACGCCTGGTTCGAGATGGTGTACGGCACGCCGAGGGAGGCCGCCGCCCGCGCCACCGCGAGGTCGGCGTCGGCGTGCGCGAGCTCCATGACCCCGAGCGGCGCGAGAAGCAGGGGTGTGGGGCGGCGCGTGCCCAGGAAGTCGATCGACAGATCTCGTGACGACACGTCGCGCAGCGGCCGGGGCCACACCTGCCAGCGGCCGAACGCGGCGCGGTTGGCGGCCACGGTGCGCTCGGCACCGGCTCCCCCGGCGATGTACGCGAACGCCTCGGCGCTGAGGGCGCGGCGTGCCGCGGCTTCGAGGGCGCCCGCGTCGACGGGCACCCGCGGCCGTGTGCCGCTGATGCCGGCCCGGTAGATGTCGGATTGCGTCCGGCGCGAGATCCCCCGCGCGAAGGCGGCCGGGTCGTCGACGGGAGCGGCACTGCTCTGAGCCATGCCGACAGCCTATTCAGGCGCCGATGCGGTGTGCCCCGGCGACCGCTCACGTCGCCGGTTCAGCCCGCGAAGCCGCACCAGGCGGCGACCCACGACAGGATCCGGCCGCGCAGGTCGTCCCCCACGAAGAGCTCGACCTCACCGGGTTCGCCGTCGACCTCGACGCGCACGCCGAAGATCGTGCCGCGCTTGTCTTCCAGCACGGCGTGCGGGTCGCAGCGGGTGGGCACCAGGGGCAGGGTGAGGAGCCGGGACGCGGCGGCGGTCGCTGGGACCTCGAGATCAAGCGGATACAGGTCGGCGCCCGGAGGCAGTCCGGCGAAGGTCAGCAGGTTCGTGCGCTCCACGCCGACCAGGGTCGCCGCGGCGCCACCGGTGGGGGTGACGGCGAGCTCGAGGGCGGCGGGCTCACCGGGCGGCGACGGCGAGAATCCGGTGAACGCGAGGGACGCGGCATCCGTCACCCGCTCCAGCAGGCACTCGCGCGCGTGCAGCGCGGCCACGAACCCGAGCGGATCGGGAGCGGATGCCGTCGCCTCGGTGCTGCCGTCGTCGGCGAGGATCTCGAGCACGGCCTCGGCCTCGCCGTCTGCGGGCACCGAGCACTCGACGGGAGGGAGCTGCACGCGGATGTCGGCGACGCCGCCCGCCGGGAGGGCGCTGGTGCGGCCCTCGACGACGCGGGTGCCGGCCCCGGTGAACCTCGGATCCTCGACGCGCACGGCGCCCAGGGTGATCGCCTCCGCGGAGGTGTTGCGCACCCGCACCTGCGCCTGGCGCAGCGCGACGTCCGAGCGCAGCTGGTGCAGCTCGACGGCGACCTCCGCTGTCGGAGCCGGGCCGGACGGTTCCAGAGCGGCCGCGCAGCCGCTCAGCGCGAGAGCGACCGCCGAAGCCGTGACGACGCCGACACGGCGGACGCGACGGGCGGATCGCATCGCGTCACCGGGTCAGCGTCTCGCGCGCGACGGTGAAGTCGTCGAGGGCGACCGGGTCGATCGCGACCCCGAGTCCGTGGCCGGTGGGCACCCGCACGTGCCCGTCCTCGAGCACCGCCGGCTCGGTCACGATGTCGCGCCGGTAGAACCGGTCGGACCCGGACACATCGCCGGGGAGGGTGAAGCCGGGGAGCGCGGCGAGCGCGGCGTTGGCGGCCCGGCCGATGCCGGTCTCCAGCATGCCCCCGCACCACACCGGGATGCCCGCCGCGACGCACCGGTCGTGGATGCGCACGGCCTCGAGATAGCCGCCGACACGGCCGGCCTTGATGTTGATCACGGCTGCCGAGCCGAGCGCGAGCGCGTCGGCGGCGGCCTTGTCCGAGACGATCGACTCGTCCAGGCACACCGGCGTGCGCAGGCGCCGAGCGAGCTCGGCGTGGTCGACGAGGTCGTCCTCCTGCAGCGGCTGCTCGATCAGGAGCAGGTCGAAGCGGTCGAGCTCGGCGAGGGTCGCGGCATCCGCCATCGTGTAGGCCGAGTTGGCGTCGACCTGCAGGGGGATGCCGCCGAACGCATCGCGCACCGCGGCCGTGTCGCCCACGTCGCGGCCGGGCTTGATCTTGATCTTGATGCGGACGTACCCCTCGTCGAGGTAGCCCCGCACCGTCTCGACGAGCGCGGCGGGGTCGCGCTGGATGCCGACCGACACCCCGCTCGGCACCCGGTCCCGCGTCGCGCCGACGTACTCGGCGAAGCTGCGGCCCTCGGCGCGCAGCGCGGCGTCGACGACGGCGAGTTCGAGTCCGGCCTTGGCCATGCGGTGGCCCTTGAAGGGCTCGAGGATGCCGGCGACCTCGTGCGGTGCCAGGCGGTGCCGGTCGAGCAGGGCCGGCACCAGGAAGCGCAGCGACACGTCCCACGCGCCGTGCGTGTACTCGCTGGAGTACAGCGGGTCGGACTGCGTGACGATCTCGCCCCAGCCCTCGCCGTCGGAGGTCAGCGCGCGGACGACGATGACCTCGCGCACCGTCTCGGTGCCGAACGACGTCGTGAACGGAGCGACCAGCGGCACGCGCAGCACGCGCAGCTCGAGGCCTTCCAGGGCGACGGGCGCCGCGGGCGTGGCGATGGGCATGCGCTCAGCGTACGCCCGGGCGATGCGGGGGCCGCGTCGGAGGGCCGCGGGCGGCGCTCGTGGTCAGTGCGCGAAGCGGTGGGCGGCGGTGTCGCGCTGCACCGGCACGTACGTCGAGCGCGCGACGCGCGGGCGACGGCGGCGCGGCATGCGCGGCGCGCGGGCCGCCGTGGGTGACTGCGCCTCGCGGTGCATGGTGCCCGTCAGGGCGACGATCAGCGTCTCGATGTGCTCGCGCATGGCTTCCTCTCCTCGTTCGAAGGGGAGGAGTGGCGTGCGGTCGCGGTGATACACGCGGGGTGAGAGGCGACTCCGCGGTTCTGCGCTCAGCCCGGCAGCTCGGCGAAGGCGCGCACCGGGAAGGTGCCGAACCCCTCGACGGCCGGCGGCGCCGCGGTGAAGCGCGCGCCTTGCGGCGGCAGCGAGCCGAGGTTGGTCAGGTGCTCGACGACGTGCACCCCGGCGCCCAGCAGCAGCGAGTGCGCCGGCCGCTCACCGCCGGACTCGGTGTCGTCGATGTTCACCGAGTCGATGCCCACCAGCGCCGCGCCCGCGTCGATGAGCCACTGCGCGGCTTCGCCCGAGAGGAACGGGGCGCCGCGGCCGTACTCCGGGCGGCCGAACCAGCGGTCCCAGCCCGTGTGCAGCAGCACCGCCGCGCCGCGCACGTCGCGATCGGCGAGGGTGGTGGAGCGGATGCCTCGGCGCGAGGCATCCCACGCGTCCTCCAGGTGGAACACCTCGGCCCGCAGGCCCACCAGCGTCGACAGGTCGAGGCCGGCGAGATCGGCACCCTCGGCGTAGCGGTGGAACGGCGAGTCGAGGTACGTGCCGGTGTTGCCGATCATCGTGATGACGTCCATCGCGAACTCGGTTCCCGGCGCATACCGTGCGCGGGAGTCCTCGCGCGTCAGGTGCGGCGTGATGGTCGGCGCCGGCAGCCCCGGATAGGTCACGAGACCCGCGCGGATCGGGTGGCTGAGGTCGACGACGCGCGCAGCGCGGGGGGCCTCGGGCACGTCGACGCCGCGGCTGCCGCGATGGGGCTCCTCGACGATCCGCAGCCCCCGCAGCTCGACCTCGTCGACGAGCGCGAGGCCGAGGTGGGTGACCAGCAGGCGGGCGATCTCGTCGGACGCGGCATCCGCCGACGGCAGATCGAGGCGGAAGCCGGTGCCGGACAGACCACCCCCGTTGGCGAAGCGGATGTCAAAGTCGAAGTGCGCGCGGTACTGCGGGGAGGTGGCGGGCATGCGGGCCAACCTAAGGGCGCGGGCCGGCGGCGGAGCAGAGGGGATCTGCGCATCAGAGGATGATTCCTGCCGATCTCCGCTCGTCCGCAGATGCCCTGAGCTGCGCCGCTCGCATTCTCCGAGGACCGCCGCGGGAGCGCAACCCCGTGCACCGCCGGCGGACCCGCTCGTACGGTCGAGCCCATGCAGACCTTCGACTTCACCCCACGCCGTGCGATCGTCACCGCCTCGGACTCGGGGATCGGGCAGGCGACCGCCATCGCCCTCGCCGAGGCCGGCTGCGACGTCGGCATCACCTGGCACAGCGACGAGGAGGGCGCGCAGCTCACGGCCGCCGCCGTCCGCGAGCGCGGCCGGAACGCCGAGTCGGTGCAGTTCGACGCCACCGACCTCGACGCCGTCGGCGTGACGATCGACGGCCTCGTCGACCGTCTGGGCGGGCTCGACGTGTTCGTCAACAATGCCGGCGGCGGCGCGGGCGGGCCGTTCCTCGAGGTGTCGGTCGATGACTGGCGCCAGGTCGTCGCCCTCAACCTCGACGGCGCGTTCGCCGCGCTGCAGGCGGCCGCCCGGCACATGGTGCGGGCGGGGCAGGGCGGACGCCTCATCGCGATCACCAGCGTGCACGAGACCCAGCCGCGCGTCGGCTCGGCGGCCTACGTCGCGGCCAAGCACGGCCTGGGCGGACTCATCAAGACCATGGCGCAGGAGCTCGCCGAGCACGCGATCACCGCGAACGCCGTCGCACCGGGCGAGATCGCGACGCCGCTCACCGACCAGGACCCCGAGGATGCCGAGCGCACGCACCGTCCCGGCATCCCGCTCGGGCGCCCGGGGAAGCCCGACGAGATCGCGGCGGTCGTCGCGTTCCTCGCGTCGCCCGCGGCGAGCTACGTCACCGGCGCGAGCTGGACCGTCGACGGCGGGATGCTGCAGATGGGGCCGCAGGCCGGCTCGCACCTCACCAGCGACGAGTGGCGGAAGGGATGAGCATGCGCGACGACATCGACGGCACCGGCATGAACGACGAGGAGAAGCGGCGCGATCAGCTGACGTCGGCGCCGAACGCGGTCGCGTCCGACGCGGATCCCCGCATCGACGTGACCCACCGCGACGGCGTCACGCGCATCGACATCCGCGACGACGCCGACGTGCGACCGGGCGACCCGACCAAGGATCCAGGCGAGTAGGGATTCAGCGGCGGACGAGCAGATACCCGCGCGCGTCGTCGAAGCCGCCGATGACGAGCCCGTCGGCCAGGTGCCCGGTGAGCTGCTCGCGTACGCGCAGGCGCCAGGTGGCGGCATCCGTCGGCGCCTCGCGCCGCATCGCCTCGATGTCGCGCGGGATCTCGACCGACGCGACCACCCGCTCGTCGCCGGGAGTCGGCACCGGCGGCGCCGCGAGGGCCCACGAGACCATGATCCGGTCGGTCTCGTCGCCGCGGTTGACGCCGTCGTCCATGGGCCCGTAGTGGTTCACCAGGTACTCGGTCGCGCGCGTGCCGAGCACCCGCAGGTTGAAGTGGGCGTTGCGGGCGACCAGCGGGTCGAAGGTCCAGGTGATGTGGCCCACGCCCCGCGAGAGCGCCCAGTCCCGCTGATGCTGCTTGATAACGCGGCCGACGCCGCGAGCCTGCCGGCCCGGGAGCACACCGGTGATGTGGCTGTGCATCGAGCGCGACGACGGATCGCCGAAGAAGGCGACGGATGCCCCCACCATCTCCTCCCCGTCGTACACGCCGACCGCGTAGTTGCCGGAGTGCGCCAGGGCGCGGAGGAGGTTGGCCGGCATGCCGCCCGGATCTCCGCCCCACACCTCGGCGAGCACCCGCGCGGCGAGGTGCACCTTCTCGACGGTGTCGAGCGGGATGATGTCGATGCCCGGCGGCGGCACGGTGGGAGCCATGCCCTCAGTCTGCACCCGCGGAGCCCCGGGGTTGGAGCGCCGATAGCCTGAAGTGATGCATGCGGGTGACGAGGACGCCAGAAGAAGACTCACCCGGATGCCTCGCCAGGGCGCCATCGTCGCGGTCCTGGCGATCGCGGGGCTGGCGTCGTCGTTCATGTTCACGCTGGTGGTGCCGATCCAGTCCAAGCTGCCCGAGCTGCTGGACGCCAGCCGCGAGGACACGGCGTGGGTCGTGACCTCGACGCTCCTGGCCGCCGCGGTGATGACGCCGATCGCCGGGCGCCTCGGCGACATGTACGGCAAGCGGCGCATCGTGCTCGTGCTGCTGGCCCTGCTGGTGGTGGGCTCGGTCATCGCTGCGGCATCCACCGGCATCATCGGCGTGATCATCGGACGCACGCTGCAGGGGGCCGTCACCGGCGTCGTCCCGCTCGGCATCTCGATCCTGCGTGACGTGCTGCACCAGAGCCGCGTCGACTCGGCGATCGCGCTCATCAGCGCGACGCTCGGCGTCGGCGGCGCACTGGGGCTCCCGATCAGCGCGCTGATCACCGAGCGCAGCGACTGGCACGTGCTGTTCTGGGTCTCGGCGGCGCTCGGCGCGATCGTGTTCGGCCTCGTGCTGTGGATCGTGCCGGTCAGCGCGCTGCGCACCGGCGGCCGGTTCGACTTCGTCGGCACCGCGGGCCTCGCCGTCGGGCTGCTCGGGGTGCTGCTGGCGGTCTCGCGCGGCAACGAGTGGGGGTGGACGTCGCCCGCCGTGCTGGCGCTCGGGATCGGCGGGTTCGTGGTGCTGCTCGCGTGGGGCTGGTACGAGCTGCGCATCGCCGAGCCGCTGCTCGACCTCCGCGTCGCAGCGCGGCGCCCCGTGCTGCTCACCAACCTCGCCTCGATCGCGTTCGGGTTCTCGCTGTTCGCGTCGAACGTGATCTATCCGCAGATGCTGGAGCTGCCCACGGCGGTCGGGGGCTTCGGCCTGTCGCTCGTGGCCGCGAGCCTCATCGTGATGCCGGCGGGCCTGGTGATGATGGTGCTCTCGCCGTTCTCGGGGCAGCTCGCGCGCACCGTCGGACCGAAGCTGCTCCTCGTGGCCGGAGCCGTCGCGCTCGTCGTCACCTACGGCTTCACGCTGCTGTTCGCCACCGAGGTGTGGCAGATCCTCGTGGCCAACATCGGCATCGGGCTGGGCATCGGCTTCGGCTACGCCGCGATGCCGATGCTCATCATGCGCTCCGTGCCGCAGTCCGAGACGGGGGCCTCGAACGGGCTCAACGCGCTGTTCCGCTCGCTCGGCACCAGCACCGCCGCGGCCGTCATCGGCGCGGTGCTGGCCTCCTTCGCGATCGACGTCGACGGCGTTGCGGTCCCCCAGCCCGTCGCGTTCCAGATCTCCTTCCTGCTCGGCGGGGCGGCGGCGGTGGTCGCCCTCGTCGTGGCGCTGTTCATCCCGCGGCATCACGCGCCGCAGGAGAGGCATCCGTCCCTCCGCGAGTGATGAGGCGCCGCGGTTGTCCGTCCGGTGATCGGGGCGGCGGCAACTCGCGCCGTGCAGGGCCGGCCGCGCGACACGCCGAGGACATCGCCCCGCTCACGGCGTGTCGCAATGATCGACCATGCACCACGCATGGCCCGGAGCCGGGGCGGAGCGACGCCGCGACCGCGGGGGCCCTGTCGCGACGCGGACCCCGTCGCTAGCCTGACCACTGTCGAAGTGACGGGGGTGCGCGCATGGACCGACAGAGCCCGGGTGACCGCCGAGACGAACCGGAGCAGGTGCCCGTCGGACCGCCCGACGGGGCGACCGCCGCAGCGGGCGACACTCCGGCCGCGTCGCGGCGGGCGGCAGAGCGGAGCGGGACGGATGCCTCGGCGGCGACGGCGACGACGGCCGACGACGGCGCCGACCACGACACCCGGTTCTTCGGCCAGCCCTGGGCTCTCGCGCACATCTTCGGCGTGGAGATGTGGGAGCGGTTCAGCTTCTACGGCATGCAGGGCATCCTGCTCATCTACATGTACTACTCCGTCGCGGACGGCGGACTGGGGATCCCGGAGGCGACCGCGACGGGCATCGTCGGCGCGTACGGCGGCACCGTGTACCTCTCGACGATCCTCGGCGCCTGGGTCGCGGACCGGCTGCTCGGGTCGGAGCGCGTGCTGTTCTACAGCGCGTGGGTCATCATGGCGGGCCACATCGCGCTCGCACTGCTGCCGAGTGTGTGGGGACTGGGCGTCGGGCTGATCCTCGTCGCCGTGGGCTCGGGCGGCCTCAAGGCCAACGCGACCGCAGTCGTCGGCACGCTGTACTCCGCGAAGGATCCGCGGCGCGACGCCGGCTTCTCGCTGTTCTACCTCGGCATCAACCTGGGCGCGTTCCTGGGTCCGATCGTCACGGGCCTGCTGCAGAGCAACGTCGGCTTCCACTGGGGCTTCGGCGCCGCGGCCGTCGGCATGGCGATCGGCCTCACGCAGTACTCGTTCGGCCGCAAGCAACTGCCGGCGTCGTCGCGCGTCGTCGCGAACCCGCTGCCGGCGAACCGCCGCGGCATGATGATCGGCATCGCCCTCGCGGGGCTGCTGCTCATCGTCGTGCTCGTGCTCACCGGAGTGATCCGGGCCGACAACCTCGCGGGCATCGTGATCCTCGTGACCCTCGTCGCCGCCGTGGCGTACTTCTCGGTCATCATCACCTCGCGCGCGATCACCGGCGACGATCGGTCACGGGTGATCGGGTTCATCCCCCTGTTCATCGTGAACGTCGGGTTCTGGTCGCTGTATCAGCAGCAGTTCACGGTGCTGACGATCTACTCCGACAAGCAGCTCGATCGCACGATCTTCGGCTGGGAGATGCCGGTGTCGTGGGTGAACTCGATCAACCCGGTGTTCGTCATCATCCTCTCCGGCGTGTTCGCGGCGATCTGGACGAAGCTCGGCGACCACGCGCCGTCGGCGCCGGTGAAGTTCTCGCTCGGCGCCATGATCATGGGCGTGGCGTTCCTGCTGTTCCTGCCGTGGGCGAACGGCGCGCCGAACTCGACGCCGCTGCTGGCGATCGTGCTGATCCTGTTCGTGTTCACCATCGCCGAGCTGTTCATCTCGCCGCCCGGGCTCTCGGTGACGACGAAGCTCGCACCCGAGCTGTTCCACACCCAGATGGTCGCGCTGTACTTCCTGTCCATCGCCCTGGGCACCGCGATCGCCGGCTGGCTCGCCCAGTTCTACAACCCCGAGGACGAGGTGCCCTACTTCACGATCCTCGGCGGCATCGCCATCGTGCTGGGCCTCGCACTGCTCGCCGCAGTGAAGCCCGTGCTTCGGCTCATGCGGGGCGTGCGCTGAGGCGGGCGTGCGCTGAGGCGGCGCGGTACGAGGGCGCGACGCGGTCACGTCTGCCGCACTGCCATCCGCTCGCGCCGTCGGATCGGCGACCTCGTCACCGGCCGCCACGTCCGCTGGGCGTCCCACCACGCCGGCCCTCTCACGTACGGCACCCCCTCGACCATCGCCACCTGCCACCCGCCGGAGTCGATGGTGCGATGGTGGAACCAGCACAGCAGCACCCCGTTGTCGGTGTGCGTCGACCCACCCCGCGAATGCTCCTCGACGTGATGCACTTCGCACCACTGCGGCGGCACCTGACACCCGGGGATGAGGCATCCGCCGTCACGCAGGGTGATGGCCCGGCGCTGGTGATGGTTGAAGACTCGATCGAGCGTCCGCATCGACACGATCCGGCCGGCCGCGCCGAGCACGACCCGCTGCACCGCGCCCGCGCAGGCGATGTGCCGGGCCGCGGCGATCGAGACCGGCTCGTCGTCACCGGGGAGGTGCGCATACCCGCGCCCCGACGCGAGGTCTTGTTCGCGCACCGACACGACCAGTGTCGGTGCGGCGCCGCCGAGCATGGGCAGTTCACCGGATGCCACCGCTGCCGTCAGCAGCACGGCCAGCACATCGTGCCGCTTCTGGGCAGGCGTTCGGCGGTCCGCCGCGCCCCCTACCGAGTCGTCGCAATCGCTCGGCTCGCTCTCTGAGAAGCACGGCCCCTGCACGTCGTCCACCTTCGGGTTCAGCACACTGTCGAACCCGAGCTGCAGCTGCGCTGCGACCTCGGGGAGGAGACCACCCCGAACCGGAACGAGCCCGTCTTCTCCTCGCCGCCCGATCGTGAGTCCCCGCTTTCGCATGGCGCGCGACTCGGCCGGCTCGGCGCCGTCCTGATCGAGATAGGCCGCCCACACGAGCGCGAACGCGCGAAGGTCGTCCGCTGTGGCCGGCGGCGCCGCATCCGCTCCCTCACCGCAGGCCGCGGCAGCGAGTTCCTCGTCTGCCGCCAGCAGCTCGGCACGACCCGCACCGCACCCGCGGAATGCGCTGACGACGGTGGCCATGCCGTCGATGCCCACGGCACCCGCCGCGAGCGCGAGACGCAGGTGCGGGAACTCGGCCGGCAACGCCTCGCCGGTCGACAGCGACGTGGGCCGTCGCACCGCCTTCGCCGCCGCGAGCACCTCGGCAGCGGTGCGCGATGACACCCGCGTCGCCCGCTGGATGAGCTCGCCGGCGTTCCGGCATCCGTTCCGCGCGGTCAGCCGGTCAGGCTGTGCGCGCTCCTCATCCCGCTCGATGAGTTGGGCGACCGCCTCCGCCAGCAGGGCCTCGGCACCCCTGCGGAGTCGCCCTGCCGCAGCGAGCGTCGCCAGCAGCTCGTCATCGTCTGCCAGCCGCAGTCCGTCGTCGCCGAATCCCGCCGCGACACGCTCTGCGAGCGCGTCGCCGAGCGCCATGAGGGCGGCGGCGAGGTTCGTCATGCCCCCATTCTGATGAGGGCCACCGACATTCGAAGCCCAGATCAGAAGTCTTTTCCTCACCCCTGTGGACGACCACCGATCCAGAGGGTGCAGGACCGCCCTGTGGAGGAGGCGCGGCACCTACGGGGCGACATCCGCCGGCTGTGTCACCGTCCCCCGAGCTCGATCACGTGGGTGCTGCGCCCCGGCGTGAGCGCGACGTCGACCCCACCCGCGACGAGGTGCGCCGTGACGCCGAACGGCACGTCGACGGTGACGGCGCCCACGACCCCTCCGCGTGTCGTCCCCGCGCCTACCGCGCCCGCCGCGCGCGTCCACTCGACCGCGAGCCGGCCGAACGGCGTGCCGATGTGCGCGCGCACCCACTCGACCCCGGCATCGAAGTCGGGCTCGATCACCGCGGTACGGAAGCCGGGCGAGGTGGAGCGGATGCCGGCGACCCGGCGGTACAGCCAGTCGTCGACGCAGCCCGGCGCATAGTGATTGAACGACATGGGCCGGATGGCGCCGTCCGGCGAGATCGCATCCCACGTCTCCCAGATCGTCGTCGCGCCGCGGTCGACCTCGTAGAGCCACGACGGCGCATCGGACTGCCACAGCAGCGTGCGCGCGACGTCGGCGTAGCCGTGGTCGCATAGCACGTCGAGCAGGTACGGCGTGGAGAGGAACCCGGTGTCGAGCCGGTTCCCCCGCTCCCGGATGAGCTCCACGAGCCGCGCCGCCGTGCGTGCACGCAGCTCGGGCGGGACCATGTCGAAGGCGAGCGCGACGACGTAGACGCCCTGCAGCCGCACGGGGAGGTCGCCGTCGGCGTCGATGTACTCGAAGGCGAAGGCGGCGCGCACCTCGGCCGCCCGTGCGGCGAAGGCCGCGGCATCCGCCGGTCGTCCGAGAGCCGCCGCCGCCTGTGCGGCGATCGTCAGCGTCTGCGCCTGGAACATCGGCGCGAGGTACTCGCTCGTGAGCGCCGGGGCGACGCCGATCGCCTCGTGCGTCGGGCGGCCCTCCATCGTGCTCGGGGTCAGCCAGTCGCCGAAGTGCAGGCCGGTGTTGTAGAGCAGCGCCTGCCCACGCCGGCGCTCATCCGACAGCCCGGCGCCGGCGAGCGCCTCGGGCAACTGCGCCGCGGCGGTCGCGCGCTGGTACTCGACCCACCGCAGCATCGCTTCGTAGTTGTCGTCGAGCACGCGGCGATCGCCGGTGCGCTCGTAGAGGGTCCACGGCACGATCGCGACGGCGTCGCTCCAGCCGGCCGCCGCGACGATCGAGCCGATGCCCTGCGCGGCGTCCGCCGCCTCGGCGTCGAACGGCGAGCGCGGCGAGAAGATCGGGATCCGCCCGTCGGGCAGCTGGTCGGCACGCAGATTGTCGAGCCAGCGCGAGAGGAAGGGCAGCACCAGGGCGTTGTTCGTCGCGGCGCCGACGAACGCCTGGATGTCGCCGGTCCACCCGGCGCGCTCCCGCTGCGGGCAGTCCGTGGGCACCGACAGGAAATTGCCGCGCTGACTCCACACCACGTTCTCGTGCAGGCGGTTCAGACGGGGATCGGAAGACACGAACGAGCCCGTCTGCTCCAGATCGCTGGCGAGCACGACAGCCATCACGTCTTCGGGCTCGAGCGGCGCGGTCAGCCCGCTGATCCTCGCGAACCGGAAGCCGTGGAAAGTGAACGCGGGTTCCCACTCGTCGGGTCCCCCGGCGGCGACGAAGACGTCCGTCTGCTCCTTGTTGATGCCGACGATGTTCGCGAACCACGAGCCGTCGGCGGCGAGCGTCTCGGTGTGCTCGAGCTCGATCCGCTGTCCGTTCGTCGACTCCCGCAGACTCAGCCGCACGCGGCCGACGAGCACCTGCCCGAAGTCGACGACGGTGCCCTGATCGGTGTCGACGAGCGAGACCGCCGGCATCTCGCGCACGCGGCGGATCGGTTCGCCGCGGAACGGCACGAGCACGTGGTGGTCGGCGCCGACCTCTGCAACCGGCATCCATTCGCCGTCGTCGAAACCGGGACGATCCCACCCGACAGGCTCGGCACGCCGGTCGAACCGCTCGCCCACGAACAGGTCGGCGTACGCCCAAGGCCCTGTCGCGCTGCGCACGTCGGAGCCGGATGCCACGACCTGCGTCGTGCTGTCGGCATAGTCGATGTGCAGTTGCCAGATCGCCGAGGTGCGGCGGCCGAACTGCGCACTTGAGCCGGTGAGACCTATTCGGCCGGCCCACCAGCCGTCGGCCAGCGCGACGCCGAGGACGTTCTCGCCCTCGGTGAGCGCGGCGGTGACGTCGTAGGCCTGGAACGAGATGCGGTGCTCGTAGCTGTCGTATCCCGGGGCGAGCACCTGGTCGTCCGCGCGGGCGCCGTTGACGAAGGGCGAGTAGACCCCGCGCGCGGCGGCGAACAGTCGCGCTTTGGTCACGCCGGGGCCGACGTCGAAGCGCTGGCGGAGCAGCTGCGGCGGTCGCAGCCGCTCTTCGGGCGATGTGTGGGGGCCGAGCCCGCGCACCCAGTCCACGATGCTCCACCGTTCGACGACGGCCTCCTGCTGCGCGGGTTCGACCCATGCCGCCGACCAGTCCGCGGGGTCCAGGAGCGACGTCTCGAACGTCGACGCCGCCCACTCCGACCAACCGCCTTCGGGCGACCGGCTGCGCACCCGCCACCGGTAGGCGCTGTTCGCGGCGAGCGGCTCCCCCGCGTAGGCGACGAGTCCCCCGTTCGGGCCGTCCACCGGGCCGCTCGCCCAGACGACCCGACCACCGGTCGACACCTCCAGCTCGAAGGCGTCCTGGACGTGGTCGGCGAGCCACGAGAAGCGGGGCTCGCGGGCGCCGACGCCGATCGGCACGTGCAGGTATTCGACGCGCAGGTCGTAGGGGGTCATGGGTCCAGGGGTCAGTCGCCGGCGGTGAAGCGCGTGGTGAGCGTGCCGATGCCCTCGATCTCGCTCACGAGCACGTCGTCCGGGCCGATGAAGCGCGGCGGCGTGCGGCGGTTGCCGATGCCCGCCGGCGTGCCCGAGAAGATGATGTCGCCGGGCAGCAGCCGGCACACCGCCGAGAGCCGCACGAGCAGCTCGGGCACGTCGTAGAGCATCATCGACGTCCGCGAGGACTGCATGCTCTCACCCGAGAGGCGGCACGAGATCGCGAGGTCGTCGCGGTCGGCGAACTCGTCCGGTGTGACGAGCCATGGGCCCGTCGGACCGAAACCGGGGAACGACTTGCCCAGGCTGAACTGCGGCGCCGTGCCCTGCAGCTGCGTGATGCGCTCCGACAGGTCCTGCCCGATCGTCAGGCCGGCGACATGATCCCAGGCCTGCTCGCGCTCGAGCCGGTGCGCCTCGCGCCCGATCACCACGACGAGCTCGACCTCCCAGTCGACGTGGCCCTCGGGCAGCTCGACCACGGCATCCTGCCCCACGATCGACGACGGGAACTTCGTGAACGTCACCGGCATCGAATCCGGCGGGTATCCCGCCTCCGCCGCGTGCTCGGCATAGTTCAGGCCGATCGCGAACACCTGCCGCGGGCAAGGCACCGGGGCGCCGAGGGCCGCGACGTCGAGCGTGACGGATGCCTCGGCCGTGGCATCCGTCGCCGTCGAGGCCCACTGCGCGAACGACGCCCAGTCGTCGAACAGCGACTGCGGGTCGGGACCGAACCGGCCCGCCGAAGCCCGGTGCACGTCGAACGCGCGGTCCTCTGTCACGAGGACGGCGCGCCCGCCGAGGTTGGCCAGCTTCACCAGTCGACCCGCTGCGGAGCGGGCTCGCCGTAGCGGTCCTCCCACGAGATGACCCGGTTGCGAAGCGTCCCGATGCCGGTGATCTCGGCTTCGATCTGGTCGCCCGGCTTGAGGTAGAAGTCGAACGGGTTGTCCTGGATCGCCGCGACGCCTGAGATGGTGCCGGTCGTGATGATGTCGCCCGCGCTGTAGATCTGCGGCGAGTGGTACGCCACGAGGTGCGGGAATCTGATGCGGGTCTGGTTGGTGTTGCCCTGCTGGCGCACCTCGCCGTTGACGCGCAGCTGCATGGGCAGCTCGTGCATGTCGGGCACCTCGTCGCGCGTGACGATCCACGGGCCGATCGGGCAGAACGTGTCGATCGCCTTCGAGAACGAGAAGACGCCCGACTCCATCTCCTTGCGCTGTATGTCGCGCGCCGAGATGTCGTTGAACACGGTGAAGCCGGCGATGTAGTCGTCGGCCTCGTCGGGGCCGAAGAACTTGCCCGACTTGCCGATGACGATCGCGAGCTCGAGCTCGTAGTCCATCTCCTTCGTGAGGTGATCGGGGTAGACGATGTCGTCGTCCGGACCGATGATCGCGTCCACGTTCTGGAAGAAGACGATGCCCTTGTGCACGGGGTGCGACCAGTTGACGGCTTCGAGCTCGTTGTGATGGTCGGCGAAGTTGCCCGCGGTGTGGAAGAACTTCTTGGGGCGGATGGGCGCCTCGAGCGTCACGTCGGCGTAGGCGAGGCGCTCGCCGGTCTCGGTGACCTGGCCGCCGCGCTCGAAGTACTCGCGGGTGGAGGGCACGTCGAGCTCGATGACGACGCCTTCCTCGAGTTCCAGACGGCCGACCCGGCCGCCGTCGAAGGTGATGAGCTTCATCGTTCGTTCTCTCCTTGATGTCGTCCGGCGGCGCTCAGGCGCCGACCATGTTGAAGCCGCCGTCGGCGAGCAGGTAGCCGCCGGTGAGGTGTGCGGACTCATCCGTCGCCAGCCACAGGCAGGTGCCGGCGACGAACTCCGGCGGCGGGATGACGCCCATCGGCGTCTGCGAGATCAGCACCTCGCGCCGGCCGCTCTTCCAGTCCTCGCGCTGGAGCAGACGCTCGGTCTCCATGAAGCCCGGAGCGAAGGTGTTGACCCGCACCGCGGGCGCCAGCACCTTTGCGTAGGACTTGGTGATGCCGAGGATCGCGTACTTCGCCGCCGCGTACTGCGGCGCGCGAGGCGACCCGCGCACGATGACGGTCGAGCCGACGTTGATGATGTTGCCGTGGCCCTGCTCGAGCATCCGCTCGCCGAACTCGTGCGTCATGAGGAGCGTGCCCTTCACGTCGACGTCGACGACCGCGTCGAGGGCCTCCTGCGTGAGGTCGCGCCATGACATCTGCTCGCTCGAGACGTCGCCGACGTTGTTGACGAGCACGTCGAGCACCCCGAAGGCCTCGAACACCTCGTCGGCCATGCGCTTGATCTGGTCCCACGAGCCGATGTCGGCCTGCACCAGGATGCCGTCGCTGCCCGCCTCGCGGATGCGCTCGAGCGTCGCCTCGGCGCCCGCCCTCGACGAGCGGTAGTGCACGGCGACCTTGGCGCCCTCCTGCGCGGCGCGCACGGCGATCTCGGCGCCGAAGCCGGTGCCGGCTCCTGTGACGAGCACCGTCTTGCCGGCGAAGCGGGGGTAGATCTGGGACGTGGGGTCGGTCATGGGTTCTCCAATCGTCGAGCGCGCTCAGACGAGCGTGCGACCGCCGTCGATGTACATGACATGGCCGGTGACGAATCCGGCATGACGTGAGGACAGGAAGAGCGCGGGACCGGTGAGCTCGTCCGGGGTGCCCAGCCGGCCCGCCGGCACGAGGCTCTCGAGCTCTTCGCGCTTGCCCGGCTTGGACAGGTGGCCGGCGGTCAGGGGCGTCTCGATGTAGCCGGGAGCCAGCGCGTTGACGGTGACGCCCGCCGAGGCCCACTCGCGTGCCATGACGCGCAGCAGCTGGTTGATGCCGCCCTTCGAGGCCGCATACGGGCCGTGCGAGTGGTGCGCCAGCAGCCCCGACACGCTCGACAGCGCCAGGACGCGCCCATGCCCGTGCGCGACCATGTGCCGACCCGCGGCCTGCGCGAGCCCGAACAGCGACGAGAGGTTGACGCGCAGGATGCGGTCCCACTCGTCCTCGGTGAAATCGAGGATCGGGCGCCGGTCGTTGATGCCGACGGCGTGCAGCAGCACGTCCAGGCCGCCGAGCCGCTCGACGACGTCCGCGACGACCCGCTCCCCCGCGCCGTGCTCGGTGAGGTCCGCCTGGATCAGCTCGTGGCGGGCACTCATCTCCGACAGGTGCGTGCCGAGCGCATCGAGGGCACGCTGATCGCGGTCGACGACGGCGACGGATGCCCCGACCCCGGCGTACGCCAGAGCGCACGCGCCGCCGATGCCGCCGGCTCCGGCGACGAGGACGCGCGAGCCTCTCAGGCCCAGCCAGTCGGGATCGACGCCCCGCTGGGGAATGGTGTCCGCCATGACACTTCTCTCGCTCAGTTCACTAAATGAAAGTTGGTTTCGTTGAATGAACGTATACTGATCGCCATGATCCGTCAAACGGACGAGCCGATGACCGAGCGCGTGCCACCGTTCCCCCCGGAGGCGCTGACCGGCGCGCAGCGGGAGCTCTACGACGCCATCGCGAGCGGACCGCGTGCGCAGGGACCCCAGCACTTCGCGCTCACGCGCGCCGACGGCTCGCTGCGCGGGCCGTTCAACGCCTTCCTGCTCGCCCCCGAGCTGGGCGCCGCCCTGCAGAGCGTGGGAGCCGCCCTCCGCTACCGCGGCACCCTGACAGGCCGTGCCCGCGAGATCGCCATCCTCCTGGTGGCCGCCCGCTGGGACAGCGAGTTCGAGCGGGAGGCGCACGAAGCCGTGGGATCGGCGGCGGGCCTCACCCCGCCCGAGCTCAGCGCGCTGCGCGACGGCGACATCACGTCGTTCACGGGTGTCGACGCGGTCGTCGCGGTCGCCACCATGCGGCTGCTCGACGGTGATCTCAGCGACGAGGCCTGGGACGAGGCATCCGCGGCTCTCGGCGCCGAAGGCGTGTTCGAGCTCACCGTGCTCGTGGGCTATTACGCCACGCTCGCCCTGCAGCTGCGCGTCTTCCGCGTGCGGCCCTGACATTGCCGGCATCCAGACCAGCAGATACGGTTTCACACGATGAAAACTCCGGATGAGTCGCCCGCCCGAGACGACGCCGACTCCGCGGCCGACACACCCGGCAAGACCGCCAGCCGCTACCGCATCGAGGCGCTCGCGAAAGGCCTCGACGTCCTTCGGCTCTTCGACGAGTCCGTGACGTCGCTGAAGCTGCGCGAGGTCTCCGACCGCACCGGGATCCCGATGCCGACGGCGTTCCGCGTCGTCGCGACGCTCGAGGAGGGCGGCTATCTCGAGCGGCTGCCCGACGGCAGCATCCGGCCGGGAGTGGCGGTGCTCCTCCTCGGGTCGGCGGCGCTGCGCGGGTCGAGCCTCGTCCAGCTCAGCGAGCAGCCCCTCCGCCACCTCGCCGAGGAGACCGGCGAGACCGTGAACCTCGGCGTGCTGGTCGGTGACCAGGTGCTCTACCTCGCGCGCCTGCGCAACTCCGACCTCGTCACCGCGAACATCCAGGTGGGCTCGACGCTGCCCGCGGCGTACACCTCCATGGGCAAGCTCCTGCTCGCGTATCTCAGCGACGCCGAGCTGGCCGCCGCGCTTTCGAACCACGATTTCGGGGCGGATGCCGGCCCCAACGCCGCCCGGTCGCTCGACGAGCTGCGCGCGCGGCTCACCGAGATCCGCGAGCAGGGCTACTCGCTGCAGGATCAGGAGGTCGCCGCCGGCCTGCGCTCGGTCTCGGTGCCGGTCTTCGGCCGGGATGCCTCCAAGCCCGCCGCGGCGATCAACATCGCGGTCGCGTCGTCGCGTCATGACGTCGCCGCTCTGCGCGGCACGCTGCTCACGCGCCTGCAGGCGACCGCCGACGACATCTCGCGCCTGCTGCGCTCGACCTGAGTCCGGCGCCCCACGCTTCGTCGAGTAACCCCGATCTCGTCGAGAGACCACGGTGTCGGCGCCGACACCGTGGTCATTCGGCGAGGACGCGGTCACTCGGCGGAGAAAGGGTCTCGGCGAGCAGAGCGAGAGTGTGCTCCGCGGCGGGATGCCCGATCTCGTTGAGGTAGCCGTGCATCGCGCCGCGCTCGCGCACGACGCGGACGTCGACGCTCGCTGCGGCCAGCTCGGCCGCGAAGGCCTCGCCCGACGGCCGCAGGCTGTCGAGCTCCGCGTTGACGATCAGCACCTCGGGGAGGCCCGCCAGGTCGTGGCCGCCCGCGAACGCGTAGCCGTCGGGGTCGTGGCCGTCGGGCAGATAGTTGCGGTTGATCGCGTCCCGGCTCTCGGGCGTGAACAGATGCGCCGCAGGGACGTCCTTCAACAGCTCGGCGGTCTCGTCGTTCGGCTCGAGGATGCCGTCGTGCAGCGACGGGTAGACGAGGGCGAGCACGCGTGGCGCCGTCGTGCCGCGGTCGCGCAGCCGCATCGCGGCGCCGGCGGACAGGTTCGCGCCGGCGCTCGCGCCGCCGAGCGACACCCGCTCGGGGTCCGCGCCGTACGTGCGGGCGTTCGCGACGGCCCAGTCGAAGGCGGCGACGATCTGCAAGCCGGCGACGGGGAATCGCGCCCGGGGACCGGCGGCCTCCATCTCGGCGCGGATCTGCTCGGGAGACGGGGTGTCGGCGTCGGGGTCGGGCGGACCGAGCACCTCGAGGGCGTCCAGCGGCGCCAGCGTGTAGTCGACCGACACCACCGTGACACCGCCCGCGCTGAGGCGCCGGCCGACCTGGTCCGCTTCGGGCATCTCGAGCGTGCCGAACATGAACGCGCCGCCGTGCAGCCACACCAGCAGTGCGCCGTTCGGCTCGCGGGCCGGGTAGACCCGCACCCGGAAGTCGTAGCCGCCACCCTCCAGTGCGACGTCATGCGTTCGGGTCATCGGTGATCCTCTCGGTTGTGCCCGGTGACGCGGGCGACGAAGTCGATGGCCCAATCGAACACCACGTCGGTGTCGCCGAGCCCCTCCCAGAAGTGTCTGCCGCCGGGAACGGGGCGGAGCTCGACGCCGACGCCGACCGCACGCAGGGCCGCGGCCAGCGCCTCGCTCTGCGCGAAGGGGACGTGCTCGTCGGCCGTGCCGTGCGCGATGTGGAACGGGGGCGCCCCGGCGTGCGCCTGCAGTGCCGGCGAAGCCAGACGTGCGACCTCCGGGCGATCTGCTGCAGGGCCACCCAGCCACCGCGCCTCCCGGGTGTCCTCGGGCGCTTCGCCGGTGGTGTGTTCGGCCATCGCGAACAGGTCGGCCGGTCCGAACCAATCCACGACGCCGCGGATGTCGTCTCGGCGGAGTCCCGCCAGGGCGGCGAGCGTCGCACCGGCCGAGACCCCCCACAGCACGATGCGCGAGGCATCCGCTCCGTGTTCGGCGCCGTGGGCCTGCAGCCAGGCGAGCGCGGCGTCCACGTCGTCCAGCTGCGCCGGAAAGCGCGCTTCGGCGCTCAGTCGGTATTCGCACGAGGCGACCGCGAACCCTGCGGCGACGATGCGGTCGAACGACCGGGCTTCGCCGATGCCGGGCGTGAACACCTTGCGGCTGCCGCGTCGCCACCCCCCGCCGTGCAGGAACACGACGAGGGGTGCGCCGGCGGCGCCGGGTGTGCGCAGATCGAGCGAGAGCGGGCGGAATCCCTCCGGCTGGGCGACGTCGACCTCGAGGATCGAGGGCATCGGAGTCAGTCGCGGAACCGGAACTCGGGCATGAACTGCGTCCAGTACTTCTCGCCCGCAGCACGCATGGTCGGGTAGTCGGGCACGTAGACGCCCTGGGGCTCGGTGAGATCGGTCTTCTGGCCCATCGCGTGGAAGAACCGCTCGAAGCCGGCCGTGCCCACACCGAACACCTTGGTCGTGTTGTGGATCTGGAACGCGTGCACGATGTTCGCGGGGATGTATGCGAAGTCACCCGTCGTCAGCGTGGTCCTGGAGTGGTAGTCGGCCTCGTCGTCCATCCAGATGCTGATCTCGCCGTCCACGACATAGAAGATCTCGTGCGTCTTGAAGTGCTTGTGGGCCGGGATGCGGTCGCCCTTCGGGCCGACCATGGTGAAGGCTCCGTACTGGTCGTCGGTCTCGTCGGCCGACAGCAGGATCGAGAAGAGCTGGTCGAAGACGAGCGACTTCTCCCCCTGCCCTTCGCCGAGGACGAACGGCCTGGGCGACGCCGGTAGGACGCCTGCGAAGGGGACCTTGTCGGGGTCGTCAGCGGGGAAAGTGGTCATGCTTACCTCCTTGTAAGAACGCGGTGCCGTTAGGCAGACGGAGCATCGGGTCGTTCCGAACAACTGCTCCGGGTGCCTCAAGTCTCGCCAGAGCGCGCGGCAGGCGGAAGTTCGAGCTCCCTACCCGGCGTTAGCCGGAAGCTAAGATTCGGAGCATGGATGTGCCTATCCACGTGATCCGCTATTTCTGTGTGCTCGCCGAGGAGCTGCACTTCGGACGGGCTGCGGAACGCCTCAGCATCACGCCTCCGTCGCTGAGTCAGCAGATCAGCCGCCTCGAGCAGCAGCTCGACGTCAAGCTGTTCGATCGCAGCCCCCGCAAGGTGGAGCTGACCGCCTACGGGCGCGAGCTGCTGCCCCTCGCCCGTCGGGTGCAGGACGACCACGACCAGCTGCTCAGCTGGGGCCGCTCGATCCGACGCGATCGCAACGCTCCGATGCTGCGGGTCGGGGTCGTGGCCGCCGGGGCGGGCAGCCTGACGACCGCGGCGATCGCGGCGACGATGCAGGCGATCCCGCAGGCGCGCATCGAGATGCGCCGGCTGGGCTTCTTCGACGTCGCCGAGGAGCTCGAGGGCGGGCGCGTCGACGTCGTCTTCGCACCGTGGCCCATGCTGCTGCCGCCGCGCGTCCGCGCCGAACCGCTATGGCGGGAGGCGCGCGTGCTCGTCGTGCGGGCCGATCATCCGTTCGCCGGACGCGAGTCGATCTCGATCCTCGAGACCGGCGACGAGATGTTCGTCTCGGTGGCGAACGGTCCGGCCGAGGTCGTGAACTGGTGGCTCGTCGACCCTCGCCCCGACGGCACGCGACCCCAGCGCGGACCCACCGCCGACAGCGTCGAGGGGCTGCTCGAGCTGGTCGCCGCCGGCGCGGGCGTGAACATCGCCGGGCAGTCGGCCAGTCAGCACTATCGCCGCGACGAACTGGCGTTCATCCCGATCTCCGACATCGAACCGGCGACCATCGTGCTGTGCAGCCTGAGCGACAGCCCGAACCCCATGGTCACGTCGTTCCGCGAGACCGCCCAGGCCCTGTCTCCGATCGTCGACGCGACGTTCCACTGACCCCGCTCAGGCGGCGGGGACGGATGCCGCCGCCCTGAGCGCCTGCCATGCTTCGCGTCTGCGGGCCTGCTCGTCGGGATCGGGCACGGGCGACGCCGCCATGAGGACGCGGGTGTAGTGGGCCTGCGGGTTGCGCATCACCTCGGCGGTCTCGCCCTGCTCGACGATCCGGCCGCGGTTCAGCACGACCACCCGCTGGGCGAGGAACTCGACGACGGCCATGTCGTGCGCGATGAACAGGTAGCCGAGATCGGCGCCGGCGCGCAGGTCCGAGAGCAGGTTCAGCACCTGGGCCTGCGTCGACAGGTCGAGCGCGCTGACCGCCTCGTCGCAGACGACGAGGCGCGGGTCGGTGACGAGCGCTCGCGCGATCGCGATGCGCTGGCGCTGACCGCCCGAGAACTGGCGCGGATAGCGATCCTCCGAGCCGGGCGCGAGGCCCACGGATTCGAGCGCCGCCTGCACCCTCCACGTGCGCTCCGCGCGCGGCACGCCCGCGACGCGCAGCGGTTCGCCGAGCGCGTCGCCGATGGGCCTGCGGGGGTTGAGAGACGAGAACGGGTCCTGGAAGACGGCGCGCAGGTCGCCCTGCAGGGTGCGGCGATCCGCGGCGCTCAGCCGGGTGATGTCGCGTCCCTCGAAGATGATCTGCCCGCTCGTGACCGGCACCAGCCCGAGGATGGCGCGCCCGATCGTGGTCTTGCCCGAACCCGACTCGCCGATCAGGCCCAGGGTCTCGCCGCGGCCGATCGTGAACGACACGTCCTCGACGGCGAGCGGCCCCTTCCGCCCGTAGCGGATCGAGAGGTTGCGCACCTCCAGCAGCGGGGCGTCCGGCGAGATCACGACAGGCCGTAGCGCGCTCATAGCTCTCCTCCGACGGCGACCGGACGGCGCCACTCCTCTTGTCTGCCCTCGACCTCGTCGCGGCGGATGCAGCGCACGCCGCCCTCGCCCTCCGCGCGCGGCAGGAGCGGGATCGCTGTCTTGCACTCGTCCCGGGCGAACCGGCACCTCGCGGCGAAGCGGCATCCGCTCGTCCACGATCCCGGCAGGGGCACCTGACCGGGGATGGACGCGAGGCGGGTCGTCCCCTCGAAGTCGATGATCGCGTGCGGGTCGGCGGCCAGCAGCGCCATCGTGTACGGGTGCTCGGGGCGCACGAGCACATCGCGCACGGTCCCGGACTCGACGATCTGCCCGGCGTACATCACCGACACGTCGTCGCACAGGTCGGCGACGACGCCGAGGTCGTGCGTCACGAGGATGATCGACATGTCGCGCTCGGCGATCAGCCCGCGCAGCAGTGCGAGGATCTCCGCCTGCACGGTGACGTCGAGCGCGGTGGTCGGCTCGTCGGCGATCAGCAGCTTCGGCGTGCCCGACAGCGCCAGAGCGGTCGCGACGCGCTGGGCCATGCCGCCCGAGATCTGGTGCGGGTAGCTCTTGAGCACGCGGGGCGGGTCGACGATCCCCACGTCTGTCAGCAGCTGCAGCGCGATGCGCTTCGCCTCGCGGCCGCCCACTCCGCGGAGCCGCTTGACGGATGCCGTGAGCTGCCAGCCGACCGTGAACATCGGGTCGAGCGCACGGGTCGGCTCCTGCGAGATGAACGCGATCTCGTGCCCGCGGGTGCGCTGCAGCGTCTTCTCGTCGGCACGGGCCAGGTCGACGCCGTTCCACCGGATGCTGCCGGACCGCACCGACAGCCCCGGGGCGAGCAGCCCGAGCATCGCGTACGACGTGACGCTCTTGCCGCAGCCCGATTCGCCCACGAGGCCCAGCACCCGGCCGGCCCCGACGCGGAGGGAGACACCGGAGACGAGCTCGGGCCCGTCGTCGACGCCGATGACCAGGTTCTGGACGAGCAGCGCGCCGTCCGCATCCGCGGGAACGAGGGATTCGGATGCCGCGACCGGCGCCGCGGCGGGCGTTCCCACCGCAGCGGCCGGGGCATCCGTCGGCGCCTTCCTGCGTTTCAGTGAGACGAGGGAAGGCGGCATCGCGGAGCCCCCGGCGAGCACATCGGCCAGCGAGTTCGCGGCGATGATCGTGAGCGCGAGCACGCCGCCTGTCGGGATCATCATCCAGGGCTGCTGGAAGATGTACTGCGACGCGGTCTGCACCATGCCGCCCCACGTGGGCTCGGGCGGCTGGGGGCCGAGGCCGATGAAGGCCAGTCCCGCCTGCAGCCCGATCGCCGCGCCGAACAGCAGCACGAACTGGACGATGACCGTGGTCGACATGTTCGGAAGCACGTGGCGCAGGCTCGCCGTCATCGGCCTCACGCCGTCGACGGCGGCAGCCTCGACGTACAGCTGCTGGTGCAGCGACTTCGCCTGACCGAAGAAGACGCGGTAGAGCGCGCCGAACAGCAGCAGCCCGAAGGCGACCATGACCAGCGGCATGTTGGTGCCGACCGCGGCGATGAACGCCAGGATGATCACGGTGCCGGGAAGGGAGAGCACGATCTCGCTGACCCGGTTGACCACGCCCTCGGCGCGCGCGTAGCGCGCCGCCCACAGCGTGATCGGGACGGTGACCAGCACGGCGACGATCGGGGTGATGACCGCGATCAGCAGCGTCGGGGCGGCCGCGGTGACGATGCGGGAGAGCAGGTCGCGGCCGAGTTCGTCCGTGCCGAGGAGGTGCGCCCACGAGGGGCCCTGGAGCACGGCCGACAGGTCCTGCTCGAGCGGACCGTAGCGCAGCCACAGCGGCGACGTGAGCGAGGCGAGCACGAGTCCCACCAGCCAGATGATCGACAGCACGGCCGCCGGCGAGCGCAGGACGCGACCGCCGAGCCGCCGCTGCGGCTTGCGGATGCGCAGGATCGAGGTGGTGTCGATGGTCATGATGCACGCAGCTTCGGGTCGAGGACGCGGTTGAGGAGTTCGAGGCTGAGGTTCACGACCACGACGACGAGCGTCGCGACCAGCACCAGCGCCTGGACGAAGGGCAGGTCGGCCGAGCCGACCGCCGCCTGCATGGCCTGCCCGATGCCGGGGAGCGCGAAGAGCACCTCGATGATGACCGAGCCGCCGAACAGGATGATGAACTGGATCGCGACGCTCGCCAGGATCGGCAGGCTCGCGCTGCGCAGCGCATGGACGTAGACGATGCGCCACGTGGGCGTGCCGACGGCGCGCAGGGTGCGCATGTGCTCCTGGGTGAGCGCCTCTCCCATGGAGGCCCGGGTCTGCCGCGCGAGGCCGGCCGCGGAGGTGATCGCGATCGTCAGCACCGGCAGCACCAGCGACCTCGCCCACGCCTCGGGGTTCACGGCGAACGGCACGAATCCCGTCGCGGGAAGCAGCCGCATCTGAACGGCGAAGAGGTATACGAGCAGGACGCCCACCCAGAACGCGGGAAGGGAGAGCAGGATGCCGGAGAGCGCGGTGATGCCGCGGTCCACCGCTCCTCCGCGCACGGCGGCCACGACGCCCATCGTGATCCCGAAGAGGGCGCTGACGAGCGTGCCGAGCACGGCGAGGGCGGCGGTGACCGGCAGGCGCTTGGCGATGTCGGGGCCGATCGGGCGCCCGTCGATGAGCGAGACGCCGAGGTCTCCCTGCAGGACCTGTCCCCACCAGCTGAGGTACTGCACGATCCACGGGTCGTACCAGCCGACCTCGATGTTGTAGGCCTCGACCTGCTCCGGGGTGCCCGCCATGCCGAGCGCCACCCCGCCGGGCGTGGACCCGGACAGGTGGACGAGCACGAAGGCGAGCATCGTGGCCACGACGAGGGTGAGGATCGCGAACGCGATCCGCTTGAGCACGAAGGTGAGCATCATCACTCCCTGGTGTGTCCGGTGCGGCGGCGGCGAGGGCCGCCGCACCGGAGCCTGTCAGGACGCCGGCTGGAGCGCCGAGAGGATCGGGAACGAGTCCGTCCCGGGGAAGGTCGGCTCCTCGAGGACCGCCTCGTTGTAGGCCCAGGGAGACAGCTGCTCGAAGAGCGGGAGCAGCCAGCCGGACTCGACGATCGCCGCGTTGAGATCGGTCAGGGCCGCCGCCTGAGCGTCTTCATCACCGGAGCCCGCCGCCGCGCCGTACGCGCCGGCCGCCGCCTGGATCTCGGCGTTCTCGGCGCCGTGGAAGTTCGCGAAGCCGAACAGCACCCCGAACACGTTGCCGGGAGGGTTCGTCCACGTCAGCGCGATCGGGCCGCCCAGGGGCTGCGTCTGCACGGCGGCGAAGATCTCCTCCGTCGACGAGGCGTTCTTCAGCGAGACGTCCACGCCGATCTCGGCCCAGTACGGCTGCAGCGCCTCGAGGTCGCGCTGGCTCTGCTGGCTGATCGTGAAGTCGAACGCGAAGCCGTCGGGGTAGCCCGCCTCCGCCAGGAGCTCCTTGGCCCCCTCGGGGTCGTATGCGTAGTCGTCCTCGAGCTCGGGGATGTAGCCGGGGCTCTCGGCAGGAAGCGCGTTCGCGGTCGGGATGTCACCCGGGTGCACCGCGGCGACGTAGGCCTCGCGGTCGATCGCGATCGACAGGGCCTTCCACACGCGCGGGTCGCCGAACTGCGGCGCGAGGCTGCCGTTCTTGTCGAAGGGCAGCAGGTTCTGCACGACGCCGCCGTTGGCGACGAGTCCGACCCCGGCGGCCTCGACCTGGTCCTGCGTGGCGCTGGTGATGAAGGCCAGGTCGACCTCGCCCGAGATGGCGGCGTTCACGCGCGCCTGCGGGTCGAGGATCGGGCGGAACTCGTACGAGTCGTAGGGGTACGCGTCGACGTCGGGGTGGTCCTCCTTCTTGACCAGCAGGTACGAGTTGCCCTTGATCGTGGCATCGGTGTCGACCTCGAGCGGTCCCGAGCCGTCGGCCGTGGCATCGAGGGTGCTGCGGTCGGCGACGCCGGCGGCGCCCACGATCGCGCCGGCGGGAAGCACGAGGTTGGCCTCGAACCCGGGTTGCGGAGCCGCGAAGGTCAGCGTGACGGTGTCGTCGTCCACGACGGTGACCTCCGAGATCTCCTGCTCGCCGCCCTCCGCGAATCCGCTGTACGCCGACAGGTCGGGGTCACCGCGGAAGTCGAGGTTCTGCTTCACGAGATCGGCCGTCACGGTGGAGCCGTCGGCGAACTCCGCGCTCGTGTCGAGGTCGAGCGTGAGCTGCGTCTGGTCCTCGTTGTACTCGAAGTTCGTCACGAGGTCGGGGACGACCTGCCCTTCTTCGTCGAGGAGGAAGAGGGAGTCGTAGATCCCCTCGAAGAACATGCGCTGGCCACTGCCGTAGCGCAGCGGGTCGTAGCCGAGCGCGGCCTGGTCGGAGTCGAGGCCGATGACGAGGACCGACGTGTCGGCGGGCTCGCCGCTGGTGCCCCCCGAGCCGCCGGGCGCCGTGCAGGCGCTGAGCGCCAGGGCTGAGGCGGCGACGGCCGCAAGGACGGCGGCGCCGCGCGCTGTGGTGATTCGAGACATCCTGATCTCCTGTGATCGTGGTGTGCTGGTGCGGACTTCAGTGGTCGCGGATCGCTGATCGGGAGTCGATCCTTCGGTACAGGTTGACCCGGTGCGGCCGGTTTGGCCATTCGGATCCGGGCTGGGCTGCGTTAGCGAACGCCTAACGCTGCCCCTCTCGAGCGTTGCTTACAGTGAAACAGGTTTTCATACACTGAACGAATGTGCGAGGATGGACGAGAGTCAGAGAGGACCACTCATGCCCGCAGCATCCTTCCCCGCCGACTTCCTCTGGGGAGTCGCCACCGCCGGCCACCAGAACGAAGGCGACAACGTCCACAGCGACACGTGGTTCCTCGAGAACGTCACGCCATCGGTGTTCCAGGACCGGTCGGGCAAGGCGACGAACGGCTGGGAGCTGTGGGAGTCCGACCTGGACCTCGTCGCCGGGATGAACCTCAACGCCTATCGCTTCTCGGTCGAGTGGGCCCGCGTCGAGCCCACCGAGGGCGAGTGCTCCGAAGGGGCGCTGGCGCACTACGAGGCGGTCGTCGACGGATGCCACGCCCGCGGGCTCGCCCCGATCGTCACCTTCAATCACTTCACGTCGCCGCACTGGTTCGCGGCGCGCGGAGCGTGGCTGGACCCCGAGGCGCCCGAGCTGTTCGCCCGCTACTGCGGCAGGGTGATGGAACGCTTCGGCGACCGCATCCGCCTCGCCGTCACCTTCAACGAGCCCGACCTGCCCGAGATGCTCACGTGGGCGGATCTGCCGTCGTTCGTCGCCGACCTCGAGCGCGCCACGCTGGCGGCCGCCTCGGCGGCGGCGGGCGTCGAGCGGTACCGCGCCGGCAACGTCATGCTGCCCGAGGACTTCGCCGCGATGCGGGCGGGGATGACCGCCGGCCACCAGGCGGCGAAGGCCGCGATCAAGGCGCGCCGGCCGGAGCTGCCGGTGGGCCTGTCACTCGCGGTCGTCGACGATGTCGCCGCCCCCGGCGGCGAGGAGCTGCGCGACCGCAAGCGCGCCGAGGTCTACGAGCACTGGCTCGCACTCGCCCGGGAAGACGACTTCATCGGAGTGCAGAACTACGAGCGCATCATCTACGGCCCGGATGGTCAGGTGCATCCGGCAGACGGCGTCGCCGTGAACGGGATGGGGACGGCCGTCGAGCCGGACTCGCTGCGCGGCGCCGTCGTATACGTGCACTCGGTCGCCCAGGTGCCGGTGCTCGTGAGCGAGCACGGGATCGGGACCGAGGATGACAGCATCCGCGCCGCCTTCATCGAGCCCTCCCTGGATGGCCTCGCGCAGGCGATCGCCGACGGCGTGCCCGTGATCGGCTACTGCCACTGGACCCTCATGGACAACTTCGAGTGGATCTTCGGATACGGCCCGAAGCTCGGGCTGCACTCCGTCGACCGCGAGACCTTCGAGCGGACCGCCAAGCCGAGCGCGGGCGTCTACGCCGAGCTCGTGAGGGCGGCGCGCGGGCTCTGATCCTCGGCTCGACACGACGGGTGACCGCGCCAGGCCGCCCTCACCAACGCGCCGCACGGTGGATTCGCGGATTCCGATGCGGGCCATCAGCAGATGCCGGTTCCCGCGCGCCCGGGGCACGGGCTACGGTCGCCCCATGACCAGCTATCCGGGGCTCGAGGGACGCACGGTCGTCGTGACGGGTGCGGGCGGCGGGCAGGGGGCTGCCGAGGCTCGCCTGCTCGCGTCCGCGGGTGCGCGCGTGATCGCGACGGACGTGACGGATGCCACCGCCGAGGCGCCGGGAATCGAGCACCGTCGGCTCGACGTCACGGACGAAGCCGGCTGGGCGGGCCTCGCCGCCGAGCTCGCTGAGAGCCTCCGCGGCGAGCCGCTGCGCGGTCTGGTGAACAACGCCGGCATCACGCATCGCGCCCGGCTGGGCGCTGTCGCGCGCGCCGACTGGGACCGCGTGCTCGCGGTCAACCTGACGGGGCCGATGCTCGGCATCCAGGCCCTCGCACCCCTGATGGGCAGCGGGTCGTCGATCGTCAACATCGGATCGTCGGCGGCGCTCAACGCGCACTATCCCGTCGCCTACACGACATCGAAGTGGGGCCTGCGCGGACTCACCCACGTGGCTGCCACCGAGCTCGGCCCACGGGGCATCCGGGTCAACGTCGTGCACCCCGGCTTCATCGAGACGCCCATGACGGCGAGCGCCCCCGAGGTCATGCGCGACGCGCAGCTCGCGCTGACGCCGCTCGAGCGGCTGGGCGACGCCGACGAGGTCGCCCAGCTCGTCGCGTTCCTGCTCTCGGACGCCGCGTCCTACCTCACCGGCGCCGAGATCCCGGTCGACGGCGGCGCCACCTCGTCGGCCGGCGCCAAGTTCATGGCCGACCGCATCGGCAGGCCCTGACGGAGCCGCCGCGTCCGGCCCCGTCGCCGAGATCGCATGATCTCGCCGAGATGACACGTCCTGGGCGCCCGCGTCGTGTCATCTCGGCGAGAACGCACGATCTCGACAGCACGATCGGCGTCAGCGGGCGACCTCCTCGACCCGCGTGCCCGACAGCTGCTCGACGACCCGGCGCGCGCCGCGCACGGCGATGGCGACGCTCATGAGCGTGGGGTTCATCGTGTTCGCGGTCGGGATGAGGGCGTTCCCGCCGACGACGAGGTTCTCGTAGCCCCACACGCGCGACCACGGGTCGGCGACCGAGGTGCCGTCATCGGCCGGTCCCATGCGCAGCGTGCCCATGTAGTGCAGGCTCGAGCCGTTGGGCAGCAGACGCGGCTCGGCCACGAAGGTGCCGAGCGCCTCGGCCGCGCGGCGGACCCGCGCGTGCGCCTCGTCGAGCTCGGGCTGCTCGGCGTCGGTCAGCGCGTACTCGATCGTCATGTTGGGGAAGCCCCGGTAGTCCAGCTCGGTGTCGTCGAACGACACGCCGTCCTCGACACGCGGGTGTTTGCGCACGCCGTAGCCCATGTTCACGTAGCCCCACCGGTTGCCCGCCGCCGGGTGCGACGGGTCGAGCTGGAACGGCGGGTTCTCGGCATACATGACCTGCAGCGACACGGGGTGATCGGGCTCGGAGAAGGGGATGCGGTTGACCGCCGCGACCGGGTCGGCGGCGTTCACCGCGCGCCGGGCGAGCTCGTTCTCGAAGTCCTCGTCCGAGACGAGCACGCTCATGCGCTCCTCGTCGAGGGCGACCGTGGTGATGACGACGTGGTGCTCGGTGAGGTAGCGGCCGAGCGCGGGGGGACGGATGCCGCTGGCCCACAGCAGCTGCGGAGACCGGAACGCGTCGGCGGCCACCACGACGACGTCGGCGGGGAAGAATGAGGTCTGCCTGGTGCGGAGGTCCTCGATCGTGACACCGGTGACCTCGCCGCCCTCGTGCTCCACCCGCCGCACGAGGGTGAGGTCGCGCAGCTCGAAGCGCGCCGACTCGGGCGTGCCCTGCTCGATGAGCGGCCCGAGGACCGTGTTGGCGCCCGCCCACACCATGGAGCCGTCCGGCTGCGGGTCGCCCGCGACGGGAAGGGTGCCGACCCCGTAGCCCTCGGGCAGCTCGGCGCCGAACTCCCGGTCGAGCAGCGTGCGGATGGCGGAGCCGATGGGCGAGTCCGAGAACGCGGCGTGCTGCGCGTGCAGCAGCGACTCGGCCGCGGTGATCAGCTCGTCCCACTCGCCGTCGTCGATGAAGTCGACCTTCTCGCTGAACGCGGGGCGCGGGATGGCGCACGTCCAGTGCGCACCCTGCCCGCCGACGTTGGTGGCGGCGGCCGCGGCGGGGAACGTCGGCGCGTGCGCCGAGCCCGGCCCGCCGAAGTCGAGCAGATGCGTCCCCTGGCGCGCGGTGAACATGCCCTCGACGACTACGCCGGCGGGGATGCCGAGGCTCTCGCGGAACGCGCCGGACTGCGGTCCCTGCGACATCTCGCGGGCGCGGGCCTTCTCGACGGGATCGGCGATGTTGCGGACGCTCTCACCCGGAACGGAGGTCAGCTGCGGACCGGCCTCGAACATCACGACCCGCGCGTCGGGCGAGCCCTCGAGGATCACCCGCGCGTAGGCGGACCCGATCGGCCCGGAGCCGACGATGGCGACGGTGGGGGTGTGCGACATGGGAGTACCTCTTCTGATCACGCGGTGAGCGGTTCGGAGCTGGGTGCGGGGGCGTGCTCGGACTCGTCCGAGAGCCGCCCGGCGGGAAGGAGCACGGCGGCGACGACGCCGGCCGCGTAGGTGGCGCCGAGCGCCGCGAAGACGGGCGCGAAGACGCTGCTGTAGATGGCGGCGACCTCGGCCTGCACGGCGACGGATGCCTCGTGGACGAACTGCGGCGTCAGCGTCGCCGCGTCCAGCGACGCCGGCAGCAACGCCGCGACACCGAGGCCGATGACCCCGCCGACGATGGCGGTCGCGACGGTCGAGCCGACCTGGCGCACGAGGTTGACGGTGGCGGTCATGCTGCCGGTGTCGCGCCGCGGCGCGGCGCTCTGCACGACCGCGATGACGAGGCTCATGAACGCGCCGGTGCCGATGCCCACGACGGCCATGACGACCATCGGCACCCAGAGGGGCAGCCCCACCGGCAGCAGCGACATCACGAAGAGCCCCGCCGCGCCGAGGGAGGTGCCGACGATGCAGTAGACGCGGTAGTGGCCGGTGCGGCTGACGAGCCACCCGGTCACGAGGTTGGACACCAGCATCCCGAACACGGTCGCGATCGGGACCAGACCCGACACCGTCGCGCTCGTGCGGTAGGCCATCTGGAAGTAGGTCGGCAGGTAGGCGGTGATCGAGAACAGGCCGACGCCGATGATCGCCGACAGCGCCGTGCCGGAGGCGATGGTGCGGTTCGCGAAGAGCCGCAGCGGCACGAGCGGCTCGGGTGCGCGCAGCTCGATGAGGAAGAACGCCGCGAAGGCCATGCCCGCCACCACGAACAGGACGACGGATGCCGCGACACGCGCGGGATCGCCGACCCACGTGACGGCGAGCACGAGCGCCACCATGGCGACCGTGAACGACGCTGCGCCCGCGATGTCGAACCGCCGCCGGCCGAAGCCGGGGAGGCGCGGCACGGCGACGAGGGCCAGGAGGAGGGCCGCGACGCCGAAGGGGATGTTGATCCAGAACACCCACGGCCAGCCCCAGTAGTCGGTGATGAGGCCGCCGAGGACCGGGCCGACCAGGATCGCGACGGGGAAGGCGGCGCCGATGATCGCGAGGTAGCGGGGGCGCTCGCGCGGCGTCGTGACGCGGGCGACGATGGTCTGCGACATCAGGTGCAGCCCGGCCGAGCTCATTCCCTGCACGACGCGGGCGGTGATCAGCTGCGGCATGTCCTGCGCGAAGCCGCACGCGAGCGATGCGACCAGGAAGAGCACCAGCGACACGACGAAGACGCCGCGCGGGCCGACAGCATCGCCGAGCTTGCCGAGGATCGGCAGCAGCACGGTGCTGGCGAGGGTGTAGCCGACGACGATCCAGCCCATCTGGGCGAGGGCCCCGAGCTCGCCGGCGACGGTCGCGAGCGAGGTCGCAACGATGGTGTGGTCGAGGGCTCCGAGGATTGCGACCGTCAGCAACGAGACGATCAGGAGGCGCAGCCTCCACGGTGACATGCTCATACGCGTGTGAACCCGTACGACCGGGCGATCGACGCGACGGGGTGTGCCCCCGACCGCCTTCGCGTCAGGGAACGGGCCTCCAATGGCCCCGACGTCATCGTCGATTCTAGCCTTTCTTTAGATCTAAATCAACATAAGTGGCCTTTGCATCGCCGAAGTCCTCACACCCGCCGGCGGGCGCGCGGCCGCGGGCGCGCGGGCGGCAGCTCCGGAGCGGGCACCGGGTCGCCCACGACGCCGACGAGCTCGCCGATCCCCTCGATCGTCATGCGCACCTCGTCGCCCGCGCGGAGCGGCGGCGGGACGAGCCCGCCGTTGCGGCCCCACAGCTCGCCGAGGCATCCGCCGTTGCCGACCGTTCCGCTGCCGAGCACGTCGCCGGCCACCACGCGCGAGTTGCGCGAGGCGTAGGCCACGAGCTCGGGGAACGGCCAGCCCATGTTCGAGACGAGGTCCTCGCCGATCAGTTCGCCGTTGACGCGCACCTCAGCCCGCACGGCGAGGAAGCCGTCGGCGTCGAGGTACTGCTCGAGCTCGTCGGCGGTGACGATCCAGGGACCGAGCGCCGTGCCGAAGTCCTTGCCCTTCGCGGGGCCCAGCCGCACCTTCATCTCGCGGCCCTGCAGGTCGCGTGCCGACCAGTCGTTCATGATCGTGTAGCCGAAGATGCGGGATGCCGCTCCCTCGGCGTCGAGGTTGACGCCGGGCTCTCCGCCCACGACGACGGCGAGCTCGAGCTCGAAGTCGAGCCGCTCGGTGACCGGCGGACGCAGCGTGTCGCCGGGGCCGAGGATCGTGTGCGGATTGGTGAAGTAGAAGGTCGGCGCCTGGTACCACTCCGGGGCGACGTGGCTCTTGCCCTCCACCCCGGCGCTGACGCCCTCGACGTGCTCCTCGAAGGCCACGAAGTCGCGGACGGACGCCGGAGCCAGCGGTGCGAGCAGGCGGACGTCCGACAGCGCGGTGCCGCCTGCCTCATCGATGCGGGCGAACGCCGCGCGAGCGGCATCCAGCCCCCCGGCCAGGATCGCGGCGACGGTGTCGCCGGCGGCGAACGGCACGACGCGGTCGCCGACGACGAACCCCTCGACCGGCGCGGCGCCCGTGCCCTCCCAGCGCGCGATCCTCATGCGTGGACCCGCGTGCGCAGCAGTCCCTCGGCGTTGCCGGCGAGGATGCGCTCGGTGATCTCGGGCGGCAGGTCCGCCCCGCGCACGAACGACACCGGGTCGTCGAGTCCCATGTCGAACGGGAAGTCGCTGCCCAGCAGCACCCGCGAACCCCCGGCGACTTCCACGAGGTGTCGCAGCGCCACCGGGTCGTGCACGACGGTGTCGAACCACAGCTTCTTCAGGTAGGTCGACGGTGCGTGCGCGCAGCGACGCGCCTCGGGCCGCACGTGCCACGCGCGGTCCGACCGGCCGATCGCGAAGGGCAGGTAGCCCCCGCCGTGGGCGGCCACGATCTTGAGGTCGGGGTGCCGGTCCAGCACGCCGCCGAAGATCAGGTGCGACAGGGCGACCGCGTTCTCGGTCGGCTGGCCGACGGTGTTGGAGAGGTAGAACCGGTCGAGGCGCTCGTCGAGGCTGCAGCCGAACGGGTGCAGGAAGACGACGCACCCGAGCTCGGCGGCCCGCGCCCAGAACGGCTCGAGACGCTCGTCCGACAGCTCGACGTCGCCGGCGAACGACGAGATCTCCACGCCCGCGAGGCCGCGTCCGAGCACGGCGTCGTCGAGATACTCGACGATCCGCTCGGGGTGCTGCAGCGGCACGACGCCCAGCCCGGTGAGGCGGTCGGGCGCCTGGGCGACATGCGCGGCGATGAGGCGGTTGGTCTCCATCGCCACCCACACCGCAAGGCCTTCGGGTGCCCACGGGTAGAAGTGGTTCGGCGACACGCTCACCCACTGCCGGTCGATCCCCTGGGCGTCCATGGCCGCGAGGCGCGCGCCGACGTCGGTGAGCTGCGGGATGCGCGCTCCCACCATGGCGCCCGAGGCCTGCAGGCTCTCGACGCCGTTGCGGCGGCGTTCGAGATCGGCAGCCTCCGCGACGAGCTCGGGAGCCCGCCGCTCCACCTCGGCGTGCAGGGCGGGCAGGAGCAGGTGCGCGTGGACGTCGGTGGTCATGCCGGCTGCGCCGTCATCTGCGCGAGGCCGAAGATCAGACCGCCGGTGTCCGCATCCCGGACGCCGTCGAGCTGCCACTGGCCGAGCTGGACGGATGCCTCCACCACGGCCTTCGCGCGCGGCAGGCGTCGCGCGTGGAAGTCGTCCCACAGCTGCTGGTCGACGGCGTCACGACCGGTCAGCAGCTCGGTGAGCACGAGGGCGTCCTCGAGTCCCTGCGCCGCACCCTGCGCGATCGTCGGAGGGCAGGAATGCGCGGCGTCGCCGATGATCACGACGCGGCCGCGGTTCCACGGCTCCTCGACCAGGTGCTTGGTGAACCACGTGTAGTTCGCGTGCGCACCCGCCTCCAGGTCGGCGCGGATCGCGTTCCACGGCCCGTCGTAGGCGCGGGACTCCTCGAGCATGATGCGGCTGGCCTCCTCGTCCGACACCCCGAACCGGTCCTGCGCCTTCTCGACCAGGAACGCGTACATGCTGTCTTCGCCGGTCGGCGTGTACCCGGCGATGTACATGGGCCCGCCGTAGTACAGCTCCGTGCTCGTCACGTCCGCGGGCCGGCTGACGAACGCCCGCCAGATGCCCATGCCCGTCGGCTCGGGCTTGGTCTCGATCCCGATGAGATCGCGCACCTTCGAGTTCAGCCCGTCGGCGCCGATCAGCAGATCGTACTCGCCGACGGACTCGCCGTTCACGCTGACCTCGACGGCGTCGTCGGCGCGCGCATCGAGGCCGGTGATCTGCGCCCCGAAGCGCACGTTCGCGCCCGCCTTCTGCGCGTGCTCCAGCAGGATGCGCGCGAGATCGGGGCGCGGCATCCCCATGCTCGAGGGATAGTCGGGGCCGCCCGTCTTGAGGTCGGGAAGCTCGGCGACGATCGGGGCGCCTGGTCCGGGGGCGCGGAGGTTCAGGCCCTCGAAGGCGTACCCCGCGGCGCGGATGTCGTCCCACGCGCCGAGGGCGTCGAAGACGCGCAGGGCATTGCCCTGCAGGGAGATGCCGGAGCCGAGCGCGCTGAGCTCGGGCTTGGCCTCGAAGATGTCCACCTCGACCCCGGCCTTGGCGAGCTGGATGGCGGCGGCGAGTCCGGCGACGCCGCTTCCGGCGATGGCGACCTTGCGAACTGCGGTCATGTCAGAACCTCCCTGTTCTGGTTCGGATGGTTTCGGGCGGCTAGAGGATGGCGAGCGGGTTGACCGGCGAGCCGACCGCCCCCGTGATGGGGAGGGTCGGTGCGGTGAGGAGGAAGTCGTACCGGCCCAGTCTGCGGCACGCCTCGGCCAGTTCGTCGAGGCTCCACATCTCGCCGATCGACAGTCCCATGTTCGGGATCACGACCTGGTGCAGCGGCTGGAACGAGGGCGCGTCGAACTCGTTCGGACGCACCTCGAACCCCCACGTGTCGGTCGCGATGCCGGCGATCTCGGTGCGGTGCAGCCAGCCCGCGGTCGTGAGGGAGAGCCCCGCCGCCGATCCGCCGGCGTAGCCGTTCCAGCCCTCGCGGAGGGCGCGGGTGTAGCGGCCGGTGCGCACGACGACGATGTCGCCGCGGCCGACCGCGCTCGAAGACCCCTGCGCCGCGATGGTCGCGTCGAGGTCGGCGGCGGTGATGGCGTAGCCGTCCTCGAGCTCGCCCGACTCGGGGCGGAGGTGGGCCGCGACGTCGAGCAGCACGCCGCGGGTCACGAAGGAGGTCGCGGTGTGCTCGATGCCCGTGACGAGGTCGCCGTCGCTCGTGACGACATCGCCGGCGCGGCGGCCGTTCCACGCCATGCCGTGGTCGAAGATGTGGCCGAGCCCGTCCCACTGGGTGGAGCACTGCAGCGGCATCGCGATGACGTCGTCCGCGCCGCCGATGCCGTGCGGGAAGCCCTGGTTGCCGCGTTCGGCATCGGTGCCGGTGTCGGTCATCGTGTGGACGGGATTGGTGCGGCGGCGCCATCCCGTCTGCGGCCCGTCGGTGTCGAAGGACTGCGCGAGCGACACGACGACCCCTTCGCGGACGAGGGATGCCGCGTGCACGCGCTTGGCCGCGTCGATGAAGTTGAGGGTGCCCAGCACGTCGTCCTCGCCCCAGCGGCCCCAGTTGCGATACGCCTCGGCGCGCGCGGCGATCTCGGCCTCGGGATTCTGGCGGTCGAGGTCCGCGGGGTTCTCGCTCGGGCCGGTCATACCGCGGGCCCCTCTGCCAGGCACCGGACCACCTGGGTGCCGAGGCCCTCGACGGTGCCGGTCATGACGTCGCCGTCGCGCAGGTACCGCTTCCAGTGCTGGCCGTTGCCGGCGGGGCTTCCCGTCAGCAGGAGGTCGCCCGGCAGGAGCGGGAGGGTCTGGGATGCCGCGGCGACGAGCGTCTTCACATCGAAGACCAGCTCGGCGGTCGTGGCATCCTGCATCACGTCACCGTTGAGCTCGAGCTTCACCGACAGGTCGCTCGCGTCGACGAAGGTCGACGGCACGAGGAAGGGACCCGTGGGAAGGAATCCCGGCGCGTTCTTGGAGCGGAACCAGTCGGCGCCGATGTCGCCCACGTCGGGCGGGAAGACCCGGTCGCGCGTGGTGATGTCGTTGACGATCGTGTAGCCGGCGACATGGTCCAGCGCGTGCTCGGCGTCGACGCGGAACGCCTCCCGGCCGATCACGACGGCGAGCTCGAGCTCCCAGTCGTGCGTCTCGCTGTAGTCCGGCAGCACGAGCGGCTCGTCGTCGCCGACGACGCACTGCGGCAGGCCCAGGAAGATGAACGGCCGCCCGCTCGCGGCACGCGCGTCCATGATCCGCTCGGCCTTGGCGCGCACCTCGTCGGGCGACTGCCCCGCCTCGCCGCCCTTGGTCAGCCCGGCCATGATCAGCTGCACGACGTGCGTGCGGTAGTTGGCGCCCGCCTGGAGCACCTGGCGGGGCTCGACCGGAGCCGTGAGGACGACGTCTGCCAGCGGCATCCATCCGTCGCCGTCTGCTTGGGCGAGCCCGGCCAGACGGTCCCAGTCGGGGTGGGAGAGGAAGGAGTTGAGGTCCGCCGCGCCGAGGTCGTCGGCCGACAGCGGCCGGATGCGGTCGCCCGCGACGAGGCCCAGACGCACGGAATCGCCGTCGCGGTAGCGGGCGAGGGCGAAGGGGGCGGTCAGTCCCGCGGTCGACGTCGTCGTCATCGTTTCTCCATGTCGGTGGTTCGCAACGTGGTGCGAGGGTGGGGACGCCGGGATCGGCATCCCCACCCTCGAGCCTGTCAGCCCTGGCCGTGCTTGGCGTAGGGGTTGAAGAGCGCTGCCTTGATCTCGTCCGGGACGCCCTCCTCGGTCGCCGACGGGCCGTCGGCAGGCGGGAACGACTCGGTCATCGACATCGGCATGGCGCTGTTGCGGTAGAAGTTGTTCGAGCCCTGCGACGGCCGCCAGGTCTGCGCGTCCCAGTCGGGCACGTAGTTGCGGTAGCCGCCCGTGTTCAGCTCGATGCGCAGCGACGACGGCTCGCGGTAGTACAGGAAGTTCTGCTCGCCGATGCCGTGGATCGACGGCCCGTACTCGATCGGGTAGCCGTTCTCCATGAGCACGTCGGCCGCGATGAGGAGCTCCTCGCGGGTGTCGACCCAGAAGGCGTAGTGGTTGACGCGGCCGGCGCGCGTCGAGCCGTCCAGGACCACGCCGAGGTCGTGCGACTTCTCGTTCGTCGTGAGCACCGAGAACACCGAGATGTCAGCCTCGTCGAGCTGCGTGCGGGCCATGAAGCGGAAGCCGAGCACGTCGACGTACCACTTCACGAAGGCGTCGACGTCGCTCGTCGCGATCGTCACGTGGTCGAGCTGGCGCGGGGCGCCGGCGACCTTGCTGCGACGCGAGGGGCGGTCGGGGTAGATCGACGCGGCGTCGCCCTCGGTGTCGTGGTGGCGCGTGACGTCCCAGTGGAGCGTCAGGGTGTGACCCCACGGGCCGGTGAAACGGTAGGCGCGGCCGATCTTGTGCACGTCGACCCACTCGCCCTGGACGCCGGCGGCCTCGACCCGCTTGGCGGCCTCCTCGAGCGCCTCGGGGCTCGAGGTGCGCCACGCGGCCGTGACCAGCGTGGGCTCGTCGCCGGGCACGACGACGACGCTGTAGGCGTAGTAGTCGCCCCAGCAGCGCAGGTAGACGGCACCGTCGACGCGGTCGACGACCGTCAGGCCGACCTGGTTGACGTAGAAGTCGACGGATGCCTCGACATCCGGCGACGAGATCTCCACGTAGGAGAGGTGGGAGAGGAGCTTGATCATCATCGACCCTTTCGGAAGAGAGTTGGCGGGTGATCCCGAATCAACTTTCGTCCGAGTCGGGCGTATCCGGGAATCCCATATCGGCTATCTCCCGGATCAGCAGCGTTTATGAAAGCCCTCGGGCCACCACGGCCGAGGACAGCGCGTCGTCGCGCGCGAAATCGTCGACGTCTCGAGGAGCAGCGCCATCGGCGACGGCGGCCACCGCGCGCCGCAGCGCGACGCGCGCGGGCGATTCGAACAGCCGCGGAGCTTGGCGGTGGCCGGCGCCGTCGCGGACCTCGATGCACTGCCGGTGCTCGTCGCCGTCGTACTCGACTCTGGTCGGTCCGAGTCCGGTCACCCGGATACGGCCGAGTGGCGGAGCGCCGGGGCTCGCGGCGGCGACGAGGCTCACCGCGACGCCGCCCGCACCCTCCAGGAGGGCCAGTCCGCGGCCCGCCTCCGACACGCCGGACGCCGGCGACGGCACCCCCATCTCGCCGACGAAGACGCGCGCCCACCCGACGGCGTCGCGCATCGCGTCGGGCAGGGACACTGCCGGAGCGTGGCACTCCACGACCGCGCCCGGGAACGGCTCCGCACCGTCCAGCGCCCGTCGGAGAGCCTGCACCGCGTCGGCCCGCAGCAGCGCGCGTTCGAGCACGATCGGAACCCCCGACCGCCCCAGCTCGGCGAGCGCCTCGGCGGCTGCCACCCGCGGGCGGCTGACCACGACGGCGGCCGCCCCGGCGCCGATCGCCCGGGCTGCGGCATCCGTCCACCGCTCACCGCTGACCGCGACGACGGCACCGGCGGGGTCGTCGGTGAGCCGAACGCTCTCCGGCAGTTCGGCCGCGGCGACGCGGTACGACGGCAGGGCCGTCTGCAGCGCGGCGCTCATGCCGTCACCCCCGCGAGGGCGGCGGCCTGGTCCGCCAGCGCGACGGTGTACCGCACGTCGTCGAGGAGCTCGTCGTACTCGACGGGCATGCCGCTGTCGATCAGCTCGGCGAGCGCCCGCCACTCGGCGACGTAGCCGTCGTCGGGATGCCGATCGTAGGCGGTGTCGCGGCCGTCCGCGGCGAGCACCCTGACCCCGGCGCTTCCCGCGTGCACGAAGGCCGGCGGGAAGTTCACATCCACCCGGTCGCGCGCCGTCGTGACGGTGATGCGCCAGAGCGCGTCGGCGCCCCCGGGCAGCATGACGGTGCAGAACTGGACGGGCACGCCGCTTGCGATGAACCCCACGGCGAAGCCGATCGGCGCGAGGGCGCGCGCGAAGACGACGCGCTCGAACTGCGGCGCGAGGTCGCGCACCAGCGGCAGATCGTGGATCGCGAGGCCCGTCAGGAGCGCCCGGACGACGCCCGCGGCGACTTCGGGGCGCGACAGATCGAGGGCGGGGCGGGCGGCGAACGGGGCCGCCACTTCGGTGACCACGTCGTGATACCGGCCGTTCGGCGGAAGCGCGAGGGTCACCGAGAGGGAGACCACGGGTCCGCCGGAGGCCGAGAGGTGATGGCGGGCGCGTCCCCAGGCGGGGTCGTAGTAGTGGTTGGTGCCGACGATGAGCGGGATCGCCGCAGCGCGGCACGCCTCGACGGCCCTCTCGGCGTCGGCGACGGTCGTGGCGATGGGCTTCTCGCAGAAGATCGCCCGCTTGCCGGCCGCGACGGCCGCCAGGATCTGCTCCGCATGCTCCTCGGGCGGGCTGCAGATCGCCACCACGTCGACCTCGGGGTCGGCGAGGAGCCGGTCCACGCCGGTCGACCGGCGCGCGCCGCTGCGGGCGGCGAGCGCGGCGGCCCGGCCGCTGCCGGCGTCGGCCACGTGCGTGACAGTGAACAGATCGCCCAGCCGGGCCAGTGTCGGCAGATGCAGCGCCGCAACGCCCGGTCCGGCCCCGATCACGCCGACACGATGGGTCATCGTCGTCCTCCCACTTTCGCTTGAACTGTACCTAAGTGGGGAACGCTTTGACTATAGATGCGCCAAAATCGGTCGCAGACGCACGCAGTTATGCAACAATCGACCATGGCCAGGGAGTCCACCTTGCGTTTCGGCGCCCAGACAGACGAGATGACGAGCCTGCTGCGCATCGTCAACATGGTGCGCACGGGCGAGGCATCCACCCGCCCCGAGATCGGCCGGGTGACGGGGCTCGGCCGTGGAGTCGTGACCCAGCGGGTCGACCACGCGATCGAGATGGGATACCTCGCCGACGGCGAATTCGGTCCCTCGTCGGGCGGCCGGGCTCCGCGCACCCTGCGCTTCCGCGGCGAGGCCGGGCGCATCGTCGTGTGCGCGCTCGGCGCGCTCCACATCCACGTCGGCGTCACCCACCTCGACGGCGACGTCCTCGACGAGGCGCACGAGGCGTGGGACATCTCCCGCGGGCCCGCCGAGACGCTCGACAAGGCCCTGAGCATGGTCGACGCCGTCCTCGCCCGCACCCCGGACGTGCCGGTGTGGGGAATCGGCGTCGGGGTTCCGGGCCCGGTTGACTTCGACAGCGGCCGCCCGGTCGCACCGCCGATCATGCCCGGCTGGAACGGATTCGACGTGCGGCGCCGGTTCGAGCAGCGCTACGACGTGCCGGTATGGGTCGACAACGACGTCAACCTCCTCACCTTCGGGGAACGCGCGCGACGCGGCGACGACACCCTCGATCTGATCTACTGCAAGATCGGCTCGGGCATCGGCGCCGGGCTGCTGTCGCACGGCCACATCCACCGCGGCGTCAACGGCGCCGCCGGAGACATCGGCCACGTGCGCGTGCGCGACTCCGACGTACCCTGCCGGTGCGGCAAGGTCGGATGCCTCGAGGCTGTCGCCGGCGGGTGGGCATTGATCCGCGACGCGCAGGCCGAGATCGAGGCCGGTGCCGCGGGGATGCTCGCCGCGGCGGTGACCGCCGGTGAGGAGCTCACGCCGGAGCGCATCTCCTCCGCCGCGGAGGACGGCGACGCGCTGGCCATCCGCCTCGTGCAGCGCTCGGCGCGCGTCGTCGGCGAGTCGATCGCGGCGCTGGTCAACATGTTCAACCCGTCCGTGATAGTCATCGGCGGAGCGATGGCCGGGGCGGGCGAGCTGCTGCTCGCCGAGGTCCGCCAGCGGGTGTACGAACTCTCCATCCCCCTCGCCACGCGCGACCTCACGATCGCCACCTCCGTGAACGACCGGCGGGAACCGCTGCGTGGAGGCGCCGAGATGGTGCGCGAGCAGCTGTTCGACGTGAGCTTCCCGCGGTGGTTCGGCGTGGGGAGGCCGACGATCGCGGCGACCCACGGGGCGCTCGACGAGGTCGCCTGACACACTTCTTTCGAAAACAGACAAAAGCGTGTAGCTTCCTCTCTGAAGCCGGAGCGCCGGCCGAGAGAGGAAGCAGGCCCCGATGACGCTGCCGATGCTGCTGGACGACGCCCTGATCACGACGCCTGCGGGATTCGCCCTCCGGGTGAGCCTGCCGTGGATCCGCTCGATGCCGCTCGCCGCGGTGACCGACGTGTCCGTGTCGATCGACGGCGAGCAGGCTGCCGTGCACGCGGTGGTCGACGGGCGCGAGGTGCCTCCCGCGGAGCTGGCGGCGGAGACGTCGTGGTGGTTCATCCAGGACCGCGTCGAGCTCCGCGGCGATGCCGAGGTGTCGCCCGGCGCGCACGACGTCGCTCTCTCGTTCGCGCTCGTCGTCCCGTACCTGCAGGCGGGGCCGGCGGGGCCGCTCACTCTCCCCTTCCGCATGGAGCGCGCGCTCGTCGCGGGCGAGGCGACAGCCGTCGGCGGCGCGGCCGCGACCATGCCGGCGAGGACGACGGATGCCGCCGAGCCGGCGAGAGCGGCGGCGGCGCTGCCTTCCGCGTGGCCGCTGTCGGCCAGCGCCTTCAACTGGACTCCCCAGGTCATCCGGGCCGAGCGCACGGCCGAGGACATCGCGGTCGCCGTTGCCGCCGAAGGCATCAGCCGCACGCTGGAGATCGAGGCCGGCCAGGTGTGGCGCGGCTTCCCCGAGCCGTCGGACGATGAGGTCGATCGTCTGCGCGAGCGGCTGACGGCCGCCGGCGGCGCCGTGACGATCGTCGGGGCCAGCCTGGACGACTGGGCGCTGCCGGCCCGCCGGCGCACCGAGACCGAGCGACTCGGGTTCCTCGAGCCGCAGCTGCGGGCGGCCGCGCGCCTGGGCGCGATCGGGGTGCGCGTGCCGTTCGGCCAGGCAGGACCGGAGCTCCTGCGCCTCGCGCAGCCGGTGCTCGAGGAGCTGGGAGTCGTCCTCTTCGAAGAGATCCAGGGGCAGCAGACCCTCGACTCCCCCGCCGTCGCGGACAACCTCGCCCTCCTCGAGACGCTCGACGACCCGCGCATCCGCGTGCTGATCGACATCAGCATGCTCATGCCGTCGCTGCCGCCCACCTACCTCGAGGAGCTCCGCCGCGGCGGACTCGACGAAGAGCTCGTCCGCCGGCTGGAACGTCAGTGGCGCGCGCCCGAGACGCACGAGGCCGTCGTCGCCGCGCTGCGCGGAGGGCGAGTGCCTCCCGCCGTGCACACGCTCTACATGAACCTGCTCGTGCGGTTCGGCCGCTCCGACGTCACCGACCTCGAGCCGCTCCTCCCGCTCACCTCGGGGGTTCATCTGAAGTTCTGGGACCTGGACGACACCGACGGGCGGGTCTCCCGCCCCATCGCCGACATCGGCTCGGCGCTGCGCCGCGTCGGGTTCACGGGCACCCTTACGAGCGAGTGGGGCGGGCACGAGTGGCTCGACGCCGACCCTGCCACGACGACCCGCGCACACCTCGAGCTCGCCCGGCGCGCACTGACCGAGGCATCCGTCCCCGCCGTATAGACCGCCACAACGTCGGTCATCGCCCTCCGGTCGGGCCGACCGGACCGTTCCGCTCCGACGGGGCGGCGATCTCCGACGTTGTGGCGGGCCGCGGGTCAGCTGCCGGTGGGCGTCCAGGCGCTGCCGTTGCCGGAGCTGCGCTCGACCGCCTCGAGGACGCGCTGGATGTGCAGGCCGTCCGCGAACGACGGCTCGGGCTGCGTGCCGGCGGCGATCGCCTGGACGAGGTCGGCGACCTGGTGGCTGAAGCCGTGCTCGTAGCCCAGCATGTGCCCGGTCGGCCACCACGGCGCCAGGTAGGGATGATCGTGCTCCGTCACGAGGATCCGGCGGAACCCCTGCTCGGTGTCGGGAAGGGTCGCGTCGTAGAAGCCGAGCTCGTTCATGTTCTCGAGGTCGAACGAGACGGCGCCGAGCGACCCGGCCACCTCGACGCGCAGCGCGTTCTTGCGGCCGGTGCGGAAACGCGTGGCCTCGAACGACGCCAGCGCGCCGGACGAAAGGCGGCCGGTGAACAGCGCCAGGTCGTCCACGGTGACCGCGCCGCGCTCCTGCCGCGCCGTGCCCGACAGCCCGACCCCCTCGCCGAGCAGCGGCCGCTCGCTCACGATCGTCTCGAGGATGCCCGAGACCGTCTCGACGCGCTGCCCCGTGATGTACTCGGTCAGATCGATCGCGTGCGCGCCGATGTCGCCCAGTGATCCGGATCCCGCGCGCTCCTTCTGCAGGCGCCACGTCAGCGGCGCCTCGGCGTCCATCAGCCAGTCCTGCAGGTATTCCGCGCGCACCTGGCGGACCTCGCCGATCCGGCCGGCGGCGACGAGGTCGCGGGCGAACGTCGCCGCCGGCACGCGACGGTAGGTGAAGCCCACCATCGAGCGGATGCCGCGGGCCGACGCCCGCTCGGCAGCCTCGGTCATCGCCTCGGCCTCGGCCACGGTGTTGGCCAGCGGCTTCTCGCACAGGACGTGCTTGCCGGCCTCGAGGGCGGCGATCGCGATCTCGGCGTGCGTGTCGCCCGGCGTGACGATGTCGACCAGATCGATGTCGTCGCGGCCGATCACCTCGCGCCAGTCGGTCGCGCTCTCGCGCCACCCCCACTTGTCCGCGGCGGCGGCCACCCCCGCCTGATCGCGGCCGACGACGACGTCCATGGACGGCGACAGGGGCAGATCGAAGAATCGCGGGGCGACGCGCCATCCCTGCGAGTGCGCGGCCCCCATGAAGCCGTAGCCGATCATGGCGACGCGCAGCTGACGGGCATTCGCGGTGTGGTCGGTGGTCAAGGCGCTTCCCCCTCGGGAGTCGGTCGTGGGCGCCCGCCGCTTCGGCGGGCGCCCACGGTGGCGGACTTACTCGAACGACAGGTCGATGTACTGGTCGACGTTGTCCTTCGTGACGACGGGCGCGTCGAGGACCACCCGGTTGGGGATGCTCGGCGTGATGAGGTCGCCCATGGTCTTGCTCTGCGCGATGAGACGGGCGAGCGCGACGCCGTCGGCGGCCTGGGTCGACGGGTAGATGACCGTCGCCTTAAGCACCGTGTCGTCGGCCTCGATGGCCTCCATCGCGCTGCGGCTGCCCGCGCCGCCCATCATGAAGAACTCGTCGCGGCCTGCCGAGTCGATGGCCGCGAGCACGCCGATGCCCTGGTCGTCGTCGTGGTTCCAGATGGCGTCGATCTGCGGGTTCGCCGCGAGGAGCTGAGAGGCCGCGGCCTCGCCGCCGGCGACGGTGAAGTCGGCGGCCACGCGGGCGTTCACCTCGAGACCGCAGTCCTCCAGCGCGTCGGCGAAGCCCTGCGAGCGGTCCTGGGTGAGCGGCAGCGAGTCGATGCCGGCGATCTCGGCGACGAAGCCCTCGCCACCGAGCTGCTCGCAGATGTACGTGCCGGCACTGACTCCCATGCCGTAGTTGTCGCCGAGGATGGTGGTGCGCGCGGCGAACGGGCTCGAGAACTCGCGGTCGACGTTGATGACCGGGACGCCTGCCTCCATCGCCGCGATCGCGGCCTCGGTGAGGGCCGCACCGTCGGTCGGCAGCAGCACGATGGCGTCGACGCCGTCGTTGACGAAGGTCTCGACGGCGGCGATCTGGGCGATCGGGTCGTTGGTGCCCTCGGCGACGCGGAGCTCGACGTCGTCGAAGCTGTCGGCGGCCGCCTGCGCACCGGAGTTGATGGCGCCCAGCCAGCCGTGGTCGGCGGCGGGGCCCGAGAAGCCGATGACGACCGTGTCGCCGGTCTCGGCGTTCTCCTCCGACGTCGTCCCCTGGTCGGTGACGTCGTCCTCGTCGGCGCCGGTGCCGGTGCAGCCGGCCAAGAGCCCGATCGCCGCCACGACGGCGGTTCCCGTCAGCAGCAGCCGTGTGCGCGCCTTCAGGTGTGAGCGCATTCTTTCCTCCTTGAAATGTGATGCAGTGCGGCAGCGCACGGCGAGCTCGGGAGCAACGGTGCACGATCCCCACCCGTCCACGCTGACGGCATCACGGTAGCAGGCGCCGCGCTTCGGCGACACCTTTTGCATTAGTTGCGGCATAAGCAATTTGCGAAACTTCCGCTGTGGTTGCGCGAAAACGCGAGCGTTCACCCGCTCATCGCGGCCCGACACTGCCGTCGACGCCCGCGGGCGCTCATGTTATGTTCATGCCGTGATCAAAGACGACCATGGATCGGCGTTACTCGTCGTCGAAGGCGTGACGAAGTCCTTCGCGGGCGTCAAGGCGCTGCGCGGCGTCGACCTCGACGTGCGCGCGGGCGAGGTGCACTGCGTCCTGGGCCAGAACGGCGCCGGCAAGTCGACGCTCATCAAGACACTCGCAGGGGTCCACGCCCCGGACGAGGGCACGATCTCGTGGCTCGGCGAGCGGGTCGTGATCCCCAACCCGGAGTCGGCGATCGAGCTGGGCATCGCCACGATGTACCAAGAGCTCGACGTCGTCGACGGACTCACGATCGCCGAGAACATCTTCCTCGGCCACGAGCTCTCGCGCGGCGGGTTCACGAAGCGATCCGAAGCGGCCAGGCAGACGCGCGAGCTGCTGCGGCGACTCGGACACGCCAACCTCTCGCCGCACACCGAGGTCGGCTCGCTGAGCGCGGCCAACAAGCAGATCGTGAGCATGGCGCGCGCGCTGTCGCACGACATCAAGCTCATCATCATGGACGAGCCCTCGGCCGTCCTGGACACCGAAGAGGTGAAGAACCTCTTCCACGTCGTCCGGGAGCTGACCGCCTCGGGCATCGCCGTCGTCTACATCACGCATCGCCTGGAGGAGATCCGCCAGATCGGCGATCGCATCACGGTGCTCAAGGACGGCCGCTCGATGGCCAGCGGCATCCCCGTCTCGGGCACGCCGACCGCAGAGCTCATCAAGCTGATGACCGGGCGGGAGGTCGCGAACGTCTTCCCTGCCCCCGTCCCGGTGCCGGCCGACGCCCCCGTCGTGCTGGAGGTGCAGGACCTGGCGCTGGCCGGCGTCTTCGAAGACGTGTCTTTCTCGGTGCGTGCCGGAGAGATCGTGGGGCTGGCGGGGCTGGTCGGATCGGGACGCTCGGAGATCCTCGAGACCATCTACGGAGCGCGTCGCTCGACGCACGGAACGGTGAAGGTCGCCGGCGACGAGCTGCGCCGCGGGTCGGTGGTCGCGGCGGTGAATGCCGGGATCGGCCTCTCGCCGGAGGAGCGCAAGAGCCAGGGGCTCGTCCTCGACGAGCCGATCTACTTCAACGTCACGCTCGCATCGGTGTCCCGGTTCGCGCGGGCCGGATTCCTCGACGAGCGCGGCGCACGGGCGGCCGCCCGAGCCCAGATCGAATCTCTCGAGCTGCGTCCCGCCGACCCCGACCGCGCGACGATCACGCTGTCCGGCGGCAACCAGCAGAAGATCCTTCTCGCGCGCTGGCTCGTGCACGGCACCAAGGTGCTGCTGCTGGACGAGCCGACTCGCGGCGTCGACGTCGGCGCGCGCGCCGAGATCTATGCGCTCATCCGCGAGCTCGCCGCTGCAGGGAACGCCATCGTCGTGGTCTCGAGCGAGATCGAGGAGGTGCTCGGCCTCGCCGACACCGTCCTCGTCATCGCCGACGGCCGCATCCTCGAAACCCGCCCCGCCTCCCAGATCGACGAGCACGGTGTGCTCGACCTCGTCATGAAAGGAACCGCCGCGTGAGCGAGCAGACCACCGGGACCGCAGGAGTCCCCACCGCCAGCGAGGCGCCGCCGCCCGCGGGCGATCCGGAAACCAGTCGCCGATCCGGTGTCCGCGGCGTGCTCTCGGGCTCGGTCGGACGCAACCTCGGCCTCGTCGTCGCCCTGCTGCTCCTCGTCATCGTCGGAGCGGTCACGGCACCCGACACCTTCCTGAGCGTGAGCAACACGCTCACGATCCTCCGCCAGGCCTCGATCCTCGGGGTCGTCGCCATCGGCATGACCCTCGTCATCACGGCGGGCGGCATCGACCTGTCGGTCGGCTCGGTGCTGGGCCTCGCGTCGGTCGTCGCGACACTGGCGGCCATCCAGGACCTCGCCGACCAGATCCACTGGGTGCTGATGATCGTGATCGCGCTGCTCGTCGGCGTCGCGGCGGGGCTGATCAACGGCATCGTGATCGCGTACGGCAAGGTCGTCGCCTTCATGGCGACGCTCGCCATGCTGATCGCGGCGCGCGGACTCGCCGAGGTGCTGGCCGAGCGTCGCACGCTCCAGGTGCGGGACCGCGACTTCATCCAGTTCCTGAACCTCGACATCATCGGCGTCGACATCCTCATCTGGATCTTCGCCATCGTCGCCGCCATCGGCTGGGTCGTGCTCAACCGCACCACCTTCGGCCGCCGCACCGTCGCGATCGGCGGCAACCGCGAGGCCGCTCGCCTGGCCGGCATCGACGTCAAGCGGCACACCATGTGGCTCTACGCGATCTCGGGGCTGTGCGCCGGCATCGCCGCGATCATGTACCTCGGGCGCACGACGGCCGGCACCTCGACGCACGGCACTCTCCTCGAGCTCGACGCGATCGCGGCGGTCGTCGTCGGCGGCACCCTCCTCGTCGGCGGCCGCGGGACCATCACGGGCACCGTGTTCGGCGTCCTCATCTTCACGACGCTGACGAACGTGTTCGTGCAGAACAACCTGAACTCCTCGATCCAGGCCGTCGTCAAGGGCGTCATCATCGTGATCGCGGTGCTGCTGCAGCAGCGCTTCGCCAGGCCGACGGGTCGCGCCACGTGAGCACTGCGGCCGTGGCCGCGGCGGGGCATCCGTCGACCGGGCACGCGGCCGCTCGATCCCTGCAACCGATGGACTGAGTCGTGGTCACTGTCTCCCCTGAACCGGCGACCGCCGGCACCGGCGCGATGGAGCTGTTCCAGCTGCTGCGCGACGGCGTGCCCCGCACGCGCGCTCAGCTGGCGAAGTCGACGGGGCTGGCCCGGTCGACCATCGCGGCGCGGGTCGACGAGCTGATGAAGATGGGCCTCATCATGCCGGTGGCGGATGCCGCCTCCACCGGCGGCCGGCCTCCCTCGCAGTTCGCGCTCAACCCGAGTGCGCGGGTCGTGCTGGCCGTCGACGTCGGGGCGTCGCACGCCACCGTCGCGGTGATGGACCTGACGGGGGCGATCCTCGCCTCCCGCACGGAACCCCTCGCGGTCGCCGAGGGCCCCGAGACCGTCCTGTCCTGGGTGGTGGAGGCGGCCCGCGACGTGCTCCCGGAGGCGGGGCGCGACATCCGCTCCCTCGTCGCGATCGGGATCGGCGTGCCCGGCCCGGTCGAGCACTCGACGGGGCAGCCGGTGAACCCGCCGATCATGCCCGGCTGGAACCGGTTCGACGTTCCCGGCTGGGTGCAGCAGCACCTGCAGGTGCCGGTGCTCGTCGACAACGACGTCAACATCATGGCGCTCGGCGAGCGCGCCGCGGCGTGGCCGGCCACCGAGCATCTGATGTTCGTCAAGGTCGCCACCGGCATCGGCGCGGGCGTCATCGCGGGCGGCGAGCTGCAGCGCGGAGCGCAGGGCGTCGCCGGCGACATCGGCCACGTCCGCGTCGCGCGCGGCTCGTCGGTCCCGTGCCACTGCGGCAACCAGGGGTGCCTCGAGGCGATCGCATCCGGACCCGCCATCGCCCGCGCGCTGAGGTCCCAGGGGGTCGCCGCCGACAGCGGCGACGACGTGGTGGCGCTGGTGCAGCGTGGCAACCTCGACGCGATCCAGGCGGTGCGACAGGCCGGACGCGACATCGGCGAGGTGCTGACGGCGTGCGTCAGCCTCATCAACCCGTCCGTCATCGCCATCGGCGGCTCGATGTCGCGTGTCGGGGAGCACCTCATCGCGGGCGTGCGGGAGGTGGTCTACACGCGGTCGATGCCGCTGGCGACCGAGCACCTCGCCATCGTGCCGTCCACCGCGGCCGAGGACGCGGCGGTGATGGGGGCGGGGATGCTGGCCATCGAGCACGCCCTGTCGCCCGAGGCGTTCCACTCGCTCGCCGGCTGAGCGCTCGTCCCGAGCGGCGACGCGCCACAACGACGGAGATCACCGCTTCGCCGGGCGGTCGCGGCCCTTCGGCTCCGACTTCGTGGAGATCTCCGACATCGTGGCGGAGGCGGAGGGCGGGCCTCAGCGGGGCTCGAGGCCCGCGGCGCGGTAGATGTCGTCCACGACGCGCATCGTGCCGACGCCGCGCTCGGCGTCGAGGATGCTCGCAGAGCCGTCCGCGAGCACGGCGACGAGGTGCTCCAGCTGTCGCGCGTAGCTGTTCTCACCCTCGGCGGCCTTCTCCACCACGAGGACGTCGTCCCCCGCGGTCACGTGCAGCGTCGCGCCCCACTGCGGCACGATGACGCTCGTGGCTTCCAGACGGGCGTCCGACCCCTCCACCACGAGCGACATGGCGCCCTTGTCGTCGCCGATGAACGACGAGCGCACGCGCGCCGGAGCGCCCGACGGCAGCCGCAGCACAGCGTCGGTCTGCAGGTCGATCCGCGGGTCGTCCTCGTAGAGCACCGACTCGGCCGACTCGACGACGGGCTCGCCCCAAGCGGCGCGGATGAGGTCGACCGCGTAGCATCCGACGTCCATGACGGCCCCGCCGGCCAGGTCGCCGTCGAGGCGGATGTTTCCCGGCTTCACGACGAAGTGGGGGATGCTGAAATCGACGTCCACGCGCTCGACCTCGCCGAGCACGCCCGACGCGATCATCTCGAGCAGACGCCGCGTGAAGCCGTGCAGCCGGTAGTGGAAGCCGACGAACGCCCGCCGGTCCGCTGCTGCGGCGGCCTCGGCGATGGCGGACGCGGTCGTGCCGTTGGCCGACAGCGGCTTCTCGCACAGCACGTGCTTCCCCGCCTGCAGCGCGCGGATCCCCCACTCGGCGTGCGTGATCGGCGGGAGTGCGAGGTAGACGAGATCGATCCCCGGGTCGGAGAGGATCGCCTCGTAGTCGCCGTGCGTGGGCAGCTTCAGCCGCTCGGCGAAGGCGCGGGCGCGCTCCGGGTCCCGCGCCCCGATCGCGACGACGCGGACGCCTGCGGCGTCGCGGGCGGGCTCCACCATCGCCCGCTCCGCGATGCCACCGGCACCCAGGATCCCGATCCGCAGCTCCGGCGTCATCCCTCAGCCCTCGCGGTTGTAGTACGGCCAGGGCAGGAACCGCCGCTCGCCGCGGCGGTCGGGGCCCTGAAGGGTCACCTCGCCGGTGGCGGCCCACTCGACGCCGCGCGGGAACATGCGGATGAACTCGATGCGGCGGAAGGTGTCGATGTCATGGCCGATCGTGATGGTGAACGAGCGGCCCGCGCCGTACTCGTTGATCCACGCGATGGGCTGGTCGGTGTTCATGCCGTTGAGCTGGGAGATCCCGCCCTCGGGGATCTCGACCGGGTAGTGCGACATCGGCCACACGGGCGCCTTCTCGTAGGCCTCGAGGTCATCGAAGGTGGTGAGCAGCACCTGCGCCCCCTCGTAGAGGTCGACCCCCGTGAGGATGTCGTCGCCGGTCACCGTCCAGCGGGCACTGATGCCCTCGGTGATGGGATGCCGCGGCTCGGCGGTGTCCAGCTGCGCCTCGCCCCACGGGCGGGGGCGAAGCCCGGTCTCGTACGCGCTCAGCTTCGCCCCGCGCATGATGTTGTATTCCTCGGGGTAGCCCCAGCGATCCTCCTGCGCGGCGGAGCCGTGGAACCACACGATGCCCTTGCCGTCGTCGTGCACGAACTTGAGGATCGCGGCATCCGTCTCGGCTCCGAACCCGACCGCCTTGTCGAAGAAGCCGTCGCGACCCTCGAACACGACGATGAGCACGTCGTACTTGTGGATGATGTCGGCGCCGAGGCCGCGCGGGTCCTCGACGACCCGCACCTTGAAGCGCCCGGTGTCTTCGAGCAGCGTCGTGATCCACTGGTTGTGCAGGCGGAAGCTGCGGTGCTCGTTGTCGTGCTCCCGGGTCATGTGCCCGGACAGGATCAGCACGTTCAGCACATCCGTCATGGTCGGGTTCCTCTCGCATCCGGGCACGCCGAACACCGGCCGTGTCGGCCGGTGTTCAGCGGTCCCGCGTCAGTCGGTCTTGGTCGAGAACGCCGCGTCGAACGCGGCAGCGGGCGGCGTGATCGCGTTGAGCTTGCGCACGAACTCGATCGCCTCGGGGGCGCCGTGCAGGCGGTCCATGCCGGCGTCCTCCCACTCGATCGAGGTGGGGCCGTCGTAGCCGATCGCGTTGAGCGCGCGGAACAGCGGCTCCCACGGCACGGCGCCGTGGCCGGTCGAGACGAACGTCCAGCCGCGGCGCGGGTTCGCCCACGGCAGGTGCGACCCCAGTACGCCGTTGCGGCCGTCGAGGTTGGTGATGGACTCCTTGACGTGCACGTGGAAGATGTGGTCGGCGAAGTCCAGCACGAACGCCACCGGGTCCAGCTGCTGCCACATGAAGTGCGACGGGTCGAAGTTGAGGCCGAAGCTCTCGCGGTGCCCGATGGCCTCGAGGGTCGCCTTGGCGGTCCAGTAGTCGTAGGCGATCTCGGAAGGGTGGACTTCGAGGCCGAAGCGCACACCGACCTCCTCGAACACGTCCAGGATCGGGTTCCACCGGTCGGCGAAGTCCTGGTACCCGGCGGCGATCCACTCGTCGGAGGCCGGCGGGAACATCGCGACAGCCTTCCAGATCGCCGAGCCCGTGAAGCCGTTCACCGTCTTCACGCCCAGCTTGGCGGCGAACCGGGCCGTGTTCTTCATGTCCTCCGCGGCGCGCTGGCGCACGCCCTCGGGCTCGCCGTCGCCCCAGACCCGCGCGGGCAGGATGTCCTTGTGCCGCACGTCGATGGGGTCGTCGCACACCGCCTGGCCGGTGAGGTGGTTCGAGATCGCCCAGACCTTCAGGCCGTTGCGCTCGAGGATGTCTTTGCGGGACTGGACGTACTCCGCGTCGTCCCACCGGGACACGTCGATGTGGTCGCCCCAGCAGGCGATCTCGAGGCCGTCGAAGCCCCACTCGCCGGCGAGTCGCGCGACCTCTTCGAACGGCAGATCGGCCCACTGGCCCGTGAAGAGAGTGATCGGACGAGGCATCCAAGCTCCTTTGCTTTGTTGTTTCTACAAACCTATCCGCAGACCGCCCTGAGGCAACGGGTCAACCCGAGGTCGCGTCCGCGGCGACCGGCGCCTCGACCTGGACCCACCCCGAACCGCTCGCCGAGCTCTCCTCGACGGCGGCCAGCACGCGCTGCACCGAGAGTCCTTCCGCGAAGGACGGATGCGGGTCGGTGCCCTCGGCGATCGCCGTCACGAGGTCGACGACCTGGTGGCTGAAGCCGTGCTCGTAGCCGAGCATATGGCCCGCGGGCCACCACGCCGCGACATAGGGATGCTGCGCCTCGGTGACGAGGATCCGCGTGAATCCCTGGGTGGCCTCCGGCGCGGTGCGGTCGTAGAACCAGAGGGTGTTGAGGTCTTCGAGGTCGAAGCGGAGAGCGCCCTTGTCGCCCGACACCTCGATCGACAGGTCGTTCTTGCGTCCGGTGGCGAAGCGCGTGGCCTCGAATGAGACCAGGGCGCCGGTGGACAGCCGGCCGGTGAAGACGGCGACGTCGTCGACGGTCACGTCGCCGTGGCCCTCCGCGGCGGTGCCCGACAACCCGGTGCCCGAGCCCTGAAGGGGCCGCTGCTTCACGATCGTGTCGAGCACACCCGAGACGGCGGTCACGCCCAAGCCGGTCACGAACTGCGTCATGTCGATGATGTGAGCCCCGATGTCGCCGAGCGCGCCGGATCCTGCGTGCTCCTTCTGCAGGCGCCAGGCGAGCGGCATCTCGGGGTCGACGAGCCAGTCCTGGCGGTACGCGGCCCGCACCTGCGAGATCCGGCCCACGGCGCCCTGGGCGATGAGGTCTCGCAGGAAGGTGACTGCCGGCACCCGGCGGTACGTGAAGCCGACCATCGAGCGGATGCCGCGGGCCGCCGCCCGCTCGGCAGCCTCGGCCATCGCCTCGGCCTCGGCCACGGTGTTGGCCAGCGGCTTCTCGCACAGCACGTGCTTGCCCGCGTCGAGCGCCGCGATCGCGATCTCGGCGTGCGAGTCGCCAGGCGTCACGATGTCGACGATGTCGATGTCGTCGCGCGCGATGACCTCGCGCCAGTCGGTCGCCGACTCCTGCCAGCCCCACTGGGCCGCGGCATCCGTCACCGCCTCGGCGTGGCGTCCGACGACGACGGCCATCTCGACCGCCTGCGGCAGCGAGAACACGCGCGGCGCCTGGCGCCAGCCGACCGAGTGCGCGGCTCCCATGAACCCGTAGCCGATCATGGCGACGCGCAGCGGCCTCCCCTCGGCGCCGCTCTGAGCCTGTCCGAGGGTCATGCGAGCACGACCTCGCGCTCGACCGGCACGCGGTTGGTGACGTAGCGGCCGGGGCCGCCGTCGACACCGGGGGCGATCTGCATGTAGAGCAGGCGCATCGTGAGGACGACCTCGACGGTCAGCTTCTCGCCGGCCTCGGGCGCGCGACCCAGGTCGATCACGACCTCGGGCTTGTCGGCGACGAACCAGAGCGTCTCGGACTGCTCAGGCAGCTCCTCGATGCGGTAGCTCTTGCCCTGCAGCTCGAAGCGCAGCGAGTCCTTCGGGATCTCGACGCCGTTGACGGATGCCGCGACATCGTCGACCGCCGAGAGCCAGAGGCTGCGGTACCAGGGCAGCTGCAGCGCGACGGAGACGCCGCTCTCGGTGCGCTTGACGTCCTTGTCGGCGAAGAGGGAATCGTGCGTTGCCATGATGGTTCCTCAGGCGTAGGTGTCGGTGAAGGTCTCGTGCGGCACCGGCGGCGCCGGCTCGAGCTTCTGCACCGTCTCGGGGCTGTACGGATGGTTGGTCGAGGGCACCGGCTCGTCGGCCGGCGGCATGAAGACGGGCTTGCCGTCGTCGCCGAAGTACATCAGGTCGAGGTCGAACGCGCCCTGGTTCTTCAGGCCGAAGCTCACCCAGTTCTCCTCGAAGGGAGCGCGGGCCAGCTCGTAGCAGCGGAACTTCCAGAACTTCCACTCGCCGTCCTGCTTGAGGAAGTCGATCGCGTACTTGCACCACACCCAGTGAGCCCAGACCTTCTTTCCGAGCACTTCCTGGGGCGAGTACATGTCGGGGAACGCCTCGGCGACCTTAGGGTCGGTGAGACCCGACTCGGTGCCGGCCATCATCCAGACGCCCTTGGCGGTCTTGCCGTCTGCGGCGACCTCGATGACCGGTGTCGTGGTGGCGTGCAGGATCAGCTTGCCCTCGGGGTGCGGACGACCGCGGTGGTAGTCGGTCACGCTCTTCCACGTCGTGTACTGACCGGCGTTGGTGTACCGGGCGCGGATGCCCTCGGTGCCCTCCTTGACCCACAGCGGGATGATCTGCTCGTCCTCGAAGGCGTTGTGGAGGTACATGTAGCGGTTGAACAGGTTCTCGACCTGGCCGCGGTCCTCGGCGCGCTGCGCGAGGGCGCGGGCGGCGACGACCTCCTCGCGGAGCGCGGCCAGCTCGGCCCGCAGCTCCGCGACCGAGACGTCGGCGGTCGTGGTCGTATCAGACATTCGCGGTCTCCTTCGACTGCTCGGCGACGGTGTCTTCGATGGCCTTGCGCATCAGCGCGTGCTGCTTCTTCACGAGCTCGATCGGGTCGGCCTCGCCGAGGTCCTGGAAGGCGTGACCCTCCCACTCGCTGGAGAGGTACCCCTGATACCCGCCCACCACGAACTGCCTGACGATCCGCGGGATGTCCATCGCCGGCTCGTGGCCGTTCTCGTCGATGTCGTAGAACTTCGCGTGCACGTGGAACATCTGCGGCATGATGTCCAGCCACTCCTCCGGAGGGACCAGGCCGTGCATGTTGAAGGCGAGGCGCGTGAACGGGCCGAACGTGAGAGGGTCGACGCCCTCGCTCACGAGGTAGTCTTCGAACTTCTGGTTGCGCACGTGCATGGGAGTCGGCTCGTGCCAGATCTCCTCCATGACGGGGAAGTGCTTCTCGTCCATGCCCATCTTCCCCAGCTGCGCGAGCAGCGTCGGGGAGAGGCTGTGCATCGTCGAGGAGAAGTCGGCGGTGAAGCCCAGCCGCTCGGACTGCAGCTCGTCGTACATCTCGCGCATCTGCAGCACCTGAGGGTTGTTCGGCCCGGACGGCGCGTGGATCTCGTAGCCGAGGTACTGGTCGTACTTCTCGGCGAGCGGGAGGAGCCCGCGCAGCAGCTCCTTGCCGTGCGACCGGATGACGACGCGCTTGAAGCCGAGCGTGTGAGCCGTCTTCAGCTGCCGGGCGAGGAAGTCGTGCTCCTCGTCAGGCGTCATGTCGCGGTCCTTGCGGCGACCCATGTCGAGGTTGGTGCCGACCGCGCTCGCCTCGAGTCCGTACTTCTCCAGCGAGTCGAACCAGAGCTTCACGAACTCCTGGTCGACGTCGGGGTAGGTGCGCAGCAGCTGCGCGATGTTGAACTCGACGCCCGGGCCAATCCCCTCCTCCGCCACGGCGGCGATGAGCGTCTCGGGCGTGTAGAGGCCCGCTGCGAACTCGCTCGTCATCGAGTAAAGGGTGGTCCCGAGCTTGATGCCGGTGCCGGCGATGCCGTCCGCGCCGCCCTGCGCCTGTCGAACGGTCATGCGGACGCTCCTTGCGTGGTGGGAAGCCAGGCCGCGAGCTGTGCCCGCGCCTCGGCGAGGTCGGTGGTCATGCGCGAGCCGGCCGCCTCGGCCGCCGACCGCTGCACGGCCTGCTCCCCCGCGATGATCTCGAAGGGGGACTGCCAGTAGTTCCAATGCCAGCCCTCGTACTCGCTCGAGATGGCACCGTTGTAGCCGTTCTCGATGAGCAGCGTCACGAGGTCGCGGACCGGCACCGAGGGCTCTTCGCCCGACTCGTCGATGCCGAAGAACTTGCCGTGCACGTGCTTGATCCACGGGAAGATCTCGAGCCAGTCGTCCACGCGCGCCGGTCCGAACAGGCCGGTCGCGTTGATGCCAATGTCGATGCCGAGATCGGGGCGACCGTGCTGGGCTGCCAGCCCGATGAAGCGGCCGAAGCGCTGGCCGTGGTCGGCCTGGTCGGCCGGCGGGCCCTGCCGGTAGAACTCGTCCCACAGCCCGGTGACGGCCGTGAGCAGCTCCTCCGAGGCGCCGCGGCGGCGGTAGGCCTCGATGAGCGAGGGCGCGAAGCCCGACACGGTGGCGCCCCAGTCCATCGTGAATCCCAGGAACGGCGAGCCGACCTTGTCGTAGCGGTCGCGTAGCGCCAGGATGCGCGGGTGGGAGGCGTACTGGTCGGCGTGCACCTCGAGGGCGAGCGTGACGCCGTACTCCTCAGCGATGGGAGCCAGCGCCTCCATGGAGTCGGGCGTGATCGAGATCTGCACGCGGGCGATGGGGAACCCGAGCTTCGCCGCGGCCGCGATCTGCCGGCGCATGTACTCCAGCAGCTCGTCCTGGGTGAGCAGGCGATCGCGGTGGATGCCGATGTCGGCGTTCACGGCGAGCGAGGTCGTCACGAGCCCGGTCTCGGCGATCAGGTCCTTGAACCAGCCGGCGTAGTGATCGTCGATCTCGGGGAAGCCGCGGAAGCTGGAGAATCCGATGATCTCCAGGCCCGGCCCGAAGTTCTCGGCCGCGGCCTTGCGGATGAGGCCTTCGAGATCGTACTCGCGTCCGTGGAACGCGCGGGTGAAGCTGTAGAGCGTCACACCCTGGATGGGGGTGCCTTTGGTCAGCGCGGCGCCGTCCTGAGCCTGTCGAGGGGTCATGCTGCCACCGCCTTGCGTGCCGGCATCGTCTTGGTGTCCTTCTCCTCGATGTGCAGCACCTCGTCGGCGCCGATCACGATGTAGGGGATGTAGAGCACGAGCTCGACGGCGACGGTGTGCTCGTCGGCCTCGCCCACAGCGATGTCGCCGGAGAGGACCGCGGAATCGGTGGGGAACCACCACTCATCGGTGTTCGGGACGAGCTCGGGGAAGGTGAAGGCTCTGCCGTTCATCTCCCAGCGCAGCGACTCGGCCGGCGCCTCGACGCCGTCGACGGTGAGCTTCGCACCGGCGATGCACGAGGCGGGGAGGGCGCGGTACCACGGCAGCCGCACCTCGACCGCGGCCCGTGTGCCGTCGGTCGTGAGCGTGCCCTGCTCGATGATTCGGTCGGGGATCACGAGGTTCTCCTGACTACTTTGTCTATGTTTCTACACTCTAATGTCTGAATCAGACGGAAGCAAGATCGCGAGCGATGCGGCGCGCGCCGCCCACGGCGAGCGCGACCGACGTGAGGGTCGGGTTGCACGCCGTTGCGGTCGGGATGACGCCGTTTCCGGCGACGAACAGACCCTGCACACCCCACACCTGGCTGTCGAGGTCGCACACGCTGGTGCCGTCATCCGTCTCACCCATGCGGGTCGTCCCCTGGTAGTGCAGCGAGGACCCGAGGGGAAGCGTGAAGGGCCGCGAGTCGAGCGGGTCGCCGATCGCCTCGCCGAGACGCACGATCTCGGCACGCGCCCGATCGATGACCTCGTGGTCGCGCTCGGTGAGGGTGTAGTGGATGCGGGGAGCGGGCAGCCCGTAGGCGTCCTGCTCGGCGTCGTCGAACTCGACCCGGTCGTCGGCCTGCAGGTCCTTCGCGCAGAAGAGCCCGAGCCCGACGATCGAGCCGGGGACGACAGGGTCGTCCTCGGCGAGCGGGATGGGCGAGGCATCCAGCTGCATCACCTGCCCATGGAAGGGGACGTCGTCGGTGAACGGCACCCAGCTGACGCCGCTGTACTCCGCGAGACCGGTCGTGGGAGCATCCGCACCGAGAGTCTCGACCCCGCGCAGGCGCGAGGCGAACACGACCTGCGCCTGGTCGTTGAGGTACCGCCCGAGGGCGGCCGGACGGATGCCGGACGCCCACAACAGCTGGGGCGTGCGCAGCGCGTCGGCGGCGACGACCACGAACCGGGCCGCCACCTCGTGCGACTCATCGGAGCGGAGATCGCGCACCCGAACGCCGGCCGCACGCCCGTCGCGCACCAGCACGGAGGTGACGAGCGACTCGTCGAAGAGCGTGAAGGCGGGGTTGTCGCGCGTGACGTCTCCCAGCACGACGTCTGAGCCGGACCATACGAGCCGTCCGTCGTCGCGGCGGTGGGCGGCGAGCGGCATCCGCTGCACCTTGGTCTCGGCTGTCCGCCCCTCGTCGACCGCCTTCGCGAGGCGCTCGCGGACGATCTCACCGAACGGTGCCGCGTCGAACGCGTTCGTGGTGACGCCGAGGAGCCGGTCGCCCTCGGCGAGCAGCTCGTCGAAGTCGGGGAGGAAGCCGATGCGCTCGCTGCCGCCCGGGCGCGGACAGGCGCCGGTCCAATGCGCCGACATCCCGCCGACGTTGCTCGACATCGCGACGACCGGCAGCCCGTCCTCGCCCGGGAACTGGTAGCCGTCCTCGAGGAGGAACGTGCCGGGGCGCGCGGCCCGCACGCCGGCCTTGACGGCTCCCGGATTGGCGACCTTTGCGCCGCGCTCCCCCGGCCCCTCCGACGCGGCCTGCGCGCGAGCGCGAGCGTCGGGGTCGGCGATGTTCTTCACGTGCGCACCGGGCGGATCCGAGATGGTCGGGCCCACCTCGAACATCGCGATGGTCGTCCCGGGCGCCCGCTCGCTGAGGATGCGCGCGTACGCGGCGCCGGTGGGACCCGACCCGACGATGGCGACGTCGACGGACTGGGGGTACCGCGTCATGCTGAAGCCGCCAGCTCGCGGATGAGGGCGACGGATGCCTCGGACTCCTGGGTCGGGTAGTACTCCAGGCCGATCGGCCCGTCGTAGCCCGACGCGCGCAGGATGCCGAGGCGCTCCGCCCAATCCAGCGACCCGCTGCCGGGCTCACCTCGACCCGGGGCGTCGGCCAGCTGCACGTACTTCACGAGGTCGCCCGCGTTCTCGAGCTCGGCGGCCATGTCCTCGCCCTCGACGGCAGAGTGGTAGATGTCGTAGAGCACGCCGAAGAAGGGCGAGTCCACGCCGCGGGCGATGTAGACGCCCTCCGCTGTGCGGTCCAGGAGGGAGCCCGGGTGGTCCACGCGCACGTTGACCGGCTCGAGCACGAGCGTGATGCCCGATCCGTCGATCTGGGCGATGGCCTTCTGGTAGATCTCGATGAGCTTGTCGAGCTGGACCTGGCGCTTCCAGCCGCCGAACCCGGTGCCGCTGCCGACGACGATGCGCGGGCAGTCCAGGTCCTGCGCGATGGCGACGCCCTCGTCGAGCTTGCGATAGAACTCCGAGTGGTCCCACGGCGGGATCATGAACTGGGTGCGCGGTTCCGACAGCTGCGCGGTGAGCTTCGTGCCGGTCTCCTCGAGGGCGGCCTTCAACGCGGGGAGGTCCTTGGGCTGGGAGGGCGCGTCGACTCCCGTGGGCCCCCACATCTCGACGGCGGTGAATCCCACCGCCGCGGCGGCGCGCACGCGGTCGTGGTAGTCGCCGGCCTCGGTGAAGAGCAGCTCGATGTTCGGTGCGAGTTGGTACATGACGTCTCCGGTCGGTGTGTCGGATGAGTGGGCGACGTGCGGATGCCGCGGCATCCGCTCGACGATCCGGCCGCCCCCGAATCGGTGTGGGCGTCAGCCCTTCAGGCCTCCGCCGAAGCCCTGGATGAACTTCTTCTGCGCGAACATGTAGAACAGCAGGATCGGGATCATCGAGATGAGCACGACGGCGAAGATCTTGTTCCACGCCGACACGAGTCCGCCGACGTACGTGTACATCGCGACCGGCAGCGTCTGCGTGGTCGACCCGCCGAGGAAGATCAGCGAGTTGAAGAAGTCGTTCCAGACGATGAGTCCCGCGAGGATCGCGACGGTGCCCGTGGCCGGTGCCATAAGCGGCAGCACGACGCGGAAGAAGGCCTGCGTCGGCGACGCCCCGTCGATGACGGCGGCTTCTTCGTACTCGGTGGTGAGCCCGCGGAAGAAGCTCGCGTAGAGGAACACCGACAGCGGCAGCAGGATGCCGATCCACAGCAGGATCATGCCGATCGCGTTGCCCGTGAGCCCGACCGAGCGGGCTCCGATGTACAGCGGCACCGTGCCCAGCTGCGCGGGCAGGATGATCGCGATGAGCACGAGGTAGAAGGTGAAGTTCGTCCAGGCCCGGGTCCGGCGCGTGATGACGTAGGCGGCGACCGAGCCGAACAGCACCAGGCCGGCGATGGCGCCACCGGTGATGATGACGCTGTTGAGGATGCTCATCGGGATGCTGTTGCGGCCGCCGGTGGTGAGCACCTCGACGAACGCGCTGACGTCCAGCGACGACGGCGGGGCCATCGCGCTCGTGGTGAGCGCCTCCTGGTCGGTCTTGAACGCGGTGGCGATCAGGAAGTAGAAGGGCAGCAGGCCCAGCAGGGTGACGACCCAGATGGCGACCTCGCGGACCGCGGTGAGCTTGGTGTAGCGGAACATGTCAGGCGGCCCTTCCGACGGCGTCGCGGTCGCGGGTGGCGTACTGCTGGAGGATGGCGAAGACGAGGATGATGAGCGTCAGCACGAGCGCGAGCGCCGAGCCGAAGCCGAACTGGCCCAGCGAGAAGGCCTGCTTGTAGACCTGCGTCGCGAGCGTCTCGGTGGCGCCCGCCGGACCCCCGCCGGTGAGGGCGAAGATCTGGTCGAAGATGCGCAGGCCCTGGATGATGCCGAGGGTCGTGGCGATCGCGATGGACGGGCGGATCGCCGGGACCGTGACGTGCCAGAACCGCTGCCAGATGTTGGCGCCGTCCAGAGCGGCCGCCTCTTCGATCTCGACCGGCACCGATGCGAGGCCGGCGAGATAGATGACCATCACGAAGCCGGTCTGCTGCCAGACGACGGTCAGCAGGATCGCCCAGATGGACCAGGTCGGGTCGGCCAGCCACACCTTCTGCCAGGACTCCAGCCCGATCGCTCCGAGGAAGCCGTTGAGCGGGCCGTTGAACTGGAAGATGAACTTCCAGATGTAGGCGACGGCCAGCGGGCTGAGCACCACCGGGAGGAACAGGAGGGTGCGCAGGATGTACCGCGTCTTGAGGGTGCGGTTGATCGCGAGCGCGAATCCGAGGCCGAGGATGTTGGTCAGGATCACCGAGCCGAACGCGAGGAACAGCGTGTTGAGCACGGCGCCGACCATGAGCGGGTCGTTGAAGATCCGCACGAAGTTGTCGAGGCCGATGAACTCCCAGTCGCCCAGGCCCGTCCAGTTGGTGAAGGCGAAGAAGCCGCCGGTGAGGGTGGCGACGTAATGCACCGCGATCACCAGGATGATCGCCGGCAGCGCCCACCACCAGTGCCCGTAGCTGATCAGCGGCCGGCGGCCGCGCGGGCGGGGAGTGCGGCGTGCATCGGGAGGCACCGTGAGGGTGCGAGTGGCATCGCGCTCAATCGTCACTGTCATCTGCTCTCTGACCTCGTCGTCACGCGCGCCGGCTTCGGCGGCGCTGAAGCAACTTTCACACACTTGCGTCGAAAGCACACATTAGTTTTAGCGATATCGGATATAAGTGGCGCTGGCCGCCAGGCGATGCGGTCCGCGGAGAGGATGAGGGAATGTCAACGACACCGCCCTCGGCGCCCTCGTCCGGTCTGTGGGCGCGCTTCGTCGATCCGCCGGACGACGCTCGCCCGCGGGCGTGGTGGCACTGGATGGACGGGAACGTCGACCCGGCCGGCATCGTGCGCGATCTGACGTGGCTGCATTCCGTCGGGGTGCGCGGCGTCCAGCTCTTCGAAGGGGGCATGGGCGTTCCGCAGATCGTGCCCGAGCGTGTCCGTCCGGGGACAACGGCCTGGCGGGAGGCGATCGGGATCGCGCAGCGCACGGCGGCCGACCTCGGACTCGAGCTCGCGGTCGCGACCTCCGCGGGATGGAGCGCCACCGGCGGGCCGTGGGTCGAGCCCCGCGACGCGATGAAGAAGGTGGTGTGGTCCGAGGCGGTCGTCCACGGGGGCGGCAGGCGTGCCGTCGAGCTGCCGCCGCTGCCCGGCGCCGCGGGGCTCTTCCAGGACGCCGCCCGGTGGGGAGCCGCCACGCGCGAGCCATGGGCGACCGACTGGCGAGTGGTCGCGCTCCCCGCGGACGACGCGCACGCGGTGCTCGTGCCCGACCGGGTTCACGCGTCGGCTCCGGTGGGCGATGACGCCTGCCTGACCGACGGGTCGTTCGAGCGCGCGCTGGCCCTGCCGCGTGATCCCGACGGCTGGTCGTCCGCCTGGCTGGAGGTCGAGTTCGAGGAGCCCGTGACGGTCGGTGCGGTCACCGTGGGACTCCCCGGCCCGCGCGGATTCGGTGCGGCGCCCCCGCCGGACGCCGTGCTCGAGGCGGGGGACGGCGAGGACCTCCGACCGGTCGCGACGCTCGAGGCGACCACCGTGCCCGCTCGCACGGCGACCTTCCCACCCGTCACCGCCCGCAGATTCCGCCTCGTCCTCTCCGGGGCGAGCGCGGCTGAGGCGCTCCCGCCCGCCGCGGACGGCGTGCGCACGCCGCCGGTGCTGCGCCGCAGCGACGCGTTCCTCGTCTCCGAGTTCGCGCTGCGCGCCGGCGGCCGCATCCACCATGCCGAGGCGAAGGCCGGGTTCGGGGTCGTCGCCGACTACTACGCCGTCGACACCGACCGGGCAGCGGATGCCGCGTCCGTGGCCCCTGCGGACGTGCACGACCTCACCGACCTTGTTCAGGGCGGAAGGCTGGAGTGGGATGCTCCTCCCGGACGGTGGCGCATCCTCCGGCTCGGCGCGTCGCTCACGGGTCAGACGAACGGCCCCGCCCTCCCCGATGCGACCGGGCTCGAAGTCGACAAGCTCGACGGCGCCCGGGTCGCGGCGTTCCTGCGGCGCCACCTCGCCGAGTTCGGCGCGGAGTCGTTCGACGCCCTGCTGAGCGACAGCATCGAGTCCGGCAGCCAGAACTGGACCGAGGACGTCGCCGAGAGATTCCTCGAGCTGCGGGGCTACGACCTGACGCCGTGGCTCCCGACGCTCGCGGGGTACCTGGTGGGCGGGGCAGAGGCATCCGACCGCTTTCTCTACGACTATCGCCGCACGCTCGCCGAGCTCCTCGCGACCGAGTACTACGGCACGCTCGCGTCGGAGGCGCAGCGCCGCGGCATGATCTACTACGCCGAGGCGCTCGAAGACAGACGCCCCCAGCTCGGCGACGACCTCGCGATGCGGGCGCACGCCGACGTGCCGATGGGCGCGATGTGGACGTTCGACCCCGCTTCCGGCCCGAAGCCGACGTATGTCGCCGACATCAAGGGTGCGGCATCCGTTGCCCATCTCCACGGCAGCAGGTGGACCGGAGCGGAGGCGTTCACGAGCTTCGACCGGCCGTGGTCATCGTCGCCCCGCAGCCTCAAGCACGTCGCCGACCTGCAGCTCGCGCTGGGCGTCACCCGGTTCTGCATCCACACCTCGCCCCATCAGCCGCTCGGCGCTCCGCCGCCCGGGGTGGCACTCGCGCCGTTCCTGGGTCAGGCGTTCACGGTCAACGAGACCTGGGCCGACATGGCGGGACCGTGGATCGACTACCTCGCGCGCTCGTGCGCGCTGCTCTCCGCCGGCGAGCCCGCCGTCGAGATCGCCGTGTTCATCGGCGAGGAGGCGCCGGTCACCGCGCTGTTCGGCGACGCCTACGACACCGCCGTGCCCGACGGGTTCGACTTCGACTACGTGGGATCCGACGCGCTCGCACTGCTGCGCGTCGGGGACGACGGCGCCCTGAGGTCGCCGGGCGCGCGATACCGGCTGCTGTTCCTCGGGGGATCCAGCCGCAGACTCACGGTGGCGACACTGCGTCACGTGAAGCGGCTCCTCGACGCGGGTGCGACGATCGTGGGCCCGGCACCGGACAGCTCACCGTCGCTCGGCGACGACGACGGCGAGTTCCGGCGGCTTCGCCAGGAGGTCTGGGCCGCGGGGCGCGAGGCCGGCCGCGTCATCGCCACCTCGGACCTGGCCGCCGCGCTGGCGCTCCTCGACCTGCGGCCGGAGTTCGAGATCACCGGCGCCCCGGTGCGCACCATCGCACGCCTCGTGGACGGACATCGGGTGACGTTCCTGGCCAATCCGGCCGGCCACGACGTTCGCGTGCGGATCCTCGTTCCCGAGCGCGTCGGCGCCCTGAGCGCCTGGGACCCTGTCGAGCTGCGTGCCGTGGCGCTCCCCGCCGTCCGCGCCGACGGCGCGCGCCTCGCAGTCGACGTCACGCTCCCCGCGTTCGGGTCGCTGTTCGTCGTCCCCGACGCGGCGGGTGCGGCACCGACGGCGCCTGCGGCGACGCAGGTTCACGCGGCATCCGTGCGCCCGCTCGGCGGCCGCGGGTGGACTCTCGCCCTACCTGGCCGGCGCGAAATCGCGCTGGCGGTCGGCCCGGGGCTGTGGACGGAGCTCGGCGCCGATGGGAGCGGATTTTCGGGGACCGGGATCTATCGGGCGGAGTTCGACGTGAGCGAGACGGTCGAGGACGGACGTGCCTGGATCGATCTCGGCCGCCTCCACGACATCGCGCGGGTCGTCGTCAACGGCGTCGACTGCGGCGTCGCCTGGACGGCGCCTTTCCGGGTGGAGGTCACCGCGGCGCTGCGGGTCGGCGCCAACGTGATCGAGGTGGCGGTGGCGACCCCCTGGCGCAACCGGCTGGTCGCCGAGGCCGGGCATCCATCGGGCGAGATCTTCCCGCCGATGACGGAGGTGTTCGAGCCGTCGGCCGAGCCGCTGCCCGCGGGGCTCGCAGGACCGGTCACCGTCCGTCTTGAGAATGGCGGCTGATCAGCCCGATTGCGGATCAGTGGGACTATTGCACCGCATAAACAATACTAATGTCAGAAACGAGCCAATGTGTGTCAGAGTGAGTTCGCGGCCAGGTGCCGAGCCAGCAATCCCGATGCTGGCGACAACGAAGTCATGAAAGGGTCGAAATGCCACAGCACACAGCTTCCCGGCTCCGGTGGTCGCTCTTGGCGGCACCGCTTGCGGGAGTCCTCATCCTTGCCGGTTGCGCGGGCGGCGGCGACGACGACGGAGGCGACAGCAACGACGGCGGGGGCGACACCGCGGCCGGCTTCTCGCTCATGGTCGCGCAGGCCAACGACCAGGACGACTACTGGGGCGAGACCGCTGCCAAATACACGGAGCAGACCGGTGTCGAGATCGAGGTCATCCCCTATCCGTCCGACGCGTACAACACGCAGGTCACGACGCAGCTTCAGGCCGGCAACGCGGCCGACATGATGATTCTCGCCCCCGGAACCGGCCAGCCCATCTCTGTGGTGAACCTCGCCGAGGCGGGCTTCCTCGAGCCGCTGAACGAGACGTCCGCCGCCACGATCCCCGCCGGAACAGAGGCCGAGTACTCCTTCGACGGTGACATCTTCGCGCAGCCGGCGGCTCTCGTGCCGGTCGGCTTCATCTACAACGCCCCCGGCGGCGAAGAGGTCGGCATCGACGAGTACCCGACCACCTACGAGGATCTCCTCGAGGCCTGCACCACGGCACGCGACGGCGGGAAGACCTTCACGGTGCTCGCCGGCGGCGTGCCCTTCAACACCGGCCTGTTCTCGATGCTCGTCTCGGCGACGCGCGTCTACGCCGAGACGCCCGACTGGAACGAGCAGCGCGCTGCCGGCGACGTCACCTTCGCCGACAGCGGCTGGCGTGACGTTCTCGAGGACGTCATCGAGATGAACGACGGCGGGTGCTTCCAGGACGGTGTCGCGGGCGGCACGTTCGACAGCATCACGCAGGGCATCGGCGGCCAGACGTCGCTCACCGCCGCCGTCCCGGGCTCCGCGGCATCCTCGATCGCGGCCGGCACCGGCCTGGATCTGAACGTGCAGGCGTTCCCGCCGGCAGACGGCGGCGACCCGTACACGCTCGCGTCGGCGAACTACGCTTGGGCCGTGAACGCGTCGTCGGACGACGACGTGAAGGCGTCGGCGCAGGAGTTCCTCGACTGGCTCGCAACTCCGGAGGAGTCGCAGGCGTTCGCCGACCTGTCGGGCTTCGTGCCGATCACGGGCGCCACGGCCGACAACCTGCTGCCCATTTACGAGCCGATCGGCGACCTGCTGGAGAACGGCGACTACGCGGGCCTGCCCAACGCGACCTGGCCCAACCCCGCCGTGTACGACGCGCTCGGCACCGGCGTGCAGGGCCTCCTGACCGGCCAGAAGACGGTCGACCAGGTGCTCGAGGAGATGGACGCGGCCTGGGACAGCTGAGTCCGCACCGCTGAACCGCGGAATGCCGCCCGGGGCCTCGGCCCCGGGCGGCATTCCCTTTCCTCACACTCGGACAGATCCGAGGAGATGGCCAGAAACGAGGACGGATGCCGGCATCCGCTCCTCTTCTCCGCCGAATCTCCTCCGATTCGCCGCCGGCGGCCTCGGCGTCAGCCGAGCGGGCGGTACCGGAAGTCGCGGAAGCGGACCGCGCCTTTCCCGGCGGCGTACAGCGCGGGACGAAGGCTCAAGAGGTCGGCCATCGTGTTGGCGTGATATCCCGACACCTCGTACCGGATCGCGTGGCGGGTCCACTGGCCGCCGGGCTCCCGGTACCAGCCGGTGACGATGTGCTCGTCGTTGCGCAGGCGCAGCTGCAGGCGACGAACGGCGGGCGCCGGCTCCCGCCAGTGCGTGACGTGCCCGCCGGCGTAGCTGCGCATCCGCTCGGCGTCGATGCCCATGCCGCAGAAGAGCCGGTCGTTGAAGAAGAGGAGAAGGCCCCCCTCGGCGTCGTCGCCGACGAGTTCGAGATCGACCTCCACCTCGTAGGAGTGGTCGCCGGTGAGGACGGCGAGCGGTGAGGTGTCGCCGGGACCCGTGCCCTTTCCGCTGAGCACGAGGCCGTCGTCGAGCGCGAGGCGCGCCGTCTCACCGGGCTGCGGTGCGTGGAACGCCCACCGCTCACCGAGTCGCAGGGTCGAGAAGTCGTCGTGGTACGCCGCGGGCGGCCTTTGCGCCGCAGCGCCCGCGGGAGCCTCCACATCGGCCCCGATGTCGCCGCGCACCCCGAGGGGCCAGCCGTCGTCCGACCACGCGATCGGCTCGAGGAGAATCTGCCGTCCCAGGGTGCGGTACCCGTTCTCATAGCCGTGCGAGATCATCCACCAGTCACCGGCCGGCCCGGGCAGCATCGTCGCGTGTCCTCGCGACCACCAGGTCTGCGAGGCATCCGTCGTCCTCGCGACGGGATTGTGCGGGCTGTTCTCCCACGGCCCATGGATCGATCGCGACCGCGCGACGATGACCATGTGCCCCGTGGGCGGACCACCCGTGCCGCCCACGGCGCTGACGAGGTAGAACCAGTCGCCGCGCCGGAACAGCTTGGGCCCCTCGAGCGCGTACGCCTCGGTGATCCAGTCGTCGGGGTAGCGCCAGCCGTCGTACACCTGCTCGAGCTCGCCGTCGGTTGCCAGACCGTCGTCGGTGAGCGCGATGCGACGGATGCCGTTGACGAAGAGGTAGCGTCTGCCGTCCTCCCCGACCACGTGGCCGGGGTCGATCGCCCACCGGATCCCCAGGTCGATGGGCTCTGACCACGGACCCGCCATCGAGTCGGCGTGGATCACGAAGATCGACGGGGCGGTCAGCGGCGACCACGGTGCGGGGATGAACGGGATGTAGATGAAGAAGCGGCCGTCGTGCTCGGCGATGTCGACCGCGAACGTGCTGCCCAGCGGCTCGGGAAGCGCCGCGCACTCGTAGGTCCAGTTCACGAGGTCGCGCGAGCGGTAGAGCAGCAGTCCCGGCGCGGCCTCGAACGACGAGTACGTCATCCAGTACTCGCCGCCCACCTTGATGACGGCCGGGTCGGGCCGGTCCCCACCCAGGACGGGATTGCGGAACGTGGTCCGGTCAGCCATCTGTCACCTCTCCGCGACTCTCATCGGGCGATCCACTCGGCGATCGCCTCGACCGTCGGCAGCGCGGTGGGGTCGGCGGGCTCGTTGATGTGCCCGTGGTCGGCGCCCGGCTCCAGCCGCAGTTCGATCGCGACACCGGCCTCCTCGAGCTGGCGGGCGAACGCCTCACCCGACGGGCGCAGGCCGTCGTGCTCGCACACGACGACCAGCGTCGGGGGGAACCCCTCGGACGGCCCGAGGGCGGCGAACGCATGCGGATCGGCCAGCACGGCCGGCGAGCCCGCGAAGTTGGATGCGAGGGAGCCGTGCGGGGAGTCCGGGTCGACCTCGCTCGACGCGTCGGGACCGTTCGGGTGCACGACGGGGTAGACGAGGACGAGCCCGGCCGGGCCCGGCTCGGCGGCATCCCGCAGCCGCGCCGTGGCACCGGCGGTGAGGTTGCCGCCGGCGCTCGCACCGCCCAGCGCGACGGCCGACGCCGGCACGCCGAACAGCTCCTCGGCGTTCGCGATCGCGTGACGCCAGGCGGCGAGCACGTCGTCCGAGGGCTCCGGGAAGTGCACCTCGCCGAGGCACTTCACGTAGTCCACGGCGAGCACCGGGACGCCGCGGGCCGCGAGCTCCATGGCCACCCAGTGCGATTCCGGCATGTCGAGGTGCCCCCCGATGAAGGCGCCGCCGTGCACCCACACCAGAGCGCGACCGGATGCCTCGGCCGAGGCATCCCGGTACAACCGACCCGGCACGAGCCGCCCACGCGGCCCGTCGATGCGGAGGTCGGTCGTCTCGACATCCGCGAGGCGCGGGAAGCGCCTCTTCAGCGAGGCCGTGTCGATGTCGGTGCGCGGGTCGGCCGGCTCGCCGTGCTCGCGGAACAGCCGCAGCACCTCGGAGAGCGGCAGCGTGCGGAAGTCGACCTCGGTGTCAGACACGGGCGCCGGCCACCGCGCGCATCGAGCGCCGGATGAGGTCGTGCTGCCTGCGCACGAGGAGCAGCGGGTCGACCTCGCCCAGCTCGGCGAACGCGTGCCCCTCCCACTCGCTCGACCAGTAGCCTCGGTAGCCGCCCTCGACGAAGACGCGAACGAGCTCGGGGTAGTCGATCGCCGGCTCCTGGCCGTCCTCGTCGATGTCGTAGAACTTCGCGTGCACGTGCAGGATCTGCGGCATGATGTCGGCCCACTCGCGAGGGTCGACGTGCCCGTGCATGTTGAACGCGAGGTGCGCGAACGCGCCGAGACGCCCGGGATCGAAGTCCCGGCCCTGGAGGTAGCCGATGAACTCCTGCTGCCGTTCGCGCATCGAGGCGTCCGTCGCCCAGATCTGCTGCAGCCGCTCGACCGCCTCATCGTCGAGACCGGCGCGGCGGACGGCGCGCAGCAGCGTGGGCGACATCGCGTGCATGGTCGAGGAGAAGTCGGCGACGAAGCCGAGCAGCGGTGAGTCGAGGTCGGCGTAGACGTCGCGCACCTTCATGATCTCGGGTGAGTTCGGGCCCATCGGGGCGTGGATCTCATACGCGAGCTTGAGCTCGAGGGTCTCGGCGACCGGCAGCAGGCGTCGCAGCAGCTCGGGTTTGGCGCTCTGGATGCGCACGAGCGGGAAGCCCAGCTTCTTCGCGCCCTGGAACAGCCGCTCACTGAACGCAAACTCCTCGTCGGGCGTCATGTCGCGGTCACGGCGGCGACCCATGTCGAGGTTCGCGCCGAACGAGCTCGCATCGAAGCCGTGGCGGTCGAACGCGGCGCGCCACTGCACGACGAACTCGTCCGAGACCACGGGGTACGTCGGCAGCACCTGGGAGGCCACGATCTCGATCCCCGGTCCGATGCCGAGCTCGGCCACACGGTCCAGCAGCCCGTCGAAGTCGTACCAGCCGGCGCGGAACTCCGCGCTCGCCGAGTACAGGGTGAGGCCGAGCTGGAAGGGGTCGTCCGCGGCGGCAGGGGGCGGGGGCGCCACATCCGACGTGGTCGCGAGAGGTGCGGCATCCGTCTCCGTCACGGTCAGCGTGAGCGACTGCCGGACGATGTTGGGCACGTAGAGGCCGGGCCCGCCGTCCTCGCCCGGCGCGATCTGCATGTACGGCAGGCGCAGCTCGCCGAAGATCTCGATGGCGTGCGCCTCGCCGAGGGCGGCGGGCTGGTCGAGGCGGACGACGAGGAGCGGATGCTGCTGCAGGAACCACAGCGTCTCGCTCTGCTGCGGCAGCTCGGCGACCGCGTACCGGCGCCCGGCGAGCTCGAAGGCGAGGTCGCCTGCAGGGATCTCGGTGCCGTCGACCGTGACGCGCAGGGTTGAGACGGACGAGAGCCACAAGCTGCGGTACCAGGGGATCGTGAGCTTGAGCGCGAGCCCCTCGGGGTGCGGGCGGAGGCTGTCTTCGGCGATGAGTCCGTTGGGCATGGTCTTCTCCGGTGGGTGCGTCAGAGACGGGAGGCGATCGAGCGGATGAGCGAGTGCTGGCGGCGCACCTGCTCGATGGAGCGCCACGGGGTGCGCTCCCCCTCGTACTCGCTGGAGAGGTAGCCGGTGTAGCCGGCGTCCTTGAGGGCACGCAGCACCGGCTCCCAGGGGATCTGCTGATCCTCGAGGTTCTCGTCGATCTCGTGGAACTTCGCCTGGATGAAGACGACGTACTTCGCGATGTCGGCGATGTCGGCGGGGTCCACCGCGATCCCGTCCATGAAGGCGGGGCGACGGCCGGGCAGCTCACCGGGCTTCAGCGGAATCGGACGGTCCTGGAAGATGCCGGTGTCCAGCAGCAGCCCGAAGTGCTTCGTGCCGGTGCGCTCGATGAGCCCGATGTAGTCGTCGACCACCTCGTGCCTGATGGGCGTCGGCGAGTGGATCTCGGGGCAGATGACGACGTCGAGCTCGGCGGCGAGGTCGAGCGACCGCTCGACCGACTCGGTCCAGATCGGGTGTGGGATCAGGTCGCTCGAGACGACGCCGATCTTCGGCCGCACGAAGCGGAAGCCCAGCTGCTTCGCGAGCCGGAGGTCGCGCTGCAGCATCGCGGCGCCCTCCGTCGCCGTGAGGTCGCGCGCGTTCGCGCCGCTGGAGTGCAGCCGCGTGTCGATCCACGACCCGTAGTTCGTCGGCTCCAGCGAGTAGGTCTCGAGCAGGGCGAACCAGCGGTCGATCCAGGCGGTGGTGGGTTCGGGGTACCGCTCGATGTGCCCCTCGCCGAGGATCTCGATCCCCGTCGCGCCGACGTCGGAGACCGCGGCGAAGGCGGTCTCGAGGTCCATCACCGTGCCGTAGTCGGTCATGAAGCTGTAGAGGCTCACGCCGTACTGGAAAGGGCCGCCGTCCTCCGCCGACGTGAGGGTGATGTGGCGCGAGACGTCGTACGTCGAGGGCTGATGCTCCTTGGGGATGTACGACATGCGCAGGCGCAGCTGGATCGAGACCTCGTGCGTCCCCTCCGGCAGCCCGCCCGGGTGGGGCACCGTGACGATCGCCGCCTCCTCCAGCGGCCAGCGCACGCCGTCGGAGTCCCACAGTTCCTGCAGCGAGTACGTCCGGTCGCCGAACGTCCACCGCGGCACATCGGCGGGAACGTCGACGAGGTCGCCGACGCGCACCGAGACGCCGTCGATGAGGGATGCCGCCATCCCGCGGTACGACGGCATGCGCAGGCGGAACTGGAAGCCGGTCACCTCACCCCCGTCGCGGACGTTGCGGAAGCCGACGGACTGGATGAGGTCTCGTTCGAGAAGCATCGATGCTCACTCTCTGGGTCGTGACCGCGCGGATGGCAGGCCGGGAGCAGTTCGAGCATACCAGTGTTAGGCGTGAAAGCGACATAAGTGGGTTGGATGCGGGCATAACCGAGACACCGTCAGCCCATCGCCGCGGGCGATGCCACCTACCGACCACATAGACAGCGCGGATACACTGGGGGGAGGCATCCCGAACCCGGAGGAGCACATCGACGTGTCGGACCAACCGCTCCTCTCCCGGCTGGATCTCAACCTGCTCGTCGCCCTGGACGCCCTCCTGACCGAGCGCAGCGTCACCCGCGCCGCCGAGCGGCTGCACCTCAGCCAACCCGCGCTGAGCGCCTCGCTCGCACGCCTCCGCACGCACTTCAACGACCCGATCCTCGCGCGGCGCGGCAACACCTACGAGCTCACCCCGCTCGCGCTCCGGCTGACGGAGCACACCACGACCGCGCTCGAGGCCGCTCGCCGCGTCTTCGAGAGCCAGGCGACCTGGAGCCCGCGCGACTCCACGCGCGAGTTCTCCGTCTACGGATCCGACTACGGGTTCGCCACCATCGGCAGCGAGGTGTCGCGCCTGGCCGCCGAGTCCGCGCCGGGGGTCCGCTTCCGGTTCATGCTGCACAACCCGTCGATCGTCGACGACGCCCTCAACCGCCTGCGGGCCGCCGACGGCATGGTGATCCCGCACGGCCACCTCACCGACCTCCCCTACGCCGACCTCTGGCGCGACGACTGGGTGGTCGTCGCGTCGGCGAGCAACGACCTGGTCGGCGACGAGCTCAGCATGGACGTGCTCGGCGCGCTGCCCTGGGTGTTCACCTACCAGTCGCGCACGGCGTTCACCTCGGCGGCGCGGCAGCTGCAGCAGCTCGGCATCGAGCCGCGCGTCGAGGCGGTCGTGGAGAGCTTCCTCGCCCTGCCCCACTTCATCGCCGGCACGGACCGTCTCGGCCTCATCCAGGCCGGCCTCGCACACGTCGCCGAGTCGGTCGCCGGCGTCCGCACGCTGCCGGCGCCCTTCGACGCCACACCCGTGGTCAACGCGCTGTGGTGGCATCCCGTCCACGGCCGTGATCCCGAGCACGCGTGGATGCGCGGCATCTTCGAGCAGGCCGCGGCCAACGTGTCGGCACGTCGGTCGCCGTCGGAAGCGGTCGCCAGCGCGGAGGTCACGGCTCGAGCGTGAGAGACGCGGCGATCGGCACGATCCGTTCGCGCAGCGCCATGATGTCGCGCACGTGCTCCTGCAGCCGCTCATCCTCGGGAGTCCGCGGGGTCCACTGCGGCACCGGCTGCGCCACGCCGTCGGGGCCGGGGACGACGAAGACGCTGAGGCACTGGGTGGTCAGGGTGCGGTCGGCCGGTGTGCGGGGATCCGCCGTCCAGACCCGCGTGCTCACGTGCATGCTGTGCCGGCTCGTGTAGACGATGCGGGCGTCGACCTCGACGAGGTGCCCGATCACGACCGGGGCAAGGAAGTGGATGCCGCCGGAATAGACGCCGACGGCGGCGCTGGCACCGTCACCCGCCGACTCGGGTGGCGACGCGCGATCCGTTTCGAGCCCGTCCTTCGCCCACGCCGCGGCGCACGCGTACCCCGCCTCGTCGATCCAGCGCATCACGGTGCCGCCGTGCGCCTTGCCGCCGAAGTTCACCACCCCCGGCGGCGCGAGGAACCGGAGCGTGGTGCGCGGGGCGGCGGAGGCATCCGTGTACTCCTCCGCCAGCATGAGGCGCTTGATCTCGCCGCGTGACTCGATGCGCTCCCGCGCGGCCTCGGCCAACTTGTGGTCGGATCGGCTGACCGGCTCCCACGACGGCACCTCCGCCGGCCGCCCGTCTGCGCCCTTCGCGACGAAGATGAGCATGCAGGTCGTCGCCGGCGTGTAGGACCGCTCGCTCACCTCGGCGGACGAGACCGTGACCACCACATGCATGCTGGTGCGCCCCGTGTAGACGATCCGCGCCTGCACCTCGATGAGGCTGCCCGGTGCGATCGGCCGTCGATGGCGGACGTTGCCCACATACGCGGTCACGCAGTATGCCCCGGCCCAGCCGACCGCGCAGGCGTAGCCGGCCTTGTCGATCCACTCCATGACGCTGCCCGCGGCCACCGAGCGTCCGCCGGCCGCGGTGTCGGCGGGGATCGCCATGAAGCGGAGGATGATGCGGTCGTCGCGACCCGCTGCGCGGGGGTGCGGTACGGCGCTCATTCCGTCAGAGTATCGGCGGCGTCCTGGCACCGCCGATCTGCGTCGAGCGCACTGGCTTGCGGCGAGTGCACGGTGTGGCGACGGCTGCAGGCCGTGCACTCGCCAGGAGGCCGTGCGGTCGGCGGACGGAAGAGCGGATGCAGCGGCTCAGCGCCGCCGATCTGGTAGCGCCCCTCCGGCCATGCTCACCTCCGGTGCTGGGAAGCGTAGCCGACCGGGCACGGCAGAATCGAAGGATGACCTCGCCCACGCCGCACCTGAACCCCGATCACGCCTGCCTCATCGTGCACGGCAGCGACCAGCCGGGGATCGTCGCGGCGGTGTCGGCGATGATCACGCGCATCGGCGGCAACATCGTCGCTTTCGATCAGTATTCGGACGACCCCACCGGAGGGGCGTACTTCCAGCGGGTCGTCTTCCACCGCCCGGGCTTCGCCGCCGACCGGGCCGTGATCGAGGGGGAGATCGCCGAGACGCTCACAGGGTTCGACCTGGAGTGGTCGCTCACCGACCAGTCCGTCCCCAAGCGCATGGCGATCCTCGCCTCGAAGCAGGACCACTGCCTGCTCGACCTGCTGTGGCGCCACCGCCGTGGCGACCTGCCCGTGACGATCCCCATGGTGATCTCGAACCACACCACGTCCGCCGAGGACGTGCGCTCGTTCGGCGTGCCCTTCTTCCACGTGCCCTCGGTGCCCGGCCCCGACAAGTCCGCCTCCGAGGCGAAGATCGTCGAGCTGCTGAAGGGCAACGTCGACTTCGTCGTGCTCGCCCGCTACATGCAGATCCTGTCGGGCGACTTCCTCGCCCAGGTCGGCGTGCCGGTGATCAACATCCACCACTCGTTCCTGCCGGCGTTCATCGGCGCCGAGCCGTACAAGAAGGCGAAGGAGCGCGGCGTCAAGCTCATCGGCGCAACCTCGCACTACGTCACCGACGACCTCGACGAGGGTCCGATCATCGAGCAGGACACCGTGCGCGTGACGCACGCCGACTCCGCGGCCGAGCTGACGCGGCGGGGCGCCGACGTCGAGCGCCAGGTGCTCTCACGCGCGGTGCTGTGGCACGCGCAGGACCGCGTCATCCGCCACGGCAACCACACGATCGTGTTCTGACGCGGTGCGGCCGGGTCGAGGCATCCGTGCCCCGGCCTTCAGGTGACACGACACGCCGCATCCCTCGCACGCACGCCGCGTGTTGCGCCACCCGAACCAGCGCGCCCGGCCTTCGGCTGGCACGACCCGCCGCATGCCCGACACACATGCCGCGTGTTGCGCCACCCGAACGAGCACGCGAAGAGACCGACCCTGCGGGGCGCGGCTTGCTCAGACCAGGCGCAGCTCCGCGTCGATCGCCGCCGCAGTGCGCCGCAGCGGAGGCAGGTACTCCGCCACCACGTGCTCGACGGTGTCGCGGGTGGCGCTCGTCGACACGTTCACCGCGGCGACGACGTCTCCCCGGCGGTCGTGCAGCGGCACGGCGACCGAGCGCAGGCCGGGCTCGAGCTCGCCGTCCACGAGCGCCCACCCTTGCGCCCGCACGCGATCGAGCTCCGCACGCAGGGCGTCGGCACGGGTGAGCGTGCGCTCGGTGAAGGAGGGGAGAGCGGATGCCTCGAGCACAGCGTCGCGCGCGGCATCCGTCATCCCCGCCAGCAGCACGCGGCCCATCGACGTCGCGAACGCGGGGAACCGGGTGCCGATCGTGATGCGCACACTCATGATGCGGCGCGTCGGCACGCGCGCGATGTAGACGATGTCGGCGCCGTCGAGGACGGCGGCCGAGACGCTTTCGTCGACCTCCCGCGACAGCCGCTCGAGGTGCGGCTGGACCACCTCGGGGATCGAGAGGGCCGACAGGTAGCTGAACCCCAGCTCGAGCACCCGCGGCGTCAGGGCGAACCCGCGGCCGACGGCGCCGGACGCTGCGGATCCGCGGACGTATCCGAGGTGCTCGAGGGTGCGCAGGAACCGGCCTGCCGCGGCGCGGGTGATGCCGGCGCGGCGCGCCACCTCGCTGAGCGTCAGCTCGGGGTGCTCGGCATCGAACGCGCGGATGACGGCGAGTCCCCTCGCCAGCGACTGGACGGTGTCGTTGCTGCGATCGGCGGCGTCGACTCCCGCACCCGCGACGAGGGCATCGGCCGAGGCATCCGTCACGTCCCCAGCCTCTCACGCAAGGTCGACCGGACCGCACGAGCGCACGCCCACCGGCGGGCCGGGGGTGCGTCCGTGCGGTCTCGCATGCGGGTCAGCGCTCCAGCACGACGGCGAGGCCCTGCCCCACGCCGATGCAGATCGCGGCGACGGCGACGCCCCCGCCGCGGCGGGCCAGCTCGTGCGCCGCGTGGCCGATGATGCGCCCGCCCGAGGCCCCCAGGGGGTGGCCGATGGCCAGCGCGCCGCCGTGGATGTTGACGCGTTCGGGATCGAGGCCCTCCCACCCACGGATGTCGGCCAGCGACTGCGACGCGAACGCCTCGTTCAGCTCGACGACGTCGACATCGGCCCAGGTGCGGCCGGCGCGGGCGAGCGCCTTGTTCGCCGCCTCGATCGGCGCCAGCGGGAACTGGTCGGGATCGACGCCGTGCGCGGCGCGGGCGGTGATGCGGGCGAGCGGCTCGCCGTCGAGCGCGCCCTCGCGGCCCAGCAGCACCGCGGAGGCCCCGTCGTTGATCGGCGACGAGTTGCCCGCGGTGACGCTGCCCTCGCCGTCCGCGGCGAACAGGGCCTTGAGGCCGGCGAGCTTCTCGACGGAGGTGTCGTCGCGGATGCCCTCGTCGCGCGCGAGCTCCGCGCCCGGCACCTGCACGACCTCGCCGTCGTAGACGCCCGCCGCCCACGCCTCGGCGGCCAGGCGGTGCGAGCGCACGGCGAAGGCGTCCTGCGCCTCGCGCGAGATGCCCTGCTCACGCGCGATCTTCTCCGCGGACTCCCCGTTCGAGATGGTCCAGTGCGTCGGCAGCCTCGGGTTGGTCATGCGCCAGCCGATCGAGGTGTTCCACAGCGTCTGGTTGCCGACGCTCGGCCACGGCCGGGCCGACTTCTCGACGACGAACGGCGCGCGGCTCATCGACTCGACACCGCCGGCCAGCACGATGTCGGCGTCGCCGGCCTCGATCGCGCGCGAGCCCTGGATGACCGCCTCGACCGATGACGCGCACAGGCGGTTGACGGTGACTCCGGTGACGGTCGTCGGGAAGCCGGCCAGCAGCGCGCCCATGCGCGCGACGTTGCGGTTGTCCTCCCCCGCCTGGTTCGCGTCGCCGAAGATCACGTCGTCGATGCGGGCGGGGTCGAGTCCCGTCCGCTCGATGGTCGCCTTCATCACGACCGCGGCGAGGTCGTCGGGCCTGACCCCCGAGAGGGCCCCGCCGGCGCGGCCGAAGGGCGTGCGGACGGCGTCATAGACGTAGGTCGCCATGTCATTCACCTTCCCGGATGCCGCGGCGTGCGGCATCCGTCAATTCCAGGCCGGTGAGCTCGGCGAGGAGCTCGACGGTGTTGTCGCCGAACGCCTCGCGCACGGCGAAGCCCTCGGGCGTGACGTCGAAGACGGCGTGATCGGTGTAGACCCGCGTGACGCAGCCGACGCCGGTGAGGGGATACGTGCACGCCTCGACGAGCTTCGACTCGCCGGTCTTGGTGAGCAGGTCGGTCATCACGTAGACGTTCTTCGCGCCGATCGCGAGGTCCATCGCGCCGCCGACGGCCGGGATGGCGCCCGGCGCGCCGGTCGACCAGTTCGCGAGGTCGCCCGTCTGCGACACCTGGAACGCGCCCAGCACGCAGACGTCGAGGTGACCGCCGCGCATCATCCCGAACGAGTCGGCGTGATGGAAGTACGCAGCCCCGGCGAGCGCCGTGACCGGCTGCTTGCCGGCGTTGATGAGGTCGGGGTCGATCTGGCCGCGCTGCGGCGACGGTCCCATGCCGAGCATGCCGTTCTCGGTGTGGAGGATGATCTCCTGGTCGGCGGGCAGGTAGTCGGCGACGAGGGTCGGAGCCCCGATGCCGAGGTTGACGTACGAGCCCTCGGGGATGTCCTGCGCGATGCGCGCGGCGAGCTGCTCACGGGTGATGCGCGTGGCGGTCGTGTCGGTCACTGGTCAACCTCCGTTGTGGATGCGGTCGCGCCATCGAGCGGCCGGCCCTCGATGTCGACCCCGCCGACGAACGCACCCTCGCGCAGCCACCGGCGCTCCCCCACGGCGACCACGCGGTCGACGAAGATGCCGGGCGTGATGACGCCCTCCGGGTCGAGGGAGCCGAGCGGGACGATCTCGTCGACCTGCACGATCGTCGTCGTCGCCGCTGCCGCCATGATGGGCCCGAAGTTGCGGGCCGTCTCGCGATAGACGAGGTTGCCCCAGCGGTCGGCGCGGTACGCACTGATCAGCGCATAGTCGGCCTTGATGGGGTACTCCAGCGCGTACAGGCGGCCGTCGATCTCTCGGGTCTCCTTGCCCTCGGCGAGCTGCGTTCCGACGCCTGTCGGCGAGAAGAACGCGCCGATGCCGGCGCCCGCCGCACGGATGCGCTCGGCGAGGTTGCCCTGCGGCACGAGCTCGAGCTCGATCTCGCCGGAGCGATAGAGCCCGTCGAACACCCACGAGTCGTGCTGCCGGGGGAAGGAGCACAGGATCTTGCGCACCCGCTTCTTGGCGAGGAGCGCCGCGAGACCCACATCGCCGTTGCCGGCGTTGTTGTTGATGATCGTGAGGTCGCCGGCGCCCTGGTCGATCAGCGCGTCGATCAGCTCGACAGGCTGACCGGCCCGGCCGAAGCCGCCGATCATGATGGTGGCTCCGTCACGGATGCCGGAGACGGCCTCCTCGACGGAGCCCACGGTCTTGTCGATCATGCGGCCTCCGGTCGGTATGTTCGCTGTGCGAACGCCTGTACGCTTTCCGACCAGTGTAGCGCGGGGCAGGCAGTGAGGCCACCAGCGGCCGCGGACACGGTGGCATCCGAGGCGACGCTCGCGAGCGGCATCCGCTCACGGGTGTCCCGGGGGTCGGGGCGTCCCGCTCAGCTGGCACGAGACGCGGCATCCCCCCGCGCCTCACCGCGTGTCGTGACACCCGAAGCGCCGGGCGAGCACCCCCGCCGCGCTCACGTGGCACGACACGCGGCATCCCCGAACCCCATACCGCGTGTCGTGGCACCCGAAGCGCACCGGGACACCGAACCCCACGCGCCGAGGGGCGACATCCAATCGCGGATGCCGCCCCTCAGCGTCTTCGAGGGCGCCTCAGCGTCGACCCTCCCGGTCGCCGAGGAACTCGCCGGGCTGCGTCGACACGAAGGCCGACCCGCTGTCGTCGACCGACGCCGCGAGCTGGTTCATGCGCTGTGCGGACTGGCCGGCCAGGCCCCAGTTGCCCGACTCCACGCGGTCCTGCAGCGCCTCGATCCCGGCGGCGATCTCGGCCGGCGTGAAGCTGCAGTGCCCCACGCGGTCGACCTGGAACTGCCGCAGCAGGTTGCGGTCGCCGGCCGTGCGGACGTCCTCGGCGTACTCCTGCTCGACCTGGACGGGTGCCAGCACGTCGTCCAGGGTATGCAGCGAGATCACCGGCACCTGCAGGTCGCCCATCAGACCGGACGACGCGCGCAGCGTCTCGACCGACCCGGGGTCGGCCACGACATCGGCGGTCGCGGTCAGCGTCGCAAGATCGGCCTTGAGGTCGAGGCCGGCCTGCCGGTAGAGCTCCTGCACGAGCCGGCGATCGGCGGACTGCGCGAACAGCTTCTGGTAGTCCACACCCGCATTCCAGGTGGCGTTCCCGCCCGCGGTCGACTCGATGTCGAAGCGGCCGGGCGTGACGAACCCGATCGTGCTGACGAGCTGGCTGAACAGCGACTGCTGGAGCACCGCCGGATCGGTCGGCGCCTCGGCTGCCGGAGCGCCGTCGGAGAGGTGGAAGAGCGCCGCCGCCAGTGCGACGCGCGCGCGACCCTCGGGCGTCTGCTGGCCGGCCTGCACGGCGGCGGTCAGCGCGGCCGACGCGGCGAAGGCCTCGCCCAGCGTGTCGTAGCCCTCGATGTCGATGTCCTGGTTGACGGCGAGCAGCTGGTCGATCGCGTGTGCGCCGTCGAGCTGGTAGTTGTTCAGGTCGACCGCACCCTCCATGAGTCCGCACGTCGGCATCGCGCCGTCGATCACGTCGCCGGCGAGTTCGGCGAGGCGACCGGTGACGAGTCCGCCCATCGAGGTGCCGTACGCGAGGACGTACTCCGGGTCGAGCCCGGTCTCATCGAGCATCGCGTCGAGCGACTGCAGCTGGTCGTCGACGGCGGTCGGCACCGCCCAGCCGCTGGACGCGTACGAGGACCCGACCAGCGCGTAGCCGCGCTCGAGCAGCAGCGCCTTGGTGGCGTCGTCTGGGGCGACGGCGGCCGGGTTGCCGGGGACGAACGAGGGGCGGTAGCCGTGGCTGTACAGCAGGACGGTGCCGTTCCAGTCGGCCGGGACGGACGCCAGCCAGGTGGTGCCGTTCGACAGCGAGCCGGAGTAGTCCCCGCCGGTGTCGGCGAAGGCGGGCGGCGCGAGGAGACCGACCGAGAGAGCGGCGGTCGCGGCGACCGCCGCGAGCGAGAGTGTGCGTGTGCGGACGTGGGACATATGGGGGTGGTCCTTCCGTGTGTCGGCGTCGACAGCGTCCCCGTCGTCGATGACGGGGTAGGACCATTATCAAGTTTCCTGATTGTCAGTCAACAGGCGGTGCGGGATGCTCCAGCGCTCTGCGGGCCTCCTGCAGCCAGCGACCGAGAGCCGTACGCTCGACCCCCGACAGTCCCGCGAAGGCCTCGGCCTCGATGCGGTCGACGTCGTCGCGGCAGGCCTCGAGCAGCGCGATGCCTTCGGGAGTGAGAGAGATCGCCATGCGCCGGCGGTTCTCCGGGTCGCGCACGCGCTCGATGAGGCCGGCGTCCAGGAGCGCCCGCACGACGCCCTCCATCGCCTGCGCCGACACGAACGCGTGTCGCGCCAGCTGCGCTGAGCTCATTCCCGGATGCTGCTCCAGCACCGTCAGCGCCGTGTACTGCGTGACCGTGATCCCGCGCGGCCGCACGACGTCGTCGAGCCGGCCGCGGACGGCGAGCTCCACCTGCTTCACCTGGTAGAGGAGCCGGGGTGCGTGCGCGGCCGTCATGGCGTCCCCCAGCCCGTCATGCGATGAGCATACGGCCGTCAGGACTCGTCGGCGAACACGCCCTTCGCGATGCGGAAGGCGGTGTTCGCGGCCGGGACGCCGCAGTAGAGACCGGCCTGCAGGATCACTTCCTTGATCTCGTCGACGGTCAGCCCATTGCGTCGCGCGGCGCGCAGGTGCATCGCAAGCTCCTCCTCGTGGCCCAGGGCGATGAGGGCCGTCAGCACCGCGACCGATCGCGACCGGCGGTCCAGCCCGGGGCGCGACCAGATGTCGCCCCACGCGACGCGCGTGATGAAGTCCTGGAAGTCCGCCGTCAGCGGGTCGGTGCCGGCGATCGCCCGGTCGACGTGCGCGTCCGAGAGCACCTCGCGGCGCACGACCATCCCCTGGTCGTAGCGCTGCTCGTCGCTGAGCCCCGCACCGTCGGGGCGGCTCATGCGCCCTGCTCCGCGGAGACGGCGTCGAAGAACCCGAGCAGGGCGTCGGCCGTCGCGGCCGGGGCGTCCGCGGGCGGCAGGTGCGAGGCATCCGCGATCCCGGTCGCCCGGCCGCGCTGCACGCCGTCGGCGATCTCGCGAGCGGATGCCTCGGGCGTGACGCCGTCGTGATCGCCCCACACCGCCAGCACCGGCGTGGCGATCTCACCGAGCCGGTCACGCACGTCGAAGCCGGCGAGCGCCTCGCAGCACAGCGCGTAGCTCTCGTCGTCGGCGTCCTGGAGCGCGTGGAGCAGGCGCCCGGTGATGTCGGGATCGCGCTCGACGGAGCCGGGCGCGAACCAGCGCTGCGCCGAGCCGATGATGAGGCTCGACGTGCTCTGCGCGCGGACCTGCGCGGCGCGCTCGTGCCAGGCGGAGGCCTCGCCGATCGCGGCGCCCGAGCAGACGATCGCGGCCGCGCGCACCCGGTCGGGGTGACGGAGCAGCAGCTCGAGCCCGACGCATCCGCCGAGCGACACCCCGGCGTAGCGGAACTCGCCCTCGACCGCATCGGCCACGGCGTCGGCGAGGTCGGCGATCGTGAACGGCGCCGCGGCGGGCGGTGCGGCCCCGTGACCGGGCAGGTCCCACGCGATGACGCGGTAGCGCTCGGCCAGAGCCGGGAGCACGCGGTCCCACAGCAGCGCCGAGGTGCCCAGCGAGGGGCCGAGGACCAGCGTCGGGGCGTCGTCGGGACCGACGGGCGAGGCGAGCGCGATGGCGGGGACGGTCACTGTGCCTCCTGGGGGGTGACGGCCTCGTCGACGAGGCGGGCGGCGAGGCCGGTGTACCGGGCGGGGTCGAGCAGGTCGGCGACGAAGGCCTCGATGCTCCGGCCGCGGTCGGCGGCGAGCGCGCCGACTCCGGGGAGCGCCGCGAGCGCCGCGGCGAGGTCGCCGCCGGCGGCGGCGTCGACGACGAGCCGCGAGACCTCGCGCGGGCCGAGCTCGGGTCCGAGCACGAGCGAGAGCCGCTCCGCGAGGATGAGCCCGCCGCCCGCGGCCAGGTTGCGGGCCACGGCGTCGGTGTCGACGTGCAGGCCGGCCGCGAGGGTCGCCGCGTGCGCGGTCGCCCCGAGGGCGAGGCCGAGCAGCTCGCGGAGGGTCGGCCATTCCGCGTGCCAGGCACCGTCCGGGCGCTCGTCGACGGCGAGCGCCGACGCCACGTGCAGGGTCGCGCCGAGCTGCGGCGCGCGCAGCGCGGCGGAGCGGATGAGGACGGATGCCGCGGGGTTGCGCTTCTGCGGCATCGCCGACGATCCGCCGCCCGCGCCCTCGGCGAGCTCGCCGATCTCGCTGCGGCTGAGGGTCGCGACGTCGCCGGCGATCTTCCCCACCGCGTCGATCGCCTGAACGAGGGCGTCGCCGAGCTCTGTCACGGGCCACCGCGCGGTGTGCCAGGGCGCCTCGGGAGCGGCGAGCCCGAGCTCGCGGGCATAGGCGGACGGCAGGGCGGCGGCGGCATCCGCTCCGCCGATCTCGACGAACGAGGCGAGCGTGCCGGCCGCCCCGCCGAGCTGCGCGGGCAGGCCGTGCTGGGCCTCTTCGAGGCGCTCCTTCGCTCGGGCGACGCCTCGCAGCCAGCCGGCCGCGCGCAGCCCGACCGTGGTCGGCACGGCGTGCTGGGTGAGCGTGCGCGCCGCGGCCACCTCGTCGCGGCGCGAGCGGGCCAGCGATCGCAGCGAGACCTCGGCGTGCGCGAGGGAGGCGATGATCCTGCTGGTGGCTGTCCGGGCGACGAGCATCAGCGCTGTGTCGAGGATGTCCTGGCTGGTCGCGCCGCGGTGGACCCACGCCCGCGCGTCCGCGCCGACGCGTTCCCGCAGCGCGCCGACGAGCGGGATCACCGGGTTGCCGCCGGCGACCGCGGCCGCGGCCAGCGCCGCGCCGTCGACGCCGTGGTCGCGGCATCCGCGGAGCCCGCCCTGCCAGCCGAACTCGGTCTCGATCTCGTCCACGGCCTCGGCCGGGGCCACGCCCGCCTCGGCCCACGCGCGGGCGAGCGCCACCTCGGCCGTCACGAGCGCGTCAAGGAACGCGGCATCCGTCACCGTCCCGTCGTGACCGACGGTCACCGGCGAGAGCAGGCCCCCCTCGACGAATGTCGTGTCGAGCGGGGGCCGGTCACGGTCAGAAGGCAAGGAACACGGTCTCCTTCTCGCCCTGCAGGTGGATGTCGTGGTGCAGGTTGCCGTCCGGCAGGCGCGTCGCGACGAGCGTAGCGCGCTCGTCCTCGTCGAGCGAGGACAGCAGCGGATCGGCGGCGAGGAGGTCGTCGTGCTCGGGCAGGTAGATCCGCGTGACGAGCTTGTCGGGAAGGCCGCGCGCGAAGACGATCACCGAGTAGAACGGCGCGCCGCCGTCGACGGAACCGGGGTTGCGCGTCCAGAACTCGTACCTGCCGACGTCCGTGGTCGCTGCCCGGCCGAAGCCGGTGAAGGAGTGGTCGTCGCGACGGAAGGCTCCGTGCGCCCGCGGAATCCGGCCGTTCTCGTCGGCGCTCCAGATCTCGACGACCGCGTCGGGGATCGGGTTTCCGGCTCCGTCGAACACCGTGCCGCCGAGCACGATCGCCCCGGGGCTGTGCGGGAAGACGACCTCGTGCTTCTTGGGGTAGTCCAGGCCGAACGCGAAGAACGGGCCGACGGTCTGGCCGCCGGTGGGCTCGTGGGTCGCTGGTCCCAGGTCGCGCTTGGTGCGGGCGGCCATCAGTGCTCTCCTTCTTCGGGCTCAAACCAGGTCGCATCCGGGCCGTCGACAACGATGTCGAAGCGGTAGCCCATCGAGAACTCGGGCACCGACAGGTCGTGGTCGTACTGGCCGATCAGGCGATCGCGGTCCTTCTGACGCCAGATCGTGTTGTAGATCGGGTCGAGCGGGAACAGCGGGTCGCCCGGGAAGTACATCTGCGTCACCAGGCGCTGCGTGAAGCCCGAGCCGAAGATCGAGAAGTGGATGTGGGCCGGGCGCCACGCGTTGACGTGGTTCTTCCACGGATAGGCGCCGGGCTTGATCGTCGTGAACTTGTAGTAGCCGTCGTCGTCGGTGACGGTGCGGCCCGCCCCGGTGAAGTTCGGGTCGAGTGGCGCGGGGTGCTGATCGCGCTGGTGGATGTAGCGGCCGGCGGCGTTGGCCTGCCAGATCTCGACGAGCTGGTTCGCGACGGGCCTGCCCCACGAGTCCAGGAGGCGCCCCTCGACGGTCATGCGCTCGCCCTGCGGCTCGCCGATGTGCTGCAGCGTCAGGTCGGATTCGATCGCGGCGACGTCGCGCTGCCCGAAGGCGGGCGACCACAGCTCGATGGTCTCGGGGTCGACGAGCTTCGGGTTCTTGGTCGGATGCCGCAGCAGGCTCGACCGGTACGGCGGGAAGTCGTGGAGGCTGATGTTCAGCTTCTCGCCCGCCGCCTCGCGCCGCGCGGCGGCGGCGTGGTAGTCGACGATCTCCTGCGTGATCTCGTTCTGCGTCAGCTGGTCGGGCGAGGCCAGCAGCGACTCGGGCGCTGCCGCCGTCTGCTCGAGCACCACCGACGACGAGAACGCCTCCTCGCCCCGGGGATCGGGCTGCGTCGCACTCATCAAGGTCTCCTTCGACGACTCGGGTCGTCCCAGGGTCGCACCCGGAACCTCTGCGCCGGTGGTGGATTCCCATCCAGTGGGATTGCGGATGCCGCGGGTCGAGGCATCCGCTTCTCGTGGTCCGGCCTGGGGTCGACCGCGCCGGCGAGCGCACGGCCTCCTGTCGAGCGCACGCCCCGGATGCCGCGGCACCCCGTGCGTTCGACGTCAAGCCGTGCCCTCGGCGGGGCCGGGGCGCACCTCAGGTCGCGCGGAGGTCGTGGTGGAGCTCCTTCGCCGACTGCACGACCAGGGGCCCGAGGCGACGCTCGTCGGCGCGCTCGAGGTGCACGACGAGGCCGAGCGCGATCGGAGGAAGCCCCTCCACGCGCGGCAGCGCGGCGGCGACCGAGACGTTGCCGAGGGTCATCTCCTCGCGGGTCGTCGCGTATCCGAGGGCTCTCGCGCGGGCGATGTCGGCGCGGAGCCCGGCCTCGGTGGTGATGGAGTGCACCGTCTCGCGCTCGAGCGGCGCCCGGAAGTACCGCTCCAGCCACGCCTCGTCGCGAGTGGACAGCAGCGCCTTGCCGACACCGGTGACGTGCAGGGGACCCCGCCCGCCCATGCGGCTGAGGGTCGGGATGGACTGGCGGCCGGTGAGTCGCCCGACGTACAGCGCGCTGGTCGTCTCGGGGGTGGCGCCGTCGAGCACGGCGAGGTGCACGTTCTCGCCCGTCGCCTCGTACAGCCGCACCATGTGCGGCAGCGCCGTCTCGCGCAGCCGCAGCGACAGCGGTGAGAGCTCGCCGAGCTCCCACAGCCGCGACCCGACGGCGTACGTGTGGCCGGGGCCGCGGGCGAGGAGCCCCTGGGCGACGAGCGCCGCCAGCAGCCGGTGGAGGGTCGATGAGGCGAGGCCGGTGCGCGCGCCCAGCTCCACCGCCGTGAGCGCCGGCTCGTCGTCCGAGAAGCAGCCGAGCACCCGCAGCGTGCGCTCGAGCACCCCTTCGCCGTCGCCCATGCGTCCTCCCTCGAGCGACGTTACCCGCCCGGCTGTGAGGCCGGGCCTTGCCTGCGTGGGTCTGGGGCTGGCGCTGCCTGCTGGTCGGGGCTCCCGCCTCTGCCGGTGCCGCTGCCCTCCGGTCGGCGCCTCCCGCCCCTGGCCGCTGCACAACTCCGCTCATCCGCCCCACCCGGCGGCGGCGGCCCGGCGTGTCGGCCCCGCGCCGCCCGGATCCGTGGAGTTCTGCCGCCGGCCGGTGTGGAACAGTGGGCGCATGGCGAACTCGCCCTCCGGCGACTCGATGACCGACCGCATCGTGCGCGTGCTCGAGACCTTCACGGCCGAGCGTTCCATGCAGTCGGCCGCCGAGATCGGGCGGCGCGCCGGGCTGCCCTCCTCCACGGCGCACCGCATCGTCGACGAGCTCGTCGCGGCAGGCCTCCTCGAGCGCGACGAGGACCGCCGCGTGCACCTCGGCATGCGGCTGTGGGAACTGGCCCTCCGCGGCTCCACGGCGCTCCGCCTCCGCCAGGCCGCTCTGCCCCATATGGAGCACGTGCAGGCAGAGATCCGCGAGCACACCCAGCTCGCCGTGCTCGAGCAGGACGAAGCCCTCTTCCTCGAGCGCCTCTCGCACCCCGACGCCGGCGCCAACATCACCCGCATCGCCGGACGCCTCCCCCTCCACGCCTCGTCGTCCGGCTTGGTGCTGCTCGCACACGCGCCGGCCGCCCTGCGCGAGCGAGTGCTCGCCGGCCCGCTGCGCGCCCTTGCCCCCGAGACGGTGACGGATGCCGCGCGCCTGCGCCGCCTCCTCACCGAGGTGCGCCGCACCGGCGTGGTGGTGGCACCCGGATCGATCGAGGCCGTGTCGACCGGCGTCGCGGTGCCGATCCGCGACGCGGGCGAGGTCGTGGCGGCGCTGTCTGTCGTCCTCCCACGCGAGACCCCGCCGGATCCCGCGATCGCGGCGCTCCGCGCCGCGGCCGCCGGCATCGAGGCCGACCTTCGCGCCGACCGCCGCTGAACGTGGGTGGGCCGCCGATCCCTGGGTGAGCTGCTGCGCGCCGCGGTCGCCATCTGGCCGACCTCCCCGCCGAGCGCGCTGACCTATCCGGGCGGCCACCCGGCTCGGCCAGGCATCCGTCCCGCCCGCCCGCCGCCCTACGAGATTCGCCCAGGGTCCGCTGACGCCGGGCTGATCTCGTCCAGAGGCCGCGACCTCTTGGCTTCCCGATCAACGGGAGTCTCCCGCCGCCCAGCCCGGTTCGGGTTCACACTGGGTCGAGGCATCCGTCCACACCCCCACGTCGTCGAAGGAGACGTCATGACCACCATCAGCACCCGCGTCGCGATCGTCGGCGCCGGACCCGCCGGGCTCCTCCTGTCGCACCTGCTCGGCATCGCCGGCATCGAGTCGATCGTCATCGACCAGCGCTCGCGGGAGGAGATCGAGACCACCATCCGCGCCGGCATCCTCGAGCAGGGGACGGTCGAGATCCTCGACGCCTCCGGCGCGTCGAGCCGCGTCCGATCCGTCGGCAACCGTCACGACGGCATCGAGCTGCGCTTCTCGGGCGCCGGGCACCGCATCGACTTCGCCGACCTCGTCGGCCGCGGCGTCTGGCTCTACCCGCAGCACGAGGTCCTCAAGGACCTGATCGCCGCGCGCCTCGACAAGGGCCAGGACCTCCGCTTCGGGGTGACGGCGGTGCGCGTCGAGGATGCGGCATCCGATCGCCCTCGCCTCATCGCGACCGACGCCGACGGCGCACCGCTCGAGATCGAGGCGGACTTCGTCGTCGGCTCCGACGGGTCGCGCAGCGTCGTGCGCGAGGCGGTGACCGGCTCGTCGACGGGCGGGTACTTCCGCGAGTACCCGTTCGCGTGGTTCGGCATCCTCTGCGAGGCGCCGCCGAGCGCCGAGGAGCTGATCTACAGCAACTCCCCCGACGGCTTCGCGCTCATCAGCCAGCGCAGCGCGACCGTGCAGCGCATGTACTTCCAGTGCGACCCGGATGCCGACCCCAACGCCCTCAGCGAGGAGCAGCTGTGGGAGGAGCTGCAGAAGCGTGTGCCCGGCACGACCCTCCAGGAGGGTCCGATCTTCCAGCGCGATGTGCTGCGCTTCCGCAGCTTCGTGGCGCACGAGCTGCTGCGCGGCCGGGTCGCCCTCATCGGCGACGCCGCCCACACGGTGCCGCCGACGGGCGCGAAGGGCATGAACCTCGCCGTCGCGGACGTCGTCGTGCTCGAGCGTGCCCTGCGCGCGCTGCTGCTCGAGAACGACGACCGGCTCATCCAGGCATTCCCGCAGAAGGCCCTGCACCGCATCTGGAAGGCCCAGCACTTCTCGTGGTGGATGACCAACATGCTCCACGTCGCCCCCGAGGCGTCGGACTTCGACCGCCTGCGCCAGCTCGGCGAGCTGCAGTCCGTCGTCGAGTCCGAGGCCGGTCGGCGCTTCCTCGCCGAGGCGTACACCGGCTGGCCGCTGGAGGGCCTGGCCTGACCCTCCTTCGGCTCCGCTCGGCTCGGCCGTGCGGTCGGCGACGGCGGGGCGGCTGCCGGGGCGGTGCTGTCTGGCGGCGGCGGCCGCCGCCGCGGGCGATCTGAGGCCGCGGGCGGTCTGGCCCTTCCGCCGGGCGAGGTCTGTCCGGTGCATGGCCGACCGTCGTGGCAGCCTGCGTGAGGCTCCCTGTATTGCCGATCGCCGGCCGCGCTGAGCCCCGTGCATGGCCGATCGCCCGGCACGCCGGGTCGCGGCATCCGTCACCGGCGTGTCGCCGTCGCCGACCATGCTCGCGGCCAGCACTGCACCGACACCACGCCGCTGAACGGGAGTGAACGGATGCCTCGCCCGCCGCGGCGGCCCCGCCCGACCTCGACCGGCGACAGCGCCGGCCCACTGCCGCTGAACGGGAGTGAACGGATGCCTCGCCCCCCGCGTCGGCTATAGTCCCAGCCCTATGGCCACACCGCCGCGCACCGCCGCGCGCCCGCCGTCGCGGGCCGCCTCGCTCGCGATGCTCGTCGCGGCCGTGTGCCTGGTCGCGGCGAACATGCGTCCGGCCATCACCGGGCTCGGGCCGCTGCTGGACCAGATCGGCGCCGACACCGGGATGTCGCTCACCGCGCTCGGCGTCCTCGCGGCGGTGCCGCTCGTCGCGTGGGCACTGTTCTCCCCGCTCGCGCACGAGCTGAGCCGCCGGTTCGGCCAGCCCCGCGTGCTGCTGTGGTCGCTGCTCGTGCTGCTGGCGGGCACACTGATGCGGTCGATCCCCGGACCCGTCGTGAGCCTGTGGATCGGCACGGCGGTGATCGGAATCGGCATCGCGATCATCAACGTCCTCATGCCGGCGGTCGTCAAGCGGGAGTTCCCCGGGCACGTGCCGGCTGTGACCGCTACGTACACCGCGCTGCTCGCCGGCATGGGCGCGGTGTCGTCCGGTGTCGTCGTGCCGATCTCGCACCTCGAGATCGGCGGCGTCGCGGCGGGGTGGCGGTTCGCGCTCCTCGTGACCGGGGCGGCGCTGCTGCCGTTCGCCGTCGCAGCGTGGTGGTGGGCGCACCGCGGATCGCGAAGCATTCACGATCACACGAAGTCGCCGCGCGGGCGCACCGGCATCTGGTCGGACCCCATCGCCTGGCTCGTCGCCGTCTACATGGGGCTGCAGGCATCCATGTTCTACATGTTCGTCACCTGGCTCGCGCCGCTGTCGATGTCGACGGGCCGGTCCGAGGTCGTCGCGGGCATCGACGTCATGGTCTACCAGCTGTTCTCGCTGGCGGGCTGCCTGCTGCTGCCGCTCATCCTGCGGGGCGGCCTCGAGCGGTGGGCGCCGGCGCTGATCCCCTCGCTCGCGATCATCGGTGTCGCGGGACTCATGGTGGCACCCGGCGCCGTGCTGGTGTGGGGCTCGCTGATCGGGCTCACCGGAGGCGCCACGCTCGCGATGTCGCTCACGTTGATGGCCCAGCGTGCCCGCGACCACGACACCTCCGCCGCCCTGTCGGGCATGTCCCAATCGGTCGGATACGTCATCGCCGCCCTCGGCCCCGTCGCCTTCGGCGGCCTCCACAGTCTCACCGGCGACTGGGTCGCGTCCCTGGCACTGGTCCTTGTGGTCCTGGTGGGGCTCACCGTTGTCGGGGTGTTCGCCGGTCGCGACCGGTTCGTGCTCGAGCGTCGCTGACGCGGATCACGGATGCCACGCCCCGGCGCAGCATCCGTCCCCGCCGTCACGCCACCCGCGTGTCGCGACAGGCGAACGGCGCGCCCCCGCGCTCGGGTGGCACGAAAGGCCTAATCCCCTGCGCGCACACCGCGCGTCGCGACACGTCAACCCCTCGCCCGAGCGCTCGCATGGCACGAAAGGCCACATCCCCGGCGCACACCGCGCGTCGCGACACGTCAACCCCTCGCCCCAGCGCTCGCATGGCACGAAAGGCCCCATCCCCGCGCGCACACGGCGTGTCGCGACAGGCGAACGGCGCGCCCCAGCGCTCGCATGGCACGAACGGCCACATCCCCGGCGCACACCGCGCGTCGCGACACGTCAACCCCTCGCCCGAGCGCTCACATGGCACGAAAGGCCACATCCCCGGCGCACACCGCGCGTCGCGACACGTCAACCCCTCGCCCGAGCGCTCGCATGGCACGAAAGGCCCCTCCCCGGCGCGCACACGGCGTGTCGCGACACGTCAACCCCTCGCCCGAGCGCTCGCATGGCATGAAAGGCGCCATCCCCGGCGCCAACACGGCGTGTCGTGACAGGCGAACGCCGCGGGCGCCACCCCGCGCACGCCGACGGCGGCGAGCAGCCTCAGTCCTCGGGGAAGGCCAGGCGGCGCAGGAGGTCGGTGAGAACCTCGCGCTCGTCCGCCGAGAGCTCCGCGTGCACGCGCTCCTCGGCCAGGCGCGCCGCCTCGCGCGCGGCGGCGACGAGCTCGCGCCCGGCGTCGGTCGCGACGACCACGTTCGCACGCCGGTCCGACGGGTCGGGCTGCCGCTCGACGAGGTGCCGCGACTGCAGCTCGTCGACGAGGCTGACCACCTGACTGGGGTCGAGGCGGAGGAACTCGGCGAGGTCCCGCTGCGACGGCCGGGCATCGCCCGAGGCCAGAACGAGCACCGAATACGACCGCGCCTTCAGTCCGTGCGCCGCGAGCGCCGCGTTGCCGGCGGCGAGCGCGATCGCGTTCGCGCGGGCGAGCAGGAAGCTCACGTCGTCTGCGAGCGCCGAGGCGCGCAGGCCCGGCGGGGCGACGGCGTCGGCGGATTTCGGCATGGGCATGAGCGTAGCCCAGTTCGTGGACGAACGGAATGATTGACTTTTTCAACGGTTGCCGGTTCAATGGGTGCCGGACCCCCGTCCGGCGCCCCGCGCCGCGAGCGGACTGCGACACGAAGGAGTCTCACGCATGGCACTCGACGGCACCACGAGCGGCGACACCGCCCGCCCCCTCGACGGCAAGGTCGCGATCGTCACCGGCTCGGGCCGGGGCCTCGGCCTCGCCTACGCGCAGGAGCTCGCCCGGCGCGGCGCGGCGGTCGTCGTCAACGACGTCGACGAGGCCACCGCGGCCGAGGCGGTCGCCAGCATCGAGGCCGAGGGCGGACGCGCCGCCGCAGTGGTCGCCCCCGTCGGCCCCACCGAGACTGCGAAGCAGCTGGTGCGGACCGCCGTCGACACCTTCGGCCGGCTCGACATCCTCGTCACCAACGCCGGCGTGCTGCGCGACACCGTGCTGTGGAAGATGAGCGACGACGACTTCGACACCGTCATCAACGTGCACCTGCGCGGCACCTTCACGTGCGTGCGCGAGGCCGCCACCTGGATGCGCGAGAACGAGGTCGCCGGCCGCATCATCGCCATCGGGTCGCCGACCGGCCAGCGCGGCAACTTCGGCCAGACAAACTACGCCGCCGCGAAGGCCGGCATCGTCGGCATGGTGCGCACCTGGGCCCTCGAGCTCAAGCGCGCGGGCATCACTGCCAACGCCGTCATCCCGGTGGCTGCGACCGCGATGACCGCGACCGTCCCCTACTTCGCCGCCGCGGTCGAGGCCGAGGCCGCGGGCGAGCCGATGCCCGCATTCTTCCGCCACGACCTCGGATTCGGCACGTCGGAGGACGTCGCGGGGCTCATCGCGTTCCTGGCGTCGGATGCCGCAGCCGGCGTCACCGGTCAGGCCATCGGCATCGGCGGCGACAGGCTGCAGCTGTGGTCGCACCCCGAGGCTGTCGCGACCGCGTACCACGACGGCGGCTGGTCGTACGACGACCTGGCCTCGGGCTTCGGCGACGCGATCGGCGACCTGCAGACGGTCGGTGAGAAGTTCCCGCCGCTTCCCGAAGACCTCCAGCGGTCATGACCCGCTACGAGCCGGCGATCGACCTCGACGCGATCACGGCCATCGACGTGCATGTGCACATCGAGGTCGATGGGCACGGGCACGCGTCGCTGCCGGACGACCTCGCCGCCGCCGCCGCGCGGTACTTCTCAACCGACGGCCCGAACCCCGACCTCGACTCCATCGCCGCGTACTACCGCGAGCGCCGCATGGCGGCCGTCGTCTTCACCGTCGACGCCGAGACGCAGCTCGGACACGCTCCGCTCTCCAGCGAAGACATCGCCGAGGGCGCCGCCCGCAACAACGACGTGCTCATCCCGTTCGGCTCGGTCGATCCGCGCCGGACCGACGCGCTCGACCGCGCGCGACGCCTCCTCGACGAGCACGGCGTGCGCGGCTTCAAGTTCCACCCGACCGTGCAGGGCTTCGACCCGTCGGACGAGGCCCACTTCCCGCTCTACGAACTGCTGCAGGAAGAAGGCGTCGTCGCGCTGTTCCACACCGGCCAGACCGGAATCGGCGCCGGGCTCCCCGGCGGACGCGGCCTCCTGCTCGGCCTGTCCAACCCGATCCTGCTCGACCCGGTCGCCGCGCGCTTCCCCGCGCTGCAGATCATCATGGCCCACCCTTCGGTGCCGTGGCAGGACGAGGCGCTCTCGGTCGCGACGCACAAGCACAACACGTGGATCGACCTGTCGGGGTGGAGCCCAAAGTACTTCCCCGAGTCACTCGTGCGCGCCGCCAACTCGTACCTCAAGAAGCGCATCCTGTTCGGCTCGGACTTCCCGCTGCTCACGCCCGACCGCTGGATGAGGGATGCCGAGACGGTGGGCTCCTTCAAGCCGGAGGTCCTGCCCGGCATCCTGAAGGACAACGCCGCGCGCCTGTTCGGACTCGGCGGCTGACATGCCCTCCCTCGAGGCCGATGCGACGTTCGGGTTCGACCCGTACGCCATCGCGGCCGCGCACCTGAGCCCGGCCGCGCGCGCCGCACTGGGGCGGCTGCAGGAGACGCTGGACGGCAGCATCCGTCCCCTCCTCGCCGAGGCGTGGGAGACGGCGACCATGCCGGACGGCGTGCTCGAGGCACTGATCCCGCTCGACCTGATGCAGCCGGAGGCGGTGGATGCCGCCGAGGCGGGTTCGAGCATGTTCGCAGGGTTCCGCAACTACGTGCTGGCACGCACCGACGTCTCGGTGGCGACGCTGTACAACGCGCAATCGGGGCTGTTCCGCACGGCTGTCGCGCTCGGCGGATCGCCCGCACAAGCGGCGGAGCTCGACCCGCGGGTGCGCAGCTTCGACCTCAAGGGAGTGTTCGCGCTCACCGAGCCCGAGCACGGGTCCGACATCGCCGGCGGGCTGGCGACGACGGCACGGCGCGACGGCGGCGAGTGGGTGATCGACGGCCGCAAGAAGTGGATCGGCGGGGCCGCGGCATCCGACGTCCTGGTGGTGTTCGCGCGCGACGTCGACGATCACGCGGTGAAGGCATTCCTCGTGCCGACCGGTGCCGCCGGGGTGCGGCTCGAGGCGATCGCCGGCAAGGTCGCGCTGCGGCCCATGCAGAACGCGCTCATCACGCTCGACGGCGTGCGCGTCGGCGAGGCGACGCGCCTTGCGAACGTGAACGGCTGGCGCGACGTCGCCGGCATCCTGCGCGCCATGCGCTCCGACGTGGCGTGGATCGCCGCGGGGCTGCAGGCCGGAGCGCTGGACGCGGCCGTGCGCTACGTGCGCGAGCGGCACCAGTTCGAGCGGCCCATCGGCGGCTTCCAGCTCGTGCAGGAGAAGCTCGCCCGCATGCTCGGCAACACCGTCGCCTCCCTGGCGATGGTGACGCAGCTCTCGGCGCACCAGGACCGGGGCGAGTTCGCCGACGAGAACTCGGCGCTGGCGAAGCTGCAGACCGCGCGCCTGGCCCGCGAGACCGTAGCCCTCGGCCGCGAGGTGCTCGGCGGCAACGGCATCCTGCTCGAACACGACGTCGCCCGGTTCTTCGCCGACGCCGAGGCCGTGTACTCGTACGAGGGCACGCACGAGATCAACGCCCTCATCGTCGGCCGCGCGCTCACCGGCGCGTCGGCCTTCACCTGAACCACCCATCAAGGAGGACCCATGACCACCACCGTCGCCTACGACGACATCCCCGGCCTCGCCGGCACCGACCTCGGCTGGACCGAGTGGCTCGAGGTCACGCAGGACCGCGTGAACCTCTTCGCCGACGCCACCGATGACCACCAGTGGATCCACGTCGACCCCGAGCGCGCGGCCGAGGGTCCGTTCGGCGGCCCGATCGCGCACGGCTTCCTGTCGCTCTCGCTCACCGTGAAGTTCTGGTCGGAGCTGTTCGACGCGACCGGGGTCACGACGCGCGTGAACTACGGGCTGGACAAGGTGCGCTTCGTCTCGCCGGTCAAGGTCGGCGCGCGCGTGCGCATGAACGCCGTGATCGACGAGGTCACCGAGGTGCGCGGCGGCTACCAGTTCGCCGTCGACCAGACCATCGAGATCGAGGGCGCCGAGAAGCCCGCCGTCGTGGCCCGCGGCCTGTACCGCTTCTACGCCTGACCGCGGCGACGACCGCCTCCTCGAAGGAGAGGACCGCAAACGATGCACAAGGGGATCGGGTTCTGGCTCGCCAAGCGGCGGCTCAAGGACCCCGCCAAGCAGGCCGTCGTCTTCGGCGACGACGTGCTGACGTACCGCGACCTGGCGGATGCCGCCGACCACGTCGCCGCCGTGCTGTGGCATCGCGGCATCCGCAAGGGTGACGCCGTCGCCTACATCGGCGAGAACAGCCCGCAGTTCCTGGAGGTGATGTTCGGCGCAGCCCAGCTCGGCGCCGTCTTCGTACCGGTGAACACGCGGCTCGCCGCCCCCGAGGTGACGCACGTGCTCGTCGACTCGGGCGCGCGCGCCGTCGTGCTCGACGCCGAGTTCCTCGACCGCGCGATGCCGGGCGTCGAGGCGGGGCGGATCGCCCACGTGATCGTCACCGGCGCGGGAGTGCCCGAGCATCCCGGGCTGAACCGCCTGCTCGCCGAGGCGCCCGGCGGTCACACCGTCGCCGACGTGGAGCTCGCAGACCCGGCGGCCATCGTCTACACGTCGGGCACCACCGGCCGCCCGAAGGGCGCCGTGCTCAGCCACGGCAACCTCACGTGGGTCGCGGTGAACTGCATCGTCGACTACGACGTCGTGTCGACCGACAGGTCGCTCATGATCTCGCCGCTGTTCCACGTCGCCTCGCTCGGCATGGGGGCGCTCCCGGTGATCCTCAAGGGGGCCACGCTCGTGCTCGAGAAGGGCTTCGAGCCGGGACGCGCGCTGTCGCTCATCGAGCGGCACGGCATCACCATGCTCAGCGGCGTGCCGACGACGTATCAGATGATGGCCGACCATTCCGCGTGGGCGTCCACGGACCTCTCCTCACTGCAGAAGCTGACGTGCGGCGGATCGGCGGTGCCGACGCGCATCCTCAACGCGTACGAGGAGCGCGGCCTGTCGTTCTCGCAGGGCTACGGCATGACCGAGACCTCCCCGGGCGCCACCTCGCTGTCGCCCACCAAGACGCGCGAGAAGCAGGGCAGCGTCGGGCTCCCGCACTTCTTCACCGACGTGCGGATCACCGACGAGCGCGGCGACGTCGTTCCGCGGGGAACCGTCGGCGAGATCGAGGTCGCGGGACCCAACGTGTTCCTCGGCTACCACGGGCTGCCCGCCGAGACGGCCGCCGTGTTCACCGACGACGGCTGGTACCGCTCCGGCGACCTCGGCTACCTCGACCCGGAGGGCTACCTCTACATCTCCGATCGCCTCAAGGACATGATCATCTCGGGCGGCGAGAACATCTACCCCGCCGAGGTCGAGAACCTCATCGCCGACATCGAGGGCATCTCGGGCGTCGCGGTGGTCGGCGTCCCCGACGAGCGCTGGGGCGAGGTGCCGTGGGCGGTCGTCACGCTCCGCGAGGGCGCCGAGGTCGACACCGAGACGGTGCGCCGCCACCTCGACGGGCTGCTCGCCCGCTACAAGCTGCCGAAGAACGTCGTGGTGGTCGACGACCTGCCGCGCACGGCATCCGGAAAGGTCCGCAAGGCCGACCTGCGCGCGAGATTCGGCGGCAGCTGACATGACGGCGCACGAGCCGCCCGTCCCCGGGCTCGAGCGGTCGTTCGAGGTCGTGGCCGACCTCGGTCCGCTCGAGGACCACGGGACGACCCGCGCCGGGCATCGCCGCATCATCCCCGTGGTGGGCGGGACCATCGCCGGCGACTTCCGCGGAACGATCCTGCCGGGCGGCGCCGATTGGCAGACCGTCCGCGCCGACGGCTCGATCGAGATCGACGGCCGCTACAGCGCGCGCGGCGACGACGGGTCGCTGCTGTACATCCGCGCGCAGGGCGTGCGCAGCGGCGACCCCGCCGTGCTGGAGGCGCTGCTGCGCGGGGACGACGTCGACCCGGCGGCGTACTACTTCCGCGCCGCCCTGACGCTGGAGAGCGCCACGCGGCCGGAGTTCGAGCGGGCGGTCTACCTCGCGTCCTACATCCGCGAGGCGAGCCGCGTGCGCTACGTCGCCTACCGCGTGACCTGAGGCCAGCCCCCGACAGCGACGGGCCGGCGGGGAGCGCTCTGGTCAGTCGACGAGACCGGCGAAGTCCCGCACGGCGGGGAAGGCGAACTCGCGGTGCCGGCGCGTGAACAGCTCGGCGGAGCGGTCGGCGGGCCAGTCGTCGTCCATGTACTGACGCGGCAGCCGGGGATCCGCGCGCAGCAGCGCGAGCCAGTCGGCCACGAGCAGCGTGCGCGCGGTGACGGGCGGGAGGTCGGATGCCGCATCCTCCCGTTCCCAGTGCGCGATGAACTCCAGATGCGCGTCGCGGATGCGCTCGATGTCCCACGCGACGCGCACCGCATCGGCCATCGGGAACCCGTCGAGCTCCGACGCCGAGAACGCCGTGATGGAGCCCGGCGGCAGGTCGGGGATGATGGCATCCAGCGCGGCGGCGAGATCCCGCGCGCCCGGCGCGATCCACAGCCCGTCGCGCAGCACCGCGAACCCCGACCAGGTCAGGGCCGCCCGCAGGCGGTGCCGCAGGTCACGCAGGTGCTCCGGCACGCTGAAGGTCACCAGCGTCCAGCCCTCGCCCTGCGGCTCGAAGGGCGCCGGGCCGTTCACGCGGCCGGATGCCTCGCGCAGCACCTCGCTGCCGTGCGCGGTCAGCTCGAACCCGATCTCGCGGCCCAGGCGCCGGCGCTCGAGGAGGCCGCTGGCCACCATGCGGTCGAGGTTCGTGCGCACGGCGGAGGCCGCCACGCCCGCGCTCTCGAGCGCGCCGATCAGCACGCTCGCCCGCAGCGGAGCGAAGTAGCGGTCGCACACGAACTCGCCGAAGAACGCCAGCAGCAGCTGCCGCGGCTTGCGCGTGAGGACCGAGCCTTCGAGGGGGAGAACGCTCACGCGGGCTCCGGGCGCACGGCCTCGCCGCGCTTCGCGCGCTGGATCTGCTCGTACACGTGCGTGCGCAGCTCGGTGAAGCGCGGCAGCGCGCGCGTCGTGATCTGGTCGCGCTCGGGCGCGAGGTCGATCGCGAGGTCCTCCTGCACCCAGGTCGGCGACTTCGACAGCACGACGACCCGCTCGCCGAGGTACACCGACTCGTCGATGTCGTGCGTCACGAAGAGGATCGACATCCCGCGCTCGCGGTGGAGCTTGCGCACCAGGTCCTCCAGATCGGCCCGGGTCTGTGCGTCGACGGCGGCGAACGGCTCGTCCATGATGAGCACCTCGGGCTGGTACGCGACGGCGCGGGCGATCGCGACGCGCTGCTGCATGCCGCCCGACAGCTGCCACGGGTAGCTCTTCGAGGCGTGGTCCAGGCCCACCGCGGTGAGGGCATCGTCGATGAGACGGTCGCGGTCTGCGCGCGACAGCTTCTTGTGCTTGAGCGGAAGCTCGACGTTCCCCCGCACCGTGAGCCACGGGTACAGGCTGCGGCCGTACTCCTGGAAGACGAGCGCCATGTTCGGCGGCGGCGACGTCACGCGCTTGCCGTCGAGCTCGACCACGCCCTCGGTGGGCTTCAGCAGGCCGGCGATGCACTTCAGCAGCGTCGTCTTGCCGCACCCGCTCGGGCCGACGATGCACACCAGCTCGCCGGCATCCATCCGGAAGCTGATGTCGCCGATCGCCTCGACGTCGCCCGTCGTCGATTCGTACACCTTGCGCAGGTGCTCGACGTTCAGAAGCGTCTCACGCACGCTCCACCTCCTTGATTCCGTGGTACCAGCGCAGCACGCGCCGCTCGACGAGACCGAAGATGGCCGCGAGCAGGATACCGATGAGACCGAGAAGCAGGATGCCGCTCCACATCTCGGCGATGAGATAGTTCCGCTGGAAGAACACGATCTGGTAGCCGAGGCCCGACGACGAGTAGGCCAGCTCCGAGATCACCATGAGGATCAGCGCGATCGACAGCGACTGCCGCACGCCGGCCATGATGCGCGGGCTCGCTGCGGGGAGCACCAGATAGCGCAGGCGCTCGGTCTGGGTGACGGCGAACGAGCGGGCCGTCTCGGTCATGACCGAGTCCGTGGCCCGCACGCCCTCGATGGTGTTGAGCAGGATCGGCCACACCGAGCCGACGACGATCACCACGATCTTCATCGCGTCGGTGGGCCCCATCAGCACCACGACGATGGGAAGCAGCACGGGCGGGGGGACGGCGCGGAAGAACTCGAGCATCGGCTCGAGCAGTTCGCGCAGCCACCGGTTCAATCCGATCAGCGTGCCGGCGACGATGCCGACGACGATGGAGATCGTGATGCCGATCGCGAGCCGGCCGAGGCTGGGCAGCACGTCGGTGATGAACGCCGGCCCGATCCAGGTGTCGACGAACGCCTCGAGGATCTCGAGCGGCGGCGGGAAGAAGCGCGCCGTGGTGAAGCTGGCCCAGATGCCCCAGATGACCAGGAGCAGGATCGGCAGCCCGATCGCGTAGAGGGTGTTCTCGCCGATCTTGGCCCACACCCGCGGCCGCTTGCGGGGGGTCACGACCGTGCTCGTGTAGAGGGTCACAGCACTTCCTCCCCTCGCACCGACTGATGCCACGCGAGCGAGCGGCGCTCGATCGCCCGGAACACCAGGTTGATGAGGAGGCCCAGGATGCCGGTGACGATCACCAGGGCGTACACGGTCGGCCAGTTGCCGGCGGACTGCGCGAACACGATCTCACGGCCGAGTCCGGGGTTGCCGATGAACATCTCGGCCGTGATCGCGAGGATCAGCGCGACGGCGGCGGCCAGGCGCAGACCCGTCATGAGGTACGGAAGGGCGGTGGGGAAGACGAGGTTCACGACGCGCGAGCCGCGAGACAGTCCGAAGCTGCGCGCCGTGTCGCGGGCGACGGTGTCCACGTCGGCCACGCCGTACAGCACCTGGATGAAGACCTGCCAGAAGCTGGCGTACACGATGATCACGAGCGCCGCCTCGATCCGAAGCCCGAACATCAGGATCGCGAGCGGGATGAGCGCGACCGACGGGATCGGACGGAGGAACTCCACCGTCGTATGGGTCGCCCGGCGCAGGAACGGCACGAGGCCGATGATCGTGCCCAGCACGGTCGCGAGCACGGTCGCGATGACCAGCCCGATGCCCCAGGCGGTCATCGTCCGCCCGACGTTGCGCCAGAACTCGAGGTCGCGCAGCTCCTGCCCGAGGGCGGCGAGGGTGGTCGTGGCGCTGGGGAAGTACCGCGGATCGACCAGGCCCAGCGTGGGCAGCAGCTGCCAGGTCACGAGGAACCCGACGACACCGGCGAACCCGAGCACGACCTTTCGGACGGTGCGCATGCGCCGCGGGCTGCGCCTGCGGGGCGGCGTGGCGACGATCATGGGGGCGTCGGCGACGGCCATCGGCGGCTCCGATCGTTGGGAGGGCGACGTCGGGGTGACGACGCCGGGAAGGATGACGCCGGAAGACGTCGGGAGGGCACGCGGAGGGGGAACGGATGCCGCGCGCCGCGGCATCCGTCACCCTCTCGTCGTGCAACTACTGCTGCTGCAGCAGACGGTCGTAGTCGGGCTCGGCGTCGATGTAGGCGAACTCGACCGCGAGCGCGCCGAGGTCCTCGATGCCGGCGTCGGCGAGGTCCCACGTGAAGGTCGGAAGGACGATGCCCGCGGCGGCCTCCTCGGGGATCTCGAGGTTCGTGGCGATCGCCGCGCGGACGGCCTCCTCGTTCTCGGCCGCCCAGTCGAGGGCCTCGGCCATCGCCTCGGAGTACGCCGTGACGAGCTCGGGGTCCTCATCCAGCATGGCCTGCGTCGTGATGTTGGTGAGCACGGTCAGGCCGGGGATCGTCGCCTGGTAGGGCTGGACCACCGAGACGCCGCCCCCGCCGACGATGATGCCGCGGAACGGGTCGGGCGCCCACGCCGCGTCCATCGTGCCGGCCTCGAGCTGCGCCGGCACATCGGGGAAGGCGACCTCGACGAACTCGATCGTCGAGGGGTCGCCGCCGTCGTCCTGCACGGCCTTGCGGATGGTGAGGTCGCCGGCCGCGCCGATCGTGTTGACAGACACCTTCTTGCCCGCGAGGTCCGCGGGCCGCGTGATGCCGGCGTCGCCGAGCGCCACGACGGCGTTGACGTCGTCGCCCTCGGCGTTGCTGTTGGCGTAGTTGCCGACGATCACGACGCCGAGGTCCTGGAGGTCTGCGCGGATGGGGCCGAACGGCTGGCCGATGGCGAACTGGATGTCGCCGCTCAGCAGGGCCGGGATCGCGTTGGCGCCGCCCTGCGACGGGACGACCTCGATCTCGAGACCGTGCTCCTCGAAGATGCCCTCTTCCATGGCGGCCCAGAGGGCGCCGGTCTCGGCGATGGGAAGGGCGGCGACGCGGACGGTCGTCAGCTCGCCCGAGCCCGCATCGCCGGTGGAGGTGGCGGTGGACTCCGGCTCGGCGGCGGAATCGGTGCAGCCGGCCAGCGCGATCGCGGCGGCGGCGAGCACGCCGATGGTGGCAAGACTCTTCTTCATTGACGGGCCTCTCGTGAACGGTGCGGGTTCACCGGTCGCCGCGGCCTGCCCGACCGGAGTCGGAGTCCCCACCGCGGCGTGCCGGACTGACTTCATCGTCCGCCACCGGCGAGCCATTGTCAATGGTTTCGTGACGCCCGTCACCGTTTTGTTGAACTATCACCCACCGGGCCGCGCAAGACAACGTCCCTATTGCCAATACCTATGACCATAGGTATTCTGGTGACACCGGGGCAGCGACGCCCCGCAGAGGAAAGGACCTCACGCATGACGCACGCGACCCCCGCTTCCCCCCAGGCGGCCGCCCTGGTCGAGGGCTTCTCGCTCGAGATGACCGGCAAGGACATCCCCGGGCTCCAGGAGGCCCGCGAGACCATCCCGCAGGGCACGAAGATCAACGTGACCTTCCTCGGCAACGAGGACCTCGAGATGCGGGTCGCGGCCGCGAAGGCGGTCAAGGACATGGGCTTCGTGCCGGTCCCCCACATCTCGGCCCGGCGCCTGGAGTCGCAGGACCAGCTCGAGGAGTTCCTCGGCCGCCTGCAGGAGGTCGGCGCCACCGAGCACGTCTTCGCGGTGGGCGGCGACCCGGCCGAGCCCGCCGGTCCCTACCCGGACTCCCTCACACTCATCCGCTCGGGCCTGCTGCAGAAGTACGGCGCCACGGAGGTGTCGATCGCGGGGTATCCCGAGGGTCACCCCGACATCTCCAGCGACGTGCTGTGGCGCCACCTCGACGAGAAGGCGCTCGCGCTGGCTCAGCAGGGGCTGGATGCCGTCGTCCTCACGCAGTTCGCCTTCGACACCGAGCCCGTCACGGCGTGGATCAGCGAGGTGCGCGAGCGCGGCATCGAGGCGCAGATCCGGATCGGCACGCCCGGCCCCGCCGGCATCAAGCGCCTCCTCGGCTTCGCCCGGCGCTTCGGGATCGGCGCGAACGCGATGATCGTGAAGAAGTACGGATTCTCGCTGACGAACCTCATGGGAACGGCAGGACCCGACCGCTTCGTCTCCGACATGGCGGAGCTGCTCTCGTCCGACCCGAAGACCGGCGACGTGAAGCTGCACTTCTACACCTTCGGCGGACTCCTGGCGACGTCGCAGTGGGCGCGGGAGTTCGTCGCCGCGCAGTCCTCGGGGGCTCGCCGATGACGGCGCACCTCGAGACGCACCGCGACCACGCCTGCCTGACCGTCCACGGACCCGACAAGCCCGGTCTCGTCGCGGCCGTCACGGCGCTCATCGCGCGCAACCGCGGCAACATCGTGACCCTCGACCAGTACTCCGACAACCCCGAGGGCGGCGAGTTCTTCCAGCGGGTGGTCTTCCACCGACCCGACCTGCAGGCGGCGCTGCCCGAGCTCGAGGCCGACCTCGACAACACGCTCGGCGCGCTCGGGATGGAATGGCGCGTGACCGACCAGTCCATCCCCAAGCGCATGGCGATCCTGGTCTCGACGAGCGACCACTGCCTCCTCGAGCTCTTGTGGCGGCATCGCCGCGGCGAGCTGCCGGTGACGATCCCGATGGTGATCTCGAACCACACCAACACCGCGGAGGACGTCCGCTCGTTCGGCATCCCCTTCTTCCACGTGCCGTCGCAGGGTCCCGACAAGTCGGCCGCCGAGGCCAAGATCGTCGAGCTGCTGAAGGGCAACGTCGACTTCGTCGTGCTGGCCCGCTACATGCAGATCCTCTCCGACTCGTTCCTCGACGCGGTCGGCGTGCCGGTCATCAACATCCACCACTCGTTCCTTCCCGCCTTCATCGGGGCAGCTCCGTACCGCAAGGCGAAGGAGCGCGGCGTGAAGCTGATCGGCGCGACCAGCCACTACGTCACCGAGGACCTGGACGAGGGCCCGATCATCGAGCAGGACGTCGCCCGCGTCACGCACGCGATGACCGCCGCGGATCTGCAGGCACGCGGGGCCTACGTCGAGCGCGCGGTGCTCTCCCGCGCCGTCCAGTGGCACGCCGAGGACCGCGTGATCCGGCACGGCAACCACACGATCGTCTTCACCTAGCCCCGGGTCGCCGCGCCCGCCGAAGCGCGCGGCCGCGGCATCCGTCACCGAAACCCACATCCCCAGAACAGAGAGGTTCATCATGGCGAAGAATCTGCAGGAGCTCATCGACGGGCAGAACCCCGTCGAGATGCTGCGCAACTCGCAGATCGGCTCGTACATCTACCCGGTGGTCCCCGCGGACTTCCAGAACTGGATCAAGGAGCAGAAGGCGTGGCGGGACACCGCCGTGCTCTACGACCAGTCGCACCACATGGACAACGTGTTCCTCAAGGGCTCGGACGCGATCAGGCTGATCTCCGACACGGCGATCAACTCCGTCGCGACCTTCCCCGTGAACCGCGCCAAGCAGTACGTGCCGACGACCGCGTCGGGGCACGTCATCGGCGATGGCATCCTGTTCCACGAGGCCGAGGACGAGTACGTCTACGTGGGCCGCGCGCCCGCCTCGAACTGGCTGCTGTACCACGGTGAGACGGGCGGCTACGCGAACCTCGACGTCACCGTCGACCGCCGCTCGCCCTCGCGCCCCTACGGCGACGCGGTGAGCCGGCGCTACTACCGGTTCCAGATCCAGGGCCCTGCGGCCTGGCAGGTCATCGAGAAGCTCAACGGCGGGCCCCTCGAGCAGCTGAAGTTCTTCGCGATGTCCGAGATGCAGGTGGGCGGCGCGAACGTCCGCACCCTGCGCCACGGCATGGCCGGCGCGCCGGGTCTGGAGATCTGGGGACCGTACGAGGACCACCACCGCGTGCGCGACATCATCGTCGAGGCCGGCCAGGAGTTCGGGCTCGTACCCGTCGGCTCGCGCGCCTACCCGTCGAACACGCTCGAGTCCGGCTGGATCCCGTCGCCGCTGCCGGCGATCTACTCCGGCGAGGAGGAGCGCGGCTACCGCGAGTGGCTCGGCGTCGACAGCTACGAGGCGACCGGCACGCTCGCCGGCTCCTTCGTGTCGCAGAACATCGAGGACTACTACCTGACGCCGTGGGAGCTCGGCTACGGCTCGTTCGTGAAGTTCGACCACGACTTCATCGGCCGCGATGCGCTGGAGAAGATCGACCCGGCCACGCAGCGCCGCAAGGTCACCCTCGCGTGGAACGCCGAGGACGTCACGAAGATCTTCGCGTCGCTCTTCGACACCGAGCAGGAGAGCTACAAGTTCTTCGACCTCCCGCTGGCCAACTACGGGTCGGCCAACTACGACGCGGTGACGGATGCCGGCGGCGAGGTGGTCGGATTCTCGATGTTCACCGGCTACAGCGCGAACGAGAAGCGCGCGCTGTCGCTCGCGACGGTCAACCCCGACGTGCCCGAGGGCGCCGAGGTCACGGTCGTCTGGGGCGAGCCCGACGGCGGCACCAAGAAGGCGTCGGTCGAGCCGCACCGGCAGCTGGAGGTGCGCGCGGTGGTCTCGCCGGTGCCGTATTCGACGGTGGCCCGCCAGACGTACCACGGCGGCTGGCGCACCGGATATCAGGAATCCGCCTGACCGCATCCGACCCGAGGGGGTCCGCCCGCGCCGGGCGGGCCCCCTCGCAGCATTCCGGTGACGGCGGGGCGAGGCATCCGCTCATCGATAGTCTCGGGAAGGAGAGGAGTCGCATGAGTCTGCGCTACGCGCTGCTGGCCATCCTGCGGGTGGGGCCGCTGTCGGGCTACGACCTGCAGAAGCAGTTCCACCAGTCGGTGGGTCACGTGTGGCATGCGCCCGACTCGCAGATCTACCCCGAGCTGCGCAAGATGGAGGAAGCCGGCCTCATCGAGGGCGAGGAGCAGGCCCGCGGCGAGCGCGGCACGCGTCGCATCTATCACGTGACGGATGCCGGAAACCGGGCGTTCCTGGACTGGATGGCCGCACCCCTGGACTACCAGCGGGTGCGCGACCCTGCCCATCTCCGCGCCGCGTACCTGGAGGCGGCGCCGCCCGACGCGGCGCGCGCGTTCCTCGAGCGGCACATCGCACAGTGGGAGGGCGAGCTGGCCCAGTGGGAGGGCGAGCTGGAGCGCATCGACGCGGTCGCGAACCCGATGCTCGTACGACGCCTGGCCGTGACGGCGGATGCCGACCGCGAGCGCACCATCGCCTACAAGCGCTTCGCGTACGAGGGCCTCGTGGAGCGCGCGCAGGGCGAGATCGCGTGGGCCCGCCGCGGGCTGGCCTTGGTGGAGCGCCTCGAGCGCTGACCCCGTCCCAGCCGTCCGGGTCTTGGCGTGCGCGAGGTCTCGCCGCGGGTGTGCCCCGCCTCAGCTGACGCGAATCGCCGCATCCCGCGTGCGGAGGCCGCCATTCGCGCCACCTCAAGGGGCGGGCGGCGACTTGGAGGATCCGTCTCGGGCGGCCCGGGGCGCACGTCGCCGGCCCAGCACGTACCCTGCGGTCGCGCCCAACCCCACGAGGCCGATGATGCCGACAGCGGCGGCCGTCGTCATCAGCGGTGTCATCACGATGAGCGAACCCGGGAAGAAGACGGCACCCGCGAGCGGCTGATAGGCGAACCAGCCGAAGGATGCCGCTTCCGCCGCACTCGACGCGAACAGGACGATCGCGCCGCCGAGCAGCAGCACCCCGGAGATGATCGCGATGACGACAGCTCCCACGGGCACCCTCATCGTTCGAATGTAGACCGCCGCGAGCACGCTGCCCGGGTCAGCGCGCGGCATCCGCTCGCTCAGGACGTACCGGCGTCACCCGCAGGCCTGACCAACGCGGTCTGCAGGCGCCTGATGTGCGCTCCGAGGTCTCCGGAGGAAATGGTCGCCTCGTCCAAGGCGATGCGGCCACTCGCGCCACCTCAACGCGCAGGCACGTCCTTCAAGTGACGCGAACGGATGCCTCGTCCAAGGCGATTCGACCACTCGTGCCACCTCAACCCGAGGGGCGCGCCTTCGGACGACGCGAATGGTCGCCTCCCACGAGGGGAAGCGGCCATCCGCGCCAACCGAACGCCCCGGACGCCCCCGTCAGTGGGCCATCGACGCCAGCGCCTCCGGGTCGATGGTCGCGATCGAGCGGGTGTCCTGGAACGCGCGCACACCTTCGATGCCCTGCTCGCGACCGAAGCCGGACTGCTTCATGCCGCCGAACGGCGCCCGCAGGTCCAGGCGCGTCGCCCCGTGGTCGTTGACCCACACGTAGCCGCACACCAGCTGGGACCCGACGCGCTGCGCCGCCTCGGGCGACCCGGTCCACACCGAGCCGCACAGGCCGCCCCACGTATCGTTGGCAAGGCGCACGGCCTCCGCCTCGTCATCGAACGGGATCACCGGGATGACGGGCCCGAACTGCTCCTGCGTCACGACGCGCAGCTGCGGGTCGGGGTCGACGACGATTGCCGGCCGCACGAAGTTGCCGCCCTCGAGCTCGCCGCCGGGAAGCTCGCCGAACTCGCGGACGTCGGCGCCGGCATCCTTCGCCTCCTGGATGATCTCATCGACGAACGCCTTCTGCGCGGGCTGGTGCAGCGGACCCATCGTCGTGCCCTCGTCGAGGCCGCGCCCGAGCTTGACCTGCTCGAGCCGCGCGGTGAGCCCGGCGACGAGCTCGTCCATGCGCGAGCGGTGCACGAACACCCGCTTCGCGTTCATGCAGATCTGGCCGGTCGTGTCGTAGATCGCCGCGAACAGCCGGTCGAGGTGCGCGTCGTCGAGGATCGCGTCCTCGAGGAACACCGCCGCGTCGTTGCCGCCGAGCTCCAGCGTCACGCGGGTCAGCGTCTTGGACGCCATCTCCATGATCCGCTTGCCGCCGTTCACGCTGCCGGTGAAGCAGACCTTGGCGACGTCGGGGTTCTGGATGAGCCCCGCCATGTCCTGGTCGCGGCCGGTCACGACGTTGAGCACGCCGGGGGGCAGCTTCGCGGCCACCCGCTGCACGACGCGCGTCGTCGCCAGCGGCGCCGAGGGCGGCGGCTTGACGATCGCGGTGTTGCCCGCCAGCAGCGCGTGCGGCAGCGATGCGCCCAGGATCGCGATGGGCCAGTTGAACGGCACGATCACCGTCACCACGCCGAGCGGCTGATACGACACGTCGGTGGACACCGGGATCGCGCCCGGCACCGGCGGCAGCGTCTTGGAGGCGTCCACCTCGTCGGCGAGCATCAGCGCGAGGTTCCAGCGGAGCTCGAACACGAGTGCGTCGATCCACCCCTCCAGGCGGATCTTGCCGTTCTCCTGCGACAGGATCGCCGCGTCGGTGTCGCGGTCGTCCGCGATGCCGGCGATGGCCTCGGCCATCTTGGCGGCGCGCTCCTGCGGCGTGAGCGCGGCCCACGCCGGGTACGCCCGCTTCGCCGCGGCGACGGCATCCGTCACATCCGAGGCGGATGCCGCAGCCGCCTCGCCTACGACCGCCCCCGGTCTGGCGGGGTCGGGGATCGTGAGCACGTCCTCGGTGAAGCGCTCCTCACCCCCGATGTACAGGCCGGTCCGGACCGTCGTGCCGGTCGCCGTCTCGCTCATGAACGCCCACCTCTCTGTGCTGGTTCTCCGCCGCGGGTCCTGCCCGCGCCGCGCTGGGCCGCGCCGGGTCTGCGCGGTTCGACGTCGCTTCCAGCCTGCCCCTCGGCGACCGGCGGATCAAGATTGTCGACGATTTTCGCGCAGATTTCGTATGAAATGCTTCGCAAGGCCGCCGAAGTCGCGAGATAGTGTCAGTGCACGCACAACGGCATCGAGAGGGGATGACGCAGATGACGGATGCCGCGGTGCTCGGCGAGACCGAGACGACCGACCGCCCCGACCTCACGCAGCAGATCCGCGACGCGATCCTCGACGCGCAGTTCGCGCCCCATCAGCGGCTCATCGAAGCCGACCTCAGCGAGCGCTACGGCGCCTCGCGGGCGTCGGTGCGCACGGCGCTGCTGAACCTCGCCGGCGAGGGCCTCGTCGAGCGCCTCCCCAACCGCGGCGCGCGTGTGCGCGCCATCTCGGTGGACGAGGCGATCGAGATCGTCGAGGTGCGCATCGGGCTCGAGACGCTGTGCGCGCGCAAGGCCGCCGAGAACCTCACGCCGGCGGACGCCGCCGCGCTGCGCGACCTGCGCGCCGAGATCGAGCGCGCGATCGCCGCGGGGGACCTCATGTCGTACTCCCGGCTGAACCAGGAGCTCGACCGCCGCATCCGCGACCTCAGCCGCCACGGCACCGCCACCCAGCTGCTCGAGCGGCTGCGGGCGCAGTCCGCACGCCACCAGTTCCGCCTGGCTTTCCACCCCGGCCGCGCGGCGACCTCCGCCCCCGAGCACATCGCCATCATCGACGCGATCCTCGCGAAGGATCCCGACGGCGCCGAGGCCGCCACCCGCGCCCACCTGTCGGGCATCGTCGAGGTGCTGCACGGCATGGAGTGATCCGCCCGGACGCAGCCGCGGTGCTCGAGCGCGACGAGAGGGCGACCGGATGCCTCCGGCCGCCCTCTCTCGTGCCCTCAGGTCACTCGTCCCAGCTCTCGGCCGGGGCGTAGCCCCTGCCGTTGTACTTCTGCACCTGCACGGTGGAGACGGCGGGCTGGCCGTCCTCGGTGGTGTCGACCGTGGAGCCTTCGAGCATCAGCGGTGCCGTGAAGCCCGACACGTCCCGCAGCGCCGCCATGAAGTTCTCGCGGGTCGGCTCGGTCATGTTGCCGAACACCTCCTCGAGCGTCGCGCCGATCTGGTAGGACCAGACGCAGTGCGGGAACGCCGGGACGTCCGGATAGTCGGCGTACTCGTTCAGCTGCTCGAGGAAGGCCGCACCCTCCTCGCTCTCGGCGAACGTCGGGGCGGCCGCCGACTGGGCGAAGGCCACCGTGTAGACGCCGGGGAACGCCGCGGCGCCGCCGGGCTCGAGGATCGCCGTCGGGCTCGAGGTGTTCGACGGCAGGAACCACGACGGGAGCCATCCGAGCTCCTGCGCCTTCTGCAGCGACGAGATCACCAGCGGGGTGATCGACATCGCGTTGAAGAAGACGTCGGCGCCCGATCCGGCCAGCTCGGTCAGCTGCGCGTCGACCGAGGTGTCGGTGGCCTCGTACGTGAGCTCCTTCACGATCTCGATGTTGTCGGCACCCTCGATGGCGGTCTTGAAGCCCTCGACGTACCCCTCGCCGTAGTCGTCGTTCTGCGACAGGATCGCGACCTTGTGCTCTTCGGCCGAGCCGGCCAGCAGCTCGCCGAACGCCTCGCCCTCGTTCTGGTAGATCGGGACGAACCCGAGCTGCCACGGGCTCTCCTCCTGGTTGCTGAAGATCGGGTCGCCGGTCATGATCAGCACCTGCGGCACCTCGTCGGCGATCGCCGCATCCAGCCACGCGCGGTTCGTCGGCGTGCCGAGGCCCGCCGTCATCGCGAACACGCTGCTCTTGAGCTGGTCGTAGTTGGCCTTGGCCTTCTGCGGGTCGTACTCATCGTCCAGCGCCTCGATCTCGACGGTGCGGGTGTTGCCGTCGCCGAACTCCACACCGCCCTCGGCGTTCCTCGCGCCGAAATACGCCGTGATGCCGGCGACGGTGCACGTGCCCGGTCCGGCTGTCGGGCCCGACAGCGGGGTGGTGATGCCCAGCGTGATCGATTCGTCGGTGATGCCGGGGCTCGCGGCGGCGCCGCCGCCCTCGTCCGTGCTGTCGGGCGAGCCGCCGCCGCGCGCGCAGCCGGCGGCGAGGACGGCGACGATGCCGATCCCCGCGACGACCGAGGCGACGCGCATCCTTCTGCGATTGGTGCTCATGGATCCTGCCTCTCTGTGTGATTACGACTGCGTCGTAGGGGGTGGTGGTGAGGGCTTCGAGGGACCGCCGGCCGACGGCGCGCCGAGCGCGTCGCCCACCGTGGGAGTGCCGGTGACGGATGCCGCGGCATCGGGCTGCCCGTCATCGCCGAGCACTCCGCCGCCACGGCCGGCGTCGCGTCCCCGGCGACGCCACAGTCGCGGCAGCGACACCAGCCCGCCGGGCAGGATGAACAGCACGATCAGGAGGATCGCGCCCTGCAGCAGAGCGGTGATGTTCGGATCGATGATGCCGGTGACGTACGGCACGATGACGTACCAGACGCCGCCGAGCAGCGAGCCGATGATGCTGCCGGCGCCGCCGATGACCATGGCCGCGAGCAGCTCGATCGAGTGACCGAAGTTCAGCGTCTCGGGCGAGGTGTACTGGATCACGACCATGTACAGGAACCCGCTCACGCCGCCGATGAGCGAGGCGATCGTGAAGGCGAGCACCTTGTAGCGGTACGGGGAGATCCCCATGGAGCCGGCGACAGCCTCATTGTTCTTGACGATCGCGAAGGCCCGCCCGTACTTGCCGCGCACGAGGTTGCGGGTGAGCAGGAACGTGATGCCGCCGATGAGGAAGACGATGTACAGCTGCCACTGGTCGTCGTAGAGGCCCGTCCACTCGGGCGCGCTGGAGAAGCGCGCCGAGGTGCCCTGCGAGCCGCCGGTGAAGTCCGACAGCCGCTTGGCCAGCGGCACCCCCACGATGGGCAGCGCGATGGTCACCATGGCGATGGCGAGGCCCCCGAGCCGGGCCGCGGCGAGCGCGATGAGCAGCCCGATGACCGCGGGGACGAGGCAGGCCAGGACGAAGATGAGCACGATGTTCCAGTCGGCGTTCACGCCGAACGCCGTCACGTAGGCACCGACGCCGACGAAGAAGATCTGCCCGAGCGACACCTGCCCGGTGTACCCCATCACCACGTTCAGCCCGAGCACGGCGACGGCGAAGACGCCGATGCGGGCGATGGTCTGATTGGCGAACTCGGGGAGGATCAGCGGCAACACGATCATGAGCACGATGACGAGGCCGGCCGCGGCCCACGGCACCCAGGGGCGGCCGAGCACCCGGGTTCGGGTCGAGAGGTCCGTGTTGGCAGCCATCAGACGCGCACCACCGCTTTCCGCCCGAAGAGGCCCTGGGGCCTCACGATCAGCACGACGAAGATGAGGATGAACGGCACCGCGATCTTGAGGTCGTGCCCGATGAAGGGCACGTACACCGCGGCGAGGTTCTCCAGCACGCCGATGAGCCACGCGGCCACGACGACGCCGATCGGGCTCGACAGTCCGCCCAGGATGCAGGCGGCGAGGGCGTAGACCAGCGCGGAGTCCATCATGCCGGGGGTGAGGGTCAGCTGCGGAGCCACGAGGACGCCGGCGACGGCGCCGAGCACGGCCGCCAGTCCCCAGCCCACCATGAGGTTGCGGCCGACGTTCACCCCGGAGAACGCCGCCGAGGCGGGGTTGATCGCCACCGCGCGAAGGGCGAGGCCGAGCTTGGTGCCGAGGAACAGCGCCTGCAGCAGCAGCATGATCGCGACGATCACCACGATCGTGCCGAGCGAGCGCACGCTGATGACGGCACCGGCGATCTGCACGGTCTCGAGCGGGAACAGCGACGGGAACAGCCGGTTGTTGTACGTCCAGATCCAGGCGCACAGTCCGGTGATGAGCGTCAGGAGGCCGATCGTGGCGACGACCGCGGTGTCGGGGTCGCCCCCCTCGAAGCGCCGGATGAGGAAGCGCTCGATGACGGCGCCCAGGAAGAACGAGATCACGACGGCGGCCAGGATCGCGAGCAGGAGAGGGATGCCGAACCCGTTGAGCACCCACGCGATATACGCCGACAGCACCGCCATGCCGCCCTGCGCGAAGTTGATGAGGCCGGTCGCCTGGTTCACCAGCACGATCGCGAGCGCCAGCGCGGCGTAGATCGACCCGGTCGAGAGGCCGTCGATGACGAGCTGGATGAAGGTGCCCACGTCAGCCTCCCAGGTACGCGCGGCGGATCTCGTCCATGCCCCGCAGCTCCGCCGAGGAACCGGTGAGGACGTTGCGCCCCGTCTCGAGCACGGTCGCGCTGTCGACGAGGGTGAAGGCCAGGTTCGCGTTCTGCTCGACGACGAGCATCGCGATGCCGGACTCGCTGCGCAGCCGCCCGATCGCCTGGTACACGGACTTCGCGGTGCTGGGGGCGAGCCCGAGGGATGCCTCGTCCAGCAGAAGCAGCCGGGGCTTCGACATGATGGCGCGCGCGATGGCGAGCATCTGCTGCTCGCCGCCGGACAGGGCGGAGCCGTTCGAGCGGATGCGGTTCTGCAGCTGCGGGAACAGGTCGAGGCAGTAGTCCATGTCGGCGCGGACGGCTTTGGCGTCGCGGCGGCGATAGGCGCCGACCTTGAGGTTCTCGCGGACGGTGAGGTCGGACAGCGTGCCTCGGCCCTCGGGGACGTGCGCGATCCCGCGCGCGGCGACCTGGTCGGGGCGGAGACCGCGCAGCTCCTTCCCGTCGAAGCGGATCGTGCCGGCGGAGCGCACCGTCCCGCAGATCGCGCGCAGCGTGGTCGTCTTCCCGGCGCCGTTGGCCCCCAGGATGCCGACCGCCCCGCCGTCCGGCACCGTCAGCGACACGCCCTCGAGCACCTGCACGCGCCCGTAGAACGCGCGCACGTCCGCCAGCTCAAGCAGCGTCATCGGCGGCATCCTTCCCCAGGTAGGCCTCGATGACGCGCGGGTCGGACTGCGCCTGCGCGGCCGACCCCTCCATCAGCTTGCGGCCGTGGTCGAGCACGACCACCCGGTCGGTGAGCGCCGAGATCAGCCCCATGTTGTGCTCGACGATCACCACGGTGATGTCGTCGTCGCGCACGCGGCGCACCGTCTCGATGAGCTGCTCGACCTCCGAGTGGGGCAGACCTGCGGCGGGCTCGTCCAGAAGCAGCAGCCCGGGCTTCATCAGCAGCGCCCGGCACAGCTCGATGCCCTTGTGCAGGCCGTGCGAGAGCTCGTCGGCGCGCATCCCGGCCGCCCAGCCGAGCCCGTTGCGCTCGAGCAGCGCGAGGGCTTCCTGCCGCAGCTCCCGCTCCGCGCGAGCGGTGCGCGCGATGCGCAGCGACCACTCCACCGGTCCCCCGGGCAGACGCGTGTGGGCTCCCAGCAGCACGTTCTCCAAGACGGTCTCGCGCAGCTGGAGCGCCGGATGCTGGAACGTCCTCGCAAGCCCCTGCCGCGCGAGGGTGGCCGGAGACGACCCCAGCACCTCCGCGCCGTCGATCGTGATGGACCCGGAGCTCGGCCGGTAGTGACCGCTGACGCAGTTGAACAGCGACGTCTTGCCTGCGCCGTTCGGACCGACCAGCCCGAAGATCTGTCCGGGCTCGACCGTGAAGGTGACATCCTCGAGCACGCTGACGCCGCCGAAATGAAGGCTGACGTCTCGCACTGCGAGCCGAGCGCCCATGGCCCCGCCTTTCGCGTCGTCGCGTCTGGTCGATAGGGGACTCGAGTCCTTCCCCTGTGCGGAAAACTACGGATTCACGGAAAGATTGTCAACGATTTTGGTGTGAAGATTTGCAACCGTGACCTCTCGCACCGATCGTGGCGCGGTCGGCGGCGGTGGGAGGCATCCGTTTCCGTTCAACGGAATCAGTCCCGGGCCCGGCCCGACCGCGCTCCTACGCTGACCCCAGCTGACCGCAACCAGAGAGAGGGTCGACGATGACCGAAACGCTCGCGCAGGCGATCGAACGCGCGGGGAGCCCCGTCGAGCTGCTGCGCAACCAGAACTGGCCCGCCTTCACCTTCCCGGTGGCGCCGGAGTTCACCAACTGGCGCGACGAGCAGCGGGCCTGGAACACGACGGTGGCGCTCATGGACCAGTCGCACCACATGACGCAGCTCTTCCTGGACGGCGACGACCTGATCGGACTGCTCAGCTCCCTGTCGCCGAACACGTTCGCGACCTTCCGTCCGGGGGTGGCCAAGCAGCTCATCTCGGTGAACCAGGACGGCTACCTCATCGGCGACGGCATCCTGTTCTACAACGCCGAAGGCCCCGAGGGAATCGTGCTCATCGGGCACCACATCCTCATCGACTGGGTGCGCTTCAACGTCGAGAAGGCGCAGTCGGCGGGCAAGGACGTCCGCTACCGGCTCGAGGCGAACTCGCACATGCGGCAGGGGCCGCCCACCTTCTACCGTTACGAGCTGCAGGGGCCGAAAGCGGATGCGGTGATGGAGAAGGTGTTCGGCGGGCCGGCGCCCGAGATCAAGTTCTTCCACATCGGCGACGTCGAGATCGCGGGGCGGCCGGTCAAGGCCCTGCGTCACGGCATGGCCGGGCAGCCGGGGTTCGAGTTCTACGGGCCCTGGGAGGACAACGAGGTCGTGCTGAACGCGCTCATGGCGGCGGGCGCCGAGCACGGCATCCGCCGCGTCGGTGCGAAGGCGTACTCGTCGTCGCCGCTCGAGTCGGGCTGGGTGCCGACCCCCTTCCCCGCCGTGTTCGACGACGACTTCGCCGAGTACCGCGAGTGGCTGCCGGCCGCGCGCATCGGCTCGGTGGGCGGATCGCTGTACTCCACCGATGTGCACGACTACTACATGACGCCCTTCGACATCGGCCTCGGCCGCTCGGTGCGGTTCGACCACGACTTCCACGGCCGGGAGGCGCTTCAGAAGCACGCCGAGAACCAGCGCCGGCGCAAGGTCACGCTGATCTGGAACGCCGAGGACGTCGCCGCGGTGGTGCGCTCGCAGCTCGAGCCCGGCACGCCCGCTAAGTACCTCGACTTCCCGAAGGCGCGCTACGGGCTCTACCAGATGGACGAGATCCTGAAGGACGGTGACCGCGTAGGGATCTCGACGGATGCCGGCTACGTGGCGTACGACCAGCTCTACATGTCGCTGGCGACGCTGGACGTCGGCATCGGCGACGGCGCCGAGGTCGAGGTGGTGTGGGGCGAGGATCCGATCTCGCGCAAGGACTCCGTCGACGCCGACCACCGTCAGGTGCGCATCCGTGCCACGGTGGCGCCGGCGCCGTATCACGACTACGCCCGGACGGTGTATCGGCAGAACGCCTGAGCCCGTCCGCGTCCGGGGGCGCCGGCGCGTTCCGCTGAACGAAACTCCGGGCGACGAGCGGGGTTAGCATGGCGTCGTCGAGGAGGATGCCGTGGCACGAGGGTCGGCCGGGGAGTCGGTGCTGCACCGGCACCTGCGGGTGCTGGAGAGCTTCGATGCGTGGCATCCGTTCCTCACGCTCAGCGAGATCGCGGATGCCGCCGGCATCCCCCGCTCCTCCGCCCACCGTCTCATCGGCGAGCTGGAGCGCGAAGGTCTGCTCGAGCGCCTGCCGGACCGGACGTACCGCCTGGGCGTGCGGCTGTGGGAGTTCGCCAGCCGCACGCCGGGCGCGGTCGGACTGCGGGAGATCGCCCGGCCGTGGCTGGGCGCCGTCCACGAGCGCGTGCGACAGCACACGCAGCTGGGCGTGCTGAGCGGGCGGGACGTGCTGTTCATCGACCGCATGTCCACGCGCGACGCCGTGGTCAACGCGACGCTCATCGGCGGCCGTATCCCGCTCCACGCGTCGTCGAGCGGTCTGGTGCTGCTCGCCCACGCCGACGAGTCGCTCGCCGAGGACGTCGTCCAGGCGGGGATGCGCGCATACACCGACCGCACCATCCGCACCGGGACCGACCTCCGGGCGCAGCTGCGCCGGGTGCGCGAGGACGGGTACGCGGTCACCGAGGGGCACATCCACCCCGAGTCCCGCGGCATCGCGGTGCCCATCACCGGACCGGGCGGCACGGTCTACGCCGCCATCGGAGTGGTGGTGCCGAACGACGGCGTCTCGCCGCATCCCTATGTCGAGCTGCTGCGCCGCGCCGCCGCCGGCATCGCGCACGACCTCGCCGTGGCGTACCGGCCCGACGTCGACGAGCGCACGCACGGCATCCGCCCGCTGGTGAGCGGCTCCCGGAGATCCCTGGAGTACCTCGAGAGCCTCGACGCCGACCTCCACGACGCGACCGCGCCCCACGGCGGCGCGCGCGCGGCCGTGCTCTAGGGTTCGGCCATGACCACGATCGCAGTCCTGGGGCTCGGCGAGGCGGGCCGGCGGTACGCGCGCGGCCTCGCCGCGGCAGGGGCTCGGGTGCGCGGGTTCGATCCGGCGCACGACCTGGGCGACCCGGCGGTGCCGCAGTTCGCCACGCTCGCCGGGGCTCTCGCCGGAGCCGACGTCGCCCTGAGCCTCGTGACCGGCCAGGCCGCGGCATCCGTCGCCCGTGACGCCCTGCCGCACGTGGCCCCCGGCGCGGTGTACGCGGATCTCAACACCGCCGCCCCGCAGGTCAAGCAGGACATCGCGCGGCTCGCCGCCGACCGGGGGGTGACGATGGCGGATGTCGCGGTCCTCGCGCCCGTCGTCCGCGCGGGGCATCACACGCCGCTGCTGGCGAGTGGTCCGGGCGCGCGCGCGTTCGCCGCGCGGGTGGAGCCGTTCGAGGTGCCCGTCGAGGTGGTCGAGGGACCCGCGGGGGATGCCGCGCGCCTGCGGCTGCTGCGCAGCGTGTTCATGAAGGGCCTCGCGGCGCTCGTGCTGGAGGGCCTCGGCGCAGCGCGCGCGGTGGGCGCCGAGGAATGGCTGCGCGCCCAGATCGCGGCGGAGCTCGGACCCGACGGCGCCGCGCTGGTCGACCGGCTCGTCGAGGGCAGCGCGACCCATGCCGTGCGTCGCGAGCAGGAGGTGCGGGCAGCCCTCGCGGCGCTGGAGTCGTCGGGGCAGCCCGCCGACATGATCCGCGCCACGCTCGCGTGGTTCGAGCGCCTCGTCGCCGAGCACGATCGCTGAGCCTGCCGCCGCGGATGTGGCGCTTGTGGCCGCTACACGTCCGATGTAGCGGCCACAACTGCCGCATCCATGCACGGTCGCCTCGCCTCGCCGCCGCGGATGTGGCCTTTGTGGCCGCTACCGCCGGGAGGTAGCGGCCACAACTGCCACATTCTCGCGGGAGGCGCCGACGCGCGGGAGGCGCCGAAGATCTGGAGGCGCCGAAGATCTGGAGGCGCCGAAGCTCAGGCGACGCCCGCGGTGCGCCAGCCGCCGTGGTACTCCTGGCGGGCTGTCACGGCGTACGGCACCGGGCTCACCACGGCCCGCACCTCGATCTGCTCGTGGGGCTCGACCGTGGTCTTGCCCGAGCCGCCGTCGGGCTCGCCCCACACCACGCGCACCTCGGCGCCGATCGGCACATCGCGGTCGACGGTGGCCAGCGACAGGCCGCGCTTCTCGTTGGCCGTGACGCCGGTGAAGAGCGAGAGGCCCACCGTGCTGCCGTCCGCGTCGATCACGGCGTCGTAGTTCGACGAGCCGTAGTTGGCGTTCGGCAGGTCGAAGAACTGATAGCCGGGCCCCTCGCGGTCGATCACGCTCGTGAGGATCTTCGCGAGGTCCTCGTCGTTCCAGGCGAGCGTCACCTTCTTGCGCTGCGTCTCGGGGTCCACCTGCTCGAGCGCCTCGCGGCCGATGAAGTCGTGGTCGAACTTCACGAACGAGCCGTAGCCGAGGTCCCAGGGGTTGAGGTAGTAGTCCTCGATGTCGTCCGACACGAACGATCCCGCGAGCGCGTTGATCGCCTCGTAGCTGTTCGCGGGAAGCCACTCCCGGTAGCGCCGCTCGATGTCGCCGCCGGTGTACACGGCCGGCAGCGGCGACGGGATCCACCCCGACTCGAGCGTGTTGGACGAGTAGGCGCGCGAGCCGCACGGCTCGATCCCGAACTCGCGACCGGCCTCGAGCACCGCATCGCGGATGCGGCCGTGCTGCTCGTACGGACCCCAGATCTCCAGACCCGGGGCGCCGGCCATGCCGTGGCGCAGTGTGCGCACGTGCTGTCCCGCGATCTCGAGCTCGCCCATGTGGAAGAACCGCACCTGCTCGACCTCGTGGCCTGCGAGCTTCTCGATGATCCGCCAGGCGTTCGGTCCCTGGATCTGGAACCGGTAGAACTCGCGGGTCACGGCGGCCCCGTAGGGGCGCGAGGGCGAGCGGTCGTCGTAGCGGGTCTCGACGTCGTAGCCGCCGGTCTCGGCGTGGAACTGCAACCAGTTCGCGCCGGGAGCCCGCCCGACGTAGACGTACTCGTCCTCGGACAGGTGGAACAGGATGCCGTCGCCGATGACTCCCCCGCTCGATGATGTCGGCACGAACTGCTTGGCGGTGTTCACCGGGAAGTTCGCGAAGGAGTTGATGCCCGTGTGGGAGAGGAGCTTCAGCGCGTCGGGGCCCGTCATGAAGAAGTTCACCATGTGGTGCGTCTGGTCGTAGAGCACGGCGGTCTCGCGCCACGCCTTCTGCTCGCGACGCCAGTTGGTGAACTCGGCGGGGACCACCGGGTAGATGTACGTGCCGAGCTGCGAGTTGCGCAGCATCTCCACGACGCTCCCCCGCTCGTCCATGAGCTCCTGCAGATTGCTCGCCATGCGTTCCTCGACTTCCTCGTCCAGTTGATGCTGCCGGTGACCTGAGCGCGATGCTGCGTATCCGCTATACCTACGATCAGAGGTACATGGTCGCCACGATTGTAGACAATTTGTTGACCATTTCGCCATGGGTATGGTTCGCTGGCCCCATGACAGAGACGGCCGACACGCTCCTCGTCGTCAGCGCGCACGCCGGCGACTTCGTCTGGCGGGCCGGGGGCGCGATCGCCGCCGCAGCGCTCCGCGGCGAGCGCGCCGTCGTCGCGTGCCTGTCCTACGGCGAGCGCGGCGAGTCGGCCAGCCAGTGGCTCGAGGGCAAGACCCTCGATGAGATCAAGGCCGTTCGTCGCGCCGAGGCCGAGGCCGCGGCATCCGCTCTGGGCGCCGAGATCGAGTTCCTCGACCTCGGCGACTACCCGCTCGTCGAGTCGCGCGAGGCGGTCGCGCGCCTGGTCGACCTGTACCGGCGCGTGCAGCCGACCGTCGTGCTGACGCACACCCTGCGAGACCCCTACAACGGCGACCACCCGGCGGCGGCGCGCATGGCGCTCGAGGCCCGCGTGCTGGCCCAGGCGATCGGCGTCGCGAACTCCGACGGCAGCTACCCCACGAAGGACGACATCATCGGCGCCCCGCCGGTGTTCTTCTTCGAGCCGCACCAGCCCGAGCAGTGCGACTTCACCCCGGACGTGCTCCTCGACATCACCGAGGCGTTCGACCGCAAGCGCGCCGCGATGGAGTGCCTGCCCGCGCAGAAGCACATGTGGTCGTACTACACCGACCTCGCGGTGCGGCGCGGCGTGCAGCTCAAGCGCAACGCCGGCCCCAACCTCGGCCTTCACCACGAGACGATGGGCGAGGCCTACATGCGGCACTTCCCGCAGGTGACCGCTGTCCTGTCGTGAGGAAGGGCGCCTCCCGATGAACCCCGTCGTCGTCACCGACATCGCCAGAGCGGATGCCGCGACCACCGGCGCGCTCGGCGTCCACGGTGTCGCCACCGTGCACGAGGCCATGGGCCGCACCGGCCTGGTCGGTCCCGGCATCCGCCCCATCCAGGACGGCGTGCGCGTCGCCGGCACCGCCGTCACGGTGCTGAGCTGGCCGGGCGACAACCTCATGATCCACGCGGCGATCGAGCAGTGCCGCGAGGGCGATCTGCTCGTCGTGGCGACCACCTCGCCGTCGAGCGACGGCGCGTTCGGCGACCTGTTCGCCACTGCGCTGCAGGCCCGCGGAGTGCGCGGACTCGTCACCGCCACCGGCGTGCGCGATGTCGCGGACCTCCGCGCGATGGGGTTCCCGGTGTGGTCGAGCGCCGTGCACGCGCAGGGCACCGTGAAAGCGACACCGGGCTCGGTCAATGTCCCGGTCGTGGTGGCCGGCGCGACCGTGCGGCCGGGCGACGTCGTGGTCGCCGACGACGACGGCGTCGTGGTGGTCCCGCGCGAACGCGCGGCCGAGGTGCTGGCGGCCGCCGACGCCCGCGTCGCCAAGGAGGAGGCCGACCGCGCGGCGTACGCGTCGGGCGCGGAGCTCAGCCTCGACCGCAAGGGCCTGCGTCCGCTCCTGGCCGACCTCGGCGTGGAGTACCTGACGCAGGCGCAGCACGAGGCGCGGAACGCGGGACTCGACGCGGGACGAGGTACGGAGCGATGACGACGCCGGATGCGGCGGCGGCCGTGCGCGACGGCATCCGGTGCATGCTCATGCGCGGGGGCACGTCGAAGGGCGCGTACTTCCTGGCGTCGGACCTCCCCGCCGATCCGGCTGCCCGCGACGACCTGCTGCTGCGCATCATGGGCTCGCCCGACCCGCGCCAGATCGACGGCCTCGGCGGCGCGCATCCGCTCACGAGCAAGGTCGCGATCGTCTCGCCCTCGACGGCCGACGACATAGACGTGGACTACCTGTTCCTGCAGGTCGGCGTCGAGACGGCGACCGTCGCCGACGCCCAGACCTGCGGCAACCTCCTCGCGGGCATCGGCCCGTTCGCGGTCGAGCGGGGTCTCGTGCCGGCGACCGGGGAGCGCACGAGCGTGCGGATCCGGCTGCTCAATACGGGGGATGCCGCGACCGCCGTCTTCCCGACGGCCGACGGCCGGCCGCAGTACGACGGCGACACGACGATCGACGGCGTGCCCGGCACCGCGGCGGGCGTCGAACTCGAGGTCGGCGCCGGTCCCGACAAGCCGCTGCTTCCGACCGGTCGCGCCGTCGACGAGATCGACGGCCACACCGTGACCCTCATCGACAACGGCATGCCCGTCGCGCTCCTGCGTGCGGACGAGTTCGGCCTCGACGGCACCGAGACCCCCGACGCGCTCGAGGCCGACGCCGGGGTCGCGGCCCGCGTCGAGCGCCTCCGGCTCGCCGCGGGCCCGCTCATGGGGCTGGGCGACGTGGCGGCACAGACGGTGCCCAAGATGATCCTGCTCTCGCCGGCGCGCGACGGCGGGGCCGTCTCGACCCGGGCCTTCATCCCGACGCGCGTCCACACCTCGATCGGCGTTCTGATGGCGGCATCCGTCGCCGCGGCGCTGCGGATCCCGGGCGCCGTCGGCTCCGACCTCGCCGGGCCGCTCGGCGGCGACGAGACCGTGATCGAGCACCCGAGCGGCACCACCGTCTCGCACGTGCGCGTCACACACGCCGACGGCGTGTGGCGGGCGACGTCGTCGTCCACGCGCACCGCCCGCAAGCTCTTCGACGGCCTCGTGTTCCCGAGACCCCGCCGATGACCCTCGACTTCACGCTCGCCGCCGACCGCCCGGCCGAGACCCGACCGATGCCCGTCAGAGAGGACGCCCCATGACCGCCGAGACCTCGTTCGACGTCGCCCACCTCGCCCACGTCGAGTTGCTGACCCCCACGCCCGCCGAGAGCCGCTGGTTCTTCGAGGAGCTCCTGGCGATGCGCGTGGTCGCCGAGGACGGCGACGCGGTGTACCTGCGGACGTGGGACGAGTACCAGCTGTACACGATCAAGCTCCGGGCGTCGGATGCCGCGGGCGTGGGTCGCACGTCGTTCCGGGCGTCCTCGCCGCAGGCGCTGGAGCGCCGCGTCGCCGCCATCGAGGCGACCGGGCTCGGCCGCGGCTGGGTGGACGGCGACCTCGGCTGCGGGCCGACGTACGAGTTCACCGACCCCGACGGGCACGCGATGGGCATCTTCTACGAGGCCGAGCGGTACGTCGCCACCGACGACAAGCCGGCGCTGAAGAACCAGGCCTCCCGCTTCCCGGGGCGGGGCGTGAACGCCCGCCGCCTCGACCACATCAACTACCTCGCGAAGGACGTCGAGGCCAACGGGGAGTTCCTGCGCGACGCGCTCGGCATGCGGGAGTCCGAGCGGATCCGGCTCGACAACGGGAGGTTCGCGGCGTGGTGGTTCCACTTCTCGCTGAAGTCCTATGACGTGGTGTACTCCGACGACTGGACGAAGCACGGCAACCGCCTGCACCACATCGCGTTCGCCCCCGACACCCGCGAGGACATCCTCAAGGCCGCCGACATCTTCCTCGAGAACGGCATCCACATCGAGTCGGGCCCGCACAAGCACGCCATCAACCAGACGTTCTTCCTGTACGTCTGGGAGCCCGGCGGCAACCGCATCGAGTTCGCCCAGGCCGGCGCCCGGCTGCTGCTGGACCCCGACCAGCCGGTCGTGGAGTGGACCGAGACCGAGCGCAAGAAGGGGCAGGCCTGGGGCATGAAGACGATCGAGACCTTCCACACCCACGGCACGCCCGTGGTGGAGGCATCCGACCCCCACTGAGCCGCCTTCCGCCGCCTGCACGGTGCATGGCCGATCGCGCGACACGCCGGGGTGAGGCATCCGTCACCGGCGTGTCGGCGTGACCGGCCATGCACGGGGCGCGTCAGGGTCCGGATGCCGCCCCTCAGCGGACGCGGCCCGGGGGGGTCAGCGCCAGACGTCGGCGGCGATGTCGACGACCTCGCGCACCTTCGCCCACTGCTCGTCCTCGGTGAGGACGTTGCCCTCCTCGGTCGAGGCGAAGCCGCACTGCGGGCTCAGCGCCAGCTGCCCGAGGGGAGCGAACGCGGATGCCTCGTCGATGCGCTTCTTGACGGCATCCACGTCCTCCAGCTCGCCGGTCTTGGACGTGATCAGGCCCAGCACGACCGTCTTGTCGCCCTCCGGCAGGAACCGCAGCGGCTCGAAGCCGCCGGCGCGCTCGCTGTCGTACTCGAGGAAGTAGCCGTCGTACGCGGTGTTGCCCAGCAGCTGCTCGGCGACCGGCTCGTAGCCGCCGGACGAGATCCACGTCGAGCGGAAGTTGCCGCGGCACACGTGCGTGGTGATCGTCAGGTCGTCGGGCTTCCCCTCGAGGATGCGGTTGAGGATTCCCGAGTAGCGCTCGGCGATGCCGTCGGTGCGGATGCCGCGATCCCGCGCCTTCTCGAGCTCGACGTCCGAGCACAGATACGCCCACGCGGTGTCGTCGAACTGCAGGTAGCGGGCGCCGGCGGCGTAGAACGCCGCCACGGCGTCGCGATACGCCTGCACCAGGTCGTCGACGATGTCGTCGCGGCCGGCGTACCCCGACCCCTCGAGGTGACCGGGCTCCAGGCGGAAGTCGAGGACCGTCGGGGCCGGGATGCTGAACTTCGGCGTCGCGCCGGTCGTGCGCTCGAGCAGGCTCTTCAGCGAGCGGAAGTGGTCGAGGAACGGGTGGGTGTCGCTGAAGCCGATCTTCCCCGAGATCTCGATGCCGCGCGGCTTGGTCTGCACGCCCTGGAACTGGATGCCGTGGTCGAGCTCGACGATCTCGACGCCGTCGAGCAGGCCGAAGAAGTCGAAGTGCCACCACGAGCGGCGGAACTCGCCGTCGGTCGCGAGCTTCAGGCCGGCGTCGGCCTCGCGCACGGCGAGCTCGGCGATCGCGGTGTCCTCGGCGACGCGCAGGGCGTCGGCGTCGATCTGGCCGGCGGCGAACCGGCGGCGTGCCTCGGCGAGCTCGGTGGGACGGAGGAAGCTGCCGACGATGTCGGCGCGGTACGGCGGTGTGGACACCCTCGCGAGGCTACCGGATGCCTCGGGCCGGAGGCATCCGTCCGTCACCCGGCGTCATCCCCCCACCCCGCGCCGTGAGACGACAGTCGGCGGACGAGGGCCCGGGTGTTCCCCACGGTCTCGTCCTCAGACTGTCGTCTCACCGGAGAGAGACCCGCCGGCGCGCAGCAGCGACGGGTCAGAAGACGTACTCCATGAGGTCGGTGCCGAGCACGCGGAACGCCTCATGCGCGCGCAGCCGGTGCGAGATCGAGAGGTCGTCGAAGCACACGATGAGCGCATACGACACCCCGGCACGCGGGCCCGCGAGCACCCCCGCCTCGACGCGGACGCCGGAATCCCTGCCCGTCTTGTTGATGAACAGCAGCCCGTGCTCGTCGTTCTCGTGCGAGAACGGGTCGAGGCCGGTGGCGGATGCCACGAGCGACAGGTCGTGGTTGAGACTCAGCCACTCCGCGACCTGGGCGCTCACGCTGGGCGAGACGACCTTCGAGTTCACCAGCGCCGCGAACACCTCGGCGAGCTCCCGCGCGGAGCCGAGGGCGAAGTGCGGCGCATCGTCGGGGCCGCGCTCGTCGCGGAAGCGGTCCAGCAGCGCCGAGCGCGCGAGCCCCAGCTCCTCGATGCGGGTGCGCACCGCGGGCAGGCCGACGCGGCGCAGCAGCGCGTTGGCGGCGAGGGCGTCGCCGGTCGAGGCGGTCAGCACGGCGACGTCCGACAGCGGCAGCGCCGGCGCCTTCAGATGCTGCCACACGCCGCCGACGGTCACCGGCTCCATGTGCGAGCGGTCGATGATCTCGAGCGGATCCAGCGTGCCGGATTCGAAGGCGGCGGCCACCTCGATCAGCAGCGGCACCACGCCGAGTCCGGCGACCGGCAGCGTGACGAAGTCGTCGCCCGACAGCACCGAGGTGCCGCGGTCGAGGTCGGTGATGCGCACCGAGATCTTCGCGCCGGAGGCGGCGAGATCGTCGAGCGCCTTCAGCGTCGACGTGAACGAACGTCTGCCGGCGGCCGCCCTCTTCGGCAGCCTCCGGCCGGTGCTCCGTCGCGCCCCCCGAAGCGACTCGGCATCCTTTCTGGGCTCGGTGCCCACGGGTTTCCCTCCCCTAGATCCTGTTGCGGGGCGTGCGGGCCGCGAACGGCCAGCGCGTCACCAGATGGTGACGCGCTGGTCCTCGTCGAGCCACAGGGCATCGGACGCGGTCACACCGAATGCATCGTAGAACGCGTCGATGTTGCGGACGATCTGGTTGCACCGGAACTCGTTGGGCGCGTGCGGGTCGATCGTGAGCAGGCGGATGGTCTCGGCATCCCGCCCCTTCTGCTGCCAGATCTGCGCCCAGCTCAGCAGCAGGCGCTGGATGCCGGTGAACCCGTCGATCTCGGGCGCCTCGGCCGGTCGGCCCTCGTCGTCGGTGCCGAGCGACAGCGCGTACGCCTTGATGGCGATGCCCAGGCCGCCGAGGTCGCCGATGTTCTCGCCGATGGTGAGGGCGCCGTTGACGTGGTTCTCGTCCGCGAGCCCCTGCGGCACGAGCGCGTCGTACTGCGCGATGAGGCTCTTGGTGCGCTCCTCGAAGGCCGCGCGGTCCTCGTCGGTCCACCAGTCCCGCAGCGACCCGTCGCCGTCGAAGCGGCTGCCCTGGTCGTCGAAGCCGTGACCGATCTCGTGGCCGATGACCGCGCCGATGCCGCCGTAGTTGGCGGCGGCGTCGCGCTCGGCGTCGAAGAACGGGTGCTGCAGGATGGCCGCCGGGAACACGATCTCGTTCATCAGTGGGTTGTAGTAGGCGTTCACGGTCTGCGGGGTCATGAACCACTCGTCGCGGTCGATCGGCTGGCCCACCTTGGCGAGCTGCCGGTCGTGCTCCCACACGTGCGCGCGGCGGACGTTGCCGACGAGGTCCTCCGGGTCGATCTCGAGGGTCGAGTAGTCCTTCCACCGGACCGGGTACCCGATCTTCGGGGTGAAGGTGTCGAGCTTCGCCAGCGCCCGCTCGCGGGTCTCGGGGCTCATCCACTCGAGCTCGGAGATCGACTGGCGGTAGGCCTCGACGAGATTCGCGACGAGCTCGTCCATCGCCTCCTTCGCCGCCGGCGGGAAGTGCCGCTCGACATAGACGCGGCCGATCGCCTCACCCATCGCCGCCTCCGTGAGGCTCACGCCGCGCTTCCACCGCTCGCGGTTCACCGGCACGCCGGTCAGCTGCGTGCCGTAGAACGAGAAGTTCTCGGCGACGAACTCGTCCGAGAGGAACGGCGCCGCCGAGTGCACGACCGCGAAGCGCAGCCACGCCTTCCAGCCCTCGAGATGCTGATCGCTCAGCATGACGCCGAGACCCTCGAGGAAGCTCGGCTGATAGACGTTGATCTCGGCGAACGCGTCGGCGTGATCGGGCGCCATGCCGTCGCGCCAGGGCGACAGGTCGACGCCGACGAGTTCCTGCACCTCGTCCCACGTCTTCAGGTTGTAGGTCTTCACCGCGTCGCGGCTGGCGACGTTGTCCCAGTGGTGCGAGGCGAGCTCGGTCTCGAGCGCGACGATGAGGTCGGCGGATGCCTCGGCCTCGGCGACCCCCGCGAGCTCGAGGATGCGCTGCACGTGCGTGCGGAACGCGATGCGCGTCTCCTGGAAGTTGTCGAGGCGGTAGTAGCTCTCGTCGGGCAGCGACAGCCCGCCTTGGATGAAGAAGGGCACGTAGCGCTGGGGGTTGCCCGGGTCGGGCTCGATGTAGAGGTGGATCAGCGCGGCGATCCCCTCCCGCTCGAATTCTCCGACCGTGCGCAGGAACGCGGGGATCGAGTCGATCGCGTCCACCCGCGCGAGCACGTCGACCAGCGGTGCACCGGCGAGCTCCTCGATGCGCGCGGTGTCCATGAAGCTCGTGTACAGGTCGCCGATCTTGCGGGCCTCGGTGCCGGGCTCGGCCCGCTGCGACTCCTCGATGATGGCGTGGACGTCCTTCTCGGCCTGCTCCGCGATGAGGTGGAACGACCCCCACCGCGCCTTGTCGTCGGGGATCTCGGTGCGCTCCAGCCACGCGCCGTTGACGTGGCGGAACAGATCGTCCTGGGGGCGGATCTCAGCGCTGAGCTCCTCGAGCGCGAGACCGGAACGGGGGGCGTCGGTCATGCGTCCCAGGTTAGTCGTCCCCGGCCCGACGGCTCTGCGGAACCTGTGGACGAAGGGGGCGGATCCCGCGCCCCGGCGTCGGCGACCGCTCGTAGGCTCGGAGGGTGACGACCGCTCCCGACACGCTGAACCGCGACATCCTGCGGCTCGCCGTCCCGGCGCTGGGAGCGCTCGTGGCCGAGCCGCTGTTCCTCATCGTCGACTCGGCGCTCGTCGGTCACCTGGGCGTGGAGCCGCTGGCGGGCCTCGGCATCGCCTCGGCGGTGCTGCAGACGATCGTCGGGCTGATGGTCTTCCTCGCCTACTCCACCACGCCCGCCGTCGCCCGTCGGTTCGGCGCCGGCGACCCCGCCCGCGCGGTCTCCGTCGGCATAGACGGCATGTGGCTCGCGCTGGGCCTGGGGGCGGTCCTCGCGCTGGCAGGCTCCCTCAGCACCCCGATCCTCGTCGGCCTGTTCGGCGCGTCGGCCGCCGTCTCGGAGCAGGCCGAGATCTACCTCGGCATCTCGATGTGGGGGCTGCCCGCGATGCTGGTGGTGTTCGCCGCGACGGGTCTGCTCCGCGGCATGCAGGACACGGTGACACCGCTGTGGATCGCCGGTCTGGGCTTCGCCGCGAACGCGCTGCTGAACTGGGCGTTCATCTACGGGTTCGGGTGGGGGATCGCCGGCTCCGCCCTCGGCACGGTCGCCGCGCAGTGGGGCATGGTCGCCGCGTACGCACTCGTCGTGGCACGGCTGGCACGGCGGCACCAGGCATCCGTCCGTCCGCAGCGCGAGGGCGTGCGCGGCTCGGCGCGCTCGGGCGACTGGCTGTTCCTGCGCACGGTCTCGCTGCGGATCGCGCTGCTGGCGACCGTCGCCGTCGCGACAGGACTCGGCACCGGCGAGCTCGCCGGCTGGCAGGTCGCCTTCACGATCTTCTCCACCGCGGCGTTCGCGCTGGACGCGCTCGCGATCGCCGCGCAGGCGCTCATCGGCAAGGGCCTCGGCGCCGAGGACACGCGGCTCGTCCGCCGCGTGCTCGGGCGGACGGTCGCGTGGGGGGCGTGGTTCGGCATCGTCGTCGGAGCCGTGATCGCCGCGCTGTCGGGCGTCATCGGCCTGCTGTTCACCGGCGATCCCGGGATCGCCGCGCTCGTGCAGCCGGCTCTCCTCGTGCTGGCCGTCGCCCAGCCCGTGTGCGGCGTGGTGTTCGTGCTCGACGGCGTGCTCATCGGCGCCGGCGATGCGAGGTACCTCGCGATCGTGGGCGTGCTGAACCTCGTGCCGTTCCTCCCCGCCCTGCTGCTCGTCGCCGCGCTGCAGCCGGCCGGCGCCGCGGGGCTGGCGTGGCTCGCGGTCGCGTTCTTCGGCGTCTACATGCTCGCGCGGCTGATCACGCTCGGCTGGCGCGTCCGAGGGGCCGCCTGGATGACCGTGGGCGTCTGACGGGCCCGGCGGTCCGGCGCCGCGGCCGGGCGACCGGCGCTCACGCCCAGCGGCGGCACCACTCGTACATCACCACGGCGGCGGCGGCGCTGGCGTTGATCGACCGGGTCGAGCCGTACTGCTGGATCTCGACGACGCCGGATGCCGCGGCCAGCGCGTCCGGCGACAGCCCCGGTCCCTCCTGGCCGAAGAGCAGCACGCAGGCCTCGGGCAGGTCGGCCTGCGGCAGCGGCCGGGAGCCCTCGACGTTGTCGATCGCGATGACGGGCAGGGAGGCGGCATCCGCCCACCCGGCGAAGTCCGCCACCGTCTCGTGGTGCCGCACGTGCTGGTAGCGGTCGGTGACCATCGCGCCGCGGCGGTTCCAGCGGCGCTTGCCGATGATGTGCACCTCGGCGGCGAGGAAAGCGTTGGCGCTGCGCACGATGGAGCCGATGTTCATGTCGTGCTGCCAGTTCTCGATCGCGACGTGGAAGGCGTGGCGGCGCGTGTCCAGGTCGGCGACGATGGCGTCCATCGTCCAGTACCGGTACGCGTCGACCACGTTGCGGGCGTCGCCGTGCGCGAGCAGCTCCGGGTCGAAGCGGGGATCGTCAGGCCACCGGTCGCGTCCGCCCGGCCACGGTCCGACGCCGACCGGGAGTGTCGGCTCCGCCGGTTCGACGGCCGCCGCGACCTCCCGCGCGGACCCGGAAGCGGTCGGATCAGACGTGCCCACCGGGAAAGGGTATCCCGCTGCCGGTGGGCCGATCGGCGACGTCGCGTGTTCGCATTCCGTCGATCGACTCGACCGCCGGGGCGCGCGCCGCTTATGTTGGACTCATCATCGGGACGACCGGGGGGTCAGTTGTTCGACGACGATCAGCGTCAGCGCGCCATCGAGGCGCTCGGGGTCCTGGACACGCCACCGGATGAACGGGTGGACCGCGTCGCCCGGCTCGCGCGGGAGATGTTCGGCGTGCCCATGGTGAGTGTCACCCTGATGGACCGCGACCGGCAGTTCCGCAAGGCGCAGATCGGCCTCGGCGGGCGCGAGGCGCCGCGGGAGGGCTCGTTCTGCGACGTGACCATCCGCCAGGAGGGGACGCTGGTGGTGGAGGATGCCGCCGCCGACGCCGCGTTCGCCGCGAGCCCGTTCGTGGTCGGCGATCCGCATCTGCGCTTCTACGCCGGCCATCCGCTGAAGGCGCCGGGCGGCGAGCAGGTCGGCACGCTGTGCATCATCGACACCGAACCGCGCACACTCGACGACCGCGGCCGGGCGCTGCTGCAGGAGCTCGCGCAGTGGGTGCAATCCGAGCTGACCGACGCCGACGAGCTGGACTACGCCTCAGTGGTGCAGCGCGCCATGCTCCCCGCGCGCACGCCGGAGGTGCCGGGGTACACGCTCGCCGCGTCTGCCACACCGGCGGGCCACCTCCTCGGCGACGTCTACGACTGGCAGGTCGTGGACGGGCGCCTGCGGGTGACCCTCGCCGACGTCATGGGCAAGGGCACCGGTCCCGCGATCGTCGCCTCGGCGGTGAGGGCGTCGCTGCGCACCGCGCCCTCGCGCTCGCTCGCCGACACCGTGTCGGAGGTGGACCGCATGCTCGAGGCCGACCTCGGTGGCGCGAACATCTTCGTCACGGCGGTGGCCGCCGACATCGACCTCGAATCCGGCGGGATCTCGTTCATCGACGCCGGACACAGCCTCGCCTTCATCCTGCGCGCGCACGGCGAATGGGAGCCGCTTCAGTCGACGGGACTTCCCCTGGGGATGGGCTTCGACGAGTCCAGGTCCCCTTCGGGCGCGCTCCTGGGACCAGGCGACGTGTTCATGGTGTGCAGCGACGGGCTGCTCGACATCCTCGACGAGGGCGATCCGTTCGGCCAGGTGCACGACGCGCTGCGCCACCTCGGCCCGCAGGGCGCCGTCGACGAGGCGCGGCGCCTCGCGATGCAGCAGGGTGCACCCGACGACGTGACCGTGCTGGTCGTGAGGCGGGAGCCGTGACCGCGCGCTTCGTGTGGATCCGCATCCTCGCGCTCCTGTCGGTGCTGCTCGGCGTCAACTACATCGTGTGGCGCTGGCTGGACTCGGTGAACTGGTCGGCGTGGTGGATCGCGGTGCCCCTCGTCATCGCGGAGACGTACAGCCTCATCGACACCTTCCTCTTCTCCGCCACGATGTGGCGGGCGCGCGAGCGGCCGGCGCCGGTGTCGCCGCCGCAGGGGACCGTCGACGTGCTCATCACCACCTACAACGAGCCGATAGAGATGGTGATCGCCACCGCGCGGGCGGCGCAGCGCATCGCGTACCCGCACGAGACGTGGATCCTCGACGACGGCGCGCGCCCCGACATGGAGGCCGCCGCCCGCGAGGCGGGGGTGGGCTACATCACACGCTCCTCCGACTGGGACGGCAAGCCGCGGCACGCCAAGGCGGGCAACCTCAACAATGCGCTGTTCCGCACCGAGGGCGAGTTCCTGCTGATCCTCGACGCCGACCAGGTGCCCGACCCCCTGATCCTGCATCGCACGCTCGGGTACTTCGCCGACGACCCCGAGGTCGCCCTGGTGCAGACCCCGCAGTGGTTCGTGAACGTCGACGACGCCGACCCGCTGGGCAGTCAGGCGCCGCTGTTCTACGGGCCGATCCAGCAGGGAAAGGACGGCTGGAACGCCGCGTTCTTCTGCGGCTCCAATGCCGTGCTGCGGCGCGACGCGCTGATGCAGCTCGGCATCGTCGGCTACGTGCGCAGCCTCGAGCAGTCCACGGCGCGCACCCTCCGCGCCGCGGAGGCGCTGCTGACGAAGGCCGCACGCGACCGCGCCGCCGACCCCGCGGTGCGGCTCCAGCTGCGGCTGCTCAGCAGCGAGGTGGCGCAGGCGCGGGTGCGCTTGGACGAAGGCCAGCCGATCGGCGAGGTGACCTATCGGGTGCAGTCCGCGGTGGACACCGCCTCGCGCGAGCTGGTGCGCGGCGACCTGGCCCGCGTGCGTGCCGATCTCGCGGCGATCGGCGAACTGCCGGTGCAGCGCGACGCCGAGCTCGACGCCGTCGTGATCGACGACGCCGGACTGGACGCCCTCGTCACCCGCGAGCTCTCCCCGCTGGGCGCGATCGAGTCGGTGTCCGCGCTCCTGGAGGCGCTGCGGGTGGACCGGCCCGACGAGGCGCAGCCCGTCCAGCCGATGGCGACGATCTCGGTCACCGAGGACATGGCCACGGCGATGCAGCTGCACTCGCTCGGATGGCGCAGCGTCTACCACCACGAGATCCTCGCGCGCGGTCTCGCGCCCGAGGACCTGCGCACGATGCTGACCCAGCGGCTCCGCTGGGCGCAGGGCACGCTCCAGGTGATGCTCCGCGACAACCCGCTGGTGAAGAAGGGGCTCTCGGCCGGGCAGCGCCTGATGTACTTCGCCACGATGTGGAGCTACCTCTCCGGCTTCACCGCGATCGTCTACCTCGCGGCCCCGGTGATCTACCTCGTGTTCGGAGTGATGCCGGTGACGGCCTGGAGCGTGGATTTCTTCGCGCGGTTCCTGCCGTACTTCATCGTCAACCAGATCCTGTTCCTCGTCGTGGCGAAGGGCATCAAGACCTGGCGGGGCCAGCAGTACGCGCTCGCGCTCTTCCCGGTCTGGATCAAAGCGTGCACGTCGGCGTTCTCGAACGTCGTGCTGAAGCGTCCCCTCGGGTTCGCGGTGACGAAGAAGGACGGCCGCGACGAGTCGGGCCCGCCGTGGCGCGAGATCTGGCCGCAGCTGACCGCCATCGCGGTCCTGATCCTGGCCCTCGTGATCGGCCTGGCGAGGCTGGCCGTGGGCACCTCGGACGGCACGGGCACCCTCGTCAACACCGTGTGGGTGATCTACGACCTGGCCGTGCTCAGCGTCATCGTCCAGGCGGCCCTGTACCGCGGGCCGGCGCGCACCGCCGGTCCGGACGCCGTCGACCGCCCGGCGCCCGACGCGGGCGAGACCTCCGACCCCTTGACGACCTGATGCCCTGACGCCCGAGGAGGCTTCGTGAATCTGACAGTGACACCCGGAACGGACTACGCGCTCGTCCGCCCCGAGGGCCGGCTCACCGCGACGTCGGTGCCGCGGCTGAAGCAGGCGGTGGACCAGCTCGTCGGCGCCGGCAGCACGCGCATCGTCGTCGACCTCTCCGGCACCGAGTTCGTGGACTCGTCGGGGCTCGGCGCCCTCATCGGCGGGCTCAAGTCCGCGCGACTGGCCGGCGGCGACCTGCGCATCGCGGCGGCCACCGAGCCGGTCAAGCGGGTGCTCAAGCTCACCAACCTCGACCGCGTGCTGCGCGACCACCCCACCCCGGAGTCGGCGTTCGATGGCGACTGAGCCCGACCTCCGCTGGGAGGGCACCGTCGACGACGCGCTCGTCGACCGCGTGCACGAGTCGCTCGACGAGCTCTTCCGCCGCACGCCGGGGGTGGGCGACGAGGACTCCATGCTGTTCCGTCTGGCCGTGAGCGAGGTCGCGGCCAACGTCGCCGAGCACGCGCAGGCGCGGGAGCCCATCCGGGTGACCGTGGAGCTGGACGCCGACGACGAGGCGCTGTCGGCCGTCTTCACCGACACCGCCGACCCCGCGCTCCTGGATCTCAGCGCCGTCTCGATGCCCGACGCCGACGCCGAGTCCGGGCGGGGCCTCGCGATCGCCCTCGCGGCGTGCGACGAGCTCATTCACGAGACCGAGCGCGGAAACGTCTGGCGGCTGCGTCGCCTGCGCCGCGACGACTGACTCCGCGGGCTCTGCGCTCGAGGCAGCCGTCGCCCGCTTTTCGGCGTGCCGAAATTCCGGTACGGTTTCGGTGTGCCGAAAACCGCCGAACCCACCGCGAGGCGCGACGACCCCGCGCGGGCGCGCCGCCGCGCGCTGACGCTCCCCCGCCTCGCGTGGCTCATCGGGCCGGCGCTGGTCGCCGGGGTGGCCTACCTCGACCCCGGCAACGTGGCGAGCAACATGACCGCCGGAGCCCGCTACGGCTACCTGCTGGTGTGGGTCGTCGTCGTGGGCAACGTGATGGCGTGGCTCATCCAGTACCTCTCCGCCAAGCTCGGGATCGTGACAGGGCAGAGCCTTCCCGAGACGCTCGGCCGACGCATCCGCAATCCGTGGGGCCGGCGGGCGTACTGGCTTCAGGCCGAGCTCGTCGCGATGGCGACCGACATCGCCGAGGTGATCGGCGGCGCGGTGGCGCTCTATCTGCTGTTCGGCATCCCGCTGGTCTGGGGCGGCGCGATCACCGGAGCCGTCTCGATCGGGCTCCTGCTGATCCAGTCGCGCAAGGGACCGCGCCCCTTCGAGTTCGTGGTGATCGGCCTGCTCGTGGTGATTGCCATCGGCTTCTCGTTCGGCGTGCTGGTCGCCCCGCCCGATCCGGCCGGGATCGCCGGCGGCCTCGTGCCGCGCTTCGAGGGCACCGACTCGGTGCTCCTGGCCGCGTCGATCCTCGGTGCGACGATCATGCCGCACGCGATCTATGCGCACAGCGCACTCGCCCGCGACCGCTTCGCCCCCCGCCCCGCCGCGACGTGGTCGCTGAGCGACCGCGCCGCCCCCGACGCGACGCTGGCGGAGCTCCGCGGCATCTCGACGCGGCGTCTGCTGCGCGCGACGAAGTGGGACGTCACCATCGCGATGCTCATCGCCGGCACGGTGAACCTCTGCATCCTGCTGCTGGCCGCGGCGAACCTCGCCGGGGTCCCCGGGACCGACTCGCTCGAGGGCGCCTACGCCGCGCTGTACGCCGGGCTCGGCCCGCTGGTGGCGACCCTGTTCGCGGTCGGGCTGCTCGCGAGCGGCCTGGCCAGCACCTCCGTGGGCGCCTATGCCGGCGCCGAGATCATGCACGGCCTGCTGCACATCCGCGTGCCGCTGCTGGCGCGCCGGCTCGTGACGCTCGTGCCCGCGCTCATCATCCTCGCGATCGGCTTCGACCCCACGGTCGCGCTCGTGCTGAGCCAGGTCGTGCTGTCGTTCGGCATCCCGTTCGCGCTCGTGCCGCTGGTCGCGCTCACCGCCAAGCGGGAGGTGCTCGGCGGGTACCGCAACCGCGTGTGGACGACGATCGCCGGGGTCGCGGCATCCGTCTTCCTCATCACGCTCAACGGCCTGCTGCTGTGGCTCGTGCTGACGGGCGCGTGAGGCGCCCCGCTACCCTTTTCAGGTGCCTTCTCCCGCCGTCGACGATTACCTGAAGACGATCTACCACCACACCGAGTGGCAGGACGATCGCATCACCCCGTCGCAGCTGGCCGCCGAGCTCGGGCTCGCGCCCTCGAGCGTCACCGAGATGGTGCAGAAGCTCGCTGCCCAGGGGCTCGTGACGCATCGGCCGTACGGTCCGATCGCCCTCTCGGCCGACGGGCGGCGGCGGGCGGCGGCGATCATCCGGCGGCACCGGCTGATCGAGACGTGGCTCGTTCAGGAGTTCGGGTACGCCTGGGACGAGGTGCACGACGAGGCCGAGGTGCTCGAGCACGCCATCAGCGACCGGCTGCTCGAGGGCATCGACGCGCGGCTGGGCCGTCCGCGGTTCGATCCGCACGGCGATGCCATCCCGGATGCCGCCGGCGACGTGCACCGCGAGCCCTTCGTGCTGCTCGCCGCGGCGCCCTCCGGCCACGTCGGCCGCGTGCTGCGGGTGAGCGACCGCGATGCGGAGCTGCTGCGCTCCGTGGAGTCGGCGGGCGTGGCGGTCGGGGCGACGGTGATGGTGACGGATGCCGCGACCCTCCGCATCGGCGACGCCGATGTCGAGCTTCCCCCTGGCGCCGCCGACGCCGTGTGGCTCACGGCCTGACCCCTCTCCCGTCCCTTCCTCCCCTTCCTTACCCCCCCGGGACCGCGAGTCGCCAAGACACGCCGTCCGCGCAGCCGCCAGGCGGCGTGTCTTGGCGAGTCAAGGGGGCAGAGGCCTTGCTGCGGCGAGACCGGGCCCCGAGCTCGGGACCCGAAGGCGCGCTCCCCATTGTCGTGACACCCGAACGCCGCGCCCGAGCACTCACCTGGCACGACACGCCGTCACCCCCGGCGTGACACCGCAAGTCGTGACACCCGAACGCCGCGGTCGGCGCTCCCACGCAGCGACGCTCAGCGGCGATCGGCGCCGATCCGCGCGGCGGCCTCGAACGGCCAGCGCACACCGGTCGCGCGCTCGGCGACGTCCCACAGCCGTGCGCCCACCCCGGGGTCGCGCGTGATCTTCGCGGCCGTCTGCCGGCGGGGCTCGCCCCTCGACCCTGACCGCGGCCCCCAGTATTCGCCGCCCTCCACCCCGGGGTCGGTCAAGGCGCGCACGAGCGACCACGCCCCCCGTTCCTTCGACTGCGCGATGCCCGCCTGGAGGTTGTCGCGGAACCGCTTCGCCCGCGACGGCTCGTTGACCCCCACGATGCCCGGCGTGCGCCCGCCGATCGAGTACCCCGGATGCGCCACGATGCTGCGCACATCCGCGCCGGCCGCGCGCAGCCGCCGGTCGGCCTCGAAGCCCAGCGCCGCGGTGGCGACCTTCGACTGCACGTACGCGCGCCACGCCGAGTACCCTTCCGCGAGCTGCGGGTCGACCGGGTCGTACGGGGTGAGCGAGGTCGACATGCTGCCCACCCACACCATGCGCCCCGCGGCGTCGGCGAGAGCGGTCAGCAGCTCCCCCGCGAGCGCGAAATGGCCGAGCGCATTGGTCGCGAACACGACCTCGTGTCCGTCGATCGTGGTCTGCCGCAGCTTCGGCGGGTGGACGATGCCGGCGTTCAGCAGCACGCCGTCCAGCCCGCCGCGACCGCGGATGCTGGCAGCGGCCGAGCGCACCGATCCGAGGTTGGAGGTGTCGAGGATGAGCGGGTCGGTGCCGTCGGTGGCGGCATCCGGAACCCTCCTGCGGATCGCGGCACGCGCACCCGACAGGCGATTCGGATGCCGCGCCGACATGATCACCCGCGCCCCCGCGCGCACGAGCTGCTCGGACGCGAAATAGCCGAGGCCCGTGTTGGAACCGGTCACGAGGTACACCCGACCGGCGAGGTCGGGGAGGCTTCGGGGGTCCCACGTCACGGCTTCGACCCTACGCCTGAGCGCACCTAGTCTGGACGCATGCGCACCCGGTCCGACATCGAATGCTGGCTCACCGATATGGACGGCGTGCTCGTGCATGAGAACACGCCGATCCCCGGGGCATCCGAACTGCTCCAGCAGTGGCGCGATCAGGGCGTGCCGTTCCTGGTGCTCACCAACAACTCGATCTTCACACCGCGCGACCTGGCGGCCCGCCTGCGGGCGTCGGGCCTGCTCGTGCCCGAGGAGTCCATCTGGACATCCGCGCTCGCGACGGCCGACTTCCTGAAGTCGCAGATGCCGGGCGGCACGGCGTTCGTGATCGGCGAGGCGGGGCTGACGACCGCCCTCCACGAGGCCGGCTTCATCATGACCGAGACCGACCCCGACTACGTCGTCGTCGGCGAGACGCGCAACTACTCCTTCGAGGCGATCACGAAGGCGATCCGGTTCATCGGCGGGGGCGCGCGCTTCATCGCGACCAACCCCGATCCGACCGGACCGTCGACCGAGGGCGTGCTCCCGGCGACCGGGGCGATCTCGGCCCTCATCACCAAGGCGACCGGCATGGAGCCCTACGTCGTCGGCAAGCCCAACCCGATGATGTTCCGCTCGGCGATGAACCGCCTGGGCGCGCACTCCGAGAACACCGGCATGATCGGCGACCGCATGGACACCGACGTCGTCGCCGGCATCGAGGCGGGCCTGCACACGGTGCTCGTGCTCACCGGCATCAGCGACGCCGCCGAGATCCAGCGCTACCCCTTCCGCCCCGACGAGGTGCTCGGATCCGTCGCCGACCTCCTCGACGCCGAGCCCGTCGAGTCCGAGGACCCCGAGCTGCTCTGAGCCCGCCGACGGTCTGAGGGTGGACCGAGTGCACGGGTTCGCCGCGAGTGCACGGCGTCTTCCCGCCGGCACGGCGTGCACTCGCGGCCACCGCGTGCACTCGGCGACGGCGGAGGCGGGCGGGGGCGAGCGCACGACCGGGCGTGACGTCGGCGGCCGCCGGTAAGGTCGGCGGCATGGGAGCGCTCGACGACGGCGAGAGGGTGGAGGCGACGGATGCCTCGGCCTGGCGCACTTGGCTGACCGAGAACCATCGCACCTCGACGGGGGCGTGGCTGGTGCGGGCACGCCCCGGGTCGGGGCTCGAGTTCGTGGGCTACGAGGACGCGATCCGTCAGGCGCTCTGCTTCGGCTGGATCGACGGCCCCGTCCGCTCCTTCGATGAGCAGCGCGGCGGCCTGTGGTTCGCGCCGCGACGGCCGTCGAGCGGCTGGGCGGCCACCAACAAGGCCCGGGTCGCCGAACTGGAGGCGAGCGGACTGCTCGCCGAAGCCGGCATCCGTGCCATCGAGCTCGCCAAGCAGAACGGGTCGTGGACGGTGCTCGACAACGCCGAGGCGCTCCGCGAGCCCGACGACCTGGCCACGGCTCTCGACGCCGTGCCCGCGGCCCGCGCGGCGTGGGACGCCTTCCCGCCCTCGACCCGCAAGCTGGGGATCACGACCGTCGACACCGCGCGGCGCCCCGAGACACGCGCCGCCCGCATCGCCAAGCTCGTCGCCGACGCCGCCGAAGGGAAACGCCCGTGATCTCCGACACCGAGCAGACGCTGCTGCTGCTGACGAGCGCCGTCATCCTGCTCGGCACGCTGACCGTGATCCTCTGGCAGTGGCGGCGCCGTCGCGGTCGGGGCGACGACTGAGCGCGGCATCCGCTCGTCGCCGGGCCCACCCACCCGGCGCCCGCGCGAGGGAACCGGCGCCGCGCGTCTCCCGCGGGTCGGCGCGGAGCGCCTACTGCGGGTCGAGCCCCAGGTCGTCGAGGTCGATCGCGGCGAGCCACTGCAGGCCCTCGGCCTCGACGGCCGCCTGCGCACCGGTCTTGCGGTCTACGATGACGGCGACGGCGACCGGCTCGGCCCCCTCGCGCCGCAGCGCCTCGACCGCCTTGAGCGCCGACTGACCCGTGGTGGAGGTGTCCTCGACGACGACGACGCGCTTGCCGGCGACATCCGCCCCCTCCACCTGGCGTCCGCGGCCGTGGTCCTTCGGCTCCTTGCGCACGACGAAGGCGTCGAGCGGAGCCTCAGTGCGCGCGGACTCGTGCATGACGGCATTCGCGATGGGGTCGGCGCCGAGCGTCAGGCCGCCGACCGCGACGATCCCGTCGAGGTCGCGGATGAGGTCGAGCATGATGCGCCCGATCGCCGGAGCCGCGCGGTGGTCGAGCGTGAGCTTGCGCATGTCGACGTAATACGTCGCCTTCTTGCCGCTCGAGAGGGTGAAGTCGCCGTGGAACACCGCCTCCGCCTTGATCAGCGCGATCAGCTGCCGGCGGTCGAGTTCGAGCTCGGGCGTGGAGGCGACGGTCATGCCGTCGAGTCTACGGATGCCGCGCCCCGGCCCTCACGCGTCACCCGGCGAGCGGGCGCCCGCTGAGGGCGGCGGCGTCGCGCGCCGACGCACGCGGAGCGACGGCGTCGCGGCGCTCGTCCGGACCCGTCGCACCGGGCGGCAGGAGGGCTGCGACCGCGCGCGCGACCGCCGGGTCGTCCGACGCCTCCGCGAGCGCAGCGGTGCGCCCGAGCGCGAGGTCCGCGGCGGCCGCGGTGGCGGCGTCGGCCGAAGCGGCGAGACGCTCGAGGTGCGGCGCCGCGCCGCCGATGACCCCGGCCCCGAGCACGCTCTGCAGCACGTCGCGGTCGCGGAGCGTCGCGCCGAGCGCCGCATCGGCCGGCGCCGTTCGCACCAGTGAGACGCGGCCGGACTCCAGCAGCACGCCGGGTCGAACCGCGAAGCGGGCGACGAGGTCGTAGCGCCCGGGCACCGGGAACAGCGGCGCACTCCCCGAGGCGAGGAGCGGCACCGCAGCCAGGAGCCGCTCGCCCTGCGCCAGCTCGACCGACCGCGGCGCGGAGTCCACCGGCCAGGGCCATCTCGCGGGCAGCGGCGCCCCGCCGGCCGGCGTCACGAGGATCTCGAGGTCGCCCTCGACGATGTTCAGCCGGGCGCTCACCGGGCCCGACGGCCCGCCCGCCGCGATGAGCTCGACCTCGGCGAACGCGATGCGGTCGAGCGGAACGGATGCCTCCACCGCCCGCAGCCGCAGCTCCAGCCCGCCGGTGCCCTGCATCTCCGACATCACCCCTGCATCCTCCCGCTCGCCTCCACCCGTGTCATCCCCCGTCGGGATTGAGAAGCCGCCATCGGACCGGGGCGGCCGGAAGCCTGGCCGGCGACGCCGACACGCCGGACACGGATGCCCCGCCCCGGCGTGTCGGACGACCGACCATGCACCGCGCAACCGGCGCCGGGTCAGCGACCCTCGGGCGACGTGAAGTCCGCGGCGATCCGCTCGGCGGCGGCGACGTCCTTCCCCGCCGCCGACCGCGCGCCGCCCTTCGCCCGCGACTTCAGCGCGGCGATGGTGTCGGCGACGACCGGCGCGTCCCGCTCGGTCGGGCTCGCCACCGTCACCGCGAGCGCGGCGACGCGTTCGGCTGGACGGCCCTGCATCGCGAGCTCGAGGAAGTGGGCCGCGTCATCCGGCGCCGCCTCCCGGACGTCGCGGGTCCGGAAGTCCGAGAACGACCGCGCCAGCGCGTTGGCGAGCACGAGGGCTCCGGCGGCTCCGGTGTCGGTGTCGCTGTGCTGCTCGGCAAGGTCCGTCAGCACCGCCCGGGCCGAGGCATCCGTCGCGAAATCCCCCAGCGCGATCGCCCGGCCGACGCCCGGCGTCAGCGTCTTGGCGCTGATGTCGACCTCGGCCTCCGAGGCAGGGCCGCGCACGTCGACCGTCACGGGCGCCGAACGCACCGTCGTCACGGGATCCACCTCGAGCTGCGCTGCGACCGTGTGGCGCCCCGGCTCGGTGAAGGTCACGCCCTGGTTGGTGAAGAACACCTGAACGTGGTTGCGGATCGACTGGCCCGGCTGCAGCACCGTCATCGGCCGCGGACCGCACCCGATGGCGACGTCGACGAGATGCTGCAGCGAATGGTCGGGCGGCGTGTGGAGGAAGACGAGGTCGCCCTCCGACAGGTTGACCAGCGTCGTGACGGTGCGCGGCTGGTCCGACACGTTCGTCAGCACGACCTCGGCCGTCACGTACTCGCCGACGAAGGCCTGCGCCGGCATGGCGATCGTGAGCTCGAGACCGTCGTCGCCCTGATCGCCCCCGAGGCCCGCGGCATCCACCGGAGCCGGCAGTCCTGCCGACAGGTCGCCGTGACCCCAGCCGAAGTTCTTCCAGCCCGGGCGCACCTGCGGATCCGGAGAGTGGATCAGCGACGTGCGGTCGTGGTCGGAGAACACGAACGAGGCGTTGCCGGGATACGGGTTCGCCGCGGTGGCGAAGCCCATGACGTCGCCGGTCTGGTTCATGATCTCGGTGCCGATGCCCGGGTTGTGAACGTCGTGCTTCGGGTGCCACAGGTTGAACGCGTGGCCCGCCTCGTGCACCAGGGTGCGCAGGAACGCCGCCGGCACCTCGTCCAGCGGACGCCCGCGCGCAGCCGCCGCGATGAACGAGTCGTTGCCGAGCCGCACGTCCGCGAAGCCGGCGGCGCCCTCGCGCGGCACGGTGTCGTCGTCGAACATGATCCCGAAGAGGCCGCCCTGCGCCGACCCGACGAACAGCCACAGCCGCCAGCCGTCGCCTGCCACCGCCTGCCGGTGCCCGGTCATCAGCGTCGCGAGCTCGGCGTTGGTCAACGCGGTGTCTTCGGGCACGTCGATCTCGTCGGTCACGACCGTCACGTCCCACCCTGCCGTCGCGTACACCGAGCGGACCGTCGCCGCGGCACCCGAGCCGATGGTGGCGGATGCCGGGAACGCACGGTTCACCATCGCGTCGACCTCGATGCGGCAGCCGCGGTACAGCGGCGAGGTCTTCGTCGCCGTGACATTGGTCACCGTGCCGCCGATCGACAGCGTTCCGCTCATGCGCTGCGCCGACCCCAGGAGGGCGGTGGACGCGGACACCACGAGCGGTCGTCGGCATCGCAGCGTGAGGGTGCCCGTGTCGGTGGAGACGAACTCCTGAGTGGTGCGGTTCCACAGGTGCCGCACGATCTGCACGGTGAGCGTGCTGCCGGCGTACGTGGCGCCCTGGGACCGGAAGTACCAGGTGTACTGCGACGCCGGGAAGGACGGGTACCACCGCAGGCTGAACGCGGGGAACTCAGAGAGGACCGGCGGGTCGTCCGCCGCATCCGGTTCGGCATCTCCGTCGGCATCACCGCCGAACGGCTGTGGGCCCGGGAACGGCCCGGGCTCGGGGAAGGGCCCCGGCTCGGGAAGGGGGAACGGGCGCTTCAGCTCGAACTCGGGGATGACGACGGGCGGGAAGACGCGCCGGGAGTACATGTCGCCCGACACGCGCAGCGACGATGCGCCGACCTCGATGCGCATCGCGCCGCGCACCTCGGGGCCGAAGACGGTGCGCCGCTCGAGCTCGAGCAGCCACGACCCGTCGAGCGTGCCGATGGGGCACGGACGGGTGAGCACCTCCGGACGGATGACGGGACCGACGACGAGCTCGCCGTCGGCGTCGAACTCCAGGGGCGCGGACTCGCGCGTGTGGGCCGCGTGGCCGCAGCCGCAGTCTTGTTCCATGGTGGGTCTCGCTTTCCCGACCGCGGACGCGGCCGCTGGCAGGAAGGAGAGTCCGGCACGGACCGCTGATACGCGCGGACGCGGCATCCGACCTGTCCTTCGCCTGTCGGCCGCCCGCCTTAGGCTTGAGGCCATGCGTTTGGCCACCTGGAACGTCAACTCGATCCGCGCCCGTGTCGACCGCATCGTCGACTTCGCCGTGCGCGAGCACATCGATGTGCTGGCGATGCAGGAGATCAAGTGCAAGGCCGACCAGTTCCCGTTCGACAGGTTCGAAGACGCCGGCTTCCACGTCGAGGCGCACGGCTTCTCGCAGTGGAACGGCGTGGCGATCGCGAGCCGCGAGCCGCTCACCGATGTGCGCACCGCGTTTCCCGGCATGCCCGGGTTCGAGAAGGGACACAACGGGCCGGATGCCCCGCAGGAGGCGCGCGCGATGGGCGCGACCGTCGGCGGGGTCGAGGTGTGGAGCCTCTACGTTCCCAATGGGCGCTCGCTCGGCGACCCGCACTACTACTACAAGCTCGACTGGCTGTCGGCCCTCGCGCAGTACACCGCCGACGCGCTCGCCGCTAACCCCGACCTTCCGCTCGCCCTCGTCGGCGACTTCAACATCGCGCCGACGGATGCCGACAACGGCGACCCCGCAGTGGTGCCCGGCTTCTCGACGCACGTCTCGCCGCCCGAGCGCGAGGCGTTCGCCGCCCTCGAAGCGGCCGGCGCCCACGATGTCGTGCGACCGCTCATTCCGACCGGCTACACGTACTGGGACTACAAGCGGCTGAAGTTCCCCCGCAACGAGGGCATGCGCATCGACTTCATCCTCGGCTCGGACGCGATCGCCGACGCCGTCACCGGCGCGACCATCCACCGCAACGAGCGCAAGGGCGAGCTGCCCAGCGACCATGTGCCGGTGGTCGTCGACCTCGACCTCGAGGGTCCCGACGACGACGATCGCCCGATGATCTTCTGACGCGGGGAGGTTCCGGCGTACTCACCCCTCCGGGGACATGTCGCCCGTCTGCACGTCGCCGCCCGCCGGACCGTACCGCAGCAGCACGGCGCCGCTCGGCCCGGTGACGGCAGGCTCGAGGAGGGTGAAGTTGCCGGGCGCGGCGCCCTCGGGGAACACCCGCTTCCCACGCCCCAGCACCACCGGGTAGACCCACAGCGTCAGCACGTCGAAGAGCTGCTCCTTGAGCAGCGTCTGCGCGAAGTTCACGCTCCCGATGACGTGGATGCTGTCGTGCCGCGCGCGCAGCGCCTCGACCTCGCGCGCGAGGTCCATGCCGAGCTGCGTGGAGCCATCCCATCCGAGGTTCGGAAGGCCCCGCGAGGCGACGTACTTGGGCACGCGGTTGAAGACGTCGGCGATGCCGCCCGACTGGTGCGGCCAGTAGCCGGCGAAGATGTCGTAGGTCCGGCGCCCGAGCAGCAGTGCGTCGAGCTCCGAGATCCCCTCCCAGATCGTGGCGCCGATGACGTCGTCGCGGAACGGCGCCTGCCAGCCGCCGTACGGGAAGTCGCCCGTCCGGTCCTCGTCGGGACCGCCCGGCGCCTGGGCGACGCCGTCGAGCGTGGTGAACAGGTCGATGTGGATGCGACCGGCCATGATGTGTCCCTTCCGCGGGCCCCTGACGCGGCGAGCGCGGTCGGGTCGATGGCCGGCGTCCGTGCCGACCGTGCGAGCAGTCTCGCATCTGCCGCCCGACGGCGACCCGCCCTTGCCGATCGCGCCGGGTCGCGGTATCCGTTCTCCGTCTGACGGGGGATGCCCCTCCCCCGGCGTCCCCCTACCGTGGAGGGATGTCCGACCTTCCACCCGCACCGGCCATGCGCCGGCCGCGGCCGACGGCGCACGAGCTGCGCAACGACGTCTGGCTGGCGGCCGGGCTGTTCGTCGCGGCGATCCTCAGCAGTGCACTCGGTTCGGTCGCCGGCGTCTACGGCGGCGACGCCGCCGAGGGCCTGCAGTGGGCGCTGCTCTACAGCCTCGGGCTCACCGCTCCGCTGTCGGTGCGGCGCCGCTTTCCCGAGATCGCGGTCGTCGCGATCGCCGTGGTGTTCTTCGTCGGGGTGACGTTCCGCATTCCCGACCTGTACGTCAGCAACATCTCGATGTTCATCGCGCTGTACACCGTCGGCGCATGGGTCGACGACCGCCGCCGCGCGATGTGGGTGCGGGTCGGGGTGATCGTCGGCATGTTCGTGTGGCTGCTGATCACGACCTTCCAGGCCGCGATCGATCCCAGCGACGAGACGTTGTCGCGGGCCGGGCTGTTCTCGCCGTTCGCGGCCTACATGCTCATCCAGTTCCTGGTGAACGCCGCCTACTTCGGCGGCGCGTACTACATGGGCGATCACGCCTACGCGGCGGCGATGTCGCGCGCCGCGCTCGAGGAGCGCACCCGTGAGCTGGAGCGCGAGCGCGAGGTCACGGCGGCTCAGGCGGTCGCGCTCGACCGCGTGCGGATCGCCCGCGAGCTCCACGACGTGGTCGCGCATCACGTGTCGGCGATGGGCGTGCAGGCCGGTGCGGCGCGCGCCGTACTGGACCGGGATCCGGATGCCGCGCGCGGCGCGCTCGCGCAGGTCGAGGCATCCGCCCGCTCCTCCCTCGTCGAGCTGCGACAGCTGCTCGAGACGCTGCGCACGTCGGGCGGCGACGCCGACGGCGGCTCGACCGTCCACCTGTCGGGGATCGCCGAGCTCGTCGCGCATGCGGACCGCAACGGCCTGCCCACGACGCTGACGGTCATCGGCGAGCCGGTCGAGCTGCCCGAGCTCGTGCAGGTCAACGTCTACCGCGTGGCGCAAGAGGCCCTCACCAACGCCCGCCGCCACGGCGGGCCGGACGCCGCCGCCGACGTGCGCCTGCGCTACACCGACGAGGCGGTGGAACTCGAGGTCGCCAACACCGGGCGCGCGGTCGCGTCGGCGTTGCGGCCGGGGCTCGGCCTCGTCGGCATGCGCGAGCGGGCGATCGCATCGGGCGGCGAGCTCGAGGCCGCGCCGAGGGCGCGCGGCGGGTTCCTGGTGCGCCTGCGTGTGCCCGTTCCCGCGCGCGTGGGGGTCGACACGTGAGCGCGCCGATCCGCGTGCTGCTGGTCGACGACCACGCGGTGATGCGTGCGGGTTTCCGCATGATCCTCGAGTCGGCCGGCGACCTCGCCGTCGTCGGCGAGGCGTCGAACGGCCGGGAGGCGGTGGCCGCGGCATCCGATCTGCGTCCTGACGTGATCTGCATGGACGTGCAGATGCCCGACATGGACGGGCTCGAAGCGACCCGTCGCATCGTCGCCGACACCGACTCCGACGCCGCCGTCGTCGTGGTGACGACGTTCGACCGCGACGACTACCTGTTCGAGGCGCTCGCCGCCGGCGCGAGCGGGTTCCTGCTGAAGAACGCCGGACCCGAGGAGCTCGTCTCGGCCGTGCGGGTCGCCGCGGCCGGCGATGCGCTGCTCGCGCCCGAGGTCACGCGGCGGGTGATCGCCCGGTTCGCCGCGGCCCCGCCGCAGAACTCCACGGATCTCGTCGCGGCGAGCCCCGCCGGGCCCGGGTCCCCCGGTGCGAGCGGCGCATCCGTGGAGTTTCGCCGATCCGCCCTCGCTGACGCCGCGCCCGGTGCCGGTGCCGCTGCCAGTGGCGGTGCCGGTGCCGCTCCGGTTCCCGACCTCACCGAGCGCGAGGCCGAGGTGCTGCGGCTCGTGGCCCAGGCGATGAGCAACGCCGAGATCGCCCAGCGCCTGTTCATCGGCGAGGCGACCGTCAAGACGCACGTGTCGAACGTGCTGCAGAAGCTCGGCGCCCGGGACCGGGTCGCCGCGGTCGTGTACGCGCACCGTCACGGCCTGGTCTGATCCCGCCCGCGCCAGCCCCGCCAGCCCGCCCCCACGAGCCCCGCCCCCCGACTCGCCAGAACACGCCGGACCGAAACCCCGCGCCCGGCGTGTCTTGGCGACTCACGGGAAGGGCCGGGCACCTAGAGCTGCCGCGGGACCGGAAGGACCCCGACTCGCCAAGACACGCCGGACCGAAACCCCGCACCCGGCGTGTCTTGGCGACTCACGGGAAGGGCCGGGCACGCGGAGCTGCCGCGGGACCGGAAGGACCCCGACTCGCCAGAACACGCCGGACCGAAACCCCGCGCCCGGCGTGTCTTGGCGACTCGCGGGAAGGGGCACGCCCAGAGAAGAACGCGAAGGGCCGGACGACGGATGCCTCGACCCGGCGCCGGCGCGGGGCACCGGGTCGAAGCATCCGTGACGAGAAGACCCGCGACGAGGGTTACGCGGCGACGGGGACGGCGACGTAGCGGTCGACCAGCGCGCCGAAGGCCTCGAGGTAGCCGACGAGGAAGTCGGCGGTCTGGTCGCTGGTCACCTCGCCGTTGTCGGCGAAGAGGCCCGGCGTCGTCTGGACGTATCCCTCGGGCTGGCCAAGTGTCGGGGCGTTGTAGTGGCTGAGGATCGCCTTGAGGTGCTGCTGCGCGGCGGCGGTCGCGATGCCGCCCTGCGACGTGCCGATGACGGCGGTGGGCTTGCCGTTGAACGAGCCCTGACCCCACGGGCGCGCAGCCCAGTCGAGGGCGTTCTTGAGGACGCCCGGGATGGAGCGGCTGTACTCGGGGGTCACGATGATGACGCCGTCGACGTCGTCGATCGCCTGCTTGAAGTCGCGCGCGACCTGCGGGAAGTCGGCGTCGTAGTCGGGCGAGTAGAAGGGGAGGTCCTTGATCGGGATCTCGACGAGCGTCGTGCCCTCGGGGGCGAGGCGCTCGAGGGCCTTCGCGAGACGGCGGTTGAGCGAGGTGGACGAGATGCTGCCGACGATGTAGCCGATGGTCCGATCGGACATGGATTCACTCCTTGAGAAGACAAAGGTCCCCGGCGGGGACCACCGTGGACGTTCCACCCCGATGCAAGCACGCCAACCTGAGATCTATTCCCACGAATGAATTGTGACGCTGTGTGACGCCCCACCGACAGCGCCTGAAACACGCCCGTCACCCGACCCGCACGACGCTCCGCCCCGCGACGGACGCCCGGAGATCCCCCTCGCGGGGGAGGACGTCCGCGGCGGCTCGCCCTACCGTGGAGACAAGCGACGAAAGGGGACCAGGATGCTGCAGCTGCGCGGGATCGAGAAGAGCTACGGGGGGCGCCGCGTGCTCGACGACGTGTCGTTCGACGTGCGTCCCGGGCGGCTGACCGGCTTCGTCGGCGGCAACGGCGCCGGCAAGACGACGACGATGCGGATCGTGCTCGGCGTGCTCGCCGGCGACGCCGGCACTGTCACGCTCGACGGCGCCGTGGTGACGGCATCCGATCGCCGCTTGTTCGGCTACATGCCCGAAGAGCGCGGGCTCTATCCCAAGATGAAGGTGCTCGAGCACATCGTGTACCTCGCGCGCCTGCACGGCTTCTCGAAGACGGATGCCTCGACCCGCGCGACCGCGCTCCTCGAGCAGCTGGGGCTCGGCGAGCGCCTGAACGACAATGTCGAGACGCTGTCACTGGGCAACCAGCAGCGCGCGCAGATCGCCGCAGCGCTCGTGCACGACCCGCAGGTGCTGATCCTCGACGAGCCGTTCTCCGGGCTCGACCCGCTCGCCGTCGATGTCGTCGCGGGCGTGCTGCAGGAGCGCGCGCGGGCGGGGGCAGCCGTGCTGTTCTCGTCCCACCAGCTCGACGTGGTCGAGCGCCTGTGCGACGACCTCGTCATCATCGCCGGCGGCACCATCCGCGCCGCCGGAGCCCGCAACACGCTGCGCGCGCAGCACTCGACCCGCCGCTTCGAGCTGGTCTCGGCCGGCGACGCCGGGTGGCTCCGCGCCGAGCCTGGCGTCGAGGTGCTCGACTTCGACGGCGGCTACGCCGTCTTCGACGCGGACAGCGACGAGACGGCACAGCGGGTGCTGCGCCGGGCCGTCGCCCACGGGGATGTCGCGAGCTTCGCGCCGCAGCATCCGTCCCTCGCCCAGATCTTCAAGGAGGTCATCCAGTGAGCACCACCGGCACCCGCGGCAGCAGCGGAACCCTGAGCGACGGGCAGGCGATCTGGCTCGTCGCCGAGCGTGAGATCGGCTCGAAGCTGCGCAGCAAGGCGTTCGTCATCTCGACGGCGATCCTGTTCCTCGGCGCGCTCGCGCTGGTCATCTGGGCCGGCTTCCAGGCCTCGAACAGCACCGGCACGCCGGTCGCGGTCACCAGCGACGCGTCGCAGTACGTGGCGGGCGTGGAAGGACTCGACGTCACCGACGTGAGCGACCGCGCCGAGGCTGAGGCGCTCGTCATGAGCGGAGAGGTGGACGCCGCGGTCGTGGCGGACTCGTCCTCTCCGCTCGGCTTCGCGGTGGTGGCGGAGTCCGACGCGCCCACGCAGCTGCTGCTGCAGCTCTCGCAGCTGCCGCCGGTCGAGCTCCTCGCGCCCGCCGAGGTCGACGCGGCGCTCGGCTACGTCGCCGCGATCGGCTTCGGGATCGTGTTCCTCTTCGCCGCATCGATGTTCGGCGGCACGATCGCGCAGAGCGTCGTGGAGGAGAAGCAGACGCGCGTCGTCGAGCTCCTCATCTCGGCGATCTCGGTGCGGGCGCTGCTCGCGGGCAAGGTCATCGGCAACACGATCCTGGCCATGGGGCAGATCCTGATCCTGGCCGCGATCGCGATCGTGGGACTCACCGTCACCGATCAGACGGCGCTGCTGCAGGGTCTCGGCGGACCCATCGCCTGGTTCGCGGTGTTCTTCCTGTTCGGCTTCGTCCTGCTGGCGTCGCTGTTCGCGGCGGCCGCCTCGATGGTGTCGCGCATGGAGGACATCGGCTCGACGACGACGCCGCTGACGATGCTGGTCATGGCGCCGTACTTCCTGGTGATCTTCTTCAACGACAACCCGCTCGTGCTGGGGATCATGTCGTACGTGCCGTTCTCGGCGCCCGTCGGCATGCCGATGCGCATCTTCCTCGGACAGGCGCAGTGGTGGGAGCCGCTCGTCTCGCTCGCGATCCTGATGGCGACGTGCGTCGCGGCGATCCTCGTCGGCGCCCGCATCTACGAGAACTCGCTGCTGCGCATGGGCGCGCGCGTCAAACTGTCGGAAGCGCTGGCCGGCTGATCTGCCCGGGCTCCGGAAGGAGTCGAGCGGATGCCGCGACCGCCGGTCGCGGCATCCGCGACGGGTAGGGTGGCGAGGTGACAGCGCCTGCCTCGCCGAGCCCCGTCCCCGCGCCACGACCGGGCGCGATCTACTTCGTCGGACGGGCCGTGCTGCGGCCGCTGTTCTGGCTGCTGTACCGGCCTCGCATCGTGGGCCGGGGGAACGTGCCTCAGCGCGGGCCGGTGCTGCTGGCGAGCAACCACCTCGCCGCGCTCGACACCGTGATCATCCCGACGGCGGCGGCGCGCCCCGTGCAGTTCCTCGTCAAGTCGTCGTACTTCACGGGTCCCGGCGTGCTCGGACGGTTCAAGCGCTGGTTCTTCACGTCCATCGGGGGTGTCCCCGTGCTCCGCGCGACCGGCCGCGACGCCCGTGCGGCCCTCGACGCGGGAAGCGGCATCCTGCGCGCCGGAAGCGTGTTCGCGGTCTTCCCCGAGGGGACCCGCTCCCGCGACGGGAAGCTGCACACCGGTCACGGCGGCGCGGCGTGGATGGCGCGCGACACGGGCGCCGCGGTCGTGCCGGTCGGGCTGATCGGAACCGGCACCGCGAAACCGCTGAGCCACCTGCTGCCCGGCAGGCGGCGGCTCGAAGTGCGCTTCGGTGAACCGCTCGACCTCACCGACCTGAAGGGCGTGCCGGACGGCAAGGCTCGCCGCGAGATCACCGAGCGCATGATGGCAGCCATCGCGGGCCTGAGCGGACAGGAGCGCTCCGGCACCGTGAACGCGACCTCGCGCGACTGACGCCCGCCGTCTCAGTCGGAGGGTGGTGCGGGCCGGACAAAGACGTCCACGACGTCGTCGCGGAGGCGGAAGCTGATGATGCTGGGCTCTGCGAGCCACTCGCCGAAGCCGTCCTCGTGCTCCGGCCCGACGCCCAGCGAAAGGGTCGCCTCCCTGCCGGCCGGGCTGCACTTGATGCCGAAGCGGCCGCTGGCGCGATCCCAGACGAGCAGGCAGACGTTCGTCTCCGGGCCCTCCACCGACCACACCCCGACGCCCTGATACGGCTCGAACTGCCGGTACGTCGAGAGCTCGGCGCTGCGGCCCTGGGCTTCGAACAGCTCGATGATCCCGCTGTCGACATCGAAGCCCGTCGCCTGCAGCGTCGCGTCCGGGCCCGGCGGGCGCAGCCACGCCATCGCCGACACCAGCACGACGACGACCGCGGCACCGGCCGCCCCGACCCACCACCACGTGCGCCGCCGGACCCCGGCCATCCGCTGCCGGACGCCCCGCACGGCTCCTGTGCTCGCGGCCGTCGGCCGCGGCCCGATCGGCGTCTCCGCCGCCTCCGCCGGCGGCGTCTCCGGTTCCCCGGCGACGGCGATCGCAGCCGCGGACTCCCCGCCCGGCCCCGCGGCGGTCACCGCCCCGGACTCCCCGGGGGACCCCTCGCGCGCCGCGCCGGAGACGGCGCTTCCGTTCGTCCCGACCACGCGGCGCGCGTCCTCGAGCTCGACCAGCCGGGCGAGCGCAGCCGGATCGGCGTCGATGTCGGCGTCCGGACCGAAAGCCCGCGCACGCAGGTCCCTGAGCTCGCGTCCGGCATCCGTCAGCCGCGAGGATCCTGCGCGAGCATCGGGAGGGCCGAGGCCCGGCGCGGAGGGCACTCCGTCCACAGCTGCAACGTACACCCACGGCGACTGCAGAGGATCCGGATGCCGATGCGTGACGATCCCGGATGCCGACGGTTGAGGAGCCGGATGCCGCGGCCGGAGGCATCCGTCCCTCCATCGCCGCGGAGCGATCGCCGCCGACGCCCCCGGTTGCACACCCGCGGCCCGGTCGCCAGACCCTCCCCCGTGCCGGGATGCGTCGCTACGGTGAAGCCCATGGCCGGAGAGACGACGCTGCTGATCCTGGGCGCCTCGGGCGACCTCACCTCGAGACTGCTGCTGCCCGCGCTCGGCCAGCTGCTCACGATCGAGCCGTACCGGCGCATCCGGCTGCGCGGCGCGGGGATGGACGACTGGGACGACGCGCGCTGGCGAGAGGTCGTGCGCGCCGCGTTCGCGTCGGCCGGCTTCGAGGCGGCCTTCGACTCGGTGTCGGCGACCGAGTACGTCCGCGCCGACATCACCGCCCCCGCCGACCTCGCCCGGCTGCTGGCGGACCACGACGGCCGGCTGGCCCTCTACTTCGCCGTGCCGCCCGCAGTCGCCAAGGCGGCGTGCGAAGCCTTCGCCGAGGTCGACATCCCGGCCGGGACCGTCCTCGCGCTCGAGAAGCCCTTCGGCGTCGACGAGGCGACCGCGCGCGAGCTCAACACCACGCTCGAACGCCTCGTGCCCGAGGCGCAGGTGTTCCGCATCGACCACTTCCTCGGCCGGTCGACGACCTTGAATCTGCTCGGCGTGCGGTTCGCGAACCGCGTGTTCGCGCCGGTGTGGTCGGCGCAGGACATCGAGTCGGTCGTCATCCGCTACGACGAGACCCTTGGGCTCGAGGGCCGGGCGGGGTACTACGATAAGGCCGGCGCGCTGGCCGACATGATCCAGAGCCACCTGCTGCAGGTGATGGCGATCCTCGCCATGGAGCCGCCCGCCACCCTCCACGAGCGGGACTTCCGCGACGCCACCTCCGCGGTGCTGCGCGCGACCCACGTCTGGGGCGACGACCCCGCGACGGCGTCCCGGCGGGCGCGCTACACCGCCGGGACGGTCGGCGACCGGCGCCTGCCCGCGTACGTCGACGAGCCGGGGGTCGAGCCCGCGCGTCAGACCGAGACGCTCGCCGAGCTCGTCTGCGAGGTGCGCAATGAACGGTGGAGGGGCGTCCCGTTCACGCTGCGCTCGGGCAAGGCACTGCCCGAGAAGAAGGGCGAGGTCGTGGTGACGTTCCGCCGCGTGAACCACGTGCCCGAAGGGCTCACCGGTCCCGCACCCGGCTCGGTGCTGCGCTTCTCGCTCGGCCCGGACCACATGGACCTCGAGCTCAACGTCAACGGCGGCGACGATCCGTTCGAGCTCGAGCGCGAGACGATCGGCGCCGACCTCGGCGAGGGAGCCCTCAAGGCGTACGGCGAGGTGCTCTCGGGCATCCTCGACGCCGACGCGACGCTGGCCGTGCGCGGCGACGCCGCCGAGGAGTCCTGGCGTATCGTCGACCCGGTGCTGGCCGCGTGGCGCGCCGACGAGGTGCCGCTCCAGGAGTACCCGGCGGGATCGCTCGGCCCCGGCGGGTGGCCCGCGCTGCCGTGACGGACGACGGATGCCTCGGCCCGAGGCATCCGCTCTCCGCAGCCGTCAGCCCGTGGCGCCCATCATCTGCGGCGCCATCTCGCCCACCGCGATGACATTGCCCGCGGGGTCGCGGAACCACGCGATGTCGGGACCGCCCTCGAAGCCCCGCGAGATGCCCTTCTCGTCGGTGCCGTAGTCGGGGTCGGTGTAGATCTTCGTCACGACGCCCCGCGCGTTGAGGTCGTCCACCGCGGCGTCGACGTCATCGACGGAGAAGTTCAGGATCGTGAACACCGCCGGCTCATGATCCTCCTTCGGGTAGACGAACACGTGGCCGCCGCCCGGGAGCGCGATCGTGAAACCGCCGCCCATCTCCTCGTAGACGGTGACGTCGAGCCCCAGCGTGTCGCGATAGAAGGCCGCGGCCACGCCGACGTCGGGGACGGCGAAGCTCGAGAACGGCCGATCGGGTGTGAACATGCCAACCTCCCAGTGTGATTCCCCAGGCCCACGATCCTCCCGCCACGCGGGCGTGTCCAGAGGTGGTCGTGCCGCCTCGGCGGTCGCGCGCGCGGCGTAGACTCCGGACATCCGTACCAACAGTGACAGCGCAGTGACAGTCAACGGGCAGGTCCGTCCGCTCGCCGGCACGCCGCCGCACGCCTCAGCCCTGGACTGGCTCCGCAGCCTCGGCCTCACCGGCGCCAAGGAGGGCTGTGCCGAGGGGGAATGCGGCGCGTGCGCGGTGCTGCTGGCGACGCCCGCCGGCGACGGCGGCACCAGCTGGACGCCGGTGAACGCCTGCCTCCTTCCCGCCCTCGCCCTGGACGGCCAGGAGGTCGTGACCGCCGAGGGCCTCGGCTCGCCCGACCACCTGCACCCGGTGCAGCAGCAGCTCGCCGCGGCGGGGGGATCGCAGTGCGGCTACTGCACGCCGGGTTTCGCGTGCAGCATGGCCGCCGAGTTCTACCGCACCGACCGCGTGCCGCAGCAGGCCACCGCCGAGCAGGGACCCAACGGCTTCGACCTGCACGCGATCGGGGGCAACCTGTGCCGGTGCACCGGCTACCGTCCCCTCCGCGACGCCGCGTACGCGCTGGGGATGCCCCAGCCCGCCGACCCGCTCCGCGAGCGGTTGAGCGCGCCGGCGCCGGCCCCCGTGCCGACGCGCGCCGGTGCGCCCGGCGCCGAGTTCGTGCGCCCGTCGTCGCTGGACGAGGCGCTGACACTGCTGCGCGACGAGCCGTCCGCCGTCGCGGTTGCCGGCTCCACCGACTGGGGCGTGGAGGCGAACCTGCGCGGGGCGCGGGCCCCGCTCATCGTGGTGATCGACCGCCTGCCCGAGCTCCGCCGCCTCGTGGTGGACGACGACATCGTGCGGATCGGCGCCGCGGTGCCGCTCAGCGAGCTCGAGCGCGACCTCGGCGCGCGCGTGCCCCTGCTCGGGCAGCTGCTCCCCCAGTTCGCGTCGCGGCTGATCCGCAACCGCGCGACGATCGGCGGCAACCTCGGCACCGCCTCGCCCATCGGCGACACCGCTCCCGCGCTGCTCGCGCTCGGCGCGGAGCTCGTGCTGCAGTCCGCCGACGGCGGCGAGCGCGTCGTCGACCTCGCGGAGTACTTCACGGGCTACCGCACCACCGTCCGGCGCCCCGACGAGCTGATCCGCGAGGTGCGCCTCCCGTTGCGGGACCACTCGATCACGGCCTTCCACAAGGTGACGAAGCGGCGGTTCGACGACATCTCGTCGGTCGCCGTCGCGTTCGCGCTCGACCTCGACGGCGGCATCGTCACCCGCGCGCGCATCGGCCTGGGCGGCGTCGCCGCCACGCCGCTTCGGGCGTACGCGACCGAGCAGGCGCTCGCCTCCAGGCCGTGGGACCACGACACGGTGCGCGCGGCCGCGGCCGTGCTCGAGGGCGAGGGCACCCCGATGAGCGACCACCGCGCGGGGGCGGACTACCGTGCGCGCATGCTCGGCACGGCGCTTCTCGCACTGTACGCGGGCGCCATCCCGGACCCGGCCGAGGTGCCGGCATGAGCGGGCTCGCCGACCGCCCCGAGCACCCGGTCGTCGGCCGGCCGGCGGTCCACGAGAGCGCGGCGCTGCACGTCACCGGCGCGGCCGTGTACACCGACGACGTGGCCGCGCGCACTCATGGCGTACTCACGGCGTGGCCGGTGCCCTCCACGTCGGCGCACGCGCGGGTCACGCTCGACGTCACGCCGGCCGCCGCCGTGCCCGGAGTCGTGCGCGTCCTCACCGCCGCCGACGTGCCCGGCGTGAACGACGCCGGCGTCAAGCAGGACGAGCCCCTCTTCCCCAGCGAGGCGATGTTCCACGGGCACGCCCTGGCGTGGGTGCTCGGCGAGACCCCCGAGGCGGCGCGGCTGGGCGCGGCATCCGTCATCGTCTCGTACGAACCGCTCCCCTCGCTCATCACCGTGCACGAGGCGATCGAGGCCGGCTCGTTCCAGGGCAAGGCGCTCACGATCGAGCGCGGGGACGCGGCATCCGCCCTGTCCTCGTCCGCCCTCGTGCTCGAGGGCGTGAGCGAATGCGGCGGGCAGGAGCACTTCTCGCTCGAGACCCACGCGGCCTTCGCGGTGCGCGAGCCGGACGGGCGATACTTCGTCGAGTCCTCGACGCAGCACCCGTCGGAGACGCAGGAGATCGTGGCGCACGTGCTCGGCGTGGCGTCGAGCGAGGTGACCGTGCAATGCCTGCGCATGGGCGGAGGCTTCGGCGGCAAGGAGATGCAGCCCCACGGATTCGCCGCGATCGCGGCGCTCGGGGCGAAACTGACCGGGCGCCCCGTGCGGCTGCGGCTCACCCGCGCGCAGGACATCACGATGACCGGCAAGCGCCACCCGTTCCACATGGCGTGGCGCGTCGGGTTCGACGCGGACGGGCACCTGCTCGCGCTCGAGGCGACTCTGACGTCGGACGGCGGCTGGAGCCTGGATCTGTCGGAGCCGGTGCTGGGCCGGGCGCTGTGTCACGTCGACAACGCCTACTGGATCCCGAACGTGCGCGTGCACGGGCGCGTCGCGAAGACGAACAAGCCGTCCAACACCGCGTTCCGCGGCTTCGGCGGGCCGCAGGGGTCGTTCCTCATCGAAGACATCCTCGGTCGTGCTGCCCCGATACTGGGGCTGGACCCGCTCGAGCTTCGCGAGCGGAACTTCTACCGGCCCGGGCAGTCGACGCACTACGGTCAGCCGGTGAAGGATGCCGGGCGCATCTCGGCGATCTGGAATCAGCTGCGCGACGAGAGCGACCTCGATGCGCGGCGACGCGAGATCGACCGCTTCAACGCCGCCCACCCCGACCGCAAGCGGGGGCTCGCGATGACCCCCGTGAAGTTCGGCATCTCGTTCACCTTCACGTCGTTCAACCAGGCCGGGGCGCTGGTGATCGTCTACCGCGACGGCTCGGTGCTGATCAACCACGGCGGCACCGAGATGGGACAGGGCCTGCACACCAAGATGCTGCAGGTCGCTGCGACCGCACTCGGGGTGGAGCTCGAGCGGGTGCGGCTCGCACCCACCCGCACCGACAAGGTGCCGAACACCTCCGCGACGGCGGCGTCGTCGAGCGCCGACCTCAACGGCGGCGCGATCAAGCTGGCGTGCGAGGAGATCCGCGGGCGGCTGGCGACGGTCGCCGGGCGGATGCTCGGCATCGACGCCCGCGACGTGCGCTTCTCGGGCGGCGAGGTGTTCGCACTCGGGGGCCTGGGGCCGCACCTCCCGTTCGCCGACGTGGTCGCCGCCGCCTACCTGCAGCGGGTGCAGCTGTTCGCCGCGGGGTACTACCGCACCGAGGGCCTGCACTGGGACGCCGACCGCCAGCAGGGGTCGCCCTTCAAGTACTTCGCCTACGGCTGCGCGGCGACCGAGGTCGAGGTCGACGGCTACACCGGCGCCTACCGCCTCCGGCGCGTGGACATCGTCCACGACGCCGGCGACTCGCTGTCGCCGCGGATCGACATCGGGCAGGTCGAGGGCGGCTTCGTGCAGGGCGTCGGGTGGCTCACGCTCGAGGAGCTGCGCTGGGACACCGGCGACGGCCCCACGCGCGGCCGCCTGCTGACGCCGTCCGCGAGCACCTACAAGCTGCCGAGCTTCTCGGAGATGCCGGAGGAGTTTTACGTGCGGCTCTTCGAAGACGCCCGCGAGGACGGAGCCGTCTACGGCTCCAAGGCCGTGGGCGAGCCGCCGCTCCTCCTCGCCTTCAGCGCCCGTGAGGCGCTCCGGCAGGCCGTCGGCGCCTTCGGCCCGGAGGGGCTCAGCGTCGAGCTGGCGTCGCCGGCGACGCCCGAAGCGGTGTTCTGGGCGATCGAGGCGGTGCGCGGCGGCGAGGAGCGGGCGCGGGGCGGCGATGAGCGAGCGCGCGGCGGCGATTCGGCGGGAGTCCGCGCGGGCGAGGCATCCGTCAACGGAGACGGCGCGGTCGACGCATCCGTAGACGGACATGATGCGAGACGGGCCGGCGCGGCGGGGCCCGCCGACGACGCCGGACGCGACGAGAGCGGCCTGCTCACGGCGGGCCGCTGAGGCCGGCCGGTGGACTGGCTCGACGCGGTGCAGGCGCTGCGCGCCGCGCGCACCCCGGCCGTCATCGTGACGCTGGCGATGGTGCGCGGGCACGCGCCGCGCAACGGCGGGGCAAAGATGGTCGTGTCGCCCGGCGATGTGTTCGGCACGGTCGGCGGCGGCAACCTCGAAGCGACCGCGGTGGCGCGGGCGCGGGAACTGCTGGCGGCGGGCGCGGCCGAGCCGGACCTCTTGACGCTCACCCTGAGCGACAAGGCGGTGGCCGACTACGGGGTGCAGTGCTGCGGAGGCGAAGTCACGATGATGCTGGAGCCGGTGCGGGTCGTCCCGTCGATCGCCGTGTTCGGCCTGGGGCACGTCGGCCTCGAGCTCGCGCGGATCCTCGCCCGCCAGCACATGGACCTGCACCTCGTGGACTCGCGCCACGCCATGCTCGAGCCCGCTCGGCTCGGGGTCGAGGGCGAGCCGGGCCCGCTGGCCGACGCCGTCGCGCACGTCTTCGTCCATCACGCCCCGGTGCCCGAGTCGGTGCTGCGCGAGGTGCCCGCCGGTACACACGTGCTCGTCATGACGCACGACCACGCCGAAGACCTGGCCATCGTCGATCAGGCGCTTCGGGTCGAGGGGCTCGGGTCGATCGGCCTCATCGGCTCGCGGTCGAAGTGGGCGCGCTTCCGCACGCGGTTGACGGATGCCGGACACAACGACGCGGCGCTGGCCCGGGTCGTGACGCCCATCGGCCTGCCCGAGGTGGCGGGCAAGCAGCCCGCGGTGATCGCCGTGAGCGTGGCCGCGCGGCTGCTTCAGGTGATCGAGGAGACCGCGGCCGCCGCCCCCCGCTGACCCCCTGCTTCCTCCCTGCCGGACCCGCTCCCCCGTGCCGCTCGTGGCGCGCGACTCGCCAAGACACGCCGATCCCGGCGCGCCCGCCCGGCGTGTTCTGGCGACTCGAGGCCGTGAGCAGAACGCGTGCGGCCGGGCCCGGCACGGCCCGGGCCCGGGGCCCCGGGGGCACGGGGGAACCGCGACTCGCCAAGACACGCCGATCCCGGGGCGCCCGCCCGGCGTGTTCTGGCGACTCGAGGCCGTGCGAAGCGCGCGGCGTGGCGCGGCCAGCCCCCGGCCCGGCACGGCCCGGGGCCCCGGGGGCACGGGGGAACCGCGACTCGCCAAGACACGCCGACCCCGGCGCGCCCGCCCGGCGTGTTCTGGCGACTCGAGGCCGCGTGCGGGGGGGCGTGTGCCATGGACGCCCGGGCGGGCGCGGCCGGGCGCTCAGTACTCGGTGCGGGACTCGGTCCGGTGCCACTCGGTGAACGGCGCCACCCGGAGCTCATGCGGAAGCGCGACGGGCGCCACCGGCATCGCCTCGCGGTGGCCGGGGTCACCGTCGAAGTACTGGTAGAACCGGGCGTCGTCGAAACCGGCGGCGGCCGCGTCGTCGCGATCGGCGGCGAAGTACACGCGGTCGACCCGGGCCCACAGCGCCGCTCCGAGGCACATCGGGCACGGCTCGCAGCTGGCGTAGAGCGTCGTGCCGCTGAGGTCGAACGTGCCGAGCCCCTGGCAGGCGCGCCGGATGGCGGTGACCTCGGCGTGCGCGGACGGGTCGAGGTCGGCCGTGACGCGGTTCACGCCCTCGAACACCCGGCCGTCGGACGACACGACGACGGCCCCGAACGGCCCGCCCGCGTTGCGGACGTTCTCGGTCGCGATCTCGATGGCCCGGGCGAGGTAACGGGCGGGCTCCCCGTCGATGGCGGACATCACGCTTCACCCTAAGAGCGCGCGGCGCGGGGCGCACCCCACCGCGCCGGGAAGGCCGGCCGCCGATGACAGGCGCTGCGGTCAGCGCTCCACCAGCACGCCGTCGGGATCGGCCCACACGTGCCTGCCGGGGGCGAACTCGACGCCCGCGATCGTGACCGGCACGTCGACCTCGCCGACACCGGCCTTGGCGCTCTTGCGCGGATTCGAGCCGAGCGCCTTGACGCCGAGGTCCAGCCTCGCGAGCGCGACGCGGTCGCGGACGGCGCCGTGGACGATGACGCCCGACCACCCGTTCTCGACGGCCGACGCGGCGATGAGGTCACCGACGAGCGCCGACTCGAGGGAGCCTGCGCCGTCGATCACGAGCACGGCTCCGTCGCCGGGCGTCGCGAGCAGCGCCTTCACCAGGGCGTTGTCGCGGTGGCACCGCACCGTGCGGACCGGCCCGTCGAATGCCGTCCGCCCGCCGAGGTCCAGCAGCGGCAGCGAGAGCGAATCCAGCTCGTCCCCGCGCTCGTCGAAGAGGTCCGCCGTCGCGATGGTCATGCGAGACAGGCTATGACGGATGCCGCGGGCCGCGGCATCCGTCATCGTCAGAAGTTTCCGCAGCCTTCCGCACGTCGCAAGAAGGCGCTCGGCTCACCTCGGTGCCGGCGGGTTGACGTCGGGATGCAGGGCGCTGAAGAAGGAGTAGGGGTCGCCGTCGGGGTCGGGGGCGCGCTCCTTGAACTCGTTGACGAGCTCGTACAGGCGGTGCTGGAACTCCTCCCGGTGCTCGGCGTTGAGCTTGAGCCCCAGCCACGTCGCGTCGAGCGCGTCGGGATCGATGCCCTGGATCTGCTGCAGGAAGGTCTCGACGAGCACGTGCGAGCCGCCGGGCATCGACGTGCGCCACGACAGCCCGGTCGCCCGATACGGCACCTCTCGGGCTCCCTGTGCGCCGCTGCGCTCCGGCTGGGCGGCGAGGTAGCCGGTCTGCACGAGGGTGCGCACGTGATGCAGCATCGTGCCGGGGTTCACCCCGAGCAGCTCGGCGAGCTCCTTGTTGGTGCGGGACTCGAACGCGCACAGGCGCAGGACGCGCAGTCGCAGGGGCGAGCTCAGCGCGCGCATACGTGCCTCGGCCTCGGGATCGCCGCGGCGCAGCTCGATCCGCTCCTCGCCCGTGCCGGCCATGCCGCCAGCGTACCGAAGTGATTGACAGTACTCAATCGGTGACGCACACTGATCGACATGTCTCAATCAGACGAGCCGACGCTCGCCGGCGACATCGACGACGGCGTGCTCGCCGAGGCCCGTGCCGAGGCGACGATCCCCGCCTCCCGGGGCAGCGTCGAGGGTGCGGTGCAGGCCGACCAGGAGGGCGCCGCGCGGGCCGCGACTGCCGCACCCGCAGCCGCACCGTCCCCGTCCTCCGCACCCGCCCGCCGGCGCTCACTCTGGCGCGACCGCAACTTCATGACGCTGTGGAGCGGTCAGGCGCTCAGCCAGTTCGGCGCGCAGATCACCGAACTCGCGATCCCGGTCCTCGCCGTCCTCGCCCTCAACGCCACCGAGTGGGAGGTCGGCGTCCTGAACGCGGCCCAGGCTGCGGCCTTCCTGGTGGTCGGGCTTCCCGCCGGGGCGTGGATCGATCGCCTGCGCAAGCGGCACGTGATGATCTGGGCCGACCTGGTGCGCGCCGTCGCGCTCGCGTCGCTGCCGGTCCTCGCGCTCCTCGGCGTGCTGGAGATCTGGCACATGATCCTCGTCGCGCTCATCATGGGCGTGGCCACGGTCTTCTTCGACGTCTCGTACCAGAGCATCATCCCGTCGCTGGTGAGGTCCCACCAGATCGCGGAGGCCAACGGCAAGCTCCAGGCGACCTATGAGCTGGCCAATATCGCCGGTCCCGGCATCGGCGGCTGGCTCATCGGCGTGCTCACCGCGCCCCTCGCGATCCTCGCCACCGTCGGCACCTATCTGTTCTCGTTCGTCGCGCTGCTGCTCACCCGCGACCGCGAGCAGCTGCGGCCGCCCGAAGACCGCAAGCCTCTCGTGCACGAGATCGGCGAGGGGCTCCGGTGGGTGTTCGGCAACCCGCTGCTGCGGCGGATCGTCGGCACGACCGCCGGCGGCAACTTCTTCGGCACGATCACGGCGACCCTGCTGCCGATCTTCCTGCTGCGCGAGCTGGGGTTCACGCCCGAGATGATGGGCCTGGTGTTCTCGGTGGGAGCGATCGGAGGCCTCGTCGGCGCCGTCGCGACGCCCCGCATCGTCGGCCGCCTGGGTGAGGCGCGCGCGATCCCGCTCAGCGCGATCGCCTTCTGCGTGGCCCCCTTCTTCCTGCCGATCGCGTCCCTTCTGCCCGCCCTCGCCTTCCCCTTCCTGGTGGTGCAGGGGTTCATCATGAGCTTCACGATCCTGCTGTACAACATCACCCAGGTGACCTTCCGGCAGCGCATCACGCCGCCGCGCCTGCTCGGACGCATGAACGCGTCGGTCCGATTCGTGGTGTGGGGCGTCATGCCGATCGCGGCGCTGCTCGCCGGCGCCCTCGGCACCTGGATCGGCACCGTGCCGACGCTGTGGCTCGCCGCCGCGGGGCAGCTGTTCGCCTGCCTCTTCGTCGTCATCGGCCCTTTCTGGCGCCTGCGCGAACTGCCCGACGCCCACGCCGAGCACGCAGACTCGGGCGCTGACGAGCCGGGGCGCTGACCGGCGGAGGGGTCCGGATGCCGCGGCCCGGCGTGCAGGGGCGGGTCGCGCCATCCGTTATCCCACGTGTCGGGATCTGGCAATCCGGTGCGACGCGGCGTCCCGGCATGCTTAGGTTGCTCCATGACGGCCCGCATCGTCTCGATCGGCACAGCGGTTCCTCCGACCCGCATCTTCCAGGACGACGTCCGCGCGCTGTTCGCCGCGCAGGCCGACGTGGACCGGCTCACGAGGCGCCGGATCCAGGCCGTGTTCGACGCGTCGGCCATCGAGCGACGCCACACCGTGGTCGACGAGCTCGCAGGGCTTCCCGACGTGACGGAGGGCGCGGCGGCCCGCACCTTCCTCGGGACCGACGGGCTGCTGCTCTCGCCCACGACGGGCACCCGCAACGACCTCTACACGCGCCTCGCGCCCGGTCTCACGGCCTCGGCCGCGCGCGCCGCGCTCGCGGACGGCGGGATCGAGGCATCCGCCGTCACCCACGTCGTCACCGTCTCGTGCACCGGATTCTTCGCACCCGGGCCGGACTACCGGCTGGTCCGGGACCTCGCCCTGCCCACCACCGTGGAACGCTGCCACCTCGGGTTCATCGGGTGCGCCGCGGCGCTTCCGGCGCTGCGGGTGGCGACCGCGCTCGCGACCACGCGCCCCGACGCCGTCGTGCTCGTCGTGTGCGTGGAGCTGTGCTCGCTGCACGTGCGCGCGTCGGCCGACCCGCAGCAGATCGTCGCGGCATCCGTCTTCGCCGACGGCGCCGCCGCCGTGGTCATCACGGCCGACGACGCCATGGGGCGCCCCGGCGGGCTGGAGCTGGACCGCTTCGGCACCGCCCTGACGGACGAGGGCGAGACCGACATGGTGTGGACCATCGGCGACAACGGCTTCGAGATGGTGCTGTCGGCCGAGGTGCCCCGCATCATCGGGCGCGAGATCCGCGGCGCGGTGGTGCGGTTCGTCGGCGACGGCGAGCCGCCCGCGGTGTGGGCGGTGCATCCGGGCGGGCGCAGCGTGCTCGACCGGGTCGAGGCGGGGCTGGAGCTTCCGCCCGACGCCCTCGCCGCGTCACGGTCGGTGCTGCGCGAGTTCGGCAACATGTCGAGCGCCACGATCCTGTTCATCCTGGCCGCGCTGCTGCGCGACGATTCGCTCGCCGACGGCGCCTCCATCGCGGGACTCGCGTTCGGTCCGGGACTTACGGTGGAGTCCGCGCTCCTCACGCGCCGCCGGCCGGCCGACCTGGCGGCCCACCGCGACGAGCTCGCGATGGCGGCCACGGCGTGACCTCTTCCTGGGCGATGGGAGCAGGGGTGCCGGCGCGCTCGCGCCGGGCGACGAGCGCGGGGGTGGCGGCGTGAGCCTGGCGGTCCGCGACGAGCGGCTCGCCGAGCTCATGGACGACCCCGCGTGCGACCCGGAGCGGCTGCGCGCGACGCTGCGCCGCTTCGAGACCGTGAACCGCCTCGTCTCGGGCTGGGGCACGGTCTACCGGAGCCTGCTGCGACCGCACCTCACCGCGCTCGAGCGCCCCGCTCGCGTGCTCGACATCGGCTCGGGCGGAGGCGATCTGGTGGCCCGGCTCGCGGCGGCCGCGCGGCGCGACGGGCTCGACGTGTCGTGGGTCGGCATCGACCCGGACGAGCGAGCGCACGAGGTCGCGGAGGCGCGCGAGCCGATCCCCGGTGCGACCTTCCGGTGCGCGGATGCCGCCACCCTCGTCGCGGAGGGCGACACGTTCGACGCCGTGGTGTCGAACCACGTCCTCCACCACCTCGGGCCCGGCCTTCCCGCGTTCGCCGCCGAGTCGCGCGCGCTGTCGCGCGGCGTCGTGCTGCATAGCGACATCGCCCGCTCCCGCATCGCGTACGGCCTGTACGCCGTGGGCATCACGCCGTTCCAGGCGGGCACCTTCCTGCGCACCGACGGGCTGCGCTCCATCCGTCGCAGCTACACGCCGGGTGAGCTGGCGACGCTCCTCGACGAGACCGAGCCGGGCGCGTGGACGGTGCGGATGCCCGTCCCCTTCCGACTCGTCGCGGTGGCGCGAGGCGATGGCTGACGTCACCATCGTCGGCGCCGGGCCGGTGGGCATGCTGCTCGCCGGCGAGCTGCAGCGACGCGGCGTCGACGTGCGGGTGCTCGAGCGCCGCCCGGCTGCCGGCGGCGGAACCCGCGCGATCGGGGTCCACGCGCCCGTGCTGGCCGCGCTCGAGCCGTCTGGAGTGACCGACCGCCTCCTCGGCCATGCCGTCCGCGTGCGCCGAGGCGAGGCCCGCACCGACGGCCGGGTGCTGGGCAGCGTCCGGTTCGACCGGCTCTCCACGAGGTTCCCGTTCGTGGCGACGCTGCCCCAGTCGGCCACGGAGGCCGTGCTCGCCGCCGACGCGCCCGAGCCGCTGCGCGGTGCCCACGTGCGGGCCGTGCTTCCGCGGGGCGACACCGTCGTGGTGAGAGCCGGCGTCGGCGGACGCCCCGTCGAGCTCGAGTCGCGCATCGTCGTCGTCGCGGCCGGCGCCGGCGGGCGCGACCTCGTCTACCGGCCGCACGCCGTCCCGCGCCGCGAGTACGCCGACCGCTATCTGATGACGGATGCCCCCGCCTCCGGCAACGCCGACCCCGAGGTCGCCGTGGTCCACCTGGATCGCCACGGCGTGCTCGAGTCCTTCCCGCTCCCGGGCGGCTACCGACGGTTCGTGGCCTGGGACGACCCCGGCGCCGCAGACGACCCCGCGGCCCGGGTCGTCCGACTCCGAGACGCGCTGACCCGCCGCGGCGAGGGCGACGCGGCCGGCGGCGTGGAGGAGGCGACCTCCTTCGGCGTCCGCCGCGTGCTCGCGCCGCAGCTGCGCAACGGCCGCGTCTTCGCCATCGGCGATGCCGCGCATGAGGTCAGTCCCATCGGCGGGCAGGGCATGAACCTCGGGCTGCTCGACGCCGCGACCCTCGCGCCGCTCCTCGCGCAGTGGATCACCACCGGCAGCGCACCCGACGCCGAGCTCGCGCGCTGGCAGGCCCGGCGGCTGCGGTCGGCTCGACGAGCGGCGACCCTCGCAGCCATGAACACCGCTTTGGGCCGGCCGCTCCGCGCCGCCGACCCCCTGCGCCGCGCCGGCGTGCGGGCGATGCTCGCGCCGCCCGCCGCCGCCCTGTTCGCCCGCGCCTACGCGATGGGCTTCGACGCCGACGCGTGACGCCGCCGGGCGTGCGCCAGGGCCGCCTGCAGTAATGGTCGGCCCGCACGAGCGACATCGAGCCCTGCGGGTCGGCGGGGATGGGGGTCACGCCGCGAGGGCACCGCCCGAAGCGACGAGCTGCGCGGCCAGCAGCAGCGCGGCCAGCATCACCAGCCGGAAAAGCAGACGGCTGGGCGGCTTCGTCGACGCGAGCCACGCCGTCGCCACGGCCAGCAGCGCGACCGCTCCGAAGAACGCCCAGGACACCGGCTGCACCGCGGAGAGGTCTGCGCCGACCGCACCGAGCAGCACGGCCACGGCGCCACCGAGCACGGCGAGCGCCGCCAGGATCGCCGACGCGCGCGGACCGAGGCGGTGCGGCAGGCCGCGGACGCCCGTGCGCGCGTCGTCGTCGAGGTCGGGCAGCACGTTGGTGAGATGCACCGCCGCCCCCAGTGCCGCACCCGCGATCCACGCCCAGCCGGCGGCGAAGGCGGGTTCGGGTGCGGCGAGGGTGGCCAGCGAGGGGAAGAGCCCGAAGCTCACCAGGAACGGCACGATCGACCACGCCGTGGACTTGAGACCCGCGTTGTACGCCCACGCCGAGCCGAGCGTGACCGCGTGGGCCGCCAGCATCCGCCATCCGAGTGGCGCCGACAGCACGAGGGCCGCTGCGAGCAGCCCCCACGCCGCGCCCCACGCCACGCCGAGTCCGACGTCGCCGCGCGCGATCGGCTTGTCGGTGCGGCCGACCCGCCGGTCGCGGGCAACATCGAGCGCGTCGTTGGAGATGCCCACCGACAGCTGACCGGCGAACACCGCGAGCGTGAGCAGCACCAGCCGCCAGGGCTCGAGGCCGGTCGCGACGCCCAGTGCGAGGGCCAGGGCCGTCACGACGAGGGTCGGCCCGGGGTGCGACGAGCCCCACAGGGCGCGGACGGTGCGCATCCTCGATGCTCTCACGCCGCGGCATCGGTCCTGCCGCGCATCCGGTGCGCGGTGCATGGCGACTGGCGGGGTGCGCATCCGGTTCGCGGTGCATGGCCGATCGCGGCGGCACGCCGAGAGACCGCCCCTTCCCCCGGCGTGTCGCGTGGCCGAGCATGCACCCGGCCCCTGCCGCCCCACCGAACGCCGCACGGCCGAGCAAGCCGACCATGCACCCGGCCCCGACACCGAGCAACGCACGCCCGAGCAACGGACCCGGCGACCCTGACCCGCGACACCGAGCGCCACACCGCCGAGCGACACGAGCTCCGGCGGCATCCGCAGGGCCGCCCGAGCGGCCTCAGTCGTCCAGCAGCTCGGCTTCGATCACGTCCTCGTCGTCGGCCATCGGCGACGCGGGCACGGCCGGACCGTCGCTCGTCAGCACGAGCTGCGAGCCGTCGGCGGCGACATCCACGCGGACGACGTCGCCGTCGCGCACGCCCCCCGACAGGAGCGCCATCGCCAGGCGATCCTGGATCTCGGACTGGATGAGCCGGCGCAGCGGCCGCGCACCGAACACCGGGTCGTAGCCGCGCTCGGCCAGCCAGGCGCGAGCGTCCGGCGTCACGGCGAGGGTCAGGCGCCGGTCCTTGAGCCGCCGCTGCAGGGCGTCCACGGTGAGCTCGACGATCTGCGCGAGGTCGTCTTCGCTCAGCGCGGAGAACATCACGATGTCGTCCAGCCTGTTGAGGAACTCCGGCTTGAACGCCTGCCGCACGATCGCCATCACCGACTCCCGCTTCTGCTCGGCCGACAGGGTCGGGTCGATGAGGATCGGGGAGCCGAGGTTGGACGTGAGGATGAGGATGACGTTCGCGAAGTCGACCGTGCGGCCCTGGCCGTCGGTGAGGCGCCCGTCGTCCATCACCTGCAGGAGCACGTCGAACACCTCGGGATGCGCCTTCTCGACCTCGTCGAGCAGCACCACCGAGTACGGCCGCCGGCGCACCGCCTCGGTGAGCTGGCCGCCCTGCTCGTAGCCGATGTAGCCGGGAGGGGCGCCGACCAGGCGCGAGACGGAGTGCTTCTCGCCGTACTCCGACATGTCGATGCGCACCATGGCGTGCTCGTCGTCGAAGAGGAAGTCGGCCAGCGCCTTGGCGAGCTCGGTCTTGCCGACGCCGGTCGGCCCGAGGAACAGGAACGAGCCCGTGGGACGCCCCGGGTCGCTGATTCCCGCGCGGCTGCGCCGCACCGCGTCGGCGACCGCCTTGACCGCCGACTTCTGGCCGATGAGACGCTTGCCGAGCTCGGCCTCGAGGTGCAGCAGCTTCTCGCTCTCTCCCTGCAGCAGACGACCGACGGGGATGCCGGTCCACGCGGCGATCACGGCCGCGATGTCTTCGTCGGTGACCTGCTCGTTGACCATCCGGTCACCCGACGACGCGGCCTCGGCCTGCTCCGCCTGCGCGATCTCGACCTCGAGGCGCTTGATGGTCTCGTACTCGAGCTTGGACGCACGCGTGTAGTCCGCCTCGCGCAGCGCCCGGTCACGGTCGATGATCGCCTGGTCGAGCTGCTTCTTCAGCTCGCCGACCCGGTTGAGGCCGGCGCGCTCGCGCTCCCACCGCTTCTCGAGCTCCGACAGCTCGGTCTCGGCCGCGCCCATCTGCTCGCGGAGCTTGGCCAGCCGCTCCTTCGACGCGGCATCCTTCTCCTTCTTCAGCGCCAGCTCCTCGAGCCGCATGCGGTCGAGCTGACGGCGCAGCTGGTCGATCTCGAGCGGGCTCGAGTCGATCTCCATCTTCAGCCGGCTCATCGCCTCGTCGATCAGGTCGATGGCCTTGTCGGGCAGCTGACGGGACGGGATGTAGCGATGCGAGAGGGATGCCGCCGCCACGAGTGCCCCGTCGCTGATGGTCACACCGTGGTGGGCCTCGTACCGGCCCTTGAGTCCGCGCAGGATCGCGACGGTGTCCTCGACCGAGGGCTCGCCGACGTAGACCTGCTGGAAGCGGCGCTCGAGCGCGGCATCCTTCTCGATGAACTCGCGGTACTCGTTGAGAGTGGTGGCGCCGATGAGGCGCAGCTCGCCGCGCGCGAGCATCGGCTTGAGCATGTTGGATGCCGCCACCGACCCCTCGCCGCCGCCGGCGCCCATCAGCACGTGCAGCTCGTCGATGAACGTGATGATGCGGCCGTCGGACTCGGTGATCTCCTTGAGCACGCTCTTGAGCCGCTCCTCGAACTGGCCGCGGTACATCGCGCCGGCGACGAGCGCCGAGATGTCGAGGGTGACGAGCTCCTTGTTCTTGAGCGACTCGGCGACGTCGCCCGCGACGATGCGCTGGGCGAGGCCCTCGACGACGGCCGTCTTGCCGACGCCGGGCTCGCCGATGAGGACGGGGTTGTTCTTGGTGCGTCGGGTCAGCACCTGGCTGACGCGGCGGATCTCGCTGTCGCGCCCGATGACCGGGTCGAGCTTGCCCTGGCGGGCGCGGTCGGTGAGGTTGATTCCGAACTGCTCGAGGGCGCTCTGCGCGTCCTCCTGTCCGGGCTGCTGCGTGGCGTTCATCTGTCTCCTGAAATCTGCGGTGCGGCAAAGTTGAGCCGCGCAGACTCAACTTTACCAGGCGACGGATGCCGCCACAAGCCGCAGCGGCCGCGCTTAGCGCCCTCGCAGCTCGTCGCGGGCGTCCCGGTAGGCGGCACGCACCGTCTCGCCGACCCATTCCGTGCCGCGGTACACATTGCGCGCGCCGATCTCGGCCGTGAGACCGCCGGCGTCCAGCTGCGAGATCACCCGGCCCTCGACCGCCACGATCTTGAGCGACGAGCCCGCGTCCCGCAGCTGCGCGGCGAAGCGGCGCAGCACCTCGACGTGCGACAGCCCGATCTCATCGGTCCCCCGCAGGCGCACGATCACCACCGACCCGGCCGACTCGCGGCTGACATCGGGCAGCTGCCGCTCGAACACCGGGGCGCTGGCGAAGAAGAGGCTGCCATAGGGCTGCAGCACGAGCACCTCGCCCGCCGGCACGACGGCCGGCGGGTCGCTCTCGCGCATGCGGCCGTCGGGAGACAGGCTCACCGCGCGCACGCGCACGCTGTTGGACTGCTCGGCGACGTACAGGATCACCCCGAGTCCCACCCCGACCAGCACCGCGAACTGCAGCGGGATGATCAGGGTGAGCCCGAAGGTCACGGCCATCACGGCGGTGGGCAGCGGCCCGGACTTCATCACCGAGTAGACCCGGCTGGGCTTGACCGCGCGCCAGCCGACGACGATCAGCAGCCCCGCGAGGGCGGGCATCGCGACGTAGGCGACGAGGTCGGACGCGAGGAAGATGACCAGCGCCATGACGACGCCCGCGATGAAGAGCGCCGCCCGCGAGCGGGCGCCCGCCTGCACGATGAGCGACGAGCCCGACATCGACCCGCCCACCGGCATGCCCTGGAACACCCCCGACACCACGTTGCCCAGCCCCTGCCCCAGGAAGTCGCGGTTGGCGTCGGCACGCCGGCCGTCGGGCGTGGGGATGCCGGCAGACACCGCCGCGCCCTGCACGAGGCCGATGAACGCCAGCGACAGGGCGGGGATCACGAGCGCCGGCACATCGCCGAGGCTGGGCAGCACCGGCGCCGGCAGGCCTCGCGGCACGTCGACGATGTCGCGCAGCAGCACCACGTCGCCCCTCACCCAGAGGTTCAGCAGCACCGCGCAGACCGATCCCACGACGACCGCGATGACGAGCCCCAGGCTTCCCACCCGCGTGGGGAGCAGGACCACGATCACGAGCACCGAGATCGCGCCGACGACGAGCGAGGGGATGCTCCACTGCCCGACGTGGACGAGCACGTCCAGCGTCTTGAGCAGCCGGTTGGCGCCCTCCGCCTGGTATCCGGTGAAGTTGGACAGCTGCCCGAGCACGATGTTGACGCCGATCGCGGTGACGAAGCCGGTCATCACCGCGGTCGGGACGAAGCTGATCAGGCGTCCGCCGCGGAGCAGTCCCGCGACGGCCATGATGATTCCGGTGAGGATGGCCAGCGTGAAGAGGCCACGGCTCGGGTCGGGCAGGCGGTCGAGTTCGGCGTCCGACACCACCAGCGCCATCGCGCTGGTGGCCTGCACCGCCATGAAGGCGCTGCTGGTGAGCGCGGCCGCGCCCACCATGCCGAAGAGATAGCCGTAGAGACCGGCGAGGGGGTTCACCCCCGCCAGCAGGCCCGCCGCCAGCCCATCCGGCACCGCTTCGACACCGAGGATGACCCCCGCGACGGCGTCTTTGCGAAGGGTCGCGCGCGTGAACCACGTGCGCGGGTCGAGCGGCATGCGCCCAAGGTAGCGAAGGCCTCTCGACCGCGGTCGGGACTCGTGCGCATTCGCCCGTCGCCGCGCGAAATTCACGCGACCTGCGTGACGAAAGTCCTTCCCAGGCTTCTCTCAGCCTCGGTAGCTTGTCGATCGACGTCGGGCCGCCGCTCGGACGGCGTCAGTCCGGCACCTCGCCGCCACGAAAGGACCCGCACATGAGCAACAAGAACGACACCACCGTCACGGGCTGGGTGGGCTGGGGCGTCTTCGCCGCCGTGGTCCTCATCATCGCCGGCACCATCGACGCCTTCCACGGCCTTCAGGCGCTGATCGGGCCCGACACCGCCTTCTTCCTCGGCGAGTCGGCGCTGTTCTCCCTCGACATCCAGTCGTGGGGATGGTGGCACCTGATCATCGGCCTGCTGCTGATCCTCACCGGTATCGCGCTGCTGACCGGAGCGACGTGGGCGCGCGTGGTCGCCATCATCCTCGTCGCGCTCAACGCGATCGGGCAGCTGACCCTCATCGCCGCGCAGCCGTGGCTGTCGCTGGCGGTGCTGGCGCTGGACATCCTGGTGATCTACGCCCTGACCGTCCACGGCCGCGAGCTCAAGGAGTACGCGCGCTGACCCGCCTCCGGGCCGCCTGACGTCGTCTGCGTCAGGCGACCGGCTCGAGAACGGATGCCTCGGCCACCGCTTCGGCGGAGGCCGGGGCATCCGTCATCGCGGCGTCGTCGCAGACCTCGTCGAGGCTGCAGGCGAACCGGGCGCGGTAGGCGGTCGGTGTGATGCCGAGCACGCGCGCGAAGTTCTGCCGCAGCACGGCGGCCGAACCGAAGCCGGACTCGTAGGCGATGCGGTCGAGCCCCAGGTCGGTCTTCTCGAGAAGACGCTGGGCGTGGATGATCCGCTGTCGCGCGAGCCACGCGGCCGGCGTGGCGCCGAAGTCGGCCTTGAACCGTCGGGCGAACGTGCGCGGCGACATGTGGGCCTTGGCGGCGAGCTGGTCGACGGTGAGGTCCAGGCGGAGGTTGTCGAGCATCCAGTCGGTGACGGGCGCGAGCGAGAGCGACGTCGTCGCCGGCAGCGGGTTCGCGATGAACTGCGCCTGCCCGCCGTCACGCTGCGGCGGCACCACCATGCGGCGGGCGATCTTGTTGGTGAGCTCCGCGCCGAGCTCCTGACGCAGCAGGTGCAGGCACGCGTCGAGGCCCGCCGCGGTGCCGGCGCTCGTGATGATGCGGCCGTCCTGCACGTAGAGCACGTCGGGGTCGACGTCGATGGCGGGGTACATCTCCTTCATCTTCTGCGCGAACATCCAGTGGGTGGTCGCGCGGCGGCCGTCGAGCACGCCCGAGGCCGCCAGCACGAACGAGCCGCTGCAGACGCTCAGCACCCACGCGCCGCGCGCGACGGCGTGACGGATGACATCGAGCACGCGCGGGTCGACGCGGCCCCAGTACTGGTGCGGGATGGGCGAGACCACGACCAGGTCGGCCTCGTACGCGAACGACAGGTCGGCCGCGACGTTGATCGAGAAGCCCATCTTGGACTCCACCGCACCGGGCTCGGGCGTGACGACGCGGAAGTCGAAGTTCGGGATGCCGTCCTCCGTGCGGTCGAGGCCGAACGCCTCGCACGCCACGCCGAACTCGAACGGGGCGAATCCGTCCGTCACGATGCAGGCGACCGTCTTCATCTCGGGTCCTCTCGGTGCTTATCTGAGGCTCCTGCCAGCGTGGCAGTTTTCCTGCGGTGTGTGTCCATCCTGCCACTCGTGGCAGTCACAACGCAAGCGTAGCGTTTCTGCCATGTTCATGGTGATTCTTCTCACAGCACTGTCCGCGGTGGCCGTCGCTTCCACGATCGCCGCCCTCCGCTCCGACGGCTACCGTCGGATTCCCACCGACCGCGCCCGTCTTCCCTGAGTCCGGCCCGCGGCCCCCATTCCGAACTCGAGGACTCCTCGCCTGAGGAGTCCTCGACTGTGCGGGCGGCAACCGCCGGGCGCGGACGTCAGGAGGTGACGCGCTCGTAGACGGCGATCATCGCCGCCGTCCGCGACGACTGACGGAAGCGCTCGCGCATGGTCGGGTCCGGCACGCGCGCGGTGCCGGCGGAGATGTCGGATGCCGCGGCCCGCAGCGCCTCCGCCAGCGCCGCGGTCGAGGCATCCGGCGTCCTCCCGTCGCCGACGGGCCAATAGCCGGTCTCGAGCTCGGCGCCGAGGTCGGGGTCGCTGACGATCGCCGGCGTCCCCAGCGACGCCGCCTCGAAGATCGTCATGCCCTGCGTCTCGAAGCCGATCGAGGTCTGCACCACCGCGTCCGCGGCGGCGATGCGCCGCAGCGTCTGCGGGTAGGGCATGCGACCGGCGAAGGTCACCGTGGCGCGGGGCCGCAGCCTGTCGACGAGCCGCCGTGCCGCACGCAGCTGCCCGCCGCCGCCGATGATCTCGACGTCGGCGTCGACGCCCGATGCGGCGAGCGCCTCGAGAAACGGCAGCAGCCGCTTCTCGGGGCTCATGCGGCCGAGCCACACGAACCGCGGCCGGCCGGACGGACGCCCGGCGGGCTGCTCGGCCAGCACCTCGTCGAGGATGTCGTCGTCGATGCCGTTCCAGATCACGTCGACCGCCGCCGGGCTCTCCCCCGCGCGGCCCGGCGCACTCCCACGGCGACTGCGCGGCACCGCGCCGTGCGCGTCGAGGCGGCGGGCGAAGTGCGACGACGGGGCGGTGACGGCATCCGAGCGCGACGCGAACCGGCGGAGGTACGCCCAGCCGTCCCGCCCGGCGGGCCTCTCGCCGACGACGCCCAGGGCGCGCCGCTGCCACGCGTTGAGCACCCGCAGCACGGTCTTCGGCAGCGGCGCGGTCGCCTCGACCCCCACGTCCACGCGGTTGTGCATCGTGTGCACCACCGGCAGGCCATGGCGCTGGGCGAAGCGGTGCCCGATGAACGCGCCCCAGAAGTCCGCCTGCACGTGGACGACGTCCACCGGCGGACGCCCGGTCTCGTCCGAGAGGCGCCGAAGGGCGGCATCCAGCCATCGATCGGTGCGCCGGCCCGGCCACGCCATCGCGTACTCGCGGTCGAGCGTGAGGGGGATCGAGGGCAGATCGAGATACGACGGATCGGATGCCTCCGCCCGTGCCCGCCGCCCGTGCATGCCCGGCGCGACGAGCGTCACCGTGTGCCCCGCCTTCTCGAGGAAGCGGCGCTGCAGCCGCATCGACACCTGCGCCCCGCCGAGCGACTCGACGTGCTGGTCGCCGAACATCAGGACGTGCACGGCGGCTACTCCGGAAGCGGCTCGCCGCGGTACAGCGCCTCGAACGTGTCGAGCGTGCGGCGCATGTCGTGCACCTTCACTCCCTCGAGCGAGGCCTGCTGCATGCGCAGGCGCTCTTCGGGCGACTGCGTGAGCACGGTGGTGAGCTTGGCCGCGAGATCCTCCACGTCGCCGGGACGGAACAGGTAGCCGTTCTCGCCGTCGTGGACGAGGTGCGGAAGCGCGACGGCGTCGGCGGCGACGATCGGCAGCCCCGAGGCCATCGCCTCCATGGTGGCGATGGACTGCAGCTCGGCGATCGAGGCGATGGCGAACAGGCTCGCGTTCGTGAGGAGCGACCGCAGCTCCTCGTCACTGGTGTGCCCGTGGAAGTGCACGCGTTCCGACAGCCCCAGCTCGTCGGTGACCTGTTCGAGGTTGCGTCGCTGGTCGCCGCTTCCCACGATGTCGAACCGCACGTCGAGGGCGGGGTCGAGGGCGGCGATCGCGCGCAGGATCACGTCGATCTGCTTCTCGGTGGTGAGGCGCCCGACGAAGACGATGCGGTGCGCATCGCGCGGGGTGAGGTCGGCGGTGTAGTTCGACGCGTCGATGCCGCAGCTGACCGGGATGACGCCGGTGATGTCGATGGTCGACTCGAGGAAGTCCGCGGCCTTGCGGGTCGGCGTGGTGACCGCACGCGTCAGGTCGAACGTGCGCTTGGCGTCAGCCCACGCGATCTTGACGAACCGCTTGTTGAGCACATCGGGCAGGGTCGTGAAGTCGAGGATGTTCTCGGCCATCACGTGGTTGGTCGCGACGATCGGGATGCCGCGCTTGGCCGCTTCGCGCGCCAGGCCGCGCCCGATGACGATGTGCGACTGGATGTGCACGACGTCGGGCTTGACCGTGTCGAGCACCCGCCGGGCGTAGTGCTTCGCGCGGAACGGCATGACGAACGTCAGCCAGTCGTGCGGGTACCAGCGCCACGACGGCAGCCGGTGCATCGTCATCGGCTGGCCCTCGATCACCTCGGTGAAGGTGCCGTGCTCGCGGTGCGTCTTGCTCGGCGCCATCACGTGCACGTCGTGGCCGCGCCCGACCAGGCCTGCCGCCAGACGCTCGGCGAACCGCGCGGCGCCGTTGACATGCGGCAGGAACGTGTCGGCGCCGATGAGGATCGTGAGGGGGCTCGGACTTGCGGGATCGGAGGCGTCGGGCGTCGCAGGATCGGTCACGTGATGGGGGCCTGTCTGTGCGGCGGGGGCGCGCGGGGGGTCGGGACACGCGCGGGCTCCACTGTACCCGAGGGGTCTCGCCGACTCCCCAGGAACGCGCCAGACGGCCGCCGTACGCTGGGGGCATGCCCCGACTGCAGGCCGACGCCGACCCCAGCCTCTGGGTGGCCGTGACCGAATCCCTCGGCTTCCGCGGCCGCCGCCACCGCAAAGCCGCCATCCGCATGCTGCTGACCCAGGCGCAGACCGCCTTCGCCGGCGCATCCGGTGCCGCCCTTCCCCCGGGTGGCGACGCGGGCACCGGCACCCGGCCGGGCAGCGGCACCCGGCCGGGCAGCGGCATGGCGGCGTGGGCGATGAGTCAGGCAGCCCCGTTCCTCATGCGGAAGGCAGCCGGCCGGGTGCTGGTCTGGGTGTGGAAGGCCGACGCCGAGCTGGTGGTCGTGATGGCGCAGATCCAGCAGGCGACCAACGACCTCCGCGCCGCGCGGGCGATGATGCCGATGGAGTACGACGACACCGAATCGTTCCGCAACCCGTACCTCGGCGTCGGCGAGAAGCTGGAGATGTCGCTGCCCGCCGATCCGCGCACACCCCCGTTCGCCACCTACACGTGGGACACCGGCAGCCACTTCGTCACCGTCACCGCCGTGTGCTCCGACAGGGCGCGCTTCGGCACCGTGATCGGCAGCGTCGACGACCTCGCCCGCTCGGTCCGCGTGGTCGAGGACCTTGCCGTCGGCGAGTCGCCCGACGTGCTGCGCATCGAGCCCCGCAGCTGACCCGCCCGCCGTCGACACCGAGGAAGCGCCCGTGACCGAGCCGAGGCATCCGTCATCCCACCGTCCGCTCCGCATCGGCGTGCAGCTGGCACCGCAGCACGGGTCGTACCTGGCTTACCGCGACGCGGTGCTGCGCGCGGAGGAGATGGGCGTGGACGCGATCTTCAACTGGGACCACTTCTTCCCCCTCACCGCGCCGCTGGACGCCGAGCACTTCGAGGCGTGGACGGTCCTGGCCGCCATGGCCGAGCAGACCGAGCGCGTCGAGTTCGGTCCGCTGGTGAACTGCAGCTCGTACCGCAACCCCGACCTGCAGGCCGACATGGCGCGCACCGTCGACCACATCAGCGCACGGGCGACCGGGACCGGCCGGCTCATCTTCGGCACGGGCTCGGGGTGGGCGCAGCACGACTACGACGAGTACGGCTACGAGTTCGGCACCGTGGGCTCGCGCCTGGACGCGCTCGCCGAGGACCTCCCCCGCATCCGCTCCCGGTGGGACCGCCTGGATCCGCCGCCGACCCGCCGGATCCCGGTGCTCATCGGCGGCCAGGGCGAGCGCAAGACCCTGCGCCTGGTCGCCCGGCACGCCGACATCTGGCACACCTTCACCAAGCTCGACGACCTCCCGCGCAAGATCTCGGTGCTGCACGACTGGTGCGCGCGCGAGCAGCGCGACCCCGCCGACATCGAGCTGTCGACCGGCTACACCGTCCGCGGATTCGGTCCGCTGCTGGAGACGGATGCCCCGGCCCGGCTGTACGAGCTCGGGTTCCGGCTCATCATCGCCGCCATCGACGGCCCCGAGTACGACCTGTCGCCGCTCGTCCCGCTGCTGGAGTGGCGCGACCTCGTCAACGGCTTCTGACGCCGTTCGGGGGCGGCCCGGCGGGCTGATTCACACCGCTTCGATGTCGCCGGGCTTCCACGTGCCGTCGAACCACGCCTCGAGCGGACCGTAGAGCCGCAGCAGGACGAACCAGCCCTTGCCCGCGACCGTCTGCACCCAGTTGGCGGCCGAGCCGTCAGGTGCGTCAGGACCGAACACGATGTCGACGGACCCGTCATCGTTGTGGTCGAGCGGGTCACGCCTGTTGTTCCGGCTCGGGAAAGGCTGCTCGGTCTGCAGCTCGGATCGCGTCTGCGGGTCGTAGACCACGACCGACCAGAAATCGGCCGCCGGGACGCCGGCGGGAAGCCGCAGCCGGTAGGTCTTGCCGCCGTCCAGCGGCTCGCCCTGCGCGTCGACCGTGGCCAGGGCGTACTGCGAGCCGCGGCCCACCATCTTCAGTGCCATCGCCGGCGTGTTCACGGTGGCCATGTAGAAGAACGTGGTCCGTCCGTCCAGGAACCGACCGCCCCTCCCGCCGTCGCGGAGGAACCGGTGGTCGCCGCCGGGGAACGGGTTCACCCAGCGCCGGTCCTCGTAGAGGTAGAACGACCTCTCGCGTGCCCGGAACGCCAGCGCGCGAGCCGTGCCGTTGGCGACCGCGGCAGCGTCGGCGAGGATCCCGCGCATCCGCTCGTCGGGAGCGAAGGGCGCGTCCTTCGTGATTCCGATGGCGGCGAGCAGGCCCCTCGTCTCGGGGTCGATCACGTCGATCGGCTCCTTGGCGATCACGTGCGCGACCTCGTCGTAGAAGGTCGCGTCGTTCGCGTGGACGGTGTTGACCTCTGCGCCCGACAACGAGAACCACTCCATCGCCGGCGGGTCGTCCCGGCGTGAGAGCGGGTACACGCGCACCCCCCGCTCGAACAGCGCCACCGCGGCATCCGGCTTCCCGTCGACGAGGAACCCCCGCAGGATCACGAGGTTGGTCGCGCTCGGCGTCTCGGCGACGAACCATCCGTCGGGCCGCTCGCCGTCGTAACCGGGCGGGACGATCAGGTAGGTGCCGCCGGCACCGCGGTCGGGTCCCGGCGCTCCGAGGTCGACCACGAAGCGGAACCAGGCGTCATCGACCGTCCCGGGGCCGGAGCCGGCGGGCACCTCGATCACCGTGGGTCCGTCGCGCTCGATGTCGAGCATGGCGATCGCGTACACCGTGTCGGTGTTGCCGGTGAGCAGGAGCGGATTGGAGTCCAGCAGCCTGTCGGTGATCACCCCCTTGTGGCAGGCGTCGGCGCCCACCTCGACGGTCGCGCGGCGGATGGCCTCGAGGGAGGCGGCGGGCACGCAGCCGAGGAAGACCTCGACGGCGCGCAGGAAGTCGAGGTGGTCGAACAGGCGCTCGGCGGTCTCCCGCGTGGGGACGCCGTCGGCGAACCGCAGCTCTCCGACCCGGGTGCTCACCGCGTCGGGGGTGGTGATCTCGGTGGGGATCGGGGTGTTGTAGCCCGACGGGATGTGTTGACGGCTCATCGGCTCTCCTCGCGCTTGCGGCGTCGCCTCGCGGGGGCATCCGCTCCCCTCCATCGAACCGGGCCCGCGCCGGGGCGTCGTCACCCGGACGGGGTGAAACCGTGGTCCCTCTCCGCGCCGCGCACTCGCGAAGAATCACGCGGCGTGAACGACGCGGGGCCGGTGACGCGGATGCCACACTGAGCGCGTGGACTCGACCTTCCTCGCCAACCTGTCGTGGTCGCTCGCCGCCCTGGTGCATGCCGCGATCGTCGTCACCGCCCTCATCGTCATCCCGCGCGGGCGAAAGCCGACGGCGGCGATGGCGTGGATCCTGCTCATCGTGGTGCTCCCCGGCGTCGGGGTCGTGCTGTACCTCGTCATCGGCAACTTCCGCCTGCCGGAGCGCCGCCGGGCCGAGCAGGCGCGCATCGACGGCATCATCCGCAGCCGGGTCGCCGCCGGTGACCTCGAGGCGACGGATGCCTCCTGGCCGCGGTGGTTCCAGCGCGTGGTGGAGCAGAACCAGGCGCTCACCGCCCTGCCCGCCTCGCCCGGCAACGAGGCCACGCTCCTGCCCCACTACCAGGAGTCGCTCGACGCGATGGCTGCCGAGATCGACACCGCGACGGACTTCGTGCACATCGAGTTCTTCATCGTCGGGTGGGATGACGCGACCCGCGGCTTCTTCTCCGCGATGGAGCGGGCCGTCGCCCGCGGCGTGACGGTGCGCCTGCTGGCCGACTACGTCGCGACCAAGAAGGTCTCCGACAGCAAGAAGATGCTCGCCGAGCTCGACCGCATCGGCGTGACGTGGGCGTGGATGCTCCCGGTCGAGCCGTTCAAGGGCAAGTACCAGCGCCCCGACCTGCGCAACCACCGCAAGATCGTCGTCGTGGACGGCCGCGTCGGGTTCATGGGCTCGCAGAACCTCATCGCACGCGATTACGAGTCCCCCAAGAACATCAAGCGCGGCCTCAAGTGGCAGGAGCTCATGACGCGGCTGACCGGCCCGATCGTGGCATCCGTCAACACCGTCTTCCTGTCGGACTGGCTCATCGAGACCGGCGAGGACCTGTCGGCGACGGCTCACGTGCCGGCCGCCGAACTGGAGGCGTCCGCGTCGGCGGACGCCCTGGTATGCCAGGTGGTGCCGAGCGGCCCCGGCTACGAGACAGAGAACAACCTGCGGCTGTTCCTCTCGCTCATCTACGGGGCGACCGAGAAGGTCATCCTGACCAGTCCCTACTTCGTGCCTGACGAGGCCATGGTCTACGCCATCACGACGGCCTGCCAGCGGGGCCTGGAGGTGCAGCTGTTCGTGTCGGAGGTGGGCGACCAGTTCATGGTGTGGCACGCCCAGCGCTCGTACTACCAGGTGCTGCTCGAGGCGGGCGTGCGCATCTTCCTGTACCCCGCGCCGTACATCCTGCACTCGAAGCACTTCTCGATCGACGACGACATCGCCGTGATCGGGTCGAGCAACATGGACATCCGCTCGTTCAGCCTCAACAGCGAGGTGTCGCTCATGGTGCGCGGCGCGTCGTTCGTCGCCGGGATGCGCGAGGTCGAGCAGGCCTACCGCGACGCCGGCCGCGAGCTGACCCTCGAGGAGTGGCGGCGCGAGCCCGCCCGCGCCACGTTCCTCGATGGCCTCATGCGGCTGACGTCCGCCCTGAACTAGCGCGGGGGCCGCGGCATCCGCTCTCCGTGGACTCAGATCTTGAGGTCCTGGCGGGGCACGACGACCTCGCGGATGATCAGCAGGATCGACGCCATCACCGGGAGGGCGACCAGCACGCCGACGATGCCCGCCAGCGCGCCGCCGGCGAGCGCACCGATGAGGACGAGCGCGGCGGGGATCTCGATCGCCTTGTTCATGACCCGCGGGCTGATGACGTACGACTCGAGCTGGATGTAGACGAGGTACGCGATGAAGAAGATGAGCGCCTGCGTCGGACTGGTGAACAGGGCGATGATCGAGGCGAAGATCCAGAAGATCACCGAGCCGAACAGCGGGATGAGCGTGATCACGAAGGCGATCGCCGCCATGAGCGCCGGGAACGGCAGCCCGATCACCAGGTGCAGCACGAACACGGCGGCCGCGTTGAGCGACGACAGGATGACCGACCCGATGAGCGCGCTGCCCACGGAGCTCGTGATGCGCTCTGTCAGGTCCTCGAGCCGGGGACGGTTGCGCGCCGGCGCCAGGGCGTAGAAGGCGCGCTTGGCGGCAGTGAGCGACGCGAGGAAGTACAGCGTCAGGGCGATCACGACGAAGCTCGCCGAGATCGCCGCGACGAAGCCGACGCCGACGGCGAGCACACCTCCCCCGAGGGTGGCCAGCGTCGACGGAGCCGAGATCCAGTCCGCGATCTGCTCGAGAGCCGCCAGCACCGCGGCCTGCGCGTCGGGGGTGAGGGCTGCGAACCAGTCGGAGTCGGGGATGTCTTCCACGAGCTCGGGGATCGCCTGCACGAGCTGCACCACCTGGGCGATGACGGGGGGCAGCACGAACACGAACACCGCGATCATCACGAGCGCGAAGCCGCAGAAGACGATCGCGATGCCGAGGCTCCGCTTGACGCGGTGGCGCTCCAGCATGCGCACCAGCGGATCCAGGCCGACGGCCAGGAACATCGCCAGGATGATGTACACCAGGATCGTCGAGATCGACCCGATCGCAGACCCGAGCACCAGCGCACCCAGCACGCCGATCGTCACAAGGAACCCTGTCGCCAGCGGATGGTCCAGTGCGGCGACGATGCCCGCGAAGCGTCGCGGGCGATCCTCGACCGGCATCATGGCAGGACCCGAGTCGGCGAGGACTGGTTCATCGGTCATGGGGACATGATGCCCCCAAGCCGCCCGCAAATCGTCTATATCGCGTCATGTGATTCGTGCGGAATCGGGAGTACTGTCGGCGCGAGAGCACCCTTCCAGGGGTGCTCGATTCGACAGCGACGGGCATCGCCCGTCCCGACGATTGGTTGTCTTGCATGGGTGGCAATATCTGGGACCTGATCCTCTGGTTCTTCTGGATCTTCGTCTTCGTCGCGTATCTGATGGTCGTGTTCTCGATCATCGCCGACATCTTCCGCGACGAGTCACTGAACGGCTGGCTCAAGGCGGTCTGGATCATCTTCCTCATCTTCGTGCCCTTCCTCACCGCGCTGATCTACCTGATCGCCCGCGGGAACGGGATGCAGAAGCGGTCCATCGCCCAGGCGCAGGAGCTTCGCGCCGCTCAGGACGCCTACATCCGCCAGACCGCGGGGTCCGGCGGGAGCGCAGCCGACGACATCGCCAAGGCCAAGACACTTCTGGATTCGGGCGCGATCACTCAGGCGGAGTTCGACGCCCTCAAGGCGAAGGCGCTGGCGGCGTAGCCCGCGCGGAAACGGAGCACACCGATGACGACATTCGACTACGGGCCCATCGAGTTCTACGCGATCGCGTTCGACGGCGACCGGCCCGGTCCGGCCGTGCTGCAGGCGATCGACGACCTCGTCGCCTCGGGCACCGTCAACCTCCTCGACCTCGTCTTCGCGCGGCGGTCACCCGAGGGTGAGCTCGAAGTGTTCGAGCTCTCCGACACGGTCGACGACGGCGCGCCCGCGCTGGACCTCGCGGGACTCGCCGGACAGGACGACATCCTCTACCTCGCCGACAGCCTCGAGCCCGGCCGGTCGGCGGCGATCCTCGTCGTCGAGCTGCTGTGGGCCAAGTCGTTCGCGGCCGCACTGTACGACGCCGGCGGAGCCGTCATCGCGCGCGAGGGCATCCCCGCCCCCATCGTGAACGCGTTCCTCTCCGAGCACGCGGACTGACAAGGAGAAAACCATGCCACTGGGAAGAATGGGCCGCCCCGGCCTGATCGGAATGGCCGCCCGCACTGCGGTCGTCGCGGGCACCGCCACCGCCGTCTCCGGCCGCGTCCAGCATCGCCAGCAGGAGAAGTACTACGAGCAGTCGCAGCAGGAGGCCTATGCCGCGCAGCAGCAGCAGGCGGCGATGGATCAGGCAGCGGCTCAGGCCGTCGCCAACGCCCAGGCCGCGCAGGCCGCCCAGGCCCCGGCAGCGGCGCCCGCGGGCGACGACATGATGGCCAAGCTCGGACAGCTCGCCCAGCTCCACGCGCAGGGAATCCTGTCGGACGAGGAGTTCGCCGCCGCGAAGGCGAAGCTGCTGAGCTGACCTTTTCACGCAAGCCAGAGGGCCGCTTCCCCGGGGAGGCGGCCCTCTTGGCGTTCAGCGACCCTCGGCGCGGGCCAGGGACGACGGGGCGCGGCCACGCCCGACGGGGCGCAGCCACGCCAGACGAGGCGCAGCCACGCCAGACGGGGCGCAGCCACGCCCGACGGAGCGCGGCCACCGCGGAGGCGCGTGCTTCAGCCGCCCGGTCGGTCGTCGCCGCCGTCGCCGATCCCGTCGGGGTGGTGACGGCCGCCTCCCGCCCCGCCCGCAGGCCCCCACCCCTCGGCGGGAGCCGGGGATTCCGGATGCCTCCCACCCGCGTGGCGCGGCGGCTCGCCGGGCGCTCCCCCGGCGGTCGGGGCAGCGGACCCGCCCGACTGCGCGGCCAGCTCCTCGATCCGTGCCATGAGTGCACGCACCTGGGCGCGAGTCGCCGGTTCCTGGTCGTCGCGATCGCGTGCGGCTCGCTCGAGCACCCACGACGCCAGCGTCGCCGTGATGACGCCGGCGAGGGCCACGCCGCCCAGCATGAGACCGACGCCGACCCAGCGGCCGGCGGCGGTCACCGGCGTGTAGTCGCCGTAGCCCGTGGTCGTCACGGTGACGCAGGCCCACCACAGGGCGATGCCGAACGAGGTGATGTCGGCGTCGGGGGCATAGCGCTCGGCTTCGAGCACCGCGAGTGTGGCGATGTAGACGAGGATGACGGATGCCCCGGCCCCGTAGACGAGGATGCGCAGGCGCAGCGCGCCGCCGGCACTCGTGTGCATGCCGGGGATCCGCGTGAGCACGCGCAGCAGCAGCACCAGCCGGAGCACCGGGATGAGGGCGAATGCGAGAGCCGGCAGGTGGGTGCGGAACCACCGACGCCGATCGTCGGCGAGCGCGAGCCGCACGAGGTAGTCGAGGATGAACATCGCCCAGGTCACCAGGACGACGACGGTCGCCACGAGACGCGCCGGACCTTGCAGGTCGGCGATCACGCGCCACGAGTACGCGACGAGGTAGGCGAAGCTGGCGACCACGAGCGCCGGTTCGGTGCGCTTGTGCCAGGAGTGCTCGTCCACAGCCGAATCATGGCGCATGTGCGACGCAGCCCCGCGCCCGGCGCGCCCTCGTGCGCCGATCGGCCGCCGCGCCGGTCGCGACGCGGCGCTGTCGGCCGCTATCGTGTGGCCATGTCCGGCCCCACCGCCGCCCCGGAACCCCCCGCTTCGCCGGACCCGGCAGCCTCTCCGGAACCGGCCGCTTCGCCGGATCCGGCAGCCACCCCGAAACCCACAGCCTCTCCCGAACCGGCAGCCTCGCCCGAATCGACTGTCTCCCCTGAGCCCGCGTCGCCTCCCGGGCCGCGCCTCACCGTCCGCCGGCTCGTGCTCCTGTCGATCCCCGCGATCCTCATCGGCGTGCTCTCGGCGCTCACCCTCCGCCTCCTCGAGGCGATCGCCGACCAGCTCCAAGGCGTGCTGTGGACGAGCCTCCCGGCGTCACTGGGCATCACCCCCGATGCGCCCTGGTGGATCTTCGGCGTGCTCACCGCAACGGGGATCGCCGTCGGCGTCGTGGTGTGGCTCGCACCCGGACACGCGGGTCCGGACTCCGCCACCACGGAACTCGCCGCGACAGCGCTGCCGCTCTCGGTGCTGCCGGGCCTCGCGGTGGTCCTCATCCTCAGCCTGGCGGGAGGCGTGAGCCTCGGGCCCGAGAACCCGATCATCGCGATCAACGTCTCGCTCGCCATCGCCCTCGTCGCGCGCATCTCACGTGCCGTCCCGGCTCCGCTCATCGGGGCGCTGGCGATCTCGGCGACGATCGGCGCCCTGTTCGGGACGCCGGTGGCAGCGGCACTCGTCTTCACCGGGCTGGTCGGCGAGTTCAAGATGGGCGGATCGCTGTGGGACAAGCTGTTCCTCCCCCTCGTCGCGGCGGGAGCCGGGTCGGTGACGACCTTCCTCCTCGGCGGGGGCTTCGGCAGCGAGGAGCCGTTCGCCCCGTACGGCTCGCCGCAGGCCTTCGACCTGCTGCTGGGCTCGGTCATCGCGTGCGCGGCCGCGGCGTTCGCGCTCATCGCCGTCTTCCTCTTCCCGCTGGTGCACCGCGCCTTCCACGCGCTGCGGCATCCACTGCTCTACATCTCCGCGGGCGGGGTGGTCCTCGGGCTGCTCGGCGTCGTGGGCGGACCGATCACGCTGTTCAAGGGCCTCGACCAGAGCGCGGAGCTGCTCGCCGATCCCGGCGACTACCCGCCGGCGCAGCTCGTGATCATCCTGCTGGTGAAGCTGGCGGCGCTGGTGGTCGCGGCATCGGCCGGCTTCCGCGGCGGGCGCATCTTCCCCGCCGTCTTCCTCGGCGTAACGGCGGGCCTGCTCGGCAGCGCGCTGCTGCCGGGGCTCGCGCCCTCGCTCGCCGTGGCGTGCGGCGTGCTCGGCGTGGTGATCGCGATCGCCCGGGACGGCTGGGTGGCGCTGTTCGTGGCGGTGGCGATGGTCGGCGACGTCACCGTGCTCCCGGTGCTCTGCATCGTCGTGCTGCCGGCGTGGCTCGCCGTGACCTGGGCGCGGCCCATGCTCATCACCACGGACGACCTGGCGAAGGAGCGGCCGCCGGCGGCCCTGCCGTGGGACCGCCCGCGCTCAGCGCGCTGAAACCGCCGGCCGGGCGTCCTGCTCGAGCGCGGCCGCGTTGCGGATGAACAGCACGATCCACGTGAACACGAGGATCCCTGCGACCAGCTCGACCGCCGTGAGCGTGTAGTAGCCGGTGAAGAACAGCACCGCCAGCACGAGGGTGACCGCGAGGAAGAGCCAGCCGAGGGCCACGAAGGCGCGCGGGATGCCGGTGATCCAGGCCGGCAGGCCGATGACGAGCACGCCGTACGCGACGACCATGCCCGACGCGACCGCGGTGTGCAGCGCGAAGAACTCATCGACGGGGAACACGCCCACCAGGCCGAGGAAGACGCCCACCACGCTCAGGCACACCCGCACCCTCGACACGCCCTTCGGGTTGGCCGACGGGATGCCTCTTGTGGAGTAGCGGGCGAGCGTGGTGACCAGGAAGCCGGCGACGATGATCGTGATGTTGAAGGCGAACGCCGAGACGTTCGACGACATCCCGAGGGCGCTGAGGTTGTCCTTCCACCAGTCCGGGTCACTGGCCGTGAGCATGCTGGCCAGCACGCCGAACACGAGGAACACGGCGAGCACGGCTGCCAGCAGCTGCAGATCCATGTGGGTCGACGAGTAGAAGGCCACATAGCCGCTCGTCGCCGCCGCCGCGCCGCTCAGCAGCACGACCGCGAGGGGGAACACCTCCGCGCCGATGAACGCCTGCTCGAGGATCACGGCGAGCAGCGTCCAGCCGAGGAGCGCGATCACGCCGTGTGCGAAGGCGAGGGCGCCGACGTCCACATAATCCAGCGCGCTCATGCGGCGGCGGCTGCCCGGGTCGCGGACCGCGAAGCGCCCGGCGATGACCGCGGCGAGGGCGGTGATGCCCGAGGCGATCGCGGCGAACTGGCCCGCCGACCCGGGTCCTGCGATCGGCGCGGGCTGGAAGCCGAAGGCCACGAGGGCGGCGAGTCCGACCACGACGAATGCGACGGCGCCCAGCCCCAGGCCGAGCGATTCCAGCGAGCGCTCACTGGTGGCGTCGACGAGCCGCGCGGCGGTGCGGTCGCGCCGCGTGGCGGGCGGCTCGGGGGCGCGCGAGTCGAGCGAGGTGCGGGTCATGGCTGCCTCCGGGTGAGGGGTCGGCGAGGTGGCATGGGAGTTCAGGAGCCAGGGCCGGCGTTCCGCGCCGCGGCAGCGGGAGTGGCGGTGCGGTCGCCCGAGAGCCAGCGCAGCCAGAGCGAGCCGGCATCCCCTTCGAGGACGAGCGCGCGCACGAAGAGCGTCAGCGGGATCGACAGGATCGCCCCGAGGGGGCCGATGACGAAGGTCCAGAAGATCACCGAGAAGAAGCTCAGCGTCAGGCTCAGATCCACGGCGTCGCTGACGAACTTCGGCTGCACGAGCACCTGCAGCACGACGTTGACCACGCAGTAGATCGCGATCACCGCCAGGAGCAGCGGCCACCCGCCCACGACGAAGGCCAGCACCGCCGGCGGGATGAGTCCGAGGACGAATCCGATGTTGGGCACGAAGTTCGTCACGAACGCGAGCACCGCCCAGACGATCGGCGCCGGAACGCCCAGCGCCCACAGGGCCAGGCCGTCGATGATCGCGACGATGGCGCCGAACGTCGCATTGACCACGTAGTAGCGACGGATGCCGCGGTTGAGGCGCCGGATGCGTCCGAGCACCGGTCGGCGCTCAGCGCCGAACACCCGCTCCGCGTCGCGGTACCGCGCGGCGTCGGCCGCCATGAAGATGATGTAGGAGACGACGAAGAAGAGCGCCGTGAGCACGGCGATCACGGTGCCCCCGAGGCTCGAGACGAGCCGGACGATCGCCTGGGGATCGAGGACGGCGGCCGTGGCATCCGTCGCCTCCTGGTCCAGCCCCACCGACTGGAGCCAGGCGACGAAGCTGTCGAGGCTGCCGCGCAGCTGATCGAGGTAGTCGCTGACCAGCTGTGCGAACTGGACGCCGGCGACCCACAGCAGCAGGCCCATGAGCGCCAGCACCAGGTACGCGACGACGATGACGGCGGTGGTGCCCGCCCACCGCGGCCAGCCGCGGCGGTCCAGGGGACGGCGGACGGGCTCGCAGATGACCACGAGCACGATGCCGAGGGCAAGCGGTCCGACCAGCTCCCGCGCGAAGTACACCCCCGCGAGCACGATGACCGCCGCTGCGAGGGCGAGCAGCACCCGCGTTCCGGGTGCCAGCACGGGGGACGGCGGGGCGGCGGGCGCGGCGCGGGTCACGGCGTCAGGGTACCGAGGTCTCGGCACCGCGACAGAGCGGCGCGCTCACCGCCGCGCTCGTTTCACGCGAATGACACCTGTCGGCCGGGGCGCGGCCGGTGCCACACTGACCGCATGAGCCTGACCGAGACCAGCCCGATCGCCCAGAGCTGGGCGGCGCCGCGATCGCTTGCAGAGCACCTCGCGGACGGGCGCGCGGCGCGCGAGCGCACTCCCCGCGAGTCCCTGGCCGTCCTTCCCGCCGGGGAGCGCGACCCGATGGGCATCCTCGACGCGCAGGACGAGACGCGGGTGCCCGAGCTCGTCCCCATCCGGACGCAGCGGATGGCCGCAAGCGCCTTCGCGTTCTACCGCGGCACGGCCGCGCTCATGGCGGCCGACCTCGGCCGGTCGCCCAGCACCGACCTGCTGGTGGGGTCGTGCGGCGACGCGCACGTCGCCAACTTCGGCCTCTACGCCTCGCCGCAGCGCACCCTCGTGTTCGACCTCAACGACTTCGACGAGGCGGCGTGGGCGCCGTGGGAGTGGGACGTCAAGCGCCTGGTCACGAGCATCGTCATCGCCGGCCAGTCGACGTCGCGCGACGACGCCGTGATCCGCGAGGCCGCCCTCGGCGCGGTGCGCACGTATGCGCGGTCGCTGCGCGCCGGCGCCAAGCGCAGCCCGCTGAAGCGGTACTACGACCGGTTCGACGCGCTCGCCGCCGAGGAGGCGGCCGACCCCGAGACGCGCGAAGTCATCGCGGGAGCCGTGAAGGACGCCGAGAAGCGCACCGGCAAGCGGGCGGCACGCAAGCTCACCACGACCGACCAGGACGGGCGGATCGTGTTCGTCGAGTCTCCCCCGACGATGACCCACGTCGACGCCGAGTACCAGGAGCGGGTGCTGCGCGTGTTCGACGAGTTCCGCGACTCGGTCAGCGTCGACATCCGCGCCCTGCTGCAGAAGTATGCGCTGTCCGACATGGCGATGCGCGTCGTCGGCGTCGGCAGCGTCGGAACGCGCTGCTTCCTCATCTCGATGCAGGACGGCGACGGCGGGGTCCTGCTGCTGCAGGGCAAGGAGGCGGGCAGCAGCGTGCTCATCCAGCACGGCGGCATCGAACAGCCGCCGGCGGTCGCACGCTACATCGAGGAGCACGGCGACGGCGGGCGCGTCGTCGCGATGCAGCGCATCCTGCAGGCGGTGTCCGACCCGTTCCTCGGCCACGTGCGCCGCACGCCCGACGGGGCTCGCCGCGACTTCTACGTCCGCCAGTTCCACGACAAGAAGGGCGGGTTCGACACGGACACGCTCGACGACGCGTCGTTCCGCTGGTACTCGCTCGCCTGCGCGGCGACTCTCGCCCGCGCGCACGGCCAGTCCCCGGACGCCTCGACGGTCGCCGGCTACGTCGGCCGCGGCCGCGTCGTCGGGGAGGCGATCCTCGAGTGGTCGTACCAGTACGCCGCGCTGTCGTACGCGGACTGGGAACTCTTCCGCCGGCACCGCAACGTCGGCGCGACGGCATAAGCCCCGTCCGGCTGAGCGCTAGCCTCGCACGCACGTCATCGAGAGTCGCCATGTGCCCCATCATGGGCCGCAAACGCCTGCTGCGAACCGGCGTCCGCGCCGGACGTCGCTCAGGACGCTGGTGCCTCGCCCTCCCGCCGGTCGTCGGGGACCGGAGCGATCGGCGTGCGCGGGCGCCACACGACGACCTCGGTCGCCCGGCGGACGCGGGTGCCGTGCCGCAGGGTCACCACCGCCCCCGTCGACCCGGCTGCGAAGACGCGCGCGCCCGGACGCTTCTCGAGCTCGGCGCGCATGCGGTCCTCGAGGTCGCGCACCCGGCCGTGCAGCTCCTGCACGCGGTTCTCGAGCTCCAGGATGCGCATGATCGCCGGCAGGCCGATGCCGTCCGACGACATGCGGGCGACCTCGCGCAGCTGCTCGACGTGACGCAGCGAGTACCGGCGCGAGCCGCCCTGCGTGCGGGCGGGCACCACGAGGCCCAGCCGGTCGTACTGCCGGAGGGTCTGCGGGTGCATGCCCGAAAGCTCGGCGGCGACGGCGATCGCGAAGATCGGGGCATCCGCGTCGATCTCGTTCTCACCCATTCTCGTCACCTCCGTCCCACGAGCTCAGGAGATGCTGCGGCAGCAGGACGGGGCGCGCCGCGTCCGGTGCCCGACGGATCCCCCGTTCCCGGCAAGCATGTCAGCCCCGCGCCTTGGTCATCAGGTCGGCGCGCGGGTTCTCCTTCGGCTCCAGGCTCTGGAACCGCTCGAGGGCCTCGCGTGCGGCGTCGTCGAGGTGCGACGGCACGGCGACCTGCACCTCGGCGAGCAGGTCGCCGGTGCCCTTGCTCGTCTGCACGCCGCGGCCCTTGACGCGCAGCACGCGGCCGGACGGGGTGCCGGGGGCCACCCGCAGCCGCACCGGGTCGCCCCCGAGGGTCGGCACCTCGATGGTCGCCCCGAGCGTCGCCTCGGTGAAGGTCACCGGTACGACGACACGCAGGTTCAGCCCTTCGCGGGTGAAGACCGGGTGCGGGCGTACGGTGACCTGCACGACGACGTCGCCGTGCTCACCGCCGTCCGGGGACGGACGGCCGCGGCCCCGCAGACGGATCTTCTGGCCGTCGGCCACGCCGGCGGGGATCTTCACCTTGAACGGCTTGCCGTCCTCGCCCTGCAGCGTGATCGTCTCACCCTTGGTCGCGGTGATGAATTCGATCGTCGTGCGCGCGGTGACGTCGGCGCCGCGGGTCGGGCCGCCGTAGCCGCGGAAACCGCCGCTCGGCTGGCCGAACCGCCCCGAGCCGAAGCCGGTGCCGCCCCGCTGCTGGTTGAACATCGCGAAGATGTCCTCGAAGTCCTCGGTGCCGTTGTACCGGGCACCGCGTCCCTGCTGGAACGCCGAGAAGACGTCCTCGAACCCGCCGGCGCCGGCGCCGCCCGACGTGAACCGCGCGCCCGAGCCCATCGCGCGGATCTGGTCGTACTCCTTGCGCTGCTCGGGATCGGAGAGCACCGAGTACGCCTCGCTGACCTCTTTGAACTTCGCCTCGGCGGCCGCGTCACCCTGGTTGGAGTCGGGGTGATGCTGGCGCGCGAGCTTGCGGTAGGTCTTCTTCAGATCCGCGTCGCTGACGTCCTTGGACACCCCGAGGACCTTGTAGAAGTCCTTGTCGAACCAGTCCTGACTGGCCATGTGTTCCTCTCGGGACTAGTCGGCCGGCACCGCGACGACGACCTTGGCCGGCCGCAGCTCGACCGAGCCGAGCCGGTAGCCGATCTCGACCACCTCGAGGATGGTCGACTCGGTCGCGCCCGGGGTCGGCGCCTGGAAGATCGCCTCGTGCTGCTGCGGGTCGAACACCTCGCCGGCGGCGCCGTAGGTGACCAGGCCGATGCGCTCGGCGACACCGCGCAGCTTCTCGGCGATCGCGGCGAAGGGCGAGCCCTCGTCGAGGTCGCCGTGCTTCTCGGCGCGGTCGAGGTCGTCGAGCACCGGAAGCAGGCCCTTCGCGACCGCGCCCTTGGCGCGCTCGATCTCGACCTCGCGCTGCTCCTCGGTGCGGCGCCGGTAGTTGGCGTACTCCGCCTGCAGGCGCTTGAGGTCGTTGAGCAGCTGCGACTCCAGGTCGGCGATGACGGCGTCTTCGGCCGCGGCATCCGCGTTCTGCTGCGCACCCAGGATGTCGTCGACCGTCAGCTCCTCGCCCTCACCGGTGTCGGAAGCGTCGTGCCCGTCCTGCGGCGCGGGGCCGGAGGCGTTCGCCCCCGACCCCTCGCCCTCAGGCCGGACCTGGTCGCCGTCGTCCGGCTCGTCCGCCGGGTTCGGGTTGTGGTCCTTCTTCGCCATGGTTACTTCTTCTCGTCTTCCTCGTCGACGACCTCGGCGTCGACGACATCCTCATCGGAGGCCGTCTGGTCCGGCTGCTCGCCGGCCGACTCCCCGGCGGTGCTGTCGGCGCTCGCCTGCGACGCCTGGTTGGAGGCGTAGATGGCCTCGCCCAGCTTGGTCTGGGACTGCGAGAGCTTGTCGAACGCGGTCTTCACCGCGTCGTCGTCCTCGCCGGCCAAAGCGGTCTTCAGCGCGTCGACGTCGCCCTGCACCTCGGTCTTCACCTCCGCGGGCAGCTTGTCGTCGTTCTCCTTGATGAGCTTCTCGATGGAGTACGACAGCGTCTCGGCCTGGTTGCGCACCTCGGCGGCCTCGCGGCGCTTCTTGTCTTCGGCGGCGTGCTCCTCGGCCTCGCGCACCATGCGCTCGATGTCGTCCTTCGGCAGCGACGAGCCGCCGGTGATGGTCATCGACTGCTCCTTGCCGGTGCCCTTGTCCTTCGCCGACACGTGCACGATGCCGTTGGCGTCGATGTCGAAGGTGACCTCGATCTGCGGGATGCCGCGCGGGGCGGGCGCGATGCCGGTCAGCTCGAACGTGCCCAGCGGCTTGTTGTCGCGGGTGAACTCGCGCTCGCCCTGGAAGACCTGGATCGCGACCGACGGCTGGTTGTCGTCGGCGGTCGTGAAGGTTTCGGAGCGCTTCGTCGGGATGGCGGTGTTGCGCTCGATGAGCTTGGTCATGATGCCACCCTTAGTCTCGATGCCGAGGCTCAGAGGGGTGACGTCGATGAGCAGGACGTCCTTGCGCTCGCCCTTGAGGACACCCGCCTGGAGCGCGGCGCCCACGGCGACGACCTCGTCGGGGTTCACGCCCTTGTTGGGCTCCTTGCCGCCGGTCTCCTGCTTGACGAGCTCCGACACCGCGGGCATGCGCGTCGAGCCGCCGACGAGCACCACGTGGTCGATGTCGCCGACCTTGATGCCGGCCTCGCGGATGACGTCCTCGAACGGCTTCTTGGTGCGGTCGAGCAGGTCCTTGGTGAGGTCCTCGAACTTGGCGCGCGTGATGGTCTCGCTGAGCGACACGGGCCCCGAGTCCGTCAGCGACAGGTAGGGCAGGTTCACCGACGTGCTCGTCGACGACGAGAGCTCCTTCTTCGCCTGCTCGGCGGCCTCCTTGAGGCGCTGCAGGGCGATCTTGTCGCCGGAGACGTCGACACCGGTGGTGTCCTTGAACTGCTTGATGAGGTAGTCGACGAGGCGCTGGTCCCAGTCGTCGCCGCCGAGGCGGTTGTCGCCGGAGGTGGCGCGCACCTGGATGGTCGAGAAGTCGTCGTCCTTGCCCACCTCGAGGAGCGAGACGTCGAACGTGCCTCCACCGAGGTCGAAGACGAGGATGAGCTCGTCCTCCTTGCCCTTGTCCAGGCCGTAGGCGAGCGCGGCCGCGGTCGGCTCGTTGATGATGCGCAGGACGTTCAGTCCCGAGATCTCGCCGGCCTCCTTGGTGGCCTGGCGCTCGGCGTCGTTGAAGTACGCGGGAACGGTGATGACGGCATCCGTCACCGTGTCGCCGAGGTACTGCTCGGCGTCGCGCTTGAGCTTCTGGAGGATGCGCGCGGAGATCTCCTGCGGCGTCCAGCGCTTGCCGTCGACGTTGAAGCTCCAGTCGGTGCCCATGTGGCGCTTGACCGACGAGACGGTGCGGTCGACGTTGGTGACGGCCTGGCGCTTGGCGGTCTCGCCGACGAGCACCTCGCCGTCCTTCGTGAAGGCGACGACGGACGGGGTGGTGCGGAAGCCCTCGGCGTTCGCGATGACCTTGGGCTCGCCGCCCTCGAGGACGCTCACGACCGAGTTGGTCGTACCGAGGTCGATTCCAACAGCACGTGCCATGTGTTTCTCTCCTTCGTGTGGGCGGAGACGGATGCCGCCACCCGGGGTTTGCGGGAAGTCTGCTCGCGCCCGGACCCGGCCGACGCCGGAGGTTGAGTCGCGATGGCTCAACCATACGCCCGTGGCGTGGCATCCGTCAAATCAAAGTTGATATGACCCGGCTCAACTTGTGCTCAGATGGCGTGGGCGAGCGTCTGCAGCAGGATCACCAGCAGACCGAGCGCCACCAGGATGATCAGGGCGAGGACCTGCTGCCGCCGCTGAAGCCGCGAGCGCCGCACCGCCGACCAGCCGATGACGGCGAGCGTGACGATGTACACGACGGATGCCGCGTCCAGCGCGGTCTCGAGATCCATGACCTCCAGCAGGGCGAGGAAGAGGAGGATCGCGGGCGTCGCGACCGTCCCCAGCGCGCCCCCGCTCACGAGCAGCGCGATCTTCAGGTCGTCGCCGCGCGGGAACTCACCGTGGACGGCGAGATGGGAGATGACGTCCGACACGAAGCCGGCGGCCGTGATCCCGAGCACGCCCAGCACCAGCGCGAAGAAGGCGTGGTCGGGCTCGGGATGGTCGCTCGAGGCCACCACGAGCACGATCGCGAGCCCCGTGAACGTCGCGTAGACGCGCTCCTTGAGGGAGGCGACGATCGAATCTTCGCCTCCCTCGAGGCCGGCGAGCCGCTCGCGGGCGCGGTCGGATCTGGTGCGGCGGCGGGCGGCATGGCGCGGTGGAGGTGACTCGGAGGCGGATGCGTCCGGCTCATCGGCCATGGTCCGTCCTTTCGGTGCGTACGCGCCGCGTCGTCACCCGAGCAGCGTGCCCTCCGCGGCCTCGCTCGGCTTCGGATCGGGCAGCCGTCGCATGCGGAACGCGTTGAGCGCTCCCAGCAGCGCCGCGAGGATCGGGATGAGCAGCGCCACCTGCAGTGCGATGTGGCGGGCCTCGGTGTTGATGCGGATCACCTCGGCCGAGGCCTCCGGCGGCTCGTCGGCGAGGAGCTCCTCCAAGCCGCTGTTCGACATCAGTTGCGCGTCGTCTTCGAGGACCGTCGCCACCTGCTCCTGCTGCTCGGAGCTCAGCGCGGTGCTGGAGTAGGCCAGCGAGGTGAACGACGCCGCGAGCGTCGCGAGCATGATGGCACCGGCGAACGCGAGCCCGAACGAGAGGCCGAACGACCCGGCGGCGGAGTTGACTCCGGCGGCCTCACTCACGCGCTCGTCCGACACCGGCGAGAGCGTGTAGTTGTTCAGCTGCGAGACCAGGAGCCCGAGCCCCGACCCGGCGATGATGAGCGGCACCGTCAGGTACCAGCCCGAGTCGGCGATGGGCACGAGCGGCACGATCGCCACGAGCCCGACCAGCGCGAGCGCGAAGCCGAGGAGGATGAGGTTCGCGGGGCGTCCCTTCCCTCGCCGCCCGGCCCAGATCGCGACCGCGAACATGCTGAGCGACAGCGGCGCGATCGACAGGCCCGCCTCGAGCGCGTTGTACTCCAGCACCATCTGCAGGTACAGCGGCAGCACGATCATCGTGCCGCCCAGCGCGATCTGCTGCAGCAGCTGACCGCTCACGCCGGTGCGGAACGGCTTCGAGGAGAACAGCGCCGGATCCAGCAGCACCGGCTTGCCCCGCTTCTTGCGCGTGTTCAGCCACCACGCCAGTCCGCCGAGGGCGACCACGCCGAGCCCGATGAGCAGGCCGACGTATCCGCCGCCTTCCTGCCAGACCAGGATGCCGAGCACCACGCCGCCCATGCCGATGACCGACAGCCCCGCGCCGACCAGGTCGATCGAGCGGTCGCCGGTGTACTTGACGTCCTTGACCAGGCCGATGCCCAGCAGCACGACGGCGATGATGACGGCCTCCAGGGCGAAGCCCACCCGCCACGAGAGGAAGGTCGTGATGAAGCCGCCGAGCAGCGGCCCCACCGCGGCGGCGATCGCCGCCGACGCGCCGACGAGCGCGTAGACCCTCTTCTGGTGATCGCCGGAGAAGTTGCCGTGGATCAGGGACTGCATCGAGGGCAGGAGGAGGGATGCCCCGATCCCGCCGATCACCGCCCAGAAGATGATGACGGCGGTGAGGCTCTGTGCGAACGTCATCGCGACGGCGCCCACGGCGTAGCCGAGCAGGCCCAGGATGTAGGCGAGCTTGCGCCCGATGAGGTCGCCCATCTTGCCGCCGATGAGGATGAACGCCGCCGACACCAGCGCCTCGAGGGCGATCGCGCCCTGGACGCCGCTCGCCGTCGTGTCGAGATCCCGGACGACCGCAGAGATGGAGACGTTCATGATCGACGTGTCCACCACCAGGACGAACATCGCCATCGCGAGAAGGAGCGCGAGACGGCCGTTGAAGGAAGTGGTCGGCGAGGAATCCCCTGTCATGAGGGAAGCAAACCATCGACGGGGCGGCGGGCGCTACGGTGAATCGCACAGGCGTGAGAGAAGGATCGCAACGTGGCTGACATGAGCTCTCCCGAGTCGTCGGGGCCGTCATCCCTGCCCGGGGTGGCCGGGAAGGTGCCCACCGACGCGCTCGTCGCCGCCACGGGCGCGACGGAGCCTCGACGGACCAGCCGGAAGGCCGTGCTGGCCTGGGGCCTGTGGGACTGGGGGTCGGCCGCGTTCAACGCGGTGGTCACCACCTTCGTCTTCACGGTCTACCTCACCGGGTCGAGCTTCGGGCCGTCCGGCACGGTCGAGGCCCAGCTCGGCTGGGCGCTCGCGGCGGCCGGCCTTCTCATCGCCCTTCTCGCACCGATCACGGGGCAGCGCTCCGACACCTCCGGCCGGCGCAAGCTCTGGCTGGCCGTCAACACCTACATCGTCGTCGGCCTGACGGCCGCGATGGTGTTCGTCGCACCCGACCCCTCCTTCCTGTGGCTGGGCCTCCTGCTCGTCGCGGCCGGCAACGTGTTCTTCGAGTTCGCCGGCGTGAACTACAACGCGATGCTGTCGCAGGTCTCGACACCGCGCTCGATCGGACGGGTGAGCGGCTTCGGCTGGGGCATGGGCTACGTCGGCGGCATCGTGCTGCTGCTCATCGTGTACTTCGGCTTCATCCAGGGCCTCTTCGGCGTGCCCGAGGACGACGGCTGGCCGGTGCGCCTGGCGATGGTCGTCTCCGCGGTGTGGTTCGGCCTGTTCGCCCTCCCGGTGCTGTTCGCCGTGCCCGAGTACCGGGGAGCGGGGGTGAAGCGTCAGCGCGTGAGCTTCTTCGCCTCCTATGCGCGACTCGGGCGCGACATCGCCCGACTCTGGCGGGAGAGCCGCGCGACGCTGTGGTTCCTGCTGGCCAGCGCCGTCTTCCGCGACGGCCTGGCGGGGGTGTTCACGTTCGGCGGAGTGCTCGCGGCGTCGGTGTTCGGCTTCTCCGCCGGCGAGGTCATCATCTTCGCGATCGCCGCCAACGTCGTCGCGGGCGTCTCGACCATCGCCGTCGGCGCGCTGGACGACCGGCTCGGCGCCAAGCCCGTGATCGTCGCCGCCCTCGTGGGCCTCGTGATCTCGGGGCTCGTCGTCTTCTTCCTGCACGACGGCGGCCAGATCGTGTTCTGGACGGCCGGCCTCGCTCTCTGCCTCTTCGTCGGTCCGGCCCAGTCCGCGTCGCGCACGTTCCTGGCGCGCATCATCCCGCCCGGCCGTGAAGGCGAGGTGTTCGGGCTCTACGCGACGACCGGGCGCGCGGTGTCGTTCCTCGCGCCCACGATGTTCGCGCTGTTCGTCGGCCTCTCGGGTGAGGCGTACTACGGCATCCTCGGCATCGTGCTGGTGCTGCTGGCGGGGCTGCTGCTCCTCCTCCCGGTCAAGACCGCTCCCCCCGTGATGTCCTCCTCACGCTAGGGGCGCCGGCGCCGCCGCCCGCGGGCGACGGAGGCGCGATCGCTCTCCGGGTCACAGCTCAGCGGGAGCGGCGCAGCCACCGCGGAAGGCGGGGCCAGGTCACACCGCGCTGGTCGGGCTCCTCGACCTCCAGCCCGTAGAAATAGCCGATGCGCTCGACGAACGCCTCGCGGCGTGCGTGCTCAAAGGCCTGTCGCTCACGACGGAACGCCACGATCGTCGACCAGCACATGAGAAGCATCACGATGCTGAAGGGCAGCGCGATGGTGATGGCGGCCGTCTGAATGGCCCTGAGCCCGCCGGTGAGGAGCAGCGCGACCGCGAGCACGGCAGTGATGAGCGCGAAGAACGTGCGCACCCAGCGGGCGGGCTCCGGGTTGCCGCCCGTCGCGATCATGCCCATCACCAGCGCTCCGGAGTCGGATGAGGTGATGAAGAAGATCGCGATCAGGATCATCACGCCGACGGTCAGCACCTGGGTCCCGGGAAAGTACTGCAAGAGCTGGAAGATCGATCCCTCGATGTCGACAGTGCCATCCGGAAGGGTCATCGAGCCAGGGTCGTTGAGCTCCAAGTACAGCGCCGACCCGCCGAGCACAGCGAACCAGAGGATCCCGAGCATCGTGGGGACGATGATCACACCGAGCACGAACTCGCGCACCGTGCGACCGCGCGAGACGCGGGCGATGAAGATCCCGACGAACGGCGCCCACGAGATCCACCAGCCCCAGTAGAACGAGGTCCAGGCGGCTTGCCACTCCTCTCCGGCCTGACCCTGGAACGCGCTCACGGTGAAGGAGAGGCCGACGAAGTTCTGGATGTACCCGCCGATCGACTGCACCCACTCCCTCAGCAGGAACTCCGTCTGCCCGAAGACCAGGATGAACAGCAGCAGCAGACCGGCGAGGACGAGGTTCGTGGAAGACAGCCACTTCATCCCCTTGGTGACACCTGAGAGCACGGACAGCAGCACGAACAGCGTGATGACGCCGATGAGCGCGATCTGAACCCCGACGTTCGGCTCCGCCAGACCGGCCGAGGTCAGCCCGGCACTGATCTGGAGCACGCCCAGTCCGAGCGAAGTCGCCACGCCGAACAAGGTTCCGGCGAGGGCGACGACGTCGATCGCGTGGCCCCACGCGCCCTCCACGCGCCTTCGGCCGAGTACCGGTTCGAGGGTCCAACGCACCGAGATCGGCCGGCGACGACGATGGATGGCGTAGGCCAGCCCCAGCCCCACGACGACGTAGATGGACCACGCCTGCACGCCCCAGTGAAGGTATGTCTGCACGAGAGCCTGCTGGGCGAGCTGCGGTGGCGTCCCGGCGACTCCGGGACGGGGATCGACGTAGTGGCTCAGAGGCTCGCTGACACCGTAGAACACGAGTCCGATCCCCATGCCCGCGGCGAAGAGGAGGGAGAACCAGGCGCCGACGGAGAACTCCGGCTTGTCGTCGTCACGCCCCAGCTTGATGTCGCCGAACCGCGAGAATCCCATCACCAGCGCGAACGCGACGAAGAAGGCGGCGATCAGCACGTAGTACCAGTTGAAGGCGTTGACGATGGTCGCCTGGATGGCCGTGAACATCGCCTCGGCGGCGGACGGAGCGAGGAGCGCGAATCCCGCGAAGGCGAGCACCACGACGGCGGCGGGCCAGAACACCCAGCGCTCGACGCCGCGAGCGCGGTGCGCGGGCGGGGCGCCGACGCTACCCGTCGGCGGGTGCGCGAATGCCTCGGAGCCGGAAGGGTCGTTGCTCACCACTTCACGCTAGCGATGCTGCGGCGGGACCGTCACCCGCGCGCGCTGCCGGCGCCTCGCATCCGCCCTGCCCTCACGCCTGCGGCCAGGAGTCGGCGAGCTTCGTCAGCAGCCGCGCGAGCTCGGTGCGCTCCTCGTCGGTGAACGCCGCGAGGGCGGCATCCATCGCCTCCCGCCGCTCGCCTCGGAAGCCCCGCACCAGCCGTGCGCCGGTGTCGGTGAGCGCCACCCGCGTGCGGCGGGCGTCGTCGGGATCGGCCTCACGGCGCACCAGGTCGAGCTGCACGGCCTGCTGGACGAGCCGAGACGCCCGGGGCTGGTCCACTCCGACGGCGTCACCGATCTCGCCGACCGAGAGCGGGTGGGATGCCGCGGCCAGCGCTTCGAGCATCCGCATGCGTGCCGGCCCGCCGATGCGGGCGGGGCCGAGCCACGGCGGTGCGCCATGGCCGCCCGGTCCCCCGCGCCCCCACGGCCCTCGGCCTGGGAAGCCGTGCGCGGGCTCGCCGTGGCCCGCGTCTCCACCGTGCCCGTGCGTGCCGTGCGGACCGCCGTGCCTGTGCGCGCCGTGCGGACCGCCATGCGGCCCCTCCGCCCACGGCGGTCGCGGCATCCGGCGTCCGCGCAGTCGTGCGAGCGCGGCGGCGATCGCGTCGGACGGATCGTCGGGGGTGGATGGCATGCTTCCAACTTACATGCCACTTGACATGCAATCGAAGTCCATGTCACACTGCATGTACATGCACTTAGACATGTAAATCTCTCCGGCGGCTCCGACCGCCCCGAAAGGACTTCTCATGAACGATCAGAACGACCAGGATCAGACGCCCGACGACGGCGAGACGGCGCGTCCCGACGACCGCCGCCCGCTCGGCTACTGGCTGCGCGTGGTGGACGCCCTGCTCGCGCGCGAGCTCGCCGCCGCACTCGACGCCGAGGGGATCTCGCGACGCGACTGGATGGCGCTGAACGTGCTCTCCGGTGACGTGGATGCACCGGGCATGGCGGAGCGGCTCGCACGCAAGGGCAAGCGCCTGCGCGTGCTCGAAGAGCGCGGCTGGGTCCAGGAACACGGCGACGGCTCGTGGACGCTGACCGACCTCGGCCGCGCCGAGAAGGATCGCGTCGGCGCAATCGTCGACGGCATCCGCTCCCGCGTCACCGGCGCCGTCGGCGACGAGGCGTATGCGGCGCTGACCGGCTCGCTCGAGGCGATCGCCCGCGAGCTCGGCTGGGACGCGGAGGCGGACGAGCGCGACCGCCGATCCGCCGGGTTCGGACGAGCCGGCTTCGAGGCCGGCTCGCGGCCCGGATTCGCGCCGGGATTCCGCAGTCGGGGATTCGGCCCGCGCTTCGGCCCCGGTTCCGGCCTCGGCTTCCGTGGGCGGCCCCAGCCCTTCGGCCCCGACATCCACGCCGGCTACGGCCCGAACCTCCATCGCGGCTTCGCTCCCGGGCGCCCCGGCCACCCCGCCGAGCGGTTCGACGAGCCGCTGCGCGGTGAGGGCGATGACGGATGCCACGGCCACCACCCGTACGCCGGTCACAGCCACCGCGACCACGAGTCGCACCATGATCATGGCGGTCACCACGGCCACGAGCATGGTGGGCACCACGGGCGCGAGCACCGCGGCGGGCGCCGCACGCAGCGCGCGTACGAGCGCGGCTTCGACGCCGGGTTCGCGCGCGGCCGGGAGGCCGGCGCGGCCTGAGCCGCGGCATCCGTCGACAACGCGCACGCGCGCCGAGACCTCACGTGACACGTGGCGTCTCGGCGCGCGCGTGGTCTCTCACTCCGGCGCGGGCGTCACACGCCCGTCATCGAGGCGAGGCACAATGGGGCGCGTGACCCCCGCCCTGCTCGCCATCTCGCACGGCACGTCGTCCCCCGCGGGGCAGGCGGCGGTGGAGGCGCTGGTGGAGGCGGTCGCGCGCCGGCTGCCCGACACGATCGTGCGGCTCGGGCATGTGGACGTGCAGCAACCCGACGTCGCGGCATCCCTCGACGCGATGCCCGCCGGCACGCCGGTCGTGATCGTGCCGCTCCTGCTGTCGGCCGGCTACCACGTGCGTGTCGACCTCATCCAGCAGACCGCCGGGCGCGACCGCGTCCTCATCGCTCCCGCGCTCGGTCCCGACCCCCGGCTCGTCGATGCTCTGCTCGCCCGCCTCTCCCCACTCGAGCCCGCCGCAGCCGACGCCGTCGTGCTCGCCGTCGCCGGCTCCAGCGACGACCGTGCCAACGAGGACTGCCGCGAGATCGGACGGATGCTGGGCGCCCGGCTCGCACGCGAGGTCGCGGTCGGCTTCCTCGCGGCCGCCGACCCGCGCGTCGACGTCGCGGTGGCGGCCGCCGGCGCCGACGGCGCCCGCGTGGTGGTGGCCGACTATCTCCTCGCCCCCGGCTACTTCCACGACCTGGCCGTCAAGCTTGCGGGCGGGGCGCCCGTGGCGGCGCCGCTGCTCGGCGACGACGAGCCCCCGGCCGCCCTCGTCGAGCTCGTCCTCGAGCGCTACCGCGTCGCGGCCGGCCGCACCGCAACTGTGTGACGCCCCGTTACGCCGGTTAACGCACGTTGACACTCGGATAGGACGGGACGCCGCGCGCTTCTAGCCTCACGGGATGGACTCGATGAAGTCCTGCCCGGGCACGGCCCGGGAATCGACCCGGAGGCCACCGTGACCATCAGCGACACCGACGCGCGTGCGGCAGCGGAGCGACCGCGCGCCGCCGTGCGCCCACCCCGGCCGTCGTCGAAGCCGAACGGCCAGTGGAAGATCGACGGCACGACCCCGCTCAACGGCAACGAGGAGTGGAAGCAGGTCGACAACGGCCTGAGCGTGCGCGAGCGCATCGAGAACGTGTACTCGAAGGGCGGCTTCGCCTCGATCGACCCGACCGATCTGCACGGCCGGTTCCGGGTGTGGGGCCTGTACACGCAGCGCAAGCCCGGTATCGACGGCGGCCGCACCGCGACCCTCACGCCCGAAGAGCTCGAGGACGAGTACTTCATGCTGCGCGTGCGCATCGACGGCGGCCAGCTCACCACCGCGCAGCTGCGGGTCATCGCCGGTATCTCGACCGAGTTCGCGCGCGGCACCGCCGACATCACCGACCGCCAGAACATCCAGCTGCACTGGATCCGCGTCGAGGACGTCCCCGAGATCTGGCGCCGCCTCGAGGCGGTGGGCCTCGGCACCACGGAGGCGTGCGGCGACGTGCCGCGGGTCATCCTCGGCTCGCCCGTCGCCGGCATCGCCGCCGACGAGCTCATCGACCCGACGCCGCAGATCCAGGAGATCACCGCGCGCTTCCTCGGCGACGAGACGCTGGCGAACCTCCCCCGCAAGTTCAAGTCGGCGATCACCGGTCACCCGAGCCAGGACGTCGTGCACGAGATCAACGACGTCGCGTTCGTCGCCGTCGAGCACCCCGAGCTCGGCGTCGGCTACGACCTGTGGGTCGGCGGTGCGCTGTCGACCACCCCGCGACTGGGCGAACGCCTCGGCGCGTTCGTGCGCCCGGACCAGGTGGCGGATGCCTGGCACGGTGTGACCCAGATCTTCCGCGACTACGGCTACCGCCGCCTGCGCAACAAGGCCCGCTTGAAGTTCCTCCTGGCCGAGTGGGGCACCGAGAAGTTCCGTCGGGTGCTGCAGGACGAGTACCTCGGGTACGCCCTTCCCGACGGCCCCGCGCCCGCCCGGCCGCAGACGATCGGCGACCACGTCGGCGTGCACGAGCAGAAGGACGGCCGCTTCTACATCGGCGTCACCCCGATCGTCGGCCGCGTCTCTGGCCCGAACCTCGCCAAGCTCGCCGACGTGATCGAGGCGCACGGCTCGACCCGCCTGCGCACCACGCCGCACCAGAAGCTCGTGATCCTCGACGTGCCCGAAGCGAACGTCGAGCCGCTCATCGGCGAGCTGGATGCCCTCGGGCTGCAGGCGCGACCGAGCCTCATCCGCCGCGGCACCATCGCGTGCACCGGCATCGAGTTCTGCAAGCTCGCCATCGTCGAGACGAAGGTCAACGCCACGGCGGCCGTGATCGACCTCGAAGAGCGCCTCAAGGGCTTCGAGCTGCCGCATCCGATCTCCCTGCACGTCAACGGATGCCCCAACTCGTGCGCGCGCATCCAGACCGCCGACATCGGGCTCAAGGGTCAGCTCGTCACGATCGACGGCGAGCAGGTGCCCGGCTACCAGGTGCACCTCGGCGGCGGGCTGGCGTCGCAGGACCGCGACGAGCCCGGCCTCGGCCGCACCGTGCGCGGCCTCAAGGTGGCGGCCGACGGCATCGCCGACTACGTCGAGCGCGTCGTCACGCGCTTCCTCGCCGACCGCGAGGCTGACGAGACGTTCGCCCGGTGGGCGCACCGCGCCAACGAGGAGGCGCTGCAGTGACCGTCTCCCTCGCGCCCCGCGTCGCCGCCAAGCGCACGCACGAAGAGCTCAAGGCCCTCGCCGAGCACGGCAACCTCGAGCTCGGCAGCCTGACCGACCACGAGGCATCCGCCGCAGAGGTCGTGGCGTGGGCTGCTCGCAACTTCTCGATGACCACCGCCGCCGTCGCCTGCTCGATGGCCGACGCCGCGCTCCCCCACCTGGTCGCCGAGCAGCTGCCGGGCGTGGATGTGCTGTTCCTCGACACCGGGTATCACTTCACCGAGACCTACGCCACGCGCGACGAGGTGCAGCGCGCCCTCGACGTGCGGATCGTCGACATCACCCCCGACCAGACGGTCGCCGAGCAGGACGCCGAGTTCGGCGCGAAGCTGTTCGAGCGCGATGCGAGCCTGTGCTGCGCGCGCCGCAAGGTCGCGCCGCTGCAGGACGCGCTCGGCGGCTACGAGGTGTGGTTCACCGGCGTCCGCCGCGACGAGGCGCCCACCCGCACGAACACGCCGCTGGTGACCTGGGACGAGCGCAACGGTCTGGTCAAGGTGAACCCGGTCGCCGCGTGGAGCTTCGACGACGTGCTGTCGTACGCCGCCGCGCACAAGGCGCCGGTGAACCTGCTCGTCGGGTTCGGCTACCCCTCCATCGGCTGCCAGCCGTGCACGAGACCCGTCGCCCCCGGCGAAGACCCCCGATCCGGCCGCTGGGCCGGCTCCGCCAAGATCGAATGCGGGCTCCACGAATGACCGTTACCGCCGCCCCCGCCGCACTGTCGACCCTCGACCTGCTCGAGGCCGAGGCCATCCACGTCATCCGCGAGGTGGTCGCGGAGTTCGAGCGTCCGGTGCTGCTGTTCTCCGGCGGCAAGGACTCGGTCGTCGTGCTGCACCTCGCCACCAAGGCGTTCGCACCGGGCAAGGTGCCCTTCCCGGTGCTGCACGTCGACACGGGGCACAACTTCCCCGAGGTGCTCGCCTTCCGCGATGAGACCGTGCGGCGCCTCGGCATCCGCCTCGAGGTCGCCCGCGTGCAGGACTACATCGACGACGGCCGCCTGCAGGAGCGCGCCGACGGCACCCGCAACCCGCTGCAGACGCTTCCGCTCCTCGACGCCATCGCGGCCGGGCGGCACGACGCCGTCTTCGGCGGCGCTCGGCGCGACGAGGACAAGGCGCGCGCCAAGGAGCGCATCATCTCGCTGCGCGACGAGTTCGGGCAGTGGGACCCGCGCAACCAGCGACCGGAGCTGTGGAGCCTGTACAACGGCCGCCACACGCCCGGTCAGCACGTGCGCGCGTTCCCGATCTCGAACTGGACCGAGCTCGACGTCTGGCGCTACATCGAGCGCGAGGGCATCCCGCTCCCGTCCCTGTACTTCGCACACGAGCGCGAGGTCTATGCCCGCGACGGCATGTGGCGCCCGGTCGGCCCGTTCTCGCCGCCGCGCGAGAGCGAGACCGTCGAGGTGCGCACCGTCCGCTACCGCACCGTGGGCGACATGAGCTGCACCGGAGCGGTGGAATCGGATGCTGCCGACCTGGCGTCGATCGTCGCCGAAGTCGCCGTCTCGACCCTCACCGAGCGCGGTGCGACGCGCGCCGACGACCGCCTCAGCGAGGCGGCCATGGAGGACCGCAAGAAGGACGGGTACTTCTGATGACCGCGACACTCACTGCGCAGCCGACCCTCTTCCGCTTCGCCACCGCCGGCTCGGTCGACGACGGCAAGTCGACGCTCGTGGGCCGCCTGCTGCACGACTCCAAGGCGATCCTCGCCGACCAGCTCGAGCAGGTCGCCCGCACCTCGGCCGACCGCGGCTTCGCTCACGGCGACTTCGACTTCGCGCTGCTCACCGACGGCCTGCGGGCCGAGCGCGAGCAGGGCATCACGATCGACGTGGCCTACCGCTACTTCTCGACGGGCGCGCGGTCGTTCATCCTCGCCGACTGCCCCGGCCACGTGCAGTACACGCGCAACATGGTCACGGGCGCCACGACCGCGGACGCGGTCGTCGTCCTCGTCGACGCGCGCAAGGGCGTCGTCGAGCAGACGAAGCGCCATCTCGCCGTCGTCGCGCTGCTGCGCGCGCCGCACGTGATCGTCGCGGTGAACAAGATCGATCTGGTGGGCTTCTCGGCGGATGCCTTCGCCGACGTGGTCGCGCAGGCTCGGGCGGTGGCGACGGAGCTCGGCATCGAGGACCTGCACGTGCTGCCGGTGTCGGCCCTCGAGGGCGACAACATCGTCGAGCGCTCGGAGCGCACGCCCTGGTACGACGGTCCCGCTCTCCTGGAGCTGCTGGAGACGCTACCCGCCGCCGACGACGCCGAGCGTCAGCTGGAGCCGCTGCGCCTCCCCGTGCAGCTCGTGCTGCGCCCGCAGGGCGGCCTCGCGCCGGGAATCGACGCCGACGAGGCCGAGCGTCTGCGGGACTACCGCGCCGTAGCGGGTCGCATCGCGAGCGGCGTCGTGCGCGTGGGCGACCGGGTGGAGGTCTTCCCGGCCGGCCGTGCCACCACGGTCACCGGCATCCGCTCGGCCGGCGCCGAGGCGGACGAGGCGACGGCACCGCAGTCCGTCTCGCTCGAGTTCGCCGACGACATCGACACCGCCCGCGGTGCGCTCGTCGTCGCGGCGGACTCGCTGCCCGCGCCGCGTCGCGAGTTCGAGGCCGAGCTCTTCCAGCTCGACGCGCGGGCGCTGACCCCCGGCATCCGTGTTCTCGTCAAGCACGGCACCGCGACCGTGCAGGCGATCGTGGCGCAGATCGAGTCGCGCTACGACCTCGACGCGCTGGTGCATGTTCCCGCACAGACGCTCGAGACGAACGACATCGGCCGCGTGCGGCTGCGTCTGGCGGCCGACCTGCCGCTGGAGCCGTACCGCACCAGCCGTCACGGGGGCTCGTTCCTCGTGATCCATCCGTCCGACGGCGCCACGCTCGCCGCCGGCATCGTGCGCGACTGACTGTCGCGCCGGCACCACCCCGAACACGCATCACCGAACCGAAGGAGGCGACACCGTGAACAAAATCCGCACCGCGACAGCGATCACAACCCTGGGACTCGTGGCAGCGATGATGGCCGGCTGCGCCTCGGCCGCGGCGTCTCCGAACGAGGCAGCCGGCGGCGACGCGGTGGACGAGCTGCGCCTGGGGTACTTCGCCAACGTCACACACGCCCCGGCGCTCGTCGGCCTGGAGGAGGGCCTGATCCAGGATGCGCTCGGCGACATCGAGGTGACGACCCAGGTGTTCAACGCCGGGCCGGCGGCCATCGAGGCGCTCTCCGCCGGCGCGATCGACGCGACCTACATCGGCCCGAACCCGTCGATCAACACGTTCATCCAGTCCGGCGGCGAGTCCGCGCGCATCGTCGCGGGAGCGGCGACCGGCGGGGCGGCGCTCGTCGTGCGCGACGGCATCGACGAGCCGGCGGACCTCGAGGGCACCACCATCGCGACGCCGCAGCTCGGCAACACCCAGGACGTCGCCGCGCGCGTCTGGCTCGCCGACGAGGGCTTCGAGACCGACACCTCGGGCGGCGGCGACGTCAGCATCACGCCCACCGAGAACGCGCAGACGCTGACGCTGTTCCAGCAGAACCAGCTCGACGGCGCGTGGCTGCCGGAGCCGTGGGTCTCGCGGCTCATCATCGACGCCGGCGCGAAGGTGCTGCAGGACGAGGCCGACCTGTGGGAGGACGGCGAGTTCCCCACCACGGTGCTCCTCGTGCGCAAGGACTTCCTCGACGAGCACCCCGACGTCGTGGCCGATCTGCTCGCCGGCCACGAGGCATCCGTGCAATGGATCGCCGACAACGCCGCAGACGCCCCCGCGACGATCAACGGGGCGATCGAGAAGGAGACGGGCAAGCCGCTTCCCGACCCCGTGATCGAGCGTGCGCTCGAGCACGTGACGTTCTCGGTCGACCCGCACGCCGACACCTTCGAGACCCTGGTCGCAGACGGCATCGAGGCGGGCACGCAGAAGGAGGGCTCGATCGAGGGCCTGTTCGATCTGCGCCTGCTCAACGAGCTGCTCGAGGAGAACGGCGCCGAGCCGGTCTCGGCGGCGGGACTCGGCGAGGACTGACATGAGCACCGCACCCGCTTCCGCCTCCGGGGCCGCACCGAGCTCGAAGACAGCTCACGCGCCGGCGTCCCCGGGGGCGGGCGCGCCCGCATCGCCGGGTACAACCGTGCCGTTCGCGCCGAGCTTCGACAGCGTCACGCCGGTGCCCGTGGCGGCGCCGGCGCCCGCACCCGCCGTCCGCATCGACAGCGTGTCCAAGCGATTCGGCGCCGGCCCGGTCGTGCTCGACGACGTGTCGCTCGACATCGCCCCCGGCGAGTTCGTGTGCCTGCTGGGCGCGTCCGGGTGCGGCAAGTCCACACTCCTGAACCTCATCGCCGGCCTCGACCGTCCCTCGGCGGGTCGCATCGACACGCCCGCCGAAGGCTCGGCGGTCATGTTCCAGGAGTCGGCGCTCATGCCGTGGCTCACTGCGCGCAGGAACGTCGAGCTCGCCCTGCGCCTGCGGGGCGTGCCCCGGGGTGAGCGTCGCGAGAAGGCGCTGGCCCTGCTCGACACCGTGAACCTGGCGGATGCCGCCGAGAAGCGCCCGCACGAGCTCTCGGGCGGCATGCGACAGCGCGTCGCGCTGGCCAGGGCGCTCGCCCAGGACCGGCCGGTGCTCCTGATGGACGAACCGTTCGCGGCGCTCGACGCGATCACGCGCGACCTGCTGCACGAGGAGCTCGAGCGCGTCTGGCGCGCCACGGGCCGCACCATCGTGTTCGTCACGCACAACGTGCGCGAGGCGGCGCGTCTCGGCCAGCGCGTCGTGCTGATGGGCAGCCGCCCCGGGCGCATCGTGCAGCAGTGGCAGATCGCGAAGACCACGGGGCGCCGCATCGAGTCGCCCGAGGTCGCCGCGCTCTCGGTGGAGATCACCGACCAGCTGCGGAAGGAGATCCGTCGCAATGCCGCATGACACCCTCACCGCTTCGAAGACGGATGCCGCCCACTCCGACGAGCTGCGATCGCTGGAGGCGGGGCTCGACCGCCTGCAGACCGACCCCGGCACCGGCACCAGCCGCTGGCGGCGAATCACCGCGAGCGTCGTGCCGCCGATCGTCTTCGTGATCCTCCTGATCGCGGCGTGGCAGCTGTACGTCGTGATCGCCCAGCCGCGTCCCGACATCATCCCGGGGCCTGCCGACGTCGCCGCCGCACTCGGATCGGCGTGGGACACCGGGCGCCTCCAGGAGGCGGTGAGCACGAGCCTCGAACGGGGGATCATCGGCTTCCTCATCGCCATCGTCGTCGGCACGCCGATCGGCCTGCTGCTGGCCGAGGTGCGTCCCATCCGCCGCGCGGTGGGGCCCATCATCTCGGGTCTGCAGGTGCTCCCCTCGGTGGCCTGGGTGCCCGCCGCGATCATCTGGTTCGGCCTGTCGGACGCCACCGTCTACTTCGTGATCCTCATGGGCGCGATCCCGTCGATCGTGAACGGCCTCATCGCCGGCATCGACCAGGTGCCCCCGCAGCTGCGGCGCGTCGGAACCGTGCTGGGCGCGTCGCGCTGGCAGCTGGCGACCGCCGTGATCCTGCCGGCCGCGCTCCCCGGCTACCTCGCCGGCCTCAAGCAGGGCTGGGCGTTCTCGTGGCGCTCGCTCATGGCCGCCGAGATCATCGCGATGGGGGGCACCATCGGCTTCGGACTCGGCTCGATGCTGCAGAACAACCGCGATCTCGCCGACCTCGCCGGCGTGCTGGGCACGATCCTGGTGATCCTCGCCATCGGCGTGCTCATCGAGCTCGTCTTCTTCGGCCCCCTGGAGCGCCGGATGCTGCAGCGCCGGGGACTTCTCCTCACCGGAGGTGCCCGATGACCGCCGTCCGACGGGCTCACGGTCCGGATTCCGCACCCACCGGCAAGGTGTGGCTCGTCGGGGCCGGACCCGGCGACGCCGGCCTCCTCACGGTCAAGGGACTGCGCGCCCTCGAGGCGGCCGACGTCATCGTCGCCGACCGGCTCGGCGCCCGGGCCGTGCTGGAGGGACTCGCGGCCGACGGCGTCGAGCTCCGGGCCGAGGTGGTCGACGTCGGCAAGTCGCCCGGCCACCACGCCGTGCCGCAGGACGCCATCAACGCCCTCCTGGTGCAGCTCGCCCGGACCGGCAAGACGGTCGTCCGCCTCAAGGGCGGGGACCCGTACGTCTTCGGCCGCGGCGGCGAAGAGCTGCTCGCCTGCCAGGAGGCGGGCGTGACCGTCGAGGTCGTCCCGGGGATCACCAGCGCGATCTCGGTGCCCGCGATCGCCGGCATCCCGCTCACCCACCGCGGCGTCGCGACCGCGTTCACCGTGGCGACCGCCCACGACCAGATCGACGCGCTCGGCGGCGGACGCGACCACACCGTCGTGCTGCTGATGGGCATCGGCACACTGGCGAACTCCGCGATCATCCTCGCCCGCGGCGAGCGCGGCGCCGACTGCCCGGTCGCCGTCGTCGAGGACGGCTTCGGGCCGCGCCAGCGCGTCACGGTGGGCACGCTCGCCACGATCGCGCACCAGGCCGCCGAACGAGGCATCCGCTCCCCCGCCGTCGTCGTCGTCGGCGACGTCGTGCGGCTGAGCCCGTACGCGCCCGAGCAGCTCGCCACCCTCGACCTCACCCAGTACGACCCCCTCGCCGTTCCCGGCACCTCCCGAAAGGCCCCCACGCCGTGACCTCTTCGAGCCTCCAGAACCTGCGCGTCGCGATCGTCGGCGCCGGTCCCGCCGGCATCTACGCGGGCAACATCCTGACCACCTCGGTGACCGCCGCCGGCGGCTCCGTCGCGATCGACCTGTTCGAATCGCTGCCGGCGCCCTACGGCCTCATCCGCTACGGCGTCGCGCCGGATCACCCGCGCATCAAGGGCATCGTCAACTCCCTGCACGAGATGCTCGATGCCGGCACCACCCGGTTCATCGGCAACGTCGAGGTCGGTCGCGACATCGCCCTGGCGGAGCTGCACGAGCGGTACGACGCCGTGATCCTCGCCACCGGCGCGATCCGCGACGCGGCCCTCGACATCCCCGGCATCGACCTGCCGGGGTCGTTCGGGGCCGCGGACTTCGTCGCGTGGTTCGACGGCCACCCCGACGTGCCGACCGAGTGGACCCTCGACCAGCGCGAGGTCGCGGTCATCGGCAACGGCAATGTGGCGCTGGACGTCGCACGGATCCTCGCCAAGCACGCGGTCGACCTGCGCTCGACCGAGATCCCCGACAACGTGCTCGCGGGGCTCGAGGCCTCCGCCGTCACCGACGTGCACGTCTTCGGCCGCCGCGGACCCGCCGACATCAAGTTCACGCCGATCGAGCTGCGCGAGCTCGGCGAGGTGCCGAACGTCGACATCGTCGTCAGCGACGAGGACTTCGCCCATCTCGAGGGCCTCACGCCGGCGAACAACCAGCTGAAGGTCATGCTGCGGATCCTCGAGAGCTGGCGCACCCGCGAGTCGACCGGTGCGAGCCGGCGCCTGCATCTGCACTTCTACCACTCGCCCGTCGAGGTGCTCGGCGACGGCAGGGTCGAGGGCCTGCGCTTCGAGCGCACCGAGCCCGTGGGCGACGGTCGCGTGCGCGGCACCGGCGAGTTCCGCGAGTACCCGGTGCAGCAGGTCTACCGCGCCGTCGGGTACTACGGCACGCCCGTCGTCGACGCGCCGTTCGACGAGAAGGCCGGCGTCGTCTCGAACATCGAGGGACGGGTGACGGACACTTCGGCTCGTTCCTCGCTCAGTGCCAGTGCCGCTTCAGCCACCGGCGAGGGCGACGCGCTCGTGATCCCGGGGCTCTACGCCACCGGGTGGATCAAGCGCGGGCCGGTCGGCCTCATCGGCCACACCAAGTCCGATGCGATGGAGACGATCGCCCACCTCGTGGCCGATGTCGAGGCCGGCCGCCTCACCGCGCCCGGCGTGGACGGCGACGTCCTCGACCTTCTCGACGAGCGGGAGGTCGCCTACACGACGTGGGACGGCTGGCTCGCCCTGGACGCGCACGAGCGCGAGCTGGGTGCGAACCACCTCCACGCGCGGGAGCGCGTCAAGGTGGTGCCGCGCGACGAGCAGGTCGGCATCTCGCGGGGAGCGCTCGTCCGGTGACGTACGTGATCGCCCTGCCGTGCGTCGATGTGAAGGACCGCGCCTGCATCGACGAGTGCCCGGTCGACTGCATCTACGAGGGCGAGCGGTCCCTGTACATCCACCCCGACGAGTGTGTCGACTGCGGCGCCTGCGAGCCGGTGTGCCCCGTCGAGGCGATCTACTACGAGGACGACCTGCCCGACCAGTGGCAGGACTACTACACCGCGAACGTGGAGTTCTTCGATGACATCGGCTCGCCGGGCGGCGCCGCGAAGACCGGCGTGATCGCGAAGGACCATCCGGTGATCGCCGCCCTGCCTCGCCAAGGAGAAGGTCATGGCTGACACGCCTCACCGCTCGGTGGACGCTCCGCCCACCGAGGTCGACGTCGTGATCGTCGGTGGCGGCCCAGCCGGGCTCTCGGCCGCGCTCAACCTCGCCCGAGCCCGTGCGTCGGTCGTGGTCGTCGACGCCGGCCGGCCGCGCAACGCCGCCACGCTGCGCTCGCACGGCTTCCTCACGCGCGACGGCGTGCCGCCCCTGGAGCTGCGCAAGCTCGCGCGGGCGGAGCTCGCCGCGTACCCGAACGTGGCGGTCTACGACCGCACGGTGGTCACGGCACTCCTCGAGAAGGACTGCGGCGACGGTCGACGGTTCATCGCGGCGCTGAGCGGCCGCGGCGCGGCCATCCCGCCCGCCGTCTCTGCCCGCTCGGTGCTCGTCGCGACGGGCCTGCGCGAGACGCTGCCCGACATCCCGAGCCTGCGCGCGTTCTACGGGATGACCGTGTTCAGCTGCGCCGCGTGCGACGCGTGGGAGTTGCAGGACCGCCCGCTCGCGCTGATCGGCGAGACCTCCGACCTCGCCGCCCGTGCCCGGCTGATCGCGCGCTGGACCGACCGGCTGACCGTCTTCACCCACGGCTCGGACGCCGTCGACACGGTCGAAGAGGCCGAGCTCGCGGCATCCGGGATCGTCGTCGAACGCCGCCGCATCGACGACCTCGAAGGCGACAAGGGCGCCGTGTCGGCGGTGCGCCTCGAGGGCGGTGAGCGCATCGAGATCGACGGCGGGTTCGTGCGCCCGCGCTGGCATCCGGCGCTGGACTTCCTCGGCGGCATCCCGCTCGAGCGCGACGGGTTCGGCAACCTGGTGACGGACCGCTCCGGGCGCACGTCGGTTGCGGGGCTGTACGCCGCGGGGGATGCCGCCTCCCCTGGCCCGCAGCAGCTCATCGTCGCCGCGGGACAGGGGGCGCGGGCGGCGGCCGTGCTCGTCCACGACCTCGTCGGGGTGCGCACCGCCCACTGACCGCTGCCGTGCGCACGCCTCCGCGTCGCTTACTGCGCCGGGCGTCCGGCCATCGGGCCATGGTCACAGGGGTATCTGCGGGAGGCGCATCGTCCCTATACTGCAGATTGCAGTAAGGGGGGGCTGATGCCATGAGCACGCCCACTTACTCGGCGGACCGACGTGGGGACGAGGGCCGCCGCAGCGGCGGGCGATCGTGGGGATCGCCCGCCGCTATCTTCTCTTCCGCCCGGGCCGGAAGCGACGGCGGCTGAGGCATCCCGCGCGGACACCGCCCGCTCGTCGTGATCGGGCACCCGACCCCTCCGGGTGCGGCAGGATGGCATCGATGTCAACGCCGACCGACTCGCCGCTGGAGGAGCTGCGCGCGCTGCGCGAGCGCGCGTACGGGCCTGCCGCCGACATCGAGGACGACCCCGCGGCCCTGGCCCGGCTGCAGGAGCTGCAGGCGCGGGAGCAGAGCGCACGCGCCGCCGCCGGTCATGCGAGGACGACGCCGGGTGCGGCGGTGGCCGCGAGCGCCGCGGCGGACGGCCCGCGCGCGGCCGCGCCGGGCGGCGTCACGAGGGCGCCGGACGCGCCGGACGCGCCGGACGCAGTGGCCGCGGTGGACGCGGTGACCGCACCCGCGGCGGCTGCCGACGTCGACGCGGGGAGCGTCGCCACCGCGGACGGTTCCGCCACGACCGCTGTTCCCGCCGGCGATCGCTCGGCCGTGGATGATGAGCCGGCAGCGCCGACGCGACCGTGGTGGCGACAGCGCATCCCGCTGCTGTGGGCGGGTTCGGTGATCGCGGGCGTGCTGCTCGGCGTCGTGCTCACGCTCGGCCTGCAGGCGATCGACAGCGGCCGGATCGCCGTGCTGCGCGAGGACCCGGATGGCGAATGGCCCAGCTCGTGGTTCGGCTCGCGGCCGTCGGACGGGCTTGTGTTCGAGGAGTTCCACGGACTCAGCGTGCTGGTGTTCCCGCAGACCTTCGGCCCGGGCGGCGTCCAGTCCTGCCTCTACGTCGTCACCGAGGGCGACGGCGGCTTCGGTGCGGGCAGCTGCGGCGCCGAGGCGTACCCGGCGACCGCGTCGATGGAGATCGACCGTCTCTCCCCGGACGCCCTGCGCGACGCCTTCCCCGACGGCACGTCGCTCCAGTTCGTGCACGAAGGCGGCGCCGTGAGCGTCTACTCCCAGGCTCCGCGCCTGATCCAGCCGACGCCGTGACGACGGATGCCTCCCGCCCGAGGCATCCGTCCCCTCACTCGGTGGCCGACGACGCCGCGCCGGAGTACGGTGGCGGCAACGGCTCGGGGGTCGCCGCGTCGACCGCGGCGAGGAGCCGCGGTGACGGCCGGGCCGCCGCGTCGGTGAGCCCGTCGTGGGGAGGGGCGCTCATGTCGACACAGGAGCAGACGGCCGAGGACGAACGTCGGGCGCTGCTGGCTCGCGCCTACGGTCCGCACGCCGACATCCAGGACGACCCCGAGGCCGTGCGCAGGCTGCGCGAGCTCGAAGAGCAGTCCCGGCTCGCCGCCGCAGGTGCTGCGCAGGACCCGCGGGGCGCTGCCGTCACGGGTGTCTCCGCCGCGGGCGTCGCCGCCCCACGCTCTGCCACCGCGGTCTCCGCCGCGGCAGGCGGCGGGAACGCGCGCGACGCGAGCGCCGGCGACGACCCACCGGCGGGCGCGGCGGCGTGGTGGAGCGGCCGGGACGGGGGCGAGCACGAGACCGACCGCGCGGGCGCGGCGGCGGCCGCCCGCGCGAACGGCTCCGACGCACGTTCTGCGGAGCAGGGGCAGCCGGTTGCATCTGCGCGCCGCGACGGGGGCTCAGATGCGGAGGCGATCACGGCAGGCGACGGGCTTCCTCCGGCGTACGCGCCGGCCCACGGTCAGACCCCGGCCCGCGCGTCGGGCGAGCGGTGGACGCGGCGCACCCGGGTGCTCTGGATCGGCTCCGTCGTCGTCGCGGCGCTCGTCGCATCCGCCGTGACGCTCGCGGCGTCGTCGCTGATGAACGGCCGGGTCGCGGTGCTCGCCATCGACCCCGACGCCGAGCCGCCCGAGGATTTCTTCCAGCCGGCGGGTGAGGCGGTGGTGTTCGAGGAATTCTTCGGCCTGATGACGGTGCTCACGCCGCAGGAGTGGGCGCGCGGCGAGGTGCTGGACTGCGTCTTCGTCCGCTCTGCGGCCGGCGACGCGCCGATGAGCACCGGCGGCTGCGGAGGCGGCGGCTTCTCGCCGACCGCGTCCACGGTCGTGACCCCGTCCTTCCCGCGGGAGCTGCGTGAGCAGTTCCCGGACGGCACCGCGCTGCAGTTCGTCGTCGTCGACGGCACGGAGGTGCACGTCTACGCGAAGGCGCCGGTCGTGCCGCCTGGCCCGTGAGGCTCAGGCGCCGCGGCTCCCGGCATCCGTCGCCCCGACGTCGGTGCGATGGAAGTTCTGGAACGAACGGGATGCCGTCGGCCCGCGCTGCCCCTGATACCGGTTGCCGTACGAGCCCGACCCGTACGGGCTGTCGGCCGGCGACGTGAGGCGGAAGTAGCAGACCTGCCCGATCTTCATGCCCGGCCAGAGCTTGATCGGGAGCGTGGCGACGTTCGAGAGCTCGAGGGTGACGTGCCCGGTGAAGCCCGGGTCGATGAAGCCCGCGGTGGAGTGCGTGAGGAGGCCGAGGCGCCCGAGCGACGACTTGCCCTCCAGGCGCGCGGCGACGTCGTCGGGCAGGGTGATCTGCTCGAACGTCGAGCCGAGCGCGAACTCGCCCGGGTGCAGGATGAACGGCTCGTCGGGCTCGACCTCGATGAGTCGTGTGAGGTCGGGCTGGTCCTCGGCGGGGTCGATGAACGGGTACTTGTGGTTGTCGAACAGCCGGAAGTATCTGTCGAGCCGCACGTCGACGCTCGAGGGCTGCACCATCGCGGGTTCCCACGGGTCGAGCGCGATGCGCCCCGCGTCGATCTCGAGCCGGATGTCGCGGTCACTCAGCAGCACGGGGCCAGCCTATCGGGGCGGTCCTGTTATGCTGGCCGGGCGCCGTAACAGGCGCTCGGATGCCGGCGGGCCGGCGTTCCGGGGCTGTAGTTCAATGGCAGAACTTCTGCTTCCCAAGCAGACAGCGCGGGTTCGATTCCCGTCAGCCCCTCCATCAGTCCTCGAGTGGTCGCCGGTCGGCGAGCGCGTGTCTGGGTCGGGCTCGGGCTCCGGCTCGGCGTTCGCATGGCACGACACGCGGTGTCAGCGGCGGAATGGCGCAGTTCGTGACACGCGAGCGCCCGGGCTCGGCGTTCGGCTAGCACAACATGCGGCGTGCGCGGCGAGAACGACGCAGTTCGTGACAGGCGAGCGCCAAGGCACGGCGTTCGCATGGCACGACGCGCGGTCTCAGCGGCGAAATCGGCGCAGTTCGTGGCACTCGAGCGACCGGACGGCCGCCCCGCTCACCGGCCAGCAGCGCCGCCGCGGGACCGCAACAGCTCGGCGAGCCGCTCGAGCTGCGACGGATCCTCCAACGCCGAGCCGACGGCGGCGACCCGCACCCCGGCGTCGAGGAACTCCGCGACGTTCGACGCGTCCAGGCCGCCGGTGGCGACGAAGCGCACCTGCGGGAACGGAGCCCGGATGTGGCGGAACCAGCCCGCACCCAGCCACGTCGCCGGGAACGCCTTGAGCCAGGTGAGCCCGAGCGACACGGCGAGCTGCACCTCGGTGGGCGTCGCGACGCCGGGAAGGATCGGGATGCCGGCATCCTTCGCCGCCCGCACGACGACGGGGTCCAGACCCGGCGACACCAGGTACGCCGCGCCCGCGTCGGCGGCGCGCTCCACCTGCTCCGGCGTGATGATCGTGCCCGCGCCGACGCTCTTGCCCCGGCTTTCACCCGCACGGACGACCTCGCGCAGCGCCCGCTCGTCCTCCTCGGTCTGCAGCGGCACCTCGACCGAGTCGATCCCGAGATCCCATGCGACCTCCGCCAGCCGGACGGAGCGCTCACGCCCCATGCCGCGCAGGATCGCCATGAGCGGCGCCCCGGCGAACGCGTCGTCGAACCAGACGGCCGGGGGCGCGGCATCCGGGCCCGTCGTCGTTGAGGCGGAATCGGTGGTCATGCGGCCGTCCTTCGTGCGGGGGCTGTGGTCATCGGGATGGTGAGGGCTCGTGGACCGAATCGGTCGTGGTCTGCAGCGTGCGCGCCGCGCGCTCGTGGCCCGCGCGCAGCCGATCGGGCACCGGATCTCCCGAGAGCCAGCCCGCCAGATAGCCGCCCGCGAACGCATCGCCCGCGCCGACGGCCTCGACGACCTCGACCACGAGCGCCGGCTCGAACACTTCGTCGCCGCCGGCGAACGCCGTCGCACCGACGTCGCCGTCCTTGACGATGAGCTCGGGAACATCCGGCAGCAGCGCCCGGACGTCGGCCGCCGTCGCCGTGCCCCACAGCGTCTCCGCCTCGTCCCGCCCCACGAACACCAGGTCGGCGCGGCGCGCGAGCTGGAGCAGCGGGTCGGCGGCGGCTGCGGCATCCCACAGCGGCGCGCGGTGATTCACATCGAACGACACCGGCACCCCGTGCTCGCGGGCGCGCTGGATCACGCGCGAGAGGAACGATGCGGCGGAGACCGAGATCGCCGCCGTGATCCCCGAGACGTGGAGGAGGTCGATGCCGTCGAACGAGACGCGATCGGCGTCGCCCTGCGACAGGAACGACGCCGCGGAACCGCGCCGGTAGTACAGGACGCCGGCGCCCGGGTCCTTCACATACAGGCCGGTGGGATGCTCGCCGTCGAACACGACGCGGGAGACGTCCACCCCGCGTGCGCCGAGCTGGCGGACGATGCGGCGCCCCAGCGCGTCGGCGCCGAGGGCGCTGAACCACCTCGCGCGGTGACCGAGCGCCGCCACGTGAGCGGCGACGTTCGACTCCGCTCCCCCGGCGTCGAGGAGGAAGCCCTCGGCGTCCTCGACCGGAGCCGCGACGACCGGCGTGACCATGGCCATCGTCTCGCCGATCGCGAGCAGGGTGCGGGGCATCCTGTCAGCGTAGTCACGCTCCGCGCTCGGCGAGCCGCCCGGCGGTGCGCTGGCCGCCTGCGGGGCGCTCTCGCTAGAGTGCCGCCATGGGTGAGGACGTCCAGCCTCAGGAGTTCACCCGCGCCGACCGCACGCGCCACCGCGAGAAGGTGCGGCGCAACCTCGACGTGTTCGCATGCATGCTGCGCGAGGCGCACTTCGACACCGACGACCCGATGACGGGCCTGGAGGTGGAGCTCAACCTCGTCGACGACGAGGGCGATCCCGCGCTGCGCAACGCGGAAGCGCTGGATGCGATCTCGGATGCCGCGTTCCAGACCGAGCTCGGACAGTTCAACGTCGAGATCAACGTGCCGCCGGCGCGGCTCCGGCTCGACGGGCTGCGCACGTTCGAAGAGGGTCTGCGCCGCAGCCTCAACAACGCGGAGGCGCGGTCGTCGACGGTCGGTGCGCACCTCGTGATGATCGGGATCCTCCCCACCCTCGGCGAAGAGCACCTGCGGCCCGGGAGCATCAGCGCGAATCCGCGTTACCGGCTGCTGAGCGAGCAGATCCTCGACGCCCGCGGCGAAGACCTGTCGATCTCGATCAGCGGCCCGGAGCGGCTGGTCGCCACGGCGGATTCGATCGTCCCGGAGGCCGCGTGCACCAGCATGCAGCTGCACGTGCAGACCTCCCCCGACTCGTTCGCGGCGTACTGGAACGCGTCGCAGGCCATCGCGGGCGTGCAGCTGGCCGTGTCGGCGAACTCCCCGTACCTGCTGGGCCGCGAGCTCTGGCGCGAGACGCGCATCCCGCTGTTCGAGCAGGCCACCGACACCCGCAGCGAGGAGCTCAAGGCGCAGGGCGTCAGGCCGCGGGTGTGGTTCGGCGACCGCTGGATCACGTCGGTCTTCGACCTCTTCGAGGAGAACGTGCGGTACTTCCCGCCGCTGCTTCCGATCGTCCACGAGGAGGACCCGATGGCGGTGCTCGACGCCGGCGGCATTCCGGGCCTCGATGAGCTGCGCCTCCACAACGGCACCATCTACCGGTGGAACCGACCGGTCTACGACATCGCCGGCGGCGTGCCGCACCTGCGGGTCGAGAACCGCCTGCTCGCGGCCGGACCCACCGTCGTCGACATGGTCGCCAACGCCGCGTTCTACTTCGGGCTCGTCCGGGCCATCGCCGAGAACGACAGGCCGCTGTGGTCGCAGCTGTCGTTCAGCGCCGCCGAGGAGAACTTCCACACCGCGGCGCGCGACGGCATCGACGCGCAGCTGTACTGGCCGGGCGTCGGCCAGGTCCCCGCGACCGAGCTCGTCCTCCGGCGGCTGCTCCCGCTCGCACACCAGGGACTGGAGGCGTGGGGGGTGGAGACATCCGTCCGCGACCGCCTCCTCGGCATCATCGAGGGTCGGTGCATCAGCGGCGTGACCGGCGCCACCTGGTTCGTCGACCGGGTGCATGAGCGCGCCGGCATGGAGCGGTACGACGCCGTGCGCGCGACCCTGCGCGAGTACCGCGAGGCGATGCACACCAACGAGCCGGTGCACACCTGGGAGTGACCCCCGGCTCTCCGCGAGCCGCGCCGCGCGTCACCCGGCCAGCGCGGCGGCGCGCCAGTCGGTGAGCACACGAGCGGCCGCGCGGGTGTGCGCCCACGGCATCTCGGGGACCTCGAGCCGTCCCTCCTCGAGGGCGAGCGACAGCGCGTCGGCCTCCGCCGCCATCGGCTGCACGACCGGCAGGTGCCTGACGTCTTCGTCGCCCTGGCGCCGGATGACGACCGCGTCCGGGCTCGCCGTGCGGCTCCCCCACACATTCGGCAGCACGACCTCGGCGTCCGCGAACGTGAGCACGGCGGTGTCGGACAGATCCTCGATGACCGACGTCCCGATCGTGGCCGACAGGGTGCCGAAGCCCAGCTCTGCCCAGGCGGTGCCGTCGACGCCGCCCTCGAGCCGCGCGTCGAGACGTCGGTACTCCGGATCGATCGGGCGACCGGATGCCGCGGCCAGATCGATCGCGAGCGCGAGCGGGTAGCACCCCACGTCGAGGATGGCGCCGCCTGCCAGCGCGGGATCGAACAGCCGCCCCTCGCGGGTTCCGGCGTCGAAGCCGAAGGCGCCCTCCACCCGATGCAGCTCGCCCAGCACGCCGCCGGCCGCGAGCTCCCGCAGCGCCTGGGCGAACGGCCCGAACCGCGTCTTGAACGCCTCGAGGAAGGGGCGCCGCGTGCGCTCGGCCGCCTCGAGGATGCGCTCGACCTCCGCGAGCGTCGGGCTCGCGGGCTTCTCGCACAGCACGGCCTTGCCCGCCTCGAGCGCGCGGACGGCGAGGTCGGCGTGCGTGGTGTGGACGGTGCCGATGTACACCGCGTCGACGTCGTCGCGCGCGAGGACCTCGTCGTAGGTTCCGGATGCCTCGGCCCCGTGCTCTGCGGCGAACGCCGCCGCCCGCTCCGCCGCCGAACTGCCCACGGCGTGCAGCACGCCGCGCTCGGAAGAGCGCAGCCCCACGACGAAGTCCCTGCTGATCGCGCCCGGGCCGAGCACGGCCCACCTCGTCTTCACCATGGTCCCGATCGTAACCAGCCGCCTTGCTCTCACGTGCCGGCTGTCACGCCAGCGGCTCGGCGGCCTCCTGGGCCGCGCGCGCGGAGGATCGCACCGCGCCCATGCTCGCGGCGATGACGAGGCCGATGCCGAGCACCTCGAGCACCGTCATATGCTGCCCGAGGAAGACGAAGCCGGCGAGCGCCGCGGTGGCGGGGGCGAGGCTCATCAGGATGGCGAAGACCGCCGCCGGAAGGCGCCGCAGGGCGATCAGCTCGAATGTGTACGGGATCGTCGACGACAGCACCGCGACGGCCGCCCCCAGGGCGACCAGGTCGATCCGCAGCAGAGCAGTGCCGGCATCCGCGATCCCGAACGGGAGCGAGAGCACCGCCCCCACGGCCATCGCGAGCGCGAGCCCGTCGAGCTTCGGGAACGCCCTTCCCACGCGCGCCGAGGCGAGGATGTAGAACGCCCAGCTCGCGGCGGCCCCGAGCGCGAAGAGCACTCCGAGCGGGTCGAGGCGGTCCCAGCCGCCGCCGCCGAGCGCGACGACACCGGCGAGCGCGAGGAGCGCCCACAGCCACGCCGACGCGCGGCGGCTGGCGACGATCGAGAGCACCAGCGGGCCGAGCACCTCGATCGTGACGGTCACCCCCAGCGGCAGGCGCTCGAGCGCCAGGTAGAACAGGGCGTTCATCATGACGAGCACGAGGCCGAACAGCGCCACCGCCGTCCATTGGGGACGGGAGTGGCCGCGCAGGCGCGGTCGCGCGAGCAGCAGCAGGATCACCGCCGAGAACACCAGCCGCAGCATGACCATGCCGAGCGGTCCCACCTGCGGGAAGAGCAGCACGGCGAGCGAGGCGCCGACCTCCTGACAGGCGAGACCGGCCACGACGAGGAGGATCGCCGGCGTCGAGCCCGCACCGATCCCCCGAGCCGCCGCAGCGGGCGAGCCGGTGCCGCGCACTAGGCCGCCGGCGGCGCGCACACGGCCGCGGCGGCGATCGCCTCGTGGTACTGCTCGGCGGTCCATGGCAGACCCGCGTCGGGGGCCGTCCCGCCGTCCGCGGCCGGCGTCTTGGACGCGATCGCGGCCAGCTCCCAGGCGAGGTACTCGCTGATCGTCGCCGGCGCCGTGGAGCTGTTGAGCACGACCGCCACCGTCAGCCCGCTCGCGGGATCGGAGAACGCCGCGGTGAGGTATCCGGGAGCCTTCCCGTACTGACCGATGAGTGAGCCGGCGATGATCGCCCCGCCGTCCGCATTGAGCCACGTCGGCGCGTCCGGCGCGATCGGGACGGGCTCGCCGAAGCGGTCCTCGTCGCCGACGAGGTCTCCCGCAGCCAGCGCCCGCACGTACCGGCCCAGGTCCTCGATGTCGGTGACGACGCCGCCATCGGTGAAGCCGGTGGTCGACGAGACGCCGGTGAGGTTCAGCGGTGCGCTGCAGTCCAGGACGCCTTCGGCGTTGGCGACCGCCTGCCCGCCCTCGAGCACGCCGGACTCGGGCAGGTCCGCGAGCGCGGTCGCCTCGAGGCCGAGGGGGTCTGCGACGTACCGCTCGATGAGATCGGCCGCCGTGGCGCCGGTCGCGCGCTCCAGCGCCAGGCCCAGCAGCGCGTAGCCCGCGTCGGAGTCGCGGTAGGCCACACCGGGCTCGGTCGTGCGGGGCTGTCCGAGGCCGAAGCTCGCGAGGTAGCGGGGATCCCAGCGCCGCTCCGGGTTGGTGAGCCACATGGAGTACAGCTGGCCGCCGTACGAGCCGATGCCCGAGGTGCCGTCGCACAGCTCGGCGAGGCTGATGTCATCGAGGTCCGGCACGCCGGCGACATACTGCGCGACGCTGTCGCCGAGCTCGACGGTCCCCTCCGCCGCCACCTGATACAGCACGTCGCACGTCATCGCCCGCGTGACCTTGCCCGCGCGGAAGACGTGGTCAGCCGAGACCTCGGCGCCGTCGTCCGGCCGCTGCGTGCCCAGACCGGTGACCCAGCTCCCGCTCCACGGCGCCCACACCCCCACGATGGCCCCGGAAGACCCGGTGGTCGTCATGGCGTGGGTGACGGCATCCGTCAACTGCTGCACGGTCTCATCCGAGAACGACGCGGTCGATTGCACCGGGCTGTCGTCGGCCTCGACCTCGCCCCCGAACGTGCAGCCGGTCAGGAGGAGCGCCGACATCAGGGCGCCGCCGATCACCGCGATGGCGCGGTGACCGCTGAAGCCCGTCCCCATGCTCACCCCCGATGATCTGCAATGAATTCAAACACACGCCCGCCGTCCTGCGGGCAGGGCGGTCCGTATGGTAGGAGCATGACCCACCTGTTCGACGAGGCTGCGCTGACGGGTGTGCTCAGCCACATGAACGCCGATCACGCGGGCGACAACCTGCTCATCGCCCGCGCGTTCGCGGGGGAATCCGGTGTGCAGCCGGCGACGATCACCTCGTCGACGATGACCGGATTCGACGGTGAGAAGGGCGTGTGGACCGCCTCGACGGAGGACGGTGGGACGTTGGAGATCGCCGTGCCGTGGCCGGGCGGGGCCATCTCGCAGCGCCCGGAGGTGCGCCGCGAGATCGTCGCGCTCTACGACGAGGCATGCCGCCGGCTGGGAGTGGATCCTCGACCGCATGCTTGGAGAAGTGGTTAGGTTCGCCTTACATTCAGTTACCATGAAGGTATGAGCGCCCCCATCCCGTTCTCCGCCGCACTGCGCGAGCGCTCGAGTCGCGCCCACTCGTCGAGCGAGACGGCCGGCTTCATGGCCGACCTCATGACGGGGGAGGGCACGCGCGACGACTACATCGCGCTGGTCGTCCAGCACTGGTTCATCTACGAGGCGCTCGAGCGCACCGCACGCCGGATGCGCAACGACCCCGTCGCGTCGGTGTTCATCACCGACCGGCTGACCCGGCTGCCGGCGCTCGAGGCCGACCTGGAGTTCCTCATCGGGCCCGACTGGCGCGACCGCGTCGAGCCGCTGCCGACGACCCGGCGCTACGTCGCCCGGATCAACGAGGTCGGCGCCACCTGGCCGGGCGGCTTCGTCGCACACCACTACACGCGGTACCTCGGCGACCTGTCGGGCGGGCAGTTCATCGGCCGGCTGATGTCGCGGCGCTTCGGCTTCGAGACGAACGGGATCGGCTTCTACGTGTTCGACGACATCGCCGATCCCAAGGCGTTCAAGGACGTCTATCGCGAGCAGCTCGACGCCGCGCCGTGGGATGCCGCCGAGCAGGAGCGCGTGATCGACGAGGTGCTGCTCGCCTACCGGTTCAACACTGAGCTCTTCGAGGACCTCGCCGCCGCGAAGGCCACCCAGGTCGCCTGACCCCGGCCTGCCCTTCCTTTCCCTTCCCCCTCGCTTCCCCAGCCTGCCCTTCCCCCCACCCCCCTCACTTCTCCGCGACTCGCCAAGACACGCCGGTCGGGCATCCTGTGGTCGGCGTGTCTTGGCGACTCGGAGCCACGCGCACACGCACGGGCGCGCGGGGCGGGGCGCGGGGCAGGGGCGCGGGGGGCGGGCTCGGGCGCGGGGACGGGGGCGGGAGGGGGGACAGCAGAGGGAAAGGGGGAACAGCAGCGGGGGCGGGGACAGCAGCGCGGGGGTCAGACCACGGCGGCGCCGCGCACCGCGTCGCGCATGAACCGCTGCACATCCGGGTCGACGCGGATGTCGCTCGGCCGCAGCGGCCGCGACAGGTAGAGGCCGTCCAGCGACGTCAGGCGCGACAGCGCCACGTACGTCTGCCCCGGCGCGAAGGCGCCCGAGCCGAGGTCGATGATCGCCCGGTCGTAGGTCTTGCCCTGCGACTTGTGGATGGTGACCGCCCACGCCAGGCGCAGCGGGAACTGCGTGAACTCGGCGACGATATCGCGCGTCAGCTGCTTCGACCCGGGGTCGTATGAGTAGCGGTACTTCTCCCACACCGAGGGCTCCACGTCGAACTCCTCGCCCTCGACGTCCACGCGCACGGTCTCACCCGCGATCCGCGTGACGGTGCCGATCGTGCCGTTCACCCACCGTGGAGGCTCACCGAACGACTGGGTGTCGTTGCGCAGGAACATCACCTGGGCGCCGACCTTCAGCTTGAGCTCCAGGTCGGCCGGGTAAGCGGCATCCCCCCGTCCGAAATCCCCGTTCACCTCGGCCATGGCGGTCTGCTCGCGCCCGACGAGCTCGCTGAGGTGCCGCCGGTTGATGTTGTTCACGATGTCGTTGCGGGTGGCCAGCGTGATGATCGGATGCTCGCCGTCGGACGGATGCGGGGGCGTGCGTGCGCCCGTGTCGTTGAGGACCTGCGCGATGTCGGCTGTCACGCGCCCATAGCGCACCGCGTTGAGCATCGCCTTGAACGCCGCGTCGCTCTGGCGGTGGATGTCGATGAGCTCGCGGATGTTCAGCTCGGCACCGTACGAGCCGACGTCGAGGATGCCGTCGCGCGCAGAGTCGCCGACCCAGACCTTGGCGTCGAAGAACCAGAAGGAGCGGTAGTGGTCGCGCACATACCGCAGCTCGTCGCCGCGCGGCGGCACGGGCGCAAGCTGGTACGGGTCGCCGAACATCACGATCTGCGTGCCGCCGAAGGGCTCTGCCCGGCGACCTCGCGCCTTGCGCAGGGCGCGGTCGATGGCATCCATCAGGTCGGCGTTGACCATCGAGATCTCGTCGATCACGAGCGTGTCGATGGCGTTCAGGAGCTTGCGGGTCGCGTCGGACTGGTCCTCGTCGTGCGCCCCGATGATGCCCAGCGGCAGCTTGAACAACGAGTGGATCGTCTGGCCCTCGACATTGAGCGCCGCGACACCGGTCGGCGCGCACACCGCGATCTGCTTGCTCGTGTGCCACGCCAGGTGCTGCAGGAGCGTGGACTTGCCGGTGCCGGCGCGTCCGGTCACGAACACGTGCTCGCGCGTGTCTTCGATGAGACGGAACAGCGCCTCCTGCTCGGCGGAGAGGGGTGGCGTGTTCACCGATTCATGCTAACGAGCGGATGCCTCCTCCCGGCGTCCCTCCGCCGGATCGGTGGACACCGCCACGCTCTCCACAGGTGCCTCCGCCTCGCGCCACACGCCTGTCCCCGCGACGACCTCCTCCATGATCGCCCGGAACCGCGGGCACGTGGTGATGTCATGGGACCGGCAGCGCAGGGCGTGCTCGGTCATCCGCCGGGACTTCTCCATGTCGGCCATCCGGCGGCCCAGCTCGGCGAGATGCTCCTCCAGCACGCGGTGACGCTCGGGCGCCTGCTCGTCCAGCAGCACCCCGATCTGCTCCAGGCTCATGCCGGCGTTCTTGCTGCGGACGATGACGCCGATGCGCACTAGGTCGTCGTCGCCGTAGCGGCGGCGGTCGCCGGCATCCCGCTGCGGGCGCAGCAGACCCACCGCCTCCCAGTGCCGCAGCACGTGGGTCGGCAGCGTGAAACGGGCCGCGGCGTCGCCGATCGACAGACTTGACTTCATGTCGACATGAAGTCACAGGATCGGTGTCAGCGCAACCGGCCCTGGCGGTCCGGAGCTTCCCGACGAGAGGATCCACCCATGTACGACGTCATCGTGATCGGCGGCGGCCCCGCAGGGCTGCAGGCCGCGCTCACCATCGGCCGCATGCATCGCACGGTGCTGCTGCTCGACTCCGGCGAGTACCGCAACGGCACCGTCGAGCACGCACACAACCTGCTGACCAACGACGGCCGCAGCCCCGCCGAGCTGCGGCGCATCGCCCGTGACGAGCTCGCGGCGTACGACACCGTGAAGGTGCGCGGCGCCTCGGTCACGGCCGTGTCGGGCGCGCTCGGCGACTTCTCGGTCACCGCCGCCGGCGGCGTCGAGCGGGCGCGACGCCTCGTGCTGGCCACCGGCATGCGCGACGAGCTTCCGGCGGTGCCCGGACTCGCCGAGCAGTGGGGGAGGAGGGTCGCGCAGTGCCCGTTCTGCCACGGCCACGAGTTCGCCCGGCAGCGCGTCGCGATCCTCATCGAGGGCGAGCACAGTCTCATGATCGAGCGGATGCTGCGCCCCGTCGTGGCCTCGGCCCTCATCGCCGCGCCCGCCGACGTGGCGCGGGTGGAGGAGGCCGGGGAGGGCCTCGCGCTGACGCTCGCAGGCGGCGGCGTCGAACACGTGGCCGGTATCTTCACGGCGGCGACGGCGCGCCAGCGAGCGCCCTTCGCCGCCCAGCTGGGCTGCGCGCTCCTTCCCAGCGGCGGCGTGGAGGTCGACCCGCTCGGCCGCACGACCGTTCCCGGCGTCTACGCCGGCGGCGACATGGCGCACCTGGCCGCCGTGCCGGGACCGATGGTGTCGCTCGCCGCGGCCATCGCGTCTGGCCAGCTCGCGGGCGCCAGCGCGGTGCGCGACGAGATCATGGCGTGACGGGTCCGCCGCCCGCTCCGCATCCGGACGGCCGTCCACAGGGGCCTCCCGGCCAGGCCTTCCTAGACTGTTGCCGTGGACCAAGGGGCGGTGGACACGGCATCCGGTCGCGCAGACGCGCCATCGGCCGGTGCCGCAGGTGGCGGCATCCGTCACGAAACCGCTCCCACACCCGCTCTGATCCAGCCGCCCCGCAAGGGGCGCCGGCCCGGCCTCGCCCTGGATCTCAGCCTTCTCGCACTGGTCGGCCTGCTCCTGGTCGGAGCGGTGTTCGCGGCGTGGGGCGCGATGGAGCGGTACTTCTACAGTCCCGCCGCGTTCGTGGACAGCTACGTCGACCTCCTCGCGCAGGGACGAGCTGCCGATGCCCTCGCCGTCCCCGGCGTGCGGGTGAGCTCGGCGGAGCTCGAGGCTGCGGGACTGCCGCCGACCGCGTCGGACGCCCTCCTGCGCCGCGCAGCGCTCGCTCCCATCGAGGACCCTCGCGTGGTGTCGCAGGAGCAGGACGGCGAGATCACCCGGGTGACGATCGCGTATGAGGCCCGCGGATACGAAGGACGCACCACCTTCGCGGTCGAACGCGACGGGTCGATCGGCCTCGCCCCGACGTGGCGGTTCGCGCGCAGCCCGCTCGCCGTCATGAACCTCGCCGTCACCGGATCGATGCAGTTCGACGTGAACGGTTTTGAGATCGACAAGCGCCAGGTGTCACCGGAAGGAGCGGATGCCGATCCCGCCGCTCCGGTGTCGCTCCTTGTCTTCTCGCCCGGCCTGTACTCGGTGTCGGTCGACACGCCCATCGCGACCACCCCGGGCGTCGCGGTGCTCTCGGACAGCCCCTTCCGGGCAATCCCGGTCAACGTGCAGGCACAGCCGACCGAGGAGTTCCTCCGCGTCGTGCAGCAGGGAGTCGAGGAGTTCCTGACCGGCTGTGCGACCCAGGAGGTGCTGCAGCCCACCGGATGCCCCTTCGGCTACTTCGTGCAGGACCGGATCTCGTCGCTGCCGAAGTGGTCGATCGTGCGGCAGCCCGCCGTCGCCGTCGAGCCCGACGGCGCCGGCTGGGCACTCCTCCCCGCCGAGGCGGTGGCCCACATCGATGTCGGCATCCGCTCGCTCTTCGACGGCACCGTCCGCGACGTCAGCGAAGACGTCCCCTTCATCGTCAAGGGCCAGATCACCGTGCGCCCCGACGGCAACGTCGCGATCGTGGTGACCGGCCCCGACACCACCTGAGCCGGGGCGACCGGATCACCGACCGGAAGCGGCCTTGGCGTCGCGCTCGGCGAGGGCGGCCAGGCGGGCGTTGTACTCCTCGAGCTCGGCATCGCCCGTACGGTCCGCGTGCCGGTCGCGGCGCTTCGTCTCGCGGTCGTCGCTGCGGCTCCACTGGATCGCGACGGTGATCGCGAGGACCAGTGTCGGGATCTCGCCGATCGACCAGGCGATCCCGCCGCCGTTGTACTGGTCCTCCAGCGGCGTCGCGCCCCATGTGCGGCCCATCGATCCGAACCACTCGGCGACCATGAGGCCCTCCTGCATCATGATCGCGATGCCGAAGAAGGCGTGCATCGCCATGATGCCGATCAGCAGCAGGAGGCGACCGGGGTAGGGGAGGCGGTAGGGCACCGGGTCGATGCCGATCAGCGTCAGCACGAAGAGGTAACCGGTGATGAGGAAGTGCGCGACCATCCACTCGTGCCCGAGGTGGTCGTAGAGCGACCAGCGGAACAGGTCGGTGTAGTAGAACACCCACAGCGAGCCGATGAAGAGCCCGGCCGCCACGAACGGGTTCGTGAGCACCCGGGCGACCGGCGAGTGCACAGCCCACAAAATCCATTCGCGCCCGCCGCGCGTGCCGTCGTCGCGCTTGCGGATCGCCCGTGCGGCCAGGGTGACCGGCGCCCCCGCGACCAGCAGCAGCGGGATCGCCATGGTCAGCAGCATGTGGCCGATCATGTGCATGCTGAACAGGTAGTCCTGGTACACGTTGATCACCCCGCCGGTGACCCATACGAGCAGCGCCATGCCGGCGACCCACATGAGGGTGCGGTAGACGGGCCACGCGTCGCCTCGGCGGCGCAGCCGCCGGACACCGGCGAGGTAGAAGAAGACGGCGAACGCCGCGACGACCGCCCACAGCAGGTCGACGTTCCACGCGGTGAACCAGCGCTCGAGGGTGAGCTCCGGCGGCAGCGGCGCTCCGGTCAGGCGCTCGGCCGGCGTCGGCGTGGCGGGGATCAGCGGCTCGGCGGGCGGCGGCGTTCGCGCGAGAGCCGCCGCCGCGCCGAAGGCTACGCCCATGAGCACGAGCTCGAAGGCGACGAGGCTCCAGAAGGCGCGGGATGCGGCCTCGGTCGTCAGCTTCCCGATCAGACGCGTCCGGTACCACGCCCCGAGCAGCCCCAGCGCGAGGAGCGCCACGATCTTGGTCGCCAGGATGAGGCCGTACGGCGACAGGAGCGCCGACCAGTCCTGCAGCCCGATCGCCGCACGCACCGTGCCCGTGAACGCGACGACCGCGAAGGCCGCGAGCGCGATGCTCGAATACCGGGCGACGGTGGCGGCCGTGGCTTCACGCGACTGCAGCGGACGCACCACGACCAGGAGCAGGAGACCGCCCAGCCATACCGCGGCGGCGATGATATGGAGGATCAGCGCGGTCATCGCCTCGTGGTGGAACGCCTCTTCGCCGGAGTGGCCCTGTGTGCCCATGGGCACCAGGGATGCCGCGGCGAGAAGTGCCACGAAGAGGGTCGCCGTCCACGAGCGGACCGCGAACGTGAGCACCGTGAGCGCGGCGCCGGCGATCGTGGTGATGAGCCACGTGCGGCCGAGCTCGGTCTCGACGAGGAAGCGCCCGAGCAGCGCGCCGAACTCCGGTCCCGCGCTGATGGCCGGGTTGAACGCGTCGACGAACGTGAGGAAGCCGGTCGCCGCCGCCGCGAGCGTGAACACCGCCGCCGAGATCGAGGCGGTGTCCAGTGCCGTGTCGAACTCGCGGTCGCCCGCGCGGAGGGTGAACAGGGCGGTCACGAGCACGCCCACCATGCCGGCCGCGGCGAGGTTGACCAGCAGCTTCGCCGTCGGAAGGCTCCACCGAACGACCGGCCCCGGATCGGCGATCGCGAGCGGGGCCGCGCCGCCGCCGACGATGAGCGCCCACACCATCGTCGCCAGCGCGGCCAGGACGAGGATCGCGGGCCCGGCGGCCCGCAGGGCGCGGGAGTTCACCGTTCCAGCCTACGTTGCGCCGGCCGGCGCCCCGCCGCCGCGGAGGGGCGCTCGGGCCGGCCAGCGGCTGCAGACGCAGAGAGGGGATGCCGCGGGTCGCGGCATCCCCTCTCCGGACGTCTGCGTCCGATTACTTGACGGCGGCCTTCAGCTTCGAGCCGGCGGTGACCTTAACGCGCTTGCCCGCGGGGATCTTGATCTCCTCGCCGGTCTGCGGGTTGCGGCCGGTGCGGGCCGAGGTGGCGACCTGCTCGAAGGCGAGCCAGCCCGGGATCGAGACCTTGCTGCCGTTTGCGACCGCCTCGGAGACGGTGGAGAAGAGGGAGTCGAGCACGCCCGAGACGGCGGACTGGCTCTGGCCGGTCGCGCTCGCGATGCTTGCGACGAGCTCGGTCTTGGTGATGGTCTTGTCGGCCATTGGTTGTGTCCTCCAAAGACGACGAGTGCCGTCTTGTCATTGCTCGGACCGGAGGGCGCAGCCCCCGGCTGGTCCTATCGACCGGGTCCGAATGTACCCGACAGGGCCGACAGATCCGCGTATTTCCGCGGTTTTCGGAGGTTTCCGGTGGTGTGTCGCGTGAAACCTGGGGTGGATGTGGCCCCTGAGGCCGCTTTTCGCTGAGCGCGATCAGTCGTGAAGCCGCCGCAGTGCGGTCACCACGTCGTCGTGCCAGCGGCGGGCGGCCGGGAGCACGCCGGTGAAGATGGGCGTATCGTGCGTCACTCCCTGGTAGCGCACGACGCTCGCGTCGACGCCGGCGGCTCGGAGCGCCGCGCCGTAGGCGTCGCCGTCGCCCCGCAACGGGTCGTACTCCGCCGTGAGGATGACAGCGCGCGGAAGGCCCTCATGGGACGCCGCCCGCAGCGGAGACGCATAGGGCTCCCGCGCGTCCTCGGGGCGCGGGAGGTACGTGCGCGCGACGGAGCGCAGCTCCCGCATGGCCAGGAAGCGCGGGATCCGCAGCGCCCGCGTCGCGCGCAGATCCAGGTGACGGCCGGTGAGGTCCACCACCGGCACCTCGAGCACCTGCAGACGCACCGGGTGCTGCGCCCGGTCGCGATTGACCAGCGTCAGCGCGGCGGCGATATTGCCGCCCGCCGAGACTCCGAGCAGGCCGATCCGGTCGCCGTCGATCCCCACCTCGCCGGCTGAGGCGAAGAGCCAGTCCAGTGCGGCGTACGCCTGCTCGACCTGCACGGGGTACCGGTGCTCGGGCGCGAGGGCGTACCCCACGGCGGCGATCGCGACGTGCGCGTCGACGCAGCGACGGCGGTAGGCGGCATCCGTCGTGGGATAGTCGATTCCCCCTATGCGGAACGCGCCGCCGAAGAACGCGAGCACCCCGGGCACCGGCGCATCGCCCACGACCGGCGGGTGATAGATGCGAACGCGGACGGACGGATGCCCCGGCACGGCCACTTCGTGCTCGGTGGTGCGCACCTCGGGGCCGGGGGTGCCGACCGTGCGCAGCTCGCTGCGGTCCCATGCCAGGGCGGCGCGACGATGACGGGCGCGTGCTCGGGCGTGGGGACTGGCGTGCGGACGTGCCGGGGTGGCCGGGCTCGCGGTCTTCTTCGCCGGCTCGCTCGCGGCGGGGACCACGCTCGCGCGACCGAAGGGCCACAGCGCGGCCAGCCTCGCCCTGACCGACCCCAGCGCCTGGTCGAACATGTACCTGCGGTGCACCCGCAGGCGCTCGGCGAAGAACGGGTCCAGCGGCATGCCCCCATTTTTCCGCGACGGAGGGGGATCCGCCCCCGGTTGACAGGCGGAAGGCCCGGAGTTCCGAGGAACTCCGGGCCTTCCGGCGAAGCGGGTGCTTACCAGCTCGACTTGGTCACGCCGGGCAGCTCGCCGCGGTGCGCCATGTCACGGAAGCGGACACGCGAGATGCCGAACTTCGTGAGGACACCGCGGGGGCGGCCGTCGATGACGTCACGCGAACGGACGCGCACCGGCGACGCGTTACGGGGAAGCTTCTGCAGGCCGATGCGGGCGGCCTCGCGCTCCTCGTCGGTCGAGGTCGGGCTCACGAGAGCCTTCTTCAGCTCCGCGCGCTTGGCGGCGTAGCGCTCGACGACGGCCTTGCGCTGCTCGTTGCGCGCGATCTTGCTCTTCTTAGCCATGGATCAACGCTCCTCGCGGAAATCGACGTGCTTGCGGATGACCGGGTCGTACTTCTTCAGCACGATGCGGTCGGGGTTGTTGCGGCGGTTCTTGCGCGTCACGTAGGTGTACCCCGTGCCCGCGGTCGACCGCAGCTTGATGATCGGACGGACGTCCTGTGCCTTCTTGGCCATCAGAGCTTCACACCCTTCGCCTGGAGGTCACGCACGACCGCCTCGATACCGCGGGCGTCGATCACCTTGATGCCCTTGGCCGAGACGTTCAGCTTGATGTTGCGACCCAGCGACGGAACGAAGTAGGTCTTCTTCTGCACGTTCGGGTCGAAGCGGCGCTTCGTCCGGCGGTGCGAGTGCGAGATGTTGTGACCGAAGCCGGGAACCGCTCCAGTCACCTGGCACACTGCTGCCATAGTGATGTCTCCTTAGTACCGTGGCGCCGGACGGCGCCACCCAAGATCCCTTGTCTGCACCCCGCGCTCGACCCGGCCGGTGAGGCCCTCAGCGTATGTGGGATACGTACTGCGTGCTGGAGTGCGCGCAGACAAAGAGTCAGTCTAGCACGGACAGCGTGTCGCCCTTGACGCGCGGGCGCCCGAGGTCATGCGGACAGCGCGTAGCGAGACTTCCCGGCGAGCCGGGGCGTGCGCTGCGGGTCGATCCACGGGGGCGGTATCAGCCACACATGCGCGTCGGGACCTGGCCGCTCGACCCTGACCTCCCAGCCGTCGGTATGGAGACGATGATGGCACCCCGTGCAGAGCAGCACGCCGTTGCCGAGGTCCGTGCGCCCGCCGTCGCGCTCCCACCACTTCAGATGATGGCCGTGGCACCATGCGGGCGGGGCGCCGCATCCGACGCATCCGCCGTCACGCTCGCCGAGCGCCAGCTTCTGCGCGGGCGTGAAGAGCCGCCTGGCGCGTCCCCAGTCGACGATCTCGCTCTCGCCGCCGAGCACGCACGGGATGACCTGCGCGTCGGCCGCAAGGCGTCGGACGGTCGATGCGGGGATGGGCTGGGCGATACCGTCGATCGTCGCAGTGCCGATCCCGGCCTCGAGGTCGGCGAGGTCGACCCGTACGACGACCGTCGCGGTCGGTCCCGTCGGGACCTCCGCACAGCCGATCGCGTGCCGGCAGAGGTCGGCGAGCGCGTCGGCCTGCATCTGCCGCACCGAGCGCTGATCCCGCTCGCCCGCCTCCGCGTGCTCGTTGCGGCGGAGCGCATCGCCGACGAGCACATCGATCACCGCCTTCACCGGCGCCCCGGTCTCGGGGTCGAGCTTTCCGGTGATGACGAGCATCCCATCCCGCTCCTGCATCTGAAGAGCGCGTTCGGACCGCAGCGCGTCGTGACGGGGTTCGACGCCGTCCGGATCGAGGTGGGCTTCGGCGCGGGCGAGAAGCTTCCCCAGCTCGTCCGCACGAAGCGCCGGCAGGAGCCCGACGAGCTCGCGTTCCGCCTCGTCGAGCCGTGCCGGATCGACGCGGATCGCCAGCCGATCGAGGAGGGTGACGATCGCCGAGGCCGGCGTCATGCCGATGCGCCCCGCTGCGATCGCCGCCGCGATGTGCGGGTGCTTGGCCGGGAGCGGCTCGCCGGTGAGGGAGACCCGCGGAGCCGTCGCCTCGCCGACCTGCACCATGCGCACCGCCTCGCCGACACTGGTGCCGGCCGTGGTCGAGATGAGCACGGCCGGCGTGGTGAATCCCTGCTTCTTGGCGAGGGAGTCCTTGCCGAGCTCGCGCCGGGACTGGCGCGAGATCTCCGCGGCCACCGACGCGAACGCCGCGTCGACGCGTCGCTTCAGCGCCCCGAACGCCTGGTTGACCGCGACCAGCTCAGCGGGTGAGAGCGAGCCGGCGGGCCGATGGCCCCCGGCTGCGGCGAGGACTCGCAGCGCCTCTTCGATGCCGTTGAGCGGGTTCGCCTCCATGCCTCGACCTTAGAACATACCTACGACATTCGCCCGCCTGGTGCGCCGACTCGGTTTCCGGCGGTCAGAGCGCCTCGGCGGCCTCGCGCGCGCCCCGACCCCACCGGAACGCCGACACCGTCGGGTCGCCGGGGATCCAGTAGCGCCACGGAAAGCGCGCGGTCCCCGCGATCCCCGCCACCCCGACGCGGGGGCCCGACGCGATGTCGGCCAGGGGTTCGGCGAGCAGCTCCAGCCGTGCCCGCGCTCCGTGCCGCGGCTCAGCGGTGATCGCATCGATGCCGTCGTGGTGCGGATGCCGCAACCCCACCGCGTCGCCGAACCGGCCGGGCCCGCGGGCCAGGTCGCGCGCCGTGCGAGCGGCGGGGCGGCGGCGCGACGCGGCATCCGTCCCCTCGATCACCTCACCGGCGCGCAGGAGCACACCGCCGGCGATGCCGTCGGGCCCGCACACCACGTTCACGCAGGAGTGGATGCCGTGGCTGAGGTACACGTACAGGTGACCCGGCTCGCCCCACATCGTGGCGTTGCGGGCGGTGGGTCCCATGCGGGCGTGGGATCCGGGATCGGGCACCGGGCCGGTCCCGCGGCCGTGGTACGCCTCGGTCTCGGTGATCCTCACGGCGACCGTCTCGCCGTCGACGACGGTCTCGAGCCGGGCGCCGAGGAGCCGCGGCGCCACCTCGGCGGGGAGGCCCTGCAGGTCGGCCCGGGTCGCCGCGCGCCACCCGTCCCTCGCCATGCGTGCGAGTCTACGTCGGCCCGACGGCGTGCCCCTCTGCGCCAGCGGTCAGAGCGGGGGCACCTGGCACCACGAGATCGATGCCCCGTGGAGCGCGACCACCTCTTCGCCGTCGGCGACCTCGAGGATGCGGGTCTCCGGACGCTCGGGAAGCGGGAGCCGGTAGGTGTCGTACGGGTTGGTGACGGCATCCGGCGCCGTCATCACCGCGAGATACCGCGCGCTCGGCGAGACGCAGACCTGGATGACGGCATCGGTCTCGCGAAGCTCGGTCAGGGTGCGCGTGGCGCCGTCGGCACCGACGTGCGCGATCGAGGTGCGGCCGGTGGGCACCTCGTCCTCGAGCACCGCTGCGGTGCGGATGGTCGAGCCGTCGGGGAGCGGGGTCACCGACGTCGTGCCCCCGAGGTCGAGCTCGGGCGTCACGAGTGGCTCCTCGGCCGCGTCGGTGAGATCGATCACCACGGGCTGCTCGAGGCGGTCGACGACGGCCTCGCTCGATCCGCGCGCGATGCCGTCGATGCCGATCGCGGCGCCGAGGGCCGTCGCAGCGCCGGCGTCGGCGCCCGAGCCGGTCAGCAGCAGCGACCCGTCGAACGACATCAGGAGGATGCTGTCGGTGTCGGGGACGAACCGCCACTCCGCGACCCGCGGGTCGGAGCCGGCGACCACGATCTCCCGCGGCTCCGCGTCGGGGTCGCCGAGCGAGGCGGTGAACAGCCGGCTCTCGCGGCCGGAGTCGGCGTCGAGCTCGGCATCCGAGAAGGTGTACCCGATGCGCTCGCCCCGGTCGGCGCTCTGCAGGTTGGAGATGAATCCGTCGCCGGGGAGGGGGAGCTCGCGCCCGTCCTCCCCGTCGAGGTCGGTGACGATGAGGCCCGCCTGGTCGTCGTCGGTGCGCACCGACACGACGAGGTGCTCGCCGGTCGCGCGGAAGTCCTCGATGTGCGCGTGGCGGAACACCGGCACCGCGTTCTGCCCGGTGAGGTCGGTGCGGTAGATCATGTCGCCGTCGTCGGTCCCGCGCTGCAGCAGGAACATCTCGGCCGGCGGCGTGCGGAAGGTCTCGCTGATGGTGCCGGTCGGTCCGCCGCCGAGCGAGGCGACGTCGTCGATCGTGACGGTGTACTCGGTGTCGTCCCACAGCGGCAGCGTGAAGCGCACACCGACGCTGCGGCCGGACGTGTCGACCTCGAACGGCGTCTCGGGCCTGATCGTGACCTGCTCGGGGTCGACCTCGGCGAGGGACTGCGTCGTGGTGACGATGAGCCGGGATCCGGATGCCGCGGCCGCCGCCTCCGGATCCACCGAGACCTCCGTCACGCGAGGCCCCTGGGCGACGCTGGCCGCCGCGCCGGCGAGTCCGAAGACCGCGAGCAGGCCGACGACCACGGCGAACATCCCGACGAACGCGCGGCTGCGGCGGTGCTGCGACTGCGCACGCCGGGTGCGGGGGCCCGGCTCAGTACTCATACGGGTCCTCCGGCTCCGCGATCTCCTCGACCTCGGCGGCGTCGACCACGAGCCGCCCGTCGGACGAGGAGCGCACCGTGCCGGTGATCGTGACCCACTGGCCGGTGCCGGGGGTGGAGGCGTCGGCGACCACCGGGAGGCTCGCCGGCTGCGCGTCGATCACGCAGTGCGTGATCACGAGGCGCGTGAGGTCGAAGACCCCGTCCTCGCCGGGTGTGACGAAGCCGGTGAGTTCGACCGGCTCGCCGTCGAAGGTCTCGGGGTTCGTGGCGGTGGCGAACACCGTCGCCCACTCGCCCACGCCAAACGAGGCGGTGTCGCCGGTGGAGGCGAGCTGCACCGTGTCGGCGCCGCCGAACAGCGGCGTGGCGCCGACGTCGCGCGACATCGCGAGCTCGGCGCTCAGCGACGCGGGCGGCAGCACGAGGGTCAGCACGACGACGCCGGACGCCGCGATGCCCCCGGCGAGCGTCGCCGCGACCGCGAGGGGGTGGCTGCGGCGGACGTGGTCCTCGTGCTCCCGCTCGCGCTCGCGCTCGTGCTCGTGCTCCTGCGCGCGCCCGCGCTCCTGTGCGCGCCCGCGCTCCCGCTCCCGCCCTCGGTCCTCCTCCCGGTCACCGCGAGTCGCCAAGACACGCCGGAGAGCCGGGCCCTCGCCCGGCGTGTCTTGGCGAGTCGAGGGGAAGCCGTGGGCCGCGTGGGGCGCGGACGGGCTGGGGGCGCGGGCGTGACCGCGGACGTGGTCGTCGCCGCGGTGGCGGAGGAAGAGGGTCGAGATCTCGGACTCGTCCTCGTGCGGACGACGGGAGGACCCGCCAGCCTCCCCGTGGTCGTGGCCGTGGTCGGCCTCGGCGCCGAGCGGGAGGGCGAACGACGCCACCGCCCCCGCCAGCACGACCACCGCCATCGACACCGCGAACCACGTCGAGTCCGGGTTGATGTACAGCCCGAGCCGACCCGTTATCGCGAGCGAGATCGTGACGACCGCGAGCACCGCGGCGAGCCCGACGCCCAGCCATCGTGTGCCGATCCACTCCGCCTTACGCAAGGAGGTTCACCGCCGTCCCGATCGCGAAGGCCGCAAGCACCACCACGATCACGATCCCGCCGAGGGTGCGCCACGTGAACGTGGTGCGCAGCAGGGCGAGCATCTTCACGTCGACGATCGGCCCCACCAGCAGGAACGCGACGATCGAGCCCGGTGTGAAGGTCGAGGCGAACGACAGCGCGAAGAACGCGTCGACGTTGGAGCAGATGGACACCACCATCGCCAGCGCCATCATCGCCATGATCGACAGCGCGGGGTTCGCGCCGATCGCGAGGAGCGACTCGCGGGGGATGAGCACCTGCACAGCCCCGGCGAGGGCGGAGCCGATGACGAGCGCCGGCATCACCGCCCGAAGCTCGATGACGAACTGCGCCAGTGTGCGGCGCCACTTCCCGCCGGGCTCGTGCAGCACCAGTTCGCAGGTGTCGCGGAAGCGGTCGGTGAGCAAGGCATCGGGTGACGGATGCCGCGAATACAGCCATCCGATGAGGTTGGCGATCGCGTACCCGCCCAAGAGCCGCGCGACCAGGATGCCGTCGCTGAAGCCGAAGGCCTGGTGCGTGGTGATGATGACGATCGGGTTCACGATCGGCGCCGCGATGAGGAACGTCAGCGTCTCGGGCACCGAGAAGCCGCGCATCAGGAGCCCCCGGGCGAACGGCACGTTGCCGCACTCGCACACCGGCACCACCATGCCGAGGAGCGACAGCACGGCCCGGCGGGCCCACGCGCGGCGCGGCATCCACCGCTCGATCACTCCCGGCGGCACCCACACCTGCACGACGATCGACAGCACCACCCCGAGCGCCACGAACGGCAGCGACTCGATGAGCACGCTGATGGCGAGCGTCAGTCCGTCCTGCGCGCGGGTGGGGAGGGGCGCGGGGAACAGCGTCGGGGCGAGCCAGTCGATGAGGAACAGCCCCGCGACGACGGCGAGGCCCACGCCGATCCACAGCAGGGCGCGCGCTTGCGGCGTCGGCTCCAGGCGGGCGGTCGCCGGCGTGCGACGCGGGTCGGGCGTGCGGGCCGGGCGCTGCGACGCCCGGGTCTGAGGATCAGTCCGCGTCACGCTGCGCATCCCGGGCGGCGGCGCACGACCCGCAGAGCCCGAAGATGTCGACGACATGCTCGGCGTCGCGGAACCCGTGGCGCTCTGCGGTGCTCTTCGCCCACTGCTCGACGTCGGTCGCCTCGATCTCGACGGTCAGCCCGCAGGAGCGGCAGATCAGGTGGTGATGGTGGCCGGTGCTGGTGCAGGCACGGTAGAGCGCTTCGCCCTCGGGGCTCTGGAGCGAGTCCGCCTCCCCTTGGGCCGCGAGACCGGCGAGCGCGCGATAGACCGTGGCGAGTCCGATGCCGGTGTTCTCGCCGCGGAGGGTCGCGTGCAGCGACTGTGCGCTGACGAATCCGCGGGCGTCGGAGAGCGCTTCGCGCACGCGTTCGCGCTGCCACGTGTTGCGCTGGGCCATGGGTTCGAGTCTACCGAGGGGCCCTGAGCGGGAGCCGGGTGCGGTCACCGCGCGGGCGTCCCGTTCAGGTGGCGCAACACGCGGCATCGCGGCATCCGTCACCGCGTGTCGTGACGTGCGAACACCCGAGCACCGCGACCGGTCCCGTTCAGGTGGCGCAACACGCGGCATCGCGGCATCCGTCACCGCGTGTCGTGACATGCGAACGCGCGAGCACCGCGACCGGGCCCGTTCAGGTGGCGCAACACGCGGCATCGCGGCATCCGTCACCGCGTGTCGTGACATGCGAACGCGCGAGATCGCGCGAGGGCGCCTGAGGACGCGCGAGATCGCGCGAGATCGCACGAGGGCGGCCGAAGGGTCACCGGGCAACAGTCTCCACGGCCCGCGTGACGCGGTCGCGCCGCGCGCCGGCCACGCGGCACACGACGTAGATGACGAACGAGATGGTGGTGATGTACGGGCTCACGGGCAGCGTTCCCATGATCGCCAGCAGGATGCCTCCCACCGCCGAGACGAAGCCGAACAGCGCCGCCAGCAGCGGCACCGACACCGGTCCGGCGACGATCCGCATCGCCGCCGCTGCCGGCGTCACGAGCAGCGCCATCACCAGCAGGGCGCCGATGATGTGCACCGCCACGGCCACGATGAGCCCCAGCAGCAGCATGAAGCCGAGCGACACGGCCGTCGTCGGCACCCCCCGCGCGGCGGCGGACTGCGGGTCGAGCGAGTCGAATCGCAGCGGCCGCCAGATGAGCAGCAGGCCGAGCAGCACGACGGCTCCGATCCCGATGAGCCAGCCCAGCTGCCCGGTCTGCACCGAGACGATCTGTCCGGTGAGCAGGCTGAAGCGGTTCGCGCTGCGCCCGTCGTACAGCGAGAGGAACAGGATGCCGAGCCCGAGCCCGAACGGCATCAGCACGCCGATGATCGAGTTGCGGTCGCGCGCCCTGGCGCCCAGGACGCCGATGAGGGCCGCGGCGATGAGCGATCCGACGATGGACCCCGTCACCACGTCCCACCCGATGAGGAGGGCCGCCGCCGCACCGGCGAACGACAGCTCGCTGATGCCGTGTACGGCGAACGCCATGTCGCGCTGCATCACGAAGACGCCGATGAGCCCGCCGACGAGGCCCAGCACGGCACCCGCCCAGACCGAGTTCGACACCAGCGCGAGGATCTCGCCGTAGACCGGCAGACCCCCGAACATCGCGTCCGCGACGTCGCCCCAGTTCATGCGTGCGCCTCGTCGTGGTGGTGGTGGGATGCCTCGGCATCGGGCGCGCCGACCACCACGAGCCGGTCGCCCGCCCGCAGCACGAACACGTGCGCGCCGTAGAGCGCTGTGAGGACGTCCGAGCGGAGCACCTCCTGCGGCGTGCCGAGGGTGAACCGCCCGTTCGCGATGTACAGGATGCGGTCGACCTTTCCCAGCAGCGGGTTGATGTCGTGCGTGACCAGCAGCACCGCGGCATCCTTCTCCCGGCGGTGGCGGTCGATCAGACCGATCACCGCCTGCTGGTTGGCGAGGTCGAGGCTCGTGAGCGGCTCGTCGCACAGCAGGAGCCGCGGGTCGTCGGCGAGCGCCTGCCCGGCGCGCAGCCGCTGCTGCTCGCCGCCGGAGAGCAGGCCGATGGGCCGGTCGGCGAAATCGCCGGCGCCGACGGCGTCGATGAGCGCGTCGACGCGGGCCCGCTCGCCACGGCGGGGGAAGGGCAGGCCGAACCGGTGGCCGTCGACGCCGAGGGTGACGAGGTCGCGTCCGCGCAGCGAGGTGTCGCGCGGCAGCGGACGCGCCTGCGGGATGTAGCCGATGCGTCGGTTCCCCCGCCGCTGCACCGGCGACCCGTCGACGGTGATGTCGCCGCGCGAGAGCGGCTCCAGGCCGAGGATGGCACGCAGCAGCGTCGTCTTGCCCGAGCCGCTCGGCCCGAGCACCGCCACGAGCTCGCCCTCGTGGACGTCGAGGTCCAGGCCCGACCACAGCTCGCGATCGCCGCGCTGCAGAGCGGCGTCGCGAATGCTGATCACGACGGGAGCGCCCGGCGAGGCGGGGCTCACCCGTCCAGCGCCGCGCTCAGCGCCTCGATGTTCGCCTGCATCCACGAGAGGTAAGTCTCCCCCTCCGGCAGCGTTTCCGAAAACGCGATCACCGGGATGCCGAGCTCCTCGGCCACGCCCACGATCTCCTCGGTCTCGGCGCCGCCGGTCTGCGTGTTGGTGATGACGACACTCACGGCGCCGTCTCGCAGGAGCCCGAGGGATTCGAGCAGCGTCGCGGGCGCGACATCCTGCCCTTCCTCGACGGCCTCGCTGAAGGCGTCCGGCGTGGCGTTCTCGAGGCCGGCGGCCGACACCAGGTACGCCGGCACCGGCTCGGTGACGAAGACCTGCGCACCGGCGTGGGCGGTCGTGATGTCGGCGAGCGAGGCTTCGAGCTGCTCGACCTCGGCGCCGAACGCCTCGGCGTTGTCCGCGAACGTCTCGGCATCGTCGGGGCTCAGCGCGGCGAGCTCGTCGGCGATCGCCGCCGCGACGTGTGCGACGGTGTGCGGGTCGTACCAGACGTGCTCGTTGAACCCCTCGACGTGGTCATGGTCGTGCCCGTGATCGCCGGCCTCGTCATGAGCCTCGTCGTCGGCTCCGGCCGCCTCGTCGGCCTCCGCTTCGTCGTGGCCGTCATTCTCGGGCCAGTCGTGCGAGTGCTCCACTGCCGTCACGACCGGCGCCTCGCTGCCACTGGATTCGATCAGGGCGTCGATGAACGCGTCGTACCCGCCGCCGTTCTCGACGATGAGGTCGGCCTTCGACACCGAGAGCTGGTCGCGGGCGCTGGGCTCGAAGGAGTGCGGATCCTGCGACGCATTGGCGACGATCGACGTCACCTCGACCAGGTCGCCGCCGACCTGCGCCGCGATCTGCCCGTAGACGTCGGTCGACGCGACGACCGAGAGTCGTCCAGCGGCGGCGGCCTCGTCCGCTTGCTGACCGCTCGCGCATCCGGCGAGGACGAGAACGGATGCCGCGGCGAGGCCGGCGAGCGCGAGGGAGCGTCGGGGGGAGGTCATGCCCTCCACTCTAACGCTATTGATAATCGTTCTCAAAGCGAGGTGGCCGCCCGGGAAGAACGCGGACGACGCCGCCGCACCGGCTATCGCGCCGCCGGTCGGAGGTCAAGCCCGCCTCCGGCCCCGCCGCAGACGTCGTAGCGTGGCGAGCATGACCGTGGTCCGAGCTTCAGCGAGCCCGCTCGCGCCCGGTCGCCAGGTGGCGGTGACCTGGGGGATCCCCGACCGGTTCGGGGGGATGACGAGCGCGCTGCTGCGCCGATCCCGCCTGTTCGCCCAGACGGGCGCTGCGACGACGGTGGTGACGCTGGAGGATCGGCCGGACTACGACGTCGTCCGCGCGCGCCTCCGCGAGCGCGGCGAGCTCGAGGGCGGGGTCGAGCTGCGCAACATCTACGAGGACTTCCGCATCGCGCACCGCGAGCCGATCGACGCTCCCGCGGCCCCTGCCGCACCGGCGCGCCCAGCGGACGACGAAGCCGTGTCGCCCGCCGGTGCGGTGCATCGATGGCGCGAGGGCGCCGAGGTGGTGCGCGTCGAGCACCGCCGCGCCGACGGCTCGCTCGCGGTGCTCGAGAGCCGCCCGCACCCCGAAGCCGCGAAGCGCACGGTCACGACCTTCGACCCGGCCGGGCGCCCGACCGGAAGGTGGAGCACCGTGCGGCGCTTCCGGCTGGCCTGGCTCGACGAGGTGCTCGGGGGCGCTCCCGCGATCCTCGTGGTCGACAGCAAGGTCGCCGCCCGCGTGCTGCAGCACTACCGTCGGCGCCACGTGACGCTGATCCACCTCGTGCACGGGGCGCACACCGATCGCGCCGGGCGGCTCACCCCGCTGCGGCGGGAAGTGTTCGAGCACCTCGACCGGTGGGACGCGGTGGCGTTCCTGACCGACCGTCAACGGCTGGCGGCGATGACTCACGTCGGCGACGGGCGCAACTTCGTGAGCGTGTCGAATGTCGTCACCATCCCGGAACGGATGCCCCGCCTCCCGCCCGATCGCCTGCACGGCGTCATCGCGAGCGGGCTCAGCCGCCGCAAGCGCATCGAGCACGCCCTGGAAGCGGTCGCCCGCGTCCGCGCGCTCGGTGTGCCGGTGACGCTGGAGGTCGTCGGCGACGGCCCCCAGCGCCGGCCTCTCGAGGCGGAGGCCCGCCGGCTCGGCCTCGCCGAGGCGGTGACGTTCACCGGCTACTCGCCACGCGGCGCCGAGCGCTTCCGCGACGGCGCCTGGACCCTGCTCACCAGCAGATCCGAGGGGGAATCGCTGTCGCTCCTCGAGGCGATGGGGGCGGGATGCCTGCCGATCGCGTACGACATCCCCTACGGCCCCGCCGACGCGATCCACCACGGTCGCTCGGGTTACCTGATCCCCGACGCCGATGTCGCCGGGGTCGCGAGCGCCCTCATCGCGTTGTGCGAACTGGACGAGGATCGTCTGGCGGCGATGCGAAGCGCCGCGCGCCAGGTCGCGCAGGGCTACGGGCCGGACGCGGTGCTCTCGAAATGGGGGCGGGCGCAGGCGGCCGCCGTGCGTCGGCACGCCGAACGCCAGCCGCCCCCGCCGCCGCTTCTGCGCCGGGCTGCCGGCCGCGTCAGTCGAGCAGCAGCGCGGGCTCTTCGAGGATCGAGGCGACGTCCGCGATGAACCGCGACATCCCGTCGCCGTCCACCACGCGGTGATCGAACGAGCCGGCGACGGTGGTGACCCACCGCGGACGCACCTCGCCGTCGACGACCCACGGCTTCTGGCGGATCGTGCCCAGGGCGACGATGCCCGCCTCGCCGGGGTTGATGATCGGGGTGCCCGCGTCCATGCCGAACACGCCGATGTTGGTGATGGTGATGGTGCCGCCCTGCTGATCGCCCGGCGTCGTCTTGCCCTCCCGCGCCGTGAGCGTGAGCTTCTCGAGGGCGCGGGCGAGATCGCGCATCGACAGGTCCTGGGCATCCTTGATGTTGGGCACCAGGAGGCCCCGCGGCGTAGCCGCCGCGATGCCGAGGTTGACGTAGCGGCGCACGCGGATCTCGGCTCCGCCCTCGGCGTCCACCCACGCGGCGTTGACCATCGGCGTGCGACGGGCCGCCCAGATCACGGCGCGCGCCATGATCAGCAGCGGCGAGACCTTGGTGTCGGCGAAGTCCGGCGAGGCCTTGAGCCGCTTGACGAGCTCCATCGTGCGGGTGGCGTCGACATCGGTCCACACCGACACGTGCGGGGCCGAGTAGGCCGACTGCACCATGGCCGACGATGTGGCCTTGCGCACGCCCTTGACGGCGATGGTCTCCTCGCGGCCGGCCGCATCGGGCGTGGGCGTCGAGGGGGCGACCGCCGCCGGACCGGATGCCGCGGGCGCAGCCGGCGCCGCGACCGGGATGGTCTCCTCGCGCACGTCGCCCCACTCGGGCGTCTGGATGTTGCGGAACACGCTGGCCTGCGACGCGTGGCGCACGACGTCGTCGCGGGTCACCTCGCCGGCCGGCCCGCTGGGGGCGACGGTGGCAAGCTCCACGCCGAGGTCGCGCGCGAGCTTGCGGATGGGCGGCTTCGCGACGACGCCGACGGATGCCGCGACCCGCTGCTGCGGCGACACCGCCCGCTTCGTGCGCCGGGACTGGACCTGCCCTCCGGTGCCGTATCCCACCAGCACCGCACCCTCGCCGGAGTCAGATGCCGGCGCCGGGCCGCCGTGCTCGGACTGTCCGACGGTCGCCGGGCCGGAGGCATCCGTCCCGGCGCCGGAGGCGATCGTGATGATGGCGGTGCCGACCTCGACCGTGTCGCCCTCGGTCGCGAGGAGCTCGGCGACGGTGCCCGCGAACGGCGACGGGAGCTCGACGAGCGACTTGGCGGTCTCGATCTCGACGAGGACGTCGTTGACTGCGACCGTGTCGCCGGGCGCGACGCGCCACTGCACGATCTCGGCTTCGGTGAGCCCTTCGCCGACATCGGGGAGGACGAACGTCTGGGTGCTCATGCGGAGCTCCTTTCGATCCCGCCCTTCCCGTGAGACGACAGCGCACGGACGAGACGGCGGGGATCACCCACAGTCTCGTCCATCCGCTGTCGTCTCACGGGAAGGGGAGCGGGTCAGTAGGCCAGGGACCGGTCGACGGCCTCGAGGATGCGGTCGGCGTCGGGGAGGTACGAGCCCTCGAGCTTGGCCGGGGGGAAGGGCGTGTCGAAACCCGACACGCGCAGCACGGGTGCCTCCAGCGCGTAGAACGCCTGCTCCATCACCGTCGCGGCGACCTCCGACCCGAGCGAGGTGAAGCCCGGGGCCTCCTGGGCGTAGACCATGCGGCCGGTGCGGCGCACCGAGTCGAGGATGGGGCCGTAGTCGACGGGCGACAGCGACCGCAGGTCGACGACCTCGCACGACGTGCCCTCGGACTCCGCGAGCGCCGCGGCCTGCAGCAGCGTCGTGACCATCGCGCCGTGTCCGACCAGCGTGACGTCGGTGCCGCGGCGCACCACGCGGGAGGCGTGCAGCGGCAGCGCGCGGGCGGCGGTGTCGACCTCGCCCTTCTGCCAGTACTTGCTCTTGGGCTCGAGGAAGATCACCGGGTCGGGGGAGGCGATGGCGTCCTGGATCATCCAATAGCCGTCGTTCGGCGTCGACGGGCTCACCACGCGCAGCCCGGGCGTGTGGGTGAAGTAGGCCTCGGGGCTCTCCTGGTGGTGCTCGACCGCGCCGATGTGGCCGCCGTAGGGGATGCGGATGACGACCGGCATCTGCAACGCGCCCTCGTGGCGGTTCGTGAGCTTGGCCAGCTGCGTGGTGATCTGGTCGAACGCGGGGAAGACGAAGCCTTCGAACTGGATCTCCACGACGGGGCGGAATCCCGCCATGGCGAGCCCGATCGCGGTGCCGACGAGGCCGGATTCCGCCAGCGGCGTGTCGAGCACCCGCTGCTCGCCGAACTCGGCCTGCAGGCCCTCCGTGACGCGGAAGACGCCACCGAGCTTGCCGATGTCCTCGCCCATGAGCAGCACGCGGTCGCTGCCGGCGAGCGCTGCCCGCAGCCCCGCGTTGATCGCGCGGCTGAACGGCATCGTGGTCACGGCCGGCGGCGCCGCGACGTCCGGTGAGCTGATCGAGAGGGTCACGATGCGCCTCCTTCGAAGGATGCCTCGTACTCGGCGAGCCACCGGCGCTGCTCCTCGATCACCGGGTGCGATTCGGAGTAGACGTGCGCGAACATCGAGTCGGGCTCGAGGCCGCCCAAGGCGTTGGTGCGCGTGCGGACGTCGTCGGCGAGCGCCTGTGCCTCGGCGTCCACGTCGGCGAAGAAGGCCTCGGACGCACCCCGGGCCAGCAGGAACGCCTTCATGCGGGCGATCGGGTCGCGGCGGCGCCACGACTCCTCCTCGCTCGATGTGCGGTACTTGGTGGGGTCGTCGCTGGTCGTGTGGGCCCCGAGGCGGTAGGTCATGGCCTCGATCGCCTGCGGGCCGCCGCCGGCGCGCGCCTCGTCCAGCGCGGCGCGCGTGACCGCCCAGCTCGCCAGCACGTCGTTGCCGTCGACCAGCGTGCTCGGCATCCCGTAGCCCGCGCCGCGCTGGTGCAGCGGCGAGCGCGACTGCGTCGCGACGGGCACCGAGATGGCCCACTGGTTGTTCTGCAGGAAGAAGACCTCGGGGGTGCGGTAGCTGACGGCGAACACCATCGCCTCGTGCACGTCGCCCTGGCTGGACGCGCCGTCGCCGTAGTAGACGATGACCGCCTCGTCGCGCTCGGGGTCGCCGGTGCCGCAGCGGCCGTCGAACACGAGCCCCATGCCGAGGCCGGTCGCGTGCAGGGTCTGCGAGCCCAGCACCAGCGTGTAGATGTGCGTGTTGCCGTTCTTCGGATCCGTCGGGTCCCACCCGCCGTGAGTGAGGCCGCGCATCACGCGGATGATGTCGATCGGGTCGACGCCGCGGATCTTGGTGACCACGTGCTCGCGGTACGACGGGAAGAGGTGGTCCTGCGCGCGGGCGGCGCGCGCCGAGCCGACCTGCGCCGCCTCCTGACCGTAGCTCGGCGGCCACAGCGCGAGCTGTCCCTGACGCTGCAGGTTGGTCGCCTGCACGTCGAACGCCCGGATGACGGCCATGTCGCGGAAGAACGTCTCGAGGTCGGTGTCGCTCAGGGCGTCGACGGCCTCCCGATAAGGCTCCGCGGCGGCGGTGGGGGCGAACGTGCCGTCCGCTTCGAGGAAGCGGACGGTCGCGGGATCATCGGCCAGCGCCGCAGCGTCGGTCGTCACCGATTCTTCAGGCGGGGTCACCGTTCCACGCTAGCCCGCACCCCTGCGTGCCCTTCCGGGAGGTTCTTCACAACGGATGCCGCGATTCCTAGGACCTTCTCGACAGACTCCTCTTCGCCGACGGAGATCCGGATGCCGTCACCGGCGAAGGGGCGCACGATCAGGCCGGCCTCCTCGAACGCGGTCGCGAAGGCGGCGGTCTCGTCACCGGCGGGCAGCCAGACGAAGTTGCCCTGGGCGGCCGGGACGTCCCACCCCGCGGCGCGCAGTCCCTCCGCGAGGAGGTCGCGGCGCGCGGCGATGATCCGCACGCGCTCCAGGAGCTCGTCCTCCGCCTCCAGGCTCGCCAGCGCGGCCTCCTCGGCGTGCGCCGTCACGGACAGCGGGATGGCGGTGGTGCGGGCGGCGTCCAGGATCCGCGGGTGACCGACCGCGTACCCGATCCGCAGGCCCGCCAGCCCGTACGCCTTGGAGAAGGTGCGGAGCACCACCACGTTGGGGTGGTCGCCGCGGCTGAGCACGGCGGCTCCGTCGACGGCGTCGGGATCGGTGACGAACTCGGCGTAGGCCTCGTCGAGGATCACCAGGACGTTCTGCGGCACCCGGGCGACGAACGCGTCGAACTCGGCCTGCGTGACGATGGGCCCGGTGGGGTTGTTCGGGCTGCACACCAGGATCGCGCGCGTGCGCTCGGTGATCGCGGCCGCCATGGCGTCCAGGTCGTGCCGGGCGCCCGCCGCGAGCGGCACCTGGACGGGCCTGGCGCCGGAGACGACCGCGAGCCACGGGTAGGCCTCGAACGAGCGCCAGGCGTAGATCACCTCGTCGCCGGGACCGGAGGTCGCCAGCACCAGCTGGGCGAGGATCGAGACGCTGCCGGCGCCGACGTGCACCTCGTCGGTGCCGACGCCGAAGCGGGAGGCCAGGCGCTCGCGCAGACGTGCGGCCGTGGCATCCGGATACCGGTTCAGCGCGCTGGCCGCCCGCACGCGCTCCAGCACTCCCGGCAGCGGGTCGAACGGGTTCTCGTTGCTCGAGAGCTTGTACGCCTCGGCGCCGGCCTGCCTGCCCTGCTTGTACGGGGGAAGCGCCGCCACCTCCGGGCGCACGCGGACGGGGATGTCGGAAGCGTCGGTCACGCCCCGAGTCTACGAGCGCGGTCCGCTCCGCGTCTGCCGTCCCGCTCCCACCCGGCGCGCGCCGCCGGCAGCGACCCGCGATGCGACCCGCCCGACAGCCGTTGGCGGCCGCGTGGCGTCGTGGAAGACTGGGCGCACTATGGGCTTCCTCATCCGCGTCGTCATCAACGCCTTCGCGATCTGGGTCGTCACCCTGATCCCGGCGCTGCAGGTCAGCGTCATCCCGTTCCCTCCGGGCGACACGCTCCAGCTGGTGCTGACCCTGCTCATCGTCGCGGCGATCTTCGCGCTGGTGAACACGTTCATCGGCACCGTGATCAAGGTGCTGGCCTTCCCGCTCTACATCCTCACGCTGGGACTCATCGGCCTCCTCATCAACGCGTTCCTGCTGTGGCTGACGGCGTGGCTCACCAGCTGGTGGAGCTGGGGGCTGCGCGTCGAGGACTTCTGGTGGGGTCTGGTCGCCGCCATCATCATCACGCTCATCAACTGGGTGTTCGGGATCATCCTGCGTCCGAAGAAGGACTGACGGCCGATCCGCTGCCGCGGGTGGCGGCGTACTCGGTCACCGCCACGGCTTCGGCCCGCCGCAGGTCGGCGAACACCTCGCGCAGGCCGTCGACGCGCGGATCGGTGGAGGCGTCCACGAGCGCTGCCGTCTCGGCGTACGCGCTCAGCCGGTGCGCGGGCAGCCGGGCGTCGTCGGGACCGGCGTCGGGATCGGCGACGCGCTCGGCGACGAAGCTGCCGGGTGCCCCGACCCCTTCCCCGTGCCCGCCGCCCGCGAGCCCGGCAACCGGGTCGTCGGTGTGGCGGAGGGCGACGCTCAGTGTGCGATCGCCGACATCGGCCTCGACCGGCGACCCGAGCGAGACGAGCGTGCGCACGTCGTAGCCTCCCTCGAGCGCCAGGTGCCCGGCGATCATGCCGCCCTGGGAGTGGCCGAACGCGTGCACGACGTCACCCTCCCGCGCGCCCGCCGCCCGGAGGGCCGCCTCGGTGGCCGCGTACGAGTCCGACATCCGACCGGTGTACAGCTCGGCGTTGGACGCGTTGTCCCACGGGTCGTCGCCCCCGAGGGCGAGCGACTGGGTGCCCGCGATGTAGACGGCGAACTGCCTGCCGCCGTCGGGCATCGTGTAGCGCTCGACCCGTACCCGGGAATCGCCGGCGCCCGGCATCCGCTCGGTCACCGCCGCCAGGCTCCGCGGGGCCACTGCCGGGCCGGTGGGCGCCACGCGAACCTGCGCCGCGCCGGCACCGTGAGCGGAGCCACCCGGCGGTGGGACGGTCGCGCCCGCACCGGGCGCGGGTCCGCCGGGCGCCGCCGGGGGGACGCTGCGCACGACGACCGGACCGGCCTCGCCCGTGAGGCGCGCCCCGCGTGACAGCCGCCCGGTGCCGGCGAACCCCACGAACGCCGCGCCGCCGAGCGTGACCAACCCCACGCCGGCGCCGAGGGCGATGGCGCCCGGCTCGCTCACCGAGCCGCCGACGGCGACGCCCCACTGCGTCCCCTGGCGGACCAGCTCGGACGGCCACAGCACCGCCCGCCCGAACTCCGCGCCGAGAGCCGTGCGCCAGGCGTCGGGGTACGTGTCGGCGAGGCCGGTCAGTCGCGCATCCAGGCGCCGTGCCCGGTCGGCATCGCCTGCCAGCACCGCGGCACGATGCTCGGCCTGGATCTCGACCATCTCGTACGCGACCGCGGCCTCGTGCAGCGCCGCGGCGATGCGGTGCGCCTCATCCTGCGCCGCCTGGATCCGGGACGAGAGAACGGATGCCGCCGACTCGGCCGCGGCCGCGTGCGACGGCGCGTCCTGCAGCTGCCGGCGCAGGCCCGCCAGGGTCACCGCGATGTCGTCGAGCTCGGACCGGGCCCGCCCGAAGCCCTCCGCAGCTGTCCGCAGCGTCGCGGTGTCGACGGCGACCGCGCCGCCGGCCTGGAGCTGGAGTCCGCGGTCGACGCGCGGCCACGCTTCGCCCAGCAGGGTGACAAGACCGCCGTAGGGATCGATCGAGTCCGTGCGCACCGGTCGCCGCGGCGCCCCCCCGTCCTCGGAAGGCGGTCCGCCGCTCATCGCCGGTCCCCGGTCGGGGCGACGCCTGGCAGCGCCGCGGCGAACGCCGCACGGTCACGCGCCCGCAGGGCTTCGAGCCGCACGGTCTCGGCCAGGCAGGCGAGCCCCGACACGTCGCCCGCCCACGCGACGGCTCGCTCATGGAACGCCTGCGCAGCCTCGGCCTGCCAGTCGACGTCGTCGGCGAGTCCGCGGGCGGCGGAGGCGGCATCCGTCATCCGGTCGATGAGAGGCGAGAGCGCACCGGCGACGAGCTGCAGCCGGGAGGCCGACGTGCCGGCGTCGAGGGGAAGGATCACCCTTCGATGGTGGCGGCAGGCGTCGGCCCGCGACGCCCGGAGTGCGGATCCGTGCAGAGCCCCGCTCGTCGCGCCGATGGGGAGGAGGGGCGCCGTCCCGACGGACGACGCCCCTCCGCTCACAACGGGGATCGCGCGACGCGGATCACCGCGGCGGCCGGAGTCCCTTCAACCCCACGACCACGCGCGCGGTGTCGGTCGAGGTGTTGCCCGCGGCATCCGTCGCCGTCCACGTGAACTCGTAGACGACCCCGTTGACCGCCTTGATCCGGGCCGTGCGGTCGCCCGTGATCTCCCACTCGGCCTTGGCCGAGCCGGTCGCGGTCACCCCGGTGAGCGCGACCGTGACGTCGCCGCGGTCGTCGGCGGCGTCGACGTCGAACTCGATGGTGCGCATCTTGTTGTTCGGCACCAGGATGAACGACGGGTCGGCCGCGACCTCGATCGTGGGCGGCGTCACGTCCGGCGGGGTCAGCGAGAGCCCCACGATCACCGGGTCGTGGTCGCTGGACCGGTACTCATCCGGCGCGTAGATCGCATCCTGCGCGGGCGCCTTGAACGTCATGTCGTAGTCGATGAGGCTCGCCTCATCGGCGTTGACGTTCCATGCGGCTGCGCCGGTCACTTCGTCCCGCACGTCCTGACCCGCCAGCGCGTAGTCGAGGTATCCGAGCTGGCCGTCGAACACGTACGAGTAGGCGGGCGCCTGGGGCTCGTCGAACTCGGCCAGCAGGTCGGTGTACCCCGCCGCGGTGAGCTCCTGGATGGGGTCCTCCTGGGCATAGGAGTTCAGGTCGCCCAGGATGAGCTCGCGCCCGGCCGTCCCCTGCCCGGTCGGGTCTGTCGCGAGCCAGTCGGCGAGCGCGGCCGCGGCCTGCGTGCGCACGCCGTTGCAGTTGCCCTGCCCGTTCGGGTCCACCGGGTCCCCGACGGCGTTGCAGTCGGAGCCCTTGGACTTGAGGTGGTTCACGACGACGGTGACCTTCGCCCCATCCTCGTCCTCGAACGTCTGGGTCAGTCCGGGACGGTTGTAGTCGTCCAGCCAGCGGGGATCCTTCGACTCGTCCATCAGCTGGAAGGCGCCCGCCGGCGTCACGGACGCCGGCTTGTAGAGGAGCGCCGTCGTGATGACGTCGGTGCCGATCACGCCGGTGTCGACGTAGTCGTAGACGTCGGCGCCGATGCGCTCGTTGAGCGCCTCGGTGAGGGCGGCGACCGCGGTGGCGTTGTTCTCGATCTCGATGAGCCCGAACACGTCGGCGTCGATCTCGGCCAGCGCCGTGACGATCTTCGCCTCCTGACGCTCGAACTCCACCGGGTCGTTGGCACCGCGCGCGTCGGGTCCGGTCAGCGTCGTGAAGTAGTTGAGCACGTTGAAGCTCGCCACCTTCAGGTCACCGCCGACCTCCGGCACACCGGGACGCGGATTCCCGAAGGCGAAGTCTGCGCCCTGCGTCGGCTGCACGGCCCACGTGTCGAACCGGTAGTCGAGGATGCCCGTGGTGTTCTGCACCAGGTCCCCGCTGCGGAACGTGTTCGCCAGGGTGAACTCCTCGCCGTTCGGGTGAACCGCGGGATCGGGGTTCTGCACGCTGCGGCCGTCGTCGACGCCGATGCTCTCGGCCACGTTCTTCGCGGCGAGCGCGGCCGCCTCTGCCGAACCCGCGTCGTAGAGGCCGGTCGGCTGGTACTGGCGTCCCAGGGTGAGGCTGATCGTGCCGAAGCGCGCGAAGTCGAACGTCTCGCCGATGGTCAGCTGCTGCGGCAGCGTCACGTACATGCCCTCGAGCGCCTCGCGCTCCTCCGGCGTCGCCGGCAGGGTGAGCTCGACAGGCTCGGGCAACGGCTGCCCCGTGGCGCACACCTCGATGTCGACGGCCCTGATCCGAGTGAGGCCGAAGAACTCGTCGACCTCGCCGGCGACGCTCACCACGCTCCCGACCGAGACGTCAGCCCCGCCGGGGAGGTAGACGAAGACACCGTCCGACGTGCCGGCGAGCTCGTCGCCGGCATCCTGCACGTAGAAGCCGTCGAAGCCGCCGGACTGGAAGTCTCCGACGACCGTGCCCTCGATCCGCAGGCTGTCGCCGTCACGCTCGGACGCGGCACCGGCGCCCTGCACCGACCCGATCGCGACCACGTCCAGGTCGCATCCCGCCTCGATGGGCGGAGGCGGCGGAACGGCGCCGTTGACGGCGCCCGGGGTGTTGAAGGCCTCGCCGAAGACAGGCGTGCCGGCGGTGCCGTTGTACCCGGCGAGGTCGAAGTCGTTGCGCACCCAGTCGGCGGGCGCATCGGTGTCGGCGCCGTCCGGGATGCGGGATGCCCCGCCCGGATCGAAGGCCAGCCCGTCGTACCCGACCCCGAGAGTGACGCCGCCGTACGTGAGGTCCGCGTCGGCGTCCTTCACAGCTACCGCGTCCACGACGGTGAAGCCGAGACCGTCGTCGATGACGCCGTCGTCGTTCGCGTCGATGTCCGTGCCGAGCGCGGGGAAGGTGCCGGTGACCAGCAGCAGGCTGAGGCTGCCGTTCTCCAGGGCGCCGTTGCCGAGCGGCGCGAGGCTGCGGCCCGCGGCATCCGCAACGGGGAACGCGATCACCTCGTCGACCGTCCCCGTCGCCGTGCCGCTGAGATCGCCCTCGATCTCGAGCACGCGGTAGGCCGAAAGGTCGGTCGTCACGGGGCTCGCCAGCAGCTCCACGTATTCGACGTCGCCCGACATGCCGGCGGTGTCGGCCGAGAACTCGTTGATCACCACGCGCGCCGCGGGCGGCTCGCCGCCGCAGTCCGCGGTGTGGGAGCCGAGACCGTCGAAGGTGTTCGTGGCGTAGCCCACCCAGCCGACAGTGGGATCGAACACGTCGTTGCCATTCGGGTCGCCGACGCAGATGTCGGACGCGCGGCGCAGCGTGTTGTCCTGTGTGGAGTTGTTGCCCGTCCCCCACTCCGTTCCCGGATCGGTTCCGATCTGGCCGAGGACGTCGACGATGACGCCGTTCTTGGCGACCGCGATGGTGTCGTCTCCGTTGAACAGCGACGCCGTCGTCGTCTGATCCGCTACGGCACCGATCGCCGGGTCGACGGGGTTCGACGCCGTGGGGCCTTGGGCGAAGACGAAGACGTCACCCGCCGCGACGGTTCCGGTGAGCGCGAACGACGTCGGCGTCGCCGAAGGCGCGAAATAGACCTGGAGGGTGTAGCCCTCGGCAGCCAGGTCGACCGACGTCGTGCCTGGGTTGTAGAGCTCGATCGCCTTGTTGAACGAAGTGCCTTCGACGTACTCGCTGATCAGCAGATCTCCCTCCGCCGCGGCGGCCGGCGCGGCGACGGCCACGATGCCTGTCGCTGCCAGCGCGGCGGCCGCGAGCGCGGCGGGGAGTCTGCGGGGTGATGGGGACACGGAACCTCCACAGGAGCGGCGCGGAAGGGTGTACCGCGCGGGGGACGCGCGCAGGCCGATCGCCCACACGTGATTGCCAAGCTAGGCGAGGGGTGCGCACGGGGGAAGTGCCGTGGAGGAGAGTTCCTTAACGTTCGGAGTCGGCTCGGTCCAGAATGGACGCCATGACCGCGAGCGAGGTGGCGCCCTTCCGCGTCGTCTTCGTGTGCACCGGCAACATCTGCCGCTCTCCGATGGCGGAGGTCGTGTTCCGGGGATTCGCGGATGCCTCCGGCTTCGGCTCGCGCGTGGCCTCGACGAGCGCCGGCACCGGCGACTGGCACGTCGGCGAGCGCGCCGACCAGCGCACTATCGACGCCCTCCAGCGCGCGGGCTACGACGGGACGCGCCACCGTGCGCGGCAGTTCACCCACGGCGACTTCGTCCGCAGCGACCTCATCGTCGCGCTCGACCGCAGCCACGAGCGCATCCTCCACGGCTGGGCCCGGAGCGAAGCGGACGCCGACAAGATCGCGCTGCTGATGTCGTTCGACCCGGCCGCCTCGACGCTGGACGTGCCGGATCCGTACTATGCCGGCCCGGGAATGTTCGACGAGGTGCTCGGTATGATCGAGAGTGCGAGCCGGGCGCTCTTCCGGCAACTCGAACCCGCGATCCGCCCGGCTCCCTGACGCCGGTGCGACGGTCGCCTTCGACGTGATCGACGGGAGCCACCGTGTCTTCTCTGCCGCCCCAGCCACTGAGCCCCCTCGACGGCCGCTACCGCACGGCGGTCGGCGAGCTGGGCGAGTACCTCTCCGAGGCCGGCCTCAATCGCGCGCGGGTCGAGGTGGAGGTGGAGTGGCTCATCGCGCTCACCGACCGCTCGCTGTTCGGCACCTCTCCGCTCAGCGACGACGAGAAGTCCCGGCTGCGCGCCCTCTACCTCGAGTTCGGCCAGGCAGAGATCGACTGGCTCGCCGAGAAGGAGGCGGTGACCCGCCACGACGTCAAGGCGATCGAGTACCTGGTGCGCGACCGGCTCTCCACCCTCGAGCACGACGGGATCGCCGAGCTGACCCACTTCGCCTGCACGAGCGAGGACATCAACTCCACGTCGTACGCCCTCACGGTGCAGCGAGCGATCCGGCGCGTGTGGCTGCCGAAGCTCCGCACGGTCATCGCAGCCCTGAGCGAACTCGCCGTGCGGCACCGGGATGCCGCGATGCTGTCCCGCACGCACGGGCAGCCCGCGACCCCTTCGACGATGGGCAAGGAGCTCGGGGTCTTCGCGTGGCGCCTCGCCCGCGTCGCCGACCAGATCGACGGCGGTGAGTACCTCGCCAAGTTCTCTGGCGCCACCGGCACCTGGTCCGCCCATCTCTCCGCGGCTCCCGACGTGGACTGGCCCGACGTCTCCCGCGCGTTCATCGAGGGCCTGGGTCTGGACTTCAACATCCTGACCACCCAGATCGAGTCCCACGATTGGCAGGTCGAGCTGTACGACCGGGTCCGGCACGCGGGAGGCATCCTGCACAATCTCGCCACCGACATCTGGACGTACATCTCGATCGGGTACTTCACGCAGATCCCCGTCGCCGGGGCGACCGGGTCGTCGACCATGCCGCACAAGATCAACCCGATCCGGTTCGAGAACGCCGAGGCGAACCTCGAGATCTCGGGCGGGCTGCTGTCGACGCTGTCGCAGACGCTCGTCACCAGCCGCCTGCAGCGCGACCTCACCGACTCGACGACGCAGCGCAACATCGGCGTCGCGCTCGGCCACTCCCTGCTGGCGCTCGACAACCTCGCGCGGGGTCTCGGCGAGATCTCCCTCGCCGAGGACGTGCTGCGTGCCGACCTCGACGCGAACTGGGAGGTGCTCGCCGAGGCGATCCAGACGGTCGTGCGCGCCGAGATCGCGGCGGGCCGGTCGCAGATCAGCGATCCCTACGCTCTTCTCAAGGACCTCACGCGCGGCCGCCGGGTCGGCGCACCCGAGCTGGCGGAGTTCGTGCGCCGGCTCGACATCGGGGACGAGGCCAAGGAGCGCCTGCTCGCCCTCACCCCCGCCACCTACGCCGGGCTGGCCTCCCAGCTGGTCGACGAGCTCGGCTGAAGCCCGCCCTCCGGCGGAGCCGTCTCAGGCCTGGGGACCGGAGCCGGATGCCGCGGGGCCCGGGTCCGTGCGCGGCGTGTCACCGGCGTCGTCGTCGTCGAAGAGCACAGGCTTGTCGATCGGCTTGGCGATCTGCGCCGGATCGACCGCGAGCAGCAGCAGCGACACGATGAGCAGCACCGCGATGAAGCTCACCCCGGCGACGACGAGGGCCGTCATCACCGCCACCTGCGCCTCTTCGGCGGTGCGCTGCTGGAAGAAGCCCATCGACACGAGGGTCACGATTCCCGCGAACAGCGCGGCCGCGAAAGCGAGCCCGAGCAGCTGCAGGGGTTTCATCAGGTCGCGGCGGGTGGGGCTGTCGTGGCTCACGCGGAGTCCTTCTGCGGGGTCGGGTCGGCGGATGCGGGCTCATCCACGGTGACGGCGGCGGCACGCGGGGAGAACCCGGCGATGCCGAGGTAGACGGCGATGATCGCGGCGTACGCGCCGAAGAGGCCCACGCCGATGGTGACGCCGGTGAGCGTGTACGTCGCCTGCGCCTCTTCGATCGTGTAGTCCAGGGCGTAGGCCGGCTGCACGAACAGCAGCGCCACTCCGAGCGCCGCCGTGACGGCTCCGACGATGATCGCGTCGCGGCTCTCGGAGCGAGGACCCACCGGCGCGGCGGGGCGCGCGTCGGCGACACCGGGAACGATCTCGCGCCGCTCGCCGCGCGCGGCGAGCTCCCGCCAGCCGGCGATGACCTCGAGGACGCCGGTGACGAGCGCCCAGACGATGACGATCGCGAAGAAGCCGACGGGCGTGCGCAGCGGGTAGAGCCCGCTGACCATGCCGGCCGCGATCGTGGCGCCGCCCAGAGCGGCCGCCGGCCAGCGGCGGCCCGCGGGGTAGACGAGCCAGACCGAGACCAGCAGCACGATGCCCGTGGCGATCGCGAAGCCGCTGAAGACCGCACCGCCGACGGCCGCCGAATGGTCGGGCGAGAAGGTGATCATCAGCGCGGCGATGGTCGCGAAGGCGGCGCGCGCGAGCTGCACGTGGCGCACGGCGAACGCGCGGGAATCGGCTGAGGTCACGGTGATCCTGCGAAGGGGCGGGTTCTCGGGAACGAGAACGGATGCCCCCAGTCTACGTCGCCCGCAGTGCAAGACTCCCGGGGCGCCGGAGCGGGACGTTGCCTCACCCGAGCGTGTCGAGCACCTCGGTCAGCAGCTCGAACGTGGTCAGCGGCGAGACGATGGCGAAGCGCAGCACCGGCTCGCCCGCGTGCGAGCTCGGCACGACGAAGGCCAGCTGCTCCTCGAGGAGGTGCTCCGACCACGCGGCGTAGTCGGCGAGCGACCATCCTTCGCGGCGGAACACCACGACCGACAGCTGCGGATCCCGCACGAGCGACAGACCCTCGCGTCGCTCGATCTCGTCCGCGATGCGGCGCGCGAGGTCGATCCCGTACTCGATCGCAGCGCGGTACTGCCCGGTGCCATGGGTGGCCAGCGAGAACCACAGCGGCAGGCCCCGCGCACGGCGGGTGAGCTGGATGGCGAGATCGGACGGGTTCCAGTCGGGCTTGCCGGTGAGCGTGTCGAGGTACTCGGCCTTCTGCGTGTGGGCCGACAGCGCGAGCGCCGGCTCGCGGTAGATCAGCGCGCAGGCGTCGAACGGCGCGAACAGCCACTTGTGGGGGTCGACGATGACCGAGTCGGCGAGCTCGACGCCCGCGAACGCCGGCCGCATGCGCTCCACCAGCATGGCCGCGAGGCCGTACGCGCCGTCGACGTGGAACCACACCCCGCGCTTCTTGGCGACCGCGCCGACGCCGGCGATGTCGTCGACGATCCCGAAGTTCGTGGTGCCCGCCGTGGCGACGACGGCGAACACGGCGTCGCCGTGCTCATCCAGCACGCGGGCGACCGCGTCGGGGCGCAGCCTCCCGTCCCCGTCCACCTCGGCGGGCGCGATGTCGACGTCCATGACTGCGGCCGCCGAGGCGATGGACGAGTGCGCCTCGGCACTGCACACCACGACCCAGCGCGCGGGCGCACGCCGGCCCCCCTCCGCGAGGCGCCGGCGCGCGGCATCCCGGGCCGTCACGAGTGCCGAGAGGTTGCCGATCGTGCCGCCCTGCACGAACACGCCGCCCGCGGTCTCGGGAAGCCCGAACTCCTTCGCCAGCCAGTGCAGCACCTCGTTCTCGGCGTACACGGCACCGGCGCCCTCCATCCACGAGCCGCCGTAGATGGCAGATGCCGACACCACGACGTCGAAGGCGAGCGACGCCTTGCTCGGGGCCGAGGGGATGAACGAGAGGTACCCCGGGTGGTCGGTCGAGACGCACGCCGGCGCGAGGACGTTCTCGAAGAGGGCGATCGCGCGGCGGGCCCCGATGCCGTCCGACGTGATCGAGCCGGACGCCAGGCGCTGCAGCTCTCGGGGTGTCGTCGGCTTGTCCAGTGGCACGTCTCGGTACAGCGCGCGTCGCCGCGCGTAGTCGAGCACGTCGTCGACGGCGCGCGTGGTGTCGGGCGAGATCCGGTGCATGTCGTCGGGCGCGGTCATCGGGGCTCCTGGTTCGGTCGACACCTCACGGTAGGGGCTCGTCTTCCGCGGTTCAACACGGCCGCATCCCGCAGGAATGGAGAAGCGCGACGGACCGGTGGCTCATAGCGTGAAGGGGAGGGCTGCGGAGCAGCCGCACCGAACAGAGGAGGAAGGACCGACATGGCAGGCAAGACGTCACCCGACGGGCTGAGTCAGGAGGAGCGGGACGCGGTCAAGGAGCGCGCGAAGGAGCTGCGGGCCCAGGCGAAGGCCGGCAAGAGCCGCGAGGCGGGCACGAAGCAGGTGCTCGAGGCGATCGGCAAGCTTGAGGGCACCGACAAGGCCCTCGCCGAAGGCTTCTACCAGGTGGTCTCCGAGACGGCGCCCGACCTCGTGCCGAAGACGTTCTACGGCTTCCCCGCCTTCGCGAACAACGACGGCAAGGTCGTGATGTTCCTCCAGCCGGCCTCGAAGTTCAAGACGCGCTACGCGACGATCAACTTCGACGAGCCCTCACACCTGGACGACGGCGACATGTGGCCCATCGGCTTCGCCGTCCTCGCCTGGACCCCCGCCGTCCAAGAGCGGGTGACCGACCTCGTGAAGAAGGCCGTCGCCTGACCGGATGCCGTCGGGTCTTTCGCCTGCTCAGGATCCGAGAAACTCCAGCGCCGCCTCGCGGAAGACCCGGGAGCCGGGCGTGTTGAAATGGTGCCGCCCCGGGATCTCCACGAAGACGCCGTGCGGCGCGGTCGCCGCCAGCGTGCGGGACCGGTGGAGGATGGCGTCCTCCGAGCCGGTGGCGAACAGCACCGGCTGCTGCGGGGGCCGGTCGGGGTCGGGGTCGGCATCGCCGAATCGCATGCCCTCGGCGAGGGCGATGAGCGCGAGCAGGTCGTTGTCGCGCACGCGTTCGGCCAGGCGCACGTAGTTCTGGGTGACGGGGTCCTCAACCGGTATTCCCTGCTCGGCATACGCCCGCGCCTGCGGGATGCGCAGGCGACCGAGCGGGCGGCCGTCGGGGATGCCCCCGAGCACCGCGCGGCCCACGTGCTCGGGCGCGTCGACGGCGAGCTGCCACCCCACTCTCGCGCCCAGCGAGTAGCCCACGTAGCGCGCCCCGTCGAGGAGATAGGTGTCGAGCACGGCGACGAGGTCCGCGACGAGCGCGCTCATGGAGTACGCCAGCGGCTCGTGCGGCTTGTCGCTCGCGCCGTGGCCCCGCTGATCGACGCCGATCACCCGGTACCCGGCACCGGTCAGGGCTCGCACCCACCCCGTCTCGACCCAGTTGTCACGGCAGCTCGAGGCGAAGCCGTGGACGCAGAGGACTGTTTCGGCACTCGCCTCACCCCAAGCGTAGGTGGCGATGCGGTACCCCTCGGCCGACATCACGTAGGTGGCGGACGGCATCTCGGTGCGGGGGAGCGAGGCGGCGGCATCCATGCGCCCATTCTGCTCGTCGGGGATGCCCGCCGGAACGCGGCTGCCGGCGCCGAGGGAGGCAAAGGGTACGCCTGAGGCGCGGACTTGGCAACCGCATGAGCGGGCGCACGCGGGCGGCATACGTTCGCAGCATGAGCACCAACGATCCGCGCGACCCGTACCGGAACGACGTTCCGCCTCGGACGACCGCAGACCTCCCGCGGGACTCCTCCGATGACCGCACGCGTCCCCTGCCGTCCGCGAGTGACGCGGACGGCGACGGCGTCCGCGACGACCGGGAGGTCGGCCGCGCTCAGACCGTGGACCGCGACCGCGACGGCGTCGCGGACGCCCGGCAGGGGTCGCTGCACGACACCGTCGTCGCGCGGGAGAAGGAGCGCTTCGGCGGCATGAAGTTCGGCGCCGCGTTCTTCGGATGGCTCACCGCCCTCGGCGCCCTCGTCTTCCTCACCGCCGTCGTGGCCGCGATCGGCGCCGCGACCGGGCTGAACGCTCCGCAGGTCGTCGAGGATGCGGCGGAGGCCGCGAGCGAGAACGTGGGCGGCGCGACGATCATCGGCGCCATCGCGATCGGCATCGTGCTCTTCGTCGCATACTTCGCCGGCGGCTATGTCGCGGGGCGCATGGCTCGGTTCAGTGGGGCGAAGCAGGGGCTCGCCGTCTGGCTCTGGGCGATCGTGATCGCGATCCTCATCGCCGTCCTGACCGCAATCGCGGGCAACCAGTGGGACATCCTCGCCAACGTGGACATCTTCCCCCGCATCCCGGTGAGCGCCGATACGGCGACCCTGACCGGAATCCTCACCGCCGTCGGCGCCGCCGTGGTCGCGCTGGCCGGCGCGGTTCTGGGCGGCATGACCGGCATGCGCTATCACCGGCGCGTCGACCGCGTCGGACTCGCCGGAGAACGCCACTGATCCCGGGGCAAGCCCTACGACCTCTGTCCACACGATGAAAGGAGATGCCGATGGGCGTCGGAGATGACATCAAGCACAACATGGAAGACATGAAAGGCAAGGCGAAGGAGGCTGTCGGGGACGCGACCGACAACGAGCGTCTGGAGCGCGAAGGCCAGGGCGAGCAGTTCGGCGCCAAGATGAAGAAGGCCGGCGATGACGTGAAGGACGCGTTCACCGGCGATCGGTGATCTGCCGCCACGGTGCCCCGGGATCCACGCGGACCCCGGGGCACCGTCGCGTCTGCGGCGGTTCGAGTGCTGCGAGCAGTCCGTCGGTGGCGGACCGGATCAGCCCCGCGTGCGGCGCCGGTCACGGGCGGACAGCACCGGGAACCGGGGCCGGTGGCGCGCAATCTGGTCTGCCGGCGGCAGCGCGATCGGCTGCGTGATCACCGCGTCCACGGTCCTCGAGCCCTCGGCGGGCCCGATGACCGCGATGGGCGTGGTGGGTGTGGCCACCAGCGGCGTGACCGGTGCGCGCCCGAGCCGCCGGTGCGCGTGGATATAGGCCGGCACCAGCACGACCACCGCGCCGAGCCACGCGAGCGGGTTGCCCGCGGCGACGCCGACGAACCCGAAGAGCCCGCCGAGCACGATCGCCGACCCCATGCGCATGGCCAGTTCGATCACGCCGGTCACCGTGGGGATGAGCGCGTGTCCCAGCCCCTGCAGCGCACCGCGCAGCACGAAGAGGATGCCGAGGATCCAGTACGTCGCACCGTTGATCGCGAGCATCTGCGCGGCGAGGCCGACGACCTCGCCTTCGCCGTCGCCGACGAACAGCCGCACGAGCGCCGCGCCGAAGATGATGAGAAGCAGCCCGATGACCACCGAGGCGGCCACTGCCATGCAGAGCGCCTGCTTCACTCCGCGCCGGATGCGGTCGGGGCGTCCGCCGCCGAAGTTCTGCGCGACGAACATCGACACCGCCAGACCCAGCGACTGCAGCAGCGTGAGCGCCAGCATGTCGACGCGGGCGGCTGCCGTGTACGCCGCGACCGCGTCCGCTCCCAGGGTGTTCAGCGCCACCTGCACCGCCAGGGTCCCGATCGCGATGATCGACGCCTGCAGGCCCATCGGCAGCCCGAGGCGCAGGTGCTCGGCCAGCTCGGCGCGGCTGACACGCCAGTCCTCGCGACGCACGTGGAGCACCGGCATCCGTCGACGAACGAAGGCCAGGCACAGCAGCACCGAGGTCGCCTGCGACACGACGGTGGCCAGTGCCGCCCCCGCGACGCCCCAGCCGAGCGGGCCCACCATGAGGACGACGAGTCCCACGTTGAGGCCGCACGCCAGCGACAGGAAGAGGAGGGGAGTGCGCGAGTCGCCGATCGCGCGGATGATCGCCGAGAGGTAGTTGAAGAACATCATCGCGCCGGCGCCGAGGAAGCTGATCTGCGCGAAGATCACCGCGTCGTCCATCAGCTCGGGCGGTGTCTGCAGCAGCACGAGCAGCGGCGCGCTGATGAGCGGCGCCCCGACCGTGAGCACGACGGTGCACACCCCGGTGAGGATCGTGCCGGCTGCGACGGACCGGCGGACGGCGACGAGGTCGCGGGCACCGAATGCCTGAGCAGTCGGAATGGCGAAGCCTGACGTGAGGCCCCACGCGAACCCGAGCAGGAGGAACAGCATGCTCCCCGTCGCACCGACAGCGGCGAGCGCCTCGACGCCGAGCTGGCGGCCGACGACGATCGCATCGATCACGTGGTACAGCTGCTGCACCACGTTGCCGATGAGCAACGGGACGGAGAACAGGGCGATGACGCGCCCGACCGCTCAGTGTATCGAATCGATTCGGGGAGAATTGTGCAGAGGTCCGGATCCGAACGCTGCTCGCCGCAACGCGAACAGAAGGGGGTCGATGTTCAGTCGAGCCGGGGACCGGCGTGCCCGGCCGGCCATGGTGCCCGGTTCGCGGCGCGAAGGTCCCCCGGCACGGCCGAGAGCTCCGCTCAGCCATCCAGTCGCACGTCGATGACTGAGGCGTCGCCGGTTGCGGGAAGGAACAGGTCGGCGGAGCCGTGCGGCGCGGTCACGCGGTAGTCGCCCGCGAAGCCGCGCACTCGCACGAGCCCGTCGGCGTCGGGTCGCAGCGCCTGGGGCGCGTGCCACCATCCTCCGCGGATGAGCCGGCGCAGCGCGCGGTAGGCGGGCTTGCGCGAGCCGTCGGAACGGACGAGCCCCGACGGAGCCCCGAGCCAGGCGCCGTCGTCTGTCAGTCCCCAGTAGGTCAGCGACTCCACCGCGGGGTGCGCGACGACCGTGCGGTAGTGCCGCACCAGCTCATCGGCCTGTCGTTCCTCGCCCTCCGGGGTGGACGGCCACGAGTCCACGACGTAGTCGTTCAGATCGACGATCTCCGGCGGCATGAGGTCGCCCGAGAGCAGCGTCGTCTCGGTGAGCTGGAGGGGAAGGCCGAAACGGGCGAACCGCTCGAGGATCGTCCAGATCTGCTCCTCCCCGCGGAAGCCCTGGTGCATGTGGGTCTGCAGCCCGAGCGCGTCGATCCGCAGGCCGGCGTCGAGGCACTCCTCGATGAGCCGCTCGTAGTCCTCACCGAGGTCGAAGTCGTTCAGCACGAGGCGGGCTGAGGGGTTGGCCTCGCGTGCCGTCTCGAACGCCAGGCGCACCATCCCCACACGCCCCTTCTTCTGCGCGAGGCGGGTCACGGCGTTGTCCTCCGCCGTGAAGACGGGCAGGATCACCGCTTCGTTGATGGCGTCCCAGAGGTCGACGACGCCCGCGAAGGCGGTGACCTCCCGCGCGATGCGGTCGCGGATCGTGGCCTCCACTTCGGTGTCGGTCCGGTCCTGCAGCCAGAGGGGGGCCAGCGTGTGCCAGACGAGCGGATGCCCCTTCACCCGGATTCCTCGGTCGGCGAACCAGCGGGCGACGGTGAGCAGCCGGGAGCTGTCCGGACTCCCCGGTCGCGGCTCGAAGCCGCGCCAGTAGAACGGCAGGGTGACGGTGTCGAAGAGATCGAGCCAGTCGTCGAGGAGCGGAACGGCGCGCTCAGCGTCGGCTCCGCCGAAGACGCGCCCCGCGTCTGCCGCCGTCCGCGGCGTCCCGCCGAGCAGGCCCACGAAGTCGAAGCCGATGTTCCCGAAGCCGAACGCGTGACGCGTCTGCTCCACCGTGACCGGGCCGTAGGCGACAGGCTGCCCGTCGGGAGCGACCACCCGCAGGGCGACCTCACGGAATCGGTGGGAAAGGTCCGGGGCCGACATCGGCTCTCCTTCAGGTCCGGGCGAGGGTTTTGTTTTCCTTCCCCACATATTCCCACGTCCGGTGCCTGCTACGGCGCGCAGAGGGCGAATCCGCAGCCCACAGCGCTCGGCGGAGGCTTCACGACGACGCTCGGCCGGTTCCCCAGCCGAGCGTGGTGGCCTCTCGGGCGCTTCGTCGGTCGATGGCGGTCAGACGCCCCAGTAGTCGAGGATCGCGGCGCAGTAGTCGTCATTCGTGCCGGTCGAGCCGAAGACCACCTCTTCACTGATCACCACGTCCTCTTCGATGTCGATGAGCAGAAGCAACCTCACCTGGCCGTCACCCTTCGCCAGCACCTTCCCGTTGTCGCCGACCAGGCGCCCACCGCCGGTGAGGAGCACGGTGATGCTCAGGGTGCCGTCGCCGTTGTCGACGATCTTCAGGTCCTTGCTGAGCGTGTTCGGCTGGACGTCGGTCACCGTCATCCCGTTGTACGTGAAGGTCTGAACGATTCGCAGCTTCTCGTGGAACCACTGCGGTCCGTCCTGACCCCTCATCTTGATCGAGCCGCTGCCCGTCTGGTCGTACGTGAAGGCGGCGTCCAGACCCGAACCGCAGAAGTCCGAGACTGTGCCGCTCGAGGAGGAGTCGAGGCTGTATCGCTCGACGACGCTCGCCTGGGCGGGCGCCGAGCCGCCGATGATGAGGCCGGCGGCGAGGAGCGCGCCGATGAACGAGCTGAGTTTGCGGAACATGATGGTCCTCTCTTCGGATCGTGTGAAACCCGCAGAGGATCGACCCCGACGCGACATGCGCGGATCCCCAAGCAGCCGACTCCCCTGTCGGCTCCTCGCGCCTGAGGGTACTCCTGGGCGGCTTCGTCCGATACAGGGACGCGTGCCGCCCCGGATCCGCTCACCCTGCGAGCTTCGGGACTCGGTCAGCGCGTCGCGCTGATCACGAACGTCGCTGTGACGTCGGCGTTGGGAACGTCCACCGACACTTCGGCGGAGACCTCCGCGCCCTTGTGGGCAACGGGTGCCGTCCTCGCGGAGTAGACCCCGCCGCCCTCGGCGGCCGATGCGACCGTCAGATCGTCCTGCAACCGTTCGAGGTCGGCATCCGTCCACCCCCAGGACGGAGCGACGTCGCGCAGCTGCGGGAAGACGCTCTGCCACGCGCCGTCCGCTTCACGGACCAGCTCGACGGATTCCACGCGATCGCCGTCTGTCACGACGGTGAAGGAGCGCACGAGATCCAGGTAGAAGGCGCCGTCGGGCGCCACGACCACCGCTTCGATCGGCGTGATCGGCCGGAAGGTCTGGCGTCCGCGCTCTTCGAGCCCCACCGTTCGTGCGGGCAGGGAGTCTTCGCCGATGCGGATGCGGAGGATTCCCTGTCGCGTGAGGTAGTCGATGCCAGGCCCGCCGAACATCGACGTGCCATCGGCTGCCTGCTGGTCTGCCGCGGCCGGCCGGCGAGAATCGGTCCACCACGAGTTCTGCATCAGCACGGCGGCGATGACGACTCCCACGCAGATCAGCGCCACGAAAGTGATCGGCAGCCAGCCGAGCAGACGCCGGCGGGCTCGCCGCTGTGCGGGAGACCGTGTCACGCCCTCCACACTACGGCGGTCACCCGAAGTCGCCCGGGGCCATGTCGGTGAAGCGCGAGAAGTGGCCCTGGAATGCCACGGTCACCGTGTCGGTGGGCCCGTTGCGGTGCTTGGCCACGATCAGGTCGGCCTCACCGGCCCGCGGGGAGTCCTTCTCGTACGCGGCTTCTCGGTGCAGCAGGACGACCATGTCGGCGTCCTGCTCGATCGAGCCCGACTCACGCAGGTCTGACAGCGCGGGCTTCTTGTCGGCGCGCTGCTCGGGACCACGGTTCAGCTGCGACAGGGCGATCACCGGCACCTGCAGCTCCTTGGCGAGGAGCTTGAGCGCACGGGAGAACTCCGACACCTCCTGCTGGCGCGACTCGACACGCTTGCCGGACGTCATGAGCTGCAGGTAGTCGATGACGACCATCTTGAGACCCGCGCGCTGCTTGAGGCGGCGGCACTTCGCCCGGATCTCGACGAGCGTCATGTTGGGGCTGTCGTCGATGTACAGCGGCGCGTCGTTGATGCGGCCGCGGGTGGCAGCGACGGTGGTCCAGTCGCGGGAGTCCAGCGTGCCCTTGCGCATGGACTGCAGCGGGATCGCCCCCTCCGCGCTCAGCAGTCGCATCGCGATCTCGCTGCGCCCCATCTCGAGCGAGAAGAAGATCGTGGGCATGTCGGCCTTGATCGCCGCCGCGCGGGCGAAGTCGAGCGCCAGCGTGGACTTACCCATCGCAGGACGGGCCGCGATGATGATCATCTGACCGGGATGCAGTCCGTTGGTGAGCTGGTCGAGACCCGAGAAGCCGGTCGGGATGCCGGTCATCTGGCCGTCGCGGCCGCGTGCGGCCTCGATCTCCTCGACCGCCGCGTCGACCGCGATCGTCAGCGGCACATAGTCCTCGGCCTGCTCCGCCCCGGTGACGGAGTAGATCTCGGCCTGCGCGTTGTTGACGAGGTCGAGCGCCTCGCCCTGGCCGGAGTAGCCCATCTGCACGATGCGGGTGCCCGCCTCGACGAGCCGGCGCAGCAGGGCGCGTTCGGAGACGATCGAGGCGTAGTAGCCGGCGTTGGCCGCGGTCGGCACGATCGAGGTGAGGGTATGGAGGTAGTCCGCGCCTCCAGCCCGCTGCAGCTCACCGGTCTTGATGAGCTCGTCGGTGACGGCGACCACATCGGTCGGCTCGCCGTGCGAGTACAGGGTGAGGATGGCCTCGAAGATGAGCTCGTGCTTCGGGACGTAGAAGTCGGTGCCGCGCAGCGTCTCGATGACATCGGCCACCGCGTCCTTCGACAGCAGCATGCCGCCCAGCGCGCTCTGCTCCGCGAGGACATCGTGCGGGGGAGTGCGCTCGAACTCCCGAGGGCCTCCCATGCGCTCTTCGGAGATGTCGGCGATCGACATAGGCTGCGCGTCCTCCCTGGCACTCGTCGTGGTCGTCGGTCGATGGATGTTCGGGCATCCGAAACGCACGCCTGCGCGCACGACCGAGGAGCGGGATCTTGAAGGATCGCACTCCGCTTCTGCGTCTGGCCCGACTGCCGCGCCACCCCCAGCATTGCGACGCGCGCGTCCCGAGTGGGCCGGACCCCACGCTATGGACGGCCTCCGACACTCGCAACAGCGGTTGTGGATAACTCTGTGGAGAGGTTGCGAGAAACGCCGATGCGCCTGTGAGCAACGCCTGTGGAGAACCGTCGGTGATTCTCCGCCTTCGATGCGGGAAACCGCCGCTGATCTGCGTCTCTGGTTTTCACAGGCTGTGGACGGCGATGTGGTTGAACCAGGGGTTGAAGGTTCGCGCGAGCGCGCCGACCTGTGCACAATTCTGCGCGTTGTGCAAGTCGGCGGTAGCGCCATATCCGGCCGAGCGCAACCCCCGCCCCGACGCCCTTGCCCCGGCCTCGGGTACCCGCTAACCTCTGAGGTCCAGGCACCCTCACGCACGATCCGTCCGGACGTGCGGCCCTTTCGTCGTGGGAGGTGAACGTGGAGATCGCAACCTCGCAGCTGCCGAGGATCATGCGGCTGACCCTCATCGGGACCGCTACCGCGTTCGCCTGGGTCGTCCTCTCGCTCGTGCTCGGCATCGGGCAGGCGCACGCGCAGGACGACGAGAAGGGGCTCCTCGGGGGTGCACTCGGCGGCGTCACTGCCGCGGTCGACACCGCGGCGGCGACCGTGACGCAGACGGTCTCGACCGTGACCACAGGTGTGGTGTCGACGGCCGATACGGCGGTGGCATCGGCGCCGCCTCCCGTCCAGCAGCCGGTGAGCCAGGTGGTGCAGAACGTCGGAGCGGCCGTCGCGGCGGCCACGCAGCCGGTTGCGGATGCCGCTTCCGGCGGTGCCGTCGGCAGCATCGCGCAGCCGGTGGTCGACGCCGTGAAGGAGGTGCCGGTCGTCGGCGACCTCGTCGCGGCCGTCGGGATCGATGAGGCCGTCACCACCGTGGGCACCACCGTCGATGAGACGCTCGCCGGCGTCGTCGGCTCCGTCTCCGAGACCGGCGCCACCATCGGCGAGCCGCCCGTCGACGGCGTCGCGCCCCTCCCCGGTGCTCCGGAGCTGCCCGCGCTCGACCTTTCCAGCCCCGCCCACTCCAGCGCGGGCGACGCCGCGCCCGCCGACCTTGACCTCGGCGCTGCGGGCGTCTCTCCTCTCCTCGCGAGCGCCTCGGACGCTGCCACCGTCGCCCTGCGCGTCGCGTGGGCTGCGGCATCCGTCACCGTGGCCGGTGTCGCCGACGTCCTCCTCGACTCTTCCGCCGCGCTCGGCGCGAGCGGACCTTCCAGCTCTCCGGGCGGGCTCTGCCTGCCCTCCGCGTCGGCGGGACCCGGTGGTGCGGGTCCCGGCGCCTGGGCGCTCGTCGCCCTCGTTCCACTCGCCGCACACCGTGCCTGGGTGCGTCGAGCAGGTCCCGAGGACGAGCATGCGCCACCGGCACCCGCCGGCTCCACCGACGTCTCCCCCGACTGATCGGATCGCCGCCGCCCCGCTCCTGCGAGCGGGCTGCGGCAGATTCAGCGCGCTCTTCCGCGCGCTGCGCAGCGCCTCTTCGCGCGCTGCATCCGATTCATCTCGAAGGGGAACACACTCATGCGTACTTTCTGCAAGCGCGCCCTGTGGGGCACGCTTCTGGCCGGCGGCATCACGCTGCTCGGCGCGACGGTCGCCACGGCGGCCGAAACCACCGGCGAGGACGGACTGCTGTCGGGCAGCCAGGCCGTCGTCGACGTCACACTCCCGGTCACCGTCAGCGGCACGTCGTTCTCGCTGGTCGGCGACTCCAGCAGCGAGGCCGGCACCGCTGCCTCGCCATCGACGACGGCGCCTGCCGAGGCGACCACCAGCGGCAACGACGGCGTCGCGTCGGGAACCCAGGGCCTCGTGTCGGTGAACGTGCCGGTCACGGTCGCGGGCAACGCGATCTCGGTCGTGGGCGACAGTTCGTCGACGGATGCCGCCACCGCTGCGCCGGCACCGGCGCCCGCGCCGGCCACCGCTGAGACGTCAGGCCAGGACGGGATCCTCGCCGGCACCCAAGGGATCGTCTCGGCGGCGGCTCCGGTGACCGTGTCGGGCAACGCCATCTCGGTCATCGGCGACAGCTCGACGGACGGCGCGACCACCGCGCCGGGGGCGGGCACGACGGGCACCGGCACCGATGCCTCCACCGACGGCGAGGACTCCCTCCTCGGCGGCACCCAGGTCATCGCGCCCATCACCGCACCGGTCACCGCCGGCGGAAACGCCATCTCGGTCCTCGGCGACAGCTCGACGGACGGCGCGACCACCGCGCCGGGGGCGGGCACGACGGGCACCGGCACCGATGCCTCCACCGACGGCGAGGACTCCCTCCTCGGCGGCACCCAGGTCGTCGCGCCCGTCACCGCACCGATCACCGCCGGCGGCAACGCCATCTCGGTCATCGGCGACAGCGAGTCGACGGATGCCGCCACCGCGGCGCCGGGAACGGGCACCGGCGCACCGACCGGCACCACCGACGGCGAGGACTCCCTCCTCGGCGGCACCCAGGTCATCGTGCCCATCACCGCACCGATCACCGCCGGCGGCAACGCCATCTCGGTCATCAGCGACAGCTCGACGGACGGCACGACCACCGCACCGGCGACGGCCGGCAGCGGGATCGTGGGCGGCACCGACGGGACCGGCTCGATCGTCGGCGGGACGCAGATCCTCGCCCCGATCACGCTGCCCGTCACCATCGACGGCAACGCCATCTCGGTGATCGGCGACAGCTCGACGACCGACCCCGGCACCCCCGGCACCCCGGGCACTCCCGGCACCCCGGGCACCCCGGGCACCCCCGGCACCCCCGGCACCCCCGGCACCCCCGGCACCCCGGGCACCCCCGGCACCCCCGGCACCCCCGGCACCCCGGGCACCCCGGGCACCCCGGGCACCCCGGGCACTCCCGGCACCCCGGGCACGTCCGGAACCCCGGGAGCCTCGGGTGACGCCGGCACCGCAAGCTTGACCGGCTCGGCCGCCTCGGCCGACGCGGTCGCTCAGCTCGCCGCGACCGGGGGGTCCGGCGCGATGCCGTTCGTGCTCCTGGGTCTCACCCTCCTGGTGGCGGGCGGCTTCGCCAGCGCCGTGCGGCGCCGCGCAGCGTGAGTCGACGGGGGTGCGTCGACACGTGCGGCGCACCTCCGACCGACCCACCGGAGCACGGCGTTTCCGGCCCTCCCTCCTCGTGACTTCCCGATCTCCCGGCCCGTGGCATCCGGCACTGCCTGGACGGATCCACGGGCCACGGAGCGAGTCATCTCCCCTGCGGCTGCCGGATCGGGCCGGCCCGCAGGGGAGATGCACTGCGGATGCCGCGACCAGGCGTCGCGGCATCCGCTCTCCCCGTTCACAATTCAGTCTCGTCGCCCGGCGACGCCTGCCGTCGCCGCAGAACCGCGCGGCTCGGTCGGCCGGGCCGAGCGCTGCAGACTGAATCCCGAACAGCGCGCCGCGAAGACCACGGATGCCGCGGACCCGAGGGTCCGCGGCATCCGCTCGTGAGCCAGGTACTACTTGGCGGCGACCACCTGCAGGGTGATCACGGCGGTGAGGTCGTCGCGCAGACGGACCGTCGCCTCGTGCTCGCCCGTCGACTTGATCGGCGAGGTGATGTGGATCTTGCGCTTGTCGAGCTCGCCCAGACCCGCGGCCTTGACGGCCTCGGCGACGTCGGACGTCTTGACGGCGCCGAACAGGCGACCCTCGGAGCCGGCCTTCACGGCCAGGCGGACCTTGTTGGTCTCGAGGTTGTTCTTGAGCGCCACGGCCTCTTCGTGGTCGTGGATCGCGCGCGACTCGCGGGCGGCGCGGATCGACGCCACCTGCTTCTCGCCACCGCGGGTCCACGCGACCGCGAAGCCCTGGGGGATGAGGTAGTTGCGGGCGTACCCGTTCTTGACCTCGACCACGTCACCGGCGCTGCCGAGCCCGGCGACCTCGTTCGTGAGAATGAGCTTTGCCATGTGGGTACTCCTTAGCGGCCAGCGCCGGCGTAGGGCAGGAGCGCCATCTCGCGCGCGTTCTTGATCGCCTTGGCGATCAGACGCTGCTCCTGCACCGAGACACCGGTGATACGACGGGCGCGGATCTTGCCGCGCTCCGAGATGAACTTGCGGAGGGTGGCGACGTCCTTGTAGTCGATGACGCCGACACGGATCGCCTTCGCGGGGGCCGCGTTCTTCGCGCCCTTCCGCGGCTTCCGGCGGTCGCCGGTTGCCTTTCCAGCCATGGTGTTTCCTTTACGTTTTCTTGATCGGATGCCTCGTCACGAGGCATCCGGAATCTGTCTGAGATCGAGCGATCAAAAAGGCGTGTCGTCGCCGTACGCGCCCGGAGCCGCCCACGCGTCGCCGCCGCCGGCTCCGCCGGCGTTCTGCGAGCCGGGCGTCGACCACGGCTCGTCGGCGACCTGCGCCGGACGAGACTGGCCACCGCCGCCGAAGCTGCCGCCACCACCGGAGCCGCCCGCGGCGCGGGTGACCTGGGCGGTCGCGTAGCGCAGCGAGGGGCCGATCTCGTCGACCTCGAGCTCGATCGCGGTGCGGTTGTTGCCCTCGCGGTCCTGGTAGCTGCGCTGCTTGAGACGGCCGGTCGCGATGACCCGCATGCCCTTGGTCAGCGAGCCGGCCACGTGCTCGGCGAACTCGCGCCACACGCTCGCGCGGAGGAACAGCGCTTCGCCGTCCTTCCACTCGTTGGCCTGACGGTCGAAGTTGCGCGGCGTCGACGCGATCGTGAAGTTCGCGACGGGAAGGCCGTTCTGCGTGTAACGCAGCTCGGGATCAGCCGTGAGGTTTCCCACGACGGTGATGATCGTCTCGCCGGCCATGACCCTTAAGCCTTGGTCTCGACGGGCTCGACGCGGCGCACGCCCTTCGAGGACTTGCGGGCGGCGCGCTCGTCGGCACGCTGCTTCTCCGAGGCGATCATGGCGATCGCTTCCTCGGCCCGCAGGACCTTGGTGCGCATGATCTGCTCGCTCAGGTTCAGCTGGCGGTCCAGCTCCTGGGTGGTCGCGGCGGTCGCGGTGAAGTTGACGACGGCGTAGATGCCCTCGGTCTTCTTCTGGATCTCGTAGGCGAGACGGCGCTTGCCCCAGATGTCGATGTTCTCGATGGTGCCGCCGTCGGCCGTGATGACCTTGAGGAACTTGTCGAGATTGGCGCCGACCTGGCGCTCGTCGATCTCAGGGTTCAGGATGACCATGAGTTCGTACTGGTGCGTCACTAACCCACCTCCTTCGGACTAGAACGGCTGCCGGGCATTTCCCGGCAGCAGGAGGGTGTGTTGCACGTCATCCGGCTGACCGCGCTCGGTGCGCGTGCGGACAACCCTCCTATGGTACCGGATACCGCCTGCTCCGCCGAATCGGCGGGCGACGGGCGCCGCTCACTCCGACCGGTCCACCCGGATCACCGTCCGGTCCAGCGGCAGCTCGGCGCGCCGCACGCTCGGCTCGAACTCCTCGAACGGCAGCACTCCGGTCGGCTGCAGGCCGAGGTCGTCGTCCCAGATGCGCTCGGGGACCCAGCCCAGCAGCTCGAACTCGTCGAAGACGTAGGGCACCCCGTCGGAGGGGAAGAACGTCTCGGCGGTCTGCAAGTGGAAGTGCAGGTGCGGTGTCGTGGAGTTGCCGCTGCTGCCGATGAGCCCGAGCTCCTGGCCCATCTCGACCCGGTCGCCGACCTCGACGCGCACAGAGCCGGGGTCCATGTGCCCGTACAGCGCATAAAGTCCGGGCGCGATCTCCACGATGACGTGGTTGCCCACGGTCTCCTCGATGGGCGGGATCGGGGGCGGCTCCGGAAGCGAGGTGGTGTTGGGGATGCCGTCGAGCGCGCGCACCACCGTGCCCGCGGCCGCAGCCAGGACAGGCTGCCGGTACGTGAAGTAGCTCTCGAGCTGCGAGGGGTCGCCCTCCCACGTGCGGTGCTCCTCGTCGAGCAGGTAGTAGTCGATGGCGAAGCGCTGCGGTACCAGCGCCTGCCCGTTCACGGGCGCGAACCCGCGGCGATGGTGCGTGTCGTCGCGGCAGCATCCCTCGCTCATGAGCCAGATGCCGTCGCCGACGGGAACGCCCACTTCGGGCGCCGGCCCGGGCTCGATGGGCGTGGTGCCGATCATCACGTCGAAGTCGCGCGGCTCACCCTCCGGCGGGACGACCGCCCCCTGCGCGTGATGCTCGAGGGCCGTGGGCACCTCCGCGTCGGGGTCGAGCTGCACGTCGAGCCACGCGATCCAGGTCTCGGCCGGCCCGATCACGACGGAGCCGGAGCCGGGCACACCGCCCGCGGAGGCGCCGACGCGGGTCACCGTCTGCGGGAGTCGCTCCTCGTCCTCGATCAGGAGCGTCTCGTGCGTCTGCGCGTCGGCCACCTCGAGCGCGTCGAGGCGGAACGGCACGCCGGTCCCGTTGGTGAGGAGGAGCTCGTAGGTGACGTGGACCTTCTCGTCGGTCCCTTCGACCGGCATCGGGTGGGTGATCAGCGAGGTCATCAGCGGGGCAAGCGCGTGCCCTCATCCAGCCCGCCCGCCTCCGAGGAGCCCGGTCCTTCGCCCGGGGTCGGGCTGGTCGTGGACGTCGCCGCAGAGGGCTCCGGGCCTCCGACCGTGCATCCCGTCGCCGCGATCGCCGTCAGCAGGAGGGCGATCGCCGCGACGCCCCTGGACACCGTCCGCGTGCCGGCCATGGTGCCCCCTCGCTGCCCGACGGACACGCGCACGGAGGACGACCGGCGAGCGTCGTGGTGCACACGCTAGCGCCGCGCGCGGGGGCATTCAATGGCCCTCGGCGCCGGGCCTTCCTGGGGAGGAGGCTGCAACCGGCCCCGCCGGGCTGGTCGAGCGCGTCACCGGAAGGCGCCGAGACCGGTGAGGTGCTGCCCGAGGATCAGCGTGTGCACCTCGTCGGTCCCCTCATAGGTGCGCACCGACTCGAGGTTCGCCGCGTGCCGGATCGGCGAATGCTCGAGCAGCACGCCGTCCCCGCCGAGGATCGTACGGGCCTCCCGCGCGATCCCGATCGCCTCGCGCACGTTGTTGAGCTTGCCCAGCGAGATCTGCGTGGGCGTGAGGGTGCCGGCATCCTTCGCCCGCCCGATCTGCAGCGCCACCAGCCCGCCCTTCTGCAGCTCGACCACCATGTCGACGAGCTTGCGCTGCGTGAGCTGGAAGCCGGCGATCGGCAGGTCGAACTGCTCGCGGCGCAGCGCGTGCCGAAGCGCCGCCTCATAGCTGTCGCGCGCGGCGCCCAGCGCGCCCCACACGATGCCGTAGCGCGCGTCGTTCAGCGCCGAGAACGGTCCGCGCAGTCCCCGCGCACCGGGAAGGAGAGCGGATGCCGCCACCCGCACCCCGTCGAACCGCAGCTCGGTCTGCACCGACGCGCGCATCGAGCCCTTCGGCTCGAGGACGGAGATCTCGAGGCCCGGGGCGTCGGTGGGCACCAGGAATCCGCGGACGCCCTCGTCGGTCTGCGCCCACACCACCGCGACGTGCGCGACGGAGGCCAGCCCGATCCAGCGCTTCGCGCCCGAGATGATCCAGTCGCCGCCCGCGCGGCGCGCGAACGTCTTCATGCGCGACGGGTCGGATCCCGCCGTCGGCTCGGTCAGCCCGAAGCAGCCGATCACGGCGCCCGCCGCCATCCGCGGCAGCCATTCCTGCTTCTGCTCCTGGGTGCCCCAGCGGTGGATCGACCCCATCGCGAGCGAGCCTTGGACCGACACGAACGTGCGGATGCCGGAGTCGCCGGCTTCGAGCTCGAGCGCGGCCAGGCCGTACTCGACCGAGCTGCGGCCGGGGCATCCGTACCCGTCCAGCTCCATGCCCAGCACGCCGAGGCTCCCGAGCGCCGGGGCGAGCTCCACGGGGAAGTGGGCGCGGTCGAACCACCCGGCGATGTGCGGGCGGATCTCGGCGTCGACGAAGGCGCGGACCCGGTCGCGGGTCGCGCGCTCGTCGGCGCTGAGGAGCCCGTCGAGGCCGAGGACGTCGGATGCCGCGCGCAGCGCGTCGAGGTCGTCGGGGTCGCGTCGGTCATCGGTCATGGCGCCTCCTCGCGTCTTCCTCGATCCTGCCGCATGGCGCGGGCGGGCCCCCGCCGCCGGTGCGGCCTGCAGAACTCCACGGATGTGTGTGGCCGACGGCGAAAATCGGACGGTTCAGGTCCCGACGCGCGCAGATCCGTGGAGTTCTGCCGCACCCGCGGTGCGCACCCGCCCGCCCGGTGCGGGCTCGCCGGTACCGTGAGGGGGTGAGCGCACCCGGTCAGGCAGCAGGCACGGCCCCGGCCTATCCGTTCGACGCGCGTCCGCTCGTCGAACCGGTGCCACGCGCCGCCGCCCGTGCGTTCGCGGAGGAGCTGCGGCGCACCGGCCGCCTCGCCGGGTCCGGCACCAGCGTCGTCGTGGTCATCGTGATCGGCGCGATCTTCGCCGTCGTGTTCGGCTCGGTGGCGATCACCCTGGTCTCGGCGGTGGCGAGCGCGATCGCCGCCGGCGGCGGCGGGGCGAGCGTGCTCTTCCTGATCTTCCCGCTCGTCGTCTTCGGCGTCATCGCCGGCGGCGCCGTCCTGCTCTTCCTCGGCGGCACCCGCCGCGCGGAGGAGCGCATGTACCGGCTCGACCGCTTCGCCCGATCGAACGGCATGACGTATCTGCCGCGGCTCTCGGCGCCGCCGCTGCCGGGCATGATCTTCGCCATCGGCGGCACGCGGCAGGCCAGCGATCTGGTGCGCGGCGACACGCCCCGCTTCGTCGAGTTCGCCAACTACCGCTACACCACCGGCTCGGGCAAGAACCGGCAGACGCACCAGTGGGGCTACGTCGCCGTGAAGCTCGACACGCCGCTTCCGCACATCGTGCTCGACGCGACCAGCAACAACTCGCTCTTCGGCTCCAACCTCCCGCTCACCTTCGACCGCGATCAGCGCCTCAGTCTCGAGGGCGACTTCGATCGCTACTTCGCGCTGTCGTGCCCCGCCGGCTACGAGCGAGACGCCCTCTACCTGTTCACGCCCGACATCATGGCGCGCTTCATCGACAACGCCGCCGCCCTCGACGTCGAGATCGTCGACGACTGGCTGTTCCTCTACGCCAAGCGCGACTTCTCCACGCTCGACCCGCAGACCTGGGCGTGGCTGTTCTCCGTCGTCGGCGCCCTCCTCGACAAGCTCGCGCAGTGGGCCCGCTGGCGCGATGAGCGGCTGGCGGCGGAACGCGCCGCGACGACGGATGCCGCGACTCCGGGTGCCGCGCCGCTGCCGGGTGCCGGCCACGCGGGGCATGCGGCATCCGCTGTCCCCTTCGTCGCCCCGCTGGACGCCCTGCGGCCGCCGCCCGGCGTCGCCCCGCAGGGACGACGCCTGCAGAAGGGCGTCCCGTGGAAGACCATCATCGTGGCCGGCATCGTCGTCGCCTGGTGGCTCCTGTCGAACTCCGGCTTCTTCGGGCTGTTCTCGCGGTAGTCCCGGCCCGCCGATGCGCCCCCGCGCCGGCCGGTGTCCCGGTCAACCCAGCCCGAACGCGACGAGCTCGGCATCGGTGAGCATGCGCGACCGGATCAGGAACCGCATCCCGGTCGGTCCCTCGACGCTGAAGCCGGCTCCGCGCCCGGGCACGACGTCGATCGTGAGGTGCGTGTACTTCCAGTACTCGAACTGGGCCGCCGACATGAACACGTCGATGGGCGCAGCCAGCCCGACGTCGAGCGCGCCGAGGTGCACGTCGGCGGGCCCCGTGACGAACATGCCCACCGGGTAGCACATGGGCGCGCTGCCGTCGCAGCACCCGCCCGACTGGTGGAACATCAGCGGGCCGTGCTGCGCAGTGAGATCGCGGAGCAGGGATGCCGCGGCATCCGTCACCGCCACCCTCGCGTGCGTCTGGGTCTCGGTCATCGTGGCTCCTCACGGCGTCTGCGGGCTGATGCTGCGACCCGGGCGGCGCGCGAAGCAGCGCCGCCCGGGTCTTGGGGAAGGCTCAGAAGAAGCCCATCGCGCCGTCGGCGTACGACACCAGCAGGTTCTTCGTCTGCTGGTAGTGGTCGAGCATCTTGAGGTGGTTCTCGCGGCCGATGCCGGACTGCTTGTATCCGCCGAACGCGGCGTGCGCGGGGTACTGGTGGTAGGTGTTCGTCCAGACGCGGCCGGCCTCGATCGCGCGGCCGGCGCGGTAGGCGGTGTCGCCCGAACGGCTCCACACCCCGGCGCCGAGGCCGTAGAGCGTGTCGTTCGCGATCGAGACGGCATCGTCGAAGTCGTCGAACGAGGTGACCGAGACGACCGGGCCGAAGATCTCCTCCTGGAAGATGCGCATGTCGTTGGTGCCCTCGAACACGGTGGGCGCCACGTAGAAGCCCTCGCTGAGGTCGCCGCCGAGGTCGACCCGCTCGCCGCCGGCGAGCAGCTTCGCGCCGCCCTGCTTGCCGATCTCGATGTACGACAGGATCTTCTCGAGCTGGTCGTTGGACGCCTGAGCGCCGATCATCGTGGCCGGGTCGAGGGGGTTGCCCTGCACGATCTTCGCCACCCGATCGAGCCCGTCGCCGAGGAACCGGTCGTAGATGGAGCGCTGGATGAGGGCACGCGACGGGCACGTGCACACCTCGCCCTGGTTGAGCGCGAAGAAGGTGAAGCCCTCGAGCGCCTTGTCGTAGTACGCGTCGCCGGTGTCGCGCGCGACGTCCTCGAAGAACACGTTGGCGCTCTTGCCGCCGAGCTCGAGGGTCACGGGGATCAGGTTCTGCGATGCGTACTGCATGATGAGGCGGCCGGTCGTCGTCTCTCCCGTGAACGCGACCTTGCGGATGCGCTTGTGCTGTGCGAGCGGCGCGCCCGCCTCGATGCCGAATCCGTTCACGATGTTCACGACGCCAGGCGGCAGCAGGTCGCCGATGATGTCGAAGAGGAAGAGGATGGATGCCGGGGTCTGCTCGGCGGGCTTGAGCACCACGCAGTTGCCCGCGGCGAGCGCGGGCGCCAGCTTCCAGGTGGCCATGAGGATCGGGAAGTTCCACGGGATGATCTGGCCGACCACCCCGAGCGGCTCGTGGAAATGGTACGCCACGGTGTCCTCGTCGAGCTGGCTGAGCGAGCCCTCCTGCGCCCGCAGCACGCCGGCGAAGTAGCGGAAGTGGTCGACGGCGAGCGGGATGTCGGCGGCGAGCGTCTCGCGGACCGGCTTGCCGTTCTCCCACGTCTCGGCGACCGCGATCCGCTCGAGGTTCTCTTCGATGCGGTCGGCGATCCTGTTGAGGATGACGGCGCGCTCCGCGGGCGTCGTGCGCTTCCACGACTCGAACGCGCGCCACGCGACGTCGACCGCGCGATCGACGTCCTCGACAGTGCCGCGGCCCACCTCGGTGAAGGGCTTGCCGTTGACCGGGCTGATGTTCTCGAAGTACTGGCCCTTGATCGGCTCGACCCATTCGCCGCCGATGTAGTGGCCGTAGCGAGGGCGGTAGTCGGCGATCGAGCCGCGCTGCCCGGGGGCGGCGTAGATGCTCGAGACGCCCTCTTCGACGATGGTCATGCTGGTCTCCTTCGACGCTGTCCGCGACGTCCGTCGTCGCGATGCGTCGACGCTAGGCGGCGGGAGGTTGCATCAGGTTGCACCGTTGTCGGCGGGGGGTTCGGCAGAACTCCACGGATCCGCGCCTGCGACGGCGGATAGGGCGTCCCCAGCCGCCGGGAGCGCGCAGATCCGTGGAGTTCCGCCGTCAGGCCTCGGCAGCCTCGAGTCGCTCGAGGCGGGCGACCAGCCCGGCCCGCCTCGGCGAGCGCGCCGGCAGCATCGACAGGCAGAGCCGGAGCAGCTCGAGGTCGTCGGAGGCGGCATCCGTCTCGGCATACGAGAGGAGCACGTCGACGGATGCCTCGGCCATGAGCGCCTCGCGCAGCGTCGTGCGCACCGTCTCGCGGAACTCCTCCACGCCGGGCGCGACCGAGTCGGGGAGCACGTCGCCGCGGTACGCCGCGAGCGCCACGCGGTGGGCGCCGCGGTCGAGCAGCGACAGCACCTGGTGCGCATCGGTCTCGACCTCGACGCCGAGGCGATAGGGACGGGACTCGGGGACGAGCGCGGGTGCCGCCTTCGCCAGGGCCTTGCGCAGGCGCACCATCTCGGCGCGGAGGGTGACGGATGCCGCGTCCCCGGCCGCCTCGCCGTAGACGAGGTCGCCGAGCCGCTCGGCCGAGAGCCCCTGCCGGTGCACCGCGAGCATGAGGAGCAGCTCGGCGTGGCGCGGCCCGAGCTCGGACAGCGTCTGCCTGCCGTCGCCCACCACCTCGAGCTGCGCCCGGTCGCGCCCCAGCACCCGCAGCACCGCTCGCGTCGGCTCGGCGCGCGCACTCGTGCGGCGTGCCGGACGCGCCGGCGCCGCCCGCGCGCGCAGTCGCGCCACCAACAGCTCACCCTCGATCGCCCGGGCCGTCGCGTCGACGAGCAGCTGCGCCTGCGGCGTGACGGCTTCGGGGCCACCCGTGACGTCGATCACGCCGAGGATGCGACGCGTCTCGGGGTCGTGCACCGGCGCCGCGGTGCACGACCACGGCTGCACGAGACGGTTGAAGTGCTCGGCTCCGTGGATCTGCACCGAGCGGTCGAGGGCGAGCGCCGTGCCGGGCGCGGCGGTGCCGACCGCGAGCTCCGACCAGTTCGCACCCTCGACGAAGCCCATGCCGCCGGTGAGCGCGCGCACGCGGCGGTCACCCTCGACCCACAGCAGCCGGCCGGCCGCGTCGCCGACCGCCACGACGACGCCGGATTCGGATGCCTCGCCCGGCAGCAGCAGCCCTCGCACCATGTCGATGACGCCGGCCAGCGGGTGCGCGCGGCGGTACGCCTCGAGCTCTTGGGCCGAAAGATCGAGCGGCGGCAGCGCCTCGGCGCCGACCAGGCTGTCGAGCGAGCGTCGCCACGACTCCCGGACGAGCGCGCGGACGTCGCGCAGCCGCGCGTCTTGCGCGTTCCCGGCGACGAGCTCCTCGTGCGCGCGCTCGATCAGCAGGCGCGAGGTCTCGGGCGACACCTCACGCCGCGGCGACCACGATGAATCCATGGTGCTCCGATCGGCGTCGGCGGGAGCGTGGGTCCAGTGTAGGGGCCCGGCACCCCGGCAGGCGCGGGGCCCGGGCACCCCGGCCCGGGCACCCCGGCCCAGGCGCGCGGGCTCAGGTGCGGGCGGCCCACCACTCCCGCAGGCGGCGTTCGGCCTCGGCCTCGCCGACGACGCCCTCGTCCAGCCGCAGGTCGAGGAGGAACCGGTACGCCTCGCCGACCTCGCGCCCGGGCTTGAGGCCGAGCACCTCCTGGATGCGGTTGCCGTCGAGCTCGGGACGCATCGCGTCGAGCTCCTCCTGCGCGGCGAGCTCGTCGATGCGGCGCTCGATGTCGTCGTACGCGCGGGCGAGCCGCGTGGCCTTGCGGACGTTGCGCGTGGTGACGTCGGCCCGCGTCAGGATGTGAAGCCGCTCGAGCTCGGCGTCGGCATCGCGCACGTAGCGGCGCACGGCCGCGTCGGTCCACGCGCCCTCGGAGTAGCCGAAGAAGCGCAGATGCAGCTCGATCAAGCGCGTCACGGTGGCGATGGTCGCCGAGTCGAAGCGCAGCGCCTGCAGCCGCTTGCGCGCCAGCCGCGCGCCCTTGATGTCGTGGTGGTAGAACGTCACCCCGCCGCCGGGCTCGAGGCGCCGCGTGGCGGGCTTGCCGATGTCGTGGAGCAGCGCCGCCAGCCGGAGGGAGACGTCGGGGGCGGCATCCGGATTCCGTCGCTTCTCGAGATCGATGGCCTGCCGCAGCACGGTGAGCGAGTGCTCGTAGACGTCCTTGTGGTGGTGGTGCTCGTCGACCTCCAGCTGCAGCGCGGGGATCTCGGGGAGGAACTCGTCCATCAGCCCCGTCCGCACGAGCAGGCGGATGCCCTGCACCGGATCGTCGGTCGCCAGCAGGCGCGAGAGCTCTCCCTGCACGCGCTCGGGGCTCACGATCGCGAGCGTCTCGCGCAGCTCGGCCATCGCGGCCTCGGTCGCGGGGTCGACCTCGAAGCCCAGCTGCGAGGCGAACCGCGCAGCGCGCAGCATGCGCAACGGGTCGTCGCCGAAGCTCACCGCCGGGTCGGTCGGCGTGCGCAGGACCCCGCGGACGAGATCCTCCACCGCGCCCGTCGGGTCGACGAGGGTCTGGGAGGGCACCCGGAGCGCCATCGCGTTCACCGTGAAGTCGCGGCGCGCGAGGTCGCCCTCGATGGTGTCGCCGAACTGCACCGTCGGCTTGCGCGTGACCCCGTCGTAGCTGTCGGCCCGGTACGTGGTGATCTCGACCTGCTCGCCGCGCACCCGGGCGCCGATGGTGCCGAAGGCGCGGCCGATGTCCCACTGCGCCGTCGAGATCGGCGTCACGACGCGCAGGATGTCGTCCGGCCGCGCGTCGGTGGTGAAGTCGAGATCGTTGGTGGCCTTGCCGAGGAGCGCGTCGCGCACCGGTCCGCCGACGATCGCCAGGTCGAAGCCGGCGGCGGAGAACGCCCGCGCGAGTGCGGCGACGACGGGGGACTCGGCGAGCGCGCCGAGGCGCGCGATGCCCTCGGCCATGTTGAGCATGGGTTCCAGCCTACCGACGCGGAGACCGGCCCATTCTGCCGGGAGCCCTCACCTCCGGCCGGGAAGACCGGGCTAGCCGAACCGGAGGAAGCCGGTGAACAGCAGCTCGCGCACGCGCGGGAGGAGGTCGGCGCGCAGGGCGCCCGCCTGCACCCCGAGGAGCTCGGCGATGGCGTCGACGAGCACGCCCACGGGGAGGTCCCCGTCGCACGCGCCGACGAGCGCCGCGAGCCCGGGATCGACACCGAGCGCGCGCCCGAATCCACCGCCCTGCCGCAGCTCGATGACGGTCGGATCCTCGGCGCCGGGGAGGTGGTGGCGGGCCTCGGTGACATCGGGAGCGACGAGGAGCACGGATGCCGCGAGCGCGCGGTCGTCGAGCGCACCGAGGCGGTCGTGCGCCTCGAGCGCGGTCGCGAGGTGTGCGCCCAGACCGTCGCCGGGGAGCGCGGCGTGGAGCGTCTCGTACCGGGCCAGGGTCGGCGCGCCCTCCAGCGGTCGCCGCAGCAGCAGGTATCCGAAGCCGACCTCGGTCACGCTCCGGGCGCCGAAGTCGTCCAGCCAGGCGTCGACGAGGCGGGCGAATCCCGGCGTGCCGGGGAGGGTCCCGCCGTCGCGCACCCAGAGCTCGGCGTACGACAGCGGGTCGAGGCGCTCGCGCTCGACCACCCACGCGTCCAGCGGCACCGGCGACGATTCGATCCAGCGGCGGACGCGGTCGAGGCCCGCCACGCCGTCGCGGGTCTCCCAGTTGCCCAGCAGCTGCGCGACGCCCCCTGGCGCGAGATGCGCCCCGACGCCGGCGACGAACGCGGCCACGAGGTCGTCGCCCACCATGCCGCCGTCGCGGTACTCGTAGGCCGGCACGTCGTCGGCGCGCGGCGTGATCACGAACGGCGGATTCGACACGATGCGGTCGAACTGCTCGCCTGCCACCGGCGCGAACAGGCTCCCCTGCCGCACCTCGATGCCGCCCACGCCGTTGAGCAGCGCGTTGAACCGCGTGAAGGCGAGGGCTCGCGCCGAGACGTCGGTGGCGACGACGTGGTCGACGTGTGCGCGGGCCCGCAGCGCCTGGATGCCGCACCCCGAGCCGATGTCCAGCCCGCGCGCGGCGGGCGTCGACAGCTGCAGCCCGGCGAGGGTGAGCGAGGCGCCTCCGACCCCGAGCACGTGGTCCTCGGGAAGGGGGCCGCCCAGCGCCGCCTCGTCGAGGTCGCTCGCGATCCACCACTGCCCGGATCCGGTCTCGTCGGCGTACGACTGCGGCCGCACCAGCGCGCGCGGGCGGACCTCGCCGCGCTCGACGTCCGCCAGCCCCAGCCGGGTCAGCCCCGCCGCGCCGGTGCGGACCAGCGCTCGATCGACGGATGCCTCGGCCTGCGGCATCCCGAGCACCAGCAGTCGCCCGAGCACGGCCAGCGCATCCTCGCGGTCGCCGAGCGCCCGCGACGCCGGCGAGCGCAGGCCGCGCGCGATCGCGTCGTCGGCCGCCGGTCCCCACGCGTCGCGCAGCGCCTCGGCGGTGTACCCGGCGGCGCGGAGGTCGGCGGCGAGGGCGTGGCAGAGGGCGGGATCCGATGCGGGAAGCACCCGACCATTCAATCGCGCCCACGTGGCCGCCGCGCGGTGGCGGGGGGCGGCCTGGCCGCGTGCGGCCCGGCATCCGGGGGCCTCGGAGCCACGGACCGTAGAATCGCAGTCGATCGTGCGGTCAGGACATCGCACAGGAGCGAACCCCCGACAGGATGATCGTGACCCAACCGCGAGCACTGCGGCGCACCCCTCGCCGCGCACAGCGTCTCGTGACCGCCGTGCTCGCCGCGGCGGCCGTGCTCGCGCCTCTCGTGCTGCCGGCGCCGGCCACCGCAGCCGCCTCGGCGGTCTCGGCCGCACCGGCTCCCTCGCCGGAACCGACGCCCACCCCCACGTCAGGCGTGCCGGCCGGGACGACTGCGTTCACACTGTCCCCGCTCGGCAACGGCGTCGTCCCGGCGGGCGAGGCGCTCAGCGTCTCGATCTCGCGGCAGAACGGCACCGGCGCCGACCTCGCGCCGGTCGACGTCACGCTCTCGCTCGGTGCCGCCCCGCTCGCCGACCGCGCGGCGCTGACGGCGTGGCTGGCGGGCGAGGCATCCGACCCCTCCCTCCAGCCGATCGCCACCGAGACGATCGGAGCCGTCGCTGCGGGATCGTTCCAGGTGCGCGGACTGACGATCCCGGCCGACGATCCGTCGCTCGCCGGCCGGGCTCCGGGCGTCTACCCCCTCGCGGCATCCTTCCCGGGAGAGACCGGCGCCGAGACCTCCGTGAGCGCGATGGTCGTCCCTCCCGCCGGGGCGCCGGAGGTCGGGCTGGGCGTGATCGTCCCGATCACCGCAGGTCCGCTGCGTGACGGCCTCCTCACCGCCGACGAGCTCGCCGTGCTGACCGGGCCCGACGGCGCGCTGACCGACCAGCTCGACGCGGTGAGCGGCACCCCTGCCATCCTCGCCGTCGACCCGGCGATCCCGGCGGCCATCCGGGTGCTCGGCACCTCGGCCCCGGATTCGGCGGCGGAGTGGCTCACCCGGCTCGAAGGCATCCAGAACTCCCGCTTCGCCCTCCAGTTCGGCGATGCCGACGTCACCGCCCAGCTGCAGGCCGGCCTGCCGCGGCCGCTCGCCCCCACCTCGTTCGCGGCGTACATGTCCCCGTCGGACTTCGCCGGGCTCACGCCCAGCCCGACCCCCACGCCGACCCCGCGGCCCGGAACCCCGAGCCCCACGCCCACCGCGCCGCCCGGTGTCACGCTGCCCAGCACCGGCGAGCTGCTGGACATCGGCCCGGCGACGCGCACAGGCGTCTACTGGCCGGCCGACGGCACCGCCGGCGCCGACATCGTCTCTCAGCTCGGCGGATTGCCGACCGACGCCGGCATCCCCTCGATGACCGTGCTGCCTTCCGCCACGATCCCGTCGGGGGCCGCGGGCGGCACCGTGGCTGCGCTCGGTCGCGTCGGCGAGTCCGAGGTGCTCGTCTACGACAGCGACATCTCGACGGCGCTCGGCGAGGCCACGCGCAGCGAGGAGCCGTGGCTGCGCGGCGGGCCGCTGACGGCGGCCACCGCGTATCTGGCATTCGCCGCCGCGGAGGCTTCGGGACCCCTGCTCGTCACGGTCGGCCGTGGTGACGGGCGCTCGGGCGTCGAGCTCGGGGCGGCCGTGTCGGCCGCGTTCACCGCGCCCGGCGTGGTTCCTCGTGCGCTGCCCGCCCTCGCCGCCGGCGAGCCCGTCGAGCTTTCAGTCGCCGACGTCGAGCCGTCGCCGGACGGTTCCGTGGCGGCGGCGGCTCTGGTCCAGGACGAAGGCGAGCTCGCCCGGTTCGCGACCATTCTCGACCAGCCGTCGCTTCTCACCGGCCCCGAACGCAACGCGATGCTGCAGCTGCTGGGGGTCGCATGGGTGGGGAATGCGCAGTGGCCCGGCGCGATCGCCGAGCACCGCGCAGAGACGAGGGCGACGCTCGGCTCGGTCTCGCTGCTTCCCACCGTTCCGAGCGACCTGTACGGCTCGAACGCGTCGCTGCGGTTCTGGGTGCGCAACGATCTGCCGTACCCCGTCAACCTCGTGCTGTACACGACCCGCGACAACCTGCGGCTCGACGTGCAGAACGAGACCCCGGTCGTCGCGACCGCGCAGAGCAACACCCGTGTCGAGGTGCCGGTCCAGGCGCGCGTCGGGCGCGGCGAGGTCACGCTCACACTGCAGCTGCGCAGCCCGGCGTTCGTGGCGATCGGCGAGCCGGAATCGGTCGAGGTGAACGTGTGGGCCGACTGGGAGGCGGTCGGCATCGGCGCCCTCGCCGTCCTGGTCGGCGCCCTGTTGGTGATGGGCATCGTCCGCACCGTGCTGCGCGTGCGCCGCCGGCGCCGGAGAGCGGATGCCGCCACCCCTGCAGACGCACCCGCTCCCGGCGACACCGCCGCCGACGCCGACGCCGACGCCGACGCCGCTGACGAAGCCGACGCCGACGCCGCCCCGCCGAGTGAGGGAGCGCAGCGGTGAGCGGGATCGGGCGCGCGAGCGTCCTGATCGGTGCCGGCACCATCGTGTCGCGGCTGACCGGGTTCCTCCGCGCGGTCGTGCTGGTGTCGGCGATCGGGGCGACGACGGCGGGCGGCAACGCCTTCGCGGTGGCCAACCAACTGCCCAACAACATCTACGCGATCATCTCGACCGGGCTGCTGAGTGCGGTCGTCGTGCCCCAGATCGTCAAGGCCGCCGCGCACGACGACGGCGGGCGCGCGTTCGTGTCCAAGCTCTTCACCCTGGGCGCGGTGGTGCTTCTGGGCACCACGGTTCTCGCGACGGCCGCTGCGCCGCTGCTGGTCGAGCTGTATGCCCCCGCCTTCCCCCCGGAGCAGCAGGCTCTGGCGACCGCCTTCGCCTACTGGTGCCTGCCGCAGATCCTCTTCTACGGGCTGTTCGCGCTCGTCGGAGAGTCACTGAACGCCCGGCGGGTGTACGGCCCCTACACATGGGCGCCGATCGTCAACAACCTCGTCTCGATCGCGGGGTTCGTCGCCTTCATCTGGCTGTTCGGTCCGGCCGGCAGCACCACCGCGTGGACCCCTGAGATGATCGCGGTGCTCGCCGGCACCGCCACGCTCGGCATCGTGGTGCAGACCGGAATCCTCTTCGCGTTCTGGCGCAAGACCGGCCTGCACGTCCGGCCCGACTTCGGATGGCGCGGCGTCGGCCTCGGCCAGGTCGGCAAGCTGGCGGGGTGGACCTTCCTCATGGTGCTCGCCGGCCAGCTCGCCGGCCTCGTGCAGTCCCAGGTGATGTCGCGCATCCCCGAGGGCGACCCGGGCGTGTTCGTCGCCGGCAACGCGTGGCTGCTGTTCATGCTGCCGTACTCGATCATCGTCCTCTCGATCGGGACGCCGTACTTCACTCAGCTCAGCGAGCACGCCGCTGCGGGGCGCGACGAGGATGTCCGCGGCGACGTCGGACGCAGCATCCGCACCCTCGGGCTGTTCGTGGTGGGCGCCACCGCCGCGCTCGGGGTGGCCGCGATCCCCGCGTCCCGCATCTTCACCGACAGCCCGGACGAAGCCGTCGCGGCATCAGCGGTGCTCCTCTGCTACCTCGTCAGCCTGATCCCGCTCGCCGTGCTGTTCGTCGTGCAGCGCACCTTCTACGCCTACGACGACACCCGCACGCCCTTCCTCTTCACGATCCTCCAGTGCGCGCTCGTCGTCCTCACGGCCTGGGGCGCGCTCTGGGCGTTCACCGCCGGGGCGCTGGCGCCGAGCCGCCTCACGGCGGCGGTCGCGCTCGGGCAGTCGCTGGCGAGCGTGGTGCAGGTGATCGTCGCGGCGTGGCTGCTGCATCGTCGGCTCGGCGGCATCCGCGTGGGTTCCTGGATGCTGTCGCTCGGCCGGTTCGCCCTGGCCGCGCTGCCGGCCGCCGCCGCCGGCTGGTTCACCTTCCAGCTGCTCGGCGGCGTGGAAGGGTGGACCATGGCCGACAAGGTGCTGGGCGCCGTGGGAGCCGCCATCATCGGGGTGGTCGTCCTCGTGGTGTACGCCGGGTTCCTGGCGCTGCTGAGGGCGCCGGAGCTCTCCGTCGCGGCGGGCCTCGTGCGGCGGTTCCTGCCGGGCGGGCGCTGACGCCCTGATCCCCGGAGCTCCAGTGACTCCGGCGCGACACCTGCCGTGCGGCGCGCCCGCAAGGGGGGAGGGCGCGGAATGCCGCGCGGTTACCATGTGTTGAGGCATCCGGAGCCCTTGTCCGTCGTCCGAGGCGCCGGGGCTTCACGAGGAAAGGGGCGCACGTGCGTCAGGTCATCATCATCGGTTCGGGCCCCGCGGGCTACACGGCGGCGATCTATGCCGCGCGTGCAAACCTGAGCCCGCTCGTCGTGGCGAGCTCGGTCGAAGCGGGCGGCGAGCTGATGAACACCACCGAGGTCGAGAACTTCCCCGGCTTCCCCGAGGGCATCATGGGCCCCGACCTGATGGCGAAGATGCAGGAGCAGGCAGAGAAGTTCGGCGCCGAGGTGCTGTACGACGACGTCGTCGCGCTCGACGTCGACGGTGCGGTCAAGAGGGTCACCCTCGGCAGCGGGGCCACGCACGAGGCCGAGTCCGTCATCTTCGCCACCGGCTCCGCCCCGCGCAAGATCGGCATCGAGGGCGAGTCCCGCCTGTCAGGTCGCGGGGTCTCGTACTGCGCCACGTGCGACGGGTTCTTCTTCCGCGAGCGCGTGATCGCGGTCGTGGGCGGCGGCGACTCCGCGATGGAGGAGGCCACGTTCCTCACGAAGTTCGCGTCGAAGGTCTACGTCATCCACCGTCGCGACGAGCTGCGCGCATCGAAGATCATGCAGGACCGGGCATTCAAGAACGAGAAGATCGAGTTCATCTGGAACGCCGAGGTGGTCGACATCCTCGGCGAGGACGCGGTCAGCGGCGTGGTCCTCAAGGACACGGTCGACGGCTCGACGCGCGAGCTGACGCTGGACGGTGTGTTCGTGGCGATCGGCTACGACCCCCGCACCCACCTCGTGCACGGCAAGCTCGACCTGACCGCCGACGGCACGGTGTGGGTGGACGGGCGCTCGTCGCGGACGTCGGTGCCCGGCGTGTTCGCCGCGGGGGACGTCATCGACCCGACGTACCGGCAGGCCGTCACCGCAGCGGGCAGCGGCACGGTCGCCGCCCTCGACCTCGAGCACTATCTCGCTGCTCTCGGCGAGGCGGGCGAGCCCGATGCGCACGGCGACCAGATCGCGGGCCTGCCCGAGGTCGCCCCGGTCTGAACCTGAGAGTCCGCGGCATGCCGGGAACAATCCCCCCGCGGCATCCGTTTCCACCTACGACAGACTTCCACCGAAGGAGAACCAGATGACCGCCAAGGCGACGACCTCCGCCACGTTCGAGCAGGATGTGCTTCAGGCTGACGGCCCGGTGCTCGTGGACTTCTGGGCCGAGTGGTGCGGGCCGTGCCGCATGGTCTCGCCCGTCCTCGACCAGATCCAGTCGGAGCACCCTGACAAGATCACGATCCTCAAGCTCAACGTGGACGAGAACCCCGACCTCGCGATGAAGTACCAGATCACGTCGATCCCCGCGATGAAGGTGTTCAACAAGGGCCAGGTCGAGACCACGATCATCGGCGCCAAGCCGAAGTTCGCGCTCGAGCAGGACCTCGCGCGCTACATCGGCTGAGCTCCCGGCTTCACGAGACCCCGTCGGCTGCGGCTGGCGGGGTCTCGTCGTGCAACGGCGGGCGAGTCATATGCCGGGTGAGGAATCTGAGAGCGCGGGCCCGCAGAGCGAGCCGTCGAACCGGCGGTCAGCCGGCGTCCGCGCGCACTGTGGCGTCCCAGCGGCGATGAGTGTTCGCGTCTCCCAGCAGCCGCCAGACGGCGCGCGTGAGCGGCGGGTAGTCGAGGGCGATCTGACGCAGGACACGGTAGTGGCGGCTGGCATTGGGCCTCGCGCCGCCGTTCGCGGCGATGTTCTCGGCTCGCAGCATGAAGACGACCAGTTCGTCCACCGTGGGGAGGTCCTCCATGAACTCCCACGGATCCTCGCCCGCGCGCAGGCGCTCGGTGACGAGGACGGAAAGTTCGTCGGCGGCCTCGGCGCGCAGCAGCTCCAGGCTCGCCCGTCGTCGCGGGGTCTGCTCGTCGTGTGCCACCAGACCAGGGTACGCGGCGACGCCGACGTGGAGGGCCGCCGCGCGCGTCACTGCCGCGTTACCCTCGTCCGGACGCGTGCGGGGCCGGGCCTCAGCCCTCGCCGTAGCCCGTCTCGCCCAGCTCCTCCAGGATGCGATTGAGATCCTGGATGCTCGCGAAATCTATACTGATCTGGCCTTTCCTTGCCGTCAAGGAGATCTTCACGCGGGTGTTCAGGCGGTCGCCGAGGCGCTCAGCGAGGTCGTCGAGGTGGGCGCGTCGCGAACCGGCCTGCGGCTTCCCGGCACGCGTCGGCGAGGCATCCGGCAGCTTCGCGGCCGCCTCGGCCGCACGCACCGAGAGGTCCTCGTTCACGATCTTGTCGGCGAGGCGCTGCATCGAGGCGGGGTCCTCGAGCGAGAGGATGGCGCGCGCGTGTCCGGCGGTCAGCACACCCGCCGCCACGCGCTGCTGCACCGGCACCGGCAGTTTCAGCAGGCGGATTGTGTTGCTGATCTGCGGGCGGGAGCGCCCGATGCGCGTCGCGAGCTCTTCCTGGGTGATGCCGAAGTCCTCGAGCAGCTGCTGGTACGCCGACGCCTCCTCGAGGGGGTTCAGTTCGGAGCGGTGGAGGTTCTCGAGCAGTGCGTCGCGGAGGAGGTGCTCGTCGGCCGTGTCGCGGACGACGGCGGGAATCGATGTGAGGCCCGCCTCCCGCGCCGCGCGGGTGCGGCGCTCGCCCATGATGAGCTCGTATTGGCCGTTCTCGTTCGTGCGCACGACGACCGGCTGGAGCACCCCGAACTCTCGGACGCTGTGCACCAGCTCGGCGAAGTGCTCGGGATCGAAGTTCGTGCGGGGCTGGCGCGGGTTGGGGACGATCTCGTGCGGATCGATGTGCGCCAGTCGCGCGCCGGGCACGTCGACCAGGTCTTCCTCGATCTCCTCGACCGCGACCGGTCGCGGGAAGAAGACATCGGCGGGGCGCTCCTCGACCTGCTCGTTGGTCGGGATGAGTGCACCGATTCCACGTCCCAGTCCTGTGCGCTTCGCGGCCATCAGGCGTCCCCTTCTTGTTGGTCCGAGGCGCTGTCGCGCCGGATGATCTCCACTGCCGCTTCCCGGTAGGCGATGGCGCCGGCGGACTGGCCGTCGTAGGCGATGACGGTCTGTCCGAAACTCGGCGCCTCCGACACGCGCACGGAGCGGGGGATGACGGTGTGCAGCACCTCGCGCGGGAAGTGCTGTCGCACCTCGTCGGCGACCTGCTGGGCGAGCCGGGTGCGCCCGTCGTACATCGTCAGCATGATCGTCGACAGGTGCAGGCGCGGGTTGAGGTGCTTCTGGATCATGCGCACCGTGCCGAGCAGTTGGCTGAGACCCTCGAGGGCGTAGTACTCGCACTGAATCGGGATCAGCAGCTCGCCGGCGGCGGTGAACGCGTTGATCGTCAGCAGACCCAGCGAGGGTGGGCAGTCGATGAGGATGAAGTCCAATCGCTCGTCGAGGCTGTCGAGGTACTCCTCCACCGCCGTCCGCAGGCGATGCTCGCGGGCCACCTGCGAGACCAGCTCGATCTCGGCCCCGGCGAGGTGGATGGTACTGGGGGCGCACAGCAGGTTGGGCGACTCGGGGCTCACCTGGACGATGTCGGCGAGGGGGAACTCGTCGATGAGCACGTCGTACACGCTCGGCGTTTCCGCGGTGTGCGGTACCCCCAGCGCCGTGGAGGCGTTGCCCTGTGGGTCGAGGTCGATCACCAGAACGCGAGCCCCACGGTCGGCGAGGGCGGCGGCGAGATTGACGGTGGTGGTGGTCTTGCCCACTCCGCCCTTCTGGTTCGACACCGTCAGCACGCGGGTGCGGCCGGAAAGCTCGACCTCTGTCGCTTCAAGAAGCTTCCGCCGGGCGGAGAGGTCTGCGATTTCGCGGGCGATCGGTGAGTCGTCGAACGAGAAGGATGCCGGAGCTTCGGTCTCGTCGGGCTGTTTCACGTGAAACACTCTCCCTTTCGCGAGCCGGTGAACAACGTCTTCCACTCTATCCCGCGCCACCCCCGCGCCCCTTCCGCAACGCCCCTCCATGGCCTCGTGGCTCCCATGTTTCACGTGAAACACCCCACGGGCGCGCTTCGGCCGCCACGCGTTGCCCGTCGTCGGTCAAGTAGCGAGGCACGAGCGCACCGAGACCCCCGTAGCGCAAGACCGGACCCCCGTCGTTCGAGCAGCGAGGCACCAGCGTATCGAGACCCCGGTGTCCCCGACGAGGAGCGAGGAACGAGCGATCGAGACCCCCGGGGTGCCGGTCGAGGAGCGAGGAACGAGCGTATCGGGACCCCCGGGGTGCCCGTCGAGGAGCGAGGAACGAGCGATCGAGACCCCGGGATGCCGGTCGAGGAGCGAGGCACGAGCGTACCGAGACCCCGGGGTGCCGGTCGAGCAGCGAGGCACCAGCGTATCGGGACCCCCGGGGTGCCCGTCGAGTGCCGGGGCACCAGCGCATCGAAACCCCGCGGCGCGGCACCGGACCCCGCCGGTCGAGTAGCGAGGAACGAGCGTATCGAGACCCCGGTGTCCCGGTCGAGGAGCGAGGCACGAGCGCATCGAAACCCCATAGCGCGGGACCGGATCCCGCCGGTCGAGTAGCGAGGAACGAGCGTGTCGAGACCCCGGTGTAGCGGGCTCCTGCGTGAGGAGTACGCCACGTCTGAGGGGAGAGCTGCCCGTTCGCGACGCCCGCAGCCTGGCTTTCGAGGACACGCGTGGCGAGAACTTCGCTGCGGCCGCACGCCTGGGGGAGTGTCTCTGTACCCCGCTCACCAAACAGGGGGATTCGGTGTCGCAGTGGGGACGGAGTGGAGCGCCGAGGATCTGGGTGATTCTCGCTCATCGCTACTCGCTTCTTTGCGGCCACGCGCGACATCGAGTAGGAGAGCCCGAAGGGGGCAGTTCGGTCAGGCTCGTCACCTCTCTGATCGACCCTCGCAGCGCGCGCGTTTCACGTGAAACGCACACGCAGGCGGGCCTCCGCCCCCAAGATCACGGTCTCCGAAAGGTCTTCTTGCTCAGTGGCGGCAGGGAATCGAGGTGCCCAGCAGCCAGGGCAAACCTCTTTGCACGGCCCCATCCCTGCACTTGCTTCTCACGGCGGTACGCATCGTCGATCCGATCGAACTGCTCGAAGTAGAGCAGTTGCACCGGCAGGCGGGTCTTCGTGTACAGAGCGCCTTCACCTTCATTGTGCTGGGCGATGCGGCGCTCGAGGTGGAGCGTGCTCCCGACGTACGTCGACCCGTCCGCGCAATGGAGGATGTACATGTATGCCATGGAACGAGCGTGCCCGCGATCCATGCGTGCATACGTGCGCAAGATCAGACTCGTGCATAGCGAGGCGAGGCCGGGCGCCTGGGGAGGAGACGACTCGACCACCGACCAGCCCCGGGTGCGATTTCAGGCAAACTGGCGAAAGTTTCACGTAAAACAGCGCAGCCTGTCAGGTTGTGTGCACGCGCGGGGCGAGGAGGACGTCCCGGATTGTCGTTTCACGTGAAACATCAGCTTTGCGGTGCCGGGCGGACGCACCATCAGGCGCTAGTGAAAACGGCGTGCGGCGGCGCATCATTAGCCCAGGGGCTTTACCGGATCGGCCCGACGCGGTGGGCGGTGCGCTATGGATCCTTGGGAGTCCGGTTGATCGTGGGGGTCTCGATACGCTCGTACCTCGCTACTCGACCGGCACACCCGGGGGTCTCGATACGCTCGTACCTCGCTACTCGACCGGCACACCCGGGGGTCTCGATACGCTCGCGCGTCGCTGCTCGACCGGCACCCCCCGGGGTCTCGATACGCTCGCGCGTCGCTGCTCGACGGGCACGCCCGCGGGGTCTCGATACGGTCGTACCTCGCCCCTCGACCGGCAAACCGGGGGTCTCGATACGCTCGTACCTCGCTACTCGACCGGCACACCCCCGGGTCTCGATACGGTCTTACCTCGCTACTCGACCGGCACACCCGCGGGCCCTCGCTGCTCGACCGGCAACCAACGGGTGGGGGACCGACGGGCAAGAGGGGTCAGCGAACGGTGGCGCGGATCACGCGCGACGGCTCCGGGAGGAGGCCCTCACCGACGACCTCGACGCGCGCGTTCGCGACTCTGTGCTTGCGCAGCTGTTTCTGCGCGGCCTCGATCTCGTTGGGCGCGCTCGCACCCTTGAGCAGGATCAGCTCGCCGCCATCCCGAACCAGGGGAGCGGTGATCGGCACGAGCGTGCGCAATGCGCTGACGGCACGCGCGGTGACCGCGTCCAGCACCGGACCGCGCTTCCAGTCCTCGGCGCGGGCTCGCAGCACCTCGACGTTGTCGAGCTCCAGCTCGGCCACCTGCTCGGAGAGCCACGCCACACGACGCTCCATCGGCTCGATCAGCACCCACTCGACGTCGGGCCGGGCGATCGCCAGCACCAAGCCCGGCAGGCCGGCGCCCGAGCCGACGTCCCCGACGCGACCCGTGAACAGGGGCGCGATGACCGCGCTGTTGAGGATGTGCCGCGACCACAGGCGCGGCGGCTCGAGGGGACCGATCAGCCCGCGCTCTTCACCGTGGCGGCCGAGGGCCTCGGTGAAGCGGCGGGCCACGTCGATACGGTCGCCGAAGATCTCGGCGGCCGCAGAAGGCTCCGGTTCGATCTGGATGATCGGCTGGTGCGCGGAGTCAGACATGTTTCACGTGAAACGGCACGTCAGCCGCGGCGGATGACCGTGTGACGATCGGCACCCTCGCCGTACGACTCCGACACGAAGCCGCGGTCGGCCACGATGTCGTGCACGACCTTCCGCTCGTAGCTCGACATGGCCGGGAGCGACGCCTGCGACGCCCCGTCGTCGAGGCGGGCGATCGCGCGATCGACGAGCGCCGCAAGCTCGTGCTCCCGCGCGTCGCGGGACCCGCCGATGTCCAGGATCAGCCGCGAGAACCGTCCGGTGCGGTTCTGCACCGCGATCCGCGTCAGCTCCTGCAGCGCCTGCACGGTGTCGGGTGCCGCGATCAGCGCCACCGACCCGCCCTCCGGCGCCTCGACCGAGACGTAGGCCCGCCCGGCTCGGACATCGAGGTCGAGATCGCCGTCGATGTCGGCGATGTCGAGCAGTCCCTCGATGAAGTCGGCGGCGATGTCACCTTCCTCCTCGAGCTGGGCGACGGTCGCCGGCGTCCGGTCGTCGCGGGATTCGGTGTGGACGAAGTCAGGAGACGTGGTCATGGACGTGATCCTCCGGGGGAGCGGGAGACGGTCGGTCGGGACTCAGGAGGCCGGACGGGAGCCGGCGGCACCGGCATCCGTCTCACCCGCCGGCTTGGCGCCGCCCTGCTTGGCACCGGGCTGCTTCTGCGACTGCTTCTTCGCACGCTGCTTGCTCACCGGCTGCTGGCGCTTGGGGGCGGCGGCGCGCGCACGCTCCGCCTCTTCGTACAGGCGCTGCTGCTCGGCGAGGTACTTCTCCATCGGCACGACCTTGCCCGATGCGTCGATCGCCTTGCCCTTGCGAGCCAGTCGCTCTTCGCGCGCCTTGGCGGCGTCCGAGCCGGGCGTGGGCATCTCGCGGATGACGAGGAACTGCTGGCCCATGGTCCACAGGTTGGACACGAACCAGTAGATGACCACGCCGAGCGGGAAGAACACACCCGAGAAGACGAAGGCGAACGGCAGGACGTACAGCATGATCTTCTGCATCTGGTACGCCTGGCCGGTCTTGGCCTCGGGGGAGAGGTTCTTCGAGATGATCTGCAGCTGGGTGAAGAACTGCGACACGATCATCAGGACGACGAGCACCAGCAGGATGATGATGGCGGCCGTGTTGCCCGTGTTGATCGCGTCGATGAGGGTCTCGTGGAGGGACGCGACGCCGAAGAGCTTGGCGTTGTAGAACTCCTCGGTGAGCTCGGCGTTGAGCAGGCCCACCCCACCGATCCCGGCTGTCGCGTGCTTGGTGACGTCGTTGAGCACGCTGAACAGCGCGAAGAACACGGGCATCTGCACCAGCAGCGGAAGGCAGCTCGAGACCGGAGTGGTGCCGTGCTTCTTGTACAGCGCCATCGTCTCGCGGCTCATCGCCTCGCGAGACAGCTGATCGCGCTTGCCCTTGTACTTCTCCTGAACTTTCCGCAGTTCAGGGGCGATTTCCATCATCTTCCGCTGGCTCTTGATCTGCCGCACGAACAGCGGGATCATCGCCGAGCGAACGACGATCACGAGGCCGACGATCGCCAGCACCCAGGTGATGCCGTCGGCGGCCGGAAGGCCCATCGCCGTGAACAGCCAGTGCCAGAAGACCAGCACCGCCTCGACCGCCCACTTGAGCGGCCACAGGATGATCCCGAACAGATCGAATCCTCCGCCGGTCTGTTCGGGCGCGGGGGTGGAGGCCAGCAAGAGATCCATGCGGCGGATCAGTCCTTTCGGGTGGGGGCGGGCACGACGAACCCGTGCGGGGTCAGTGCGTGCCGGAAGTTCCGGTGCGGGGGCACATCGTCGACGCCGCCCGCGGCCCACGGGTGGCACCGCGCGATCCGGGCGACGGTGAGGGCGGACCCGACGACGGCGCCGTGCTGCTGCACCGCGCCGACGGCGTACGCCGAACACGACGGGTAGTACTTGCAGACGTCGCCGTAGGTGTGCGAGATCGTGGCGCGGTAGCCGTGCAGCAGGGCGAGGAGGGCGTTGCGGGGGAGCAGCGGAAGGCTGCGGAGGGAATCGGATGCCTCGAACCGCGCGTCCCCGATCGCATAGGCCGGCAGCACGCTCATGCGACCCTCCGCGGCAGGCACTTCGTCATGTCGGTGCGCAGCTCGGCGAAAGACGCCGACGCCGCGCTGGGAAGGACACGGATGACCACGTCGCTCCCGGGTGCGACCGCTCCCAGTGACTCGAAGCACAGCGCCTTGAGCCGGCGCCGCACGGTGTTGCGGATCACCGCTCCTCCGACCTGGCGGCTCACGATGAAGCCGAACCGCGCCGGACCATCGGTCACGACGCGGCTGACGTAGGTGACGGTGTGCGCGCCGGCACACCGGCGACCCCGACGGACGACGGCCTTGTAATCCGCTCCGCGGGTGAGTCGGTTCGGCCTCGCGAGCACCGCTCGGCTCAGGCCGAGAGCTCGGTGCGCCCCTTGGCGCGACGAGCCGAGAGGATGCTGCGGCCGGCGCGCGTGCGCATGCGGGCGCGGAAGCCGTGCTTCTTGGCGCGGCGACGGTTGTTGGGCTGGAAGGTGCGCTTGCTCATGAGGGACTACTTCCGATCAGGTGTCACCGGGACGCTCGAGACCGGGGACGGGTGTACAGGGGCGACTGCCACGAGGGCACAAGTCAACCGATTAAGGCTACGTCGAGTCGCCTGAGAACTCAAACCGGACGGAAAGGTGTCATTATGCCTTCGCG